>CAZPGY010000008.1:0-102005 GCA_964586655.1 uncultured Flavobacteriaceae bacterium
TTTTTGACCAATCTGTTCGACGAACAACCTGAAAAGATTGTCTTATTGTACAAAAAACGCTGGCAAGTGGAACTTCTCTTCAAGAAACTAAACCACGTGGTTTAGTTTGGTTGTAGAAATAATCCAAAACGCCCAAGCCTTTTGTGTGCCAAGAAGATAGAAGGGGTTTAAAATGAGGATTGTACAGAACTGTGGGGCGATTGTTTTTAAAGGAAATCGCTTTTTGTTTTTTAGGAATCGCATCTAACTTTGGATACCCCACTTTGGCATGATGCGCCGGCAAACGATTGAGCTTTTTTAAATGTTCGATTACATAATCACCCCAGAGCAAATAGCTGTCAAAATCGAGAATATCTTTTCGGTAGGCATAGGCATGACCGGAAACCCCGTGAGAAATATAAATCAATTTGGGTTTGTCTTTAATACCGCGATCCCGATGGATATAGTGGTGATAATAATCCGGAAAAACCAAGGCGTCATATTCGCGAAGCAGGTGGTTTTTGTTTTTCTTAATCCAAAAACTGATTCTGGGTCTTTTTCGACTTTTAAGCTTGTCGGTAAAAGCCCTAAAAGCTTTGGTTTTTCGTTGTTCTACCAAGCTTTTGTCGCCCCCGAGCCTCTTAATGGTTTTGTAGAGGAAACGGTGCTCGCCGGGATAAGTAATCAACTTGACCTCCTCTGTCTTGGCCAATTCGATGGCCGGCCCCACAAAGTGCAGCAATTGATGGATGTCATCCAGGTATAGGAAGGCAATCTTGAATTTCTTTCGCATGACTTAAACCCCGAATTAATGCACAACTTTACAAAAATATTATTGTATTTTTGCCCTTATGCATTCCCAATTTTCAGAGAAATATAAGGCTTATCAATCAAAGTTGACTCATTTTATCGATAATTTTCGAAATGAGGGAGAAATTTATGGCGACCCCAAACGCAATACCTTAAAGTTATTTGATTTGGAAGGGGAGCTCATTAATATCAAATCTTTTAAGATTCCCAACGCCGTAAATAAAATTGCTTATCGCTATTTTAGAAAGAGTAAAGCCAGACGCTCTTTTGAGCATGCGTTGTTTTTGTTGGAATGCGGAATCAAAACCCCGGAGCCCATTGCCTATTTTCAAGAAGATTCGGGCCTCCTTTTTGGAAAGAGTTACTATGTCTGCAAACACTTAACGTATGACTTTACCTACCGCGATTTGGTGCATGACGAACGCTTTCCCAATCGCTATGAAATCTTAAAACAGTTTACTCGGTTTACTTTTCAACTTCATGAAAACGGGGTGGAGTTTTTGGATCACTCTCCGGGTAACACGCTCATTATTAGTCAGCCTGAAAACAGATATGATTTTTATTTGGTCGACCTCAACCGCATGCAATTTCACGAAAAAATGACTTATGAGCAGCGCATCAAAAATTTTTCCAGATTGACTCCCGATAAGTATATGGTGCTTGAAATGAGTCGGGAATACGCGCGGTTAATTAAAGCAGATTCTGACCGCGTTTTTCACGATATGTGGGCAGCAACCGAAAAATTTCAAGAAAAATTCCACCGAAAAAGACGGCTAAAGGAAAAGCTCAAACGCAATTCCTAAAAAAACGGAATTTTAAAATAAGGGAGTAATACCAAAGTGATTTATAAATTGGTCTAAAGATTTATAGGATAAATTTCAAAGGTCAAGGCAAAAAACGCAGTCATAGCCATAGCTATGGCGAGTATTTTTAACGAAGAGATTTGGAATTTAGACATAAATATTGGACTAATTAATATTTCATTTTGGTATAATTGATGCTTTTTGCTGTTTTCTCTATAAAAGCCTATGTTTGGTTTATGGACAAAAGGACTTTGGTTATTGGTGATATTCACGGCGGCTATAAAGCGTTGGAACAGGTTTTGAATCGCGCTCGCGTCACAGTTGAAGACAAGCTCATTTTCTTGGGAGATTACGTAGACGGGTGGAGTGAATCAAAAACGGTAATCGACAAGTTGATAGCGCTGAGCAAAACCCATAATTGCATATTTATTCGCGGTAATCACGATGCGTTGTTTACGGAATATTTGAAGACAAGAAAACAAAATAAGCTGTGGCTTCGTCACGGTGGAGCATCTACCTTAAAAGCCTATGAAAACTGTAGCCCCAATACAATAAAGCAGCACCGGCATTTTTTAGAACACCTGCAAAATTACCATATCGATGACCAAAACCGCTTGTTTTTGCACGCCGGCTTTATCAATATGCACGGTCCTGAACAGGAGTATTATGCTTATATTTTTTACTGGGATCGTACTTTGTGGGAAACAGCATTGGCAACAGACAAGCATTTGGATGAGAGGAGTCTTTTTTATCCCAAACGCTTTACCCACTTTAAAGAAATATTTATTGGACATACCCCCACCATAAGAATTGGGGAAACAAAACCGGTGCAAGCCCTAAACCTGTGGAATGTGGATACCGGGGCAGCTTTTACGGGGACTTTATCGGCTTTGGATGTCGATACCAAACAGGTGTATCAAAGCGATGAGGTTTGGAAATTGTATCCCGATGAAGAAGGGCGCAATCGGTAGCTTATAGCCAAACGAGCTACAAATTATTCTTTTTCCTCTTGTTTAAATTTTTTGCCCTTTCTGAGAATTCCGAGGGTCCTGCGTCTCAAAGAAATATCCGGGGCCAATTCTTGGTTTTCCTGCATGACTTCGCGGTAACTTTTGATGACATCACGGTATCCCAAAACCCCTATAATTTGATTGCCTTTCTTGCGGTCAACTACCGGAAGAACGTCAATGTCTTCAGTCGCCATAATCTCGACAGCCAGTCTAACATTGTCTTCTTTGGAAATGAAAATGCTCTTGCGTTTAACCAGCGGTTCAATAGGGCTGTCTTCATCTCGATGTTCACTAAACAGGCTTGAAGAGCTCATGATGCCAACAAACTTTCCATCTTCTCGAGAAACCACAAAATAGTTGCTTTTATATTCTTTGTGTTTATAAAGCCACTCGCGGACGTCGCCAATGGTGCTGTCTGCACTGATGGCAAAGCTGTCTGATTTTACAAAATGTCCAACTTTCATACTGGCTAAAGCGTCCGATTCGTAGGAATCGGGTACCCTCACTCCGCGACGCACAATTTTTTCGGTCATGATGGTGTTTTTCATGAGGATAAAAGAAATAAAATAAGCGGCAAAACAAGCGGCTAACAGGGGGAGCAAGGCATTGGCCTGCCCGGTGGTTTCGACGGCAAAAACGATGGAGGTCAATACTGCTCGCGACGAACCGGCAAACATAGCGCCCATGCCCAGCAGGGCACACATGGGTAAGGAGAGGGCTACATCGGGGAATATTTCCATCAAAAAGAGTCCGACTAAGCTGCCACTGGCTCCACCAATGATGAATAATGGAGCCAAGGTTCCGCCGGCTGTTCCACTGCTGAGGGAAATGGACCAGGAGATAAACTTCATTAGGCAGAGTCCGAAGATAATGTGCAGCGGCAAAGAACCGGCTAATAAATTGCGAATATTATCATAGCCGACACCTAAGGTATTGGGATAAAAATAGCCCACCAACCCGGCTACCAATCCACCAATGGCGGGATACCACATAAAGTGAATGGGGATTTTGTTAAACATGTCCTCGGCAAAATAGGTAAACTTGGTCACTCCGATGGAAAGCACACCGACAACCAGGCCTAAAAAGCTATATATGGCCAGGGCATCCGGGGTGGGAATGGCCAAGTGGTCCATCACAAAAAAGGGCGCCGATTCAAAGAATATTTGGTGTCCTGCGGCACCGGTTACACAAGCCAGTGCTACAGGGATCAGCGAGCGCGGTGAAAACTCGAACAGGAGTAATTCTACCGAAAGGAAAATAGCGGCGATGGGCGTGCCAAAGATAGCGGCCATACCGGCTGCTGCACCGGCTGCTAAAATAATTTTGCGTTCGTTGTCTGAAATTTTTAGAATTTGCCCCAAGGTAGAACCCAGCGCACCCCCCGTAGAAATAATGGGGCCTTCAGCGCCAAAAGGACCACCGGTTCCAATGGCAAATACCGAAGCAATGGGTTTGAGGTAGGTGATGATGGGGTCTATTTTACTCTTGTTGGTCAATATTTGCTCCATGGCTTCCGGGATGCCGTGTCCTTGGATTCCGCGAGAGCCGTATAGCGCCATTAAGCCTACAATCAAGCCGCCGATGGCCGGAATGAGAATGACCCAAAGTCCCAAACTGTTTCCGGCCGGAGTTGCGTGGTCAAAAGAAAATTGTCCGTGAAAGGAAATATTGGTCAGCAGGTTGATAAATTCTATAAGGTAGTATGAAATTACGCTGATGCAAGCCGCAATAATAACCGCCAGAATACTGATGTATAAAATGCGTTTTTTTGAATGCCTTGATTGGGTGGCTCCGCTTCCCGATTCAGGGTTTGACCCCAAGTTCACGGAGATGGGAATGGCACCATCTGGTTTGTCTATTTTCATTTGCGTTATGCTATTTATTCAAGTCAATTATAGAAATTAAAAATCTCCATTAAACAAGTGATTTCGTTCTTAAGATTCCCAAAACTTGTCTTTCCAAGGATGTTCCGGTACACTCAATTTTTTAAACTGCTCTCGGGCTTTATTCAATTGTTCAACAGATGCTTTTTCTTCAATTTGTTTATAAAGAATTCGCTCTTCAAAGCGGATGTAGCGCCCAATTTCATCTTCAATGCGGTTTAAAGATTTATACACTTCATCGGTGTTGTTGAAAAGCCTCAAAAGTCGGCGGTGATTGGCCAAAGCTTTTTTTACCCTCACATTTTCCAATCCCAAAATAGGGAAGAGGTATTCTTTTTCTATTTCGAGGTGAGGCAGGAGATAGTTTTCAAAAAACCAATCGGCATAAGCTTTTAGGCGGTGGGTTTCTACTCCGTTTCGAAGCCCTTGCGCTATTCTGAATCCAAATGATAGCGCTTGGAAATGTTCATCCTGTGCACTTTCAATCCTTTTTGAAGCAGCTTCTTCTTTTTTCTTCATAACTGAAATAAACCGTCTTACAAGTTAGTAATAGTTCATTTAAACTTTCTATTTATCAGCTGAAAATACGATTTTTTATTTCCTGTCTTGCTTTTCTTTATGCTATAGCAATTCAGTGTATAAAAAAGCATCATTCGAAACAGAAACGTTATTTTTCGCTTCAATTCTAAAAGTTTAAATGAACTCAATGAATTAGGTTCAATATATAAAATTATTTAAAAAATATATTGAAATTCAGCTAAAAAAGTATGATCTCCCTGATTTTAAGCGAGATAGAATTGTTGTTTTAATACCGTACGGACAAATTATATAGTCCAATTTCGACTACGTCTCATTGCACTATTAGTTTGTACCCACGGTATTATACCATTAAAAACAGTATTATATTAGACTAAAATTTAAATCATTTTGGTATAAGAATCATCTCCCTTGTTTTTTTGGGGATTCCTCTTCATTTAAAGATTTTTCTTTGTCCAATTGGGCCGCAATAAAAGGAGATTTGGGCGCCAAAAAGAAGCCGGTAAGCCCTGCAAAGAGAATGGGGAGAATTAGGGCATATCCGGTTAGGGTGGCCACCAACAAAACGCTGCTCAACAGGGTTCGAGTGACACAGGCATTTACGGCGGCCATACAGCACACCACGGCTAAGCCAAGGTTTTGGTATTCGGGAGAAACTTGATAGATGATCATTCCCAAGGTGGCGCCAATAAAGAAGATGGGCACGATAAACCCTCCTCGCCAACCTGAAGTAACGGTTAGGGTCATGCTAAATATTTTAACCAAGATGATGGCCACTAAGGCAGAAATTACCCAAGAATTTTCTAAAAGTACATTGACTTCAAAGTGAGAAAAGTATCGGGTGACCGGAAATTTCCAACCCAAAATTCCCAAAATAATTCCACTGAGAGCGGTTTGAATATAAAAGGGGAGTTTGGCTTTTTTAAATCCTTTTTCCATAGAGCGAAATGCCCAAACAATCAACCAGCCGATTAAAGCACCGATGACCCCATAGCCAATTCCCCATAAAAGGTCGCTCACGCCTTCACTGGAATGAAAATCAAAAGGCAATTTCCAAACCGGTTGGATGCCCATGCTGGTGATGAGTTGAAAGATGATATAAGCGGTTCCGGCGGTGACAAAGGCGGGAAGCAGTGCCCGGTAATATTGGGTTACTCTTTTGTGGTGCATAATTTCCAGAGCAAACAGGCTTCCACCGAGTGGAGAACCAAACATGGTGGTAAATCCTGCTGCCATTCCGGCGATACTCAAGGAACGATAATTATTGCCTTTTAGCCTCAATTTTTTGGCAAACCAGGAGCCTATGGAACCGTTGACTTGCACCATGGGCGCTTCCGGACCGGCATTACTTCCTATTCCGATGCCCAGTGCTGAGGTAATGACCATGGGAATGTTGTTGCGGGTGTCTAATTTACCACCGTTGAAACGCACGTTGTTGACCACGATATCCAATTCTCCCGGATCGCCCCAAAAATGAATGATAAGTCCGATAATTAATCCGCCGGTTCCCATCAAGGCCACAATGGCCCAGCCGTGATTGAAATATTCATGGGTAAATTCCATTAAATAAGCAATCAGCGTCCAGTACAAACCGGTGACCACTCCACAAATGAGTCCCAAAATAACCCAAGTGAAAAAGGACCGGGTAAATACAAAAGGATTCAGTACCAACGGAGAAATCTGGTTGCGCAATTGCAACAATTTGCGTCGTCTTGAGAAACTGGATTTGCCTTTGCTCATATAAACCGTTCTAAACTAAGTTGGAGGATTCAAAAATTTAATCGCCGCAAATATAGAAAGCCGAATAGAAATATTCAGCCCTTTGAGGCTTATTTTTTAATTAATTTAAACAGTATAAGTTGTGTTTTTCTGTATTGGTTTTAGATAAAAATTCATAAAAACGCATTTTAAATCCGTAAATCTGTTTTTTCTTTATAATGAAGTCGAACGATGTTGGGTTGGTATGGTCGTCATTACGGTATGATTCGTATAATCGGGCTAAAGAATTGTGGAGTAAATTTTAAGAACAACATAAGGGGCCGGTTCATTGAACGACAGCCGCGTTAAATTTTTAAGACAAGGAATAGCGGTCCCCCGATTGGAGTTTGAGTTCGCCGTTATCCAACATTTGTTTGAGGACAAAAAGCACGTTTTTTTCGTTATAATCCAGTTGAGAAACCAGGGTTTTTGAGTTGAGTTCGCCTTGTTGAAGTGCGTCTGAAATTGCGCGACGAAGCTCTTGGTGAGTTTTTGAATTTCCCTTGCTGCGGCGGTGGGGTTTTTGACACACAGCGCATTGTCCGCAATCTTGGTTGCGTTCTTCTCCAAAATAACGCAACAGCTGTCGCATCTTGCAAATTTGGTCATCGTGAACAAAATTAATTACCTCGGTAATTTGATGCTTTTTGTTTTGAAGATATTGTTTGATGTAGGGAATAAGCGGATTAATGGTGTGGTTGTCTTCCCGAGGCACCAAAAATTCTATGGTTGAATCTTGGTCGGCTAAGGTTAGATCGATCACCTCCAATTTGTCGAGCTGGCTGAGCAGGTGATTAATGCTTCCTCGATTCAAACCGGTTCGGTTTTGCAGTTCCCGTAAATTGATGGTCGTCTTGTATTCAAAAAAACCGCCCTGCATGCGCAAGAGGGTGTCGATTAGTAGTTTAAATTTTTTGTGTGTATTGATAAACCGATAGAGTTCTCGGTGTGAGATTTTAAAAAAGAGTTCTGTGCGTTGATGAAATTCTTTGGTCAAAGACAAAATAGCTAAACGATCCAGAAATTGAAATACATTATAAGCCAAGTAAGTATTAAATCCATAGGTGTTACAAAAATCGAGAAAGTTGAAGTTGTGGCTGGTGTTTTGTCCTTCGCCATAAGCAATGGAAAAATAGGAATTCAATTTTCGATAAATGGTCTTGACGCTTTTTGGGGTGGGGGAATTGGCGATAAACTGTTTTTTCAGTTTTAGAATATCGGCATTGTCATAAATCAAAAAAGCTTTAGAGGCTTTTCCGTCTCTTCCGGCACGTCCCACCTCTTGGTAATAAGCTTCCAAGCTGTCGGGGAGATGATAGTGAATCACATTGCGTACATTGGCCTTGTCAATGCCCATACCAAAAGCATTGGTGGCCACCATAATTTTAAATTTTTCGGCTTGCCAATCTTTAAACAGTTTTTCTTTTTGTGTAGGATTCATTCCGCCGTGATAAGCATTGGCTTGCAGTTGATGACTGTTTAAGAATTTGCTGAGTCGCAAGGTCAATTGTCGACTGCGCACATACACAATGCTGACCCCGGGATGACGCTGAAGAAATTTTTGCAGCTCATAGGTTTTGTTTTCATTTTTTTTAATGCAGAGCGCAATATTGTCCCGAGCAAAACTCGTGCGGACAACTTCCGATTTTTCCAGCTCCAAATTTTCTTTGATGTCTTCTAAAACCCGTGGTGTGGCTGTGGCGGTGAGGGCTATAAAGTTTACTTCCGGCAGGAGTTCTTTAAGAAGGGTAATTTCTCGGTAAGCCGGTCTAAAATCATGCCCCCATTCCGAAATGCAATGCGCTTCGTCTATGGCCACCAGGTTGATGTTCATTTGTTGTAGGCGCTGCTGCACCAATTCGTGTTGCAGGCGTTCGGGAGAGAGGTATAGAAATTTGTATCCGCCATAAAGACAATTGTCCAGCTTGGCATTGAGTTTTTGAAAAGGAATGGCGCCGCTGAGCATCATGGCTTTGACGCCTCGTTTTTTTAAACCGGATACCTGATCCTGCATAAGCGAAATTAAAGGAGAAACCACCAGGCAAATGCCCTCCTGCATGATTGCCGGCACCTGAAAACAGACTGATTTTCCGCCCCCGGTGGGCAGAAGGGTGATCACATCTTTGCCTTCCAAGATATAGGTAATGGCTTTTTTTTGAGCCGGCCAAAGCCGATCAAACCCCCAGTATTGTTTTAAAATCTCATCAGGTGTAGCCATCAGTTATTTTTTTCAAGATATAATCGGCTCGTTCTACAACATTCATTTTGGGAATCTCAATCAGTCGATATCCCAGGTCTTCATAGGATTTCTTGATGAATTGATGAATCTCTTTTGCTTCTTCAAGTGATTCATAGCGTTCACTGTCTGAAGTATAAATATCTTCCCAGATGGGAAAAATAAAAACTGCATCATAGCGATGCTTTTTGGCTGCCTTTTTAAATTCCGGCGGAATCTCTTCAGATTTATACGCCATATAAGCCGCTATTTCGGGAATGCCGCGGTCCAAAAAACAAAATGGTTCTGCAGCTTGACAAGCACTTTCGAATTGTGCAATTCGTCCTTGCAATAATTTTTGACTAAACAATAGCGGCTCTTTTAAAAAGAGTTGTGTGATTCCTTCTTTTTGGGCTTCGAGGGTCACTTGACGGGAAACTTCTTCAAAACAACGAAACCCTTTGGTTTTTAAAGCATTTAAAACCGATGTTTTTCCCGTTCCCGGCCCTCCGATGAACAATATTTTTTTGGCGTGCAAAATTGAGGTTCTTTTAAAAGGGCAATTTACTAAAATGATTCAATAAGCTTATATTTGCAACTAAAGAATAACATATTTTTATGGATGACAAGACCAATTCTGATCATTTTTATGCCAAATTGAGGGCGCGGTTAAACGAAGCAGAAGACTGGCCGGCCACTTATATGTATAAATTTATTGTGCCGACTTCAAATGAAAAAATTGCAAAAATTGAACAGATTTTTGACCATATAGGCGCCGCCATTTCTACCCGGAGTTCGTCTAAAGGAAAATATACCAGTGTAACCATTGAGGTGAAAATGGATTCTGCCGATCAGGTAATTGACAAGTATAAAGAGATCGGAGAAAAAGTGGAAGGTGTGATTTCTCTTTGAAGTTGCCGTGCTATGCGGGCAATTGTGTTTGTGGGATTGCGGCAGCTCATCGACGAGTGCGATTGGGCAAAATAAGAGTAGAAAAAAAGATCCGGTTGGGTTAGAAATATCAAACAAAAGAATCAGAATTAATTTTTCTGAGATTTTGCGTTTTCAATATAAAACTTATATTTGTCCCCTCAAATAACTTCACAAACCCCAAGTCGAGTCGGAGTTTTGTTGTTTATATTCATTTAATTATACCTCAGTTTTGATAGAAAATTTAGAATACAACTCAAACCGGAATAAGCTTATTATTCCCGAATATGGAAGGCATATTCAAAAAATGGTGGAACATGCCGTTGGCGTCGAAGATGATAAAAAGCGCAATGAAATGGCCCGAGCCATTATTGGAGTGATGGGAAATTTGACGCCTCATTTACGTGATGTACCCGATTTTCAACACAAACTTTGGGATCAGATGATGATGATGAGCAATTATGAACTCAAGGTTGATTCTCCTTTTCCACAGCCTACTCCCGAAGAAATTAATCAAAAACCGGCACCGCTTGATTATCCCGAAAATGATCCTAAGTATCGCTTTTATGGCAACAACATCAAGCGAATGATTGACGAGGTGAAAGATTGGGAAGACAGCGACAAAAAGGAAGGCTTGATTTTGACCATTGCCAATCACATGAAAAAATGTTACCTCAATTGGAATCGGGATACGGTGGATGATAAAATTATTTTTGATCACCTCTATGAATTAAGTGAAGGTGAAATTAATTTGAATAAAAAAGATGAAGACCTCAGTCGTGCTTCTAATCTGGTGCGCAATCGCAAAAAGCATTACAACAAATCAAAAAACAAGAAACAACACCGTGGCCGTAAACGACACTAATTTTTTTAAGGGGCGGCATTGAAGGAAGGACAATCGGCTTTTTAAGCTTGAGTACGGTAGCAGGTTTAAGACTTGTTTGGTGGTTTAACAAGATTTTATCTTCGGAATCGGATAAAAAAACCGAATTATAAAAATCCTTTAGGAGAAAAAGTTCTACCTTTGCATGCAATTAAATTTTAATTGCCATGGTACCAGATTATCACAAGATTTTAGGAGAAGGATTGACTTATGACGATGTTTTGCTCGTTCCGGCCTACTCTGAAGTTTTACCCCGCGAAGTTCAACTTACCTCAAGTTTTTCTAAAAATATACGCCTTAATATTCCCATTGTCTCTGCGGCGATGGACACGGTAACCGAATCTCAAATGGCTATTGCCATTGCTCGAGAAGGCGGTATTGGGGTTTTGCATAAAAACATGTCGGCCAAGCAGCAAGCTGCTGAGGTGCGCAAAGTAAAACGCGCCGAAAGCGGGATGATTATCGATCCGGTGACGCTGTCGATTAAAGCCACTGTTCAGGATGCCAAAACCTGCATGAAGGAAAATAAAATTGGCGGCATCCCTGTGATTGACAACCAAGGTCGTTTGTTGGGGATTGTCACCAATCGCGATTTGCGTTTTGAAAAAAATGACCAACGCCCCATTGAAGAAGTGATGACCGCTAAAAATCTGGTGACAGTTTCTGAAGGCACTTCCTTAAAAGAAGCCGAAACGGTTTTACAAAAACACAAAATTGAAAAATTACCGGTTGTCAATAAAGACAATAAGTTATGCGGACTTATTACTTTTAGGGATATCACCAAACTCACCCAAAAACCCAATGCCAATAAAGACAGCTATGGTCGGTTGCGTGTGGCTGCAGCCATTGGCGTGACCTCTGATGCTTTGCAACGCGCAGCAACTTTGGTAGAAGCTCATGTCGATGCGCTGATTATAGACACCGCCCACGGACACAGCAAAGGAGTGGTGGGAGTCTTGAAAGAAATAAAAGATAAATTTTCTGATATTGATGTAATTGTAGGAAATATCGCTACTGCTGAAGCGGCTCGTTATTTGGTTAACGCCGGTGCCGATGCCGTGAAAGTTGGCATAGGACCGGGTTCCATCTGTACCACTCGGGTGGTGGCCGGTGTAGGCTTTCCACAACTTTCTGCCGTGATGGAAGTAGCCGAAGAGTTAAAGGGAACCGGGATTCCGGTTATTGCCGATGGCGGAATTCGATATACCGGCGATATTCCCAAGGCCCTCGCTGCCGGTGCCGATTCTGTGATGTTAGGCTCTTTGTTGGCCGGGACCAAAGAATCTCCCGGAGATACCGTTATTTATGAAGGTAGAAAGTATAAGACCTACCGCGGAATGGGATCGGTTGAAGCCATGCAACAAGGCTCTAAAGATCGTTATTTCCAAGACATGGAAGAGGAGATTAAAAAGCTGGTTCCTGAAGGAATTGTCGGACGCTTGCCTTATAAGGGCGATTTGGTGGAGAGTATGCACCAGTTTGTCGGCGGTCTGCGTGCCGGAATGGGCTATTGTGGAGCCAAAGATATTCCGAGTTTGCACAAAAATGCGAAGTTTATAAAAATTACCGCTGCCGGAATACGCGAAAGCCATCCCCACGATGTTTCTATTACCAAGGAAGCTCCCAATTATTCTCGGTAATTAAATCGATTTTTAGTGATTTTTTAGATTGTTGATTTTGGAAGAGATTCTTAAATATTTCCCCGATTTGTCGGATTTGCAAAAAGCGCGTCTGCAAAAATTGGATGAGCTTTATCAGGACTGGAACCTCAAAATTAATGTAGTGTCTCGCAAAGACATTGATGAACTGTATCTTCGTCATGTACTGCACGCCATGGCCATTGCCAAGATTCAGCCTTTTCGCCCCGGCGCCAAAATCATTGACGTGGGAACCGGTGGTGGTTTTCCGGGCATTCCCTTGGCCATTCTTTTCCCCGAAACCGAATTTCATTTGGTAGACAGCAAAGGCAAAAAGATAAAAGTGGTCAATGAAGTAGCCAAAGGACTCGAACTGAATAATGTGCAGGCTTTTAACCAGCGAGTAGAGGAGATGAACGTCTCGGGAGAATACGATTTTATTGTTAGCCGTGCCGTGGCACAAATGGAGACTTTTGTGCGTTGGGTCAAAGGGAAAATTGCCAAGAAGAACAATCACGAACTCCGCAATGGGATTTTATACTTGAAAGGCGGCGATTTAACTCAAGAACTCGCCAAATATCAAACCGCTAAAGTTTATCCGCTTTCCAATTATTTTGAAGAAGAATTCTTTAAAACCAAGGCCTTGGTACATCTTCCCATGAAGTATAAGAAAGCAAAATAGCAGCAAAGTACTCAAGTAGGAGCTGGGTGCGATAATTTTTACTGATGGTGATAGGGCTCATTTCGCAAGATTGTATAGCCGCGATACAATTGCTCCACAAAAAAAGGACGAATCATTTCATGTGAAAATGTCATTTTGGACAAGGCCATTTTTTGCGGTACTCGTTGATAAACTTCCTCTGAAAATCCATAAGGTCCGCCAATGACAAAGACCAGTTGTTTTTTACCACTGTTCATTTGTTTTTGCAGCCACTTGGAGAATTCGATCGAATTGCGTTCTTTTCCCTGTTCATCGAGAAGGACAACTTGATCAGAGGCTTTCAATTTTTTTAAAATCTGTTCTCCTTCTTTATTTTTTTGTACCGTTTCAGATTGATTTTTACGAGTTTTGAGCTCCGGAATAATTTCGATTTTAAATTTGCAATAATGCCGGAGACGATTGGCATAGGTCGCTGTTAGCTCCTGCAAGGTTTTGTCGGTGGTTTTACCAATAAGCAGCAATTTGATGGTCATGAGGTGAGGTCGCTTTGATTTTTATTATTTTAGCAAAAATAATTGGATATGAGTATGAACAAAGAATATTTTGATAAAGAAATACACAATATTATTGCCAATGCCGTTCGAGAAGATGTGGGAGATGGTGATCACAGCTCCTTGGCCTGTATTCCCGATCAAGCAGTTGGAAAAGCCAAGCTCTTGGTAAAGGAAGACGGCATTTTGGCAGGCGTAGATTTTGCCCGTCGCGTATTTGCTTATATAGATTCGGATTTGAAAATGGAGGTTTTAAAAAAAGATGGCGACCAAATAAAACAGGGAGATATTGCTTTTTATGTCTCCGGTAGAAGTCAGTCGATTTTAAAAGTAGAGCGATTGGCGTTAAACGGGATGCAACGTATGAGTGCCATTGCCACCAAAACTCGGCATTTTGTCGAATTGCTGGAAGGAACCCAAACCAAAATACTCGATACTCGGAAAACTACTCCGGGCATACGAGCTTTAGAGAAATGGGCCGTTAAGATTGGCGGCGGAGTCAATCATCGTTTTGGATTATATGACATGATTATGCTGAAAGACAATCACATTGACTTTGCCGGCGGAGTTGCCCAAGCCATTCAAAAAACCCAAGCCTACCTCAAAGCCAATCAACTGGCACTCAAAATTGTTGTGGAGGCCAGAAATATGGAGGAAATCAAAGAAATATTGGATTGTGGCGGGGTTTATCGAATTTTAATTGATAACTTTAGTTTTGAAGAAACTCAAAAGGCGGTAAAAATTATTGGGAATCAATGTTTAACGGAGTCCAGTGGCGGGATTACTCCCCAAACGGCTCGTCAATATGCAGCTTGTGGGGTAGATTATATTTCCAGCGGTGCACTGACGCATTCGGTTTACAATTTAGACCTTAGTTTGAAAGCTGTTTAAAACTCAGGACCTGAAACCGAGTTGAGAACAGGACGATAAACCTTGATGGTTTTTCTATTATACTCAATAACGGAACCCGCATTTAAAGCCGTGGAATATGTCAAAACCCATAGAGGAAAAGCTTGAAAAAATCCCCGTAGTTCGGTCTTTGGCTCGCGCTTGCAAAAGAGTGGTTCTACCCGGTTTCAAAGGCTTGACGCTCTATGATTTGATGGAGATTTATATTATTGGCATTGTAGAGGGGTTGTTTACCACAAGAGCCGGCTCCATCGCTTTCAGCTTTTTTTTGGCCATGTTTCCCTTTTTGCTGTTTATCCTAAACCTGATTCCCTTTGTGTGGTTTATCGATGATTTTCAAATGCGGCTGCTGGACTATCTCGATCAGTTTTTGCCCCCGCAAACCCACGATCTCTTTGCCCAAGTGTTTTTTGATATTGCCAATACGCCTCGAACCGGTCTGCTGTCTTTTGTGTTCATCCTGTCTATTTTTTTAATGGCCAATGGAGTCAATTCTATTTTTACGGGATTTGAATATTCTTATCATACCGAAAAGAATAGAACTGTAATCCATCAGTATATTGTGGCGCTGGGTGTGGCGCTAATCATTGCATTTCTGTTGCTGACGGCTATTATTCTAACCATTTATCTCACCTATATTATTGAGAGTTTGACCGCAGTTGGTTTTGTGCCCAACAATGTTATTTGGGCCGAGATGGGACGCTATGCTATTTTTGTGTTGACCATCTATAATGCGGTGGCTATACTGTACTATTTTGGCACCAAAGAAGGACGAGAATCCAACTATTTCTCTGCCGGTGCGTTGTTTACTACCATATTGATTTTGTTATTGACCTATTTTTTTGCCGTTTACATTAAAAATTTTGGTTCCTACAACAAACTTTATGGATCGATTGGTGCCTTGGTGATATCGATGGTTTATACTTGGCTGAATGCCATTATATTGTTGCTGGGTTTTGAATTAAACGGCGCCATTAACAAATTAAAAAAATCGAATCGAAATTAGTTCTACTTTGACAAATAAAAACAATCGGACAAGCCTCTATTTTTCGGGGCTTTTTACCCCAGCCCTAAAGGGAGAGTCCCCGAAAAACACCCTTGGTTCCCTTTACCGCGTCCGCCGCAGGAGGAGGGCCAGGGGAAAACAAGGGTGTTTAGTCCTTAGATGAAACAAAAGTTCATGAACAAACTTATGCTGTTGCTCAATCAGATAAATGTGTTAAAGTAGAATTAGAAGTAAAAATTAAATTCGGGCTAAAAAGTATAAATTCAACCGTAATTCTTATTTTCATTGCATGCAAAATTTTGTCGATGTCATTTTACCACTTCCGTTAGACAAACAGTTTACCTATGCCATTACTGACAGTCAGGCCGGAAGACTTCGCCCCGGTATGCGAGTGGCCGTCCCATTTGGGAAAACAAAGGTTTATACCGGAGTAGTAGGGAAAATTCACCAAACTCGTCCCAAATTTTACCAAGCCAAACTGGTAGAGGAAATTTTGGAGGAAACTCCTTTACTGACTTCAACACAACTCCGATTTTTTAAGTGGATCGCCGATTATTATAGTTGTGGGGAAGGAGAAGTGCTGCGAGCCGCTTTGCCCAGTGCTTTTCTCCTGCAGTCAGAAACAGTTATTGAACTCAATGAAGGAACAGACCCTGAATCACAGGAACTGACGGATGAGGAATATTTAATTTTTGAGGCTTTACAACGCCAAGCCATACTCAAGACTCAGGAGGTGATGGATATTTTGGGGAAGAAATCTGTTTTACCGGTATTGAACAAAATGGTGAACAAAAAATTGATTGTGGTCAATCAGGAATTGTATAAAAAATACAAACCCAAATTAATACGCTATGTACGTTTGGCCGAGAGTTATCAGACTGATGCGGGAATCAACACCGTGCTTGATCAATTGAGTCGAGCTCATAAACAACGTCAGGTAATCATGGCTTTGTTTTCGATTCAGGCCCAATCGAGTAAACCCATTCGCCGAAAAGATTTGCAGGAGAAAGCAGAAACCTCAGCGGCTACCGTAAAAGCTTTGATCGACAAAGGGATTTTGGAGGAATATCATCTCAAAAAAGATCGGATTGATTATGCAAAAGAAGCTTCACAGCTGCGATTGGAATTGACCGCTGAACAAGAAAAAGCTTATGCCAAAATTCATCATTCCTTTGAAGCAGGAAAACCTTGTTTGCTTCACGGGGTTACTTCTTCGGGGAAAACAGAAATCTATATCAAACTGATTCAGGAGGCCTTGGAGCGGGGAAAACAAGTGCTGTATCTGGTTCCCGAAATTGGATTAACCACCCAACTTATTGTCCGTTTGCAGGGTTATTTTGGGAAAGAAGTGATGGTGTATCACAGTAAATACTCTGTCAATGAAAGGGTAGAAATATACAACCATGTGTTGCATAAAGACAGGGGAAAAATTGTGATTGGCGTTCGCTCCTCCATTTTTTTACCTTTTCAAGACTTGGGATTGATTGTGGTGGACGAAGCTCATGAACATACCTTTAAGCAGTTTAATCCGGCGCCGCGTTATCATGCCCGAGATGCAGCGGTGGTTTTGGCACATCTCTTTGGCAGCAAGCTTTTATTGGGATCGGCTACGCCCAGTTTAGAAAGTTATCACAATGCCAAGCGTGGAAAATATGGACTGGTGGAGCTCAAAAAACGTTATGGTCGCGTGATTCCCCCTAAAATTGAGCTCATCAATATTAAAGATAAATACAAGCGTAGAAAAATGACCGGACATTTTTCAGATACGCTGATTGAGGCCATTAAAACTACTTTGGAAGAAGCCAAGCAGGTTATTCTCTTTCAAAATCGCCGTGGCTATTCACCTATTTTGGAATGCCAAACCTGTGGACACTCGCCACAATGCCCCAATTGCGATGTCAGCCTCACCTTTCATCGACACAATAATTCTTTGCGCTGTCATTATTGTGGATATCACATTGCTATGCAAAAACAATGTATGGCTTGTGGTAGTACCGATTTGTCTACCAAGGGTTTGGGGACAGAACGGGTGGAAAAAGAACTCAATGATCTTTTCCCCGATTACCATATCGGTCGAATGGATTTGGATACGACCCGCGGGAAATATGGATATGAAAAAATAATCAGTGCTTTTGAACAAAAAGAGATCGATGTGTTGGTGGGTACACAAATGCTGGCCAAGGGCTTAGATTTTAGAGAGGTAGATTTGGTGGGTGTAATGAATGCTGACAGCTTACTTAATTTTCCTGATTTTCGTGCCCATGAACGCAGTTTTCAATTATTGACACAAGTGGCCGGTAGGGCAGGGCGAACAGAAAAACAAGGAAAAGTATTGATTCAAACCTATAATCCCGATCATGCGATCTTGCGTCATGTACTTGAAAACGATTATATCGCCATGTATGACGAACAAATGCAGGGGCGTTATCAATTTTCTTATCCTCCGGTTTTCCGATTGATAAAAATTAGTTTGAAGGGGCGGAATTACAATACGGTAAATGAGGCGGCAGACTGGTTGGCCAAAGGATTGCAGCACACTTTTAAAGATTATGTCCTTGGTCCCGAATTTCCACCGGTGGCGCGAATTCGCAATCAATATTACAAAGTGATTATACTGAAAATTCCTCCTAAGCAATCTTTAAAAAAGACCAAAGATTATTTGCATAAAATTCTCAAGTCATACCATGCGATCCCTGCTTATCGCAGTGTGCGGGTAATCTTAAATGTAGATCCATATTAGAAAGAATCGGAACTGTATGTGGAGTTTTATGCCTAAAGGAGTAATTTGCATACCTAAGTAAATAAAACCGTTTAGGAGATTGTGGGAAAAGAATCCTTACATTCCCCGATAAAAGAGGGTTCATTTTGACAGAAATGGTATATTTGCAAAATTTTTGTCAGGAAAAAGTTATGCTAAAGTCATTTGTTTCTAAAAATCGAGAAGATTTAATCAGTATTGGCCTTTTTGTTTTTCGAGTAGGAGCTTGCGTTTTAATGCTTACTTACCACGGATTTAGAAAAGTAGAGACCCTTTTTGTGGGAAATGAGATTGAATTTGTCAATCCCATTGGAATTGGGGTTACTCTTTCTTTTGTGTTAGCAGCTTTTGCCGAATTTATTTGTTCCATATTCATCTTGTTTGGTCTCTGGACGCGTTTAGCTTCTTTAATTTTGGTGATTAATATGGCTGTAGCTACAGTAGTGCTGGCGTCAGGAGGAGGAAATCCGGAACTTCCTATCTTTTACCTGTTGAGCTTCTTCTTGCTGTTTTGTACCGGAGCCGGAAAACATTCTATGGATTATAGAATTCAAAAGAAATTTCGTTAAACTTCAATCTGCATAACGAATAGTTTTACCAATAGGATTCCATTTAACTGATTAAATAATATCAACTTATTATCGGTTTTTCAAATCCTTCCATTTTTTACGGTAAAAAAGAGTTTAGCGTAGATTGTTTTCTTTTTATTTATAAAAAAGGGCTTAGAAAAAGCGATATAATCCTATTTTAGCGGAAAATCATAATTTATGTTAGATTTTGTAGTCATTGGTGCTGCTCAGGCAGGTTTATCCATGGCATATTACCTTAAAAAAATAAATAAAAACTTTTTAATTGTCGATAAAGAGCAGGAAATTGGTTTTTCTTGGCTCAATCGCTGGGACTCTCTCAAGCTCTTTACTCCTGCTGAATTTAATAAGCTTCCGGGAATGGATTTTCCGGCCCCAAAAGGGCATTACCCATCAAAATATGAAGTAGCCGAATACTTTAAAGCCTATGCCCAAAAGTTTGACTTCCCCGTTCAGCTCAATACCCTGGTTACTGAAGTGAAGAAGGAAAAAGGGGGGTTCTTGGTGAAATGCGGAGATGAGGTAATTAAAACCAAAGGCGTGATTGTGGGAACAGGACCCTTTCACATTCCCTATACGCCACCCTGTGCGAAAAATATAGCCAATTCGGTTTTTCAAACACACAGTAATTATTATAAAAATCCCACTCAGCTGCAAGAAGGACCGGCATTGGTAGTAGGAGATGGAGATAGTGGTTTTCAGATATTGAATGAAATTTCGAAAAACGGAAGGAAAACCTATTTCTCGGGAAACACGAAAGTACAAACATTGCCACAGGAGGTTTTGGGGAAGACTTTATGGTGGTGGTTTAGCAAAACCGGATTTTTAAGCATTAGTCGGGATACTTGGCTGGGCAAGCGGATTATGCATGGACGCCAACCGGTTATTGGAACCGATGTTAAGGGAATTCTATCTCGAAAAAATGTGCAAGCGGTCGGGTTTACAAATGATGCAGAAGGACAAACGATCTATACCGAAGAATCGACGCTGCGAGATGTGGAAAATATCATTTGGGCAACAGGCTACCGTCCGGATTTTACTTGGATCAAAGGCCTGGAACTAAAAAAAGATGGCTATCCCAAAAATCAACGCGGGGTCAGTCCGATTGACAATCTTTATTTCATTGGCTTACCTTGGCTCTATACACGAGGATCCGCAACACTTGGTGGTATTAAAAAAGATGCAAAATATCTCTGTAACTATATTTTGAAACAGGGGTAGAAGGGCTTAACAAATCCTCTTATGAAGGATGAATAGCACTCAAAAAAGAAAGCTGTTAACAAGGCACTTTTGAACCACAATCTATAAAAGAAGGAAAAAAATATTGACTATAGCGAGTGGCATAGTTGATAAAAGACGTCTTGTTTTTATTGTTTCTTTTAAAAAACTATCATAAATTTGCAAGTAGTGTAGTCTATAAATAAAATGAGTAATTTGGTATCTACAATAGATTCGGTTCATGCGAAAGTTCAAAAGGTCTTTCAACAGTATGAGGGATACCGAGCGGAGATTAAAGATTTGAAAAGTCAGATTGCTCAACAAAAGGCCGATATGAAAAGCCTGCGGGAAGCGCTTAAAGCACTTCAACAAGATAATCAGGATTTAAAAACGGCCAATGCTATGCTTGGCAGTAATGAACACAAACGAGAAACGAAGTTGAAGATAAACAGTTTGATCCGGGAAATTGATCAATGCATTGTTGAACTTTCAGAATAATATAATATGGCTGGAAGCTTAAAAATAAAAATTTCTATTGCAGATCGGATTTATCCCATGACCATAGATCCCGAGCGAGAAGAGGGTTTGCGTAAAGCAGCCAAAAAAATTGAAGGGGTTATCAAACAATTTGAGAAAAATTATGCTGTGCGAGATAAGCAAGATGTCTTGGCCATGTGTGCCTTGCAATTCGCCGCAAAATCGGAACAGCAAACTATAGAAAACCAAGACCAGGTGGAATTGGCCGGAGAAAAACTGAAGGTCTTGGAGAAATTTATCGATGAGCACATCGGTTGATACGTTCTTATTAAATAAATTTATTTTACTTTACTGCCTGTATTAGTAATCATTTTTGAGAAACTCAGCACTTTAACCTTTGAGAAAGGTGAGTCCGTGTTGTTAAAGCAAACCGTCCTCCACGAATGTGGTGTCAAGGCGGATCCTTGATCAGCCGGTTAGCCTTAAACTTTAGAATCTAAGGGGTTTTATATAAAAGCATTACTAATGCAGGCTTTTTTTATTAACAGAGACAGATATGGAAACAATAATAATAGGAATAATAGCGGGTGTTATAGGGGTCGTGATAGGCTATATAGCAACCCGATATATCGAGAAAAAAAATGCTAATTCTATCATTAATGAGGCAGAAATTAAAGCCCAAACCCTTCTTAAGGAGGCAAAGACCGAAGGAGAAGGGATAAAAAAAGACAAGCTCCTTCAAGCCAAAGAAAAATTTATAGAGCTTAAGGCAGAGCACGAAAAGGTGATTGAAGGGCGTGATAAAAAAATGGCCAAAGCAGAAAAACGCATCCGACAAAAAGAAACCAAGCTCTCCAAAGCACTTTCTAAAAACAGTAAACTCAATAAATCACTGGAAGAAAGCGCGGCAGAATACCAGGAGCGTTTAACACATATTGAGAAACGAAAAGAAGAAATTGACAAAGCCCACAGCCGTCAGGTAAAACAGCTTGAGGTCATCAGCGGGCTCAACGCCGAAGATGCCAAAAAAGAGTTGATTGAATCGCTTAAAGCTACTGCCAAGACCGATGCGATGTCTTTAATTCAAGATACTATTGAAGAGGCCAAAATGAGTGCTCAACAAGAGGCTAAAAAGATTATTATCAACACCATTCAACGGGTAGGGGCCGAGGAGGCAATTGACAACTGTGTCTCTATCTTCAATTTGGAGAGCGATGACATTAAAGGTCGAATTATCGGTCGTGAAGGACGTAATATCAGGGCACTTGAGGCAGCAACCGGAGTAGAAATTATTATTGACGACACTCCGGAAGCGGTTATTCTATCCTGTTTTGATTCTGTGCGACGGGAAATTGCTCGCCTCTCACTGCATAAGTTGGTGACAGATGGACGAATTCATCCGGCGCGTATTGAAAGCGTGGTGAAAAAGACCCAAAAGCAAATTGAAGATGAAATAGTAGAAATAGGAAAAAGGACAGTGATAGATTTAGGGATCCACGGCTTGCATCCCGAATTGATTAAAACCGTGGGACGCATGAAATATCGCTCTTCTTATGGCCAAAACCTGCTGCAGCACTCTCGGGAAACAGCCAAATTATGCGGAATTATGGCCGCCGAACTCGGATTGAATGCAAAACTGGCCAAACGTGCGGGATTATTGCACGATATTGGGAAAGTACCTGAAACCGAGAATGAAACGCCTCACGCAATTTTAGGAATGCAATGGGCAGAAAAATATGGCGAAAAGCCAGAGGTTTGCAATGCTATTGGTGCACATCACGACGAAATAGAAATGGAATATTTGCTGTCGCCCGTTGTTCAAGTTTGCGATGCCATTAGTGGTGCCAGACCCGGAGCCAGACGACAGGTGATGGATTCTTATATCCAACGGCTCAAGGATTTAGAAAATACCGCATTTGGGTTCAACGGTGTCGAAAAAGCTTATGCTATCCAAGCCGGACGCGAACTTCGAGTGATTGTGAACAGTAATATTGTAGATGATGAGAAAGCGTCTAAACTCTCCTTCGAAATCTCTCAAAAAATACAAGCCGAAATGACCTATCCGGGACAAGTGCAAGTAACCGTAATTAGAGAACACCGAGCCGTTGAAATTGCTCGTTAAAAATTTGTAATGCCCAAAAATGGTTTACGACTTGGCTTAAGTGTTCTAATGTATTGGTGATTAGCATTTTACGGCATAGGTTCACAGTCTTTCATTCTCAATTTATAGACCGGGCTGTTGCGAGTCTTCTCTTTTATGAGAGGGTGAATGTTTTGGAATTTGAGATTACTGCTTTTTAGCTTTGTTTTTAAAGAATAAAGCAATGATGGCAGAAAAGAAAAGGCCAAAGGAAAGATCGGTAAAAACAGCTTGAATGATATAAAACTTCATGCTGTAAAGTTGCTTGGCACTTGATTCCGGCATTCCTTTGCTGACTTGATATTCAATCATATTTTGAAAATAATCCGGAGAGATATAGTGGTAGATAAAGAACTGTACCATAGGCGATAAAATGGTAACCAAAACGGCAAGCATGGCGCCACAAATAAAACCTTCTTTCCAGGTCATGGCTCGTTCGTAATAATTTTTACGTTTTTCCCGCATCGCTGCGGTAATGGCGAGAATGTAAAGGAGTAGCACAGCAATAAAATGATACAAGGTTTCATTTTGAATTTGGGCATCGTGCCACCCCATATCGCTTTCAATAAACATCCATCCCAACAGGAAAAGGCTGTATAATAAACTCCAACGCAGTTCTATTTTAAAATTTTTCATGATGTGTTTTTTTCTTCCGCAACGAAATTAAAAAAAATCCCGAACCATCTTATGTTCGGGATTGTTGATTGTTGGTCATAAAATCGATTATTCGTCAATAAGTACCCATTCTCCTTTTTCAATTAAGGGAATAGCTTGCTTGTATTTGATCGATTTGTTTTCACCGGTTTTGACATTTTTGATCGTTACGCGTTCGTTGCGACCAATTTTTGGTTTCTCTCTAACAATGGTTTCGGTTACTTGTGGCTGACTTTGTGCTTGACCGGCAGCTCGATTTTGTTGAGCCCGTTCATTCATATTTGGGAGTTCTTCCCTGCTGGTTTGAATATTTTTATCGGGCCCCTTTTCGCGCGCTTCCTGGATATTGGCTTCTTGTTGTGGAATCTCCCCCCTAAACAAGAAGGAAACCACATCTCTGTTTACTTTGTCCAAGGTTTCTTTAAACAATTCAAAGGCTTCAAATTTATAAATCAGCAAAGGATCTTTTTGTTCGTGAACGGCCAATTGAACACTTTGTTTTAAATCATCCATTTTACGGAGATGCGTTTTCCAGGCATCATCAATAATGGCCAAGGTAATATTTTTTTCAAAATCGTTGATCAGTTGCTTGCCGTCAGATTCATAAGCCTTTTCTAAATTGGTGGCTACCTGTAGGGTTTTCTCGCCATCAGAGAAGGGGACCGCAATATTTTCAAAGCTGTTGGTCGGATCTTCATAAACGTGTTTGATAACCGGATAAGCCAATTTGGCACTGCGTTCCATACGTTCTTCATAATTGGCATAGGCTGCTTTATATACCTTTCCGGCCAATTGTAAGTTTGCTGTTTTTTGGAACTCTTCTTCAGTTATCGGCGAGTCCATGGAGAAGTAGCGTCGGGTTTCAAATTTGAAATTGTCATAATCCTCTCCTGCTTTGTTGACTTCGACAATATTTTCAGCCAAATCAAAAATCATATTGGCAATATCAACTTTGAGGCGTTCTCCAAAAAGAGCGTGATAACGGCGTTCATAGATAACTTCTCGTTGGGCGTTCATGACGTCGTCATATTCGAGTAGGCGCTTACGAATTCCAAAGTTGTTTTCTTCCACCTTTTTTTGCGCTCGTTCGATAGAGCGGGAAATCATTTTATGTTGAATCACTTCGCCTTCTTCCAGCCCCATGCGATCCATCCACTTGCCAATTTTTTCACTTCCAAAAAGGCGCATCAGGTTGTCCTCCAAGGAGACGAAAAATTGAGAACTTCCCGGATCTCCTTGACGACCGGAACGCCCGCGTAACTGGCGGTCGATTCGTCGAGAATCGTGACGTTCTGTACCTACAATGGCTAAACCACCGGCCTCTCGGGTGTCATCGCTTAATTTAATATCAGTACCACGGCCGGCCATGTTGGTGGCAATGGTAACAATTCCCGATTTACCGGCATCTTCTACAATTTGCGCCTCTTGTTTATGCCGCTTGGCATTCAAAACATTGTGTTTGATTTTTCTGATGTTCAGCATGCGGCTGAGGAGCTCTGAAATTTCAACGGAGGTTGTCCCGATAAGTACCGGTCTTCCTGCTTTAGAAAGCTTAGTAACCTCTTCAATAACCGCATTGTATTTTTCGCGTTTGGTTTTGTAAACCAAGTCATCGCGGTCATCGCGGGCAATGGGCTTGTTGGTGGGTATTTCAACCACATCTAACTTGTAGATCTCCCAAAACTCTCCTGCTTCAGTTACCGCCGTACCCGTCATACCGGCCAGTTTGCGGTACATTCTAAAATAATTTTGCAGGGTAATGGTTGCAAAAGTTTGGGTGGCGTCTTCAATTTTTACATTTTCTTTGGCTTCGATGGCTTGGTGGAGTCCGTCACTATAACGCCTTCCGTCCATAATACGACCAGTTTGCTCATCGACGATTTTTACCTGATTATCGATAACGACATATTCATCATCTTTTTCAAATAGGGTATAGGCTTTTAAAAGCTGGTTCATCGTGTGGATGCGTTCACTTTTAATGGCAAAATCACGGTAGAGTTCGTCTTTCTTTTCCGCTTCTTCCTCTTCCGAAAGCCCCATTTCTTCGATTTTGGAAATTTCCATTCCCATTTCCGGCATGATAAAGAAGTTGGGGTCGTCTTCTTTGCTCGATAAGAAATCTACCCCTTTGTCGCTCAAATCGATTTGATTGTTCTTCTCTTCAATCACAAAATACAGTTCCTTATCAACCTTGGGCATTTCTCGGTTGTTGTCTTGCATATAGTGATTTTCTGTTTTTTGGAGAATTTGACGGATGCCCTCCTGACTCAAATACTTGATGAGTGCTCTGTTTTTAGGCAAACCGCGGTACACTCTCAAGAGCAAAAAACCACCGTCTTTGGTGTTGCCTTCGGCAATAAGATTTTTGGCTTCGGAAAGCACGCCCACCAGATATTTGCGTTGTACCTCTACCAATTTGGCAATTTGCGGTTTGAGCTCATTAAATTCGTGTTGGTCTCCTTTGGGAATGGGACCCGAAATAATTAGTGGTGTTCGAGCGTCGTCTACCAACACAGAGTCCACCTCATCCACAATTGCATAATGATGGGGCCGCTGTACCAAATCTTCCGGGGAATGACTCATGTTGTCACGCAAATAATCAAAACCAAATTCATTGTTGGTTCCGTATGTAATATCGGCATTATAAGCTTTTCTTCTTGCTGCGGAATTGGGCTTGTGATAGTCTATACAATCAATAGAGAGCCCGTGAAATTCAAATAGAGGTCCCATCCAAGCGCTGTCTCGTTTGGCCAAATAGTCGTTAACTGTGACCAAGTGGACTCCGCGTCCGGTCAGGGCATTTAGGTAGACCGGCAGTGTAGCAACCAAGGTTTTTCCTTCACCGGTTTGCATTTCGGCAATTTTGCCCTGGTGCATGGCAATCCCTCCAATGAGCTGTACATCATAATGTATCATGTCCCATTTGATTTGTTTTCCGGCCGCATCCCACGAATTGGACCAAATGGCTTGATCTCCTTCAAGGGTAATATAGTCTTTGTCTGCCGAAAATTCACGGTCATACTCGGTGGCTGTTACCGTCAATTTTTCGTGGTGGAAAAAGCGCTTGGCCGTTTCTTTCACAACCGCAAAAGCTTCTGGTAAAATATCATCCAATACTCTGGAAGTGATTTCATAAGACTCATCTTCCAAGGCATCAATCTTGTTGTAGATTTCTTCGTTTCGGTCAATATCACTGGAACTTTCCGCCTCCGCTTTAAGCTGTTCAATTTCTTGTTCTGTTTCGGCAATAGCTTCTTTAATCTTTGCTTTAAAATCAAAGGTCTTTTGACGCAATTCGTCTAAACTCAGCTTTTCCAGTTCTTTTTCTTTGTCCTTTATTTTCTCGACGATAGGCTGCAACTTCTTTACGTCTTTCTGCGATTTGTCGCCCACGAAAACTTTCAGGACCGTGTCTAAAACACTCATATAATTAGGGATTTAATATTCTATTTTGATTCTATGCTAAACAAAAACCCTGCCTTTGACAGGTTGGCAGTTTTATTTTAAAGGGTGTTGTTTTTTCAATGTGTTATTAATTATGCCAAAGTGATTTATAAATTGGTCTAAAGCTTTATAGAATAAATTTCAAAAGTCAACGCAAAAAACGCAGGCATAGCCGTAGCTATGACGTCCCGCACGTGCGGGATTAACGAAGAAATTTGGAATTTAGACATAAATTTTGACTGCTTAATAATTCATTTTGGTATTACCTGTACTGCTGCCAAATTTAAACAAAAAAAAAGCCTCGCAAAGAGACTTTTTCATAATCTATCGATAAAAATAATTTAATACTCGTCTTCATTCCACAGATAATCTTCATCGGTGGGGTAATCGGGCCATATTTCCTGAATGGAATCATAGGTGTCGCCTTCATCTTCAATGTCCTGCAAGTTTTCAACAACTTCAAGCGGGGCGCCTGTTCTAATGGCATAATCAATCAATTCGTCTTTGGTCGCAGGCCAAGGCGCATCACTTAAATACGAAGCCAGTTCTAAAGTCCAATACATATTTTATGCTTTTGAATTTTTGCAAAAATATATTTTATATCCTAATCGGCAAATTTATTAACCTTTATTTTTAAATCTGTTTTGCCCATTTTTGAAATCGCTCCAAAGACAGTTGTTTAACAGGGACGGAAAGTATAAACCATGACTTTTATAGAGCGTGGAAAGGGATTATTTTCAGTTTTAAATTACTTTAAAAAGGCAGTTATAAATTGTATATTTGGATAAAAGAAGAATTATGGAGACAAAAACAGCGGCTTTGAGTGAACAATTCACTAAAACACGACGACATACAGAAGAAATTTGTGCCCCCTTAGCGGTCGAAGACTTTGTGGTGCAGCCTGTGGAATATGTCTCTCCGCCAAAATGGCACTTGGGACACACTTCTTGGTTTTTTGAAGAGTTTGTGCTCAAAGAAAATAAGGCCGATTATAAAGTTTTTGATGATAATTATGCTTATTTGTTCAACAGCTATTATGAAAGTGTGGGGGAAAAGGTAATGCGACCGCACCGAGGTAATTTGTCGCGGCCTTCTGTAGAACAGATTAAAGCATATCGACATCATGTGACGATGGCCATGGAGGAGTTTTTACAAGCTGAGGTTTCTGAGGAATTGCAAAAGGTTATTGAAATTGGCATCAATCATGAGCAACAGCATCAAGAATTATTGTTGACCGATATCAAATATATCTTAGGGCACAATCCGCTTTTTTCGGTTTATGATGAAGATTTTAATGAAAATCTCGTTCAGGATTTTGGCCGAAAATGGCTTGCGATAGAAGAGGGAGTATATGAAATCGGACTGCCCCATGGAGAATCCGGATTTAGGTATGACAATGAAATGGGGCGACACAAAGTATATTTGAATGATTTTCTGATCTCTAACAAGCTGGTAACCAATGGAGAATATCTCGAGTTTATGAAAGCCGGTGGATATGATCAAGTTTTGCTCTGGCATTCTGATGCATGGGCATGGCTTGAACAAACCGGAGTAAGAGCGCCTGAATATTGGCACCGGATAGAAGGAGAGTGGTATCAATATACACTTGCCGGTTTAAAAAAGCTGGCCTTAGATGCTCCCTTGTCTCATGTTTCTTATTATGAGGCTTTTGCATTTGCTCAATGGAAAAAAATGCGTTTGCCTACAGAAGCAGAATGGGAAATTGCCCAATCCAAATTTGATTGGGGCAGCCGCTGGGAATGGACCGAAAGTGCTTATGTGCCCTATCCCGATTATCGCAAACCCGAAGGGGCACTTGGGGAATACAATGGAAAATTTATGGTCAATCAAAAAGTGATGCGCGGCGGATCGGTGGCTACTTCCGAAAACCATACCCGACCCACTTATCGAAATTTCTTTCATCCCCCTATGCGTTGGCAGTATATGGGACTTCGTTTAGCAAAATAATTAAATGGCAATATGAAAAATAAAAAACCAACTTCTTTTGCCTCTGCCTTTGAAGAAGATGTCTGGAAGGGGCTTACCCATTTCCCAAAGCGTATTCCTTCTAAATATATCTATGATAAAAAGGGGGATGCCTTGTTCCAAAAAATAATGGCCATGCCCTCTTATTATCTGACGGACTGCGAGTTTAATATTTTAGAAAAACACCAGCAGTCCATAGCTGAATCCTTTTCAGATCAAAAAGGTTTTGATTTGATAGAATTGGGGGCGGGCGATGGTAAAAAAACAAAAATTTTGTTGCGTTATTTGAGTGAAAATGGATTTGATTTTGATTATTTGCCCATCGATATCAGTCAACATATTCTCGATAGTTTGACGGCTGACTTGAAAAAAGAATTGCCGGAGTTGCAGGTACGGCCCTTACAAGGAACTTATTTTGCCGTCTTGGAAAAATTGGCTCAATATAAAGCGCGGAAAAAAGTGATTTTGGTATTGGGTTCCAATATCGGAAACCTTTTACACGATAAAGCAATTGATTTTTTAAAGAATATCAAAGCCGGCATGCATCACCGCGATATGTTGTTTATGGGATTTGATCAAAAGAAGGATCCGCAAATTATTTTGGAGGCCTATAACGACAAAACCGGAATTACGGCAGCTTTTAATAAAAATTTGTTGGAACGCATAAATCGTGAGCTGGATGCAGATTTTCAGCTTGATAAATTTGAGCATTGGGAAACCTATGATCCGGAAACGGGAACGGCACGCAGTTATTTAATTAGTCAAACAACCCAAAAAGTGCGGATTGATAAACTCGATTTGACGGTTGATTTTCAGCAGTGGGAAAGTTTGCACATTGAGATTTCCCAAAAATATACCGATAGGGTAGTGCAATGGTTAGCCGAAAAATCAGGGTTAAGAATTACTAATCAGTTTGCTGATGATAAGGGGTATTATAAGAATTATGTATTTCAAAAGAAATAAAAAAAGGGAGGGGATGAGGTTATATCAAATTCTAAAAAACATCCACGGGTCATTAACATAAAAAAGATAGTCTTATGATTAGCAACCCAACCTAAAATTGAATAGCATCATGGCTTAAAAACGCAGGTAATAAATGAAAAATGTGGTTTAAGCTATGAATTTTCATCTGTGGTTATCCTATCTACTTGTTATCAAACTTTAACCGGCATCAAAAGATTTAAGGTAATTTTGTTCAGTTTGTAATCTATAAAAAAAATCGGTTAGATTACGTATCGTGTTGTTATTCAGATAATTGTATCTGATGCAGAAAGTAATTTTACAGGTATAGGTTTTGTTTTTTGCTTAAAAATTGATCTGATCAAATGCCAGTTGATAATAGTTGTATAGAAGGAATGTGTTTTTGCATTACAAAAATACAATACTTCTTACATTTTCCTTCTTTTTTATCCTGTTAAAAATCAATAGATATGGGGAGGTATGTTAGTTTATATCCGATTTTCGAAGAGTTGTCAAATATCATGAAATTAGTCCAAAAAGCATCAAGAAAGCTCTTGCTATCAAAGTTTTCCTTATAAGATACTGATGATAAGTCAATTAATGATTTCGATGAAAAGAGGAGAAGATCAGAATAAATTCTTATGTTTGTGTAATAGTTATAACTCAAAATTTTATCAATTATGGAATTCAATGGATTTAAAATTACTCCGCTTGGCAATGCGGAATTAAGTATTGAAAACGGCATTCTTCGAGTTTCAGGGATTTCGGATTCGGGACTTGATGGTGTTTCAATTAATACTGAAGGAAAGGGGAATTACACAGTTAATTTTGGACACTTAGGCATGATTGCAGAAACAAATGGTGTTTTAAAGACGGCTACATTAAAGAAAAATGGTTTACAGCAAATTAGTACCTCTTTTGAGTCTTTTAAGTGGTTGGATAAAGATCGAAATAAAATAATTTCTGGGTACAACTTAGCATATTTACCTAAAGATTTTACTGTTTTTGGGAAATTGGAAGGAGAGTATGTTTTTGAAATTGACAGTGGTGATTTAAAACCCATCGAGGAAATACCACAATCTGCACAATGGTTAGGGATTGTAGTAGCTTTAATTGGAGCTGCGGTTGCAATTTGGAAAGAATTAAGAACTAAAAAAACCACAACAGTAGTTACTACAGTAAATGGCGATGGGAATGTAACAGAAATAAAAACAACTGTAACGGAAGATCCGAATCCGTTTGAAATAGAAGTTAATGGGAAGAGTTATACTGTGGACGAGTATGGAATTGATTATAACTTTAAAATACCTCATGAATTAATAGGGAATCCTATAGTAGAATATGAAAAGATAGCAGAACGGATTACAGGTGTTAATTTAGGGGAATTTGAAATCACTTCTATTGAACAAGAAGAAAATCAGTAAAAATATTCTAAATACATAAATCATGAAAGAATATAGATTTGACAAATTTAAGTTTATTTGCGTATATCTACTCATCTTAGCTTTCACTATTAATTTTGTCAATGCGCAAGAGGAAGATAAAGAAACAAAAGAATCAAACTTTGAGATAATCGCTCGTGCTGGAATTGGATATGGAATAATGGGTAACGATGTTGAACCAAATTATAATTTAAATGTGGGGACTGGTGAAATTCTCATTAATTATAAATTTTGGAAAGAGTATAGTATAGCAACCGGTATAGCGTATAATGAGCTTAGTGGAAATGGTTTTAACTCAGAGGGCAATTTTTTTCATGAAAGATCGATGTTAAAGATTCCTTTATTGCTTGGCATTAATACAAAATTAGGAAAAGAATTCAGAACATATTTCACTTTTGGAGTTTATGCTCGGTATATTACAAAAGATAAATATCATTTTTTATCAAAAAATATTGATAATGTATATGATGGATGGAATTTTGGTGCTCAAGTAGGGCTTAGCTTTATTTATCAACTGTATGATACTCTTGGTCTTGGAGTCAATTTTAATTTTCAGTCTGATTTTAGTCAACTTAAAAGCAATAGTCAAATTGTTAATGATGAACAAAAGATTAAAAATTTAAATACAGTCGGCTTAATGGTAATATTCGGGCTTTAAAAAAATACGGTCAAAATGAGTTCTATTGGCTTGAATTGCCGTGTTTAGATTGGAAATGTTAAGCTGTTTAATACTCCTTACTGGTGCGTGATTGCATTGTAGTTTTTAATATTAAAATGCCCTACAAATTATACCAATTCCAAATTAAACATGGTTCAATTCCGTTTAAGATCCATTGGTATAATACCGAGACTTAATTTTTAATACGTCCATTGAGGTCTTGGCCGAAAATGGACTATATATAAAATGGATTCAGTATTATACCATAAAGACAATTACAGCGGGTATAAAATTAATTACATATTTATTTTCAGCTTATCTCATTCCTGTTTCTCCTAAATGGAAAAACGATTAGGTGGTGTGTGCAATTAATTTTTAGAGCTCATGCAACATAGACCCGCTTCAGCTTTTCGTTGCTCTATTTAATGGTAAGCATGATACGATATGCCCCCTCTCAAAGGAATCAATTTTCAGTTCGATTTATAAATCAATCCGGAATGGGGATATCCTATAAAAGTGGCCCCACCAGGAATCGAACCTGGATCTAAAGTTTAGGAAACTCTTATTCTATCCGTTGAACTATGAAGCCTTTTGCTGCCGATTTGATCAAAAGCAATGAACCGAAATCGGCAATTTAATCCCGGCAAAAATAGGATAATTTTTATAAGGTATTGATAATTTCTGCCGCCTTTTTTAAGGTCTCTTTGTCCTTGGCAAAGCAAATGCGCAGCATTTTTTCGTCTCGGTGATCTTTGGTGAAGGCCGATACCGGAATGGTGGCCAACTTTTTTTCTTTGATCAGCCGGAGGACAAAATCAGTGTCCTTTTCGTCACTGAGTTTTCGATAGGAAACCGTTTGAAAATAAGTGCCCTGTGCAGGCGTAAATTCAAGCTTGGAAGCCTTAATGGCTTCTAAGAAAAATGCGCGTTTTTCTTGATAAAAATCCGGTAGATTTAAATAGTGTTCAGGCTCTTGTAAGTATTCTTTTAAAGCGACTTGCACCGGATGATTTACACAAAACACATTGTATTGATGTACTTTCCTAAACTCTTTCATCAAGGCTTTAGGAGCCAGACAGTACCCCATTTTCCAACCGGTGACATGAAAAGTTTTTCCAAAGGAATAAACGATTAACGATTGTTTGGCCAATTGTGGAAAACGCGCTACACTTTGGTGTTTGCGACCGTCAAAAATAATGTGCTCATACACCTCGTCGCTCAGTACAAGAATATTGGTGTCTCGAACAAGAGTTTCCAAGGTTTTTAAATCTTCTTGGGTCAATACCGTCCCGCTGGGGTTGTGCGGAGTATTGATGATGATCATCTTGGTTTTTGAATTGATATTTGCTTTAACTTCAGCCCAGTCGATGCGATAGTCCGGAGCTTTCATTTCCAACAACACTGATTTTCCGCCGTTGAGTTCAATGGCCGGTTCATAGCAATCATAAGCCGGTTTAAAAACAATGACTTCGTCTTCTTTTTTAACAAAGGCCGAGATAGCCGTAAAAATGGCTTGAGTTGCTCCGGCAGTAATGGTGATTTCATGCTCGGGATCATAAGCCTTGCCATAACTGCGTTCCATTTTTTCACACAAGGTCTCCCGAAGGCTCATTACTCCGGGCATGGGAGCATATTGATTGTGCCGGTTATACAGCGCCTTTTCCAGCTTTTTTAATAAGTTGTTGTCTGGCGGGAAACCCGGAAATCCTTGCGATACATTAATGGCTTTATGGGCACGAGCTACTTTGTTTATTTCGGCGAATATGGTGGTTCCTACCTGAGGAAGCTTTGAAGTGTGTGGCATGAGTTATAATTTTCTTTGAGAGAACATAATAGGGATTTCCACCGGAAAACACAAAATCCAAAGTCGGTTTTTCTAAAAAGATTCAAGCCTTTTCTGTCTTTTCTTTGAGAAAGAAAATAATATCGAACACTTATCGACGCGTATCGATTAACATTAAAATAATCGGACTAATACCGAAAAGACCAATAATACAAACCGATTTTATACAAATGATTTGAATTTTAGTCTAAAACAACTATCATTTTCTTATAATTTGAAAGTCGCATGGGCACAAAGGCTTAGGGAGCCGTTCTGATGCATCTCAATTTTAATAATCCGTTCGGTCAGATTTGTTTTCCCATTGTTGAAAGACCCGATTGGCTTCCGTTCTTAAGATTTTGATAAATGGAATTTTGCGGTTGTCCTTTGATTGGTCCAATTCATCATAAACAAATTGATCGTCAAATCCGATTCGAGCGGCATCTTCTTGGGTGCACGCATAAAATACCGCTTTTGGTCGGGCCCAATAAATGGCGCCAAAACACATGGGACAAGGCTCGCAGGAAGTGTATAACACACAATCATCCAATTGGAAAGTGCCGAGACGTGCACAGGCTTTTCTAATTACCTCTACTTCAGCGTGTGCGGTGGGATCGTTTTTTGAGGTCACGCTGTTACAAGCTTCGGCAATAATTTCTCCCTCCTTAACTACAATGGCGCCAAAAGGGCCGCCTTCATTATGGTTCATTCCTTCTTGCGCCACTTTGATGGCGCGTTGCATGAATTTTTTGTCCTGAGGAGTCATAGAAAATGATTTTTTATTCTGCTTTCGCATGAGCCCACAGCTGTGGGTAAGATTATATTTTTACAATCCAAAAGCTGCTTTTACCTTGTCGACATAATCCAGTTTTTCCCAGGTAAACAATTCCACTTCGTGTTCTACTTTACCTGAAAAAGGGCTTTCAAAAGTTTTGGTAACAGTTCTTGGTTTTCTCCCCATGTGTCCATAGGCAGCTGTTTCTTGATAAATGGGGTTGCGGAGTTTTAAACGCTGTTCAATGGCTGCCGGGCGCATGTCGAAAATTTCTTTTACTTTTTCGGCAATCTCTCCATCTGATAAATCGATGTGTGATTTGCCACAGGTATCCACTAAGATTGAAGTAGGTTCGGGAACGGCAATGGCATAAGACACTTGCACCAGTACTTCATCGGCAACACCGGCTGCTACCAAATTCTTGGCAATATGTCGAGAAGCATAAGCAGCAGAGCGATCTACTTTACTCGGGTCTTTACCTGAAAAGGCACCGCCGCCGTGGGCTCCTTTGCCTCCGTAGGTGTCGACAATGATTTTTCGTCCGGTTAATCCGGCATCGGCATGCGGTCCTCCAAGAACAAATTTTCCGGTCGGATTGATGTGATATTTGATATCGTCGTTAAACAATTGCTGAACATATTCCGGAAGTTGTGCTTGCACGCGAGGCATGAGAATATTAAAGATGTCTTCTCTTATTTTTTCTAACATTTTTTCTTCATCATCAAACTCATCGTGCTGCGTGGAAAGTACAATGGCTACAATTCGCTGTGGAATATTGTCATCGTTATATTCTATGGTGACTTGACTTTTGGCATCCGGCCTTAGGTAGGTCATTTCTTCGCCCTCCTTTCTAATGTTTTTTAGGGTCAACAACATTTTATTGGCAATATCTAAAGCCAAGGGCATGTAATTTTCAGTTTCTTTGGTGGCATAACCAAACATCATTCCTTGATCACCGGCTCCTTGATTTTCTTTGTCTTTTTCATTAACTCCCTGATAAATATCAGAGGACTGCTCGTGAATTAAGGAGATGACCCCACAAGAGTCACCGCTAAATTTTAAAGCCTCCTTGTTATAACCGATTTTGTTAATTACTTGTCGAGCAAGGGTTTGGGCGTCTATATATGCTTTTGAACGCACCTCGCCGGCCAATACAACCTGACCGGTGGTCACCAGGGTTTCACAGGCAACTTTAGCGTTCTTGTCAAAGGCTAAGAAATTATCGAGTAGGGTGTCACTGATTTGGTCGGCAACTTTATCGGGGTGCCCCTCAGAAACACTTTCTGAAGTAAATAGATAAGGCATTTTTAATAAATTTTGGTAAGGGAAAAGTAGTGAAGGCAGGCCAGAAAGCTTACTGTTTTAGCATTTTTAGGGGTCGCAATCAGTCAAATTTTTCCCGGTTTTAGTGCACAAATATAAGTAAATATTTTAGGTAAAATAGAATTATTTTAAATAATACCCATTTGGTTTATAAATTGACCGCTCATGCACATTTTGGGAGTGTCTCCAAAAAGTGTGTAAAACGCACAATGATCATCTTTGATTTAGTCATGACAAAAAAATTAAAAACACTTTTTCAAGCTTTCTTTCCAGTGGGGGAGTTTAAGGTTGAAGGTGGTTTTTAATTTGGTTTTATCCAATACCGAATAGGCAGGTCGCTTGGCAGGGGTGGGGTAATCTTTGGTTAAAATTGGAGTGAGCTTGCAGTGGTGCCGGGCATTTTGAATGATTTCATAAGTAAAGTCATACCAAGAAGCAACGCCTTCATTGCCCACGTGATATAAGCCAAAAGCTCGAGACCGGGTGTTGATGATAGTGGTGATAACCCGGCATAAAACCTCAGTATGAGTTGGCGTGCCCACTTGGTCACAAACCACCTTGAGCTCGTTTTTTTCTTTGGTGAGTCGCAACATGGTGTTTAAAAAATTGGCTCCCGAGGTGGCGTACAGCCATCCGGTTCTCAATATGAAATAAGCGGCCATACTTTGTTTGATAAACACTTCTCCATTATACTTGGTTTGACCATAGACGCCTATGGGGCGTGGGGAATCCAGTTCGGTTAGTGGGCGACTTATCTTTCCATCAAAGACAAAATCAGTGGAGATATGGATTAAGATTACTCCGTGTTTTTCACAGCATTCTGCCAAATACTTGACTGCATCAGCATTGACAGCTTTGGCTTTCCGGTGTTCTTTTTCAGCTTGATCTACCGCCGTGTATGCAGCACAATTGATGAGATAGTCAAAGGAAGGATGGTCATTGAACAAACGGTCAATCTGTGAAGGTCGGGTAATATTGATGTCGGCAGAAGTAAAAAAATGCCATTCCTGCTTGGCTTGTTTTTTGGTTTTGGAATATTTTTGCAAACTCTGTCCCAGTTGCCCGTTGGCTCCCAACACCGCTATATTTGTCATCATTGTGCTAAGGTTTTAAAATAGGGAAGGGCTTGGTCTTTTTCGGAGACAATGCGATCGGCTTTCGGGATTTTCCAATCGATATTAAAATTAGGATCGTCATATCGCACGCCAATCTCTGCGGCTTTGTTGTAGTATTGATCGCATTTGTAGACAAACTTGGCACTTGGACTCAGCACCGCAAAACCATGAAGCAATCCCCGAGGAATGAAGAGCTGGGTTTTATTTTCCTCGCTGAGTTCGATGCAGAAAACTTTTCCAAAAGACTTAGCGCCTTCTCGAATATCAACCACTACATCGAGCACACGACCATGGCTCACACTCACCAGTTTGGCTTGAGCGGATTCTCCTTGTTGTGCGTGTAAACCCCGTATGACACCATAAGAAGACAAGGACTCATTGTCTTGAACAAAATTGATGGGTTGTTGACTGTGCTCCTCGAATACTTTTTTGTTGAAACGCTCAAAAAAATAACCTCTTTCATCCTTAAAAATTTTTGGATGCAATACCAAACAATTCTCAATCGGGGTAGTCTCTACTTTCATGTCATCAAAGCTTTAAACGATAGTGTGATTATGGCAAAAATAATCATTTTAAACAGATTTTTATCACCAGGTGTTTTTTAACGGGTATTGACTTTGCCAACAGCTTTGGCAAGGACAATTTTGAAAAGAGGATGGGTAGCCAAAAGATCTGTAAATGGACTTGATATTGATGCTCATACGAGAGTGATTATTGAAGCTTATCTCCTAAATTTTCAGCCTAATTTACAGATCATTTTGGTGTTAAAGATTGTGCCTTATCCCAAAGCTTGTTTTAAATCGGCAATCAGATCTTCTTCATCCTCGACTCCTACACTGAGGCGGATTAAGGAATCTCTGACTCCTACTTTTTCGCGTTCTTCTCGAGGGATGGCGGCATGCGTCATACTGGCGGGATGCCCGGCCAGGGATTCTACTCCTCCCAGGGATTCGGCCAGGGTAAAAACTTTGAGTTTTTCTACAAAAGATACCGCTTCCTGATAAGCATCGTCTTTAGTGGTGAAGGAGAGCATTCCACCAAAATCTCTCATTTGCTTTTTGGCAATTTCATGATTGGGATGGCTTTCAAATCCCGGCCAATACACCTGATCTACCTTGGGGTGCTGTTTGAGGAACTCAGCTACAACACGACCATTTTCACAATGACGTTGCATGCGCAAGTGTAGGGTTTTGATACCGCGCAACACCAAATAGCTGTCTTGTGGCCCGCAAACGGCACCGGCTGAATTTTGAATAAAATACAGCTTTTCGGCCAATTCATCTTCTTTAACTGCAATAACGCCCATAACTACATCACTGTGGCCGCCGAGGTATTTTGTGGCGCTGTGCAGCACAATGTCGGCACCCAAGTCTAAGGGGTTTTGCAGATATGGAGAAGCAAAAGTGTTGTCTACCACCAGGAGAATATGATGTTCCTTGGCAATTTTGGCCACGGCTTCAATATCAATAATATTCATCATAGGATTGGTGGGGGTTTCTACCCAAATCATCTTGGTGTTTGGCGTAATTTTTTGACCGAGTTCATCGGCATTGGCCATTCCCGTAAAATTAAATTTTAGCCCGTAGTTTTCCAATACCTTGGTAAACAGACGGTAAGTCCCGCCATATAAATCGTTGGTAGTGAGTACTTCATCTCCCGATTTGAGCAGTTTCATTACGGAGTCAACAGCCGCTAAGCCCGAACCAAAGGCCAAACCGTGCTTTCCGTTTTCAATACTGGCTACGGCATTTTCCAGCGCCTGACGGGTGGGATTCCCACTTCGCGAATATTCAAAACCTTTGTGACTGCCCGGGGTTTTTTGGGCGTAAGTGGAAGTTTGATAGATGGGTGGCATCACTGCATTATAGGCAGGATCAATGTTTTCTTGCCCTCCGTGAATGGTTTTTGTGTTAAATTTCATAGATAACTTTTTGTCTGTTAATAAATGTAGGTTTAGCTTTGTCAAATAATCCGGTTGAATATGTTTATTAAAAATCTATCTATTGGCAGATTCAACCCAAAAAATAAAAGAACCTTATATTTGACCTATTAAGATGCGCTAAACTATGAAAAAAACTGTATTTCTCCTTCTGCTAAGCGCCCTTTTATGGGGGTGTAAATCTGATCGACAAAAAGCGAGGGATTTTGAAACCGAAAAGATTTCTCTAAATCCTACAACACTTGCTTCTTGCCAAGAGGCTAATTGCCCTGAAGTGCGTGTAGATTACTTGAAAATTAAAGGTGATTCCGATTTCAGTCAATCGATAAACACCAAGAATCAAGCGGATTTAATAAGTCTGTTTGATTTGAATCAGGAAGATTCGATAGCGGCTAAGACGGTGGAGGCTGCGGTTAATAATTTTGTAGAAGAATATTTTCAATTTAAAAATCAATTCCCCGATGCCGTGGCAGCTTATGAAACTGAGGTGTCTCAGGAAATTAAGGATCGGAATGCTCATACGGTGGTATTAAAGACCTCGTTTTATATCTATACCGGTGGAGCGCATGGTTATGGAGGAATACACTTTCTTAATTTTGATGCTCAAACGGGAGCCTACCTGAGACCGGAGGAGGTGATTACCAATCTTGCTGCTTTTACGGACTTTGCCGAGAAAAAATTTAGACAACAGTATCAAATCCCGGAAGATGCCGATATCAATTCTAAGGGTTTTTTCTTTGAAGATGGGCAATTCGCTTTGCCTCAGAATATTGCTTTTATGGAGAATCAGGTTATTTTGTTGTACAACCCTTATGAAGCTGCCAGCTATGCAGCAGGAGAATTGAGATTTGTCTTTCCAAAATCACAGGTAGGCCAGTGGTTGAAGTATTGAAGGCCGGAACGGAATAATTCCCCTAAATTTTATTATATTGTAGCATTAGGCCTATTTTTAAGGGTATTTAAAATAATTTGATTGATGAACCAATTGTATTACCTGTCAACTTGTGACACCTGTCGTCGTATCATGCGTGAAGTATGCTTGCCAGTGGGTTTCCCAAAGCAAGAAATAAAAAGTGAGCCTCTTACGGAAAAACAGCTTGCGCATTTACGGGAGTTGGCCGGGAGTTATGAAGCGCTGTTTAATCGTCGGTCACAGTTGTATCGAAAGCGAAAGCTTAAAGAGCAGGAGCTGAAAGAAGAAGATTATAAACAGCTTTTATTGGAGCATTACACGTTTTTAAAACGCCCGGTGTTTGTAATTGAAGACGAGCTGTTTGTAGGAAATGCCAAAAAAACGGTGGCTCAAGTTCGTTTACACTTGGCAGAGTTGAACTAAAATAATTGAATATGAAAGTTACTTTGAATCGAATTAACGATAATCTGCATTTTGAGGGACGCGGTCAATCCGGCGTTCCTTTAAATATAGATCCTGATGGAGAAGGTGCCAGCCCTATGGAATTGTTGCTCATGGGGGTGGGCAGTTGCAGTGCTGTTGATATCGTTTCCATCCTCCAAAAACAGCGTCAGAAGATTACGGATTATAAAATGGAAGTAACCGGTGAACGTGAAGTGGTGCGAGCGGCCAAACCCTTTAAAAACATGCATGTTAAAATATTTTTGGAAGGGGAGATAGAGGTCGCTAAGGCCAAACGCGCCGCCCGACTCAGTTTTGATAAATATTGTTCCGTGTCCATTACTATGGAAGGCTGTGTGCAAGTGAGCTACAGTCTCTTTGTTAATGGGGAAGCAATAGCAGTATAGGCAAAAAGAGTGGGGCTTTGTAATTTACTTAAAAACCATCGCCGTCAAGCAGGTTACCTAAACCTCCCAAAACGCTGCCTTCTTCTTTTCTTTTACCACTGCCATATTCCATGATTTTCCCGGCCAGTCTGGAAATGGGAAGGGTTTGTATCCATACTTTTCCCGGTCCGGTCATTTTGGCATAAAACATGCCTTCTCCACCAAAGAGGGTGTTTTTAATCCCACCGACATATTGTATGTCATAAGCCACTTCATGGGTAAAGGCCACAATACAACCGGTATCTATTTTTAGAATCTCTCCGGGTTGTAGCTCCTTTTCCACCACATGGCCGCCACTGTGGACGAAGGTCATTCCGTCGCCTTCCATTTTTTGCATAATAAAGCCTTCACCGCCAAACAGGCCTGTGCCGAGCTTTTTTTGAAATTCGATACCCACGGCCACCCCTTTGGCAGCACACAAGAAGCTATCTTTTTGACAAATTACCTTACCACCGAGTTGGGCCAAATCTAAGGGAATGATTTTTCCGGCATAAGGACCGGCAAAAGTAACTTGTTGTTTTTGGGTTGAGGTGTTGGAATAGACGGTCATAAACAACTTCTCTCCGGTCAGTACCCGTTTCCCGGCAGAAAATAGTTTTCCCATGAAACCTTTTTCATTGCCATCGCCAAATAAGGTCTGCATTTGAATGCCGTCGGTCATCATCATAAAGCTGCCCGGTTCGGCAATAACACTCTCTTTGGGGTCGAGTTCTACCGCTACGCATTGCAATTCTCCGCCATAAATTTTGTAGTCGATTTCGTGATTTTTCATCATTTGTTGATTAAAAAGGTTGGTTTAATTAAAAAGGATCTAAAATTAATCATTTCAATGCAATTATAAACTTTAAATCTTATAAAATTTATATGCTTATAAAAAAAGAGATGACCATTTGACGGCTTCGTCCTTTATCGCCAATACATATAACCACTGGCGGGTTGGATTTCATCAGAATTTTCTTTTTTTATGAATATTACCTTGTCATCGGGATTATTTCGATCCACCCGATAAGTGTTGCCATCTGCCGGTATAATGGCCAACCTCCACCAGTGGCTAAATCCGGCGTGGAAGTATTCGATTCCTATTAAAAGATATTTGCCATCTGGTGAAAAAACGGGATGGATTTCTTCATCGTTGCTAATGGTAACTTGTTTCATATTACTGCCGTCATTGTCCATCATCCAGATGTGATGATGTGCATTAAAAGCAATTTTGCTCCCATCGGGGGAGACGGCTAAATTTCCCCAGTTGTTGAAGTTGAGAGTTTTTACCAAAGAGGCTGCTGTGTGACTCGAGTTCGTCCTGTATATATTGTTCCCAATAGTGAATAAAAAGGAATTGTCAGGCATCCAGACAACTTGTGTATTGTGCTCAAATTCTTGTGCTTGATAGGTCGTAAATTCTTCTAATAAAACTCCTTGGTTGTTCAGAATGGTAATTGGATCGCCGTCGTAATCGGGTGGAATGGCAATCATTGAATTGTCAAAAGAAAGGAAAGCATGAGCAGAGGTAGCCGTATAGAGAAATTGTGAAAATATGGTGCCGTCATCAAGGTTCATCAACGTAATCTGATTGTCCTCATACCAATTCGGATCAGAAGTGGGAGCATCATCTGAAATTATAATTAAACTTTCATCCCTTGAAATATCCCAGCTGTGTCTCGAATTACTGTTATCCAGTACAAGGGATTGCGTATAGTCGGTTAAATTTATACGATGCACTCCCTCATTAGCCCAGGCATAATATATGGTGCCGGTGAGCTCGCTATTTGGGGTTCCGGGGTTTGTTGAATCCTTATCCTTGCTACAAGATAAAGCACTCAAAACGAATAAAAAGACAAAAGTGAGGTGGATTTTACTGTTCTTAGGGTGTTTAAAAGTTTTCATAGTTTTAATTTTAGAGTAAATTAAAAAAAAATATAAACTTAAATGCCTTATAGATTATTTTTTTTAGCCATTTAATTCTGTATCGGATTTTTTGATTTAAAAATCAAACGTCTTTACCTAAAGAAAAGCTCCGGGTAATTTGGATTGCTATCTTGCAGGTTGAATGGTGGGTAATAATTTGCTTGCCAAGCTGTCAGATAGTGCTAAATTTCAAGGGGGCTGCAAGCCGTTAACATAAAAAATAACTTTGGAGGCAACATCTGGACATCCTTTATTTTTTGAGGCTAAATTACTCACGAATACCCGGGGTATACGGGCTTGTTAAGGAGTGACTAATTAGATGAAACCGAGATAAAAAACGGTGGATGCGTATGGATTGGGGGAAAATTAAAACTGGCGGATTCTAAAAGGGTTTTCCTTGCGCATATAGCTCTGGATGATATGTCGAGCATCAGGGGTGTTTTCCATAGGGGTTAGCAGGTGTTGAATGATGTGAGGATTGTCAATTTGGTGATTTAAATCATAATAGGCCATTCCTTTAAAAATCCCGTTTTCAATGAGTAAAACCCCTTTTTCGGCAGGATGTCGCCCCGGGCCAATGAGTAGTTGATTTTGTCGATTAAGATCCTGTGTTTTAAGAAATTTGTTTACCCTTTTGTTGTAAGATTGTGGTTTTTCCTTTCCTACACAAGCTCCGTGACATTTTTTGAGGGCATAGGCAAAACAGGCGCCTGAGGTGCGGTGTAGGTCGGTTAGTTTTTCGCAGAGTTCGAATTTATCTGCCATTTTTGCCAAATATTTTTTCCCTTGATTGATATTGACAAAGGTAGCCACAGCCTTCTTTTGGGGGTGCGCTTTTCGCAATTTTAATCGGATAAATCCATTTTTATCTTTATGCGAATAGAGGGCATAGTCAAAAAGATGAGTTTTACGGAGGGGGTTGTATTTGGGTTTTAGTTTTTTAATTTCTGCATTTTCAATCAGTTGGGCGAAGAGCAAGTTGCCGGTTAAATCGAAGGTAATTTCACTCACTTCCTGTTGAATTTGACGAGCCTTGGGATTGTCTTTGGAAAAATATTGATTCAGCTTGGTTTTGATGTTTTTGCTTTGTCCTATATAAATGACTTCTCCTTTCTTGTTGTGCAGATAGTAAACCCCGGTTTGCGTGGGCAGTTTGTTGAGAAGAGCGAGCAGCGTATTGCCAACCTCAGCTTGCGAACGATTTTTGATGTATTCTTGAACAATATCTTTTTGGGTGTCTTTTGAGAGCAGGAGTTTAAACAGCTTGACAGTAGCTTGTGCGTCTCCGATGGCACGATGCCTGTCGGTCAAAGGAATACCGAGGCGTTTGACTAATTTCCCCAAGCTGTATGAAGGCATGTCGGGAATTAATTTTCTCGACAATTCAACGGTACAAAGGTGCGCTCGGCTGAACTCCTGATTGATTCGACGGAATTCGGTGCGCAACAGGCGATAATCGAATTTGGCATTGTGGGCCACAATGACACAGCCTTCGGTTATTTCAAGGATGCGCGGAGCCACTTCCCGAAATTTGGGTGCATAACGCAGCATGGCATTGTTGATGCCGGTGAGTCGAGCAACAAAGGTTTGAATTTTTCGTTCCGGATTGATTAGACAGGAAAATTGGTCGACAATCTTTTGTCCATCAAATTTATAGATGGCAATCTCGGTAATCCCTTCTTCATTATACTTCCCGCCGGTAGATTCTAAATCGAGAATGGCATACATAAAACTAAAATATCAGAGAGTAGTGGAGAAGCGGGATCAGTGGTATTCGCGTTCTCCAAAAATTTTACTGCCAATGCGCACCATGTTGGAGCCGTTTTTTAACGCAATTTGATAGTCGCCGCTCATGCCCATGGAAAGGATTTTTAATTCGGGGAATGTTTTGGCAAAAGCATCAAAGTTTTTCTTGAGGAATCGAAACTCCTTATCGATTTGTTTTTTACTCTCGGTGAGCGTAGCCATTCCCATCAGACCGACAATTTTGACATAATCCATATTGGCATATTCTTCTGAAGTCAAAATATTGTTTAGGGTCTCCAAATCCATTCCAAATTTACTGTCTTCTTCTGCTATTTTAAGTTGCAATAAGCACTTGATGACTCGGTTTTCTTTTTTGGCGCGTTTGTTGATTTCTTTGAGGACTTTCATTTTGTGTACGCCGTGAATCAAACTGACATAGGGCGCCATATGTTTTACCTTATTGGTTTGTACATGCCCAATCATGTGCCACTCAATATCCTTGGGCAGTTGTTTGTATTTTTTGGTCATCTCCTGGATTTTATTTTCCCCAAAAACACGCTGCCCCGCTTCATAAGCTTCCATGATGGCACTTGTGGGTTTTGTTTTTGATACAGCTACCAAACACACCTCTTCTGGTAACTCTTCTTTTATTTTTAGTAAATTTTCCGCAAGGTTCATCTCAATAAAATTTTAAGATTACGCTTAATTAATGCATTTTGATAATCGGGCAAGTTACGGCTTTTAAAACTCATAAATAAGGATTCCACTGCGCAATTTGGGCTCGATATAAGTGGCTTTGGGCGGCATTTTCAAACCGTCGTCTGCCACTTCTTTAATCTCGTCAATTGTAGTGGGCAACAGTCCAAAACCCACAGCATATTCACCGCTGTCTACTTTGCCTTTGACATAGGTCATGTCGTTTTTGCCATGTGAGTAGGAAATACGATCGTTGTTGCGCAGGTCATCAATGCCGAGGATGGGTTTTAAAATAGTTTTATACAATATCTGTACGTCTAATTTGGATAAAGAATCTTCAGATTTATATTGGTGCTTACGCAGGTAAAGGGAGTAGAAATCTCCATCGAGATACATGGAGAAATGCTGCTTACGCGAGGGCTTGTAATAGTGATTCCCCCGATTTTCAATTCGAAAATGGGCATCCAGTTTAATCAAAAAGGCTTCCTTGGACAATCCGTTTAAATCTTTGACCAGTCGGTTAAACTCGTGGATGCGCAAATTGCTCTCCGGAATGCAATACGCCATAAAATAATTGTAAGCTTCTTTTCCTTGGTGTTTGGGATTGTTTTTTTTCATTTCCTCAGCCAAAAGATAAGAAGAAGCTGAACGGTGATGCCCATCGGCAATATACATAGATTTTATATTGGCGAATTGCTTTTCCACTTCTTTTACAATCTCCTCGTCATCAATACTCCACAGATAATGCGTGTCGCGGTAGGTGGTGGTAAACTCATACTCTGCCCGAGTTTGATCTATTTTTTTATAAATGTCCTGTAAAACTTCGTTGTCGGGATAAGTCAACAAAACCGGTTCTGCATTAAAGCCCACGGTCTTGAGGTATTCTTTAAAAGTTTCTTCCCGTTTGGCCAAGGTGTCTTCGTGTTTTTTGATGTGGTTGTTTTTATAATCGACCACATTGGCAGCGCCTACAATACCCCAGAATACCTGATTTTCTCGATTGACGATTTTGTGAAAGTAATAACTCGGTTTTTCTTCCCGTAGAAAGATATGCCCTTCCTTAAACTCTTCATATCGATTTTTGACCAGCTGAAAACGCTCCGGACCCGATATCTCTTTGTGATATTTATAGCCGGGATTGACAATGTGTAAAAAAGAAAACGGATTGGTGTCTAAGCGTGCTTTGCGTTGAGCTTCGGTATAGCTCTCATAGGAGCGCGAAGCAATTAAGCCCACTTTATCTCGGGTGGGGCGAATGGCGCGAAATGGTTTGATCTTGGGCATAATTTGATTTTATAAGAATTGGTCAGCCACTTTTTCAGCCTTCTTACTTTGACTGTAATCATAAAAACCTTCTCCGGATTTGATTCCTTTTTTACCGGCCAATACCATATTGACCAAAAGCGGACAAGGCGCATATTTGGGGTCTTTAAAGCCATTATACATCACTTCTAAAATAGAAAGACACACATCCAACCCGATAAAGTCAGCCAGCTGCAAAGGACCCATTGGATGTGCCATTCCCAGTTTCATGACCGTGTCTATTTCTTGAACACCGGCCACACCGTTGTACAAGGTTTCTACGGCCTCGTTAATCATGGGCATCAATATACGGTTGGCGACAAAACCGGGATAATCATGAGCTTCTACCGGTACTTTCTTGAGGCTTTTTGCCAGTTCAACTACGGTTTGGGCGGTTGTGTCACTTGTACTGTAGCCTCTAATAATCTCGACCAGTTTCATCATCGGCACCGGATTCATAAAGTGCATCCCGATGACTTTTTCGGGGCGTTTGGTGGCTGCCGCAATCTTAGTGATGGAAATTGAACTGGTGTTGGAAGCCAAAATCGTTTCTGCAGCGCACAGGTCTTCCAGTTGACTGAAGATATCGAGCTTGAGCGCTTCGTTTTCAGTGGCAGCTTCTACGACCAACCCCACGTCTTTTACGCCTTTTTCAAGTGCCCTGAAAGTGGTGATGTTGTTTAAAGTGTCAGTTTTGTCTGCAGCCGATATTTTTTCTTTTTTTACCATGCGATCCAGGTTTTTGGAAATGGTATCCATGCCTTTTTTGAGGCTTTCTTCAGAAATATCGATCAGATTTACCGCATATCCGAATTGTGCGAAAGTATGTGCGATGCCGTTACCCATTGTACCGGCACCAATAACAGCTATATTTTTCATAAAACTACAAGTTTAATTGTTGTGTATTTATATGTTGATTTAATTTTTCTATAATTTGGTTGGCTACTTTTAAAGCCTTGGCTCCTTGATGCAGACTTACCTTTGTGGGTTTGTTATTTTCAATGGCGTCTGCTAAGCTCTCCAACTCGTCAAGAATAGCGTTGTTGTCTTTAACTTCGGGATTGTCAAAATAGATTTGCTTTTTCACCCCCTCCGCATTTTGCAAAATCATGGCAAAGTCGTCGGGATTTTCGGGAACGTCTTTCATTTTAACCACCTCACATTTCTTCTCGAGAAAATCGATTGAAATATAAGCATCTCTTTGGAAAAAACGCTGTTTACGCATGTTTTTTAAGGAAATCCTACTGGCCGTAAAATTGGCGACGCAACCGTTATCAAACTGTACCCGGGCATTACAAATATCGGGGGTTTTACTGATTACGGGAACTCCACTGGCACTGATTTTTTCTACCTGCGCATCCACCACGCTCAACACCGTGTCAATATCGTGAATCATAAGGTCTAAGACCACCGGCACATCGGTTCCGCGGGGATTAAATTCGGCCAAACGGTGGGCTTCGATAAATAGGGGATGATCTATTTTGTCATTAACCGATTGAAAGGCAGGATTAAAACGCTCTACATGCCCCACTTGCCCCTTCACCCCTTTTTTTTCTGCCAGCTCAATTAAGGCTTTTGCTTCTGCATAGGTGTGAGTAATTGGTTTTTCAATGAAAATGTGTTTCCCGGCTTGCAATGCTTTTTCGGCCATTTTATAATGGGAAAGAGTAGGGGTTACAATATCCACCACATCAACTTGAGCAATGAGTTCTGCTACCGAGGAGAAAGAACGATATCCTAATTCGGCAGATACTTTGGCGGCATATTCTTGATTGAGGTCATAAAAACCCACGAGCTCATACCGATGGGAGGCTTCGGCTAAACGCAAATGAATTTTGCCGAGATGACCGGCACCAATCACACCAATTTTTAACATGGACTATTCATTTTTGGCAAAAGTACTATTTTTTTAAGACAACCGGTTTTCTGAGTTTATGGATTTTGTGAGAGAAACATATCTTGTTCTGAAAAAAACACCTTTTTAAGGAATCGAATTAAAGTTTAAACAAACAGAAAAAAAAATGAGAAAATTCTTTTTGACAAAGCTTAAAAGAATAAGGCTAAAATGATTTATGATTTTAATGCGCTCGTCAATAAAAACGGAAAAGAAGCGCGTTTTGTTTTAGGATTATCCGCAATAAATTAAAGTTTTAATTGTATAAAACGGATTCTTTTTTGTTAACATATTTGAATGAAAAAGCCGTCATTATACTAATAATTTATATATTTGCCCAAATTTAAACCACTAAATTATTTACTTATGGACTTTACACAAGTACTAAACAATTTTGGAGACAAGATTGCCACTGCCATTCCCGGCATTATTGGCGCATTGATTGTCTTGCTGATTGGTTGGCTTATCGCCAAAGGAATCGAAAAACTTATTGTTAAATTGATGCAGAGCACTTCTTGGGATGAGAAACTCTTGAAAGGAGCTTCTGGCGGAAAGGATACCAATAAGTTTGTCGGTAAGCTTTTCTATTATTTGATAATGATTATTGTATTCTTGATTGTGCTCGAGATGTTGGGTATTACTTCTGTACTAACCCCGCTTGAAACCATGTTGACTGCATTCTTAGGATTTATTCCTAAAATCATTGCTGCTGCAGTCATCGGCTTTATCGGCTATATGATTGCCAAAGTGGTATCAAACTTGGTTGGAGCTGCTGCCGGTGTAATCGGTAAATGGGTCGAAAAAATAGGAATTAAAGATACAGATAAAGTTGTTAAGGTACTTAAAACTTTTGTCTTTGTCATCATTTTTATTCCCTTGCTGATTCAAGCTATTAATGCTTTAGAATTAAATGCTATCGGTGATCCGCTCAATGCCCTCCTCAGTGGATTTATCGGAATTATCGGTAATGTGATCATTGCTGCTATTATTCTGACTATCTTTATTTGGGCCGGTAAATTGTTGACCAATTTCCTTAAAGATCTGTTCAAAGATTTGGGCTTGGATAGCATTGCAGAAAAAATAAAATTGAACCAAATGCTTGGAGAAAACACTTCATTCTCTAAGTTGATTGCCAATATTCTTTACTTCTTTATTGTTTTCTTTGGTGTAATTACTGCCTTAGAAATGTTACAATTGGAGCAATTGAGCGCTATCTTGGATCAAATCTTAGAGATTACCGGCGCTATTGCATTTGGAGCGGTTATTCTTGTTGTGGGTACCTTCATTGCTAACTTGATTTACAATGCAATGACCAACTCCAATAAAAATAAATTTGCTGCCAATATCGTGCGCATTGCCATTATGGGACTTTTCATTGGTATGTCTTTGAGAGCAATGGGTATCGCCAATGAAATTGTAAACTTGGCTTTTGGTCTTACTCTTGGTTCTTTGGCGGTTGTTATTGCCTTGGCTTATGGCTTGGGTGGACGCGAAGCTGCCGGAGAGCACTTCAAAGAAATTATCCAAAAATTGAAGAGCGGTAATAAAGAGGAAAACTAAATCTCAATCTCATTTGAAAAAATGAGTTTGATAAAGTTTCAGAAGAAAGGATGTTGCATACGCGGCATCCTTTCTTTGTTGTGTGCCGGTGACGAATTAAATAAATTGTTTTTTTAAACGATAAAAAATATTATTACCGGCAAATAATAAAGGAAAATCGATTGGATTAAATTATGTTTATACCAATTTTATTTATTAAATAGTCCAAAGATTTATAGGATAAATTTTAAAGTTCAAGGCAAAAAACGTAGACATAGCAGTAGCTATGACGTCCCGCAGTGCGGGATTAACGCAGAAATTTGAAATTTAGACATAAATATCGGGCTATTTAGTATGTATAATTGGTATTACTCCGTAAATTGAAGCAAAAGGAGGCTGTTATTGTCTATCTGTGCGATCAGAAGGTTGAAATCTATGCTTAAGCGCTTAAAAAATCGTATTGCTCGTCAACGCATATCGAAATTGAGGGGTAAACATTTTCCTAAAAAAGTTAAAAGCCTGCGTTCAGTCGGGCTTATTGTCGATGCCGATATCTTTGAGGATCCGGCACATACCAAAACTTTGATTGATGCGTTAACCCAAGAAGCCGAGAAGCTTCAAGTTATTGCTGTCAATGCTTCAAAAGTAGATTTTGCAATCCGGGATGTATTGTCGTTTAAAGAAAAAGAAATGAACTGGCAAGGCAAGTTTGCCTCCTCGGGAGAAGCATATAAATTTCAGCACCTCCATTATGAAGTGTTGATCAATTATTTTGTAGAAGCCTCGCCGCGGACGGTGCTGTTGAGTATGGGAACAAAGGCAAATTTGAAGGTGGGCTTGGCTGTTGAAGAGGTCGGAATAAACGATTTCAACATTGCAGTAAACCCAAATGAAATCCATAAGTTTGTCGGTGCAATTAAAACCTATTTACCAAAATTAAATCAGTGACTATGAAAAAATTTAAAGGCATGGGCGTGGCTCTCATTACGCCTTTTACGCAAAATGGAGAAGTTGATGAAAAAAGCCTTCGCAAGGTTGTGCGCTATCAATTGGAAAACGGAACCGATTACTTGGTGGTTTTGGGGACGACCGGGGAATATGTAACCTTAACTGCGGAAGAAAGAGAACAGGTTAAGAAAATCATTGTCGATGAAAATGGCGGACAACTGCCCTTGGTATTAGGAATTGGCGGAAATGACACCGCGGCTGTTTGCCAACAGTTAAAAACCGAGGATTGCTCTCAATTTGATGCCTTATTGAGCGTATCTCCCTATTATAACAAACCTTCGCAAGAAGGCATTTATCAACACTTTAAAGCTGTTTCAGCGCAGGCTCCTTTACCGGTGATTGTTTACAATGTACCCGGACGTACTTCGTCTAATATCCTGCCGGAAACTTTGGCCCGACTGGCCCGAGATTTTGACAACATTATCGGGGTAAAAGAAGCTGCCGGTGATTTGGTGCAAGCCATGAAAATTATAGACCAAGTACCCGAAGATTTCTTGGTCATATCGGGAGATGATATGATTGCCCTACCCATGGTTTTGGCCGGCGGAGCAGGGGTGATATCAGTTATTGGAGAAGCTTTTCCCAAGGCGTTTTCACAAATGATACAGCTGGGACTGGAAAGAAAGACAAGCGAGGCCTACCATATACATTATCAACTGGCTCCGGCCATTGATCTTATTTTTGAAGAAGGAAACCCTTCGGGAGTCAAAGCCGTTTTTCATAAACTCGACTTGGCAGGCCTGCAGGTAAGATTGCCTTTGGTAAAGGCCTCTGAAGCTTTACAAACAAAGATTAATGATTTTGTAGATCATTTTCAAGCTTGAATTCGCTCACAGCTTTACATAGAGAAAAGCAAAAGCCGAATTGGATTTCAAGATTGAAACCAATTGAAGGCATAATGCTTTTACATTTTTAAAATAGAACAAAAAACAGTACTTTTGCAAAATGCTTTTAAAGTCGATGAAAAACATATTGGTAATTGGGCTACTGGTCATGATGCTTGCAGCTTGTGGCCAATATCAAAAGGTCCTGGGAGGAGATAATATCAAAGCAAAATATGAACTCCTGACCCAATATTATAAAGAAGGACTGGAAACCGGTAAGAAGTCAAGGTTCAAACGCGCGCTTCGCCTGTTGGAACAAATCCTGCCACAGTATCGCGGGAAACCACAAGGAGAAAGGCTTGCGTTTATGTACGCCAACAGCTATTATCAAATAGAAGCCTATTCGGATGCCGGATATCAATTTGAGCGATTCACCAAATCTTATCCTCGCAGTGATAAAATTCAGGAGGCCGCTTTTAAGAGTGCAAAGAGTTTTTATTACACCTCGCCTCGTTACAGCTTAGACCAAACGTTTACGCATACGGCGCTAAAGAAGCTGCAGCACTATATCACCACTTATCCCGGTGGTGCACATGTGGGAGAGGCCAATCAGCTGGTTAGCGAACTCAGAGACAAATTGGATAAAAAAGATTTTGAAATTGCTAAGCTCTACTACGATCAGTCAGATTGGAAAGCTGCCATTGCGGCCATGGATAATTTTATTAATGAAAATCCCGGTTCTCCATTTCTGGAAAAAGCCTATTTTTATCGTCTGAAAGCAGAGTATATTTTGGCCATTAACAGCTATCGGAATGTAATGGAAGAGCGTCTGGAAAAATCAAAAAAGTATTCAAAAGATTATTTGAGTTACTATTCCGAAGGGAAATATGTAGATGAGGTGAAGCCCATTTATGAAGATGTTACAAACCGTTTAAAAAAATTCTAATTATGAGTTTAGATCTAAGAAACAGTGAAGCTCCGGTAACCACCACAACCATTGATAAAAATCAGATTGATGAATCTACCGGAAACCTTTATGAAGCCATTTCTATTATTGCAAAGCGCACCAACCAAATTAGTGTTGAGGTGAAAAAAGAACTCTTGGCAAAGCTCGATGAATTTGCGACTTACACCGATAGTTTGGATGAGGTCTTTGAAAATAAGGAGCAAATTGAGGTATCCAGATTTTATGAAAGTCTGCCCAAACCTCATTCCTTAGCAACCAAGGAGTGGTTGGATGGCAAAATTTATTTCCGCCATACCGAAGAGACGCCCGAAGTAGAGCAATAATGTCGGTGCTGAAGGGTAAAAAAGCCTTGGTGGGCATCACAGCGGGCATTGCCGCATATAAATCGGCATACTTGGTTCGCTTGTTAATAAAATCCGGAGCCGAAGTGCAGGTCATTATGACGCCGGAGGCCAAAGAATTTATTACTCCGCTGACCTTTTCCACCTTGTCTAAAAATCCGGTTTACACCCATTTCACGGAAGAAGAAGAGGAGGTGTGGAACAATCACGTGGCCTTTGCCAAATGGGCAGATTTTATGTGTATTGCTCCGGCTACTGCCCATACGCTTTCCAAAATGGCCAATGGGCAAAGTGACAACCTGCTGTTGGCTACCTATCTCTCTACAGATTGCCCGGTTTATGTGGCACCGGCGATGGATCTCGACATGTACCAACATCCCACCACTGAGGTCAATCTCGATAAAATCCGTTCATTCGGGCATCAAATTGTGCCCGCTGAATCGGGAGAATTGGCCAGTGGATTGGAAGGAAAAGGACGTATGGCCGAACCAGATCATATTCTCGAGTTTATTATAAACGACATACAACAAGGCCTAAAGCTCTACCAAAAGAAAGTGTTGATTACTGCCGGCCCCACTTATGAGGCCATAGACCCGGTGCGTTTTATCGGCAACCACTCCAGTGGAAAAATGGGATTTGCACTGGCTGAACAAGCCGCCATGAATGGTGCTGAGGTTATTTTGGTGACCGGTCCCACTGCTTTAGAAACGGATTTGAAAGAAATTAAAACCCTTCGGGTGACCAGTGGCGAGGAAATGTACACCGCCGTTCATCAATATTTTGACGAGGTAGATATTGTCATTGCCGCCGCCGCGGTTTCTGATTATAAACCTCGTGAAATCGCCTCTCAAAAAATTAAAAAGAAGTCAGATCTACTGGAACTCAAACTGGAAAAAACCAGGGATATCCTGCAATCTCTGGGCGAGAAAAAACAATCACAAATATTGGTGGGCTTTGCGTTGGAAACCGAAAATGAGGAGGAAAATGCCAAGAAGAAACTCGACAAAAAACAACTTGATTTTATTGTTCTAAATTCTCTGCGCGACCAAGGAGCCGGATTTGGCAGCCCGACCAATAAGATTAAAATCATCAGTAAAACCGGATCAAAGCATTTTGAACTCAAGCCTAAATGGGAAGTCGCCAAAGATATTATTGACGAAATAGCTCAATATCTCGATGCCGATCGACACTAAATTTATAGGAGTTTTTGGCATTAGCGCTTTCTACTTTTGTTTTCTGATTTAAAAACGTTTATATTCACTCCCTCGGAACAGATATTATGAAAAATACCCTATTTTTTCTATTGCTACTCATTAGTCCGCTTGTACAAGCACAAGAATTGAATGCAACGGTCAATATAAATGCTCAACAGACCGGGAAAACACAGCTGAGTATCTTCAATACCCTACAGCGTTCCTTAGAAGATTTTATCAATAACAAGCGTTGGAGTGACCGCACCTTGCCAAAAGATCACCGCATTAATTGCAGCTTTTTTATCACCGTGACCAAGTATGCAAACAACAGTTTCAACGCCACACTTCAGGTGCAATCTTCTCGTCCTGTTTTTGGCTCCGGAATGACGACCCCTGTTTTTAATTATAGGGATACCGATTTTAATTTTTCTTATACCGAATATGAAACCTTAGAATTTAGCGTCAATAGCTTTGAGTCTGATTTGGTTTCTACCATTAGCTTTTATGTGTATGTAATCTTGGGGATGGATGCCGATACTTTTGCACCTGATGGAGGGGAAGACTATTTTTCCACTGCTGATCAAATTGCAAGCTTGGCTGCTCAAAATGGCGGAAGCGGTTGGGGTGCCGGTTCAGGAAACACCTCGCGATATGCGCTGAACAGGCAATTGCAATCACCGGGATTGCATGATTTTCACCAGGTGCTTTATGTCTATCATCGATTGGGATTGGATGTGATGCACAAAGATTTAGAAGCCGGTAAAACCAGTATTGTACAAGCCATAACGCTTTTGAAGCAAGTGAATGAGGTGCGTCCCAATTCCATTTTAATCCGTTCGTTTTTTGACGCTAAAGCCAACGAAATCGCTGCTATTTTCAAGGGAGGACCGGCTGTAGAAACCGGGAAAATGATACAAGACCTGTATGGCATGGCGCCCAATTATGGTCGTTTATGGAGCACCCTACAATAAATCACAGCACATCGAGCATGGTGTGTGATTTGTTGACCGTCTCTTGCCATTCGCTCTCCGGTTCGCTGCCGCTGACAATTCCGCCGCCTACATATAACTGACATTTTCCGGCTTTATGTTGCAGGCATCTTAAATTGACAAAGAGATGCGTGTGCTTTTGGGGGCGCGTGTAAGCCTGGTTTTCAATATTCCTCCGATTGGCCTTCCTGATTGGTTTTTCCATGCGATTTAACTCCCCTATAAAACCGGTATAGAATGCACGGTCATAGTTTTCATGGTCAATAATAAATTTCTGAGTAATTTCTTTAGGAAGCCCACAAACAGCAGGAGTGGGATGCAGACCGGACAGGAGTTGTTTTAGGTCTCCCGTTTGCTTCAAACGCGCCTTGATATCGCACTTGAGATGCCATAATTTTCCCGCGCGGATACTCTCTACTTTCTCGATGGACAGGTGACTGACTTGCGGGGCGATTTGCTCTTTAATGAAATCGGTAACCAGTTGTTGTTCTGCGCGTTCTTTGTCTGTCCATTGTGGAGTGTCGGCTTCTAAAACCGATTTGGTGCCCGCCAAAGCCATGGTTTTTAAGGTTTTATCAGATATTTTGACCAGGGTTTCGGGGGTGGCCCCCAGCCAAAGCCCTACTTGTGGATGATACCAACAATACACAAAAGCGGTAGGATAAGTATGGAGCAGACTTTTAAAAATATCGATTGGTTCTTTTGTGGTGGGCAATTCGAGTTTTCGGGAAAGCACCACTTTTTGAAAAACTTTATTTTCAATGGCTTCAATCCCTTTTGAAACCAGATTAAGATGATGCTTTTTGGCAGCTTTATTTTCCTCGGGTACAGGCGGTTGGTTTTCCTTTTCAGGATGAAAATCGACCTGTACTTCTTCTTGCTCGGCTTTTTCATAAGGAATAATGATGCTGTCTTTTTGAAAGTCAAAGGGAGCAATTACAAAACCGGAACTTGTAAAATCAGTGGCAATATGGAGTTTGTCGTCTGTTTGAAAGCAGCCTTTTACCCTAAAGGATTTGGATTTTTCCTTGGCCGGTTTTCGATAAATGACAAAGGGAAGTTTTTGCTGTTGCCAAGTTTGGGCTTTTAAAAAGAAATCAGATTGATTCATGCTTGTTTTGAAGGTTTTTGAAGAGCGATGGTTGTCAGTTTAACAGAGGAAATAAGGCGGTCTTTTTCGTCTCTAATCCGGATGTCCCACACTTGGGTGGTGCGGCCTTTATGAATAAATCCTGCTCGGGCATAAACGGTGCCGGCGGCAATGCTTTTGACGTGATTGGCATTGATTTCTATACCTCGAATATAAAAGTTGTCACCGTCGAGGAAGATGAAACTGGCCACGCTTCCTACCGTTTCTGCCAAAGCTACTGATGCGCCACCGTGCAATACGCCATCTGGTTGGTGAACCTTTGGGGTGACCGGCATCTTGGCTTCCACAAAGTCTTTGCCCACTGCGGTAAATTCAATGTCTAAAGTTTCCATTAAAGTGTTTTTGCATCGGGCATTAATCGCTTGTAAAATCTCCTTTTCACTCTTTTCCATCATAAATGTTTTTAACTTTGCAAAAATACGAATTCGACACCTAATGACCACTAAAGAATCACAAGTAACTTATCAAACCACCAACACGTATACCAAGCTCAACACCAAAACTCCACAAACCCTCCACACCTGGTTTTGTTGCCATGGGATAGGATTTTTAAGTCGCTATTTTATTCGCTACTTCAACACTTTGGATTCGGAGAAAAACCAGGTGATAGCTCCGCAAGCTCCTTCTAAATACTATCAAAAATCTGACTTTAAATATGTGGGGGCCAGTTGGTTGACCCGGGAAAATACAAAAGCAGAAACACAAAACGTACTGAATTATTTTGATGCCATTAGTAAAATTGAAGATTTTGAAGCAGCGAAAAAACTAATTGTTTTTGGATTTTCCCAGGGGGTTTCGGTAAGCCTGCGTTGGATGGCTTCGCGTAAGGTAGACTGTGATTTATTGGTCATTTATGCCGGAGCTATTCCCACGGAGTTGACGCCGGCAGATTTTACTTTTCTCAAAAAAGCAAAAGTAATGGTGGTTTATGGAACTCGAGATGAATATTTTGATCAGGCGAGAGCAGACCAAGAAGTAGAATTGGCCAAAAGCTTGTTTGGGGCACACCGGGTGGAGGTGTTGACTTTTGAGGGGACCCATGAAATGAAAGCAGAAGTTGTCGAGCAATTGGCGGCAAAATTATAAAGGGAAGATTTTATTCCTTTAAACAGTGATTCTTTATCGAATGATTTTTCAATAGGATAGCGGAAGAGTGTATGGCGTATTTTGAGAGGGATGGTAGACGTTTAAAGCAGGTGTTTTTGTAAAAGAAATGCAGAGCGACCATAAATGAGCCACCTATCGGACTTGAACCGATGACCTGCTACTTACGAGATAGCTGCTCTACCGCTGAGCTAAGGTGGCGAGGTTTACAAAGTTAATTTGTTTCCGCAAAACATTGCATTGCGTCGTATTCAAAAAAAAAAACCAATAAAGACCAACCGATATTTCTTGACATCGGCGGTTTATTGGGGTTTGTCTTCTTCAGAAAAGCTATTGCTCGATCCAAGAAGTGATTTCCTCTCCGTCCGGCAATACTTTAGATTCGTAAACCTCTTCTAATTGCCCGTTTTTATCGAGGAGATATTTTTGAAAATTCCATTTTACTTCACTGTCTTTGACTCCGTTTTTGTCCTTTTCGGTGAGAAAATGATAAAGGGGATGCATGTCTGCTCCTTTCACCGAAATTTTACTCATCATGGGGAAAGTGACGCCGTAGTTGGCTTTACAGAATTGCGCAATTTCTTCATCATTACCCGGCTCCTGTTGTCCAAAATTATTGGCCGGAAAACCGACAATGGTAAAATTTTGATCTTTATAACGCTTATACAACTGTTCCAAATTTTTGTATTGCGGTGTAAACCCACATTCAGAGGCGGTGTTGACCACCAATATCTTTTTGCCTTTTAAGTTTGAGAAATCAAACTCGTTTCCTTTGATGTCGGTTACCGTAAATTGATGTATGCTTTCTTTTGCCATAATGCTATGATTTTATTAAATTGATATATAAAACACCTTCAAAATTACTAATAAAGAAAAAACTTTGCCCAAGTCTATCGTTAAGCTTTGTTAATGTTTCGGCGTTTTTTTCAAAGAGAGAATCTGATGAGGATTTATGTCTTTGTGCTTGTTTTGGAAATAAGGAGGGCAATCTTTTGACAGGGCAAAATATGCATTAGTTTATTTCTTCTCTAATCCTTACATTTGTCGGTTAATTGCACAAACACAAACCTACAATCATGGCAGACGATAAAAAGATTATTTTTTCGATGTCGGGAGTTTCCAAAACCTATCCCGGCAACAATACCCCGGTAATTAAAAACATTTATCTCAGTTTCTTTTACGGGGCTAAAATTGGGATTCTCGGACTTAACGGATCCGGTAAATCTACCCTGTTGCGTATTATAGCGGGTATTGATAAAGAATATGAAGGCGATGTTGCCTTTTCGTCTGCAGATTATACGGTAGGCTATTTGCCGCAGGAACCCAAACTTGATGAGGAGTTGACCGTACTTGATGTGGTCAAGGAAGGCGTGGGGGAAACCATGGCTATTATTGATGAGTATAATAAAATTAACGATCAGTTTGCTTTACCCGAAGTCTATGAGGACGCCGAGAAAATGGAGAAACTGATGGAAAAACAAGCCAAACTACAGGATCAAATAGATGCTGTTGGCGCATGGGAAATTGACAGTAAACTCGAGTTGGCTATGGATGCCTTGCGCACACCTCCGGGGGATCAAAAGATCGCCACCCTGTCAGGTGGAGAACGCCGTCGGGTAGCCTTGTGCCGATTGCTGTTGCAAGAACCCGATATTCTATTGCTCGACGAGCCCACCAACCACTTGGATGCAGAGTCGGTTCACTGGTTAGAGCATCACTTACACAACTATAAAGGGACTGTGATTGCCGTGACCCACGACCGTTACTTTTTAGACAATGTGGCCGGATGGATCTTAGAATTGGATCGCGGAGAAGGAATTCCTTGGAAGGGGAATTACTCTTCTTGGTTAGACCAAAAATCCAAACGCATGGCACAAGAACAAAAACAGGCCAGTAAGCGTCAAAAAACTTTGGAACGAGAGTTGGAATGGGCCAAAATGAACCCCAAAGGACGGCAAACCAAACAAAAAGCCCGACTCAAAAATTATGATAAATTAATGAGTCAGGATGAAAAAGAACTCGATAAGAAACTGGAGATATACATTCCCAACGGACCTCGTTTGGGGACCCAAGTAATCGAAGCCAAAAACGTAAAAAAGGGTTTTGGCGATAAGCTGCTTTATGAAGATTTAAATTTTAAACTGCCACAAGCCGGAATTGTAGGTATTATCGGTCCTAATGGAGCCGGAAAGACCACCATTTTTAAAATGATTATGGGCGAAGAACAACCCGATGATGGAAGTTTTGAAGTAGGGGAGACCGCTAAAATTGCTTATGTAGATCAAACCCACGCCAATATTGATCCGGAAAAAACCATTTGGCAAAACTTTAGTGATGAACAGGATTTAATTATGATGGGCGGACGGGAAGTCAATTCCAGGGCCTATTTGAGTCGATTTAATTTTTCGGGTAGTGAACAAAATAAAAAAGTAAGCGCCCTTTCGGGGGGACAACGCAATCGGTTGCACTTGGCTATGACCCTGAAAGAAGAAGGAAACGTGTTGTTGCTGGATGAGCCGACCAATGATTTGGATGTAAATACCCTGCGCGCCTTAGAAGACGGACTCGAAAACTTTGCCGGTTGCGCGGTAGTCATCTCTCATGACCGCTGGTTCTTGGATCGTATTTGTACCCATATTCTCGCTTTTGAGGGCAATTCTCAAGTGTACTTTTTCGAAGGTGGTTTTTCGGATTATGAAGAAAACAAAAAGAAGCGACTGGGCGGAGATTTGATTCCAAAACGAATTAAGTATAAAAAGTTGACACGAGATTAATTCTTGTGGTTACTGCTAAAGAAATGCCCTTTGTTGAAAATGCGTAGGCTTGTGATGAGAAAATGACGAGTTGCTGTTGACACGTTTATAAATTATAGGAAAATGAAAATTTTTATAGACTAAAAAAATCATTTTGCATTTGTGACTTGAATCCGCCAAAGTTTAAATAAACTCATTATGTTTTATCAATATTCTTTTCAACAATCACTCAAAAATCCTCGACCTCCAATTTTAATAGAATATTACCATCAAAATGATGATGATACTTTAAATTTGTCCTTCATTTTCAATTTATGAATAAAAAAGCGATTTTATTGATATTAGATGGCTGGGGATCGACGCAGGATCCAGAAGTATCGGCCATCCATCAGGCAAAAACTCCTTATGTTGATCAGCTTTTTAAAACTTATCCACATGCAGCGTTGCGAACCGATGGAACGCATGTGGGTTTGCCTAAAGGCCAAATGGGCAATAGCGAAGTGGGGCATATGAATTTGGGTGCCGGTCGTATTGTTTATCAAGATTTGGCTAAAATCAATCGAGCGGTTACCGAAGAAAGTCTGTTACAACAACCAGCTTTGAAAAAAGCCTTTGATGTGGCTAAGGCTCAAGGAAAACCGGTACATTTTATGGGACTGGTTAGTGATGGTGGCGTGCATTCCCATGTCGATCACCTCAAAGGGCTGCTCCGCGCTGCTGAAGACTATGGAGTTTCCCAAAAATATGTCCACGCGTTTACGGATGGAAGAGATGTAGACCCGCATGCGGGAAAAGATTGCCTTAGCAACTTGCAGCAAACCCTGCAACAAACCCATACAAAGATTGCTTCGATAATTGGCCGATATTATGCTATGGATCGAGATAAACGTTGGGAACGCACGCGATTGGCCTATGATTTGATAGTAAATGGAAAGGGAAGAGAAAGTACACAGCTGCTTCAAGCGATACAGGAAAGTTATGACGAAGGCATTAGCGATGAGTTTATCAAACCCATTGTTATGCTTGAAGACGGTCAACCGGTAGCCACGCTAAAGGAAGGCGAAATCGTCATCTTTTTTAATTTCAGAACTGATCGCGGTCGACAGTTGACCCAGGCATTGACCCAGTCTGATTTTCCCGATGAAGGAATGAAAAAAATGGACTTACATTTTGTGACCATGACCAATTATGATGACGCCTTTCAAGGAATTGATGTCGTTTTTGAAAAAGAAAACCTCAAAGATACCATAGGCGAGGTGTTGGCAAAAAACGGGAAAAGTCAAATTAGGGCTGCGGAGACCGAAAAATATCCACATGTCAGCTTTTTCTTTTCCGGTGGACGCGAGGAAAATTTTGACGGCGAAGAACGTATAATGGTTCATTCACCCAAAGTAGCCACCTATGATTTGCAACCTGAAATGAGCGCTCCCGAACTGACCGAGCGACTCTTGCCCAAAATTGAAGCAGCAGAAACCGATTTCTTCTGTATCAATTTTGCCAATACCGACATGGTGGGGCATACCGGTGTTTTTGAGGCCGCCATGAAAGCAGCAGAAACCGTGGATGCCTGTGTAGAAAAGCTGGTGGAAGCGGGTAAAGCCAATTATGATTTTATCATTTTAGCCGATCACGGCAACAGCGAAAAAATGAAAAACCCGGATGGAAGTCCGAACACGGCACACACCACGAATCCGGTGCCTATTATTTTGATTAGCTCTGAATATCGGCATATTAACAATGGTATCTTGGGCGATGTGGCCCCCACGATTTTGGCACTTATGGAAATCGAAAAACCCCAATTAATGACCCAAAACTCTTTATTATGACAAAGAAAAATCTAATTTTTACGCTTAGTTTTCTATGGATCCTCGGCCTTTGCTTTCAAGGGAATGCCCAAGAGAAATTCAAGCGCGTAAAAAAAGTTAAAACTGAAAACCTGAAAGACGCCAAAATAATCGATTCAAAAAAGCTGAAAAAACTTAAAAAATCGATTCACAAGCAGCGGCAGGTTCAACAAAATCGCAAAATCGATTATCGCTATACAGGAAAGCTCAATGTGAATGATTTGAAATCCTCTCCTTACACCATGCGGTGGTATGCGCCAAGATATAAGAGATACAGCCCGCATCCCGGCGCCATGAAGACCATTAAGGCACATATTGGAGACTATGAAATTAAAGTTTTTATGGGTACTTGGTGTCCGGACAGTCATCGCGAAATCCCGCGACTGTTTAAGATTTTGGAGCAAGCAGATTATGATTTAGATCAGTTGACGATGTATGCCCTCAATCATCGTATGCACTCCAAAAATCGTTATGAAGCAGGCTACCACATCAAACGAGTACCCACTATCATCTTTTATAAGGATGGGAAAGAAGTCAATCGATTTGTAGAGCACGCTCGCGAATCTTTAGCAAAGGATATTGCCCAAATTGTTTCCGGTAAGCCTTATGTTGATTACCTAAAAAACTTGAACAAACGATAATTTTTTAAGTTATTGTCGTAAAAACACAACCGACCACGAATTTTAATTTAAAGGGTATTGAAATGAGAAGTATTTTAGTCTGCTGTTTTATCGGAATACTGTTGCTGAGCACAGGCTGTCAGCAGTCCAACAAGCAGCAGTCGCCAAAAACCAATCTTGATGACACTTATGTAGGATTGCTGACCGAGCAAGACTTAAGGAGTTCCGATTCGACTCGAGTGTGGTTTGAGCCGGCTTATGAAGCCTATACGCCCAATCAAAGCGCCTTGCAGACCATTGCTGAACATATCAGTGATTATAAGATCGTGGTTTTTATGGGTACTTGGTGTCCGGACAGCCATCGTGAGCTGCCAAAATTTTATAAAATTTTGGATGAAACAGGCTTTGATCAAGACCAATTGACGGTTTATGCCTTGGATGAATACAAATCCTCCAAAGCGAATTATGAAAAAGGGTATGATATTGCCCATGTTCCGACAATTATCTTTTTTAAAGACGGACAGGAAGTCAATCGTTTTGTTGAATATGCACAGGAATCTATCGCTAAGGACATGGCTAAAATCGTTTCCGGACAGGATTACAAACATGTTTATGCACCTTAAAATTACTTGTATTTATGAAAGTAAAGAAGACTTCAGTTATTGCAGTAGATTTTGACGGAACCATCGTAGAAGATGCATACCCCAAGATTGGCCGCGCCAAACTTTTTGCTTTTGATACCTTAAAAAAGCTACAAAAAGATGGCTATCGATTAATATTGTGGACCTATAGAAAGGGAAAGCGCCTCGATCAGGCTGTTGAATTTTGTAGAGAAAACGGAATTGAATTTTATGCAGTAAACAACAGTTTCCCCGAAGAAGACCACGACCCTAAGGTGAGCCGTAAAATTCATGCCGATATTTTTATAGATGATCGCAATGTAGGTGGTTTCCCCGGCTGGGGCGAAATTTATCAGATGATAACCAATACCACACCAGATCATATGAAATCAAAAAAGAAGAAGAAAAAGGGATTTTTTTCCTTTTTAAAATGAAGTAACTATCTGTTAACCTGTACACGCCGGAAAATAATGGGGCGATGGGCACGCTGCGCCGGTTTTAGTCCGGTATTTACTCAATACGCTATAGCGTTTTGAAGCATCAAAGACAGATGAAGACAATAAATAGAAATAATTTATGGTTAAATATAAAACTCTTGAAGAAATAGAATTACTGCGTGAAAGTGCGCTAATTGTTTCGAAAACCCTGGGCATGTTGGCCGGTGAAGTTAAACCCGGTGTCACTACCCTGCATTTGGATAAGCTGGCCGATGAGTTTATCCGCGATCACGGCGCTGAACCCGGATTTTTGGGTATGTATGGCTTTCCCAATTCTTTGTGCATGAGCCCCAACGAACAGGTAGTGCACGGTATTCCCAATAAAAAACCACTTGAGAACGGAGACATTATCTCTATTGATTGTGGATCCTATAAAAATGGCTATTATGGAGATCATGCTTATACCTTTGAGGTAGGGGAGGTGAGTCCCGAAGTCAAAAAATTATTGAGAATCACCAAGGAATCGCTTTATAGAGGCATTGCTCAGTTTAAGAAAGGAAATCGAATTGGCGATATTGGTTATGCCATTCAGGAGTACACACAAGGCCAACATGGCTATGGTGTGGTTAGAGAACTGGTGGGTCACGGCGTAGGAAAAAAGATGCACGAAGATCCGCAGGTGCCCAATTATGGAAAGCGCGGACGCGGTAAAAAGATTAAAGAAGGAATGGTTTTAGCCATTGAACCTATGATTAATTTGGGAACGCATCGCGTTGTTCAGTTGCCCGACGGCTGGTCTATTCTCACGGCTGACCGAAAACCAAGTGCTCATTTTGAACACAATGTAGCCTTGGTAGACGGAAAACCTCAATTGCTTTCTACTTTTGATTATATCTATGAAGCCTTAGGAATAACCTCTGATGAGGAGGATGAATTCAGAAAGAAATAATTGTATTAACTTTCCTTGACTCCCAATGAAAAGATATTCAAGATTGTACTCAACCTCATTCCTCGGCCTTGGCAGATGTAAAAGCCAATATTTGTGACCTGCCCTTTCATGACAATGCTTATGATACGATCTTTTGTAACCATGTATTAGCGCATATTCCCGATGACACTACGGCTATGCAGGAACTGTTTAGGGTGCTGAGACCGGGAGGAATGGCAATTTTGCAGATTCCGCAAGACTTATCAAGAGAGAAAACCTTTGAAAGACGATTCAATTACTGATCCCAAAGAACGCGCTAAGATTTTTGGACAGTACGATCACGTTCGGATTTATGGCCGAGATTATTTTGAAAAATTGCGAAAATGGGTTTTGTGGTAAAGGAGGTAGACTACACCCAAAAGCTTTCGGCAGAAGAAATCAAACGATATTGTCTGAAAAAAGGAGAAATTATTCCGGTTTGTTATAAACCGTCTCAGGCCTATAACTAATTTACCACCAAGGAAGTTGTAGTGATTTATTTAAGATTAATGGCGCTAAGCTTGGAGGAGTGGCTTAAAATATAATTAACATTTTTATTTTATTTTTAGCGATGAAAAAGCTTAAATTTGTGGAAACAAAAAAGAAAATTTATGAACGCTAAAGATACAATAGCCGGACTTATCATAGGTGCAGCCACCGGTGTTGCCTTAGGCATGCTGTTTGCCCCTAAAAAAGGAAAAGATACCCGTAAAGCACTTTTGGACAACAGTAGTGATTATTTAGACAGATTTGGTGACGATATCAAATTGTCTATTGAAAATAAACTGGATAAATATTGGAATAAAAGTTCGGATCGCGCTGAAAAAAGGGCGCAACGACAAATAGAAGAAGTCAAAAAAGAAATTGCCGCCATCAAAGCCGGTGGTAAATCATGAGCTCAAAAATGAGCCGGCTCTTTTGAGACTTGATAATCATTGCCCCTTTATGGGGCTTTTTTTGTGCAAAACACTGAGTAGCATATATCACTTTGATGTTATCCCCATTTGATTTATAAATTGGTTTCTCATGCGCCGTTTTGCATATATTATAAAAAGACATAACAGTGTTCCAGCTGAAGGTTAAACGTTTAAAGTGTTAAATATTAACATACTGACAATATGCCTTAAATCACCATCGACTTATTAAACGATTCGGAACTAAAAAAGATTTTAAACTAACTTTTCTTTGGATAAAACACCTTTATCATTTAGATTTGTAATCAATTGAACTTAAAAACAACTAATATGCTAAAACGAATTACCCTTTTTGTTGCGCTTTTTATCGGCTGCATGGCCTTTACACATGCGCAGAATGTTATTTTTGAAGAAGACTTTAGTAATGCTATAGGACAAAACGTGTCTACTGCGAGCTTGACCACGCTTGGTTGGTCGCTTTATACGGAAGATGCAGCGTCTCCTATATCAAATGGTCAATATGATTTGAGTTTTCTTAATGAAGCTTGGGTTGCGGTTAGATTTCAGGGACCTGGAGAAACTATGGCTTCAGCTTCAATGTTTCAACAACCGGCTGATGCTGATAGATGGGCAGTTACCCCTCAAATTTCATTGCCTACAAGCAATCCTACTTTGTTTTTTGATGCCCTTTCGGGGAATGCTAATGCGCCGGGAAGCTATGAAATATTAGTATCTACTACCGGTAACACACCTGCAGACTTTACGGATGCGCCTATACTTGCTCAAACAGCTCCTACCGGGGCTCTTGAAGAACAAGTGGTCTCTCTTGCAAGTTATGCAGGGCAGGATATTTATATAGCATTCCGAAATACAACTGCCGCCAATGCCGGTTATATTTTAATAATCGATAATATAAAGGTTGTAAGTATGCCGGATGTTGAGGTAGCCCTTGATCATATTGATATTAATGATTTTGTAGCCACCGGAAATGTGCCTGTTAGTGGTACAATAATCAATAATGGAGCTACTGCAATAAGCTCATTTGATGTAACCTGGTCTGTCGATGGAGGAACTCCTCAAACAGAAACGGTTTCGGGTGTAAATGTAACCACTTTAGATTCCTATAATTTTACCTTGAGTACCCCTTGGAATGCTGCTTCTGTTGGAGATCATACTATCAGCATAGATGTTTCAAATATTAATGGAGCCGGTGCTGATCAGGATAATACTGATAACAGTCTTTCAAAAAATATTTATGTGGCTTCAAACTCAGTACAACGCATACCGCTTTATGAAGAGTTTACGAGTGCTACTTGCCCTCCTTGCGCCGTTCTTAACCCCCAACTTTATGATCCATTTTTTGCAAACTTAGCTGACAGTACTTTCTCGTTGGTTAAATATCCGGTTAGTTGGCCGGCAGAAGGAGATCCTTATTTCACCAATGAAGTAAGTGTAAGAAGAGCATATTATGGGGTTAATGCTGCGCCTACTATGCTGATAGAAGGTGAAGTAGTGGAACAACAGAATCTTACCGTGCTTCAAAATGGGTATCAAGAAGCCGTTAATAAGCCTGCGTTTTTTAAGATGTCTCTGGATGTTGAAAAAAACAGTTCAAGCGTGAAGGTAACTGTTAATACAGACTCTTATCTTGAAGGTGATTTTACCCTTTATGTAGCTGTAGTGGAAAAACTTACTTTTGGCAATGCTAACACTCCGAATAATGCAGGAGAAACAGATTTTTTCAATACCTTTTTAAAAATGCTTCCTACTGCCAACGGAGTAACGATTAATGCTACTGATGGAGGAAACTTTACCCATACTTTTGGTCCTTATGATATGTCGAGTACCTTTGTTGAAGAAATGAGTGATCTTCAGGTCGTAGCTTGGATAGCTGATGGGAATCACAATGTAATGCAGTCAGCCCATAGTGACAATTTTACTACATTAGGAGTAGAATCAAATAAATTTGATGCGTTGACAATGTATCCCAACCCGGCCGAAGGATTTTTACACATTGCAGCACAAGACCCGGTCGATGTTACTATTGTCAATACTTTAGGACAAGAGGTTTTTGCACAGAAAAACGTGACTAAAGATACACAGTTAAATATTGCAGATCTATCCTCAGGAATATACTTTGTAAATATTCAACAACATTCAAGTGTAATAACTAAAAAGCTTATTATTGAATAATTGTTAAATATTCCTCTATTTAAAAATACCTTTACTATCTTTGTATGGTAAAGGTATTTTTTATGCCGGGTGAAGATTAACTAAAACAGACACTATGAAAAAAATTTATCTATTATTTTCGTTACTATTAATAAGTCTCGGAGCACAAGCTCAGTTTTCTGTTGTGACCAGTATGGGGGAGTTAGAAGATGGAGACACCCTTGTGTTTCATAGTACGGCAGAAACTTCTGATGCTTACTTAGATTACTATATTGTAAACACATCTTCACAAGCCATAAACATGCGTATTAAAGCAATTGAGTTTGAAAATACTGATGGTAGCGGTATGGAGGTTTGTTTAGGCTTTTGTTACTATGGGATTATTGAAGGACAAACCATACCGGTAAATGATTACGTAACTATTGCTCCCGGAGACACAAGTTCCGCTTCTGGAGTTCCCTTGCATTTTTGGAGTTACTATGAAGGTAATGGGAATGAAATCATTAGTTACTATTTTGAATTTCAGCAACTTAATAACGCTGGAGTAGTGACCAACACCTTGGGCTTTGTATACGCTTATGTTCCTAACGGGTTGGCCGTAGAAACGCCTAAAAAAGATTTCGATGTCCAGATTATGAGTACCATGATTAGAAATGGGCGCTTGAGTATAAAAACACAAAAACCTGTTGAAGTTCAGGTGTATAACCTGCTGGGGCAGGAAGTAAAAACCGCCAAGATTAGCGGTGGAGTACACAGCATTAATGTGGCCGACCTGTCTTCTCAAATCTACTTGGTTCGTTTTCATAACAAACAAGGACAAACCAAAACTCAAAAGATTGTAATTGAATAGTCTTTATACTTTTTAAGTATAAACCCAAAAAAACCGCCCAATAATGGCGGTTTTTTTTGAGGTGTGGGGCGGGAATATATACCAATTTTTATGTATAACTGGTATTGGATCCGATTGTTGGAATGCAAATTTATTCCCTTTGTGTCAGCGACTGCAGATGCTCTTGGGTACTGGTGTATAAAACCTTGCAAATGGAATAGAGGGCAGGGCGGTTTAAATCAATTCGAGGTCAATAGTAATATCCACAGATTTACTGAGAATGGGAAGTCCGTTGGCAAGTTTTTTTGAGAAGTTTAACCCCCAGTCTGTGCGATTTATTTTTGTGTGCATCATCAAGCCACAGCGTTTATTTCCCCAAGGATCTGTTATGATTTTGCTGAATCGTGCTTGCAGGGAAACCGGTTTAGCAATTTTTTTGATTTCTAAATCTCCTTCGAGTATATAATTGGACGCCGTTTTTGAGATGACATTACTCGCTTTAAATTTGAGGGTAGGATATTGGTCGACTGCAAAGAAATCGGCTCCGCACAAGTGCTGGTTTCGTTCACGGTCAAAGGTGTCGATAGAGGCAGCTTGGGCCTCAAAATATACTTGAGCCGATTCAAATCTTTCTTCTTCCATGGCGATGGAGACTTGAAAGTCTGTAAAACGTCCTCTGACCTTTGCAAGTCCAAAATGAGTAATCCCAAATCCGATAGTAGAACTGACCAAATCAGCTTTCCAATGTTTTATTGCCATATTTTCCGGAATGATAAAAGGAGTTAAAAATCCGCCATTGCTGACGGATTTTGAATGATATTGTTGGAATAGTTTTTTATTTACCGGGAGGAAAAGAAGGTCTGACTTCCACCTTGCTCGGTAGGGTGCGGGCATTCATGCTTAAAAGATCCACCACGAGCTTGCCCAGGTCTTCTTTTTGTATCTTCCAATGGTCTTGATCATTTGGGGTGTGATTGTTAAAGTGTGTAGCCACAGATCCCGGCATGATGACGCTGGTTTTGATGCCGTGTTCGCGCATATCCAACATGGCTGCTTGAGTGAATCCGGTTACACCAAATTTACTGGCGTTATAAGCGCTTCCGCCTTTAAAGAAATTGGTGCCTGCCAAACTGGAAATGGCCAAAAAGTAACCTTTGTTGGCCTTCAATTGCGCCAACCCCGCTTTGAGGGTATAAAACACTCCGGAGAGGTTGGTGTCAATGGTTTGGTTCCACTGCTCAACGGTCAATTCTTCAAGAGGAGCAAAGTGTCCGAGCCCTGCATTGGCGATGAGTACGTCTATTTTCCCAAGTTGGTCAATTGCCTTTTCAATCGCATTCTCCTGATCTGAAAAATTGCGTACATCCGCTTGAAAACCATAAGCTTCGGCCTTGGACTGTTCGTTTAATTTTTTGACGGCTTCGTCTACTGTTTTTTGTGTTCTTCCGGTGATGGCTACCTTCATGCCTTCTTGCAAGAGGGCTTGGGCTATCCCATAGCCAATTCCTTTGGTGCCGCCGGTAATAAAAGCAGTTTTTGTATCGAGTTTTTGCATGATCTTTCGTTTTGTCCAAAAGTAAAAATACTTCTCTCCTTTCTTGCTAAAATTTGTTTAAATCTATGAGTTGTGCGTCATTTTACCGAAAACCGAACACTCAAAATTAGATTTACATTTTTATAATAATTTTGTAACTTTGTATCCAAATGAATACAATTTAAAAAATGTACTTTATTGAAAAAACAAGAGAGTTTGACAAATGGCTTAGAAAGTTGAAAGACTTGAGGGCAAAAGCAAAGATTTTGTTCAGACTTCAGAAATTATAAAATGAAGAACACTTTGGAGATTGCAAACCAGTAGGAAACGGAATTAAGGAATTGAGAATTAACTATGCAAAAGGCTACAGAGTTTACTTCAAAGAAACGGATAGAAAAATTATTGTACTGCTAATTGGCGGAGATAAATCGACTCAACAGAAGGATATTGAAAAAGCAAAAGGAATTTGGAAGAATTTAAAAAAATAGAAAAATGGAAACTTCAAAATTAGATATAGCAGACTATTTGGATAGCCACGAAATGATTGCTGAATACTTAAATGCAGTTTTGGAAGAAGGGAGTGACGCTGAAATTGTGTCTGCAATAGGACATATTGCTAAAGCGATTGGTATGACTAAAATAGCGGAAGATACCGGAATGAGCAGACCCAGTTTATATAAAGCATTGTCCAATAATTCTAAGCCGCGATTTTCAACAATTATGAAAGTTTTAAAAGCAATTGGAGGACAAATAAGGGTAACCCCGATATAAAAAAACGAACGCACAACAAGCATATTGACGTCAGGCGGGGTAAACGTCTTCGATTGAAATTTTAGGGTAGAATGCCCGCCCGAACGCCAATATACCAGCCGAAAGGCGACGCCTCTATTAAAAACTATAGGCGGATAGGATCTATTTATGGAAAATAATCGCAGGACAGTTAGATAATGCCTATCTTTAAAATAAAAATAGAATTATGCGCTTTCACACTCGAAAATGGATTAAACCTGAAGATTTAAATGCTAATGGCAGCTTGTTTGGCGGGCGTTTATTACAATGGATTGATGAAGAAGCGGCCTTGTATGCCATCATTCAGCTGGAAAACCCAAAGGTGGTTACTAAATTTATGAGTGAGATTGATTTTGTGAGCTCTGCCCATCAAGGCGATATTATAGAAATTGGTATTGATGTGCTAAAATTTGGAACCGCTTCCTTGACGCTTACTTGCGAGGTTCGCAATAAAATGACGCGTCAGGTCATTATTACCATCGATAAAATTGTGATGGTCAATGTAGATGAGCAAGGACAACCCCAGGCTCATCACAAAACCAAAATAGAATATGTGAAGGACCGTTTGTCTTAGGCTCGTTTGGGTAAGAATTTTTTATCTACATAAAAAGGACCAAACGGAATTACCGAACAGAGGATAGCTATTAAAAGTGTCTTTATGGACCAATCCAGTTTTTTATACATTACAAATGCTCCGATCACATAGAGGATAAACAAAGCTCCGTGAACCGATCCGGTGAATCGGGTCAATTCGGGTTGGTGAAACATATATTTTAAAGGCATGGCAATAAAGAGCAATACGAGATAGGAAATGGCTTCCAAAATGCTGATGATGCGAAAGGACTTGATGAGATTTGGCATTTTTTGTTGCGAAGATAATTAAGAATTCAATATCCCGAAATGTGAGTTGAGGATTGTGAATACTTTAACTTCTATGCGCGTTAAGGAGCATTTTAAAACAGAATTTATTTTGGCATAAGCCGTAAAAATCACTTTTCCAAAATGAGTATACCTGTATTATGGGGGAGTTCGCCGGCAGATCATATTTCAACCTTTACTAAGCGCCATATTCGGCTTACCTGGCGGTTCCTTCCGGGAATTGTACTTTTCCGGGTTCGGCATTCATTAGGGGAAGAGCTGCACGTAAGATGCGATTACGCCGACCGGTGGTGTCTTCCGGCTCTACAGGATATTGCACCACGGCTTCCATCCACGACCGCGGATTGGTTCTAAAATAGACGGCCGGACGCCATTGATCACTGATTTTGGCCTTTTGCGGATAACGCTTTTCAAAATCCTCCCAAGTAACTTTTTCCAAGCATTCTTTAACAAACTCTAAATCGCTTGTGTAGGCGACTTGAACCGCTGTTTCATTCCATATAAAAGGGGCTTGATTTCCCGAATAATTGATGACCTTGTCTTTTAAAATCATACTGTTGGGAAAGTGAACCAGCCGACCACTTTTTCGGTCGTTGCCCAGGTAATCACCACTGATTTCAAAAATAATGGTATCTAAATAAGTAATTTCAACGACATCTCCACGGTGTTCGTTGATTTGAATGCGGTCTCCCACTTGGTAAGGCCTTCTAAAAATCACATAAAGCCAGGCGATAAAGGAGGTAATGGGGGCTTGCAAAGCAAAACCCAGCACCAAGGAAGCCAGTCCCAAACTCTCTAAAAATGAATTGGCTTTTTGAAAGGTAAAAAGAACGACAATAATAATGATTAAAATCGTGGAGATCAGACGCACCACCCGCAAGAGGTTGTATTCATCGCCCCTGTTGGTTGTTTTTGAGCTGATTAACGCCTCAAGTATAGTTCTGATGACCAGAATAATACAGGCAATCGCCAGGGTGAAACTCAGGTTCTTTAAAAACGGAATAAAGCCGCCAAGAAAGGATAAAAACGCTAAGTTTAAGGCATAATGTATCATCAGGAAGAGGAATATCCCCAGCGCATACATGATGATTTTTTTTCTCTGTCCTTTTTCAGGCATATACCACTATTTTTCAGCTCGATGCTGCCTTGCATTCCAAGCCGGAATTTATTCACTGTTCAAATATAATATTATTCTATAAATAAGAAACTTTTTATGTTTTGTGTTTAAACATCGAAAAGAGGAAAGAAAGAGGTAGGAGTAAAGAGGCTGCTTATCCCTTACAAATAATAACATAAAAAAAATCGTAATCCCTTGTATATAAGTGCATTACGATTCTTATTTGTGCCCGAGACTGGAGTCGAACCAGCACGTTGTTGCCAACGCTGCGCCCTGAACGCAGTGCGTCTACCAATTCCGCCACTCGGGCTTTTTGTGTTGTTTATGGTAATAAGAACTGCTCTGTCAAAATTTAGAGATGACAAAAATAATTTGTTCTTAGAAATCCACCAAAAAAATTGAGAGAATAAAATCAATGAGCTCAATAATTACAATTAGAGGGGGAATAGAAAATCGGATTTACTTGTTGCCATGATGCCCCATACTTCACCTTAAAAAAGGGAATAAAAAATTGAAGACAACAGAAAAAATAAACCTTATATTGCGATAAGTCTTTTTGACGCTCCAAAATATGCAGCAACATCATGGCTAAAAAAATCAATAACAAACAAGTATTTTCTTTGTTGGAGGTGACCAAAAGCATTCAACGGGTACTTCAAAAACGCTATGCTCGCACCTATTGGGTCAAAGCAGAGATGAACAAGCTCAATCATTATGAACATTCCGGGCATTGTTATCCTGATTTGATAGAGAAAAGAGGAAATAAGGTCATTGCCCAGCTGCGTGCCAATTTGTGGAAAAACGACTATCAGCGTATTGATAAAAAGTTTAAACAAGTCCTCAAGGAACCTTTGAAAGACGGAGTTAAAATTTTATTTGAAGCCCGAATAAAATTTCACCCCCTATATGGGCTTTCCCTGCAAATTTGTGATATAGATCCGAGTTTTACCTTGGGAGATTTGGCTCGGGAAAAACAGGAAACCTTGTCAAGGTTGAAAAAGGAAGGAATTTTAAACCAAAATAAACAAAAGAAATTGCCCATTTTGCCTCGGCGTATTGCGGTGATTTCTGTAGAAACCAGTAATGGTTATGCCGATTTTCTCAATGTCTTGGAAGCCGCTCGTATTCAAAAGGGTTTTCACTTTTTTCATTTCCTTTTTCCTTCGCTTCTGCAGGGAGATCGCGCTGTGGATCAGTTGATGAATCAGCTTCGAAAAATCAGAAAAGTGCAGGAACATTTTGATTTGGTTGTCATCATCCGCGGTGGGGGTGGAGAAGTGGGGCTCTCGTGCTATAATCATTATAAATTGGCACGAGAAATTGCTCTTTTTCCGCTCCCCGTGATTACCGGAATTGGGCATTCCACCAATAAAACGGTGGCAGAAATGGTCGCTTATCAAAATGCCATTACGCCTACCAAGCTGGGAGAGTCTCTGGTTACTCGTTTTCAGGACTTTTCTCGGGCAATTGAAGAGGTGGAAAGTCGAATTGTTCACATTGCTCGGCATATGCTTCAGGCAGAACGACATCAGCTGACTTCGATGAGCAAGCAAGTGCAGTCGGGCGCACAAAATATCCTGCTGGCACATTCCAACGGGTTGCAACAATATATGCATACCCTATTTCGAGAATCAAAATTTAAAATGCAATCGGCACAACGCAATTTGATAAATCAAGCCGTCTCGTTAAAAAAAGGAACGAATCGGCGTTATCGTGCTGAAAATCAAGCAATAATTCGGCTTGAAACCGCCTTGTCTAAAAACACCCGCCGACACATTGCGCAAGAAAAGACCAAGCTCGAGCACACCCAAAAAAAACTGAAGATTTTAAGTCCTCAGCAGGTTTTAAAACGTGGATATAGTATTACTTTGGTCAATGGTAAATCGGTACAATCGGCCGAGAGTTTAAAAGCGGGCGACGTCTTTCAAACTCGTTTGTATAAAGGAGAATTAACCGCTAAAGTGGAATCTGTAAAACCTAATGAATAATGCCTAAAGAAAAACCCAATTACACCGAGTCTTTTAAAGAACTGCAGGAAATTGTAGTTGATATTGAAGAAGGAGAAATTTCTGTAGATGAGTTGTCTGAAAAAGTAAAACGTGCTTCTACACTGATTAAAATTTGCAAAGCCAAGCTATCGCACACCGAAGCAGATGTCAGTAAAATTTTAGACGGATTGCAAGCGGAATCCGCAGCGGCCAAAAAAGAAGAATAAAGACGGAATTGCCCTCCCTTCGGCTTCCCACAGGTCGCATAATTTTTCTGCCTTCATCAGGATTTGCAAAGGTTCAGAGGCTTTGATGTTATTTAAAATCCTTTAGGATTTTGCAGTAATTGGAAATATAAGCAGCCATGTTTTTCCGTTTATACTGCACAATATACCGAGGGTGAGCAAAGGTGACAATCCGATCAAACAGGTTTTCTTCTGCATTGATGGCTTTTAAATAAGTTGCATTTTTCTTGCCCAGTGAAAAACAGACCGAGGTATCGATTCCCATTTCAATCTGTTGTTTTAAAGAATTTATAATAAAAGGTTTAACCGATTTATACAAGGAGGGGTAATCGTAATAATTGCAGTTGACCCAATTTCCTTTTTTGTTTTTTCGCACAAATCCCAAGGGGCAAACCGAGTCGATATAAAATTGACGATAGAACCGCTCAGTTCCTCCAAAAGCTTCAATTACTTTATAGACAAAAACCGAGGAAGGTTCATGGGTTTTAATGTCGTTCACTTCAATGCCACAGTTGTTTTTAAGCCGCTTGGTGTCTGTAAAAGGAATTCCGGTAGCTCCGGCTCCAAGTCGCCCCGGATTAATGCCAAGCACGAGTTTTCGCGGAGCATGGTCGGCATAGAATTGGGTATAAAATTGCTCGAGAATAGCGCTAACCTTCGGATGCTCTCTAAATGGATTCAGCACTTTAATATCGTCCGGAAGAGGGGCGGTGAGCTTTAAATTTTTATGAAAAGCAATGGCTTTTTGGGCAAAGGTGGACATGTTTTTTGGGCTGAGGTGGATTAATATCAAAACAACCTGAAAACTAATCTCATAATTAGGCTATAAACCTTAAGACTAACTGATAAATTATTTTGATACCACAAAAATAGGGCAATCCTTTTGAAGAAGAAACCTTTTGGTGAGAATCGAATTTGCTAAAAACAAGAAGGGCGTGATTTTATTGTCTTTAAAACTTCAATTTCAACTGACTGGGGAGCAATTGAAAACTCCTTCGATGATAGGGAGTTGGCCCAAAGGCTTTGAGGGCTTCTCGGTGCTCTTTAGTGGGGTAGCCTTTGTTTTTTTTCCAGTTGTAAGCCGGGAATTTCTCGTGAACCTCGGCCATAAATTCGTCGCGATATGTTTTTGCTAAAATGGAAGCTGCTGCAATGTGGAGAAATTTTCCATCTCCTTTGACGATACACTGATGAGGAATTTCTCTTTGATCAGCCCTATAAAAGGGTTTGAATTTATTGCCGTCTACTGCAATGAATTCCGGTGTTTTTTGGAGTCCTTCTATCGCTTTGTGCATCGCCAAAATGGAAGCGTTTAAGATGTTGATTTCATCAATCTTATCCATCATGATGTGCACCACGTGATAAGCCAACGCCTCTTGTTCGATAAGCTTTCGCAATTGGTTGCGTTTGCTCACTGATACTTGTTTGGAATCGTTGAGGATTTCACTTTTAAAATCCTTATTCAAAATCACAGCTGCCGCAGTAACCGGGCCGGCCAAACAGCCCCTGCCGGCTTCGTCTGTTCCACATTCGGTGGTATAATTGCTGTATTGCGGTGAAAGCATGCTTCAAAAGTACATAAAATATATGATTTTTTTCTTATTTGGGAGATTGAGCACGGGCATTAAAAACTATTCCCTAAAAAATGATATTTTTGCCATAGTTAATTTGCGAGATGAAGAAAGGACTTTTATTTTTTATCGCAGTTTTGTTGGGTTTTGTTGCTTTGGCACAGGAGCATCAATTGCGGTCGGTTCAAGCCGGTCAGAGACAATCTTCCACCGGGGGATTGGAAGATAATCAGAAGACCGAAACACAACAACAGTTGCCTGCTACTGCCTATAAGATTATTTCTGTTGCCGGTGATACCACCCATGTCGATACCACGCTGACCATTTATAAAGCCTATCGATTTAATTACTTGAGAAGAGATAATTTTGGGCTGCTGCCTTTTGCTAATGTAGGGCAGCCCTACACTTCTCTGACTTATGACTTTGATTCCCCGGTCACCTTGCCTCAATTTGGCGCACGGGCGGCTCATTTCGCCTATCTGCAAGTAGATGATATTCATTATTATCACGTGCCTACTCCTTGGTCACAGCTTTTTTTTAAGACTACTTTTGAGCAAGGACAACTTTTGGATGCTTTTCTAACTTCCAATATTAATCCGCAACTCAATGTTTTTATAGCCTATAAAGGGCTTCATTCCATGGGGAAATACCGTCATGCCACCACCAGTCAAAATAGTTTTAGGATTGGTTTTAGCTATCGCACCAAAAACAATCGGTATGGCGTCAAGTCTCATTTTATATCCCAAAATCTTTCGGCCTTTCAAAATGGCGGACTCACCCCTTTGGCCGATCAGCATTTTAAATCGGAAGATGATCAATACAATGATCGTTCGGTGCTCGATGTGAAATATGAAAATGCCGATCGCCTGTTGTTGGCCAAGCGTTTTTTTGTCAAGCAACACTATAAGATTTTTAAAGGTAATGACACTACCGGGAACAACCAATTGCGGATTGGGCATATTTTTAATTTTACCGATAAGGAATGGCAGTTTAAGCAAAAAGAAGCTTTTCCGATTTATGGAGAGGCCTACCGCTCTAATAGCCTCCGTGACTTGACCGAGTTTCAACGGATTTCTAATACTTTGTTTCTGCAATTCCAAAATCGTATTGCGGGGAATCTTCTGTTTAAGGTGCGACATTCTAATTATAATTATGGATATCAACGCAAATTATACCTCGATCATGAAACAATTCCCAATCGGTTAAAAGGTGATGTTTTTTCCGTAGGAGCCGCTTATCAAAAAAATATTGGAGGTTTTCACCTTACCGGGGATGCCATGCTCAATGTGGCCGGTGATTTTAATGGAAACTACCTTAAGGCTGAGGCCGGATATGCCTTGGATTCTTTAAATAAAATTAATATCGGTCTGCATATTAATTCTCGGCTACCCAATTACAATTTTTTATTGTTTCAAAGCGATTACAAAAACCTCAATTGGTACAATCACTTTGATAACCAGCGGATGCAGTCGGTTTATTTTCAGCTGATATCCAATAAGCTTTTGGAGGTAAAAGCCAGCTATACCCGAATTCACAATTATGCTTATTTTGGATTGAAAGCAGGGGCGGCAACGGGTTTGCCTGCCGATAGTTTGGTGCGTCCCTATCAATATGACGGAGATGTGAATTACCTGAAAATAAAAGCCCATCGGCAGTTTAACTTTTGGCGCTTTTCATTAGACAACACTTTGCTGTATCAAAAAGTATTGAGCGGAGAAAGCGTGTTCAGAACTCCCGATTTTATAACGAGGAATACCTTGTATTACCGTGACTACTGGTTTGACAATAACCTTTACTTGCAAACCGGATTTACTTTTAATTATTTCACTTCCTTTAAAGCCAATGCTTATCATCCGGTTTTGGGAGAGTTTTATGTACAGGATTTTAGGACGCTTTCCGGTTTTTATCGCCTTGATTTTTTCTTTAATGCACAGGTTCGAAATACTCGCCTGTATTTTAAACTCGAAAATTTGTCTACTTTAATCGATGGGAATGGTCATTATGCTGCTCCGTATCGCCCTTATCGAGATTTCGTCATCCGTTTTGGATTGGTGTGGGATTTCTTTTGGTAAAATGCAAATATTGGTTTGAAAAGCCGCAGTATTTGTAACTTGAATTTGTCGTAAGATAAATAGCGTTATTTTTTTGATTATCGCCCCACATATTAACATTTTTTTTATTATATTCGAATTTAAGGTTGAAGGCTTATTCATTAGTTGATATTTTTTGAACTTTAATTTCAATTTGACTTTATCAATCGAAAAGAAAATCAATTTGAGGTTACGCTCGGTTTTTCCGTAAAAAAATAAATTTGTTTATCCCTGTATGAAGAGATTTCAGAATAAAAATTATAAAGATGCCACAGCACAGCAGATGGTCATATTGTTTTGGCATACTCTTGTCATTGGGCATGAGTTTATCCGCATGGGCGCAACAAGGGATAGGTACGCAAAAACCTGTCAAATCTGCGGCTTTGGAAATCCGATCTCAATCGAGAGGCATACTCATTCCTCGGGTCAACTTGGAAGACCTCAATTCCTTTTCCCCTCCCATTTCAGGACCTGAAGCTCATTCGTTATTGGTGTATAACGACACCACCATCAGTACACAACATATTTATCCCGGATTTTATTACTGGTCGGCTATTGCACACGCTTGGCGACCTTTAGTGGATACAACGGATGTGCTGATCGATTTTAATAATGCTTCAGGGATTTATAAACATATTGCCGTGGACGGGACGCCGACGATGATTGATTCCACCCACGCCAACTTGACTATTTTTGATGATGCTTATGCAGATTTGGGCGTTTTAACTGTGCAAAGTGCCATAGACAGTCTGGCTGATGCGCTGTTTGGTATAGGTTCTGACAGTTTAAACGTGCAAAATGGTCTCGCTGTTCACACAGCACTAAACGGAATAAAGGACAGCATTCGTTTGGTTCGTAGGGGAGTGGGAACTCCTACAGATACCAATGCTCAGGCGGGAGATTTGTATATTGATTACACCACCGGAAATGTTTTCTATTACAATGACACCCTTTGGCGAAGTTCCAATAATTGGCAGCTTCAGGGTGATGTAGTAGATGGAGATGATTTTATCGGCACACTGAATAATCAGGCCTTGCGTTTTAAACAAAATAACCAACCGGCAGGATATATTGATGGGGGACTAACGGCTTTTGGAAGAGGAGCTTTAGAAATGAATTCAACCGGAGAATATAACACGGCCATAGGTTACAAAGCCATGAGCTTGAATACGGAAGGGAAAAGAAATACAGCGGTAGGCTGGAAGGCCATGTCAAAAAATGAAGATGGTAAGAAAAATGTAGCGCTGGGTTGGGAAGCCTTAGCTACCAATGTGCACGGTGACGAAAACGTGGCAATTGGCTACGAGGCCTTGGACGAGATGGACGGTAATGCCAGGCGAAATATAGGAATAGGAAGTGCGGTAGACATTAGAGACAATGTAGATTATTCAATTGCCATTGGATATAATGCCTATGCAGGCAATACCGCAAAAACCTTACAAAATGCCATTGCTTTTGGGGCTCGGGCAAAAGTAGAAGAGAGTTATTCCCTTGTTTTGGGCAGTATTAAGGGCGTAAATTATGCCGATAGCACCATAAGAGTAGGCATAGGAACTACCACCCCCAATCATCGACTTGAGGTGGTGGGCAATTTGCAAATTTCCGAAAATCGACATAATACTACCGGGAGCTTTAGTTTTCGACCGGATACAACGGCTTTGAATTTGTACTTTGACGGCGGCAAGATAGGAGCATTTGATGCACATACCGGAGCCTATACCTCGGTTTCGGATGGTCGATTAAAAGAAAAGATACGTTTGGCAGGTACTTTATTAAAAAAAGTGAATCGGGTGAAAGTGATTCGTTATGTATGGAAAGACGACTCCGATGAGTCCTTACAAATTGGATTTGTTGCCCAGCAGCTTTACCAGCAATTTCCCGAATTTGTCAAGCCGCCCTTAGACGAGGAAACGGGGTACTACACAGTCAATTATGCCGGTATGAGTGCCGTGGCCATCAAAGCTATTCAAGAACAACAGCAACAAATTAGCATTTTGCAGCACAAGCTTTTCACCCTTCAAAAAAAGCTGGCTAAGGAGCAGCATAAAAATATGCGTCAATTTAAAAAGCTTAAAGAGTTGCAGGCAGCCCTTAAAGATATGCTGAGCCGGTTAGCCGTGTTAGAAGAGTAAACTTAGCTTTTTCAGGAGAAATTTTGGGCTTTATGTTGTTTAAATCAGATGCTTTTTATAGCAGAAGCTACCACAAAAAAAATCCCGCTTCAAAAAGAGAGGCGGGAAAGTGTCTTGGGGCAAGAAGACAAACCTGTTGATTCCTCGGGTTATTTTTTAAATGACGTTACCCCAAACCTTTTTGCTACAGTGATGGCATGCGGAATGTCCTTTTTAATCGCTTCAATTCGAGATTGGTTGGAGGGGTGTGTACTCAAAAACTCGGGCGGATTTGCACCACCATTAAGCTGGCTCATGCGTTTCCACAGCTGTATGGCAGCATGCGGATCATAACCGGCGATAGCCATTAAAGTTAGTCCCAATTGGTCGGCCTGACTTTCAAATTCTCTGCTGTAAGGCAACATCACCCCCAGTTGTGTGCCTATGCCGTAAGTAGCTTGAAAAATATCGTGGAATTTCGAGTCACTCAAAGCAGCACTTCCCAAGCTCCCCAATCCTTGACGAATCATTTCTTGACTCATTTTTCGCTGACTGTGATTGAGTAAGGCGTGCGAAACCTCGTGCCCCATGATGGCAGCCAGTCCGGCTTCACTTTGTGCTATGGGTAAAATTCCGGAGTAAACCACAATTTTCCCACCCGGCATACACCAAGCATTGACTTGATCACTTTTTACCAAATGATATTCCCATTTGTATTCTTCAAGATAGCCTTGATAGCCTTTAGATCGCAAATATATTTCTGCGGCATGGGCAATCTTTTGCCCTATAGATTTAACCATTTTGGCTTGTGATGTGCCACTAATTACTTTATTTTGACTTAAAAATTGATTGTATTGCTGAAAGGCCATTGGAAAGAGTTGGGAATTAGACACTAAGGCCAGATCCTTCTTTCCGGTGAATGGATTTGTTCGACAGGCAACGAGGGCAAATACAGCCACTAAAGCGATGATGTACTTTGATTTTTTCATACGAATGTTTTATTTTTAGTCATCAAGAACTGTGCAAATATTAAAAATATTGTGGTTATTGCAGATAAAAGAGCTAATTTTCCGTGTGCATATAGGCGGTAATTCTCAAATTAAAGTGGCAGGATAGTTGTTAATAATATAGAACAGGATAATGATGAAAAGACTTGTAATAATAGGAATGTTTGTGGGATTGGTCTTGGGATGCAGTTCTAAGGCTCAGGAATCTTCAACCGTAGAAAACGGAGAAACAATGCCGTTTGCGGTACAAAAAACTGAAGCGGAATGGCGTGAGATTTTGACACCGGAAGAATATTATGTCTTGCGTGAAGACGGAACGGAACCACGATTTTCGAGTCCCATTTTAAGTTTAGATGAGGCGGGATACTTGACCTGTGCGGCTTGTGGTAATCCTGTTTTTAAGATGGAGCACAAGTTTGACAGCTCTTGTGGTTGGCCCAGTTTTGATCGAGCAATAGATGGAGCGGTACGCTATGTAGAAGACTATAAACTTTGGGTACCCCGAATAGAGGTGATTTGCGCACAATGCGGAAGTCATTTGGGGCATGTTTTTGAGGACGGTCCTAAAGAAACAACGGGGAAACGTTATTGTATTGACGGAATAGCCCTTAACTTTATCCCACAAAAGAGTAGTGAAAAACAAAAAAAAGATAAATAAATACGTCATGAATAAAACCGATAAAGACTGGAAAGCCGAGCTTACGGAAGAACAGTATAGGATTTTAAGAAAAAAAGGAACCGAGATGCCACATACCGGCGTTTATAACCTGCATTTTCAAAAAGGACAATACTTTTGTGCCGGATGCGGTCATAAATTATTTGAGAGCGAAGCCAAATTTAAAAGCAATTGTGGCTGGCCCAGTTTTGATGAAGCTGTTGAGGGGAGCCTTGAATACAAAAGAGATGAAAGCTTTGGGATGATCCGAACTGAAGTGTGTTGTGCCAATTGTGGCGGACATTTAGGGCATGTCTTTAACGATGGCCCAACAGCTTCAGGGCAGCGGTTTTGCATCAATTCCCTGAGTTTAGATTTTAAAGAATAGTAAACCCAATTAAAAATTAAGAAGATGAAAAAAGTTATTTTATGCCTGCTGTTTTGCTCGATTTTGGTAGCCTGTGAGGGAGATCGCGGACCAATGGGACCTCCCGGAGAACCCGGAATTAATATTTTAGGACAGACCTTTGAATATGACCATATCGATTTTGTGTACGAGTCGCAGTACAACTTATGGTCGGCTTTGATTGATATCCCAACCGGAATTGAAGTCTATGATTCAGATGCAATTTTGGTTTACCGAAAATCATGGATTTCGGGAACAAACGGCCCCATAGTGACTTATAGCTTGATTCCTCAAGATTTTTTTGTGCCCAATGGAACAATTGAATATGTGTATAATCACACCGCAGCTGATGTGGAATTACTCATTGACGGCAATTTTAACTTGGCCTATATCAGTCCGGATTTTACCGACAATCAAGGCTTTAGATTTGTGGTGATTCCCGCTGAATTTGCCAACAACCCCAATGTGAATCTATCGACCTATAAAAGTTTAAAAGCTACCGGAATTGACTTCGAGGAATTTTAATGCAAAATGATTTATAGTTGAGTTAGGTAGAATTATTTATCAAATCAATATTTACCTGGGTTATTCGTGGTTTTAGCTTTATGCAGACGCAAAACGCTGAGTCGCAGTCGTAGAAGGCTATTGCAAAGGAATTGCGACGCAGTGTCACATTGATCGACAGCCAAAATGCAGCTGTGTGGGGATAAAGCCATGCATCATTTAATGGTATTTTATGAAGAAAGTCGATGAAAAGGTATAACCGCCTAAATATCATTAGCTTAATAAATAAACAACATGTTTTTATGAATATTCAGGTTGGGAGTAATTATTTATTTTGTCTCTACTCGATTTAGAAATCCGATATATTTTTAAGAAAAATTTTTAGGATTGCAGCCTAAATGCAAATGAAATGCTTTTTAACCAATCATTAACAACGAATACTCTTAGAATTTATGATTTTGCGGTATCTAAAATCAGGGATTGTATAACTGTAAAAACTACCGCATAAAATGGGAGAAATGAACACCGCCGTCGATATTGCCGGTCTCAATCAAGAGATAGAAAAGGAGAGTGCTTTTATTGATTTGTTGACCACAGAAATGAACAAAGTAATTGTGGGGCAAAAGAGCATGATAGAGCGCTTATTGATAGGTTTGCTCGGCAAAGGACATATTTTATTGGAAGGCGTTCCGGGGTTGGCTAAAACCTTGGCTATAAACACTTTATCAAAAGCAGTAGACGGCGGTTTTAGCCGTATCCAGTTTACTCCCGATCTTTTACCTGCCGATGTGATAGGGACCATGATTTACAACATGAAAACCAATGATTTCAGTATAAAACACGGACCTATTTTTGCCAATTTTGTATTGGCTGACGAGATCAACCGAGCACCGGCTAAGGTACAGTCTGCTCTGTTGGAAGCCATGCAGGAAAAACAGGTTACCATTGGCGAGCGTACCTTTGAGCTGGAGAAACCTTTTTTGGTCATGGCCACACAAAATCCGGTAGAGCAGGAAGGAACCTATCCTTTGCCCGAAGCTCAGGTAGATCGTTTTATGCTGAAAGCTGTCATTGATTACCCCAAAAAAGCAGAGGAGCAACTCATCATGCGCAACAATCTCAATGCCGATTTTGGAGAAGTGAATCCCGTGGTTTCTCTTCAGCAAATCCTTTCAGCCCAAAAAGCGGTACGCAAGGTATATATGGATGAAAAAATTGAGCGTTATATTCTTGAAATTATCTTCGCTACTCGGAATCCCGAAGCGTATAATCTATCTCAATTAAAGCCCTTGATTTCTTTTGGAGCTTCCCCTCGAGGAAGTATCAATTTGGCCATGGCAGCAAAGTGCTATGCATTTATCAAACGCCGGGGTTATGTGATTCCTGAAGACGTCCGTGAAGTGGTTATGGATGTCCTGCGTCACCGTGTGGGAATTACTTATGAAGCTGAAGCTGAAAATGTGACTTCAGAAGATATTGTGGGGAAAATTGTCAATGAAATTGAAGTGCCCTAATTCGATTGTCGAATGATAAAAAAGTGAGCGAGCAACCGATTAGGAAAATGGCACCTTAACAATGGAGACTAAAGAATTACTGAAAAAAGTTCGAAAGATTGAAATCAAGACCCGCCGATTGAGCAATCATATTTTTGGCGGCGAATATCACTCCGCCTTTAAAGGCCACGGAATGACTTTCAGTGAGATACGTCAATATCAGTTTGGCGATGATGTACGCAATATTGATTGGAATGTCACGGCTCGTTATAACGAACCTTTTATTAAAATCTTTGAAGAAGAACGCGAGCTAACCCTCATGCTGTTGGTCGATGTGTCGGGCTCACAATTTTTTGGGACTTCCGATAATTTTAAAAAAGACATTGTTACGGAAATTGCGGCTACCCTCGCATTTTCTGCTACACAAAATAATGATAAAATAGGTTTACTCCTTTTTTCCGATACGGTAGAGTTGTTTATTCCTCCCAAAAAAGGAAGCGCACATGTATTGAGGATTATACGCGAACTGTTAAAGTTTAAGCCCCGGCGTAAAGCAACCAATTTGACCCAGGCTTTGAAATTCCTTCAAAACATGATGAAGAAAAAGGCCATTGTCTTTATCCTGTCTGATTTTATGACCGATGATTATGCGCATGCCTTAAAAATCATGGGCAACAAACACGATGTAACCGGAATACGAGTCTATGATCAACGAGAGGAGGAAATGCCTAACCTGGGAATGGTGGAAATGACCGACGCCGAAACCGGAAAAAAACAGCTCGTCAACACCGGTTCTTCTCGGGTTCGAAAGAATTATACCAAATATTATAAAGGTCGAACAGCTTATTTTCAAAACAGCTTCAACAAGAGCAGAGCAGGGGTGTTGAGTTTACATGTAGAAGAAAGTTATATCAAGAAATTGCTGGGATATTTTAAACGACGTTAACATGCAAAAGAACAGAGGCTTCATAAAAGAATATTGGCGAAGTGCAGCGGGACTGTTCTTGGTCTGTTTTTTCTTCTTTGGCCTGGCCCGGGCGCAGGAAGTCAGCTCTACCATTGATAGGGATACCATTAAAATCGGCGAGAAAATCACCTATCAGCTCAAGGTAATCACCGATTCCTCTTCTGCCGTTGTTTTTCCTCATGGGCAGACTTTTGGAGCACTCGAGCTCTTTGATACCACGGCCATAGATACCTTTAACAAACAAGAGCAACTGATCTTGGAACGTGAATACGGGCTCACGCGTTTTGATTCGGGAAGTTATTATATACCAAAACAAAAAATTTTTATTGACGGAAAATTATTTTATACCGATTCTTTTCCTGTTCAAGTACAAGGCGTAGCGGTGGATACTACCAAACAAAAATTATATCCCATTAAACCGGCCATAGCAGTAGAGGTGCCTTTCTCTGTCGCCAAATGGGTGTGGTGGGGGATAGGCGGTTTGCTATTGCTCGCTTTACTCGTTTATCTCTTGCTCAAAGCACGGAAAAAAATTATTGAGAAGAAGAAAGAGTTGCCCCCTTATGAAAAAGCGCTAAAGACTTTAAAAAGCTTGGATAACAATCAGGCCTTAGAGAGCGGAAAGGTCAAAGAATATTACTCCTCACTTTCCATGGCCGTCAAACGTTATGTAGATGAGAAAATTGATGATCGGGCCCTCGAAAGCACTACTGCTGAATTTATCGCTTTGTTGAAAGCTTATAAGAAAGACAAGCAAATCTATTTAAAAGAACAGGTGATCGACAGTTTGGATGCTGTGTTAAAACGCGCAGATTTGGCCAAATTTGCCGGCGTTAAAGCCGATAAATTAACCGCTCGAGAAGATCGTCAGACCATTGAAGAAAATATCAATGCTTTTGATCAGGCCATCCCCGAACCTACGGAAGAGGAACGTATGCAGGATGAAGCTTATCGGATGGCACAAGAAAAAAAGCGAAAAAAGAGAAAAACCCTGATTAAAGTAGGCTTGGGGGTTTTGGTGATTTTAATTTTAGCCGGTGTGTTTGTGGGGGTGAAAGGATTGGATTATGCCAAAAACCTAATCTATGCGGAATCGACGACCAATTTGTTACAACAGAAAGATTGGGTAAGCAGCCAATACGGAGCTTTTGGAATAGATGTAACCACACCCAAGGTATTGGTTAGGGAGATGGATTCGGTGCCAAAGCTGTTTCCACAAAAAAGTAAATCTGAAGCTCGTTTTTCCTATGGCAGTTTTGATCAAGATTTATATGTGCAGGTGACCAATGTGCGATTTAAAAAATCTGCGCAGTTAGATTCGCTGGATGTTGGCGAGCTTTTTGACAAAAAAATGGAAAGCCCGGCCATTGCCAATCTGACCTTTAAACACAAGGATTTTACTACATTACAAGACCTTAAAGCCCAAAAGATATTTGGAACTTTTAAATATACCAATCCCCGTTCACAGGAAGTTAGCGAAAAGGCATATACCTTTTTGTTGTTCAATGAAAACGGAGGTTTACAAGAACTTTTGATTAGTTATAATGAAGGCGATGAGGCAGCAGAAAAAATAGCGCGTCGCATTGTCAATTCGGTTCAATTTAAGACAGACAATGATGGTTGATTATTTTAACGATATCACTTTTGCCCATCCGGGGTGGTTTTGGGGATTGCTGGTCATTCCTTTCCTGGTGCTGTGGTATGTCCTGAAACGCCATCAACAGACTCCTGCCGTAAAAATTTCGAGCCTTAAAGGCTTTCAAGTAAAACAAGGCATATTGCCCCGATTGCGCCCGCTTTTGTTTGCTTTTAGAATGTTGGGCTTGGTTTTGCTGATTACCGCTATGGCTACGCCGCAAACCGTTGAAGTTTCTAAAAGGGTAGAGACCAAAAATGCCATTGATATCGTGTTGGCTATTGATGTTTCTGCCAGTATGTTGGCCCGTGATTTTACTCCCAACCGCTTAGAAGCCACAAAAGAAGTGGCCGCAACCTTTGTCAAAAACCGACCCAATGACCGAATAGGACTTGTCATTTATGCCGGAGAAAGCTATACAAAAGTACCGGTCACCAGCGACAAACGAATTGTCCTTAATGCCATTCACAACATATCTTATAATGGCATACTTAAGGATGGAACTGCCATTGGCATGGGGCTGGCAACAGCTATCAATCGTTTAAAAAATAGTGAAGCCAAAAGCAAAGTGGTTATTTTAATGACCGATGGAGTAAACAATGCCGGGTTTATTGCTCCGAAGACAGCTGCCGAACTCGCCGTTAAATTTGGTATTAAAGTCTATACTATCGGAGTGGGATCAAATGGATACGCCTCCAGTCCGGTGGCTATTCTACCCAATGGGAAGTTTCATTTTGCCCGGGTCAAAGTGCAAATCGATGAGGATTTAATGAAGGCCATCGCCCAAAAAACAGGCGGACAATATTTTAGGGCTACGGATGAGCATAAGCTCCAACAGATTTATGACGAGATCAATAAATTGGAAAAGACAAAAGTGAAAGAATTTACTTATACCAACTACACCGATAAATATAGACCTTTGGTTATTTTGGGAGGAATTTTCCTTTTACTCGAATTTGTATTGCGTTACACACTTTTTAGAAGTTTTGTATAAATGTTTATACTGGAAGATAAAACATATTTTTGGTTGTTTTGGATTGTCCCCGCGGTTGTCCTGCTTTTTTTGTTGACGCGATTATGGCAAAAACGCGCCCAAAAAAAGTTTGCCAATGCAGTGAGCCTAAAAAAATTGAGTCCGAATAGAAGTCGCTTTAAGCCTCTTTTAAAGTTGATTTTCTTTCTCTTGGCCTTGAGCTGTTTTGTGTTGGCACTGATCAATCCCAAGGTGGGCGGAAAAATGGAAACCGTAGAACGGAAAGGAGTAGACATTGTTTTTGCGGTAGATGTATCCAAAAGCATGCTGGCCCAAGATGTGGCACCAAGCCGACTTGAAAAAGGCAAGCGTATTATCCAGCAACTGATAGATCACCTGCAGGGCGATCGTGTCGGGATTATTGCTTATGCCGGCAGCGCCTTCCCACAGTTGCCCATTACCACTGATTATGCCGCCGCAAAAATGTTTTTAAGCGAATTGAATACCAACATGGTGTCCAGTCAGGGAACTGCTATTGCAGCAGCCATCAATTTGAGTCAGGAATATTTTAACGACGCTAAAACCAGTCGTGTATTGGTGCTCATTACCGATGGAGAAGACCATGGCGGTAATATTGAACAAATCACCAGGGAGGCTGCAAAAAAGAATATCCATATCTTTACGATAGGCCTGGGAAGCCTAAGAGGAGGGCGAATCCCGATTAAGGAGAACGGGAGCATCCATTTTTTGAAAAATCGTCAGGGAGAGACGGTTATTACCAAATTAGATAAAAAAACTTTGCAAAAAATTGCTGAGGTGACACAAGGCGAATATATTGACGGAGCACATACCGAAAAGGTAGTTGATACTTTTCAAAATTTCCTCGGTACCCTGGAGCAAACGGAATTTAAAAGTAAACAATACGCTTCCTATCAATCTTTATTTCAATGGTTTTTAGGAGCAGGAATTCTTTTTGTCATATTGGATATTTTACTTTTGGAACGTAAAACGGCTTGGTTAAAAAAACTCAATTTGTTTAATGAAAATGATGAAGGCGATGAAGGAACAAATTAGAAAAAAACTTTATTTTGCAAGTGCTGTTTTAATGGGCTTATTGGTCATACCGACTGCTTATGCTCAGCAAAAAGAACAAGAAAAACGCGACGAGCAATCCAAATCTTATTTTTATAAGGCAGAGGAGGCCAATGCTGAAGAAAATTTTGCCAAGGCTGAAGCCAATTATCGCATCGCCTTAGACCGAAATAAAAAAAACGCAGCGGCCAGTTACAATATGAGTCACTTGTATGCCAAAAGCGACAAATTTACCGAGTCGATGAAGCACTTGCTGGAAACGGCAAAAAATGCCGACACTAAAGCACTTCGGCATAAAGCTTTTCACAACCTGGGGAATGCCTTTATGAAACAAAAGGATTACGGACAGGCTATAAAAGCTTATAAAGATGCGCTGCGCAATGATCCTACCGATGACCAAACCCGATACAACCTGGCTTTGGCAAAAAGAAAATTGGAAAAAGAGCGTAAAAAGAGCGACAAAAACAAGGATCAAAAAAGCGATAAGCAGGAAAACAAGAACAAGAAAAACGAAAATAAAAAGAAAAAGAACGATAAGCAGAAAAACGAGAACAAGAAGAAGCAACAACAAGAAAAGCAAAATCAGCAAAAACAGCAGCAACAGAAGCAAGATCAAAAACAGAAACAAGGAGACCAACAAAAGCAAGGGGCAAAGAAGAAGCAGCCGCAAAAGCCACAACCCCAAAAGGGAAAGATTTCAAAACAACAGGCAAAAAACCTGTTGAGGGCGGCACGAAATTTGGAGAAGGAAACCCAAAAGAAGATGCGGGCCAAGAAAGCCAAAAAGGCTCCTGATAACCCCAAAGAAAAATATTGGTAAATGAAATTGAAATATTACATATTCCTATTTTTATTTGCCCTGACTGCCGTGGGCTATGCACAGGTTGAATTCACGGCAGAAGTCAGTCGAGAAAGTATTGGCCTCAATGAGCGGTTGCGGGTTGACTTTCACATGAATAAAAACGGAGATAATTTTAACCCACCGGATTTTGAAGGCTTTAAAATTTATGCCGGCCCGCGTCAATCCATCAGTCGCAGCTGGAGTTTTGGTAAGAGCACTTTCAATAAAACCTATTCTTATTTCCTTCAACCCACAAAGCCGGGCACCTTCACCATTGGGCAAGCTACTGTGGAAATCGACGGAAAAACCTATAAAACTTCTCCCATAGAAGTGGAGGTTACTCAAGCCGTGAATCATCCCAAAAACGGGAAAAATCAAGCTATTGCCCAAGTTTCCAAGGGAATTCATGTGGTGTCTGAAATATCAAATGCACATCCTTATTTAAATCAGGGAATCACAGTGGTTTATAAACTGTATGTTAGTGAAGATGCTGCAGTGCGAAACTGGCGGGTGGTTGATATTCCCAAGTTTACCAACTTCTGGAATCAAGATATCGACATCAAAAAACTCAAAGTAAAATATGGCAATTATCAAGGGCAAGAAGGCTATCGCTATGTGGTCATCAAAAAGACCGTGCTCTATCCTCAAAAATCGGGTGAACTAAAAATTCCGCCGTTGAGCCTTCGGGTATCGATGGAAGTACCCACACATCGACGCAATTTCTTTGGGCAACAGGTTTACAAAACAGAGGACCGCATTTTTTCTTCTGAAAGTAAAACTATAAAAGTAAAACCGCTTCCGGAGCAAGGAAAACCGGCTAATTTTACCGGAGCCGTGGGGCAGTTTGAATTGGAAGTAACCGCTTCTAAAGAGACCCTTGATGCTGATGAATCTCTTGATGTTGAAGTGGCCGTGTCGGGAGACGGAAATCTCAAGCTCTTCCGCTTGCCCGATCTTATCGCCCCACAGGCCTTTGAAGTCTATGATCCCGATTATAACGAAAAAATATTTACCAACCTGAGTGGAATGCACGGTAAGATCTCCAATACCTATACCTTGGTGCCTAAGGCAAAAGGAGATTATCCCATCAAGCCCCTCGAATTTTCTTATTTCGATCCACAGACAGAGACTTATAAAACATTGACTTCAAAACCGCTGAATATTCATGTGGAAAATGGCCCGGCTCCCATGCTGGCCCAAGGAGATTCGGGGATGCAGGCTCCAATTCGTAAGCGCTCGGTAATCAGTGCCGGAGATCATTTTAGGTATATCCAACTTAAAACCAATTTACAAGCAATTGGAAAGGCGCCCTTTTTTAAAAGCCCCTTATTTTGGACTTTGTTGTTTATGCCTTTGTTGCTTCTTCCTCTGGTCATTGGGGTAGGCAACAAGCGTATGGCCAAGGCGCGTGATGTGTATGGCAAACGTATCAGGCGTGCCGACAAGTTGGCCAAGAAATACCTGTCTGAAGCCAAAAAAACAATGGGCAATCAACAGGCTTATTACGATGCTTTAGAAAGAGCACTGCACAATTATTTAAAAGCCAAGTTGGATCTTCAAACGGCCGAAATGAGCAAGGAGCGCATCACTGAGCTCTTGATAGAAAAGGAGGTGTCAGCCGCGACCAGCCAGGAATTCATAGGACTTTTAGAGAGCTGTGAATTTGCTCGTTATACCCCGTCTTCCGATGTTGGAATGCAACAAGATTATGACAAAGCGGCTCATATAATTTCGCAAGTCGATAAACAGATTGTAAAAGCATAAAAAAACATGCGTTATTTTATATACATATTGTTATTCCTGTGGACGGCCAATTTGCAAGCCCAAGACAAAACTTTGTTTAAACAGGGTAACCAACATTATGCTGATCAGGAGTATGAAGCCGCCATTCAAGCCTATCAAAAGATATTGAAACAGGGCCAAACCTCTGCGGAGGTGTATTTTAACTTGGGCAATGCTTTTTATAAACTGGACAGTCTTGCGCCAAGTATATATTTTTATAACAAAGCCTTACAGCTTTCTCCAACTGATGAAGATGTCAAAATTAATCTCAAATTTGCCAAACAACGTACCATTGATGTTATAGAAGAAAGTCCCGATAAAGGATGGAACCAATTTTGGGAAGAAGTTATTTCAACTTTCAATTACAATACCTGGGCAATATGGGCCATTGTTTTTTCCTTTCTTTTCGTGGGCTGTGGAATTTGGTATTATTTCACCTCCCGCACGGCACGCAAACGATTGTTTTTTTCACTGGGACTATGCTTTTTGATTTTAGGAGTGCTCAGTGTGACATTTGCCTATCAACAATTTGAAATCCAACACAGTAAGGATTTTGCCATTGTTTTTGCCCCCAAAATAGCGGTGCATGTAGAACCCAACCAAAATTCTACTGCTGCTTTTACCCTACATGAAGGGACCAAGGTGAAAGTGCTCGATATTTTTAATGGCTTTGCCAAAATCGAACTTGTCAGCGGGCAACAGGGATGGATAAAAATCGATGCCGTTAAGCAGTTATAGCGGGTACAGGAAAGACAGAAACTTCTTTTTGAACCAAGTGCCCAACATCGGCAGCATAAAGCTCGTGGTCTGTTATGAGGGAATGGTGAAATGTCTGTAAACGAGATCTCAATCCGTTTTATCCCTAAAATCTTCCTTTGGAATTCCCAATTATTATGCAGTATTCGAACTCCATAATTCTTATCTTTGCAAACCTCAAAAAACGCCTTTAATTATGAAAGCAGGAATTGTCGGTTTGCCCAATGTAGGGAAATCTACTTTGTTTAATTGTTTGTCGAATGCTCGTGCACAGCAGGCCAATTTTCCATTTTGTACTATTGAACCCAATATAGGAGTGGTCAATGTGCCGGATCCTCGGTTGTGGAAACTACAAGAATTGGTTGATCCGGAAAAATTAATCCCTGCGACGGTAGAAATTGTCGATATTGCCGGTTTGGTTAAAGGAGCGAGTAAAGGGGAAGGCCTGGGAAATCAATTTTTGGCCAATATCCGTGAAACGGATGCTATTTTACATGTACTGCGATGTTTTGATGATGATAATGTAGTTCATGTCGATGGGTCGGTTGATCCCATTCGGGACAAAGAAACCATTGATATGGAATTGCAACTCAAAGACTTGGAGTCTGTAGAGAAAAAATTGGACAAAGTGAAACGCGCTGCTCGTACCGGAGATAAAGATGCAATTAAGGAAGAAAACACCTTGATTAAGCTTAAAGAAGGTTTGGAAGCCGGAATATCAGTACGAGCCATTGCGGTGCCTCGGGATGATCGAGAGGAGTTTGTTGCGCCCTTGGAGTTGATTACCGATAAACCGGTGATGTATGTTTGCAATGTCGATGAAGAAGCCGCTGTATCAGGCAATGCCTATGTAGAGCAAGTCAAGGAAGCGGTAAAAGATGAAGATGCAGAGGTTTTGGTATTGGCGGTTGGCATTGAAGCCGATATTGCCGAATTGGAAGATCAAGAGGAGCGCCAACTTTTCTTGGAAGATATGGGACTGGAAGAGCCGGGTTCTGCCAAATTGATACGCACTGCATATAAACTGCTGAACCGTCAAACGTATTTTACGGCCGGGGTAAAGGAAGTTCGCGCATGGACCATTCCCATTGGAGCTACGGCTCCCGAAGCCGCCGGTGTCATTCACTCTGACTTTGAAAAGGGTTTTATCCGTGCTGAAGTCATTAAATATGAAGATTATGTCAAATATAAAAGTGAAGCCCAAGCCCGTGAAGCCGGAAAAATAGGAGTAGAAGGAAAAGAATACATCGTCCAGGATGGAGATGTGATGCACTTTAGGTTTAACGTATAGATCGACTTCCCAGGCCCTTCAAAAATTAATTGTAAGGCGCTTTTATACTCCTAATATTTTTAGTCGAGAACTGGAAGAGGTTCTCAAAATTTGACCTTAAAAGCATTTAGCAAGGAAAATAACAGAACAATCGAGAAGAAGATTACGTTCGCAAACGGGTACTCCTTTTGTAAAGGAGGGAATGATTTCTCGCGAGATATTATAAGGAACGGTAACGGCGTTAATCGTTGATACAAAAAACTAAAAAAGACCGCAATCGCGGTCTTTTTTTAAATGAGCTCAAGCTAAAAAAAGTAGAAATAATACGAAAATGAAAATTTTTATAGACTAAAAATTGATTCCTTCAATTTGTCATGCCGTATGTTTACAATTAAATAGGGCAGCGAAGCCAGGGGCTGAAGCTGGTCTATATTAATTGTCATTATTGTCATTACGGTATAATTTTTAGGAAGCAGAGAGGCTTTCCTTTTCTTTTTGCGGTTCTTTTTCCACAGTGCCGAGATAGCGTTCGGCATCCAGGGCGGCCATACATCCGGTACCGGCAGCCGTTACGGCTTGACGGTATTCTTTGTCTTGAACATCGCCACTGGCAAAAACGCCGGGGAGTTGGGTTTTTGTACTTTTCCCGTGGGTAATCAAATAACCGGTGTCATCCATTTCCAATTGGCCTTTAAAGATATCGGTATTGGGTTTGTGTCCAATGGCCAAGAAGAAACCGGTAATTTTGATTTCTTCAGTCTTTCCGGTTTGGTTGTTGATGATCTTTAAACCTTCTACCACTTGTTCTCCAATCACTTCTTGGGCTTCGGTATTGTAGCGCACTTCAATATTTTCAGCTCTTTCTACGCGATGTTGCATGGCTTTGGAGGCGCGCATGACATCACGACGAACCAGCATGGTAACTTTTTTACAGATATTGGCCAAATACGTGGCATCTTCACAAGCCGTATCTCCACCGCCTACAACAGCTACTTCCTGGTTTTTATAGAAGAAACCATCACAAACGGCACAGGCAGAAACGCCGCCACCTCTTAGGCGCTGTTCACTGGGGAGACCCAAATATTTGGCCTCTGCACCGGTGGCAATAATGACGGTTTGTGCTTCAATCCAATCACTTTCATCAATACATGCCTTGTGGATTCCTCCGTGTTCTTTGCTTAATTCTACTTTAGTAATCATTCCGGTATTGACCTCTGTGCCAAAGCGTTCAGCTTGTTGTTGAAGGTCTACCATCATTTTGGGACCATCGATTCCTTCAGGATAACCCGGAAAATTGTCTACATCAGTAGTGGTGGTCAATTGTCCGCCGGGTTCCATGCCCGTATATAAAACAGGCTCCATATCGGCGCGAGCTGCGTAGATTGCCGCAGTATATCCGGCCGGCCCCGAGCCGATAATTAAACATTTGACGCGTCGTGTTGCTTGTTCTGCCATAAATTAATATTTTTAGAAAGACAAAGATAAGGTTTGCGTGGTAGTTGGAAGGCAAACTTATATTTTCCTTAACGTAAAAGCTTCCTCGATAAAAACTGTCTTGAGATTTTTATGCCAAATTCCAAGAGCGCCCTGTAGACACTCCTGAAATTTGGTGTGAATTGTTTGTTCATTGGCGGCTCATGATTTTTGCTGCTCAACTCAGTTGGGAATTGCAGCTTATGATGCCTTTTTCAGGGATTTATTTCCCGGAGGATATTTTTCTAAGATTTTTTGAACAATAATATTGATGTGTTCAATTTTTTCATCTACGGTTCCTCGAGGCTCCAAATCGCCGGTTCCCATGCCTTGCCACACCAAATGATGGTTGGAAGCATCAATTAGGTTGATGTACAGGGTGCCTTCAACCTCACTATAACGCCATTGTCCCGGCCACCAGCCGTGGTAGAAGGGACTGTAATAAGGGGCATAACCATACCAACCATAATAATGTTGATGTACATTAATATTTTTGGTAGATTCGGTCATGATGCCAATCAACAAGTCCGGTTTTTGGGATTTGGTCATTCCTTTGGCCGTTAAATTACGATCAATGGCTTTAAGGATACGTCGTTTATCCAAATCCGAAATCTTAGCCTTGTCAATACTCGGTTTGTAAAAAGCAAAAGTTTGGTATTGGTTGAAGTCAACTGTTTGGTCATAATCAGTTGACACGCGAACAGACTGACAAGCGCCCAATATAAAAACCATTATAAATCCGATAGTAATATGTTTTATAGTTTTCATAGCGAAATCATTTGTTTATAAAGCTACAAAAAAAGTGCCACACTATCAGGGAGTTGGGGGTATTTTAACGTCAATTTCAAGAGCCCCTTGAATTGCATTTGTTTGATCGGATTTGTCAAACCGTTTATGAGCTATAACGCCAAGACAAATCCAGCTGTAAAAACATGCGGAATTTGTCTTGGAGAAGGAGCCGAGTCGATTACAGGTCTTTTAGCAGCTGATCATCCACGAGGTTGGGAACCGTTACTTTGAGTTGTGTTTCTTGTTCCATTGCTCGTTTTATGGCAAATACAGCGCCTTTATTTCTGGCCCAGGAACGCCTGGCAATACCGTTGTTGACATCCCAAAACAACATTGATTTTAAACGTTTATCGGCTTCAGGAGTGCCGTCTAAAACCATTCCAAATCCGCCGTTGATTACTTCGCCCCAACCAACGCCGCCGCCGTTGTGAATGCTGACCCAGGTAGCGCCGCGAAAGCTGTCGCCAATAACATTTTGAATGGCCATATCGGCAGTATATCTGCTGCCGTCATAAATATTGGAAGTCTCGCGGAAAGGAGAATCGGTTCCCGAAACATCGTGATGGTCTCGTCCTAAAACAACCGGGCCTATGGTTCCGTTTTTAATGGCTTCGTTAAAAGCTTGGGCTATTTTCATGCGGCCTTCGGCATCTGCATAAAGAATCCGCGCTTGTGAACCAACGACCAGCTTATTGGCTTTGGCTTCTTCAATCCAATGAATGTTATCGGCCATTTGTTGCTGGATTTCTTCCGGTGCATTGGCTTTAATTTTCTGCATGACCTGTAAGGCCAATTGATCGGTTTTTTCTAAATCTTCAGGCTTACCGGAAGTGCAGACCCAGCGGAAGGGGCCAAACCCATAATCAAAGCACATGGGTCCCATGATGTCTTGAACATAGCTGGGATAAAAGAATTCTTGATTTTCGGGCACTTGAGACTGATCGACAAAATGTCCTTCCTTATTTTTATAAAGCTTGGCACCGGCACGTGCAGCTTCTAACAGGAATGCATTGCCATAGTCAAAGAAATAGGTGCCTTTGCGTGTATGTTTGTTAATGGCTTCCACTTGTCGGCGCAGGCTTTTTTGCACTTCTTTTTTGAATTGTTGGGGCTGATCGACCATCATTTTATTGGCTTCCTCATAGCTGAGCCCTACCGGATAATATCCTCCTGCCCAAGGGTTGTGGCAGGAAGTTTGGTCGCTTCCCAAATCGATATGTAGATTGGCTTCATCAAATTTCTCCCAAACTTCAACCACATTTCCTTCATAGCCGATAGAAACCGTTTCTTGATTGGCTTTGGCTTCTTTTACACGGTTTACCAAGGCATTCAGGTCTGAAATCTTTTCGTTGACCCAAGCTTGTTTGTGTCGCTTGTTTAAGGCTTTCGGATTTACCTCGGCACAGACGGTCACACAGCCGGCAATATTTCCCGCTTTGGGCTGGGCGCCACTCATTCCGCCCAATCCGGCGGTAACGAAGAGTCCGCCTTTAGGGTTCTTTTTAATTTTTCTAAATCCGTTAAGCACCGTAATAGTGGTGCCGTGAACAATGCCCTGTGGGCCAATGTACATATAGCTTCCGGCAGTCATCTGGCCATATTGGGTAACCCCAAGCGCATTGTAACGCTCCCAATCATCCGGTTTGGAATAATTGGGGATCATCAATCCGTTGCTGACCACTACACGTGGGGCATCTTTGTGTGCGGGGAAGAGTCCCTGAGGATGCCCGCTGTTCATGACTAAGGTTTGCTCATCAGTCATTTCGGATAAATATTTCATAGTCAGCAGATACTGCGCCCAATTTTGAAAAACTGCTCCATTTCCGCCATAAGTAATGAGTTCGTGTGGATGTTGTGCCACGCTGGGATCCAAGTTGTTCTGAATCATCACCATAATGGCCCGAGCTTGAACGGTTTTACCCGGATATTCCTCTATATTACGGGCATACATTTCATAATCAGGACGAAATCTATACATATAAATACGTCCATATTTTTCTAATTCTTCAGCAAACTCGGGAAGAAGCGTGGCATGATGTTTTTTGTCAAAATAACGAAGGGCATTGCGCAAAGCCAGCTTTTTTTCTTCGGCAGACAGCACATCCTTTCGTTTGGGGGCGTGATTAATATCTGTGGCATAAGCTTTTTTCTGTGGTAACTCATCGGGAATACCTTGCTGGATTTGTTCTTTGAATGTCATCATCTTAAATGTTGGTTTTGGATCTTTTGTTTCAATTTTTTAATGGTGTAGAAAGGAGGGAAGGAAGCTTAATCGTGATTTATCGATATTTAGCGGTACAAATTTAGGTTACAAAGCGATCTGTTTTCTTATCATATCCATAAGGACAATGCCTGCAGCCACTTTTACAACAATATCCGCGTTTTAATAAATATTGCTCGGTAAAAACTCGATAACCTTCCGGCGACAAGTAATAGTCTCCTTCTTCAATGGGAATGCGTTTTTTATTCATAAGCCCAAAAATAAGGATTTTATAACGTTAAACCTTTATTTTTTGCTTGAAAAAGTTTAAACCGGAAAGCTTGCCGAGGCCATAAAAAACTTCTTATTTTTACAGATTTTAAATAAGGTATTAATCATAAACAGCCTGACATTTTATGGATACAGAGATGAAAGAAAAACTGAAAGACCCTCTTTTGTTGGATGTACGCATGGTCTTTTCCAAAATTTCGGAGCGCGGAAAGCTCAATCGCGATACAGCATTGGAAGCCGGATCATACATTGGAGCGCAATTTATCAACACCCTCAATAAATTGACCCAAGAAAATGGAGAAGCAGCATTGACCATGGAAGAGCATCAAAATATTTTTGAGGTTTTAAATGAAATTCTTTCGGAAGAAGTGAATGGAGAGTTTACCCGAGTGGATTTTGAAATCATGAAGGAAAAAGCTTTAGATGTTTTAAATTCTCCCAAGGTGGATGAAAAAGTAATTGCCTATTTCAACAAGGTTTTAAAAAAGGAGGAATAATCCATTCCTGAAAGAAGCTGATGCATTTGATATTTTTTATTAATTTGTAAAAATTGAACTTCGGATTAATGAAATAATTAGTTCTTGTGGGTATATTGAGCTTTATATTAGCGCAGATTGATAATTCGATTGATGCTCATCTTCTCAAAAAGAAATTAAATCATAAAAATGCGATAAAAAAGATGGACTTTCCCGAAATGAACTTATGATTTGTATTCTTTTTGATACCCGTGATAAGTTTTACAGCGGAAATTCAAATAAAAACTTGAAGTAATAAATTAAAAATTTAAAATAATGATGAATGTAGGAATCATAGGAGCCGGCACTATGGGCAGTGGTATTGCACAAGTGGCTGCTACCGCCGGTTGTCAAGTGAAAGTGTATGACACCCAAAAATCAGCATTAGAGAAGAGCGAAAAAAATCTGGATAAGATTCTAACCTATATCACGAAAAAGGGAAGAATCTCTGAAGAAGAAAAAAACCGTATTCAAGGAAATATCTCTTATGTCGAAGGCTTAAAGGAATTGGCAGATGCCGATTTAACCATTGAAGCTATTGTGGAGAATGTGGATATTAAACAAAAAGTATTTAAGGAATTAGAAAATCACCAAAGTGATGAAGCTATTATTGCTTCAAATACCTCGTCAATTCCGATTGCTTCCATTGCTGCTGCGTTGGAAAAACCTGAGCGTGTGATTGGAATTCACTTTTTTAATCCTGCACCTTTGATGAAATTGGTCGAGATTATTCCGGCTGTACAAACCTCAGAAAAAGTAAAAAATAAGGTAGTCGAAATCATTGACGATTGGGGAAAAGTGGGAGCGCTTGCCAAGGACACTCCCGGATTTATTGTCAACCGCGTGGCGCGACCATTTTATGGAGAAGCTTTGCGAATTTATGAAGAAGGCGGCGGAAGTTTTGCCGAAATTGATTGGGCTATGAAAGAATTGGGCGGCTTTAGAATGGGGCCCTTTCAGTTGATGGATTTTATTGGCAACGATGTGAATTATAAGGTCACCGAAACCGTTTTCACCGAATTCTATTACGATCCGCGTTATAAGCCCTCGTTTACGCAGAAACGCTATGCCCAAGCAGGGTATTTAGGACGAAAATCGGGAAAGGGTTTTTATGACTATGATGACAATGGTAAAATTATTATTCCGAATGCAGATGAAGCCCCTTTCAACCGGGAAAAAGGGCAAAGAATATTCGACCGCATTTTGGTGATGTTGATCAATGAAGCCGCTGATGCGTTGTTCCTCAATATTGCCTCTGCCAAAGATATTGATTTGGCCATGAAAAACGGAGTCAACTATCCCAAAGGCTTGCTGGAATGGGCCAACGAAAAAGGCATAGATTGGTGTGTTGAAAAAATGGATGCGCTCTATGACACTTATCGCGAAGATCGGTACCGCTGCAGTCCGCTGTTGAGAAAAATGAATGAGGAAGGGAGTGCGTTTTAATTAGGAATCTTTTAGCTCTTTGGCTTGCAGCGATTCAGTGGATCGACAATGAAAAGTAATGCCAAAGAATTTATGGGTGGTTTTTTATATAGAGGTCATTTAAGCTTTTAGGATTGAAGCGAAAAATAGAGATTTTTGTCCCAGTTGAAGTCTTTTTTGCACTGCATAGCCGTAGCTATGGAGTAAGGAAAAGACAAAATATGGGGCAATCCCGAAACTTCGGGATGCAGTCAATAATAGAAAGTTTAAATGAGCTCATAGCTAAAGAGGTATTGAGTTGATAATAAAAGTGTTGTAATTTTATTTTCACCATTCCTTATTGATTTTTAGCTCCGGAGGTTATGATCTGTTTTTAGGTTGTGCGTCAGTGTAAAAAAACCACCGCATGGCAAGCATATTTGGTTTTTACCGACACATGAGCCCAACGCTAAAAAACCAAAAGAGCTTGCCCTTTCCCAATCCACGACAATACATTGAATATTTGCACTACAAAATAGTGAGTATTTACTATATTTGATTCCGAATAAACAAAAATTTAGGTTTCAAATGAACCGAATTAAAGAAGTTTTAAAAGACAAAGGCATTTCGCAGACTTGGCTTGCCAAACAAATGGGAAAAAGTTACAACTCGATTAACGAGTATGCTCGTAACGTAAGACAACCAAGTTTGGAAGATTTATACAAGATTGCGGAAATCTTGAATGTAGAAGCCAAAGAATTATTAACGGATAGAAAAGAACTTTAAAATATATGGACGGAACAAGTCTAACACCGGAACAAGAAAAACTAAATGCGTTAAAACAAGTATTGCCCGAAGTATTTGCCGAAGGGAAAGTAGATTGGGAAAAACTAAAAGCCACGCTTGGGGAAGATATTAACTTTGCCAATGAACGCTATGTGCTGAATTGGGCGGGAAAAAGCGATGCTTTTAAAGTCTTGCAAGCCCCAACCACTAAAACATTGGTTCCCGTAAAGAACGAAAGCGTAAACTTTGACGACACCGAACATATTTTTATTGAGGGTGAAAACCTCGAAGTGCTGAAAGTACTTCAAAAAAGCTACTTCGGTAAGGTGAAAATGATTTACATAGACCCACCTTACA
>CAZPGY010000009.1:0-92119 GCA_964586655.1 uncultured Flavobacteriaceae bacterium
CTGTTTTTGATGTTTACTATTCAATTTTTAGTCAACCTATTTTAGGACGGGACAGCTGTTAAAATAGGTCATAACGTCCTGCAGCTTGATGCAGGAATGGCCCAAAAGGCCGAAATTTCTGATTTAAGTAGGGACCTGAGCAAAAGCCATTCTTATAATTTTAAACTTAGGAAGTGTAATTATAATTCTGTCCGGTTTTAATTCGAATTGACATTTAAATCCAGCTTTATTCTATTGCCAAATTTAATGTATAATTGTTGAATGGTCAAACTCCAGTTTTGAAGAGGTAGTATGGTAGTACCCCAAAAAGTGTGTATCTCAATTCCGTTACAAAAACAAAATCAAAGATAAAAAAAGCCGCTTCCCGAAGGAAACGGCTTTTATACGTCATAAACCTTAATCTTTTTGTTAACTCCGGATAGGGGAGTTAACGAGCATTGTTTATTGTTTTACAATTCTAAAGGTTTTTACAGCTCCATTGATCTGAACTTCCATCAAATACACGGCGGATTCGAGATTTTCCAAGTTCACTTGCGTTTGTAATGCATGGGGTTGAACGTGGATAATCTGTTGTCCTAACAGGTTGTAGACGGTGACACTTTCTATCTGTTTATGGGCTTCAAGGTTCAATTGACCTTTCACCGGGTTGGGATAGTAAGTGAAGCTGTCGAATACCGGATTGTTTACTCCCAAAGGTTGGGTAGTAAAGGTTTCCGGACCGGTTGTGCCGCTGGTGTTATTAGGAGCACAAACCGCTTCGACATACACGTCATAATCGGTTTCGGGGTTCAGGTTCGTCAAGGTTACCACCGTGGTGTTGTTGACCACTACGGTATCGCCGCCGTTACCGAGGGTGAAACCGGTCTGGCCGTAAATCACATTCCATTGAGTTTCTGTTCCGCCGGCTGTCCAGCTGACTATAGCAGCGGTAGCGGCAATAGAATCAATTGAAATATTGGTGGGAGCCAAACAAGGTGGAGCAGCTGTGGTAAAGCTTACCGGTCCTGTCCAAGCACTTTGATCTGAAGCAGAGCAGTAAGCCCGTACATATACTTCATAAGTAGTATTGGCTTGAAGTCCGTTTAAATCAATCGTGGTATCTGACACCATAGTAGGGGTAGCCGTGCTGGGGTTAAAGCCTGCAGTATCATACACTACCTCCCATTGAGTTTCTGCACCACCAGCCGTCCAACTGACCTGAGCAGAGGAGGTTGTGATAGAATCAATCACGATATTGGTGGGGGCGTCACAAGCAAGTGTTGTTATGGTCAAGGGGCCTGTAGGGGTACTGATATCCAGACTGGCTGAATCGCAAACCGTAACTACATATACATCGTAGGAGGTTGCCGGATTGAGTCCGGAAATTACAGCGTCCGCACTGGTTACAATAAGGGTATCCAGCGCATTTGCTACTACAAATCCCTGTAATCCGTACACCACAGCCCACATATCGTCAGTAGCATTGGCAGGCGTCCAATCAACTTTAGCAGAAGTAATATCTGTATAAACCGCGCCAAGGTTGGTGGGGGCTATACAAGGAGCAGGAGCGGTAGTGGTAAAGCTAACGGGTCCTACCCAAGTACTTTGATTTGAAGCAGAACAGTAGGCACGTACATATACGTCATAAGTAGTATTGGCCTGAAGTCCACTTAAAGTAGTGGTGGTATTCGATACTAAAGTAGGTGTAGCCGTATTAGGTGCAAAGCCTGCCGTATCATATACTACTTGCCATTGGGTTTCAGAACCTCCTGCAGTCCAAGAGATATCTACACTGTCGTTCGTAATATTGGAAGTTGCCAAACCTGAAGGGGCAGGACAAGCATTAGGAGATTCTATAAAGGACACATCGTCAATTAATATGTCATTGTTATAGGTTTGTCCGCCACCACTTTCATCACCGCCGGTTATGGTAAAGCGTACGCTAACTGGTCCGGTAATGGTATAAGTGCTGAGATCTATTAAATGATGGGTCCAACTACTGCCCAATAAAGAATCGATGTGGAGGGCGTTGTGCCAATTGGCACCGTCAAAAATATCTACATCAATAATATTGACCAGGTTATCATCAGTATTATCGCTAAAGAGGTAAAATTCTACTGCCGGTACGGTTAAGGTAGAAACATCAACGAATGGAGAGGTTAGTGAAGACACCATTCCGGGTTCGTTGTCACTACCGTCCATCCACGCATAATTGGTGCCGCCGCCCGGGGTATGATCTCCGGCATTTTGTGCTGCATAATCAGCACCGGTACTGTAATCCCATGAATTGTCTCCACTTTCGGTCCAGCAATTGGGGGTAGTACTTCCTGCAAAATCTTCATTAAAAGGTAAACTCATAGAAGCACAGGCGGTGGTAAAGCTAACCGGTCCTACCCAAGTACTTTGGTCGGTTGTCGAACAATATGCCCGTACATAAACCTCATAACTGGTCGAGGCTTGAAGACCACTTAAAACGGTAGAAGAATCCGACACCAAAGTAGGGGTAGCCGAATTGGGGGCAAAGCCTGCCGTATCATAAACCACTTGCCATTGGGTTTCAGAGCCTCCTGCAGTCCAAGAGATATCAGCACTGTTATAGGTGACATTAGAAACCGCTAAATTTGAAGGTTTAATACAAGTGGGCAGTTCTTTAAAGGAGACATCGTCAACCAAGATATCATTGTGATAGGTGCTACCTCCATTGCTATCATCACCAACCACGCTAAAGCGTACCTTAACGGGACCGGAAATGCTATAAGAGGAAAGGTCGAAGATGTAATAATTCCAAGTATTTCCCAAGAGCTGATTGACATGAAGTACGTTATGCCAAGTGGCTCCGTCATAAAAATCTACATCGATAATATTAATGGCTGCATCATCGGTGTTGTCGCTGAATAAATAGAATTCAAGTGCCGGAGTTGTTAGGGAGGATACGTCTACCAGGGGGCTGATTAAGTTGGTGGTATCTCCATCGGTATTGACACTGCCATCTACCCAAGCATAATTGCCGCCGCCGCCCGAGGTATGATCTCCGGCATTTTGTGCGGCATAATCAGCATTGGTACTGTAATCCCATGAATTGTCGCCACTTTCGGTCCAGCAAAGAGGAGTGGAGGAAGCAGCAAAATCTTCACTAAAAGGAGCAGTGTGCGTAGCACAAGCTGTGGTAACAGACAAAGGTCCACTCCAAGCACTTTGGTCAGAAGAAGAACAACGTGCACGTACATATACGTCATAAGTGGTTTGCGCAGCAAGTCCCGTTAGGGTATGAGTAGAATCATTAACCGTAGTTACTTGTGCGGTATCCGGGTCAAAACCGGGATTGCCATATACGATGTCCCATTGGGTTTCCGTGTCTTGGGGAGACCATGAAACAGTAGCACTGTTAGCGGTAACCGCATCCATTGTAAGATTATCGGGCTTGAAACAGGTGGGAGCTACTTTTATTTCGATGTCATCGACATAAAGATTCCATTGGCCTGATACTGAGTAAGCATGGAAGCCGAAATGGTAGACACCATCGGCAGGGACGGTGAAGAATATATCCTCCTGAACGGCAGCATCGCTGTTGATACTGGGGTAATCGGCCAACTGGTTGCCCTGCATGGCTGTGGTATCCGCAGAAGTGCCATAATAGACATCAAGGCTTTCCGTAAAGAAGGTACTGTTATTCCCGTATTTATAAGAAATCATGTATTGTGTTCCGGCCTGCAAATTGATGCCTTGGGTATAATACCAGGAATTGGCATTGTCACTATCATATTTGTATCTCAGTACATTTCCGGAGAATCCGGAAGAGCCGGAACTGGCTGTTGCCCAGGAATTTCCGGAAAAAGCCGTATCGGTGGCGCAACTCGGTAAGTTGGGCGGGGTTACACTTTCGAAATCTTGTGTAAAAGGAACATTTGTCGGCGAACAGCCTTGCGCTTGGGCATAGCTTATTGAAAATGCTGCAAAGGCAGCCATCAATAGCCAACACCTGAGCGTTTGTTTAATCCTTAAGGAAGGAAGGTAGTTGAGATGTTTCATAATAGTTAATATGGTTTTAAAATTCAGGCTAATTTAGCATATTATAAGCTAAACGACAACAATTGATTAAAATAATTTTAGTATTAACTGTAAAAAAACAAGGGAGGCAAGCCGTTTTTAACTTTATTTTTTTCATATAAAAAGCGAGGTGCTGCGAGAAAAATATTTTATTATTGGGCAATTATTGCGTTAAAAACGCATTATAAATAGAATGATTAACCCCAGTTAAAGGGAGGGAAGTTTTTAAAGCCCATGTCTTGAAAAGAATACTTTGTTTTTTACTGATTTTTAATATGTGTAGCGCTGTTTTTGCGCAGCAAGAAGAACAGGAGGATGCATCCGGGGAGAAGAAGATAAAACCCACTCCGGCAGATTCGCTTTCTCGAGCGGATACCGCAACCAAAGTTTTGGGAGGCGAAGGAGGGCGACCTATCCGTGATATTCATATTCAGAGTTGGGATCCTTTGGGCTATTCCTTGACTGATTCTACACGAGCTCCACATAATTGGTTGCAAAAGACCGGGAATGCTCTTCACGTAAAATCAAAACGGGCGGCCATTGACAAGTTTTTACTGTTTGAAGAGGGGCAGGCAGCGGATACTCTATTGATTCAAGAAAGTGCACGTCTTCTTCGAGAGCAGGATTATATTAATCAAGTGAAAATTGTCCCTCATTACGGGGGTTCCGATTCGGTGGCTATCGAGGTCAAGGTTTTAGATGCTTGGAGCTTGATGCCCATTATTGACCTCTCGGGAGAAGATATGTGGCTGGGTATTCAGGAGCGTAATTTCCTCGGTTTGGGGCATCGGGTAGAATTCACTTACGGTCGACGTTTTAGGGATGGAAACAATGGATTTACTTTTGTGTATACAGTTCCTAATTTTAAAAATACTTTTATCGATATGACCGCTAAATATGCACTCGATCTCAATCATTATACCGATAAATTTATTGCTGTCCAGCGCGACTTCTATTCCGCCTTAACGCGTTGGGCCGGTGGTATTATGGTGCAAGAGCGTTCTATGGGGTTTCTTGCCCCGCATCAGGAAAGTGTATTTGAAATGAAGAAAGTGAAGTTTATTTATCAAGATTATTGGATAGGTCGTGCTTTTCGTCTTTATGGTGATGACACCAAACGCGGACGCACCACCAATCTGGTATTGGGACTGCGCACTTATTTTTTGGATTATCGCGATAAGCCTGCCGCAGCTTTTGATGAACTGGGCTATTTTTCAAATGAAAATTTTTTATTGGGAAGCGTTTCCTTATCTAAGCGGGAGTATGTACAGGATCGCTATATCTTCAGGGACGGAGAAATTGAATATGTCCCCACCGGAAGCTTGTATGCCGTCACCGCCGGGGTGCGTCATAAAAAATTTGAAGATCAGTTTTACTTGGGGTTGCGGGCAGCTTATGGCAATTATTTCGAATACGGATTTCTAAGCGGAAACTTCGAAGTGGGAAGTTTTTTTACCCCAAACGGACTTCGGCAGTCAACCCTTAGCTTGAAAATGAATTATTTTAGTAAAATATTGCACCTGGGGGAAAAATGGAAGATGCGACAATTTATCAAGCCACAAATTGTGATTGGTTTTAATCGCCTGCCTGCCATGGTTGATCGTTTGGGACTCAATGAAGAACCCTACTATAAGGGAATTAATCGGTATGAATATATCGACTATATCAATAAACGGAAATTTATAGATTATAATAATGGGAATATTCACGGGTTTAGAAGTCTTGCCAGCGGAACGGGGAAATATGTTCTCGGATTACAAACCCAATTTTACAGTCCGTGGAAATTTTTGGGATTTCACTTTAACCCTTACCTCAACATGAGTTTTGGTTTTTTGGGCGGAGATCGGTACAGCTATGAGACTAATAATTTATACGCCTCTTTTAGTCTTGGTTTTGTGGTGCGCAATACGTACCTGCCTTTTGATACCTTTCAATTTTCCTTGTCCTATTTTCCTGCCATGCCCGGAAGAGGTAGGAACATTTTACGCGGAACCGGGTATCGCGTTGAAAATTATGGCTTCCAAAACTTCCAAGTAGAAGAACCCCGCCCGGTGATTTATGAATAGAAGGCAAATGAGGTTGAAACTTTAAAAATAAATGAAGACCAGACGATGAACCCCGCAAGATTCAGTGTCGCATTCACAAAGCGCCCTCTTTTATGTTATCGATCTGAGGGACGCTCTTGGAATTTGGTATTAGCCATATTTGAGGGCTTATAAATCTTTACTCACCAGCATAATCAGGTCGATTAGCCGGTTGCTGTAGCCTCGTTCATTGTCATACCAGCCAATTAGTTTAACCAGGTGACCATCGATTACGGAAGTCATTTCTTCATCAAATACACAAGAGTATGGATTTCCTAAAATATCCTTAGAAACAATGGGATCTTCCATATATTGGATGATGCCTTTAAATTCGTTTTCGGCAGCTTCTTTAAACAGCTTGTTGATTTCGTTAATCGAAGTTTTCTTTTTGACGTTTAAGGTCATATCGGTAAGGGAACCGTTGGATACGGGCACCCGAATACCGCAACCACCAATAACATGAGACAAATCAGTAAATATTTTGGTGAGGGCTTTTGCCGCACCGGTAGTGGTTGGGATAATGGATTCGGCAGCTGCACGAGCCCTTCGGAGGTCGCGATGAGGCTGGTCGTGTAGGTTTTGATCGGCCGTATAGGAGTGAATCGTAGAGATGTAGGCCTGTTCTACCTCAAAAGCTTCGTGTACGATTTTGAGCATGGGTGCGGCATTATTGGTGGTGCAGGAAGCATTGGAAATGATATTTTCATTGCCGTCCAAAATATCTTCGTTAACGCCAAGCACTACGGTTTTGATGGAATCGTCTTTGGGCGGAACCGAGAGCAATACTTTTTTGGGACCACATTTTAAGTGGTTTTCCAGCTCTTTTCGGGTTTTGTGTTTTCCGGTGGATTCGATTACGATATCGACATCAAAGCCCTCCCAAGAAATGGTGTTGATGTTTTTTTGATTGGTCAACGGGTAAGATTGGCCATCAACAATAATAGCTTTGTCATTATAGGAAACTTCATGAGGTAGAACACCGTGGACGCTGTCATATTTTAAAAGGTGAGACAAGGTTCTGGCGTCTGCCAAGTCATTAATGGCTGCCACTTCAATATTGGGGTGATCCATTAATAATCTAAAAATATTTCGGCCAATTCGACCAAATCCATTGATTGCAATTCTTATTTGTTGTGCCATTTTTAATGTTAATTAAGGTGTTTATGGGCTTTGTAGGAAGATCGAACCAACGCACTACTTTCTACGTGACGGAAGCCCATATCGAGTCCGATTTCCTTATACTTGGCAAATTGATCGGGGGTGATGAATTGACGAACGGGTAAATGCTGTTTGGAGGGTTGTAAATACTGTCCTATGGTGACTACATCTACCTGGTGTGCTCGTAAATCTTTTAGGGTTTGGATGACCTCTTCCTCTTTTTCTCCCAGTCCAAGCATAATGCCTGATTTTGTTCGACGGATTCCTTTTTCTTTGAGGTATTTTAATACCCCCAGGCTGCGATCATATTTGGCTTGAACGCGAACTTCGCGAGTCAAGCGCCTTACGGTTTCCACATTGTGAGAAACCACTTCCGGCTTTACCGCAATAATGCGGTCGATGTTGCGTTCTACGCCTTGAAAATCGGGAATCAAGGTTTCCAAGGTGGTATTGGGATTCATGCGTCGAATGGCCTGAACGGTTTCTGCCCACAGGATAGACCCCATGTCTTTTAAATCATCCCGATCGACACTGGTGATAACGGCATGGGTAATGCCCATCAGTTTGATGGATCGGGCTACTTTCTCGGGCTCGTCCCATTCCAAAGTGTCGGGACGACCGGTTTTAACTCCGCAAAAACCACAGGAACGGGTGCATACATTCCCCAAAATCATAAAGGTAGCCACTCCTTCACTCCAACACTCACCCATATTGGGGCAACTGCCTGAGGTGCAAATGGTGTGCAGGTCATAACGATCTACGATATTTCGCAGATTGGTATATTTTTTTCCGGTCGGTAGCTTAACCCGTAACCATTTTGGTTTTTTCTTTAATTTTGGGGAGGTGCTTGTCGCCATATTTAAGAATTAATTTTTTTGTTCCACAAAGGTAAGCAATAAGAAAATTGTAAAGCCTGAAGTAGGGGAGGAAGTCTGTTAAAAATTTGGATTTGTGATGGATTTGCAAATGGGTTGTGGGCATTTTGGTATTGATAATAGAATATTTGTATTTTTGGAGTCTTAGCCTTTTGTGTGAAAGAAATACAATCTCAATGGCAATACTTTACGCGAACATTACTAACCGACATTATTTTTTAAAATTATGAAATTACCTTTGCGAACCTCTTTTTTTGCTTGCTTCATTATGCTATTCAGTTTTTCAGGTTTTGGGCAGTCTTTATGGACAGAAGTGTCTCGGGCTGACTTGGAAGGCCAAACCTTGGCATATCGCAACAGCACTCCTCAGAATTATACGCTATATCAGCTCAATACAACTTTGCTTAAGGAATTATTAACCCAGGCTCCTCCACGTTTTTCAGGAGCAACCGGTATTTTACTTAATATACCAAATGCAAGAGGAAAGCTTCAATCTTTTCGGGTTTATGAAGCCTCGGTGATGGAGGCCGAATTGCAGCATAAATATTCTCAAATCCGGTCTTATGCCGCTCAAGGTATCACCGACCCAACCGCAGTAGTTCGGTTTAGTGTTTCCCCCTTTGGCGTGCATTGGGCAATACATTCAGCCGATCAGCCCACAATTTATATAGATCCATATACCCAAACCGGTTCATATTATATCTTGTACGATGTCAATCAACTTCCTGCCCCTGATTATGGTTTCGTGTGTGCTGTTGAGGATTCCATGATCATTTGGGAAAAGGAAGAAACTTTGCCTCATACGGAATTAGCTGCGCAGAATGGGGGAGTGCTCAAAGAATTTAAGTTGGCATTAGCTTGTACGCATCAATATGCACAATATCATTTGAACAATCAGGGCATAAGTCCCGGAGCCACTGACGGGGTTAAAAAATCGGCGGTGCTTGCTGAAATGAATACTGCCCTCACGCGCATTAACGCGGTTTATGAAACAGATTTTGGGATAAGTTTAAATTTGGTTAACAACAATGATGCCCTCATTTTCTTGCAGGCGGCCACTGATCCGTATACTAATAATGATTTGGGGGCTATGTTGGGGCAAAATCAAGTAGTATGTGACAGTTTGATAGGAACCAATAACTACGATTTGGGGCATGTATTCTCAGCGGCCAATGTAGGAGGATTGGCCTATGTAGGAGTGATTTGTAATAACTATTACAAAGCGCAAGGCGGTACCGGACTGTCCAATCCGATTTCAGATTATTTTTATGTCAATTATGTTTCTCATGAACTGGGGCATCAATTTGGTGCCAATCACACTTTTAGTGGAAACAATGGGGGTTGTGGCGGTAATGGCAATTTTGCTACCGCTGTGGAACCGGGCAGTGGTTCTACCATTATGAGTTATGCCGGAATCTGTGCCGGACAAAATATACAAGGACAGTCTGATGATTATTTTAATGCTGTCAGTATTGCAGAAGTGTGGGTTTATCTCAACCTCTATGGAAACTATTGTGCCCAAATAACGAGCACCAATAATATGGCGCCGGTTGCAGATGCAGGCTTAGATTACGTTATTCCTAAATCCACTCCCTTTGTGTTGCAAGGAACGGCGACTCATCCCGATGGAGATGGACAAACCTATACTTGGGAGGAAACGGATGCGAGCTTAAATGCCTCACAACCGCCAATAAGCACCAATGCTGAAGGGCCTTTGTTTCGTTCCCTACCGCCTCAAACGACTGCAAAACGGTATCTCCCAAGACTTTCTACTGTTTTGGCGGGAAATTTGGCCAATACCTGGGAGGTGTTGCCTTCCATAGCCCGCAATCTCAATTTTCGATTTACGGTTCGTGACAACCATGCCGGTGGAGGAGCTGTAGATTATGATGATATGTCTATAAGCGTTGCCGGAAATGCCGGTCCTTTTAAAGTGACTTCTCAAAATAGTCCCGTGGTTTGGAATACTCCTACGGTGACCCTTACTTGGGCGGTGGCCAATACGCAGCTCGCTCCGGTTAGTTGTAATACGGTAGATATTTTTTTCTCTTCAGACGGCGGTCAGAGTTTTACCGATACGCTTGCACTGAATGTTCCCAATACCGGTAGCGTTACTGTCAATACCCCCACAGAAAGCACCTCTCAAGGTCGAATTATGATTAAAGGATCAGACAATATTTTTTTTGACATCAATGATGCGGCTATAGAAGTGACTGAAAACATGAGCGTAGCCACTCAAAGTCTAAAAGATTTTTCGGTTTACCCCAATCCTTCGGCAGGTGTTTTTAATGTTAAATTCTCAAGTCTGCAAACCGAGGAAGTGGAAGTGAGCATTTATAACCTACAGGGAAAACGTACTTGGTATAAAGCTTATGATAACATAAATGCGGAACAGCTTCAGCTCAATCTTCATGATTTACAACCCGGAATGTATTTTATTATTTTCGAAAGCAACTTGAAAAAGGCAGTTCAAAAGATTATTGTTGAATGAAGGTGAGGGTAGTGGTATGGTTGTCAACTGATAACCGACGCTTGTATGCAGAGTGATAATTAGGTATGAACTGTGCTTAAAAACAAACTTTAGGGACATAATTTTCGTATTATTTCCAAGAAGAAGGGTAATGTTTATCTGTTAACATTTTTCTATATTGCCCTATAAAGGAATAATTTTGTATCTTTAGTAAAAATCTGGAAAGTATGGAAATAACACTTTCAATAAAAAACAAGAAACAACTTCGGGAAATTGAAAATATAGTTCACCGAATGGGAATTTCTATTTTAAATAAAAGAGGGGAACAATTTAAAAATAAAGAAAAAAGAAAGGAAAAAGCGTGGACCGCAATCAGGGAATTACAAAGGATTAATGCTTTTTCAGGAATTGATGATCCTGTAAAATGGCAGGATGAACAACGTAAAGATCGAAATATAGGGTGGGATGACTAAAATATTAATGGATTCTAATATTATAATAGGAATCATCAAAAATCGGTTTCTCCTTGCCAAAGTAACTTCTTATGAAGCCATAATTTCAGAGGTTACCCGACTTGAGATACTTGGGTATCACAAAATAAAGCAACAGGAAGAGTTCCTCATTTTAAAATTTATTAAAAATATTGATAGCATCTTGATTTCTAAAACAATCATAGATGTAGCCATAGAATTACGTAAAGAAAAATCGATGAGTATCGGAGATGCTATTATCGCGGCTACTGCGATACAAGAAGAGATTCCACTTCTTACCGCTAATGCTAAAGATTTCAAACACGTTAAAGAACTTGATTTATTCCCCATGGACGAGATTTAAAAAGCTACTTATTTATTGTGCAAATTTTCATCAACACCTACGGCACTTACATTCACGTAAAAGACGAAATGTTTGAAATCAAAGTTCCCGAAAAGGAAAAAGATTCGACCAAAGTGAATCATATTGCCGCCCATAAAATCACTTCTTTTGTGATGAGTAAAGGAGCCGCTTTAAACACGGATGCCATCGCATTTAAAACACAATATTGATATTGTAATAGTTAACAGTTTAGAAAATCCTATGGGCCGATTTTTGGTATAGTAAATTGGAAGTACTTTAAAAATATACAAAATTTGGGCTTTTAAACCTAATCCACAGACAAATAGGATTGAAATTTTTGGGTCGCGATAATATTTCTCCTTTTCTCTTATCTATCTTTTAAATTGTACACTAAAATTATTGCCAAAATCCTTATGGCCGATATGTCTTTATTAAAAGTGAACAAAATGTCGGAATTATAGGTGGAATCTCCCTCATAAATTTTTCCGTTTTTTAGGGTTAGAATCACATCAGAACGGTAGGTAGAGTTGCCGCGATATGCTTTGTTGTTTTTTAGGGTTAATAAAATATCAGAGTTATAGGTAGAATTGCCGCGATATATTTTATTGTCTTTTAGGGTCAATAGGATATCAGAGTTGTAGGTAGAATTTCCGCGATATACTTTATTGTTTTTTAAAGTTAATAGAATATCAGAATTATAGGTAGAATTGCCGCGGTATACTTTATTGTTTTTTAAGGTTAATAAGAGGTCAGAATTATAGGTGGAATTGCCCTTATAAATATATTGTTGTGAAAATCCGGTAAAACATATAAACAACGATAATGATATGGTGAACAAGGATAAGAATCCCCTGTTTGGCGTTGCATTGTCTTTTACATCAGTCGAACTTTTCTGCATGGTATATAAAATTTGTGGATTTTTTTATGCACATCCCCCTTTTGATTTTTTTTTAAAAATTTTATCCAATTTAAATGAATTCCGGGTTAACATTGCATGGAATTATCCAATAAAAGTGTCAACCAAAATCAGGACAATACAGGGTTCTTCCGACGGTTCCGGCATTACCCTTGTTAAATTGTTTTCATAGGAGGAAGGGTATAATACTTCCTCAAAAACTACTTTATTTCTTGGGCTGTTTCGGGGTTCGCTTGGGCTGCTTCGGGGTTTGTTTGAATTGTTGGTCGGGGTCGAAGAGTTTGACATCTTGTTGGTGGAAATCTAAACGATAGGAAACTCCTAAACCGGCTTGCCATCGGCTGGGTGTGTCTTTAAAATTGACCAACCCGGAAATATCAATCTGAATGTCTTTGGTCAGTAAAAAGGCACCGCCAAACCTAAACAAATCGTCACTGTAAAAATCATTTTTAATGCTTTGATATTCTATAAACAGGGAAGCACGTCTACTAATGGTGCCCGTTAGTGTGAAAATCCCTACATAACGTTTGTGTTCCTCGGTGAGTCGATCGGCAATAAAATTCATGACAAACACAAAAGGCCCCCAGTTGTGTTGGGTGATTAACGCAAGTTTGGGGCTAAACATTGGACGGCCTTCACCATAAAAGGGATAACCGATAGGCTGATTGCCAAAGTTGAGGTTGACACCAGCATACACCGCAACTGCCGGAATGAGCTTCCACCATTTGAAGGAGTGGTTTGCTTTCCAACTGTATAGGTTGGGCTTGTCAAAATAATGAGCCCGATATGGATCATAAATAAGATATTTGAGTCCCAGTGCATTGGATTTAAAATTGCTAAATTCATAAGATTCTTGCACGCCACCCCGCATAAGCTGTTGTTGAACACTGAGGAAATCGCCACGCCAATTGATTTCCAGCTGAGGAAGTATGCCATACCGCAATTGAAAGTCTACGCCATAGCGGTCAGAATTTCTGTTGAGCAAGGCGTGTTCATCTTTACCAAAATGACCGCCAATTTCCAATTGCACTACCTTACGACCAACGGCAAAACCGCCTTGAGAAGCGCCCGGACGATTGGAATTGATGATTTCGGTATACTGCGCTTGCACCTGATAGCAACATAAAAGAGAGAGGAAAAATAAACTTGCCTTTTTCATAAGATGGATTTCTGTAGCCAAAAGTACATAAAAATTTTTGTATTGAAGATTTCAAAAAATTGTAATAAAAAAGGATTAAATATTTCGAAAGGGAACTGGCAAACTACATTTCTTGAGAGCTATTACCAATTTTTATAGAAAGGAAGGGTATATTTTATGTTTTTTACAACTTTTTTACGTTGAGGATTTGATAGTTTTGCTGAAATCGTTTTTTAACCGACAGCCGCTATGGAAGGAATTTGGAAATTTTTAGTTCTCTTTTTCGTTATTTATGTGATCGTAAAACTTGTTTTGAAATATTACGGAAAAGCCATTATGCGGTTTGTTTTGCGGAAAATAGGCAAGCGTGTGGAACGAAAGTTTAGAGAAGCCAAAGGATTTGATGAAGCTCGAGAAACCGGCAAGACAACTATAACCCACAAACCCCAAGCGCGTCAATCGATTAATAAAGAGGTAGGGGAGTATATTGATTACGAAGAAATTGATTAGATTTACCCCTTTCGGAATAAACCAATTTATCGATGACTTTTGACTATAAAAAAATTTTACCCCACCTCATTGTTGTCCTGATTTTTATTATCGCCTCCTTGGCCTATTTTAGCCCTGTCTTGAAGGGGAAAGTAATGAGACAGGGGGATATCATTCAGTATAAAGGGATGTCACATCAATTGTGGGATTTTAGAAAACAGCACCCCGGCAAAAAAACTTTTTGGATGCAAAATGCTTTTGGCGGGATGCCGACTTATACCGTGAGTCGTAGTAATCTGCCACACAACTTTCTAACCGATATTTATAAAGTTATAAACTTCTTACCCAAACCTGCAAATCACCTGTTCCTATTTTTTGTTGGGCTTTATATTCTTTTCTTGGTGATGAAAGTGGATTATAAATTGGCAACTATAGGGGCTTTGGCTATTGGTTTATCTACATGGTTTGTTATTTTATTAGGAGTCGGGCATATTACAAAAGCCCAGGCTATTGCATATATGCCGGTTGTTATTGCAGGAGTGCTATCTATGTTTAAACGGAAATATTTCTGGGGGGGGATTATATTAATGATTGGACTTTCACTGGAGATATATGCTTACCATTATCAAATCACTTATTATCTCCTTTATATAGTGATAATAATAGGCTTAGTTCATTTATATTCTGCTATTAAAAATAAACAATTGTCAACTTTCTTTAAGTCGGTTGGGCTTATGCTCATACCGGTCGCTTTAGCAGTGGCTGCTAATGGTATGAATTTGATAACTACGAGTCGATATGCAGATTTTAGTATGCGTTCGCCTACAGGATTAACCATAAATTCTGAGGGGGAAGGAACTACTAAAAAATCTACAGGGATGAGTTATGATTATATTACGACTTTTAGCTACGGTATTTCTGAAACGATGAATTTATTTATTCCCGATTTTGTTGGCGGAGCCAGCGTTGAAGCTTTGGGGAAAGATTCTCATACTTTTAAATTTTTGACACAGCAAAAAGGGGTGTCGGCATTTCGCGCTCAAAAATTTTTGCAACATGCGCCAACTTATTGGGGAGATCAGCCCTATGTGGCAGCGCCGAGTTATATTGGTGCAACGATAATATTTTTGTTTATCTTGGCACTCTTTCTGGTGCGGGAACGGCGATTGAAAACCTGGGTTGTCATTGCTTGCATTGTAGGGATCATTCTTTCCTGGGGGCGTCATGTCGAACCCATCACGCGGTTTTTTATTGATTATGTTCCGTTTTATGATAAGTTCAGGGCGGTTTCCATGATTCAGGTTATTCCCGATATGTTGGTCCCATTTTTTGGATTTTATGGGTTGTCCAAACTATTTTCTGATAAATTAAACCGGAAAACTAAACTATATGCCCTGAAATGGGCAACGATTATTGCCGGCGGTATTTGTGTGTTTTTTCTCTTATTTAAAACTCTACTCTTTGATTTCTCCGGCCGTCTGGATATGCGATATGTCAAAATGGTTGGTCCCGGTTTTATCGAGGCGCTCAAACAGGATCGTATCGCCATGTTTAATGCCAGTACCATTCGAACTTTGGTGTTTGTATTGTTTTCCGCCGGTTTTATCTGGGCTTATATTAGCCGGAAAATACGCAAGAGATGGTTGATAGGTGCTTTAATCCTCCTTGTCGTCGTAGATTTGGTTGGAGTTGATAGGGATTATGTCAATAATGATGATTTTGAAGTTAAAATGGCTAATGCTTCTAAACCATTTGTGCCTAATGCCGCAGATAAACAAATCATGAAGGATAAGGGGCATTATCGTGTTCTGGATCTATCGGTAGACAATCCTATGAGTTCTGCCAGAGCCTCATATTTTCATAACTCCATTGGGGGATACAGTAGTGCCAAACCCGGTCGGTATCAAGAATTGCTTAGTTTTTATCGCGGCGATAGTCTTTACCGAGTTATCCTCAATATGTTGAATACCAAATATTTTATTGTTAAAAACAATGGGAATATTATGGCCAAGAAAAATCCGGCTGCTTTTGGTAATGTCTGGTTTGTCAATCAGGTCAAATTTGTCAATTCGGTTAATGCTGAAATGCTTGCCATGAACAAGGTAAACTTACAAACAACGGCTGTGGTCAATACAGAATTTAAAGATTTGGTGCCTAAAACGCATTTTAAAAGCAGCCCGGAGGATCAAATTACGTTAACCCATTTTCAACCCAATAAACTGGTCTATCAATACACTTTGGCACATAATCGTCTGGCAGTATTTTCAGAGAATTACTATCCCTATGGTTGGCAAATTCATATTGACGGGAAACCGGTAGATATGGCACGTGCCGACTATACTTTGCGAGCGGTCTATCTCCCGGCGGGATCGCATACCATCACGTTCAAATTTTATCCGGATGTGTTGAAAATTGGCGGCATTGTTAATACGATTATTGGGCTGTTAATGGCTGTATTGGTTATTGGTGGAATTGTCTTTATTGTTCTTAAAAAAAAGAAACAGTATTCTAATCATGCCGATTAAACCGCGATAACGAATGGCCTAAAATTATAGGTATCGGGCTTCCAATATCTCTAAAACAGTCTGACAATAGTGCCCCCGCCTTAATTGTGGGGCATCATAAATTTCATTGATTTTTTGGGTGTTTTTAAGCCCCAGTTGATGTTTTTCCGGATCGCCATTTATAATGGATTTTAAGGTGTCGATGTCTTTAAACCAATAGCGGGCGAAGCGATCAAACCCGAAAAATATGCCCACGGTGCTTTTTTTGTATTCTTCCAGATCGGAGACAAAAAAATGGATGGGGCGGTCGGTTAGGGCATAATCTATAAATACACTCGAATAATCGGTAATCAGGATATCTGCAGCTGCAATTAGTTTCTGGGGATCCGTGTTGAGCTTGTGTTTCAGGAGTTTGATATTACCCCGTGATTCCTGTGTAACACGGCTCTTGGGATGGGGTTTGACGTACAGCTTTATCCGGTTGGTTTCCAATGACTTTAAGAAGCTTTCGTCAGCATAGAGTTTTTGGATGATACTGTCAATATAGGAAACTTTATTTTTATCCGAATCCCGCCAAGTCGGCATGTACAGGATAAAACTTTCTCCTTCTAAATGATTTTGGCTCTTTTTAAAGGCTGCAATTGCTTCTTTGTCAAAAAGCACATCATTTCGCGGCTGTCCGGTGATGTGGACGGCCTCGGCATTGAGCCTGAAAATTTTCATTAGCAGTTCCTTGGCCTTTTGGGAAGTGGCAATGGCTACTGTCGGTATTAAGTGAAAATAGATGCGGCACATCCAATATTTAAGTGTTCGCCGCAGGTTTCTTTCTCTATTCTGAAGATAATTGACAGTAAACCCGTACTTCTTAAAGGGCATCCCGTGCCCTAAACAGACTTTTTCCGCCCCTTGGCATAAATCGAAGTTCCCGATGTCGGTCATCCCGTTGGCAATAAATACGAACCCGGCCTTTAGCCGGAGGTTCCTTGCCTTATTTTCACGGGATAAATAGCATTCCCGACCCTGGGCAGTCAATTGGGCTTTGACCGACTTATTTTTGGTAATCCAGACCGCCCTGATGTCAGGCCGTTTTCGAAGGATGTATTCGAAGAAGTATTTGGGGTTGTCGCTGTATTTTTGGCCTTCCCAAGCCCCAAAAAGCCAAAGAGACTTATCCCTTTTTTTAAGTTTGAGAAGTTTGAGGCATACATTGCCCACCCAGTGATAAAAATAAATGATGACTTCGCGGGGAGATAAAAGCATCTTAATGGAATTTTTAATGGTGAATCATCAGGATAAATTACAAATTAATACCACAACCGGGCTTCTACCTTTTTAAGGTAAGCCAGGGATTTTTTGCTGATTTTTTGGGGCTGCATATTTTTGGGTATTTTGGTGATTTTTAGCAATGTTTTGAGCATTCCGAGAAGATCAAATTTTGTCTCCTTTAAATATTGCAGCGCCCACATCAAAGCGGTGCTATAAAAATACTTCGAAGGCAGATAACGCCAGGCCACCACGCACTTGTTATACCACATCATAGCCAATTTTTTGGCATTGGTTACGCGACCGTCAGGGGATTCTTTGTGCCATAGCTTTATGGAATCGTCATAGGCCAGGGTATAGCCCGCATCTATGATCCGGTAACTCAGGTCGTATTCCTCCATGCCATAAAAGAAATCTTCGGGGTAAGATCCGGTTTTTTGAAATAATTCCTTTTTCATCAAATGGGCCCCACCAGCAAAATAATAGGTTAGAAACCAATCTTTATCTTTATATCTATTATAGTTTTTCTGAGGAAATACATTTTTTTGATGTTTCCCGGTTGAAAAGTAAAATACCTTTACGGTTATTATTCCAGTATTATTCTTACGGTATTGCTTTTTTGAAAATAATTTATGTGCTGTTTTAATTGTATCTTTATCCTTTAACACAATATCATCATCAATAGTGAATAAAACAGGGTATTTTGCCCTATCTATCAGGAAGTTGCGTCCCCCGGCCACTCCGAGATTTTGATTGTGGTCAATATAACGAATCGGGACTTTGGGGTTTTCCCGGATGAAATTTTCAATCCCTGCGTATGAAACCGTGGAGGCATTGTTGAGCAACAGGATTTCCCCCACGTACTGTTCCAGGCCGTTCTGGGCCTTTAGGGATTCCAAAAGCGCCAAGGTATCCCCGGGTCGGTTATAAGTGATGATGAGTATGCTTAGGTTTGGGGGCATCGGATTTAAAATATTAGAACGGACGATATTAAGGAATTAATCAGTAACTACCATAAGCAAAACATGAATTGATCAAAAAAAACCGCTTCGATAGTGAAACGGTTTTTATTTTGATAAAAATAAAGCTCAGGGACAATTATTTTTTCTGGAGTTTTTTATTTATGATGTGCGGTCCTTTGATGATTTTAAGGAAATAAATCCCCTGAGATAAGTGCTTTGCAGGGATATAATATGAATTTTGTCCTTCCCGGACTTTCTTTGTACTGGAAAATATACTTTTGCCCTGAAGATTAAATAGTTTTAGGTAAACTTTTCCCTCCCTTTTGCCCATTAAATCTACTTTCCACCCATGCCGGGTAGGATTGGGATAAATTTTGATGTTTTTAGCGTTTTCTAAGGTTTCTTTAGTTGGGTTGGTCACCATATCCGTAGTTTTTTCTACATTGTTTATAGAAGCCATCTTTCGGTTATGGGGAATACAGAGGTTAAGACAAGTTTCACAAGCCCCGCCTTTTTCACGGTTGATAAGACAAACCTTATAATTGCCGGGTGTGAAGGTATAATCGAATTGTGCGCTCTGCCCAACTATTTGTCCGTTTATAGACCAGAAAAAATTAGAAGAAGGACCGGAAGCTGACGCAGTAAAATGGTAGGCATAGGGGTTGTTGGTCGAACTGCAATAGGTGAAATTAGAATTGCAATAGACAACTGTAAGTTCTGGCCATAACTCACTGTCAGGATGATCGCTGGAAGCAAAAAGGACAGAACGATAAGTACTTTCATTTTGAAGTTTGGCTAAGAAACCATAATTATTTCCACTGGTTACAATATCTTGCACTAATTGAGTTACATTTAGTGTTACATTCCAATTCCATTGACTTTGTGAAGCGGGTATAGAGACTCCATGTGACGCTGTTGTAGAAGGTTGATTATTCCATGTTACTGTTTGCTCATTCCAATTACTTGTAACCCGCTTTAAAAGTCCTTTATTAGGGTCATGAGGTGAATTGGGATAATTAGAATTCCCCGAATGTAATATATTAGAATGATCCATACCATAAAATTTTAAAGAAGCATATATGATTTCAGCACCTGAAGGAATGTTATTCAGACCATCAAATCGAATTAAGAACCTTGTTGTTCCATACGGGCATTGATGTGTATTATATGTCCACTTTGAGTATGAGATTAGTTTTTTATTGCCAAAATTAAGGGTTTCAGCGGGAGCAGGTAAATAAGCATTGTATCCATATGTCGTAAATATATAAGTATCTTTTCCATTTTGAGGTCCGGGTTTAAAGGTTACGGTCGTCTGTGCATTTAGGGCACAGGATAAAATAATTCCAATTGTTGTAAGTAATAACGTTTTCATAATATAAAGTTTTTAATTGTTATAACAAATGAATAAAAAAAAAATGACTATAACAAATTTTTAACTATAAAATATTAGTTGTTATGAATAGAGATGATAAAAAGCTTATGCACAGCAGAGAAAGTTTAGGGTTTTTAAAGTTGAAAATAACCGTACATATTTTAAAAAGAAATTATGACCAATTTATGCTTTTGATGATGAGAAGTATATTAGGCTTCAAGAGCATCTTAAGGTCATTAACCTAAAAAATAACTTTTGGGGGCGACGGTCGTGCGGTTCTTATACCGTAATGACGATTAAAGGAATCAATTTTTTGGCTATAAAAATTTTCTTTTCCGTATTACATTTAACTTTCCTGTATCTCTTTCACTTTAACATCCACGACCTGCCCATTCAAATTACTGCACAAAGTACCCAGAGAAACTCGAGCCACTTCTTCGGGTTTAAGGAGGCTGTCTTCAGGTTCTTGACCAAAATTGGCAGTACGCATAGGGGTCTTGGTGCGTTCCGGATTGATGCAGTTTACATGGATATCATCAGATTCCCATTCGGCAGCGACGGCCTGTACAAAATTGACAATGGCTGCTTTTGTAGCCGAATAAATACTGTAAAAAGCTCGACCGCGGGTATAGGAACTCGAGGTATAACACAACAAATGGCCGTTAGATTGCTGAAGATAGGGATGTGCTTCCCGCGCTACGTTGATGGTTCCCTTTAAGTTGACGGCTATCAATTGATCAATGCGGTCTTCTGTCATCTGAACCAAGGGCTCTTTGCTCAGTATGCCGGCGGTGTTGACCACACAGTCGATTTGTCCTTCTTTTTCAAAAACCCTTTGGAAAGCTTTTTTGAGGGTATCGACCCGGGTAATGTCCACTTGGTTGAGTTGACGGGAAAAAGGATAGACTTTGATGTTTTGCGCCTTGCAAATATCGACCATGGCCTTTCCAATGCCTTCACGTCCGCCAAAGATAACTACGACTTTGTTTTTCAAGTTACTCAAATCCGGATTCCGACTGATATGAGTGGCTTTTAATTGAAAAAGTTTATCCAAGAGATAAATGTCCTCTTTATAAGTGAGTTTGATGTTTTGTTGCGCCCCTTGAGCGACAAAAACTTTGACCTCGGGCAGATATTTTTTAACCACCCCACAATCATCCGTCACTTTGAAACCGGGGTCTTTTAAGGCCTGCTCATAAGCTTTTTTGATGGTGTTCAGTTTAAAAGACTGCGGGGTTTGCCCCTTCCACAAATAGTATCGATTGGGAACGTCTTTGATTGTTTTCAGTCCCTCTTCCAAGTGTATAATTGTATCGGTGGAGGGAATGGCCGTATCTACAGCATCGTGATTCTTCAAAGCCTCAATATTGGCCGTGATAATTTGTTGGCTGACCAAGGGGCGGACAGCATCGTGGAAAATTAAATTGATTTCCTTCTCTTCCTGATAGGCTTTAATGGCAGAAAGGCTGGAGTCATGTCGTTCCTTTCCACCGTTGAGGATTTTTTTGACTTTGCTCCATTTGTTTTTAAGGACCATATCTTCCACCAAATGCAAATAAGCCGCATGGCCTACGATAGCAATTTCATCAATTTTATTATGAGATTCAAAGGCCGTAACGGTGTGTTCTAAAATGCTTTTTCCGGCCACTTTTAGAAATTGTTTAGGTAAATCAAGCCCCATTCTGGCTCCCGATCCCCCGGCTAAGATGATGGCGATGTTTTTGGGCATTATTTATGGTTTTGTCAAAAATAAGGTTTTGATTTGAAACTCAACCCAATTTTTTAAAGAGCTCGTTTAAACCTTTAGGATTGAAGCGAAAAATAATAGATATTTGTCCCGGATGAGTTTTTTGCACTGAGCAGCTATGGAGTAAGAAAAAGACAAAACCTGCCTGCCGGACGGGCAGATATGAAGCAAAAAGACTATTCATTTTGCAGTAGATTAGAGAAAGTTTAAACGATTTCTTCTATAAGAATTTTTTGGCAAAGATTGAGGTATTATTCGAAAATGAAAAAAATTATGGCCTAAAATCGATTCCGCTAATTTGTCATCCTATGTTTACAATTAAATAGGACAGCGAAGCCACAGGTTGAAGCTGGTCTATAATAAAATGGATTAAACCCGTGGGTAAGTCCTGGACTTTATAAACCGGGGCAAGCTTCGGGGAATTAAACCTAAACCGCTCGTCCGCCGGAGCTGTCGCGGAGGAGGATTAATTGTTATTACGGTATTAAACTTTTGTCGATTCCATCCAACCAAATTTTTTTCCGGTTAGTTGCGCGATTGCCTTGTCCTCAACTTTAAAATAGTCCCGGAGAAATTGCGCCGTTGCTGGATCGATCGTTTTTTTGTAAGGGGTGACATTGTATGATTTCAAGGTTTTATCAGCCTTGGGATCCTCGGTTTCCAGTAGGCCCTTTTGTTCTTCAGCACTTTGCACAAAGTCTTTAAAATCGTTGGAAATTTCAAGGAATTGAGCGGTTTCTGTTAACAAACTGACGGGGGTGTTTTTCAACTCAGCTGTGTCCAGAACGAGGATTTGTTTTGGGTCAAAAAGCTGGTATAATTTTTTTAAATGTTTGGCATAAAGGCTGCGATTGACATATTGGAACAGGGGTGGGGCTTTAAAAGAGTGTTTGATTTCCGCTTTTACGGCCTGATGGAAAGGACGGTCGTCCCGGGCTTTTGGATAGAGCTGTAGAAAAGGGGAACCTTTTTGGTTAAAATTCCATTGGGAGAAAGCCCGTTCTACCGGATCTCGCAAGAGTATAATTAACTTAATCGTGGGAAAAAGTTGTTTGATCCGTTGAAGTCCTTTGGGATAATAAATATAGGAGGGGGACGCTTCGAAAGTGATTTTTCCCTCGGCTTTATTTTTTAAAGGGAAATATTGAAGGTAGTCCTTAAGTCCGTTTTTGCGCCGGGTTGAAAAAAACAGAATTTCCTTTTTCGTGGGCGGAATGATTTGGGGATGCCGGGCAAGATATTGAAATAGGGAAGTGGTGCCCGATTTCGGGGTACCGATGATCATAAAATCAGGAGCAGCGTGTGGGTGGTCCCTGATAATTTGTTTCCCTTGCCAGGCCTCTTCTAAGCCTCGGTACATTTTGATCAACCTTCTTGTGATGCTAATGTTTGGCATGGTGATGTTGTTTGAGGTTAATGTGTTTAGTAGCAAAGATTTATGTAGACTATGAGGCTTCCTTTTTAACAATGAGTTTATAAAATAAAATCCATTCTTTCATGATTTTTTCGAGGTCAAATTTATCAAAATCTCGCTTTGTTTGAGCGGAAAACGAGGCCAATAATGAAGGGTTTTGGGTTAACTGAAGCAATTTTTCTGCCAATAAACCGACCTCTGGGGCAATTAAAAAACCGTTGACTCCATCGGTAATAATTTCCTTGGGGCCGCATTTACAATCATAGCTGATGACCGGAATGTGATAATTGAAAGCTTCCAAAATATTCATGGGATGCCCTTCTCTAAGGGAGGTACTCACTAAGATTTTACTGCTGTTGTAAACTTCCGGCATGTTATAGGAATACCCCTTTAATTTTACGATGTCTCCCAAATTATATTGAGCTATCTTTTGTCGCAGTGAGGCTTCTTCTGGCCCTTTTCCATAAAGGTGGACTTCCCAGTTCCTCAATTCATTTTTGATGCGGTTGACCGCCTCAAGGAGGGCCTTAAAATTTTTGAATTTATTGAGCTTGCCTATAGCGATGATTTGATTTTTACGCTTCCTAAACGCTTTGATATGACTGGGATTGGGAACGGGGTTGTAAATTTGTTTTTTCTTTACCTTTAGGGACTTCCTGCCTTCTAAATCTTCCCGGGTTAGGCTAACTGCATAATCATAGCGGTTTTCTAAAAGTGTTTTTTTTAATTTCAAGCTGGCCAATTTGAGGAATAGCGGGACTAATTCTATTTTAGCTTTAAAAGAATGGGCTTCTGCAATCGCTACGTTTTTGGTGATTTTTTCGTTATTGTAAGATCCGTGAAATTCTATAATTTTTGGCACACGGGTCTTTACCAAAGGGATGAGCCTTTTATAGGGGATCTGCGGATTAAAAACGGTAATGAGATCAGGCTTGATTTCAGCTATAAATATTTTCAGTCGTTTTTTGACGGTACTTACCATGCTAAGATAGCCAATAATAGGCAAGTTCCTGTTTTTTTTCCACATCTCTTCTTCTGCAATAAGGTGAAAATGTACCCTTTTATCAACTTTCCGGCGTTTTTTGGGATCGTTGGGACAATCGGATAAAAGGTGGATATCGAAATCGGTATGTTCAGCAATGTAGTTGACACGATCAATAAGAATACTGGTGAGTCCACCGTCTTTGAGCCCTTTGGTAATGTATAGAATCCTCATGGCTTTGGGGGTAATAGGGATTGTTTAAATCGAATCAAGTTGGCAGTGTGGCGGTGGCCGATTATAAAATTGCTCCAGATGATGAGGTTTCGTTTTTTTAAGGAAAGTAAAAATCGGATATGCTTTTTAAACAGCCCGAGCTGATTTTTTCGGTTACAAAATTCCTGTGCCTTGCTTAGCCCCGAGCGTATTTTGTTTCCTATTTTTCTCTTTATGGCGGCGTGATATTGAAATTGTGTATATTGATCAAATTGGTTATATACAGCTTCAACGGTATTTATTTCTTTTAATATCCATTTGATGTTTTTATGGCCATAACTCCAAGCATGAGGAGAGCTTGCCTTGATATGTACTGCCATGGTTTCAGGGAGGTATCCAAGTTTCCCGCGGTGGCCACAAAGTAATTTCAGGGGCAAATCACCAACGGGACAGGAATAATACCAAGCTGGCATATCGGAAACAATGGAAGCCTTGAATAGGATGGTTAGGTTTGGGATCATCCCGGTCTTTCCTTCGATAAAATCCATCAGATTAAATTTCTGTGGTGCACCAACGCCTTTAATGGTGATTTCTCCTGTTTCATGACTGTTTCCATAAATCAAATCGGCATCGTGGAAACAAAGGGAGCAATCGGGGTTTTTGGTCATAAAATCCACCTGTTTCTGCAACTTCTTGGGGTCGGTCCAGTAGTCATCCGTTTCACAATGTGCAATATAACGTCCTTGGGAGCGTGGATGGTTAAACCGCGAATTCATACCGGCCCCAACTTTGGATTTTTGATTTTCAGTCTGGTATAACGGCTTAAAAATAGTGGGATACTGCTCTTCATAAATTCGGATAATATCCGCTGTTTGATCGGTAGAGGCATCATCGTGAATGACAATTTCGAAGGGGAAATCCGTTTCCTGCATTAAAAAGCTATCCAGAGCTTTTGCAATATATTTTTCATGGTTGTACGATAGACAACAAATGCTGACTACGGGGTGTTCCCCTTGCCAATTCTTGATAATTTCATTCTGGGTTTTATTCAGCATATTGACGTCTATTGTCTATGGATAAAGACAAAATTAACTTGAAATAAATTAATAGCGCAGGTATTTTTCTAAAGATGTGCCTTTTAGGATTTCTTGAATGGTTTCCTGAATATGTTGAGGGAGTTCACTGATCCATTGGTTATCGGTTTTCTTGGTTCTATATACCCCGTAAGTGTCTTTCCCTCTTTTATTCCGGCTTGTTTTTATGAATTCTATAGTTTGATCTGCCATTTTTAGATTGCAGAAATCGAATATTTTTTGGACGCTTTTATTGGTTCGATTCAGTAAGTCATGATAGGTTATGAGGAAAAACCTGTCTGGATATTGGGATTTTAAATCCTGAAATAAATAGGCGACTTCTTTCCATTTTTCGAAACCGTTGAATTCTTCTGGTTTACCACAATTTTTTTTGGGGGCATAACGCCATTCTTCTTCGGCTTTCCAACCTAATTCCTTCTTGAATTCACGCGGGGCTTTCAGCCAGGAATTGATAACACCGCAGGGATTTCTTATTAGGCCAATGACTTTTAAAGCCTTGTCCTGCCTTAACATATTTTGTAATAAATGATGATACCTTACCTCTTTATAGACAATTGTTGTTGGGCTTTGTTTAGTAAAAACCGGGACGATTTCCTTGTGTTTTTTGACACTCCTGTCTAAAAACTCATCTTTGGTGACAGCAATTTTTTCGAAAAATAGATGGATATCTTCAGTACTGGCATGCTCATCTAAATAATCTTTAAAGGCATAGGAGAAGAGCGGTTGATGTTTAAAAATAACATGAGGGTTGGAATCAATTATCGCCCCCAGCCAATTGGAGCCCGATCGGGGTACGCTGTGTATGGCAATTCTTTTCTTCATAAAAACTGTGAAAAGTATTCTTACGGATTTACCTTTTGCTGTTTTTGAATATTGAGGATCAAATGCCGATCCATGTGATTGATAAGATTTATCATTTCCTTTTTATCCCGGTATTGCAATAATAAAATGCCTAACCTGTTAGCTGAGCTATCAAATTTTGAAACCCAATCGCCAAATTTAAAATTATAATGTTCATAGAGCAAGCAATCTTTAAGCTTTTGCGTTTTTTGCAGGCCATTAATGATGCCGCTTTGTGGCGCATGAACTACATAGTGGGAGAAGAATTTCTTTTCACGATCTATGGAAAGGTCACTGATATCCTCTCCCATGGCAGCTTTAATACTGTATGAAATCATGTCGACACCAGTGCAATATTGGGTGAGTTCGGGTATCATATTCCCTCCGTTGCGAGCTCCTATTTCTATAATGTAGACTTTTTCATTCTTATCTACCAAGATATCAAAATTCACCCCTCCAGTTTTCATGCCGATTGCAGACAGGAGCTGTTCAACTTTTCGATGTACTTTTTTAATGATGTTAGAATTGTGCAAAGTCGGGACGCTGACTGCGCAAGGAAGCAGGGGATTTGTTTTTGAAAAATGAATATCGCCAAAACACCGAAACACCAATTTGCCCTTGTCTAAAAATCCATCACCGCCAATCTGGAATCCCTTTTTTTCAATGAATTCCTCTATAATAAGTTGTTTCGAACGGGAGAACTCGAGGGCAGTTTTAAATTTTTCAGTGAAATCTTCATGGGGTTGAATCTTAAAAACCCCTTTGCTTCCCGAGGAATCGACGGGTTTAATTATGGCCGTCTGTTGAAGTTTGTTTAAAAAAGCTTGGGCCGCTTGGTAAGTTTCCACGGACTGTGCTTTTGGGGTCAAAAAATCATTTTCGACCATAAATTTTCGAAACAGGTCTTTTCGGGACATGGTTTTAACGGCCTGATAAGGGTTGGTCGGAAGTCCCAATTTTTCCGCTACAAAAGCCGCCGGTAAAGCTGCCGGATCTGATGCGTAAGCAAGAATTCCATCGATAGTCCTATTTTTTGCAAGCTCTAAAACTCCCGTTGTGTCGGTCGTACTGACATTGTGGTATTCATCAGAAAATTTGTGGCCGGGATTATCCGGAAGGTAATCACAGGTGATTACATAGTAGCCCATTTTTTTTGCCTTTTTGATGACCGATACCTGAATGTCTGACCCACCTAAGATTAATATTTTTTTCTTGTTCATTAATGCGTATTTTTACAGTGTTGGAAATGATCAAATTGTTGAGATTCTTTAAGAATTTGATTTTTGTATGAAAATTTAGCACAATATAAGGTTTCAAATCCTAATATTTGCATAATTTCCCGCCCTCTTTTCAATTCTTTTTTGTCTAGTTTTTCCATTTTCGATTTAAAACCTCGGGGTCTTTTGCATTTCATTTTTTTATATGTTTTAGAGGGACGATAAAGTGGTTTTTCTTACTCGGGAGGTTTTGGAATTCTAATGTATCCAAAACTTTCTTCAAATTCCTTATGCGGATCGATGATTAAACGTTCATACACGACCAATTTATATTGATTCGTTGGTAAAAATGGAAAGAGTACGTGGTATTCTATACACCACTGGAACATTAAGCGCTTTTTGCAGTTTTGGCTGCTTCATAAGCAGTTTTTATGGAGGTTGGAAATAAGTCATAAAGTTTTTTTTGCCTGAGGAATGCGTCCTGCAGACCTTTTCTGTTTCCAAATTTCATGGCCAACCCTGAATTGATTATTGAACCTTTTTTTAAGAAAGCGTGTTTTTGTCATTTAAAAATTATCTTTGAGTTGCAAAACCTCGAGACCTTAGCCGTATCTTTGTTCTGTATCCGGGCATCGTAGGGGCAACGTTAAATACAGGAGTAGTTTTCAAACTAATCTTCAGCCCTCAACCATTCCGGATGATTCAGGATGAGTTTGATTTTTCGGATGATGATGTCCACCTGGATCATCTGTGCCTCAATCTTCTTAAAGAAAATACTGACATCCCGATCTTTCCAGCTTTCAGAGATAACCCGAGAACCCAGACTAATGCGAACAACCCCGCTGGGTGTACCGTCTTTATAAGTGGCTTTAACCGGTTGACCGATGTGACAGGCCTGTTGAGCAATGTGCTTGTCTTCTTCATTAACGGTTTCCGTCCACCCTGCCAAATTACGGTTGAGCAAACGGTAAAGTCGGGTCAATTCTTCCCGACTCAAAACCTGATCTTCATATTTGACGAAAAAAGGAAAAATCGTTCTCCTGTTTTTAATCCGTTGTGGATCGGAATTGCGAATCAGACTGTCGTCATAATCGGGCAAGTGCTCCAGAAAACAGGAATTGTCAATGGCTTGCCGCACATGATTACAAAACATATCAGACCCTAAATATCGCAAGGAAAGCGGTATTTTGAAATAGCGGTTTATTTCGGTTATGGCTGCATGCCAACGCATACTAATCCCCAAATTGATTCCTTCTGTAAGCGCTTCAGCCATGGCCCAATCTTCCGGCCATTCGTGTTTATAGCAGTATTCATTCAGGCCTACAGGTATTTCTTGGGGCTCGTTTTTCCACTTTTCCTTCAAGGCGGCAGGAATGATTAAGGCTCCACAAAAAGGAGGGCCGGTAAAAAATTTGGAACCGGTAATGGTCATAATGCAATTGCGCTTGACATATTCACGAATGTCTGCTTGATCTATGCGCAATTGTGAGTTGTCAATAAGCACCAGAAGATCTTCTTTAAATTCATGTTGAAGCTTTTTCAAACAGGGATCGCTGGGGGCATTGTAGCCCAGTTTGGATTGATTCATCACATGCAATACCGGTTGTTTATGATCTTTAACACACTGACGGACTGCTTCATAAACTTCTCGATCTACGCTATCCGGACTTTTTAGGAGTCCGTTTTTATTGCGCAGTTTGATATTGCGCACCTCCGCTTCTTTAAATCCGGAGATTAATTCTCCTTTTTCAACGCTGTTTCCATGGGCGGTTTTTCCTGAAAAATGCTGCCCTTGCAAGGCCAAAGGAACCCCACTTCCGGTTTCGTCAGAAGCTACAATTATATGAACAATCTTTTTGTCGTAAATAGATTGACAAATTCCGGCCACTTGCAATGAAATATCAGTCCCTGAAGGGGCTAAAATCATAGCGGTGGAAGCCGGAAGGGATAAGGCCTTCTTTAGCTTCGATTTTATCTTTTTTGAGAAATCTGTTGCTGTGTGAAAGATCTTGCTCTTTAAGGCGGATTTGATCAGCAATTGACGCTGATTTTCACTTTGATTATAAGCTACGTTTGAAATGGAAGTGGCGGTAGAAGAGGCAAATGTAAAAGCCTTAGGCCGAGGAAAAGGACGACATTCATAAACATTTAAGAGCCTTTCTGAATCAACATTGAGTCGCAAATCACCTCCTGACATCAGCAGAGATTCTAAAGGACTGGCGAGTTGTTGTATCGCTTTTATCTTGTCAGACGCAATGGCTTTTTTAGGATAGTTTATACGATGAAATTTTTTAAGCTTTTCAAAATTGATTTCCTCCCATTTGTTCAAAGAGGTTTTTTTATTTCTGAATTGCTCAATAACTTCTCGAATTTCATGAGGAATAAGCTTGATAATATCTCCATCTCGCAGCGGAGTGAGTTTATAAAATTTGGCCGTTGCATGGCAGGCCGCTAAATCACATATCCGCGAATCGATGGAATGGGAATCTTGATTTTTATACCAAATTTGCCATTCAAATCCGTAACGCAGGCACAGCAAGGCAGCAGCAGGATTTTCTAACAGGTTTTTACCCAGGTGTATGGCGTGACCGGGATTGATATAAAAACCGGGTTTTGAAGAGGGTTTTATAAAGATTCCGCCTACTTTGGGCAGGGTACTGGATCTACTTAAAATACGGATCAGTTGTTGTTTCTTTTCTCGGTCTTCCGTAGAATTATCACGGGTGATAAATTCAGCAAAAGACGAGTGAGGCATTATTGTTTCTTCCATCTTGTTCTCACATACTTTATTTTGCAGTAAATATAAGGTTTCAAAATCAAAACCTAATATTTTCAACTCTTTTCTAACTTTCTTAATAAATTATTCTACAACTCACGGTGATAATGATAAGCACTTCATAAAGATCAAATAGGTTGATAATGAGTTATATAGAATTTATTACTTCACAAATTTTAAAAACTTCTTCACGACTTAAATCATAATATAAGGGCAAACACAGTATTCTTTGGGCAATATCCTCCGTAATCGGCATATGGGTTTCGGGCAGATAGGGAAGGACTTTGGCCAAAGAAGGATAAAAATAACGTCTCGGGAAAATTTGATTTGCTTCCAATGCCGCTTTAATTGTTAACAAGGCTTCTTCGCTATCCAAGATTATGGGATAATAAGCATAGTTGACGCTGGCGTCAGGGTGCCATTCCGGTTTTCGATGAGATAAGTTCTTTAATTGTTGATCATAAGTAAGGCTCAATTCTTTTCGCTTTTGATGAATGACCCCAATATGATTGAGATTGGCCAGTCCCATGGCGGCGTGAAATTCAGAATTCTTACCGTTAATTCCCAGTTCGGCAAAATTTTCGGGGCCGTTAAACCCAAAATTCCGCATAAAAAATACCTTTTCCCGCAAGGCGTCATTCTTGGTAAAAACTAAGCCTCCCTCTCCGGAATGATACAACTTGGTGGCATGCAGACTGCAGATGGAGAGGTCGCCATAATTAAAAATAGATTGTCCATTCAACTCAACCCCAAAAGTGTGAGCCCCATCATAAATTACTTTTAAATTGTGTTTATCGGCTATTTTTTGAATGGCTTCCACTTCACAAGGATTCCCATAGACATGGGTGGCTAATATACCGGTGGTTTGAGCTGTGATGGCGGCTTCAATTTTGGCGGGATCTATGTTTAGCGTCTTTTCATCGATATCTACAAAAACGGGCCGACAGCTTTCCCAAACGATACTGCTGGTGGTGGCCACAAAAGAAAAAGGAGTGGTAATGACTTCGCCTTTGAGCTGTAAAGCCCGAATGCCCAATTGCAGGGCGATGGTGCCATTGGTAACAAACAGCGGTTTGGGGCTTTGCAGACGCTTTTGAAGCTTGTCTTCCAATCGCTCTGCCAAGGGACCGCGGTTGGTCAGCCAATTGCTCTCCCAAATTTGATCAAGATATTTTTGATATTCCGATTGGGGAGGGAGGAAAGGTTTGGTAATGGGAATCATAGGCCGTTGTTCCTTTAAAGAAGTTGATAATGGAATTAAATATAAACCGAAACCGGTTGCTTTTAGCAATTGATATTTATCTTTATTCAGGGCAAATATATTAGGAATAAATAATTTATAAGAGTTATTTTAATCTTGATTCTATTTTTGTGACAAACGCTTAAGGTTTTTTCTCCCGATAAATAGCAATCACCTCCTGATAAGGAGCAAATTTTGTCAGCCAGGCATAAAGCCAATACAAACCAACTCCGAGGACAACGCCTATAAAAATACGGCTCCAGTCGGCCAAACTCTGCAACCAAAAATCAGTGAACCACACTATTCCGCCCACCACACTACTCAAAATTAAAATGGGGAAAATATCTTTAAGCTGCTCTTTAACCGGGTAATTGATAAATTTTCCGGAATAATAGCTGTTGATAAAATAAGCAACAACGGAGTTAATCGCTAAAAATGTAATCATGGCATAAACCCCCAAAGGGATGCTGATGACAATTCCTATAATTAGAAATACTTTTTTTATAATTTGCAGCTTTAACACCAAATCGCTCCGTCCCTTTACATTTAGAATATTGATGTTATAGGCATTGAGTGGCATAAAAATTCCTACCACGCAAAGCAGCCTAAAAAACGGAACCGCAGGCAACCATTTATCGGTCAATACAAAGCTAAATAAAGGTTCGGCCAAGACGCCGCCCAAAATCAAAAGCGGACACAACCAGAATAAAATTTGTTGAATAACCATTCGATAACCGCCTTTGAGCTTTTTGTTATCGTCTTGAATGGCCGAAAAAGCCGGGAAAGTCACTCCCGAAACTACGCTGGAAAGTGTTTGGGTCGGTAGATCGACCAGTTTTTTGGCGTAGTTGTATAATCCGAGCGTTCCCATGGGAAACAGTTTACCAATAAGCGTGGGGTAAATATTTCCAAAGACCGCTTGTATCATACCGGCAACCATCAAATTTCCGCCAAAAGAAAAAAGTTTTTTGGCTTTGGTCTTATTAAAAGAGGGGAGAGGCTGCCATTTGGAGTAAAACCACAATTGCACGGTATAAACCAAGCGCATTACCAGGCGTTGGGCAATGATGCTCCAAACCCCATAACCGAGATAAGCCATTGCAATGGCAACCCCTCCCGAAATAAGCGTAGAAGGAACGTGAATGACAGTCAGGGTTTTAAACCGCATTTCCTTGGTCAGTTTGGTCTCTTGAACATAAGAAAAGGCATTGATTACAAAAATGATTCCGAGCACTCGAGCCAGGCCGGTCAAGATAGGCTGATCGTAGAATTGAGCAATCCACGGAGCACCGAAGAATAAAAGTGCGTATAGTAAAATGCTGATGGATAGATTGATATAAAACACAGCGGAATAATCCTCTTCATCCGGGTGTTTTTTTTGGATAAGGGCTTGTTTAAATCCGGCAATAGACAAGCATTGCGCAATGGCAATGAAAATAGCCAGGGAGGCGATCAAGCCAAAATCTTCCGGTGTAAGAATCCTGGCCAATAGAATGCTAACAACCAAATCAATACCTTTAGTTCCAATCTTCTGTACGGAAGACCAAAGTACACCGGTAATTGTTTTATCGCGTAGTGAAGACATTTATGGGGATATCAAATGCTGGGCAATCGCCATATTTAAACGCACAAATTTAGGCAATTCATACTGTATACCTTTTATTTTTGAATTAATTTCTGTCCGCTTGATGCACAATGTCAGGAAACAGCAGGCTACTTGACCGATTTTGTCAAAGGCACAAACTTATCCCGGTTGCCTATTCAAAAACCACCTCGGCTCGTTTGGAGATTATTCGATTAAGCTTACCTTTGAAAACTCATCAAAAAAAGACTTATGCGTGTCCACTTTATTGCCATCGGTGGTAGTGCTATGCACAATTTGGCCCTGGCTTTACACCAAAAAGGAGAGCAAGTATCCGGAAGTGATGATACTATTTTTGAACCTTCAAAATCTCGCTTGAAAAAAGCCGGATTACTCCCCGATGAATCGGGGTGGTTTCCTGAAAAAATTACAAGCAATGTCGATGCCATCATTTTGGGAATGCACGCCAAAAAAGATAATCCCGAACTGTTAAAAGCGCAGGAACTCGGTTTAAAAATATATTCTTATCCCGAATTTATCTATGAGCAGAGCAAAGAAAAAACACGCGTAGTTATTGGAGGTTCTCATGGGAAAACCACCATTACTGCTATGATTTTGCACGTTTTGCATTACCACGATAAAGCCGTAGATTTCATGGTAGGTGCTCAATTAGAAGGCTTTGACACCATGGTGCACCTGACGCAGGAAAATGATTTTATTCTGTTAGAGGGCGATGAATATCTGTCGTCTCCTACAGACCCGCGTCCAAAATTTCATTTGTATCAACCTAATATTGCCCTGCTCAGCGGTATCGCTTGGGACCATATTAATGTGTTTCCCACTGTTGAAGAATATGTAAAACAGTTTGAAATTTTTGTAGACACCATGACCCACGGCAGTGTATTGGTATATAATGGAGAAGACAAAATCTTGGAAGGAATTGCCGAAAAAGCAACCAAACCCACCCGAAAACAAGCTTATTTCACCCCTGAATATAAGGTTGAAGACGGCGTGAGTCTGCTGGCCACCCCCGAAGGGGATATGCCCCTTGAAATTTTTGGACAACACAATTTGAATAATTTGGCGGGTGCCAAATGGATCTGCCAACTCATGGGGGTAGATGAAGCCGATTTTTATGAAGCCATAGCCGGTTTTAAAGGAGCTGCAAAGCGTCTGGAAAAAATTGTCGAAAATGAGGATACCGTAATATTTAAAGATTATGCCCACAGTCCTTCAAAGGTAAAAGCGACCACCCGAGCCGTTAAGCAGCAGTATCCCAATAAAAAATTATGGGCTTGTTTTGAATTGCATACGTATAGCAGCCTAAACGCCGATTTTTTACAAGAATATCGAGACACCCTTCAGGCCGCAGATGAAGCCTTGGTGTTTTATTCGCCAGAAGCAGTCAAAATCAAACAATTGGAAGCCATTGAGGTGGAGCAAATCAAAACCGCTTTTCAACATCAAAATATTAGCGTTTATACCAATGCCGAAGCCTTTAAGGAGAAATTGAAAGCCGTAGATTTACACGATACCGTCCTGCTTCTCATGAGCAGTGGTAATTATGGAGGCTTGAATTTCGACGAACTTAAAACTTGGGTATAAGCTACTCCATACTAAATAAAACCGCTCAAATACAATTTTTTCTGCTGTTGGAAGGAGGCGATTTTTATTCGAGCACGAGATTTTTACGCTTTTTTTGGGTATCTTTAACAAATCATAAGGCGGTTTATTATGGGAGACAAGGATTCATTTTCGATAAAATATTGGGCTGAAGGAGATCGGCCGCGGGAAAAACTCATGCGAAAAGGGAAAACTGCCCTGAGTGATGCCGAGTTGATAGCTATTTTAATTGGCTCCGGAAATCGCGAGGAAAGTGCGGTAGAACTGTCGCGGCGTATTTTAGCGCAGGCCGATAATAAACTCAAAGAACTCGGTCGGATGTCGGTCAATCGATTGATGAAGTATAAAGGGATAGGCGAAGCCAAAGCCATTTCCATTGTTGCAGCACTGGAGCTCGGTCGCCGTAGAAGGGGAGAAGAAGCGCTTAAAAGAAGTAAAATTACCTCGAGTAAATCGGTTTTTGAGATATTGCAACCCCTGCTCGGCGATTTGAATCACGAAGAATTTTGGATTCTCTATCTCAATAACGCCAATAAAGTGCTCTTAAAAAAACAACTGAGCAAAGGAGGGATTACCGGAACCATTGTCGATGTGCGCATCACCTTTCGCGAGGCATTGGAAATCGGTGCCACTTCAATTATTCTCGCTCACAATCATCCTTCCGGTACCCTAAAACTCAGTCAACCGGATATCCGACTGACCAAAAAATTAAAAAATGCAGGGCAAAGTTTAGACATCAAGATACTCGACCATTTAATTATCACGCAAAATGCTTACTTTAGCTTCGCCGATGAAGGCCTTATATAGTACCAATTATACATACAAAATAGCCCAATATTTATGCCTGAATTTCAAATCCCTTCGTTAATCCCGCACGTGCGGGACGTCATAGCTATGGCTATGCCTGTCCTTTTTACCTTGACCTTTAAAAATTATCCTATAAATCTTTAGACTAATTAATAAATATAATTTGGTATAAGACTCCTATACTTTGAGAAAACAGCATTTATGCAACAAGAATTTGAACAACACCTGGAGGCTAATTTTCCTTTTCTAACCCATGAAAAATGTTTGATAGCCGTTAGTGGCGGCGTGGATAGTGTGGTTTTGACACATTTGTGCAAAAGTGTAAACCTCGATATTGCTTTGGCTCATTGCAATTTTCAACTAAGAGGAGCGGAAAGTGAAGCGGATGAAAATTTTGTCAGAGAACTGGGAGAGCAAATCAAATATCCTGTTTTTGTCAAGCGATTCAATACCCGTCAGGAAGTGGGATCGACAGAAAAATCTATTCAATTGCGGGCTCGTGAACAGCGATATGCCTGGTTTGATAAATTGAGTCGACAACACAAGTATCCTTATATTTTGACCGGACATCACTTGAACGACGAGGTAGAAACTTTTCTGATTAATTTATTGCGGGGCACGGGATTGTCTGGATTGAGCGGAATTCCGGAGAAAAATAAAAACATCTTACGTCCATTGCTGCCTTTTTCGCGTCGCCAAATAGAAAACTATGCCCAAAAACATCAGCTGCAATGGCGGGAAGACACCACCAATGCAACTGATGACTATAGACGCAACCGCATTCGTCATCATATTATTCCCTTACTCGTCGAGGAAAATCCGGATTTCTTATCCAATTTTTTTAAAACCCAAAAACACCTAAAACAAGCTGAATATTTGTTGGCGGATTATTCGCGTTTCTTGACAAAAAAACTGACGCAACGCAAAGCCCATAAAACGTATATCGATATTGAGCAATTAAAGGCTCTTCCGCATACCAAAGGAGTTTTATATCAACTTTTAAAAGATTACGGCTTTACGGCTTGGGATGATATTTATGCACTGTTGACGGCTCAACCCGGGAAACAAGTGCTGTCAAAACGGTATAGATTGTTGAAGGATCGAGATTTTTTGGTGATAAAAGAAAAGGCAGAAAAATCAGAGAAAGAAATCTTGATCAAGTCACCAAATAGTGTTACCAAATTCCCAAAAGGAACTTTGAGATGTGAAATGGTTCCTAAAATATTGCGCTATAATGATGAGATAACTTATCTTGCAGCAAACAAATTAACCTTCCCTTTGAAGCTTAGAATCTGGCAGCCCGGTGATGTATTTCAACCTTTAGGAATGAAAGGTCACAAGAAAGTAAGTGACTTTTTAAAGGATGAGAAATTGTCGCTTTTCGAAAAAGAAAACACCTGGGTCTTGTGTGCCGATGACCAAATTGTCTGGGTAGTAAATCACCGTATAGACGACGCTTATAAAGTAGGGAAGGACTCCACAAATATTTTAAAAATAGAACTTGACGTATGAAACGCCTTTTAATCTTTTTCCTTGCTGTATTCAGTTTGACAAGTGTCAATGCTCAAATGGGAATGGGCAGCATCCATCCGGTAGATTGGACCGGAAAAGTTGAGAAAGTGGCCGATGACAGTTACAACTTAGTTTTTAAAGCGCAAATTAAAGACGGCTGGCACATTTTTTCACAGTTTACCGCTCCGGGCGGCTCCTTGCCCATGGAGATTACTTTCCTCAAAGACGGAGAAGGCTATAAAACCAATGGAAAGGCCAAAGAAAGTGAGACCAGAACACAGTTTAATGAAGTGTTTGGCGTGGAAGAAACGATTTTTGAAAATCAGGCGGTACTTACCCAAAATATCAATCTGGAAAATTCGGATTTGCGTTATGTCAAAGCCCGAATGAATTATCAGGTTTGTCAAGAATCTTGCATCAATGAGGAGTATTATTTTGTCTTTGACCTCGAAGCACAAAAGGTGTATGTGTTGACCAATTATGATAAGTTTAAAGCCTATGGGCAAGCCACACAGCGCGAGGCTACCGATCAAAGTGGAGGTAGCAGTGCCCCACAAGTCGGTATGGAATCGGCAGTTCCTTTTGGCAATACCGGAACAACGACACAAAGCAAAATGAAAAGTCCGGTTTCTTGGGAAGGCGCCCTTGAAAGTACGGCTGATAATGCTTACAATCTAATTTTTAAAGCGCAAATTAAAGACGGTTGGCACATCTTTTCACAGTTTACCGCTCCGGGCGGCTCCTTGCCCATGGAAATTACTTTTCTCCAAGAAGGAGAAGGCTATGAAACCAATGGGAAAGCTAAAGAAAGTGAGACCAGAACACAGTTTAATGAAGTGTTTGGGGTAGAAGAAACGATTTTTGAAGATCAGGCTGTTGTCACCCAAAATATTACAGTCAATGATCCGAATTTGCGTTACATCAAAGCGCAAATGAATTATCAGGTTTGCCAGGAATCCTGTATCAATCAAGAATATTATTTCGTTTTCGATCTAAAAGAAGGCAAGGTAAATGTCTTGAATAACTATGACAATTTTATGTCTTTTGGGAAGGATTCGAAAACCACCCCTCAAAAAGCTGAAGCTGAAGTTTCTCCCGATAAAGCCGAGGCCGGAGCGGTCTCTACAAACACCGATTCAAAGGATAAACGCGGGCTTTGGACCATCTTTTTACTGGCTTTTTTATGGGGATTTACCGCCTTGCTGACCCCCTGTGTATTCCCCATGATTCCCATGACCGTCAGCTTTTTTATCAAACAGAGTAAAACCAAGGCCAGAGGAAAGCGAAATGCCTTGCTATACAGCCTTTTTATTATAGTGATTTATGTGCTGCTGGGAAGCTTGGTAACTGCTATTTTTGGTGCCGATTCGCTGAATAAACTATCGACAAACGTATATTTTAATGTTATTTTCTTCCTCTTGTTGGTGGTTTTTGCCGCCTCTTTCTTAGGAGCTTTTGAAATTGTACTGCCCAATTCCTGGGCCAGTAAAGCAGATCAACAAGCCAATAGGGGCGGAATTATCGGAATTTTCTTTATGGCTTTGGCCTTGGCCATTGTCTCTTTTAGCTGTACCGGCCCCATTATCGGTTTTGTCTTGGTACAAGCAGCAGCCTCGGGAGGAATCGCGCCCATTGTAGGAATGTTAGGCTTCTCAATTGCCTTGGCCATTCCCTTTGGATTATTTGCATTGTTCCCCGGATGGCTCAATTCGATGCCGAAATCGGGAGGATGGCTCAATACCGTTAAAGTGTTTTTGGGCTTCTTGGAATTGGCATTTGCCTTTAAATTCCTTTCCAATGCCGATTTGGTTTTGCAAGCTCACCTTTTGCCGAGAGAGATCTTTCTCGCCATTTGGATTGCTGTTTTTGGAGCCTTGGCGTTTTACCTCTTTGGAAAAATACAATTGCCCAATGACAGCAAACCCGACCATATATCGGTCGGTCGTTTAGGGTTAGGCCTATTGGTACTCTCTTTTGTTATTTATCTGATTCCCGGACTTTGGGGGGCACCGCTCAAACTGATTAGTGGTTTTCCGCCTCCCATGACGTATAGCGAATCTCCGGATGGCGTGGGCTACACCCGAACAGCCTCGGTCGCTACGGCCAATTATGCCGATGTCTTTGCTGCCGGAGCTACACCGGGCCCCCACGATATCCCTCAGTTTAAAGATTATGAAAAAGGCTTGGCTTATGCCCAAAAAGTAGGTAAACCCGTGATGCTTGATTTTACCGGAATGGCCTGTGTCAACTGCCGTAAAATGGAAGAACGTGTTTGGAGCAATCCCGAAATCCTATCGATTCTTAAGGAAGAGGTTGTCTTGGTTTCCCTCTATGTCGATGTTAGACAGGAATTGCCGGAAGCAGAAAAATTTACCAGTAAAGTCACCGGAAGACGAGTAACCACCGTTGGAGAAAAATGGAGTAACTTCCAAATTAAACATTACGGCGTTAATGCTCAGCCCTATTACATTATAATTTCTCCCGAAACCGAAGAGAATATGAATGAACCGGTGGGGTATATGCCTGACGCAGAAAACTATGAAGCTTGGTTGCGGGAAGGGGTTGAAAATTATAACCAATAGAATCTTAAAAAGACGGCGCAATCTTAAGCAGTTTTTTCAATTCTAATCCCTTGTCGGTTGGGTATAAGCCCAAAACTGACTATCGGAGGAGGGATATTCAGTTTTATAGCGTTAATAAACATACACATTTATAAATAATTGTATTTTTACACAAAATATTAGATTATATGGACATTAAATTCAACAAAAACGAAGATTCCAACAAATTGAAAGTTGTAGAACTTAAAGAAAAGTTGGTCAAAATACAAGCAGGTGGAGGGGAGAAACGCATTAAAAAACAACATGACAAAGGGAAATTGACTGCACGTGAGCGCATAGATTTTTTGCTGGATAACCCGGAGGATGCTATTGAAATAGGCGCCTTTGCAGGAGATGGAATGTATGAAGATGTAGGCGGATGTGTCAGCGGTGGAGTAGTGGTTAAGATTGGAAAAATTTCCGGAAAACAAACTATTGTTGTGGCCAATGATGCCACAGTAAAAGCCGGGGCCTGGTTTCCAATTACCGCTAAAAAAAACCTGCGAGCACAAGAAATTTCTATTGAAAACCGATTGCCTATTATTTATTTGGTAGACAGTGCCGGTGTCTTTTTGCCCAAACAAGATGAGGTTTTTCCCGATAAAGAACATTTTGGACGTATTTTTCGCAATAATGCCGTGATGAGCAGTATGGGAATTACTCAAATTGCAGCAGTCATGGGCAGTTGCGTAGCCGGAGGGGCTTACTTGCCAATCATGAGCGATGAAGCATTGATCGTGGATCAAACGGCCAGTATCTTTTTGGCCGGGAGTTATTTGGTGAAAGCGGCTATTGGAGAAAATATCGATAATGAAACGTTGGGCGGTGCCACTACCCACTGTGAAATTAGTGGAGTGACCGATTATAAAGCCCAAGATGATAAAGAGGCCTTGATCAAAATCCAAAATATTATGGATAAGATTGGAGATTTTGATAAAGCTGGTTTTAATCGTAAAGAGCCGGTAGCGCCTCAAGCAGATGCCAAAGAAATTTATGGCATCTTACCCGAAAAGCGCAGTGACCAATACGATATGCGTGAAATCATCAAACGCTTAGTGGATAAATCTGAATTTGAAGAATACAAAAAAGGATATGGGCAAACCCTTTTAACCGGCTATGCCCGTATTGACGGATGGGCTGTAGGAATTGTGGCCAATCAACGTAAAATCGTTAAAACGACAAAGGCCAAGACTAAACCGGCCGAAATGCAAGTTGGTGGCGTTATTTATAGTGATTCTGCTGATAAAGCAACCCGGTTTATTGCCAATTGTAACCAAAAGAAAATCCCCTTGGTTTTTCTACAAGATGTCACCGGATTTATGGTGGGAAGCAAGAGCGAACATGGCGGAATCATTAAAGACGGTGCCAAAATGGTTAACGCAGTCAGCAATTCGGTAGTGCCCAAGTTTACCATTGTAGTGGGCAATTCTTATGGAGCCGGTAATTATGCAATGTGTGGAAAAGCCTATGATCCACGGTTGATTGCCGCTTGGCCCAGTGCAGAATTGGCCGTAATGAGCGGCAAATCGGCAGCCAAGGTTTTATTGCAAATAGAAACCGCTTCTTTAAAGAAGAAAGGAGAAGAAATCACGGAAGAAAAGAAAGCGGAACTCTACAACAAAATTAAAGCCGATTATGATCGACAAATCAGCCCTTATTACGCAGCATCCCGCTTGTGGACTGATGCGGTTATCGACCCGCTGGAAACAAGAAAATGGATTTCTACCGGTATAGAAGTCGCCAATCATGCTCCCATTGAAAAAGAATTTAACCTGGGCGTGATTCAGGTTTGATGCCAAATTACAAGAACCCCTACAGGTCACAGACATAAAATTGATAATGCCAAAATAATTTACAGGTTGGTCTAAAGATTTATAGAATAACTATTGGGCCGACTTGTAAGTTGTTTTGGTATTATTTTTTAGCCTCTTTTTGATATTCTTCTATGGCCATTTCCTCTTTATCGACATTTTGATGTGCTTCCTCTTCCATTTCTCGAGCTTTGGTTAATGCGCTGGCCACCAGACCGGCAGGAATGGTCACAATGCCTACTCCGATCATCAAAATAAAAAATGTAAAGATGCGACCACCGGTGGTTATTGGGGTGACGTCACCATAGCCAACTGTCGTCAGGGTCACCACTGACCAATATCCACTGGCAAATATGGAAGAGAATTTTTCGGGCTGAACGGCATTTTCAAAATAATAAATTCCGGCAGAGGCGAGAAAGAGAAAAATAGCCGTTACAATTAAAAATAGAATAACTTCTTCCTTAATCAGTTGCCAAGCTTGGCGAAAGCGGTTCAAGGCTTTGTTGTACCGAATCAGTTTAAAAGCACGGAAGATTCTGAAGATCCGAAAAGCTCGAAGGGAGGTGAAATCCCCGGAAAGACCAATCAAGAACGGAAAGATGGCCAAAAAATCGACAATACCATAAAAGCTGAAAATATAATGAAACGGATGTTTGGCCACATAAATCCTGATCAGATACTCAATCGTAAATAAAACCACACAAATATTCTCAATCCATTTTAGGATAGATTGGGTTTGAGAAGAAAGATCGGGAAGCGTGCCCAGGGCATATCCAAATAAGGAAACGAAAATCAGCACCTGCACGATATGATCAAAAACACGTCCCTTTTTCGTGGTGTTATCATCCACGATTTTACGGAGTTCTGCTCGCGTCATGACAATATTTTATTTGTGATTAAAAAGACAAAAATAAGGAAATTCAGAAATGAAATCATTTTGGTGTAAAGAGAAATTTTTTGACCAAACCAGAATTCTATCTTCCTCTTTTTATAAAACTGTAATTTGCATTGTATATTTGTTTTCAAACTTAAAATACAAGTATGATGCAACTAAAACACATCGCTTTTATCGCTTTGATTTGTCTTTTTGGATTTACAGCTTGCAAAAACGATAAAAATAAAGCCTCTGAAACTTTTAAAGCCAATCCGGAACGGGATACCGTTCATGTTTTGCTTACCGGAAATGATAAAAAACAATACAATATTTCTCAAATTGAAGTCTATGACGGGCAAACCGTAGTGCTGGTTTTTAAACATGTGGGAACCGCTCCAAAGGGAACCATGGGACACAACTTTACTTTGCTGGAGAAAGGAACCTCCGTTCCTCAGTTTGCCATGCGGGTCAGTAAACTTAAACAACACGATTATCTCCCTAAAAACGGACAAAATATCATCGCACATACCCGATTGCTCGGCGGCGGACAAAGCGATACGATTACTTTCAAGGCTCCTGAAATCGGCAGCTATGATTACCTCTGTACCTTCCCGGGGCACCACACCACCATGAAAGGCAAATTTATAGTTCACTAAATCGTGAAAATAACAACCGATTGTAGCGGTAAATCACAATATTTATGAGATCCGTTAAGCTTTCCCTGTGGCAGAAATAACCTGTTTAACCCGATAAAAAACCGGGGTTTTCAAAGGATAAGTTATAAAACTTCCTTAAGTTAGTACCCGTAAATTAAACTTCCCCTGATGGGTTTAAAAAAAAATAGCTCAGCCAAATATCAGTCTTATGTAATTCCGATGATTATTATCGGAGCTTTGTTTTTTGTTTTTGGCTTTGTCACTTGGGTCAACAGTACCCTGATTCCATATTTGCAAATTGCTTGTCAGTTGACTACCTCCCAAGCCGTGTGGGTTACTTTCGCTTTTTATATTTCCTATGCTTTGATGGCATTTCCGTCATCTTGGGTATTGGGGAAAACCGGATTTAAAAACGGAATGATCTTGGGTTTAGGTGTCATGGCCATAGGCGCTTTGGTGTTTGTTCCGGCCGCCAGTACTCGAGAATACGGACTTTTCTTAACAGGATTGTTTATTATAGGAACCGGATTGGCCTTGTTGCAAACTGCTGCCAATCCATATATCACCATTCTCGGCCCTATAGAAAGCGCAGCCAAGCGTGTGAGTATCATGGGAATATGCAATAAGGGAGCCGGAGCCCTGGCGCCTTTGGTGATGGGAGCTATTTTTTTGAAGAATATAGACGGATTTAATGATAAATTAACGGGACTTGACCCTGCACAACAGGCAGTGTTACTCGATGACTTGGCGTCGCGAGTAATTGTGCCCTATATTGTTATGGCGGCAGTGCTGATTTTGTTGGCCATTGCAGCAAAATATTCGGCCTTGCCCGATATCAATTCGGAAGAAGAAACCAATCCCGAAGAAAAAGCGACGAGTAGGGATCGTGCTCATTGGTGGAATTACCCTTATTTGCTTTTGGGTTTTTTAGCCTTGTTTCTTTATGTTGGAGCCGAAGTAGTAGCCGGAGATATTATTCAGATTTATGGGAAATCCATAGGAATTGAACTAAGTGTAGCCAAGCATTTTACTACTTTTACCATGATTGGAATGCTGGTGGGATATCTGTTGAGCATCGTATTGATTCCAAAATATATCAAGCAGGAAAATGCGCTTAAAACCAGTGCCATTTTAGGAGTCGTTTTTACGGTTTGTGCCATTTTTACTTCCGGCTACACCTCGATCACTTTTATTGCCCTACTCGGACTGGCCAATGCAGCGATATGGCCTGCCATTTGGCCTTTAGCTATTGACGGACTGGGAAGGCACATCAATACCGGATCAGCACTCTTGGTGATAGGTATTGCCGGTGGTGCCATCCTTCCTAAAATATGGGCGTCGCTGGGGGAATCTATTGGTTTTCAAAACGCCTTTTGGGTTTTGGTGCCCTGCTATTTGTTTATACTGTTCTTTGCAGTCAAAGGGCATCAAATAGGAAAAAATAACAGCGCTGCAATTGAAAATTTATCTTCGGAAAACAGTACCGAAAGATCAACCTGATGAGGGATGAAAAATGAGTGCGCTGATGTTGTTTGTTGTATTGAAAGTTTAGTATCAAATTGATATAAGCTTTAAAGGTCAAGGTAAAAAATATGCTTTGCTGGCAGGTGCAGGTTCGAGCATAGGTGATAACTGTGAGGTTTCGATAATTATTGGGTTATCGTAGAGATTTGAAATATAGCCCTAAATATTGGATTAATTTGCAGGTTGTTTTGGTATGAAGACATTTTAAATATGAAAATAAAATAAATATGCATAGAAGAGATTTTATAAAAACCAATAGCTTGTTTGGGTTGGGCGCTTTAATACTTCCGGGCTCAGTTTTTAGTGGTACTTTGTTTAATTCAAAAGTAAGAATCGGAATGATTGGTACCGGTTTGCGTGGTCAGAGTCATTTGTCGGGTCTGCTCAAACGCAATGACGTGGAGGTGACAGCCATTGCTGAACCACAACAACGTATGGTAAAGATGGCTTTGCGCTTGTTTGAAGAGCATCAAAAACCCAAACCCCAACTTTTTGATCAAGGCGATTATGATTACCGCAATTTATTAAAGCAAGAAAATGTAGATGCTGTTATTATTTCTTCACCGTGGAATTGGCATCATCCGCAGGCTATAGAAGCCATGCAAGCCGGGAAAATTACCGGATTGGAAGTTTGTGGAGCCACAACGGTTCAGGAGTGCTGGGACTATGTCAATACTTATGAAGAAACCAAAGTTCCTATTTTTATGATGGAAAATTGTTGTTATCGCCGTGATATTATGGCGGTATTCAACATGGTTCGCAAAGGGAAATTTGGAGAAATTGTTCATACTGAAGGTGGATATCGACACGATTTACGTCAGGTTTTGTTTAATGATGGAAAACATGCCATTGGCCACGGGGTCAAGTTTGGTGAAGAAGCTTTTTCTGAAGCACAATGGCGAACCCAGCACCACGTAGATAGAAATGGCGATTTGTATCCCACACATGGATTGGGACCAGCGGCTACTATGCTTGATGTTAATCGCGGAAACCGCATTACACACCTCAATTCCATGGCCAGTCAGGCGGCTGGGCTTCACGATTACGTGGTTGATTTTGCCGGAGAAGGACATCCAAATGCGCAAGTGGAATTTAAAAAAGGAGATATTGTGCAAACCATGTTGAAATGTGAAAATGGAGAAAGTATTTTACTCACCCATGATGTTTCCTTGCAAAGACCTTATAATTTGGGGTATAAGGTTCAAGGAACAGATGGAATTTGGCAAGATTTTGGCGCCGGTGGATTTGATCAAGGGATGTTATATTTTGAGGAGGAAATGAATCATTCTCATCAATGGGCCAATAGTGCAGAATACCTTGAAAAATATGACCATCCCTATTGGAAGAAATATGCTGAACGAGCTATAGGAGCCGGTCATGGTGGGATGGACTTTTTTATGCGTAATGATTTTGTCAATTGCATCAAAAATAATGAGGAATTCCCCTTCGATGTTTATGATTTGGCCACTTGGTATGCGGTTACGCCTTTGAGTGAAAAATCGATAAAACAAAACGGAGCCCCACAGGAAATGCCCGATTTTACAAATGGAAAATACAAAACCAGAAAACCCGTTTTTGGATTTGAATATTATGGATAAAAGCTGCTCCCTCTTAATTTTAGCTGCCGGATTGGGCAGTCGCTATAAAGGACAGAAACAAGTAGATGCCTTGACAGATAAAGGAGAAACCTTGATGGATTTTGCGCTTTTTGACGCCTTGAAAGTGGGGATAAAACACTTTGTGTTTGTAGTAAATGATCAGTTTCCCACTACCTATCAAACACGCCTAAAGCAAAATTTGACTGCTCACAACGCAAAGGTTGATTTTGTTGAACAGCGCATTGATAAATTTATTCCGAAGACCTTTCAGGAACAATTAAAAAACAGGTCTAAACCTTTGGGAACTGCACATGCGGTTTATTGTGCTAAAGAGCTTATTCACAATAGTTTTATAACGGTAAATGCCGATGATTTTTACGGACACCAAACTTTTAAAAAGGCATTTGATTATATGCAACAAGGAGCAATTAATCGAAAGCAGTTTGCCATGATTGCTTTTCGGTTAAAAAATACTTTGAGTGCCAATGGTTCTGTTTCTCGTGGAATTTGTCGAGTGGAAGCAAAAAGCCTTCAAAAGGTGGAAGAGTTTACAAAAATTGAAAAGGAAGAGGAACGTATTTTAGGGCGAGATGAGGAGTTAAAAAAACACTCACTTTCAGGAAGTATGCCGGTTTCTATGAATTTTTGGATATTGCATCCTTCATTTTTTGAAATGGCCCGGGTAGGATTGATGAATTTCTTGGAGCAGACTGATATTTCAGCTGAGAAAGAATGCTATTTACCAAGCCTTATCAATGATAATATTCAGTCACAACAATTGTCAGTTGAAGTATTGCCTACTGTTGAACAATGGTTTGGGTTGACTTATCCGGAAGACCGTAAGGAGGGCGTGGATCATATAAAACAACTAAAATCAGCAGGAAACTATCCGCCGCAATTGTGGCCTTAAATATGATGAAACAGATCGAAACAGCGCAAATAAAAACCATTTTTGCAGCTTATCAGTCCATTGAATCGGATTTTACTGCAACAGTATTGACATCGGGACATATTAATGTAACTTATTTGATTCATAACGGCGGACAGAATTTTGTTTTGCAGCAGCTAAATACCGCAGTATTTAAAAACTTAAGCCTCGTTGTGGAAAATATGAAAACAGTGGCTGCTCATTTAAAATCAAAAAGATATCCTAAGCCTGTTTTGACTCCCTTAGCTTTTAAAAAAGGAAGGTTTTTATATGCGGGTTCTTGGCGGTTATTGCCTTATATTGATAATACACAGACCTTTGAAAAGGTGCAATCTGTAAAACAGGCTTATCAGGCAGCTTCCTCCTTAAGTGAATTTCACTGGTATTTAAAGGATTTAGATTGTACTCAAATTGAAAATCCTATCCCCGGATTTATAAATTTTAAACAACGGTATCACGATTTTGAATCAGCCTTAAAAAAAGCCGATCCGGATCGCCTAAAACAGGCGGAAAAGGCCGTTTCTTATTTAAAAAAGCAGTCCCCTCTCTTGGAACAATGGTTGAGCGTGTGTCCAAAACTGCCACAACGTTTAATACATGCCGATCCCAAAATTAGTAACTTCTTATTTTCTTCAACTGCGCAAATCAAAGCGATTATTGATTGGGACACTCTTATGGTCGGGCCGATTTTATATGACTTTGGAGATATGGTACGTTCCTATACCAATTTAAAGGCCGAAGACAATTCACAAAAAGCAGGGGCAAACTTTAGCTATCCACATTATCAGGCCTTGAAAAAAGGATTTTTAGAGCATATGAGAAATGAGCTCACACCGGCTGAAATCAATCATTTAGATTTGGCCGGAAAGACAGTTATTTATGTTCAAGGTATTCGATTTTTGACAGATTACCTTGCAGGCGATTTATATTATACAACGCAGTATCCAAAGCATAATTTAGATCGTGCACAGAATCAAATTAATTTATTACAAGATTTCTTAAACTATTAAGATGCTATCTGCTTCAACCGTTTCGTTTTTTTCTGTTATTGTGGCCACTTATAATAGGGCCAAACTGATCCGGCGAGCTTTGGATTCGTTGTTGATGCAAACAGAGAAAGATTGGGAACTTGTGTTAGTCGATGATGGAAGTGAAGACAGCACAGCAGATATTCTAAAAAACTATATCGATAAGTTTCCTCAAATGCATTTTCATCGGCATCAAAAAAATAGGGGCGTAGTGGCCGCTAAGAATACAGGAATTGCCATGGCCCGCGGCCGGTATATTACTTTTCTGGATTCTGATGATGCCTACAAAGCCGATCACCTGTTGCTGCGGAAGAAAATTTTACAGAAAGACCCAAGCATTGATTTGCTGCATGGAGGTTTTGAAATCATAGGAGATGAATATGTGCCCGATATCAATAAAACCGGAGAACAAATTCATTTATCCCAATGCGCCGTCAGTGGCACCTTTTTTATCAAGAAAAGTAAGCTTACCCGATTAAAAGGCTTTGCAGGAAAAACCTTGGGGACGGATGCCGATTTTATGAAACGAGCCCAAGCCCAGCACCTGCATATTGAGAAAACAAACCTCCCAACCTATATTTATTATCGCAATCAGAGAGATTCGATTACCAAAAATCACAAGTAGCCCACAAGGCTTTAATTATGCATCGATTTTTATTACCTTTACGCGCTTAAGAAACGAAATACTAAATCTTGAAATATGTCATATAATCTACTGAAAGGAAAACGGGGAATTATTTTTGGTGCTTTAGATCAAAATTCCATTGCTTGGAAAACGGCAGAGCGCGTTCATGAGGAAGGCGGAAAATTTGTACTGACCAATGCACCGGTGGCGCTGCGTATGGGCGGATTAAAAGAATTGGCTGAAAAAACAGGATCTGAAATTATTCCTGCCGACGCCACCAATGAGGAAGATTTGCAAAACCTGGTGGATCAAGCCACTGAAATCTTGGGCGGAAAACTCGATTTTGTTTTGCACTCCATCGGAATGTCGGTTAACGTGAGAAAAGGGAAACATTATACCGGTCAAAATTATAAATTCACCGAAAAAGGCTGGGATGTTTCGGCCTTGTCCTTTCACAAAACCATGCAAACCCTTTATCAAAAAGAAGCCATGAATGAATGGGGCAGTATCGTAGCTTTGACCTATATGGCTGCTCAACGCGTTTTCCCCGATTATAATGACATGGCAGATAACAAGGCTTATTTGGAATCCATTGCTCGTAGTTTTGGTTATTTCTTCGGTACCCAAAACAAAGTGCGCGTGAATACCATCTCTCAATCGCCTACAAAAACAACTGCCGGAAGTGGTGTAAAAGGATTTTCCGGATTTATGGCGTTTGCCGATAAAATGGCACCGCTGGGCAATGCTGATGGAGAAGATTGTGCCAACTATATCACCACCTTGTTTTCAGATTTAACCCGAAAAGTAACCTTGCAAAACCTCTTTCACGATGGCGGATTCTCAAAAATGGGGGTCAGTGAAGCCGTGATGGAAGCTTTTGAAAAAGGAATGGAATAATACCGATTAAACCTATAAAATAGTTCAATATTTAGGTCTAAATTTTAAATCTCTGCGTTAATTCCGCACGTGCGGGACGTCATAAGTACGGCTATGCCTGCGCCTGTGTCTGCCGACGAGGCAGGTTTTTTGCCTTGACCTTTAAAATTTATCCTATATATCTTTAGACGATTTAATAGATTAAATTGGTATAATAAGGAAAACATGGATGAAGAAACCTGCGGTGTTTTGACGCTTTGGATGGCAAATATGGTCAGCTCATCGTTTAAATTCTATCACTTCTAAGTCTTTAATCTCGACACCATTGATTGTAAACCGCAACATGGTGCGTTTTTGATGAAATCCTTGCTTACCAATGGCACCGGGGTTCATGTGAAGAAGTTTTAAATTTCTATCATTCATTACCTTTAAAATATGAGAATGTCCGCTGATAAATAATTTCGGCGGATTTTTTTTGATTTCTTCTCTAATGCGTCGGTCATACCTTCCGGGATAACCACCGATGTGAGTGATCCATACCGCTACATTTTCACAATAAAAACGTTGGTGCAAAGGAAAAGACCGGCGGACTTTAGCATCGTCAATATTGCCATAAACTGCACGGAGAGGAGCAAGCTGCTCGAGCTTTTCAGCTACGCTGATGTTGCCAATATCTCCCGCATGCCACACTTCATCAGCCTCACGAGCATACTTTAAAATCTTTTGGTCCATATAGCTGTGCGTGTCGCTAAGTAAAAGGATTTTTGTCATGGTGCAATAAATTTTTGAAACCGCAGGAGGTTTTTGGAGTTAAGATTTGCGAAGGGTCTCTATAACTCACAAATCCCAAATATAGTAGAAATAGGTCGTAAATATTCTGCTGAACCCGCCCGGATTTTTCAGGCTGATGTTTCTTCGTTTTCTAATAAGAAAATGATTTATGAATAGGGCTGCGGATTTTCAGAATAAATTTTAAAGCTCAAGATGAAAACCTGCCTTGTCGACCGACGCAGACACAGCCTTAGCAGTGATGAACATTGAGTTTGTCTTGAGCCTGCCGAAATGTAGCGGTTTGAAATTTAGCCACCAATATTGGCCTTTTATCTTTGCAGGTCGTTTTGGTGTTATTTTTGAATTGGTTTCCGTGCCCGACAGTGAAGACTTTTTAAGATAAAAAACCGTCCGAAAGTTATTAGCTTCCGGACGGTGACCGTTTAAACATAGCAATTTAATCCACTATAGACTACTCTTTAATAAGTTTGTAAGTCTTTATCTTCCCTTGAATATTAACTTTCATAAAGTAAATACCTTGTTCTAAGTTTCCGGTCCTCAACTGAACTTTTGTTTCCTCAGGTTGCACATCAATCACTTTTTGGCCGAGCATATTGTAAACCAAAATGTGCTTAATTTGCTGTCCTGCCTCTAAGTTCAGATTATCTTGAACCGGGTTAGGGTAGTACACAAAATTCTTAAAGTTTTGCTCTTCAACACCGAGATCCTTATTGGTTTTAAAAGTCTTCGGACCGGCCGGTGCACTTACATCATTTGAAAGTGTATCACAGATGGCTGCGACATAAACATCATATTTTGTGTCATCGTTTAAGTTTTGTAGTTGAATGCTATTGGTCGAAGTATACATAAAAGAACCTCCTTGTCCGATGGTAAAATTATGAGGCCCATAATACACTTTCCAAAAGCTTTCACTGCCTCCTGCATCCCAACTAACATCAGCGTGATGTTCTCCAATATTGTTTACTTTAATATTGCTTGGTTTGGGACAAGAAGCTTTAATTTCAATGTCATCCACAAATAGATGAAATCCGTTTTGACCTGATGTAGCGTGAAATCCAAAATAATAAACGCCACTGTTGTTTACGGTAAAACTGATTGTATCTCCAACAGCTTCTCCTGCGACAATTTGAGTATAAACAGCTAATTGATTATTCTGTTGACTAGAATCAGCATATATTCCATAGGTCACTTCCATACTTTCAGCATAAAATGAATAATTCCCATATTTATAAGAAATCTGATAGTTTGTGCCGGCTGTTAAATTGATTCCTTGTGTAAAATACCATGCATCTGCATCTTTACCATTATTAATTTTTTCATGATACAAAACTTGATTTGTAAATCCGGGCGTTGAAGAATTGGCTATATCATAAGTTTCCCACTCATTTCCATTACCGGTTTGTTGTGAGCTACAGTCGGGAACAGCCGGCAGATTTATACTTTCAAAATCCTGATAGAAAGGAACATCTGTAGCGATACATTGCGTCTTAAAGGTTATAGGGCCAACTATATCACTTGTGTCGCCAGGACCACAAATTGCTTTTACATAAACATCATAACTTTTGTCATCGGTTAAATTTTGCAATGTCTTTTCCGGATTATTATTAACCAAAACCGTATCTCCTGCATTTCCAAGTATGAATCCGTTGGCGCCATAGATTATCGCCCATTTTTGTTCAGATCCATCCGGAACCCAAGAAATATGAGCTGCATTTTCAGTAATTAAATCAGCACTCAATTTTCTTGGTTTAGGACAAGTAGGAGGGGGTAAAATATAAATTTTATAATCATGTACTTCCCCATATGTTCTGGGGTTTGATCCATTATTACAAGGAGAATAATCCGTAGAATCGGTGGTCACGCCATTCCAACCTACCATTACACGCATTCTGTGAATCCCGGTTGGCGCTGAAATGGGAATATAGATATCAATAGAATCGCCTTGCACATAACTCCCTCCTTGATTTGAACTCACCGCGTCTGTAGATACGCCGTATCGCTCTGAGTTTTGAAAAGTATAATCATCATTGGCATCAATCCATAAGGCGGCATATTCTGTACCTGTAGAACCGGAAACAACTTTTGCATAGTAATGTTCTCCGGGAAGCAATTCAACTATACCTTGTGAGGTTCGATCGTCATAAGCACCGGAAGAGCAGCCGGTCCCCAAGTCAATAATAGTGGTTCCATATTCACCGGCCAATTTAAAATCATCAATCATATGACCATTACTACAGCCGTATGAAAAAGTAGGAATACAATAACTTTGTGCTCTGCTTGTCCAATAGAACAGTGTCATGAACACAAATAATAGGGTCGTGATTTTTGAAGAAGTAGTGCAATAATGCATCTGTTTCATTAGTCTAAATCGTTTCATATCTTTTAATTTTATGGGTTCTGTCTTTATATCAACCTAAAATTAAAATTGTTACCCCTTAAAATTTGTTTTTTGGCTATTCACCCGCTTTTCGGAATAATTGATCATTATAAATAATTGCGATGACTTGGTCAGAAAAGTAATTAATAATGAGCCTGTTGATAGAACTCGATTGGCTTCGGGGAGAAAATTAAGACCAAATCCAACAGGAATGGGTTACAAATACCCTGCTGAACTCGTCCGGTTTTTCAAATTGATGGCGCACTATCACAACAAATATAAATGTAAACTTCCGTGAAAAATTGCACTTGTTATAGAAGAAAATTTACTTGTATATTGTTGCTTATTAAATCTTTATGAATAATCTGTTTCTCTTAAATCGATGGTTGTTTCCGGTTATAACTATGTGAATATAACCAGAAGCAGGGTTCCTACATTTTACAGAAGTTTTTGCTTGAAATCGTTTCGAATTTTGGGATGGAGGAGAAACCTGACGCCTGTCAGGTGTGGGCGGTGAAATTATATTGCGGTTATATAGGAAGTCTTTATAGCAGCTCCTTAAAAAGGGGTTGTACACTCTCTTTCCTTAATTTTTTAATAGACTGCAATTGCACGCAGTTGAAATAAGTTTGCTTCCTTTTTCTATCCTCATACGCCTTCAATTTCTTATTTTTGTGATCAATCCATCAAAATGGAAAATCTAATGATACTCATTCGGAGTTGATGATAACCAAAATAAAAAATAATATTCTTATGCATAAAACCAAACATTATGTCCAAGGCAATTGGGTAGAAGGAAAGGGGGAAGGCAAACCGATTTATGATGCCGTGACCGGAGCAGTACACACAACCGTAACCACAGAAGGTCTCGATATTCCTGATATTTTGCAATACGGTCGCGAAAAAGGGGAAGCCCTGCGTAAAATGACCTTTATTGAACGGGGGAATATGTTGAAACAACTCGCTTTTCACTTGTTGAAAAACAAGAAAAAATTTTATGAAGAAAGCTATCACAGTGGAACCACCAAAGCCGATGCTTGGTTTGATATCGATGGCGGTATTGGCAATCTGTTTGCCAATGCTTCTCTGCGTAAAGAATTTCCTAACAAACCCTACCACGTAGAAGGTTATCCTGTAGATTTGTCACGTGGCGGAAAATTTATGGGACATCATATTCTGGTGCCTAAGGAAGGCGTTGCTGTTCACATCAACGCTTTTAATTTTCCGGTTTGGGGAATGCTTGAAAAATGTGCCCCCAACTGGATGGCCGGAATGCCGGCGGTGGTCAAACCGGCTTCCGATACCGCTTATGTGACCGAAGCAGTAGTCAAAGAAATTATTGCTTCCGGAATTTTGCCCGAAGGTGCCATCCAATTAATCAGCGGATCGGCTCATACACTTTTAGATGCTGTCCAGTCTCAAGATGTGGTCACCTTTACCGGATCGGCCGATACCGGGAAAATGCTGAAAACCACTCCGCAAGTCATTGCCGAATCGGTCCCTTTTAATATGGAAGCCGATTCTTTAAATGCTTGTGTATTGGGAGAAGATGCCAAGCCCGGAACCCCCGAGTTCAAGCTGTTTATCCGTGAAATTCGTCGAGAAATGACCTCCAAATGCGGGCAAAAATGTACCGCAATACGCCGAGTGATTGTTCCTGAAAATTTGATGGAGGACGTACAAATTGCTTTGGGGAAATCGCTGGACAAAATTACCGTAGGGAACCCCAGACTTAAGGAAGTTCGTATGGGAGCTTTGGTCAGCCGCAAGCAGTTGGAAGAAGTGCGTAGTCGCATTAAAGAAATTTCTGCAACCGCCGATTTGGTTTATGGCGATGCTGAAAAAGTGGAAACCCTGGATGCCGATGCTCAAAAAGGCGCCTTTATCAGTCCCGTTTTATTGCGAGAGAACAATCCGCTTAAAAACACGTCTGTGCATGAAACCGAAGCCTTTGGACCGGTGAGCACTTTGATGCCGTATAAATCTTTGGAAGAAGCCATAAAGATTGCTAAACTTGGAAAAGGCTCTTTGGTCAGCTCTATTTTCACGAATGATGATACCATTGCTCGTGATTTTACGGTTAGTGCAGCGACACATCACGGCCGTATTTTGGCCATCAACCGCGAAAGTGCCAAACAAAGTACCGGACATGGTTCTCCCTTGCCAACCTTGGTTCACGGAGGTCCCGGGCGTGCCGGCGGAGGCGAAGAAATGGGGGGATTGCGCGGCATTAAGCATTTTATGCAGCGCTGTGCCGTACAAGGATCACCGACTACCCTCACTGAAGTTACCGGAATATATCAGCCCAATGCCGATTATAAGGAAGCTGAAAAACATCCGTTTGCTTACCATTGGGAGGATATCCAGCCCGGAATGTCACTCAAAACGCACAGCCGCACCATCACGGATTCCGATATCATTAACTTCGGTAACCTGACGTGGGATCATTTTTATGCGCATACCGATAACACTTCTTTGGATGGAACCATTTTCGACCATCGCACTGCGCATGGGTATTTTATTGTATCCTTGGCAGCCGGATTGTTTGTTTATCCCAATAAGGGTCCGGTGGCGGCTAATTATGGCCTGGAAGACATCCGTTTTATTCGACCATTATATCACAACGATACGGTACATGTACGCCTGACTTGTAAAGAAAAAGTTGATCGCGATCAAAAGGGAAAAGTTTTGCCCAGTGGTATTGTGAAATGGTATGTGGAAGTTTTTGATACCAATGTTACCAAAGGTAATATTCCGGAGGATGAGCTGGAAGATAAGGAAGAATTGGTTGCTGTGGCTACCATTTTGACGATGGTACAGAAAAAACAAAACACTTTTGTGGAAATAACCGATGCGCTTGTTGATAGAGCTCTGGGAAAATTAAAAGCAGATGCAAAACCTGAATGGGGACAAATGACGCCACAACAGATGGTAGAACACCTCAGACAAGGATATTTGTTAGCAGCCGGAAAGCTTGGAGACTTTGAAGTCGTTACCCCCGAAAAATACCTCGAAGAAACTCAAGCCTCACTATGGAACTATGAGCCCATGCCAAAGTTTTATAAGTTCCCATTGTACAAAGATGATAAATTACCGGAATTACAATACGAGGACTTGGCAACGGCAATAGAAAAAATGAAGGAAGCACGAAAGACTTATCAACAGTTTTTTGTGAAACATCCTGACGCCACAACTCAACACCCCGTTTTTGGGGAGATGACAAGGTTTGAATGGAAATTGTTGAACCGCAAACACTTGAATCATCATTTTAACCAATTTAAGCTTTTGGAAGGGGAAAAAGTTGGAGCGTAAAATCCTTATAGGAGGGCATTGCGCACTTGTTGCGCAGTAAGAAAAGAAGAATCGTCAAAAAAAGTCCCTGCGCATTTATTGCGCAGGCGGTTTAATAAAGAAGCGATGCGCTGAATGATAGTCCCGTCGTGAAAGGAACCGAATACGCAACGGGTGCGGATTGATTTGCGGTTGAGCGTTAGTTTGTGTGCATTTGTTGCGCAGTAAAGAAAAATGAATTATCAAATAAAAATGTCACTGCGCACTTGTTGCGCAGATCCCATCAATAAAAACAAAATACGATGATCGAAAAAGAACCTTACGTTAAAAAACAAATAGAAAACGGAATAGAAACCATAACGTTTTTCACCCCGCACCACAACTCTATGCCGGGTAATATCTTAGCCAAATTGGCAGCGGCCATTACCGAAGCCGGTCAAAATGAGGAGGTGAAAGTAGTCGTTTTGAAAAGCGCCGGAAATCGCACCTTTTGTGCCGGAGCCAATTTTCAAGAATTGATTTCTATTGAAAATGAAGAACAAGGCGAAAAATTCTTCATGGGTTTTGCCAATGTAATCAATGCCATGCGTAAATGTCCAAAATTTATTATTGGTCGTGTGCAAGGAAAAGCAGTTGGCGGCGGTGTTGGCTTGGCAGCTTCTGTAGATTATTGTCTGGCCACGAAATATGCAGCCATTAAATTGAGCGAACTCAATCTCGGAATAGGCCCATTTACGGTAGGCCCGGCGGTACAGCGAAAAATAGGAGTCAGTGCTTTTGCACAGATGTCTATTAATTGCAATGGTTTTTATGACACCGATTGGGCGAGAGAAAAAGGGTTTTATGCCGATGTGTTTGATTCGACGGAAGAACTTGATGAAGCGGTACAAACCTTAGCCGAAGAATTGACCACTTTTAATCCGGAAGCGGTCAAAGAAATGAAAAAAATGTATTGGACCGGTACCGAGGACTGGGACGAACTGCTCCATGAGCGCGCCATAACCAGTGGAAAATTGGTATTGTCTGCATTTACAAAAGAGAAGCTGAAAAAGTATCAATAACTGTCAGGATAGCGAAGCGATATTTTTTGTTGCCGTTGTAAAAGAAATAAACCACCAAATAAATGTCACTGCGCATTTATTGCGCAGGCGGTTTAATAAAGAAGCGATGCGCTGATTGATAGTCCCGTCGTGAAAGGAACCGAATCCGCAACGGGTGCGGATTGACTTGTTGTTATTGGATTAGTGCGTATTTGTTGCGTTATAAAAAAACAAAACACCGAATAAATGTCACTGCGCACTTGTTGCGCAGGCGGTTGCATAAAGGGAGCGATGCGCTGATTGATAGTTCCGTCGTGAAAGGAACCGAATCCGCAACGGGTGCGGATTGACTTGTTGTGGAGGGATGCGTATGCGGATTGACTTTAAAGAAGTTATTTATTCAAAATAAGATCACATTATGATTTATAAATTCAAAGAATTTACCCCCGTTGTTCACGAATCCAGTTTTGTTCATCCTTTGGCGGCAGTGACCGGAAACGTCATCATTGGTAAGGATTGTTATATTGGCCCCGGAGCAGCTGTTCGCGGAGATTGGGGAGAGATTGTATTGGAAGATGGGGTTAATGTTCAGGAAAACTGTACCGTACATGTTTTTCCCGGCAAGAATGTCACCTTAGAGAAAAGTGCACATATTGGGCATGGAGCTATTATTCACGGGGCTCATATCGGTCAAAATGTGATGGTGGGCATGAATTCGGTGGTTATGGACGATGCCCATATCGGGAAGGAGTCTATTATTGGCGCCATGGCTTTTGTCAAAGCGGAAACTGATATTCCCGAGAGGAGTTTGGTGGTGGGTAGTCCGGCCAAAGTCATCAAAAAAGTTTCTGACGAAATGATTGCCTGGAAAACTGCCGGCACCCGCCTTTACCAACGCTTACCTTCAGATTGTCACAACTATTTAGAAGAATGTGAGCCCTTACGAGAAGTCCCTAAAAATCGTCCACAACAAGAAGATTTTTATAAAACGCTGGAAGAATTTAAAAAACAGGAATAAATCCCTTAAAACAGAATTTATTCTGTTGCTGATGAATGGGGAATTAAACTACCCTGCACTCAAAGTGCAGGGGGTTTAACTCCGGATTTAAGGCGCTCTTGTTACTCCAAGATGAAATTCGAGTTATCTTGGTCATTTTTGTTGCGACGGTGTTCTATATACTCATTTACCATTTTATCAGTAATATTCCCACTACTCCAAGCCCATATCCGCTGGCCCAAAAATGTCGTCCCCAATAATGTCTCTTCAAGTCAGGAAATTCCTGTTGTAACTTCCGGGAAGCTTCCCATTTTTAGGACAATGCTAAATTAGAAAAATTTATTCGTTTAAGCGGGAATTCCCGCTCAAATGAATTTTTGCATAAACTTTGGGCGGCAGGTTATTCAGGCTGTCGTGAGGGCAATAATTGTTATAATCCTCCACCCATTTTGCCGTAATGTTCCTGACTTGGTCAATCGTCTCAAATATATAAGCATCCAAAACACCGCGCCGGAATGAACCGTTAAGCCGCTCTATATACGCGTTTTGCGCGACATATTTTGCCGAAATGATTTACCCGTATCCGGCATCCCCTAAATTATTTATTGATAACTCCATAGCTGACGAGCAAGTGGCAGTTCCCCCGCAAGAAAACGGGGCAGGCTGTCCAACAGGGCGTTTCATTGTTGGTGCTGCGAGCCCAACGAAACACTGGTTGTTAACGGCTTTTTTTTTATTCACAATATTTTCATCCGTTATTTGATTTCTTTTGTTTAATGAATTCATCGGTGAAATGTTCATTATGTTTCTCTTTTAAAAACTTTTCTTTATTGTAGGTAGAGGATTTTCCCTTTGGAATGGATAGTGAGCGCCAATTTTTACCACAAATCATTTTACCAATAAAAACAATTTGTCCGATGTGATATGCATAGTGAGCAAGTTGTCGATTTATAGCTTCCACAACGCTATGTCCTTGATTTCTTATATAAATAGTTTTGTTTAAATCTTGATTGGTCAAGGAATTAATACTCTTAAATAGGCATTCCCAACCTTTTTCCCACTTAGCCAACATTTCTTTTCTATTTTTTATATCGTTTATGAATTCGTCATCACGATTCCGCCATTCTTTCTCTCCATCAGAGGTTAAAAAATCCGTCCATCTCGACAACATATTACCATACAAATGTTTGACAATTACAACAATATCATTGCTTGTTTTGTTATACTTCCAAAAGAGTTTTTCATCAGGAATTTGCTCAAAGGTTCTTTCTCCCAATATTTTATAATATTGGAATTGTTTTTCAACACTTTTTAAATAATTATCAGGCATAAGTTGTTTTTAAAATTGCCGTTAACTCCCCAAATATACGCAACTCCCTTAAAAGTCAAAATAAGATCTTAAAACCCATCATTCACTATCCGAGTTGCATGGTTTATAATTTGAAGCGCCATTCAAGAAAAATATGGAGTGGATGATGACTTTTGCTGTACCTATTCAGCCATTACAAAAACAGAATTGCTTCAGGGCTTTTTTCCCCTTCTCCTAAAAGACCTGAAATACCCTTGGCTTCCTGTTAATTATACCGTTAAAAAGCAAGGGGGGTTTCAAAACTTGGCTGAATAGTTTTCTTTTGCTCAACAATTTATAAAACAAGCTGATTTACAGAATATTGATAATGATTTATTGTCAATTTTTCTCTTTATAGCATACTTTGGTGGCGCAAGAAATTTAAGCTGTATGAACAAAAGCTTAAATAATTCTGTATTTTTGACTTCTATTTAATGCAAACAAAAACTAAAACGGAATTATGAAACGCTATTACATTCTTCCCTTGATATTGTCTGTAGTGCTGGTAACGGCCTGTGGCAATAATCAAAAGAAAAAAGGAGACAACAAGGCCGAAGCGCAAAACGACACTACGGCTACAGAAAATCCGCTTATGAGTGAGAGCAATTTACCTTATGGGGTTCCTAATTTTGATAAAATTAGCACCGAGGATTATAAACCTGCCATTGTAGCCGGGATTGAAAAAAAGAAAAAGGAAATCAAAAAAATTGCCAATAACCCGGAGGCTCCTACTTTTGAAAACACCTTTGTAGCACTTGAAAAATCAGGGCAAGATTTGCAAAGGGCATTATTGCCTTTTTTCTTGATGACCAGTGCCAACACCAACGATACCTTGCAAGAGGTACAAGAAGAGATGGCTCCAAAATTGGCTTCCCTAAGTGATTTTGTGTTTTTAAACGACAAATTGTTTAAACGGGTCAAAACCATTTATGACCAACGTGAGGAATTAAATTTAAAGCCCGAAGCTCTGCGATTGGTAGAATATTATTATGAGCAGTTTACCTTGCGCGGCGCTAACTTGTCAGATGAAAAGAAAGAACAGCTGAGAGATATTAATAAAAAACTGGCCAGCTTGGGATCCAAGTTTTCACAAAAGATATTGGCTTCTTTTACCAAATCTGCTTTGGTGGTTGACAGCAAAGAAGACCTGGCCGGTTTAAGTGAAGCTGCTATCAAATCAGCCGCTGAATATGCCGATGGTCACGGACACGAAGGAAAATATGAAATTCCTTTGGTCAATACCACCCAGCAGCCGGCATTGGCAAGCTTGGAGAATCGTGAAATTCGTAAAAAATTGTTCATGAATTCCATTAACCGTGCCGAAAAAGGAGATGAACAAGACACCCGCGATATTGTTTTGGAAATGGCAAAGCTTCGCGCCGATAAAGCCAAATTATTAGGATATGACAGCTATGCCGAATGGAATTTGCAAGACCAAATGGCCAAATCCCCCGAAGCGGTACAAGAACTGTTGGGCAAAATTGTTCCGGCAGCCACCAAAAAAGCCAAAGCTGAAGCAGCTGCCCTTCAAGAAGTGATTGAAAAATCTGGAAAGGATTTTGAACTCGAGCCTTGGGATTGGAATTTTTATGCTGAAAAACTACGCAAAGCTAAATATGAACTTGATGAAGACGTGATCAAGCAATATTTTGTATTGGACAGTGTATTGAAAAACGGAATTTTTTATGCTGCTCACAAATTGTATGGAATTACTTTTGAAGAGCGCCATGACATTCCGGTTTACAATGACGATGTGCGGGTTTTTGAATTGAAAGAAGAAGACGGTACAACTATCGGATTGTTTTATTGTGATTATTTTAAACGCGATAATAAACGTGGAGGTGCTTGGATGTCTAACATCAGGATACAATCAGGCTTGATGAATCAGAAACCTGTTATTTATAATGTGTGTAACTATCAAAAACCGGCTGAAGGCGAACCGGCCTTGTTGAGTTTTGATAATGTTTCAACAATGTTCCACGAGTTTGGACACGCCCTGCACGGGTTCTTCGCTTCTCAAGAATACCCAACGCTTTCCGGTACTTCTGTGCCTCGGGATTTTGTTGAGTTCCCCTCACAGATTAATGAGTATTGGGCGGTTTACCCCGATGTGCTGAAAAACTATGCCAAGCATTATAAAACCGGAGAAGTTATTCCACAGCAATTAATCGATAAGATTAAAAAAGCTTCTACCTTTAACCAGGGATATATGATGAGCGAACTCTTGGAATCTGCACAATTGGATATGCAGTGGCACATGATTGCAGCCGATGAAGACGTTACGGATGTAGATCAGTTTGAAGAACAAGCTTTAAAAAGCACCGGGCTTTACCTGGAAAACGTACCGCCACGTTATCGCAGCTCTTACTTCAGCCACATTTGGAGTGGAGGATATGCTGCCGGTTATTATGCCTATATCTGGACCAATGTCCTTTCGGCAGATGCCCATTCTTGGTTTGAAGAAAATGGCGGCATGACCCGTGAAAACGGACAGCGTTTCCGCGAAATGATCTTGTCTATCGGTAATACCAAAAACCTGAGCAACGCCTTTAAGGAATTCCGCGGCCATGCTCCTGATATTACCCCAATGCTGGAAGATATAGGATTGGTACAAAAATAAACTAAGCCTGATTCTTAAAATTATAAAAGCTCCGGAAACGGAGCTTTTTTATTGTCCAATTTCTAAACCTTATTGAAGGCATTTGCATTCTCTTATTTTGATGACTTCTGTGGAAGAGGGCCGGTTCTATTGGCATGTGAATTTAGTGTTACAGGTCAAAGCAAAAACTCTGTCTTTCCGGAAGACACAGGCACAGGTATAGCCATGACGGGTATTTAGCCGATATTGAACGAAGTCGAAATGCAGAGGTTTGGAATTTTTACCTGAATATTAGCTTATTTTGTAGGTGGATTTGGCATAAGATAATTTGCAAAGTTCTGCGCATTAAGGTATACTTGTAGTCCTATTTTTTATTTTTTTGACAGCGGATTATTTTGAAAAGAAGAGCTAAAATATTTACGTGGATTGGAGGGATTGTATTCCTGATAATTATACTGAGTTCCTTCACCGGTTTGATTGTAGAATACCTGTGGTTGGATGAAGTGGGATATTCCGGCATATTTTGGAAGATTAAAAAAACACAATTCCTGCTGTTTTTTATTGCTTTGGCCATTGCATTATTATACACCGGGGTCAATGTGCATTTGATCACCAAAAAATTGAAAACCCTATATCTCAACTTAGGACAAGGTCCCGGAGGATCTCCCAGCGTAGTGAGTTTAAAACCTAAGGTTTTCAAGGTAATCTTATATGTTTTGGCTGGAATTATCAGCCTTGTTTTTGCCTTTAGTTGGGCGGCAGAATGGAATGAATTTTTCCGATTTTTCCACAGCCAGTCTTTTGATACCGTGGATCCTGTTTTTGGCAAAGATGTTTCTTTTTATGTCTTTAGTCTTCCCTTATTGGAATCCATACAAAACAGCCTGATTTTCTTGGTTTTTGTGGTCACGGTATTTTCTATTGCTTACCATTTGGCCTCGGGTCATATTTCTTTAACAAAGCATCATTTACAAACCGGTACGACCGCCCTCAAACAAATATTTACCAATATTGGAATATGGTTTCTATTGCTGGCATGGGGCTATTATTTGGATCGTTTTCAGATTTTATATAAAGACAACGATATTATTTACGGAGCCGGATATACCGATATTCATGTGCTGCTGCCCGTATTTTGGATTATGGGAGCCGCCTCCATTTTGATGGCAGTTTTTGCATTTATACAAACCAAACGCCCCCAATTCAAAAACTTTATCAAAGCCGCATTGGCTCTTTTTTTTATAGGAATTATCGGCCAGGGCATTTTACCGGGACTTATTCAAAATTATAAGGTAGACCCCAGTCAATTTAGTTTGGAAGAGCCTTATATTAAGAACAACATCAAATACACGCGTTTAGCCTATAACTTAGACGAGGTGGAGGTCAGGAGTTACAACACTTCCGACACCGTTAAGTACAATCAGATAGAAGCGCATAAAGAAGCGATCAAAAACGTTCGTATTTGGGACCAAAACTTGACGGTAGACACCTATAAGCAGTTGCAAGAAATTCGACTCTATTACGAATTTTACAATATCGATCTTGACCGTTATCACACCAATGAAGGATATCGACAAGTGCTCATCTCGGCTCGCGAACTCACTTCCGACCTTCCGGCTAATGCCGAAACCTGGGTCAATCGTCGGCTGCAATACACCCATGGTTATGGGGTAGTAATGAGTCCGTCCACCCAAAAAACAACAGAGGGAAGCCCCATTTTTTACATTCAGGACATCCCTCCGCAATCCACCATGGGGTTATCGGTTAGTCAACCCGCTATTTATTATGGGGAGTCGGGGAGTGGATACAAATTGGTCAACACCAAAATCAGTGAATTGGATTATCCAAAAGGCGATAAAAATGTATATACCCATTACAAAGGCAAAGGCGGCGTACCCATCGATGGCCTTTTTAGACAATTGCTTTTTTCTTATCAGTTTAGCGACATCAATATCCTGCTCACCGATTATATTCAAGAAGGCAGTAGGATTCAATTTTGGCGTGCGGTCAAGAAACGCGTTCATAAAATAGCTCCTTTCCTAAATCTGGATAACGATCCTTATATCGTATTAAGCGAAGGGAAATTATACTGGATTCAAGATGCTTATACCACGGCTTCTCATTATCCTTATTCTGCCCCTTACAATCGAAAAAATAATTACATCCGAAACTCGGTGAAAGTAGTCATTGACGCCTATCAGGGAAGCGTTAATTTTTATATTTCTAATCCCAATGACCCGGTATTGCAAGTGTATAAAGAGGTCTTTCCAAAGCTGTTTAAGCCCCTTGACCAAATGCCGGGAACCCTCAAACAGCACATTAAATATCCCAAGGACTTGTTTGAAATACAGCTTGAGAAATTTAGTGTGTATCACATGGTCAATCCCCGAGTTTTTTATAACCAGGAGGATTTATGGGAAAGACCGGTAGAGACTTATGGCGGGCGACAAATACAAATGCGTCCTTATTATATGTTGGGCATTTTACCTGATGAGCAGCGCTTGCAATATATGTTGATCAGTCCGATGACGCCCAAAAATCGAGACAATATGATTTCATGGATTGTGGTCAAATCTGATTTTCCGGGTTATGGGCAAATTATCAATTACGAACTGCCCAAAGAGAAACTCTATCTCGGTCCGGCGCAGATTGAAGCAAAAATCAATCAAAACACCGAAATCTCTCGGCAGCTCTCACTCTGGGATCAACGCGGGTCCAAGGTGATTCGAGGAAATTTAATGGTCATTCCAATTGAGAATTCATTCTTATATGTGGAGCCTGTATTTTTGTTTTCGACCAATATTAATATCCCACAGCTCAAACGAGTTATCGCCACCACCGGATCCAAAGTGGTGATGGAACCTTCTTTGCAAGAATCCATACTCGCTCTGTATGATAAAAAACCGATTATCCCGGCAGTGGCCGATTCTTTAAGTCTTATTCCGCCCACGCTCTTAAAAGGAATAGGAGACCAGCAACTCCACAAAGTCAAAAGCACTTGGAAAGAATTGCAGGAAGCCCTTAAAGCAGGTGACTGGGAAGAATTTGGCCAAAAGATGGATAGAATCAATCAATTATTGAAAGAGTCCGAATGAGAGAAGGAACTGTTAAATTAAAAATGTCGGCCTTATATCAAATTCATTTATGAAATAGGCCAAAGATTCGGTATTAACGCTTGCTTTTAGCGGTTTGTTTGGTAATCGGAATCAGATAAGAAACAGAATAGCCCCAACCGATACCGAATAGACTGTGGTCAAAATTTCGGTTGTATCCCGGAATCCAGAGGTTGCCAAAATTATCAGGTTCTTTTTGAGACACAATACGTTTCAATTCGGCGTGGATTCCCAAATAAAGATTGCGAACAATTTCGGTCTTGAGGCCTACTTGAAATTCAATCCAATGGGCATTCAATTGTTTAAATTTCTCTCTGTTATACCGAACATCCGGGGAGAAGTAATGATCGTAATCGTGGATGGTATATTGGGTTAATTCCTCTGAAAACATTGAAAATCCGTAACGCAGGCCTACATAAATTTCATTCTGCATCCAAAGAACATTGTTATAGGTATTGTAATTTACCCCCAATTTAAAATAGCTGCCTTTGCTCTTTACCCGCAGGTTGTTTTCTTGGGTGATATAACTTTCCCGTCCCAGTTCTATAGCAGGACGAAAGCGATTATTCAACCGATAATCGGCCTCAATGGCAATCCCCTGATAATTGTCGTCAATGAGAGAACGAATAGGTTTGCTCAAATCTATCCCCAAACGTATTCCATATCGCTTTTGATAAACAATGGAGTCTTGCGCATTATCGTCTTTAGCATTTTCCTGAGCATGACCGGTAAAGCCCATACCGAGGAAGAGACTAAAAATAAATATAAACGTGAGGCTGCTTTTCATTGATGATTTGCTTTGGTTCGGGAATTACAATTTGTTCTATCCAGTGTGCAACACCGGGAAGGTTTTCGGCATTTAATTGATAAAAATTAACTTTATAGCCACAAGCCCGACTGACATAAACCTTTTCTCTGGTGTACTGAAAATTAAGTGTATCTACAAAGACAGTGGAGCTGTCGATTTGAAGAATAAATGCATATTGTGTAAAATCTCGATCTGTTCGCAAGGGAAGGAGAGCCGTGGTGTCATTTACCGAATTTTTAAAATATAGGCTGTCTTTTTCTAAGGCCTTCACATTAAATCCACTAATAGATTTGGGAATTTCCGGATTAGCGGCATCAAAAAACTTGAGGTGCATTTTTGGGGTGCTCGGCAATTCCTGTATGCAAATATCATTGCGTTGACAGCTCATCAGCAAGAGCAATACCGTACTAAAAAAAAACAATCTTCTCATCATAAGCGCTTTTCTAAACAAACTACATTTTCAATATGATGGGTCTGGGGAAACATATCTACAGCTTGTACTTGGGTCACTTTATAAGCTGTGTCGAGCAAGGCTAAATCTCGCGCCTGCGTAGCCGAATTGCAGCTGACATAAACAATTCTACGCGGCTTGATAGACAAGAGTTGTGCCACCACATCTTTGTGCATTCCAACCCTTGGCGGATCGGTAATGACGATGTCGGGTGCTCCGTTTTCGGCTATAAACTCATCCGTAAATATTTTGCGCATGTCACCGGCAAAAAAAGAGGCATTGCTGATGCCGTTTTCCGCTGCGTTTTCCTTTGCGGCTTCAATCGCTTCGGGAACAGCTTCAATACCTACCACCCGTTTGGCTTGTCGGGCCACAAATTGTGCAATACTTCCAATGCCGGTATACAAATCATATACCACATCCTCTTTGGATATTTCGGCAAAACTACGAGCTATTTTATACAATTCATAAGCTTGAAAAGAATTGGTTTGATAGAAAGATTTGGCACCAATTTTAAATTTCAATCCCTCCATTTCTTCTACAATATAATTTTTCCCTTTATAACAGTGTACTTCTTGGTCATAAATGGTGTCGTTTCCTTTTGAGTTGATTACATATTGTAAAGCCGTTATTTCGGGAAAGCTTGTGGCCACAAAATCCAGCAGCTGTTCTCGTTTTTCTCGGTCTTCCTTAAAAAATTGAACCACTACCATCAAATCTCCCGTTGAAGAAGTGCGGATCATTAAGGTGCGCAACAATCCCTTCTTTTCACGCGGATTAAAAAATGAAAGCCCGTTTGCTGTGGCAAATTCTTTAATCCCATTGCGAATGGCATTACTGGGGTCGCGCTGCAGATGACATTTTTCAATATCGAGAATTTTATCCCACATTCCCGGAACGTGAAACCCGAGTGCATTTCGATTTTCAAAAGTTTTACCACTGTCAATTTCTTCCGGAGTAAGCCAACGACTGTCACTAAAAGAAAATTCCATTTTATTGCGGTAAAAATAAATCTCTTTACATCCCAAAATAGGGGTGATCTCCGGCAGTTCTATATTTCCAATACGGCGCAAGTTGTTTTCCACTTCTTGTTGCTTATAAAATAGCTGATGCTCATATTGCATATCTTGCCATTTGCACCCTCCGCAAACGCCAAAGTGTTGACAAACCGGCGTCGTGCGTTTATCGGAATAGTGTTCAAAACGCACGGCCTTGGCTTGGTAGTAAGATTTTCGTTTTTTATAGGTTTGCACGTCGGCTACATCTCCGGGAACCGCGTTATCAATAAAGACCACCCGGCCATCAGGAGCTTGAGCGATGGCTTTTCCTTTGGCACCGGCACCGGTGACTTTTAAATTCTCAAAAAGTTTTCGTCTATTTCTTCTGGACATAGGGACAAAAATAAGATTTTTTACCCGATAAGATTACTAAAACCTGCGGAGCCTTGTTTAACTTTTAGGCAAACGAGCTTAAAATGTTGATTATAATGCAAATAGCCTCCATTTCATGCAATGCCAAAAACCTTCACAAATGAAGCTGATTTTTAACCGTAAATCTCAATTTTTTTTTATTTCAACGGACTCAATATTTGTCATAGTGCCGGCTATTCCTATGCCTGCGCTTGCCGCCGAAGTGTTTTTTTGCCTTGGGCTTTATAATTTACAGATCCAATTTTTTGGACCGATTTATAAATACCTTTCAGCCATAGCATACGAAACGAATGGAGCCAAACTGCAAATTAAGCGTTAATCCGGTTTTTCGCCGCTCAAAATATGTGTAAATTGCGGTTTTCATTAAAATTGAATTATTAACCCTAAAACAAATAATATATGTCAGTAACTGAAATTACCTCTTCAAAACAAGCCATGGAGCTGGAAGATAAATATGGAGCTCATAATTATCATCCCTTGCCCGTTGTTTTGAACAAAGGACGCGGAGTTTATATGTGGGATGTCGAAGGCAAGAAATATTATGATTTTTTGTCGGCTTATTCTGCGATTAATCAGGGACATTGTCATCCCAAAATTTTGGAAGCGCTTTATCGACAAGCAGAAAAATTGAGTTTGACTTCTCGTGCATTTTACAACGATGTTTTGGGGAAATATGAAGAATATGCCACCCAATATTTTGGATACGACAAATTATTACCCATGAATGCGGGCGCTGAAGCGGTAGAAACTGCCATTAAAATCTGTCGAAAATGGGCTTATGAGGTAAAAGAAATTCCTGAAGAAGAAGCACAAATTGTCGTCGTTAAGAACAACTTCCACGGCCGTACGACGACGGTGATTTCATTTAGTACTTCAGAAGAAGCCAAGAAACATTTTGGTCCATACACGCCGGGATTCATCGAGATTCCCTATAACGATGTAGAGGCCTTGAAAAAAGTATTGGAAGCGAATGAAAATGTCGCCGGATTTTTAGTAGAACCCATTCAAGGGGAAGCCGGAGTAGATGTGCCTGACGAAGGATATTTGAAAAAGACCAAAGCCTTGTGTGAAGCGCACAATGTATTATTTATTGCTGACGAAATTCAAACCGGAATTGCACGAACCGGAAAATTGTTGGCCTGTGATCACGAAGGGGTCAAGCCCGATATGGTTACTTTAGGGAAAGCCCTGTCTGGCGGATTTTATCCCGTTTCTGCCGTAATGGCCAGTGATGAAATCATGGGCGTCATCAAACCCGGAGAACACGGTTCTACTTTTGGCGGAAACCCGGTAGCCTGCGCTGTGGGTATTGCTTCTTTGCAAGTAATTGAAGAAGAAAACTTGGCTGAGAATGCCGAAAAACTCGGAAAATTGTTCCGGGAGGAAATGAATGAATACATCAAGGACTCCAAAGCCGTAAAAAAGGTAAGGGGTAAAGGTTTGCTCAATGCCATCCTAATCAATGATACCGAAGACAGCAGCACAGCTTGGGATATTTGTGTGGCCTTAAAAGACAATGGATTATTGGCTAAGCCTACTCATGGTAATATCATTCGTTTTGCTCCTCCTTTGGTAATGACTACGGAAGAGATGAAAGACTGTATTGCTATCATCAAAAAGACCTTGGCTACTTTTGAAGACAAAATTGCCTAAAAGTGTGTCAGGTTTATACTAATCAAAAGGCGGTTTGGAAATAATACCAAACCGCCTTTTGCTTTTTTAGCTAAAATTTAAAGGGGTTGTTTATTGTTGAGCCGCTTGGGCTTTTTCTACGGCCTCACGAATTTGATCCATATAAGCATCCCATCCGCCAACGGCAATGATGTTTATAATGCTCCAAATAAAGACAATAGCCCCAAGGATAAGGCCAATAATGGCAATAATACGAGCAGTTTTTACCTGGCTGTAATTGGAGTAGCCTTCCGGATTTTCAGCATAGCGTTTCTTATCTCTATTGGCCAAAAACAGGGCAATACCGGATAAGATAACACCACCGAATCCTCCGAAACAGCAGCAAATAAAAGAAATAATTCCCAAAACCATGGAAATGGTGGCGTTGGGCAATTTTTCCTGCATGCCGCCATTTTGGATTTCTGCATCAAATGTTTGGTCTTGTTGTTCCATAATAGATTAGTTTTAAATATAAATGATTGAATAAGTTTTAAATCAGGTTAAAATGATGATTGAGTTCAAGGCCATAATTAATGAGCATCGTTGTTGCAGAAATAATGCCAAATAAGGTCATTAATTTGCTGTATTGTTTAAATGGAAAAAACAAATTAACAACGACTAAACCGCCTAAAATCAGCAAGGGATAAATGGCCGGATACATCAAAAAAGCATCGATAAAATTACCATTGAGCAAATCCAATACTGCGCGCTGTCCGCCACAACCGGGACAAGGAATACCGGTTAGGCTCTTAAACAAACAAGGCAGCATATACTCTTCCATGGCTACAAATTTAAATAATGACCTACTTTAGTAATAGCCCAAATATATGTTTTTTTTCGAATAAGTATAAAAAATAAGAGTTACAAGTTGCATTTTTTGGGGTTAGGGAGAAAGGCTTTAGCTGATATAATTTCTCCTCTCCTTGGTTTCTATACATTTTTCTTTGCCCGTGACAACAACTTTTATAAATAAACTCAGCCTAAAAGCACAAATATCGGCATCGATAGCGTCCATTCACTGATAAAGTTTATATTTTTGTTGCCCTTCGCTCCTTCAAAAGCTTGCAGAATGATTTCTTATCAAAGCTTTATTAATCAAAAAAAATAGGAGGGAGGCACTTATTTATTTTTCATGCAAAAACGCACGCTTATCACCGGAGCCGCCGGATTCCTCGGTTCACATCTTTGCGACAGGTTTGTCGAGGAAGGACATTATGTCATTGGGGTAGACAATCTCATTACAGGAGATTTGAAAAACATCGAGCACCTGTTTAAAAATAAAAATTTTGAGTTTTATCATCACGATGTATCCAGTTTTATCACGGTGCCCGGTCGTTTAGATAATATTTTACATTTTGCTTCTCCTTCCAGTCCCATTGATTACCTTAAAATTCCTATTCAAACCCTTAAAGTCGGATCGCTAGGGACTCACAATCTCCTGGGACTCGCCAAAGCAAAAAACGCACGCATATTAATTGCCAGCACCTCTGAAGTTTATGGCGATCCCTTAGTGCATCCGCAAACTGAGGACTATTATGGCAACGTCAATACCATTGGTCCGCGTGGAGTTTATGACGAAGCAAAGCGCTTTCAAGAATCCATGACCATGGCCTATCATCGTTTCCATCAACTCGATACTCGGATTGTGCGGATTTTTAATACGTATGGTCCTAAAATGCGACTCAATGACGGACGGGTTATTCCGGCATTTTTGGGGCAATCATTACGCAATGAGCCCTTAACCGTGTTTGGCGATGGCAGTCAAACCCGTTCTTTTTGTTATGTAGATGATCAAATTGAAGGAATTTACCGCTTGTTACACAGCAATTATCACTTGCCGGTTAATATTGGAAACCCCAATGAAATCAGTATTTTAAAATTTGCAAAAGAGATCAATGAATTGACCGGGAAGCAACAGGAAATTGTGTTTAAACCGCTTCCGCAAAACGATCCCAAGCAACGTCGTCCGGATATTTCAAAAGCCAAAGAAATTTTGGATTGGGAACCCCGAACCAAACGATCAGAAGGATTGCAGAAAACCTATCAATATTTTAAAAGCCTGTCTCCGGAAGAATTGCAACGACATCGACACAAAGACTTTAGTGAGCACAACAAGAAATAAAGCGGTTTTTTAAACAGGGAGACTACCCAAATTTCAAAACCTACAGGCGCGTTTAGCGTTTGGCATTAATCTTCAAACACTTCTATACTTACTTCTTTCTCAACCAAGTCGGTAAATTTCCCTTTATAACGAGTGGCCCTCACCAAGTGGTTATCAATCCAATGATAATTGCCGCCACGAGGCTTTCCAAAGAGTATTTCGTGGTATTTGAATCCATTTTTATCAAGCCATTTTTCGGTAATTTCTCTCAGGTCTTCGGTGCGAGAGGTGAAGAAACAAATGCGGTGCCCCTGATCATACCAACGATTGATGGTTTGCAGCGCATCGGGAAAAGGGGCGCAAGTCTTCATGCGTTCGGGTTCTTCATTGGGAACATCATCGGTAATGGTACCGTCAATATCGATGAGATAATTTTTAACATCATCTTTTAAAACAGGACTGCGGTGATCTAATGATTTTAGTTTCATGGTCAGTTTTTATGGAATAGGGGTTAAAAATATAAAAAAATCATCTTTAAATTTATGATTTCAATATTTATGTTTGATACCGTATGCTAAGATTAGCCGCGGGTTGCTAACATAAAAAGGACAACCTTGAGACGCAACGTCCGGCTTCGCTGCCCTATTTAGCTGTAACACACGATACGACAAGTTAGGGGAATCAATTTTCAGTTTATAAAATTTTCACTCCCGTATAAATCTCAAATCCCTGCGTTAAGAATACTTGCCATAGCTATGTCAGCGTTTTTGTCTTAAACTTTGAAAAATTAAGCACTGAATCCTTAGTCCATTTTATAAATGTATTTGGTATTATTATCGGCTTTTACGGGTTTCGGCTTTTTAAATAAGCAAAAACCGCCTCTTTCGTTTAATTTTTAATAAATTTGCAGCAGTTTAAAAACAAGTTATTATGAAGGATTTATTCCATAAGATGTATAATAATAAGGGCCCTTTAGGAAATTGGGCCGGTCAAGCTGAAGGTTATTTTATGTTCCCAAAATTAGAGGGACCTATTTCTAACCGCATGAAATTTCAAGGCAAAGAAGTAGTTACCTGGAGTATCAATGACTATTTGGGTTTGGCCAACAATCCGGAAGTACGAAAAGTAGATGCCGAAGCCGGAGCAAAATATGGATCAGCCTATCCGATGGGAGCGCGTTTGATGAGTGGTCACACTGATTTGCATGAAAAATTACAAAATGAACTGGCTGAATTTGTCAATAAAGAAGCCGCTTATGTATTAAATTTCGGTTATCAGGGAATGTTGTCTACCATTGATGCCTTGACCGGAAAGGATGATGTGATTGTCTATGATGTCGATGCGCACGCTTGCATTATTGACGGAGTGCGCTTACACATGGGGCAGCGCTTTACTTATAAGCACAACGACATTGAAAGCATGGAGAAAAACTTGCAACGCGCCACTAAAATAGCTGAAAAAACCGGTGGAGGTATTTTATTTATTTCTGAAGGAGTTTTTGGAATGCGCGGCGAGCAAGGACGATTGAAAGAAATTGCCGAACTGAAGAAAAAATACAACTTCCGTTTATTTGTCGATGATGCGCACGGGTTTGGTACCTTGGGTAAAACCGGTGCCGGAACGGGAGAAGAGCAAGGGGTACAAGATGCTATTGATGTATATTTTGCCACTTTTGCCAAATCGATGGCCAGCAGTGGAGCCTTTATTGCCGCTGATCAGGAAATTATCGATTACTTAAAATACAACATCCGTTCGCAGATGTTTGCAAAATCACTGCAAATGCAGCTGGTAGAAGGTGCTTTAAAACGTTTAGACATGCTACGCACCCAGCCCGAACGCAAAGAAAAACTGTGGACCATTGTCAATGCCCTACAAGGCGGATTGCGAGAAAATGGTTTTGACCTGGGAACTACACAAAGCTGTGTCACACCGGTTTACCTCAAAGGCAGTATTCCTGAAGCCATGGTATTGGTAAGAGATTTACGAGAAAATCACGGAATTTTCTGTTCCATTGTCGTGTATCCGGTTATTCCTAAAAACATGATCTTGCTTCGCTTGATTCCAACGGCCAACCACAATCTTGAAGATGTGGAAAGAACGGTTAAAGCTTTTTCAGCTATTCGTGATCGCTTGGAAGATGGAACCTATAAGCGTATGGGTGAAGCCGCCATGAAAAAGTAGTCCGAATATCAATTTAATTAAAGAACTACAGCAAAACCGGTAAGCCTTGTGCTTATCGGTTTTTTTATCTATTCGCAAAAATATAGTGCTGTGTGGCAGTAAAATAATCGCGAAAAATCCGATTTAAAGGATGACTCTTCCTACTGGCTTTGAGGCCTAAAATAGGATGAATTTCAATAATGGTCTGAGTGAGCTGTTGAACAGTTTTCACGCCCCAATCATGAATCTCATTCTGAAATTCTGTTGATAGCGCCGACTTATGCGCTATCTTTTGCATGGTTTTATAAGCAAATTCTTCTGTCTCCTTATCGGCTCTTTCAAGGATTGCCGATAACTGATTTAATCGAGAGTGAGGGACTTCCTTTTCAGAGGCGTTTAAATAATGTGTGGCCATTCCTATATAATTAACCAATAACGTTAAATCGGCAAATACGGGAAATGGAATTTTAAAAATGGGGTGTGACAAATGATAGTGATTATAGCGAAAAGTATGAGCCGGTTCAACTTGATAAGCATCTACTGAAAAGGAGTAGGTGGCGGTGGCCAATAGCCCCATGGTATTCCAATTGGGAATTAATTTTACGGCTGAAGCAGGAATCACAAAAGACAATACGCGGGCTTTCCCATTTTTATCTTTACACACTTTTCCGGCTTCTGTTACTTTGGCATTAAGGGTAAAATGAGTCAAGTAAGGTGCTCCGGTTGCATAGTGCCATTTTCCGGAGAGTTTATAGCCTTTCTCATTTTTTTCGGCCACACCAAAAGCACCGCCACTTCCGCCTAAAATGGGGGAGGTATTGCAGTTGAAAATTTTTGTTGCCGTTTGGGGTAACATATTTCCAATAAAATAATTGGCACCGCTGCACAAGGTAACTGTCCAGCCCAAGCTACCATCGATTTGAGCCAAGGCTTGCAATTGACGTAATCCCGTAATTAAGTCTGCTTCCAAACCGCAATGAGCTTTTGGCACCCAAAGATTCCAAAGATTCTCTTTCTCAATCCATTGCAAAAGCTCAGGAGACAATCGATCTGCTTCTGTACAATATTTTCTATGGGGTGTGGTATTCATGCTTTTTTTCTTTTTTAATAATTTTTCTCCATTTCAAATAGCCGGATACGCCAATAATGAAATAGAAAACGGTCAATCCGGCATAGACATTCAAATCTTTATAAAGCAGAAGCGGAATGGCAATAAGATTGCTGATGTTGAGAAAAATCCAATTCTCAATTTTCCTCTTGGCCATCAGCCACATGCCGGCCCAGGCAAAACCTCCGACACAAGCATCCCAGAAAGGCACGTCAGTATCAGTGTGTTGTGCCAACCAGTAAAACATGATCACAAAACAACCGATAGCGATGGCGATGGCTTTTAGGTAATCCGATTTTTGGGCATAAGCAATAGGGGCTTCTTGATGTTGTCTACCATATTTCCAATAAAACCACCCATAAATACTCATGATCAGATAGTATAGATCCAACACAATATCACCGTAGAGTTTAGCGGTGTAGCGCACATAAATACTGATTAGAATCCCCACTATACCAAAAAGGTAGTTGTGCACGTTGTTTTGACGAGCCAAGAGCACTTGGGTTATTCCAAATACGGTACCTATAAGTTGTAACCAGGTGATAAGTGTCAAGCTCTTTCGGGTATTAAACGGTTCAAAGTAGGAGGGGAGGAGAAGTTTACCCGAAAATGGATATCTTAAAAAAAGAAGATATCATTAAAATCCCTACGCCGGTATTATCCGGATCAGGTATGCACATCCGTGCTGGGTATAATCTCAGCCGTTTTTTACAACAACGGGCACCCCATAATTTTAGCTGTGACAAAGTTAAGAATAATTACAAATTAATGAGGATTGCAGCAATTTACTTTTGGCTAACTTTGCAGTCTTCAAAAAGAAAAAAATAAGCCTTTGAAATCATTAATCGACATTTCATTTTTTAAACCCGCTAATCTTCTTGACATTCTTAAAAGTCAGGAGTTTACCAAAGCCATTCTCATGATTATCAGTCTGGTGGTGCCTGTTGTGTTCGGCGTTTATTTTGAAATGCTCAAGGTGGGAATTTTTATGAGTCTGGGATGCATTTTGGTATCGCCCAATGATGTATTTGGCAATTTTCGTTTAAAACTGACCAGTATGTTGCTCAGCATCATCTTGATTATGGGAGTGAGTTTTATTGGGTTTATGTTGCAAGATAACCTTTGGATAACTTTGCCGGTGCTGGGGATTTTGTTTTTTGTCATTTCTTATTTCTCAGTCTATGGATTTAGGGCTTCGCTGATTAGTTTTTCGGGACTCTTTGCCCTGGTGTTGAGTTTCTCTTCGCTTTCCGATGCAGAAATACCGGTCTTTTATCAAGTGCTGTTAATTGGAGCAGGAGGGCTTTGGTATATTTTCTTAAGCTTTCTTCGGCATCTTATTTTTCCGAAAGGCCCCACCGAACATTACCTGACCGAGACCATTAAACTGACCGGAGATTATTTAAAAACTCGCGGCTTATTGATGGATACGACCAATGACCGAGAGCAACACCTTAAAGAGCTACTCGACTATCAAACCAAACTGACAGAAAATCATGAGAACCTGCGCGAGCTCCTTATTAATCGAAGAAAGAACTTTGGAAAATCGAGCTATCAAGCCCGACGATTGCTAATTTTTATCCAGCTGGTTGAAATATTGGAATTGTCCATGGCCAATCCGGTCAATTATTACAAGGCAGATAAGGTTTTTGAAGCTTACCCGGAGATGTTGCAACATTTTCAAAAGGTTTTGTTTGAACTGGACAAGGAGTTGAAAAAGATTGCCCAATCGCTATCCAATCCTCGTAAATTTCAAAAAGACAATCGACTAAAAACACTTTTAGAAGACATTAAAGCCCGCATTCCCGCGCAAGAACAAGATCCTGATGATGATACGCCCTTACTATTTATCAATTATTGGAAATACCAACACAATCAGGTGGCTAAGGTAGATGAAATCATACGTTTACTTAAAAGTAGAAGCGTAAAAATAAATTTTCCTCCTCAAAAAGACTTCAAATATATTCTTTCAAAAGGAGATTACCGGTTCAGCGAGCTCATCGACAATTTCACCTTGCGATCCAGTGTCTTTAGACATGCTATAAAATTGGCCATCACCGCCATGGTAGGTTATGTGGTGGGCGTATTGCTCAATGTAGAAAACGCATATTGGATTTTATTGACGCTTATTGTCATCATGCGTCCCAGTTTTGGATTGACTAAATCGCGTTTTAAACAGCGAACAATAGGAACCGTAATAGGGGGGGGAGCTGCTTTTGTCTTGATTATGCTCACGCAAAATACCACGGTCTACGGCATTGTTGGCATGCTGACATTTGTCATTGGCTTTTCCATGATTCAACGCAATTATAAAGCAGCAGCAGCATTTATTACCATTCACGTATTGACCATTTACGCTTTGCTCAGGCCTGATGCCGTTATTTACGTACAGTTTCGTGTGATGGATACCCTGATTGGCGCCGGATTGGCTTATGGAGCCAACTTGTTATTACTGCCGTCTTGGGAAATCAAAAACATTGATAAAACCCTTATCGAAACCATGGCGGCCAATAAAAAATATTTAGACGAAATTGCAAAATACTATAATCATAAAGGAGACTTGCCCAATTCTTATAAACTGTCCAGAAAACAAGCTTTTTTGGCCTTTTCTGATTTGAGTTCCAGCTTTCAGCGCATGACACAGGAACCCAAACGACAGCGGAAAAATATGAATGAGGTATTCAAGTTGGTCATGTTGCACAATTCTTTTATATCGGCATTGGCTTCTTTGGGAACTTATATTATTCACAATCCTACTACACCGGCTTCTCAAGGGTTTAACAAGGTGATAGCGCAAATCCAAGATAATCTCAGTCGGGCAGAGGACATGCTTGAAAAACGAATACATTCTAAAAAAGCTTCGGAAGAAAATGAATGGAAACCCGCGGCCATAAACTATAAACCCGTTTTGAATCGAGCTGATGAAATAGAACCTACTGCCACTGCAGCGCTACAGCTTCAGGAAGCACACTTGGTTTTTGAACAACTCAAATGGCTCTTGGACATGAGTGAACGAATTCCGCGCGTACTCAATCAAATTATCACGAAAATTCCTGAAAGAGAACCGCAAAGCGCGCTTTCTTAACATACATCAATTTAAGATTGAAAGATAGCTCCTATATTTGTAGCCAATGATTTGTATTAAACTCCAAAAGCATCGCAGATAGATTCTTTTGGTATTAACCCTTTAAAAATAATGAGTATGAAAACTTGGAAAGCCGACAAAGCACATTCAAAATTTGGTTTTAGAGTAAAACACATGATGTTTTCTAAAGTAGATGGCCACTTTACAGCTTATAAAGCTACCGTAGAAATGGAAAATGACGATTTTGAAAATGCCCAATTGAATTTTGAAGCCCAATCAAATTCCATTACAACCCATAATGAAGATCGCGACAAGCACCTTAAAAGTCAGGATTTCTTTAATGCAGAAAAAAATCCGACCATCGCTTTCAAATCTACGAAAATCGAAAAGAAAGACGACAATACTTATGTGGTGGAAGGCGATTTGTCAGCCAATGGAGTAACTAAAGCTATCCAACTGGATACACAATTCAGCGGCAGCATGAAAGACCCATGGGGCGCTGAGATTATCGGATTGAGCCTCACCGGAAAAATTAATCGAAAAGATTGGGGCATGGAATGGAATCAAGCCCTTGAATCCGGCGGCGTTTTGGTTGGGAAAAATGTAGAATTGGAAGTCCAAACCGAAATGAAGTAACAGCCGTTCTATACACTTAGAACAAATTCTAAAAACCTCTCGTCCAATTATAATTATCAGGGTGAGAGGTTTTCTTTGTCAGGTCATGTGCTGTACTTGTAACTTAATATTTCTATTTTACATAATATATATTATAGAACATTTAGAATTGTAAAAATACGGCAAGCCGACAGATGCCCGCGTGCTATCAATCTACATAGTCAATTGCTGCCGAAAATTCATGAATGCGCTGTGGAAGATCTCGATCGTTTTTGAAACTAAAAGATAAATGACCTTGCAGATCAATTTTTAATGTACCTTGTTTCACTTTAAAATACCCCACAGTATTACGCGGACAAAAACAAAACCGACCGAATAAAAAATGAACTTTTTGCATATTCACATCTTGTAAATTGAGCTCAGACTTAGATTTTGGCCATTCAAAAATAATTTCTTCTTTATAGCCGGCGTCCATGACTTGTTTGTCTTGAACTGCTTTGGTAAACGTAAATTTAAGTACCCGGCTGGCAGAATCCATGACAAACACCGGATATAATTTTCCGGTTGAAGCTTCCGTTTGATAGGAAATGGCTTTGTTTTTTAACAGCTCCACCGAGCAATCCATACCTTCCGGACAAGCGTCTTGGTTTATTGTAATGGATTGAACTGGTTTATCCTTATTGTCATGGTGTAATTTTACTGATTTACAAGATATTATGCTGCTAAACAACAGGAATGTAAGAAAATATTTCATGTTGATTGGTTTTAATTAGACGGACTGTTTTAGGCTGGAAAATTTTCTCGGGCTTTTTTTAAATCCTCCGGCGTGTCAATTCCAATGTTTTGAACTTCGGTTTTGACCATTTTAAGGCGTTTCCCGTGTTCTAAAAACCGCAAACACTCAATCTTTTCAGCGGCTTCCAAGGGAAACATGGGGAGTTTCGAAAAATCGAGTAAGGCTTGTTTTCTAAATGCATAAATGCCAATATGTTTATAATAAACCGCATCGGAGGTTTTATCACGCGGAAAAGGAATCACGGAACGCGAAAAATAAAGGGCAAAATCTTCACTGTCGGTAATGACTTTCACATTGTTGGGATTTTCAATCTCTTTCCAATCCGTTAGCGGCATCATGGGAGAAGCCAAATCGATTTTCCGGTCTTCATCGGTTTCAAATACGGCCAGCAGCTGTGCCAAAAGCGATTTATTGACAAAAGGCTCGTCTCCTTGCACATTGACTACAAGGTCGGCCTCTAAACTTTCGGCCGCTTCTGCAATCCTGTCGCTACCGCAGCTATGTCGAGTTTCGCTATAAATGGCAGCCCCGCCATTTTTATCGATTTCATCATAAATCTTACGACTGTCTGTCACCACAAATACTTCATCAAATAAGCCGGTTTTTTGCGTGGCTTCATAGGTGCGTAAAATCACTGATTTACCCCCCAAATCCTTCATTAATTTCCCCGGAAAACGAGTAGAATCATAACGAGCCGGTATTAAAGCTATGGTTTTATTAACGTTGTTTAATTCATTCATACCTAAGTTTTTATTAAAATTTTATAGACCTTGTATCATGTTGAATTTGCCACAATCCCCTATTTTTTTCAACCGGCTCCTCCTCTATTTACCTGCATTTTTAAACTTGTCCGTTTTCGACAAAAAAATCATTGGTAAATCCTATTAGATACAATTTTTCCTTGGCCCTTGTGCAGGCCGTATAAAGCCAACGCAAATACTCTTTATTAATCCCTTCGGGCAAGTAAGGTTGTTCTACAAAAACAGTATGCCACTGTCCGCCCTGAGATTTATGGCAAGTCATGGCATAACTAAATTTTACTTGCAAGGCATTAAAATAAGGATTTTTCTTGACTTTGAGGTATTTTTTATATTTCGACCGAATCTCAGCATAATCTTTATTGACCTCTTGATAAAGTTTGTTGGACTCTTCATAAGGCAAAGAGGGCGCATTGATATTTAAAGTATCCAACATGATCATGGTTTCAAAAGCTTTCATATTGGGATAATCTACCATTTGCACTTTCACCCGAGCAAAACGAAAGCCATACAATTCCTTAAATTCATAGATTTCGAGAATTTCAACAATATCGCCATTGGCAATAAATCCGGCTTGGCTGTGGGGTTTGAGCCAGTAATAATTATTTTTAACCACCATGAGAAAATCTCCGGCGGCAATTTCATCTTCTCTAAACAAGATGCGCGCCCTAATTTGCTGATTGTATAGATTAGCGCGTTTGTTGGAGCGCACGATCAAGGCCGTTTCCTCATGGCCCAGATTGTCATACGCATCATTGATCGCATCCATAATTTCATCACCGTCGACCAAACGCACCAAATCCTTGCCTACAGTATTGTCAAAACGAAAATGCTCATAAAACTCGTCGCGCACATTTTCTCGTATAGCCGTGGCATTGGCCAAGATTCCACTTTCCAATTGCTGACGAACCACTTCAGTCAATTCAATTTGCCCCACTTCTTTTTGATAACGCAAACTGAGTTGATTGGCCGCTAAAGCCGGACTTAGCTCCATGTGAACCGGCGGTAATTGTGCGGTATCTCCCACCAATATCAATTTGCAATGGTATCCGGAATAGACATATTCAATTAAATCGTCCAGCAGCGAATCTCCATTTTTACGCCCCACTCCGTCAGCTGAAATCATAGAAGCCTCATCGACAATAAAAACAGTATTCTTATGCTTGTTTTTTTGAAGTGTAAATTGAATTTTGGCTCCCGCCCTTTTGGGGCGATAGATCTTGCGATGAATCGTATAAGACTGATGCCCAGAATAACTGGTCATGACCTTGGCAGCGCGCCCGGTGGGAGCCGCCAAAACCGAACTCTTTTTAAGCTTCCACAGGCTTTTGGTCAGGGTGCCGATGATACTTGTTTTCCCGGTTCCCGCATAGCCTTTTAAAACAAATAAGTCATCGCCCTCCTCTTCTACAATAAATTCGGCCAATTTCTGCAAGGCGAGGTCTTGTTGCAAGGTGGCTTCAAATGGAAAAGCCTGGCGTAAACACTTATAAAACGCTTGAGAAGTCATAAAAACAGTTCAATTAAGTACAAAAATCAAATATAAGGCCTGATTTTTATCCTTTAAACTTTTATGAATAAAAAAAAATTGTAGATTTGCCTGTATAACACAAAACAAAAAAACTGTGAAAGTCATTCTTCAAATTGTTCTTTGGGTAGTTGTTTTCTTTCTGGGATACCTTATTTATGATTCCATTCAAACTCCCATTGCTTTTCAAAAAGAAAAAAAGGAGCGTTATATTCCAGTCATTAACAAACTTCAAGACATTAGAAAATCAGAATTGGCCTATAAAGATGTGACCGGGCATTATGCCGGCAGCTTTGAGAAGCTGGTTGCCTTTGTCGACACGGCTCAGTTTGTGATTACCGAAAAGCGAGATACCTCCTATTTAGACGAGGCCTTTAGAAAAATTTATGGCGTTGATAAATACATTCAAGATGTAGTAATTGACACCTTAGGCCGAGCCTCAGTTCAAGATTCTCTGTTTAAAAACTCTGACCGATACAAAACAATGATGTATGTACCGGGCACCAATAAAGAGGTGAAATTTGAAATTGAAGCCGACAGTATTTATAACAACGAGTCCTATTTGCCCGTATTTAGAGTAAGAGTAGACAAAGCCGTTGTATTAAAAGGCCTGGACGAACACCTCATTCAACGCGAGAAAAAACTACAATCTGTTGATGGAATTAGCGGTCCTTATATTCAGGTGGGTTCTATGAATGAAATCAACACCCATGGGAACTGGCCCAAAAATTATGGAAAAATCAATTCGACAGAATAATAACAACATGTCAAACCCAAAAACATTGTCCATCCTGATTGCCCGGGATGGACTTTCTTTTTCTCTGTCTGCTGATGGAGCGGTTACGCATTTTCATGAAAAACAGTTTGCCCTCCCCCAGCCTCCCGAAAACCTGTTAAAGGAAATGGCTTCTGTCCTCACCTATTCTTTTGAGGAGACCTTGCCTGAGGTGGATGAAGTAAAGGCTTTTTATGCCCACCCCCTCACCGCTTTGGTTCCTCGAAAAGTGTTTGACAAAGAGCACTTGAGCGATTATTTGAAATATAATGTAGAATTGTTGCCTACCGATGAGCTCAGCTATGACCAACTGCAGCAGATGGAGGCCAATTTGGTGTATGTGCCCTATACCAATATTAATAATTTTTTGTTTGAAAAATTTGGAGAATTTACCTTTCACCACCTCACCTCCCACTTTATAGATCAGTGCCACAAACTAAGCCAAACCGAACAAGAATCGGTTCATATCAATGTATTTGCTACGCATTTTGATCTCTGTATCTTTAGAAACGGCCAACTTTTGTTGAGCAATAGTTTTGAATATTATGCTCCTGAAGATTTTGCTTATTATGTGTTGTTTGCCTTTGAACAATTGAATGTAAACCGAGAAAAACTCCGACTCTACTTGTCGGGAGCCATGGAGAAGGATGCTGAAATTTATGAACTTCTCTATGCCTATGTACGTTATGTCTCATTTGACGAAAGGACGCCGGCAGTTAAGCTGAAAACGGAAGCATTGAAACAAGAGGAACCGCACAAACACTTATTTTTCTTAAACACGATTTGATGCGTATTATTTCCGGAAAACATAAAGGGCGGCGCTTTACGGCGTCAAAGAAATTGCCGGTCAGGCCCACCACCGATCAGGCAAAAGAGAGCTTGTTTAATATTCTGAACAACCAATACCGTTTTGACCAAGTATCGGTTTTGGATCTGTTTGCGGGAATTGGCAGTGTTTCCCTCGAATTTATCTCTCGCGGAGTTCAAGACCTCACCGCCGTGGATCGACACTATCACTGTTTAAAATTTATTCGTCAAACGGCACATCAGCTCGGGGAAGATCTACACACCGTAAAAAGCGATGCTTTTATCTACTTAGAAAAATCTCACGGGAGCTTTGATCTTATTTTTGCTGATCCTCCCTATGATTTTTCTGACGAACAGTTTGAAAAAATTGTCACCCTCCTCTTTCAAAATGACTATTTATCTCCAAAAGGAACACTTATTATCGAGCATTCTAAACACACCGATCTGTCTTCGCTTCCCCATTTTAAGGAAAGCCGAAAATATGGCGGTACCGTTTTTTCTTTCTTTGAAGCTGATCTGCTACCATAAGAACCAACCAATCCGTCGTTTAGATTTGAATTTTAAATCATTTGAAGTAATACGAAAATGAAAATTTTTATAGACTAAAAATTGATTCCTTAAATTTGTCATGCCGTATGTTTACAATTAAATAGAGCAGCGAAGCCAGGAGCTGAAGCTGGTCTATATTAATTGTCATTACGGTATAAAATCATTTTTCCAAAAAATTATTCCCCGCTTTTTAAAAGAGGTGCCTGACGAAGTCAGGCGGGCTGTTGCTTACGTTATTTTATAAATACAGCTTTCCCTCCATTGACAAAACTTTTTTTCAAAACGGTTTCCTACCTCCTTTATCGTTTAAAAAAGCTTCCCCTCCTCCTTATAGCCTCACAAAAGCAACAACAGAATACCCCGTCCGCAAGCGGCCACCCCTTTTGAAAAAAGGGGAATTATCCCAATTTAATTTGTTAGATAGTCTCAGGATTTATAGGATAAATTTCAAAGCTCAAGGCAAAAAAAGCAGATATAGGCGGGCACTGGTTAGGTCAAAATAAAGAGAGTTGGGAGGGATATCAATAATAGATTAACTTATAGGAAAAGGTTGGGTATAAAATATATTTGCGAGGGCATTCCTTTCAAGATGGCGTTTCCGTGCGCTGCGGAAGTTAGGATTAATCAAAAAAAAGCAGGTCGATAAGCCGGATTCTGTCGTTCGCCGAAGCGATGCTTTATCATTTATCTGCGTTTGTTGTTGCCAACAAACTTTAGCTGCCTACCCTCCGATCCTCGATACATATCGAGAAGACGGGCCGCCCATAAATCGGTTTACATGGCATTGCACCGCATAGAGTTTGCCCGATTTCACTACAGCCTCACTGTACTTGCTTTCTGTTGCACTGGTCCGCTTCTCGGGTCTTCCCAAGAATGACGGCTATTAACCGTTATGCTGCCCTTTGGTGTCCGGACTTTCCTCTCCCTAAGGAGCGATAAAGTGACCTGCTCGGCAACAAATATAATTCTATTTTTTTCATTAGAAGGAATTTGTCTTTTCAATAAGAAATGCATCATCAAAAAAATAATACGGAAGTGACTATTGAAATAAACCAAATATTTTGCGATGAATTTTTCAGGATAAAATCCCATTAAAAACGCCCGGCTTTTTACACCGAGCGTTCACAAAATTATCGTTTCCTAATTAATCAAAATAACTAAAGCTATCTCCATTTTTTATTTTCATCAAACTCTTATAAATCAATTGAATAACTCCTTCCACATCATCGCGGTGAACGGTTTCTACCGTGGTGTGCATATAACGCAGCGGCAAGGATATTAAAGCAGAAGGCACGCCGCCATTGCTATAGGCAAAAGCATCAGTATCGGTTCCGGTAAAACGACTGTTGGCATCGCGCTGGAATTTGATATTGTTTTCTTGAGCAGCTTTTATAATTAACTTTCTTAAATTGTTTTGAACCGCAGGTGCATACGCAATCACCGGACCGGCTCCTATTTTGCTGTATCCCTCTTTTTTCTTGTTAATCATGGGTGTGGTCGTGTCGTGACACACATCGGTAACAATGGCTACATTGGGCTTGATGCGTTGGGAAATCATCTCGGCGCCGCGCAAGCCTACCTCTTCCTGCACGGAATTGGTAATATAAAGTCCGAATGGAAGTTCTTGATTGTTTTCCTTTAAAAGGCGGGCTACTTGCGCAATCATAAAACCTCCCATGCGGTTATCCAAGGCACGGCAAACAAATTTGTTTTTGTTGAGCACAAAGAATTTATCGGGATATGTGATGACACATCCTACGTGAACTCCCATTTCTTCTACTTCCTCTTTAGAAGTGGCGCCTACATCGATAAAGATATTGTCTAATTTTGGAGCTTGTTCCTTGGCTTTGTCACGCGTGTGAATCGCCGGCCAGCCAAAAACACCTTTTACAATTCCATTGTCTGTGTGGATGTTTACTCGCTTGGCCGGAGCAATTTGGTGATCGCTGCCGCCATTTCTGATCACGTAAATCATTCCGTCATCAGTGATATAATTGACATACCATGAAATTTCATCAGCATGACCTTCAATAACTACTTTATATTCAGCCTCGGGATTGATAACGCCTACAGCAGTGCCATACGCATCGGTCATAAACTCATCTACATAAGGTTTCAGGTATTCCATCCACATTTTTTGTCCGTTGAACTCATAACCTGTTGGGGCAGCGTTGTTTAAGTAATTCTCTAAAAAATCAAGCGCTTGCTGATCTAAAATATTTTGTTGTGCCATAAATATTGTACTAATTTTTCACGAAAATAATAAGAAAACCAACACCTCCCCGTTTTTAAAAGACTAAATTTCTGTATCAAAAATGAATTAAGAATCCCACAGGTTCCAAAAAACAGCATTGTCGTCAATATTTATGGATTGCACGACTATTGGATTTGCAATGAATAAAATTTATGTACTTTTGGAACGGTTTTCGCTGATGGTTTTCCCTAAAGTATAGCTGTTGAATAAATTAGTGATTTATATTGTCTTTTTGCTACTCGCCTGCTCCTCTTATGCCCAAAGTGAATCTGTAGATTCCACCAAAATAAAGGCAGAAAGCGACAGCCTCACTCCCCTTTTATTAAAGAAAAAGCTAAGGAAAGTAACGCCCCTGCTTTTAAAGAAAAAAAAGCCTCACAAGAAAAGAGTTCCCGTCCTCGACAGCGTCAATTTGGATGAGGTGGTGATTGTAGCGCCTTTTAGCTTTAAAAGTCGTTCGGAAAGGCATCATTACTACGTGTTGCGAAGAAAAACAAAAAAAGTGTGGCCGTATGCCGTCTTGGCCTCCAAACGATTGACCACTTTAAGAGCGCGCTTAAGCACCTTGCATTCCAATCGGGAAAAACGAGCGTACATCAAGATTGTTCAGGATTATGTAGAAGATCAATTCAAAGAAAAGCTTAAAAACCTGACCCATTCTGAAGGGCAAATACTCATCAAATTGATGTATCGACAGACCGGAGAAACGACTTATGACATCATCCAAGATCTGCGCAGTGGTTTTAGGGCCTTTCTATATAATATTACTGCCAATCTTTTTACCATTTCACTTCGTGAAAAGTATGATCCTTATAAAGTAAAAGATGATTACTATATCGAGCACATTCTTCGTCGTGCTTTTCAGCGCGAGCAACTGGAATACCAGGCGCCGGGTATTGAAATCGAATTTTCAAAGGCCATTAAAAAATGGAATTAATACGAAAATGAAAATTTTTATAGACTAAAGATTGGTTCCTTTAATTTGTCATGTCGTATGTTTACAATGAGCTCATTTAAACAGGGCTGCGAAGCCAAAACCTGACCGCCGCAGGCAGGGCTGAAACTGGTCTATATTAATTGTTATTACGGCATAAACCTCAAACGTCCATCATCCTTTGGGTATTCACATCCAGGTAGTTGCGTTGGACAAAATCCAACCCCGTTTCGAGAATCTGCCCCATATTTTTCGCCGTTTTAAACTGAATATCTTTGGAATATTGCACCAAATCGGCACGCAGTTGTTTCACTTTTTCTTCAGAAGAAATGGTATCGGTTCGCATGCATCCTATCAAATCCTTATATCGTTTTTTTTCTGCAATAAGACGCTTGGCCACTTGTGATCGTTCTTCGCGCTTGTACTGTTCTACAGAAGAATCTGCCATTTTATGAAGTACCAGTTGTACCATTTTGTAATTTTCCTTGAAAAATTGAGGGCGGTACACCTTTAAGTTGCCTTCATAGCACTGTTGATCAAAATCAATTCCTCGAATGGTATAAGCCACCCGATCAAAATCATGCGTAGGAATGACCACATAATTATAAGCCCGCATATCGCCCAAAAGACGCAAAGTACAGCGCTCATTAAATTTGACAAACTGCTTGGCTATTTGATTTTTTTCCTGCTCATCACAATGTGGCAATTCATTTTTAATAAACACATCACCGGGAATACCGGGAATATGTTCCTCGATTAAAGTATCTTTATATACCAAAAAATTAATGCGATGTGGAGAAATAATATCTTCCAGTTCGAGTCCGTAGATCCGTGAAGCATCTGCTTTCTTGATGTAGAAATAGACAAAGTTATCGTTGAGAATATTTCTTATTTTAACCCGAAAGGGCTTAGAATTTCCAAAAGTACAATAATCAATAGCGTCTACATTGAGGTGTTCAAAAGAGTAATCACTACCATCAGATTGTAAAATATTATAAACCCTTTTGAGCCGTTGGTCGATTTCGCGCCGTTCAGAATCAGGATAAAAACACCGAACCCACAGCGTGTCTTCATCATGCCGATCAAGTACGCTAATGGCACCGGAAAATCGGAGTAAATCGTCATAAAAAACCGGTATCTTAGTTGTCCGATTATATTTATTTAAGTACTGCGCCAAAGCTTTCCGAACGGGATAGCTGGGTTTCTTTTGGGATAATAATTTCTCTTCCATCTCAAAATTCACTTTCTTAAAGATATAGATTTATTTTGGTATAAACCGATTAAAATGTAACAAAATAGATATTTTGTCGTCAATTAATTAATGAAGACTTTAATCACAATCATAACTAAAAACGAAATAGTGTGGATACCATCTTAAGCATTCAAAATTTAACCAAGCGCTATGGGCCGCTCACTGCGGTTGACAATCTGTCATTTGAAATTAAAGAGGGGCATGTATATGGCATCTTGGGGCCGAATGGCAGCGGCAAATCAACTACTTTGGGCATTATTCTCAATGTAGTTAACAAAACTTCGGGGCATTTTCAGTGGTTCGACGGTCAACTGTCTACTCATGAAGCCTTAAAGCATGTGGGCGCCATCATAGAACATCCTAATTTTTACCCCAACATGACGGCTTATCAAAACCTCAAATTGGTTTGTAAAATTAAAAATATTGACCCCGGCGAACGCATTGCAGAGAAATTGAATATCGTAGGCTTGCTATCGCGAAAAGACAGTAAATTTGGTACCTTCTCCCTGGGAATGAAACAGCGATTGGCCATTGCTTCGGCCTTGTTAAACGATCCCAAAATGCTGATCCTCGACGAACCTACCAATGGGTTGGACCCGCAAGGGATTCATCAAATTCGCGAAATTATCAGTCGTATTGCCAAAACAGGCACTACAATCCTGCTCGCCTCCCACCTCTTAGACGAAGTGGAACGGGTGTGTTCTCATGTGGTAATCATCAGAAAAGGTAAAAAATTATATTCGGGAAAAGTGGAAGCCCTCAATGCCAACAATGGTTTTTTTGAATTGAAAACCAAAAACACTCAAGCACTCATCGATTTTCTAAACCGACATCAAACTTTTAGAGATATCAAGATTAATTCTGAAAACCAGTTGATTACCGTTTTTTTAAATGAGCCTATGGAAGCGATGGAATTGAACAAAATTCTGTTTGAAAACAACATTGTATTGTCTCACTTGAATAAACGTCATGAAAGCCTGGAAACCAAATTTTTAGAACTCACCAATTCCAAAAACTAATGCGAAAATAAAAAATTTTATAGCCTAAAAATTGATTCCTTTAATTTGTCATGCCGTATGTTTACAATTAAATAGGGCAGCGAAGCCAGAAGCTGAAGCTGGCCTATATTAATTGTCATTACGGTATAAACCCTTATTCTCATGCGATTACTCCAAATAGAATTAAATAAATTACGTTATAACAAAGCCGCTAAGGTGCTGACTATCATTTATTTTTCCCTTTTCCTGTCGATTGTCCTTTTTGCTTCCATACATTTTAAAATTGGCCCCATCGACTTTCAATTGGCCGATCAGGGAATCTTTAATTTTCCGTTAATCTGGCATTTCAACGCTTATTTTGCGGCTATTTTAAAAATATTTTTGGGTGTGGTCATTATCGCAATGATGGCTGCCGAATACAGCAATCGCACCCTAAAACAAAACCTGATAGACGGGTTGTCCAAAAAAGAATTTGTGCTGTCCAAAGTTTATACCGTCCTAATGTTTAGTGTTGTCTCTACACTGTTTCTCTTTTTGGTCTCTCTAATTTTAGGACTGATATTCTCCTCTTATACCGAAGTGGGAATCATCTTTTCCGGCATGCAGTATTTAGGTGGGTATTTTCTTAAACTGGTTGCCTTTTTCTCTTTCTGCTTCTTTCTCACCGTCTTGGTCAAACGCGCTGCCTTTTCAATTGGTGCTTTATTTATTTGGTGGATTGTGGAAAACATCATTAGCGGCGTGGTATTGGTGACTACCAAAAGCAGAGAAATGATGAACCAGGTCGCACAGTTTCTGCCTTTAGAATCCATGTCCAACCTGATTAAAGAACCCTTTAGACGATTGGGAATTGTTCAGCTCAGCGCACAATCTGCAGGCGTTAGTCTGGATCCCGATTATTACTTAATTCATTGGAGTGAAGTAATCATTGTTTTGGTGTGGACCCTTATTTTTTTCTATGCCGCTTATGCCCTGATTAAAAAACGAGATTTGTAAGAGTTGGATATTCCGGGGATACGGTCTCGCTGCTTCGAAGATATTGACTCTTTACTGTTTTTATAGAAAAAATAAAATTATAACAAAACTTCAAACGACCCTGCCTATGTGGAACTTTATTTTTGAATGTCCCACCAAATTAATTATCCTGAAGTTCGGTATACAGTAAAAAAATAATGTGCTATTGCGATAAAAAAGCACAAAAAAAAGTAGTTGTCTCAGGTTTAAGACAACTACTTTTTTTAGGCTTGCACACTAAAATGTCTTAGCGCTGACTCATGGCTTTTTTAGCCTTTTCACGCGCCTCATTCATGGCTTGAGTCATCTCGGCACTGGCTTTGTTTAAATCTACTTTACCGGAGTTGGCCACTTCCTTATATACTTCTCGAGCATGATCCATTGAAGCTCGGAATTCTTTTTGGGCTTTTGTCATTTCCTGAGAGCTGCCCCCGTTTTTAATTACACTTACAAAATTGGCGCCGGCCTCTTTGATTCCCTGAATGGCTGCATCCATTTTTTCTTGTGCCTTGTTTGCAGTTTCCTTCTTATCGGTAGGCTTTGAAGTATCTTTTTTTGCCTCCTCAGCTTTTTGTTCCGTTTGAGGCGCTTGATCAACAGATTTCTGTTCTGTTTTTGTCGCTGTTTTGGGCGTGTTCTCTTCCACTTTCGTTGTGGTGGTTTGTTCTTTTTGTTGCTTTTTGTTGTTTTGGCAAGAAGTGGTCAAGGCAACCATGGCCATCATTGCTAAAGCACCACTCCATAAAATTGTTTTTTTCATAACTAAAATACTTTGGTTAAATTGAAGGGCAAATCTAATAATTTGTCAAAAGAAAAAAAATATAATTTTGGTTCGAGCCACTACGCTCCTTCCGCCAAGTATCGGCAATATTTTTTAGTTTGACTTCTCTCCCCCTTAAGCAAAGTCTCATTTTATATCATTTTAACAGTATAGTAAACAGTATTTCCCATAAAATCTGTAATTTAAGGCTCGAATCTTTAAAACCAACAATTATGGCAAACGACAAAATTTTAGGCCCGCAGGCTTTAGGGCCTTTAACCCCCTTAGTGGGAGAATGGGAAGGTAATGTCGGGGTTGATTTATCCTATCACAACAAAGATGACGAAACCGCTAAAACTTCTTATTTTGAAAAAGCTTGGTTCAAACCCATTCCTACCACAGAAAATGGGCGACAATCTTTAGAGGGACTTACTTACCAATCTACCGCATGGCGACATGGAGAAGAAGCCATGAATCCGTTTCACGATGAGGTGGGCTATCTGCTTTGGGACAAAGCCAATGGGCAAGTTATTCGCTCGGTGGTTTTTGGTCGAGGTATTGCCATTCAAGCTGGTGCTGATGCGGGACCGCGGGATAAAGAAATTCACTTTAAGGCCACTCCCGGCGACCCTGTTTATGGGATTCTTCAAAACAAATATTTGATGGAGCGCGCCGAACTTAAAAGCTTTGAAAGTGTTTTTAAGTTTAATGATGATGGAACTTTTACCCATTCTTCTGATATTGTCCTTAAACTGGCGGCCTTGGGAGACAAAGAAATGCATCATACCGATGAGAATACCTTACACTTGGTCAAGCCTTATCACCCCGGAGCCGAATTTCAATAAATTCACTTCTAAGGCAAACTGATTTTTACAAACGGCATCACGAACTTTTCATGGTGTCGTTTTTTTATCCCTTCTTGTATGCTTAACGAATACCCAATAAATAAAAATTCTCAAACCGCGCTGTTGCAGGCAATCCAATTGCACTTGAGATAATACCAAAATGACAAATTAATTAGTCCAATCTTTCTATGAAAATTCCAAATCT
>CAZPGY010000010.1:0-86151 GCA_964586655.1 uncultured Flavobacteriaceae bacterium
AAAACCTTTGAAAAAGTGTAATAATAATGGTCAACGTATTTCAGGACAAGACAACACAACAGTTTAAATACAGGCCAAAAAAACAGAAATAAGCACTAAAAAAACCATTTCAAATGAAAAATATAATTTTAATCGCTGTCTTTCTCATTTCAGCAAATAACTTCGCACAAGTCAATAGATTTACTAAGTACGAACCTGCTAGATACGAACCAAGATCTTTTGAAGAAATTGCTTTACCTGCGAGAATGCAATATCTGAAGGCAAAAGGAAATTTAAAATATTTAAATAGGCTACAGAAAAGAATACTTAGATTACGCCCAAAAATTAAAAATGAAGTACTCCGCTCAAAATTGGAAAAGCTATACAACATACTATCTAAAATGCAAAATGGGGATTTAGCAAATGCTTCTCAATCTCTTCAAACAGCAGAAAGTATAATTGACAAAATAGTATCTGATTACAATATTTGGGTTAATCAGCAGAATTCAAACCAAGAAAACGAAAGCAACATAAGAAGTTATGTTACTCAAGGCATAAATTACTATGAAAATAAAGAATATGCTTTAGCAATCAGAAGTTTCTCTGAATATTTAGAATACAACAGCACCAATACAGATGTATTATTTCTAAGAGCTTTAGCCAAAAGTAATTACGGCGATCGTTATGGTGCAATTAGCGACTATAATAAAATTATTAAATTAAACTCCAATTACCCTATGACACTTAATAATATGGCTACTGTCTATAATAATAAAGCCTATTGTCTATACGGTTTAGAAAATTATGATAAAGCATTACCATTAGTCCAAAAAGCATTAGAATTGGACAAATCAAAAGATTATATATGGGGTACTCGTGGAGCAGTATATTTAAAATTAGGAAAGTATGAAAAAAGTATATCTGACTACAATAAAGCAATCAAAATAAAAGAAAAAGGGCTGTATTTTTATCGCAGGGGCTTGGCTTATGCTAAACTTAATAAATTGAAAAAAGCTTGTAAGGACTTTTCCAAGTCAGAAGATTTAGGATATAAAAAGACCTCAAAGGCAATTGTTAATTATTGTAATTAATTCTAAAAACAGAAAAAATTACTTTAATACTAACAACAATGAAAAAATATTATGGAGAAATTAAAGAGATTAATCAAACTGATTTTCAAAAAGAAAAAATCAGTAAATTAAATGTTCGATTCAATAGGTGGCACGATAAACAAATTAACCTCCTAACATTTCTCATAAATTTGGTTTTTACTTTAAGCTCTATTGCTCTAGGCCTGATAATAAATAATTATGACAAAAATATTTTTCAAAAGACAATTTGTAGTACTGTACCAATTGGAAAAATCGTAGCTGTTTTTCTATTTTTCTCCATTGTTTTAGGGTTAATTGCGCTTTTTTTTAGATTTTTCGACTTTAAGTATACAAAAGACAAGATAAAATACAGAAAATTGAAATTTAAAGTCCAGAAAAATTTAAAATTCGAAGCCGAAAAAGATTACACGGCTAAAACCTGTCAAAAACAAATAGATAAATTCGATATTTTTATAAAATATTTAGGGAAATTAACTTTGATTTTCTTTGCTTTACAATCCCTTATGTATTTGTTTGCTTTATTTGCTTTAATAATTTTATTGTAAATTATGAAATATTCTATCTAATGGTGGCTATTCCGGTTTGATTTGTGCCAGCTATTACGGTTCAAATTGTGCCAATTTAGTTTTTGAACTGATTAAATTACGGTTTGATTTGTGCCACTTTTTGAAAGATCAAGTTAGCTTGTCTTCTTTTTTAAGATAAGTTATGGCAAACACACTTGATCCTATGAACTTAAAACAAATTCTAAGCCTGCATAAAGACGGGCTTGTAAGCTTCCCCAAAATCAGGACCGCTTAAAATTGTCATAATTGAAGGTTTTTGTTAATCATCTGCTAAGTTAGGCGATAATAGATAAAGGTTGCCGTGGGTATAGTTCAACAGGCAGTTAACGGTTAAAATTCAATGATCGGTTTTCTTTTGCTCGGGTCGGTGTTTAAACCGAAGTTTAAGCTTCTTTGCCACCTTAGCACAAAGCCATAACCCGTTGCAGGTGAGCATTAAAGAAAACTTAGTTTCAATTTGACAAGTATAAAAAAAGGAGTAACTTTGGTATTATGAAAGTAGTAAAGCTAAACATACTTGAAAACGTGGATGTGAATTCCGATGATCTCGCAATGATAGTTGCCAGTCAGCTCTACGAGCAAGGAAAACTATCCCTTGGACAGGTTGCCGAAATAGCGGGACTGACTAAACGTGCTTTTGCGGAACTATTGGGAAGAGTCAACATCTCAATCTTCAACTATCCCGAATCTGACCTATCAAGAGACGTTGCCAATGCCTAAGACAATTATTGCTGATACCAGTTGCCTAATAATCCTCTCAAAGATTAAAAAATTTAATACTTTTATCTTGTGAATAAAACTTCAGGCTCAAATACAAGCACACTGCAACTGGAACGCTTAGTGTTTTTTAGCGATGCTCTTTTTGCCATTGCCATTACGCTCTTGATTATGGACATCAAGACTCCATTCCAAGAGCATTTTTCAAATCAAGATTTATTGAAAGCTCTGAGGAATATCTTGCCCGAACTCTTTGGATTTGTCATTAGCTTTTTTGTGATTGCCGCATTTTGGGTTCACCACCGCACCGTTTTTAGTTATGTGGCTAAATTTGACCCCAAACTAATGTGGATCAACATTTTCTTCTTGTTTTTTATTGTTTTACTGCCTTTTAGTACGGATGTTTTTGCGATTTATGGCCATCTGGAAGTGGCAACCAGTTTGTACACCCTAAACATTTTGTGTGCAGGAATCATGAACTTTTTGTGCATGCGTTACGTCGTAAAGTCAAAACAGGGTATCTCAAAAGGACTGGGGAACAAAAAAGACATCCGATTGATATATGCCACCATATTGGCCATCCCGAGCTGGATGGGAATTTGTTGGGTAATCGGACTCCTGACTCAACCAGGAATTGGAGATTTATTCCTGTTTGGACTCGCCTTTGTGATGCCACTTACCCAAAAGTTGTTTTCTTGAAAACCTTATAATAAACGAGCCTCACTGTAAGCTTCCCCAAAATTAGGACAGCTTCAAGCCGCCGGACGTTATCTGCAAGCATTTCAGATCAGAACCCTGACAAATAATTCGGATTTAATACCAATATTTGGTATATTTGAATCAAATTGAAAATTATGGCTAAAAACACATCAATTTTGTTGGGCGATTATTTTGACAACTTTATAAACCAACAAATCAAAAGCGGAAAATTTTCTTCGGCAAGTGAAGTTGTGCGAGCAGCTTTAAGAATGTTTGAGTTTGAGGAATCTAAAAAAACGGAACTGATAAACGAACTTGAAAAAGGAGAAAAATCAGGTTTTGTAAAAGAATTTAACAGAGATAAATTCCGAAAAGAACTTCATCAAAAGCATCTCGCTAAAAAGTGAATTGTAAAATAAGCATTGAGGCGAAAGATGATATTGAGAAGATTTGGTTTTACATTTTTGAAAATTGGTCATTACAACAAGCCGACCGTTATTTTGATTTGATAATGGACGAAATCGAATACATTGCTAAAAATCCAAAATCCGGAAAAGATTTTAGCGATGTGAGAAAAGGATATTTGAGAACTCGAATAAAATCGCATTTCATTTTCTATAGACTGAATAAGGAACAAAATGAAGTGGAAATTATCAGGGTTCTTCATCAAAGGATGGACGTTGAAAACAGACTGAACGAATAAAAGTATGGCTGCCCACAACAACTAAGGTTTCGTTGGGCTCGCAGGGTCAACAATGAAACGCCCTGTTGAGGACACTTCGGTTTGCATTAGGATACTGTTCTAAAAATGGAGGCCTACAAGCCCACAACAAACCGAATCCTAAAAATAGCACAGTTTGAACCGAAATCGTCGGCACAAATCGACTGAAATCACTGGCACAAATCAATCCGTAATAGCTGGTATTACTCTTCCTGTTGCAGAGGTTTATAAATTTTTATTTTTTCTTTTAGGAACTGCTGAATATAAGGAATGTTCTTGAGGTTTACCTGATTGGGAAAATCCTTAAAAGAGAAGCAATAATAGATGAAGTTATTGATTTTATATTCCGGGAGTTTCAACTCTTCAAGAAAAAATTTAGGGGTTAACAACTGAATGATCTTCTCTCTTTTGGCTTCTATTCTAATATATTTCAATTGCCGAAGAATCATTTTGTCTCGACCGCTCAGTACGCTGATAAATTTGGCCAATCCGCCATTGGTCCTTAGGTAATGCACCTGTCTTTCTTGAATGCTCATCGGTGCGTCGCGCCGTATTCCAAAACCAACTTCGGCCTGGTTAAAGCTTTCTATTTTGGGCAGGTCATCTTTTAAATCGCCACTGAGGTCAATACTGCTAAGATGTACGGTAGGCATCACGTTTACGGCTTTTTCTAAATGAACAAGCCAGTAGGACTTGGCCAGTATTTCTCGGGTTATTTTCACTTGTTTGGGTTGGTATTGGATGGCCGAAAAATAAAGCGTGTCTCCCAAAGCCGCCCAAACCTTAAAGTGGCCTCCGGGCTCGCTCACCGTTCCGGTTTGTGCCGTCAGGTTGATGATGTTGATTTGAAAGCCTTTGATAGAGTCAGCAATAACTTGGCCTTCTATCTGGTTTTTTTCTTGGGCAAAGAGGCTTGTTGAGAGGCAGTACGGCAACAGAAAGAGGAAGGTTAAAAAAACCTTGGGGTTCTTCTTTCGGCCAAAAACAACCGAGGTGTCTTTAAGGGAGATTTCAGTAAAATTCAAACAAAAACCCGATATATGATGTTGAGGCATACAATATCGGGTCTTGATTTAATTTATGAAAACCGATTAACACAAATTTATAATCGCATTTGCCGAATTAGACAATGGTGCACCGGTTTACAGGGTTTCTTTTAACCATTTAAAAAACTCTCTTTGCCAGATCATGGCATTTTGAGGTTTGAGCACCCAATGATTTTCGTTGGGGAAATAAAGCAGTTTGCTTTTTATTCCTTGTAATTGTGCAGCCTGAAATGCACCGAGTCCTTGTTCTATGGGGACGCGATAATCTTTTCCTCCCTGAATAATCAAGATGGGGGTATCCCAGTTTTGCACATAATTCACCGGATTGTACTCGTGATAACCGCGCTGGGCTGCCACATTGTCTTTGTCCCAATAGGGGCCGCCCAAATCGTGATTGACAAAAAATAATTCTTCGGTAGTTCCATACATGGCACGGGTGTCAAAGACGCCATCGTGGGCGATAAAGGTTTTGAAGCGGTCGTTGTCGTTCCCGGCCAACCAAAATACAGAGTACCCACCAAAACTGGCACCTATGGCTCCAAGTCGGTCTTCGTCTACATAAGGCTCTTTTGCCAATGCGTCAATGGCATCTAAATAATCCTGCATGGCTCCTTCGCCCCAGTGTTCGCTAATGGCTTCGTTCCATTTTACACCGTGCCCGGGCATGCCGCGTCGGTTGGGAGCGACTACAATATAGCCTTGCGATGCCATCAGTTGAAAATTCCAACGACGAGAGTAAAATTGAGAAAGTGGAGATTGTGGGCCTCCTTGGCAATAAAGAAGAGTAGGGTAGGTTTTGTTTTTGTCGAAGTGAGGAGGATAAATCACCCACACCAACATCTTGTGGCCATCTTGAGTGGTGACATACCGTTTTTCAACAGTAGGCAAGTCAAATTGCTGATAGAGCTCAAGATTGACAAAAGTGAGCTGCTTAAAAGTATGTGCGTTCAAATCAAAGGAGAAAATTTCTGTCGCATGATTCATATCGGTTCGGGTGATCAATAACTGATTGTCCAGCTGTGCCATGATGCCGGTGACATCAAATTGACCTTCTGAAATTTGCGTTATCTTCACTTCGTCTCTTTTGCTTTTGGGCACATTGACTTTAAAAAGCTGTATGGTTCCGTCTGTGGGCGCTGTAAAATAAAGAAGATCGCCATTTTGCCCCCAGATATAAGAAAAAACAGTGCCATCCCAATCGGCAGTTAAATTGAGCGGCTCTCCTTTTTGAAGTACAACAATGTCGTTTTTATCGGCTTCATAGCCCGGAGTATCCATCTGTAACCAAGCCAAAACCCCTTGGGAAGAAAACTTTGGATTGGTGTCATACCCATCGTTTTTATGGGTAAGATTTTCAGTCTTTCGGGTTTCGAGGTTGTATCGATAGATGTCGGTATTGGTGCTGGTGGCATAATTGGTGCCGGCCAATTTTTTGGAAATATAATAAATATGCTCGCTTTTGGGGCCCCAGATATAATCTTCATCTCCACCAAAAGGAGCTTGCGGCGTGTAGTAGGGCTGCCCTTTCATAATATCCATTCCCGATTCGGCATTTACCGGTTTGTAGAAAACGTGCTTGTAGCTGCCGTCATTGTAGTGGTCCCAATGGCGATAATCCAGGCCTGTGATGATATAAACCTCGCTTTTGGGCATGTCTTTATAAACATCTTTTCCCAAAACATCCTTTACCGGAACATCTTTGTGATACAATTTGTATTTGCCGTTGGGAGAAATGTTTTTATTTCGATAGTCCATATCTTCTTTAGAAACTTCGTATGCCGTTCCTCCTTGGATTGACATTCGGTAATATTGGGTGTCAAATTTGTTTTCGGCCACATTGGGGGTCTTGACTTTGTAGTAAAAATGCTGCCCGTCTTGAGAAATGCCGATGGGGCTGACGTCTTTTACGCTCCATAAATCCTTTGGTGCCATAGTGTTTTGTGCAAATAAAAAGCCGGCACATAAAAGAGCCAGCACTACTGTTATTCCTTTTTTCATGTTGATATGATTTGAAAGACAAACTTACTCAAAATATTTATTTTTTGGGAAATTAATGGCGATATCTCTTCTGAGCATTTTGAAACCATTCAACAAAACCTCTCTATTTCGGACAGCGATATCTTAAATTGAAAAAAACGTTTTAAAAAGGCATTAATTTTGTACCTTTGCGGTGAATTACAGAACCTTAAAAACTTATAGATATGTACCCACCAGAATTAGTAAAACCCATGCGCGAAGAATTGACAGACGCCGGTTTCACCGAGTTATTGACTCCTGAAGCAGTTGATGAGGCCATGAAACAAAAAGGGACTTCCTTGGTCGTTATCAATTCGGTTTGTGGATGTGCTGCTGCCAATGCGCGCCCCGGAGTGGTTGAAGCTTTAAAAGCCGATAAAAAACCGGATCACCTCTATACCTCTTTTGCCGGAGTGGACATGGATGCCGTTGAAAAAGCACGTGCTCACATGGTGCCATTCCCGCCGAGCTCGCCTTCTATGGCATTGTTTAAAGATGGTGAATTGGTTCACATGCTCGAACGCCATCACATTGAAGGCCGACCTGCTGAACTCATTGCCGAAAACCTTAAGCAGGCTTTTGAAGACTATTGCTAAACGCATAGCTTTCTCGCATTGCTAATAAAGCTTATCAAGACCCTCAAAGGCGTTTCCTTTGGGGGTTTATTATTATTTTCTTCTAAATTCACTGAGTACAATAGCAGTAGCAGTGGCAACATTCAGGCTTTCAGTAGCTTTGTTTTCACCAAACTGAGGAATAGACAGGCGGCGTGTTACTTGTGTGTTTACAGCACTTGAAATACCATGTCCTTCATTGCCCATCACCAAAATTCCTGCTTGGGGCAGCTGTTGCTGATAAAGAGGTTCGCCTTGCATAAAAGTGCCAAAAACCGGCAGTTGACTTTGCGATAAGTAGGCTGCCAAATCTGTGTAAACCGGAGTAACGCGTGCCAGTGAACCCATAGAAGCTTGAATGGTTTTGGGATTGAAGCAATCTACCGTATCAGAAGAGCAAACCAGCTGTTCTACACCAAACCAGTCACAAAGTCGGATGATGGTGCCCAAATTTCCGGGATCACGCACCCCGTCTAAGGCCACATAGAGTCCGTTTTGATGATGGAGGGTAAATTTGGGGATTTCAAAAATACCGAGTACGGTTTGCGGATTTTTTAAAGCACTAATTTTTTTGAGCTCCTTAGAACTGATCAATTGATACCGGTCTTTTGGCGCATAGAGCACATCTGCCGTAGCATATAGCTGGTAAAGCTTAAAGTTGGAAGCCAAGAATTCTTTGACCGATTTGATGCCTTCCACAAAAAAAAGTTGGTGTTTTTTTCGATATTTTTTTTGTTTGAGTTGGTTAATTAACTTTATTTGGTTCTTGCTGAGCATAAAACTGTATTTTTGAGCCGTAAATGTGTTTTACTTGAAATCGTCAGTAGCAAAAATAATACTATTTCTTTTGGTCATGGCCTTGTTTTCGTGTAATGCGGTAAAACGGGTTGATGATGGGCAGTATTTGTTAACAGAAAATCGCATTTACCTCGAGGGGACTAAGATTTCTAAATCTAAGGTATATGCTCAGCTTGAGCAACGCCCCAATGCGCGCTTGCCGTTAGTCGGCATTCCTTTGCGACTCTATATTTATAACGCCGCCAGGCCCAATCCCGATTCTCTTTTTTATCACTGGCTCCACAAAAAACCAAAACGGGAACAACATTGGATTAATTTTTTGTCTAAAAAACAGCTCGAACGTCTGGGACAAAATTATGTGGGTTGGCAAAATTTTAAAAAACGCATGGGAGAAGCGCCGGTGATCCTCAGTCTGGAGAAAACCAAACGATCGAGTGAACGTTTGAAAGCTTATTATTGGAACCGCGGTTGGTTTAATGTAGAGACTTCTTATGATGTAGATACAATGCTTCAAAAACGAGCCGCCGTGCAATATTATGTAAATCGGCATAAACCCTATGTGTTGGACTCCTTGACCCGCCGAATTGAAAGTCCTATTGTCGATTCAATCTACCAGGCCCACAAAGACCGAAGGCTCCTGCGTGAAGGCAAGCAGTTTCAGTCCAGAAGATTTAGCTGGGAACGACAGCGGCTCACTGCTTTGTTTAGAAACAACGGAATGTATTATTTTGACCAAGAGTACATTACGTTTAATGTGGACACCATAGATACACATCATAAGGCTTTGGTAGAAACCGTGATCAGCAATCGAGAAATTCGCAAGAAAGACACCACTTATACGGTCCCTTTTAAAGTCAGACATATTAGTGATGTCAATATATTTACCAACTATGGCAATCCATCAGACCTCGCCTGGGTTAACGATAGCGTTCATTATAAAGGCTTCACGATTTTTAACACGCCTCAAAAACACTTTAAGCCCAAGGCTTTGGCCAATGCCATTTTTATTAGGAAGGGAGAGGTCTACAATGATCGCAGCCTTTCTTTGACCTATGACCGGATGAACGATTTGGATATTTTTAAATATCCGGACATTCAATTTATGGAAGATCCGCGAGACAGTACCCATACCGATTTGATAGCCAATATTTTTTTAAAATCGAAGAAAAAATATGGCGTAACCTACGACTTGGATTTTTCCAGAAGTAATATTCAGGATTTCGGAATTAGGTTGGGGGCTTCTTTTTTGATTCGAAATGTCTTTAATGGTTTGGAAACGCTTGAGATAGGAGCTCGAGCGAGTATTGGTTCTTCTCGAGATGCTTCGGTGAGTTCTCAGGAACGATTTTTTAATATTTCGGAAATAGGAGGGAATATCAGACTCAATCTTCCCAAGATTATTTTTCCTTTTAATATTGAAAAAATCATTCCCAAAACCATGTCGCCGTTTACCACTTTGAGTGCGGGAATCAGTACCCAGCACAATATTGGCCTGGACAAGCAAAACCTAACAGCCAATTATATCTTTCGTTGGCAACCCGATAATGAAAAATCCTTGAGTTTTAACCTGTTGGACTTGCAGTATGTGCGCAATTTAAATGCGAGTAACTATTTTAATGTCTATAGGAGTTCTTATAATCGTTTGAATCGGATTGCTCAAAATCACGTGGCACAAATTGATCCGGATTATTTTGAGCAGGATAATCCTTTGCTCAGTCTTTCTCCCGATTTGAGTATCCCCGCAGGTGCCAATGCCTTTATAAACGATATTAATAACGGAGTGGATTTTGGGCTTTCCGATAAAGAAAAATCTCGGGCACATACCATTATAGAACGCAAAGATCGGCTCACCGAAAACAACCTTATTTTTGGGTCGAGTTTTCACTATTCTAAGAATACTCGACAGAATATTTGGGATGAAGAGTTTACTCAATTCCGTTTTAATATCGAAGCTATTGGAAACAGTTTGGCTTTGCTCTCCACTTTTTTTGAACTGGACAATACCAATGCTGATGGAAGCTATAATATTGCCGGGGTTCGTTTTTCACAGTACATTAAGGCCGAAGCTGATTTAATCAAACACTGGGATTTTGGCCAAAAAAATGTTCTTGCCATTAAGATTTTGGCCGGTATTGCAGTTCCTTATGGCAACTCAAACAACATTCCTTTTGTGCGTAGTTTTTTTGCCGGCGGTTCTAACGACAATCGCGGCTGGCGCGCCTATGATCTGGGGCCGGGCAGCAGTGGAAGCCCCAATGAATTTAATGAGGCCAATATGAAATTGAGTTTTAATGTGGAATATCGATTTAATCTCTTCGGATCGTTAAACAGTGCCATTTTTGTCGATGTAGGTAATATTTGGAATGTCTTTGACAATGTGAAAAATGAGCGCGCCCGTTTTTCCTCGATTTCCGATTTGTCTGAATTGGCAGTGAGTTCCGGCATTGGATTGCGCTATGATTTTGATTACTTTGTCATTCGGTTAGATTTAGGATTTAAAACCTATAACCCGGCCTATAATAAGCAAGAATGGTTTGAAGATTATAACTTTGCTCATTCGGTTTTGAATGTGGGGATAAATTATCCATTCTAACCGTTTTATTTTCTTATTTTTGCCTAAGCCAAATATCATTTATAATATATTTATTATGAGCCATAATATAAAACCCGGTGTTGCTACCGGAAAAGAAGTACAAGAAATTTTTAAACACGCCAAAGCTAATGGTTATGCCCTGCCGGCGGCCAATGTGGTGGGTTCTGACAGCATCAATGCCGTCATGGAAACTGCAGCCAAGGTCAATTCACCGGTCATCCTTCAGTTTTCTAACGGAGGATCTCATTTCAATGCCGGTAAAAGTTTAGACAATACCGATCAACGCGCTGCTATTTTGGGCGCTGCCACCGGTGCTAAACATGTGCACGATTTGGCAGAAGCTTATGGCGCTACCGTCATTTTACACACCGACCATTGCCATAAGGAAAGATTGCCTTGGATCGATGGACTCCTGGATGAGGGAGAGAAATTCTTTAAACAAACAGGAAAACCCCTCTTTAGTTCTCACATGATTGACATGAGTCCGCAGAGCTTGGAAGAAAATATTGAGACCAGTAAAAAATACCTCAAGCGAATGAGCAAAATGGGAATGACCCTCGAGATTGAATTGGGGATCACCGGAGGCGAAGAAGACGGTATCGATAATACGGGTGTTGACAATGCTGAACTCTATACCCAGCCCGAAGATGTGGCCTATGCTTATGAGGAATTGAGCAAAATTTCAGATCAGTTTACCATTGCCGCTTCTTTTGGTAACGTACACGGAGTGTACAAACCGGGGAATGTGCAGCTGAGGCCTAAGATTTTGAAAAATTCACAGGAATATGTCAGCAAAAAATTTGGTCTAAAAGACAATTACCTCGATTTGGTTTTTCACGGTGGAAGTGGATCTTCTGTAGAGCAAATTCGCGAAGCCATTGGATATGGAGTGATAAAAATGAATATCGATACTGATTTGCAATATGCCTTTACGTCCGGAGTTCGCGATTATATGAAAGAATATAAGGATTATCTGAACACCCAAGTAGGGAATCCCGAAGGAGAAGACTTGCCCAATAAAAAATATTACGATCCCAGAAAATGGTTGCGCGCTGCAGAAAATACTTTTGTAGAGCGTTTAGAAAAAGCCTTTGAGGATTTAAACAACATTGACAGTTTAAGCAAATAATTTATACATTTGCCAAACGCAAAGACGGGTTTGTTTTGCAAGCTTGTTTTTGATTCGTTAAATTAAATACTAAACTATGGCTTGGTTTAAGCGAACAAAAAAAGGAATCCGAACGGATACCAAAGACAAAAAAGACACTCCTAAAGGCTTGTGGTACAAATCCCCTACCGGGAAAGTAATCGATGCTGATGAGTTGAAAGAAAACCTGTATGTGAGTCCCGAGGACGGATACCATGTTCGGATTGGCAGTAAGGAATATTTTGAGCTGTTTTTTGATGATAATGAATACAAGGAGCTCGACAAAGATCTCGAATCAAAAGATCCTTTAAAATTTGAAGACCGAAAGAAATATACCGATCGGTTGAAATCTGCTCAAAAGAAAACAGGCTTGAAAGATGCCATTCGCACGGCTGTGGGGAAATCAAAGGGAGAGAAGTTGGTGATTGCCTGTATGGATTTTAAATTTATCGGCGGATCAATGGGCTCGGTAGTAGGAGAAAAAATAGCTCGTGCTGCCGATTATTCCAGAAAACACAAAATTCCGTTGATGATCATTTCAAAATCCGGAGGCGCCCGAATGATGGAAGCCGTACTGTCTTTGATGCAAATGGCCAAAACCTCTGTGAAGCTGTCGCAGCTCGACAAAGCCGGGGTTCCATATATCGCGCTTAATACCGATCCGACAACCGGAGGCGTAACCGCTTCTTATGCCATGTTGGGAGATATTAATATCTCTGAACCCGGAGCGCTTATTGGATTTGCAGGACCGCGTGTGGTGCGAGATACCACCGGAAAAGATTTGCCCGAAGGCTTTCAGCGTCCAAAATTTTTGCAGGAACACGGTTTTTTAGACTTCATCGTTCATCGAAAAGAACTCAAAGACAAAGTCAATTTGTATTTGGATTTGGTGGGCAATCGAAAAATCAGAAAATAATATTTTTTGTATAAACGAATGTGAATAAGGGTTTCCATAAGCAAATGAGAAGCCCTTATTTTTTTGTCTTTGCTTCAAAGGAAAAATCACCGGCCTTGTGCCAATATTTGCCGTCGTGTTGAAACAGCCTAAAGCTGTTGACAGGAAATGATGCCTGGTATTCTCGGGTCTTGAAAGCCCGCCAGGCCAAAGGAAATATATTGTGCTGCAAATCTCGAGTAGCCAAAGTAATATGAGGATGGATGGGATTTGTTTGCCGCTCTTTTTCTCGAAGAAACACGGCAGAAGGCAGGGCGCTTTGAAGCACTCCTTGAAGCTCGATAATGGGCTCCGGATGGGTAATTTTAATAAAGATAACCCGAGGGGAAAAACAATCAAATCCATTGAGGTTGACGGGGAAAGACTCCGCTTTTTCTGCGGCGTTGTGCAAACTTTCATGCAGGAGTTCTATTTTTTTGTCGGGCACCCAAAAAGGACGCTGCAGGGTGAGGTGCGCCGGTAGTTTTAAAGCGTGTTTGGCGCCAAAACGCATTTTAATTTCTTCTTTTAATGCTTTGACGTCGGCACCTATTTTGGGCGAAGGAATCAGGGTGATCAAGTGCATTTTAGCTTGCATAATAACGGGCTTGTAGGTTGAGGTCAATATTAAAAGATACAAATTATATCAAAGTGATTTATTAATTGTGCTAATATTTCGTGATGAAAATTTCAAAGGTCAAGGCAAAAAGCACAGTCATAGCCAAAGCTACGACGTCCCGCACGTGCAGGATTAACGCAGAGATTTGGAATTTTCATAGAAAGATTGGACTAACTAATTTGTCATTTTGGTATTATACAGAAGAGATTATCGAAATAGGCTAAATATTCTTTCTGAAAATTTTACTTGAAGATTGGTCCATTTTGTATTATACCGGTATAATGCTTATATTTTAGCGAGATGAGTTTTCAGGAAAACAAATTAATAGCAGAATTGTCCTACAAGGCTGCCTTGAGTAGCGGTCCCGGTGGGCAACATGCCAATAAAGCGAGTACCAAGGTGATGCTGGAGTGGGATTTGGAAGCCACTGCACAGTTTTCAGAAACAGAAATCAACCGACTTCGACAAAAGTTAGGTAATTATTTGACTAAAAAAGGCATAGTACAGCTGTCTTGTGAGGAAACTCGAAGTCAGCATAGAAATAAGGATATTGTGACCCGTCGGTTTCTGCATTTGGTAAAAACCGGACTTCGGCAGCCTAAAAAACGTAAAAAAACCAAACCGGGTAAGAAATTTCACCAAAAACGTCTTGAGGAGAAAAAACGACAAGCCGAGAAAAAAAAGAACCGTAAGGATCCATTGAGGTAAAAGTGTGCGGTTCACTTAGATTTACGGTTGCGGTCGATAAGCTGTGTCAATTTTGTAAAGGCTTCAACCCCCAGCTGTTCCGGGCGTTGGCTAAAAATAGGTTCTTGTTTGAGTTCGGTGGAAAGCCCAAAGCGCTTGAGGCTGTTCCGCAATGTTTTTCGACGTTGTTGAAATCCGGTTTTGACGACTTTAAAAAACAATTCTTCGTCACAATCTAATTTAAAATCTTTTTTTCGGGTCAGTTTAAGTACGCCACTGTCCACTTTTGGCGGCGGAGAAAATACGCTTGGCGGAACGGTAAACAGGTATTCAGCTTTATAGAAAGCTTGAGTGAGTACCGACAAGATTCCGTAGGTTTTGCTTCCGGGTTTTTCACAGATGCGTTTGGCAACTTCCTTTTGAAACATGCCACTGAATTCGGGAATACGTGCTCGATTTTCTATGGTTCTAAAAAGAATTTGAGAAGAAATATTATAGGGGAAATTCCCGGTGATGCAAAAAGATTCGTTGGGGTAGAGTTGTGACAGATCACAGGTTAAAAAATCGGCTTCCAAAAGATCAAACGACTTGTGGCTGATTTCGGGGTTTTCCTGTTTGAAATCTTTTTGAAGGTAAGCCACAGAGTCCCGATCCAGTTCAATAAGCGTCAATGCCAAAGGACGTTTTAGTAAATATTTGGTCAGCACCCCGGTTCCGGGACCAATTTCCAAGACATTGCGGGTGTCAGTCAGCGTCAAGGTCTGTCCGATTTTTTCCGCAATAGCTTCGTCTTTGAGAAAGTGCTGTCCCAAAAATTTTTTGGCCCGAACCGGTCCGTGATGCCGGCGTTTTTTGTGATGAAATTTCTTTGGGGTCATGATCGTTCGTGAACTACTTCCATTTCGGTGCCAAAAAAGACAATTTGATCTTTAAAACGCTGCAGCCGCTGAATCATTTTGGAGTGATTTTCAATATAATACTGTTTTAAGGTGGCCCTGTTGGGGCTTTCAAATTGAACGGCATAAGTGATGCCCTGCTGCTGTTTGGCTAAAAGCCTGTTTAAGGAAGCCTTGTTAAATTTCTTAGTGGCCAACATTTCAGGGATATATTGCTGCTCCATCCATTGGCGCCATTCGTCATGAATGTTTTCCTCCACATTTATGGTCAGATTGTAAATGTACATAGGCACTCTTTTGCAAGGCCAAAAGTACGCAAAATTTATTCGCTTTGTGAAAATTATGCTCAGGCAATGCGTTTAAAAAAGAGGATGTTAAGAACGACTAAGGGCTTCTTGCGCTTCGCGGGCTTCAATCTCTTTGAGCAGTTGAATGTCTTCAATCAGCTGATCTACTTCTTCGGGATTGGTGCCGTCATAAAAACCTCGGATGCGCTTTTTGGAGTCTATCAGTACAAGGTTTTCGGTGTGGATCATATCATAGCGACCACCATCTCCGGTAGTTTTTACGACACAATAAGATTTTCGAGCCAAGTTGTAAATCTCTTTTTTAGAACCGGTCAGCAAATTCCATTTCCCGGTAATCACTCCGTTTTTTTCGGCATATCGTTTCAGTTGGGCTACGGTGTCAATATGGGGCGTCACCGTAAATGAAGCCAGCATGATGCCATCGTCATTGCGGGTGGCTTTTTGTATGCGCTCCATAGAATTGGTCAAAATGGGGCAAAAGGAAGGGCAGGTGGTATAAAAGAAATCGGCTACATATATTTTCCCCTTATAATTGGCCTGGGTAATGGTGTCTCCATTTTGGTTGAGCAGCTCAAAATCGGCAATAGTATGGTATTTTCGAACATATTGTACCGAGGTGTCAACCAAAGAACGATCTATCATATTGGGCGCATAAATGGGCAGTGAGTTTGGGGGTTGGTGCAGCACAAAAATAAAGCTCATGGAAATGATGGCAATAATCGAGAATGTGACGACAAAGATCCAGTATTTTTTGATGTGATTCCAAATAAACCTCAGCATAACCTTCCTTTTTAGTTTGTAAGGAGCCTATGGAAAAGCCAAATTTTGTTTTCTATGCGACAAAACGGGGGCTTTAATTTACCCAAAGCAAGACTGAAAATCAGTTACTATTGAGTGCTGTTTTCAATCCATATAACACCTTTTCGGCATACAAAAATACACCAGAAAAAACAGATTTGCTACCAAAGACGAGGATATTAGCAAAACATTAGGGATTGTAAATAAAATCGCTGATTATCAGTCTTGTGAAAACAAGATTCATTTTCTTTCAACCAGTTCAAAATCGAGGTTTCGTTTTACCAAATCGGTATTTTTAACTTTGATGTAAACTTCATCACCGAGTTGGTATTTTTTACCGGTTCTTTTGCCCACCACGGCATACTGATCTTGATCAAAGACAAAGTGATCTTCTCGAATATTCCGAAGGCGAACCATGCCTTCACATTTGTTTTCGGCTATTTCGATGAAAATTCCGAAATCGGTCACCCCGGAGATCACCCCTAAGAAGGTTTTTCCTTTGAATTGCTGCATATACTTGACTTGCATATATTTAATCGAATCGCGTTCAGCTTCCGTGGCAAAGGCTTCCGTCTCGCTACAGTGTTTGCATTGGGCTTCATATTCTTCAGCATTTGCCGAATCACCACCATCCAAGTAATATTGCAGTAATCGATGTGCCATTACATCAGGATAACGACGAATAGGAGAAGTGAAGTGGGCATAATATTCAAATCCTAAACCGTAATGACCAATGTTTTCGGTGCTGTAATAAGCCTTGCTCATCGTTCGGATGGCGAGGGTATCGACCAAGTTTTGTTCTTTCTGTCCTCGGGCCTCTTTCATCAACCGGTTTAGGGATTGTGTGGTTGATTTTCGGCTTTTTAAATTCATGGAATACCCAAATTGCCCCACCAAGTTTTTTAACGCAATAAGTTTTTCTCCGTCCGGTTCGTCGTGACAGCGGTAAACAAAAGTCTTTTTGGGGTCTTTTTTGCCAATAAATTCGGCTACCCTTTTATTGGCCAACAGCATAAATTCTTCGATGAGTTTGTTGGCGTCCCGGGCTTCTTTAAAATAGATGCCGACCGGTTCTTTCTTTTCGTCCAAATTAAATTTGACTTCCACCTTGTCAAAAGAAATGGCTCCGGCCTGCATGCGTTTTTTTCGCATGGTTTTGGCCAATTTATTTAAGGTGAGTACAGCTGTTTCAATTTCCTCAGAAACTTGATAAGCTTTCCCGGAAGCAGCCGTTTTTTTGGGAATTTTGCGGGTTTGATTGCTGATGATATGCTGGGCTTCCTCATAGGTAAACCGAGCATTGCTGTTGGTGAGCGTACGACCAAACCATTCTTTTACAGGTCGGGCATTTGAATCGATCTCAAATACAGCTGAAAAGGTGTATTTTTCTTCATTAGGGCGTAAGGAGCACACTTTATTGGAGAGGATTTTGGGCAGCATTGGAATCACGCGGTCAACCAAATAAATGGAAGTACCCCGCTCAAAAGCCTCTTCGTCTAAAATGCTTCCGGGTTTTACGTAGTGGGATACATCCGCAATGTGGATGCCGATTTCAAAATTTCCATTCTCCAAAATTTTAAAACTCAGGGCATCATCAAAATCCTTAGCATCTTTGGGATCTATGGTAAAGGTGAGGGTTTTTCGCATGTCCCGCCGTTTTTGGATTTCGCGCTCATGGATTTTGGGATCTATTCCGCGCGCATAATCCTCCACTTCTTTGGAGAAGTCACTGGCGAGTCCGGTCTCGGCCAAAATGGATTGCATTTCTGTCTCGTGTTCACCGGGTTGGCCGAGGATTTTAATAACTTGACCCTCCGGAGAATCTTCTGCTTTTGGCCATTTGTTAATGCCAACCAGCACCATTTGACCGTCTTTAGCGTTTTTGATTTGGCTGCGGGGTACAAAAATATCAGTATACATCTTTGGATTGTTTATTTCTACAAACCCAAAAGTTCCTTTGAGTCGCAGCACGCCTACAAATTGGGTGCGTTTTCGCTCGAGAATATCGGTGATTTCTCCATCGGGTTTGCTTCGATCGGGACGACCAAAGCAGTATACCTGAACCTTATCGCCATCCAAAGCTCGATTGAGTTTGCGATGCGGTACATAGATGTCCTTTTCGAGTTCGTCGACCACTACATAGCCGTTGCCGCTGGTGGTCATATCGAGAAAACCTTCGTAGGAATTAATGGTGCCGTGCAGTTTAAACTTTCCGCGTCCCACCGAATCAATCTTGGTTTTGTTGACCAGCTTCTCCAGGTCTTTGATGATCTTATCACGTGCCTTGGAGTCTTTTACGCCCAAACGGGAAGCAATTTGTTTGTAGTTTAAAGGCTTATCGGGAGTCTTGCGAAGAACTGATAAGATGCGTTTGGTATAGTTTTCCGACTTCTTTTTAGATCGTTTTTTTTTGTCTTGTGGTATTTTATTTTTCTTCGCCATGAAGTGATTTTCTTTTTAAATAGTGTGAAGATATATCAAATCCCATGCAATTTTTGAATTCTACACGATAAATAAGTCGAATTTAATCCTTTGGATTTGATTTTGTTAGGCGTTGTGCGATGCGAATGTATACAAATTAAACTGTTCTGCTTCATACAAAGGAAAGATATAACATTTACATAACCTTGCCCCGGTCTAAAAAACAATAAGCCAATCCCGGGGGAACGGCTTGTTAGGAAAGCAGCGCTCCTAAATTTTTAAAACTTGCAATATTTTCAGCCGTCTATTTGTAATAAATCCAAATAAAGCTTATTTTTGCCCTCGAAATGGAATTACTATATCAATCAAAATATTTTGCCATTCGGCAGTGTGATCAGAAGCGCTGTTTTTGCTTTGAAACCGAATACAAATCGGTGCACCTGTCTTGTTGTCAGTTGTTGGCCTTGCGCGACAAGGTGCGATCAATGGATTTAGAAGCACATTTTGATGAGGAGCGCAACCGGAATGGAATTGAAATTTTGACTTTTTGCAATCGCGAGCATCTAATTGTGCTGGATACTTATCAGGTGATTGATTTGAAATTTTTTATGGAAGCTACTTTTGCGCTGCTTCAAGGCGCTTCGGTTTCTCGGGTGTTGGCCTAATTCTTCTTTGTTTTTAGACTGCTTTCAAATAACAGATACTCAGGGTCTTTTCGCAATTATTTTCCTAACTTTGTATGAGATAGTTTTGTTTAATTTAAAAAACAAGAGTCATGAAAGATTTAATGAGAGAAAAATTAGGAATACATATAGAAGTCATGGATTTATTGAATAAGCAAGTGGCAGAAGAGGCTAAAGCTTCTGCGGCTTATTTGGCCATGGCCTCTTGGTGTGACCAAAACAGCTTGAACGAGAGTGCTGAGCTGTTTTATGAACAAGCCTCAGAAGAACGCGAGCACCAAATGAAGATTTTTCACTACATCAATGATAATGGCGGAACCGCATATTCCCCCGAAGTAGGAAAAGTGCTTCATGATTTTAACTCCTTAAAAGAAATTTTTGAAACAGCCTTGGAGCAAGAGATTGAGGTAACCCACTCCATTCATGCTATTGTTAAGAAAAGTCGGACGGTGGAAGATTACCGCACTGAAAATTTCTTACAGTGGTTTGTGGAAGAACAACGCGAGGAAGAACACAAATTCCGCAACATTCTCGACTTGTTTGAATTGATGGGTGACAGTCCTATTGCACTAAAATTGATTGATGAGCGCGTAAAAGATGCCTAATCTACTGTGCAAAATAAAAGCAATAACCCCGGGTGAAATCCGGGGTTTTTAGTTGAGACTCGATCTTGCAGGGGAATTAAAAAAAGGAGAAACCCGAGCAATCAATTTAAAACCAATCCATTTTATTACAACAATTTATGCTTGTATATTTGCACATTGAATGATGAAGCGGGAGGTGAAAAACTTGAATGTGACGTGTGATGCAGAACCACAGCATAAAACCTGCATTCCCCCATGCTTTTTAATTATACTCGATAGAAATTTTGCTAATCCACTTCATGTTCAACACTTTTAAAAGTGCGTATTATGGAAACACAAAAGAACATCAATAAAGTGGCCTTTTATACTTTGGGCTGCAAACTGAATTTTTCAGAGACGGCTACCATTGCCCGTAAGTTTGAGAACGAAGGCTTCCATCGGGTTGGTTTTGAAGAAAAGGCAGATATTTATGTCATCAATACCTGTAGTGTGACCCGCAATGCCGATATGAAATTTAAAACCATAGTCAAAAAAGCCCGCAAGGCCAACCGAGATGCCTTTGTGGTTGGTATTGGGTGTTATGCACAATTACAGCCCGAAGAACTGGCCGATGTAGAGGGAGTAGACCTGGTTTTGGGCGCTACCGAAAAATTTAAGGTCACCAGCTATCTCAACGAACTTCTTTCTCAACCTCGACCGACAGAAGGACAAGGGATTGTTCATTCCTGTGAGGTGGAAGATGCCAATTTTTATGTGGGCTCTTATTCGCTCGACGATCGCACTCGGGCTTTTCTTAAGGTACAGGATGGTTGTGATTATAAATGCACCTATTGTACCATCCCCTTAGCGCGTGGGATTTCTCGGTCGGATACGCTGGAAAACGTATTGAAAAATGCGGAAGAAATTGCCGCACAGGATAAAAAAGAAATCGTGCTTACCGGGGTTAATATTGGGGACTACGGGAAGGGGGAATTTGGCAATAAAAAACACAAACACACCTTTTTAGAAATGGTGCAGGCTTTGGACGAAGTGAAAGGCATCGAGCGCTTACGCATTTCCTCTATTGAACCCAATCTATTAAAGGACGATACGATAGATTTTGTAGCTCAGAGTCGGTGCTTCGTACCACATTTTCACATTCCTCTGCAAAGCGGTTGCAACGACATCCTCAAACTGATGCGTCGTCGATATATGCGCGAACTCTATGTAGAACGGGTCGAGCGCATTAAAAATGCAATGCCCCATGCCTGTATAGGAGTGGATGTGATGGTGGGCTTCCCCGGCGAGACCGATGAGCGCTTTTTGGAGACCTACAATTTCCTTAACAAACTCGATATCTCCTATTTGCACGTCTTTACTTATTCTGAGCGACCCAATACCTTGGCAGCAGAAATGGACGGAGTCGTCCCCAAGAAAGTTCGCAAGAAACGCAGTAAGATGCTCCGCGGACTTTCGGCTAAAAAACGTCGGGCTTTTTATGAAAGTCAAATAGGCAATACGCTGACTGTTCTTTTTGAGGGCAAACACAAAGACGGCTATATCCAAGGTTATACCGAGAATTACGTTCGCGTGAAGGCCGCTTGGGACGAAAATTTAGTCAACACCCTACATAAAGTGAAACTCACCGATATTGATAAAGACGGTTTGGTACTGTGTGATTTTGTCGATGAAGATGCGGCTATAGGCGTGGCCTAAAACCGTTTTTAAACCAAGCTTTTCCAAAGTTCCAAACTTTGGAAAAGCTTGGTTTAAAAGTTTATTTTTTTTATCGCAACAGTCTTGCCGCCTGTTTAGCAAAGTAAGTCGATATAAAATCCGCTCCGGCGCGTTTGATGGCGATGAGTTGCTCGAGGATCACTTGTTCTTCATCGAGCCAGCCGTTTTGGGCGGCGGCTTTGATCATGGCATATTCTCCGCTCACCTGATAGACCGACACCGGAATGTCTACTGCATTTTTGACCTCACGAACGATGTCTAAATAGGGTAATCCAGGTTTAACCATCACGATATCGGCACCTTCTTCCACATCCATCAGGGCCTCTTTAACGGCTTCCAATCGGTTAGCCGGATCCATTTGATAGGTTTTCTTGTTGGTGGGTATATTTTCGGCTTTTACGGGTGCCGAATCCAAGGCGTCGCGAAACGGACCATAGAAAGCGGAGGCATATTTGGCGCTGTAGGCCATGATGCCGGTATTGATAAAACCGGCTTCATCCAGCCCTTGACGCATGGCCGCTATGCGTCCATCCATCATATCACTGGGCGCGACAAAATCGGCGCCGGCCTCGGCATGAGAGACCGCCATTTTGGTCAGACTTTCCACCGATTCATCGTTGAGGATTATACCGTCTTTGACAATTCCGTCGTGTCCGTAAACCGAATAAGGATCCAAGGCCACATCGGTCATAACCAGCATTTTGGGCTGGGCTTTTTTGACCGCTTTGATGGCGCGTTGCATCAAGCCTTCGGGATTGACGGCTTCCTTGCCTTGGTTGTCTTTGAGTCCTTCGGGCACTTTGACAAACAACAAAACCGATTTGATTCCAAGCTGCCATAATTCTTGGATTTCTTTTTGCAATAAATCTAAGCTAAACCGGTAGTAACCGGGCATAGAAGCGATTTCTTCTTTTTTGTTTTCCCCTTCCACCACAAAGAGTGGCGCTTGAAAGTCATTGGGGGTTAGTGTGGTTTCCTGTATGAGCTGGCGAAGCGCTGGGCTTGTTCGCAATCGCCTGTTTCTGTGGGTGAGTTGCATGATTCCGCTGTTTTTTAATAGGCAAAGGTAAACAATATCCTTGGTGAAGGCTTGAAGTATTTTCCAATTTCTCGGGTTTTATGCCGCTTGAGATTGAGCTCATTTTGAAAATATCGGAGTCTCACAAAATAGGCTGAAATCTTTGGGAAAGGGTCATTATAAGGGAATTAAACATTGTTAAAATAACAAATTGCAGTTTGTTGATGGGGCTTAAGCCTTATATTTGTTAGGATAAAAATTCGTTTGAAAAATGGACAGACTTTCATATTTAAAGGATAAGGAAGAAAATAAGTTATTCAGGGAATTGAGAAAACGCGTTAAAAAGCGGGTGAAAGAGATCCCCGAGAATCGTGACAATTATTTAAAGATAAAAGCAGTCTTGCTCCCTATAATTTATTTTGGGAGTTATTTTATAGCCGTTTTTAATGGTCATAGTCCTTGGATATACATCAGTATGTTTGTGGTAATGGGATTGACCTTGGTGTTGCTGTACCTCAATGTAATTCACGAAGCGGCACACAACAATGTTTTTAAAAGCAAACGCCTGAATCGTATGGCCTTGGGAATTTTTGATTTGATTGGCGCCAACAGTTATATTTGGCAAAAACGGCATGTGCAAAGTCATCACAGTTATGCCAATGTAGATGGTTGGGACACCGATGTGGAACAAAGTGGATTGATCAAAATTTTTCCCCACATCACCGCCAAGGGCTTGCAGAAATATCAGGATAAATATATCTTTTTTGCCTATCCGTTATTTCTGTTTAACTGGATGTTTATTCGAGATTTCAAAGATTTTTTCTCCAAAAATAGAGTAATTTATAAGGTGCACGGTCCGGTGCCGCCCCGAGAAAAAGTAAAGCTTCTATTTTTTAAGCTGTTTTATTTCTTTTATCAAATTGCACTTCCCGTTTTGTTGTTTAAGGTCTCTTTGGGGTTGGCGCTTGGAGCCTGGGCTGCCCAAATTCTTTCCGGAAGTGTTTTTGCGCTGTTTGTATTATTGCCTTTGCATCCCTTGCCAGACAATGCTTTTCCCTTGCCCGATGAAAATAAGAACCTGCCTTATAGCTACTTGAGGCATCAGTTTGAGGTGACCAATGATTTGCGACAAAACAACTGGTTTGTTCGTCATATTTTGGGAAATTTTAATTTCCATGTGGCTCACCACTTGTTTCCCAATTACAGCTATGCTTACTACAATGAAATTACCGAGGAAATTGAACAGTTTGCCAAAGAAAATGGATTTGTGTATAAGCGTTTTTCCATGACTGACGCTTTAAAAAAACACTACCGCCTGCTGCGGATGAATGCGCACAACATCAAACCCATACAGCACGTTTTTGAAGGACTGGACTCTTGAAGTTGCTGGTAGTTTGGTTTCTTCCGGATCACTATATTGCCGGGATTTTAATCTTTTTTATTGCTGGCGAAGTGGGGGAGATGATGGGATTCATCCCATAAACTGTGACGGGTTGGTTCTCGATAATTATACGGAAGTGATTGTTGAAATTTAGACCTGAATATTGGGCTGTTTTGTATGTCTAATCAACGATCTGTAGGCGCTCTTGAAATTTGGTGTAACTAAAAAGAGCCGCTCAAATTTGAACGGCTCATAACTTTTAGGGGTTTAGGAACCAAAATTTATTCTTTTATGATTTTAAAAGTCTTCTCCACATTATCAATTCTTGCTTTGAGAAGGTAAATCCCTGAGGCCAGTTCACTCATATTCAAATGAGTATTTGTCCGGTTGGGCGCAAGGCTTTTTACTTTTTGCCCCAGAACGTTGTACAATTCAATTTTTTGAATAGCGGAATGAGCCTGAAGGAACAAATTGTTTTTTACCGGGTTCGGATAAAATTTAAATCCCTTGAAACTTTGATTTTTTACGGCCATATCTCCATCATAATTAGAATCAATTGTCACCGTAATGTCAATAAATTCCCAATCGGGATTGCTGGGATCCGGGGTGGGAGTCCAACCTTGGGTATCGGGAAAATCACCGTTGGCAGAGCCGCCGATTCGAAAAACAAATGAGCCGTCGGGCGCCATGCTCAGCAACGAAAGCATAGAAGAAGTTCCGGTGAAGGGACTACTCATCTGTCCGGTAGTGTCAACAACTTTGACCCAGCCCATTCCCATAGCGCTCAAATCAACCCACATGTTGATGTTGGCATCTTTATTAAACGAAACAACAAATGCCAAGCTGTCTACGTTGACAGTGCCGGGATTGACGATAACCTCTTTTGCGGTGTAATCGCCATAGCCATTGGCTTCGGGGCCACTCATTTGAAAAGAAACATTACTTGAGGCTCCTTCGCTGTGAAACTCCGTGAAATAAAAACCGTTTTGTGCATTGGCCATAAGACCAAAACTCAGGATAAATACAAAAACGAGTAAAGTTTTTTTCATAACTGTATTTTTTAATATTGATAAAATTGCAATAAAGTTGTATAAACAACGAAATTACATCAAATTTTGGAAATGAGACGAGATTTGTACCTTTTTTGATATATTGGTGGGGTAATTTTGCCGCTTATGAAATTCATCTGGTTCGGATTTATCTTTTTATGGACGCTGTCGATATCGGCACAGGAAGTGCGGGTGCAGTTGCTGAAAAAAATCCCATTAAAAACCGATCGGTTTGTCGGGGAGGATAAATATGGAAGTTTATATGTCATAACCGATAAAACCCTGTATAAAGAAACCCCGGAAGGAGAACGCCGTCAATTTTCTTTGTTGCGCTTGGGACAACTCACTTCGGTCGATATTACCAATCCTTTAAAGTTAGTGCTGTTCTATAAGCATACAAATACAGTGGTTTTGCTCGACGACCAGTTGAACAGTATTCGACAAATAGATTTTAATACCCTTTCTTACTTCCGTACGGTGAGTTATGCGGCTAATGCGGCCCAAAACAGCCTGTGGGTTTTTAATACCGATAATCGCGAGCTCGAACGGTTTGACTATGAGCGAGAAGCGGTAATAGCACATTCACAACCCATAAGCGGGAAAATACTCGACTTGGAGAGTAATTTCAATTACTGTTGGCTGCTAACCGATCAAAAACTGTTGGCCTTTAATGCTTATGGTAGTTTTATGGGAGCTTACCCCAATAAAAACTTGGAAAAAATCGGATTTTATGACAATTATTTGATTGGTTATGGCGCACATAAATTGTGGCTCTTTGATATTAAACAAACGCGTTATTTTAAGCTGCTGGAAGAGGTTGTTGTAAAAAATATTTTTATTCGCGGAAATCGTTTGATGATTTATGATGGGGATTGGCTGTTTACCTATCAAATTATTCGAGAGAATTGAGTGAAGAAAAATGCAAATGATGCTGTGATAAACAGGATTACTGTCTTCGCCTGACTTTTAATGGTTTCTGGCTAAAAAAATGTCATTTCAAATTGTTTTTAATCCGTTTTTTTGGGGGCTGAGGGTGAAAATTACAGGGGCATTTTCACGGTTAGGAGAGGAAAAGTTGGACAGTTAACCCGATCAGGTATCGGTCAAAATCCGTATCTTTACCACGAAAAAATATCACTTTAAATACCCCAAAAACTTATGCACATTGCCATCGCCGGGAATATTGGAGCCGGAAAAACAACACTGACCAGACTCTTGGCCAAGCACTATAAATGGGAAGGGCAGTATGAGGATGTTGTGGAGAATCCTTACTTAGAGGATTTTTACAATAAGATGGAGCGTTGGTCTTTTAATTTACAAGTTTATTTTTTAAACAGTCGTTTTCGACAAATTCTCGAAATCAGGGAAAAAGACCGGGATGTCATTCAGGATCGAACTATTTATGAAGATGCCTATATCTTTGCGCCTAACTTGCATGCCATGGGCCTGATGAGTTCGCGAGATTTTGAGAATTACACCTCCTTGTTTCAGTTGATGGAACGCGTGACAGAAGCCCCGGATTTGTTGATCTACCTGCGTAGTACTGTTCCTAATCTTGTCGATCAAATTCAGAAACGCGGGCGAGAATATGAAAATTCAATTTCTATCGATTACCTCAATCGTCTCAACGAGCGGTACGAGGCTTGGATTCAAGATTATAACAAGGGGAAATGTTTGATATTTGAAGTGGATAAGCTTAATTTTGTCGATGAGCCTGAAGACCTCGGAATTATTATTAATAAGATTGATGCCGAGTTGCACGGACTTTTCGAATAACTATTAAAACTTGCAAAATGCCCAAAATTCGATTGACCAAACGCTTTACCTTTGAGACCGGTCATGCCCTTTATGGCTATGACGGAAAATGTAGAAATGTGCACGGACACGGCTACAAGCTGTATGTCACCATTATAGGAGACCCCATCACAGACGCTTCTCATGTCAAACACGGAATGGTAATGGATTTTGGGGATTTAAAGAAAATTGTCAATGAGGAAATTGTCGATAAGTATGATCACGCCATTGTATTTAATCGAAATTCGCCACACAAAGCCTTGGGAGAAGAACTACAGGCCCAAGGGCATCAAGTGATTTTGGCCGACTTTCAGCCCACCAGCGAGCTTTTAATTACTCATTTTGCAGCAGTCATCAAAGAACGCCTTCCCCATAATATTGCTTTGCATTCCCTAAAACTTCAAGAAACTGATACGAGTTATGCCGAATGGTATGCTTCGGACAATAAGTAGCGCTCCTGCCAAGGCGATTGCGCTTTTTTTTTAAATTTCGTTAATTTAGAGGCGTGAGTAGTATAACCCTTCAAGGGGTCAAAACCCTTGAAGGGTTATTCATACAAGATAGCACTATCCTTGCAATTTAAACTATTATAGAACACCGACCCATCAACGCTATACTCTCTGATTATCAGTAATTTGAAATTAATTACTTGATTTTTAAGGAATGGCTATATATTGTGTGTTTTGAGTCCGTTCGGTTGGGGGGATCATAAAAAATGCCGAAAGCTTGCTGGCCTCGGCATTTATAGGATGACTATTTTGTCGGTTTTATTAACCATTCAAGGCCTCTGCACCACCAACGATTTCAAGGATCTCATTGGTAATAGCAGCCTGTCGGGCTTTGTTGTATTGCAAACTCAAATCACTCTTCAATTCCGTAGCATTGTCTGTAGCCTTGTGCATGGCTGTCATTCGCGCCCCGTGCTCAGAAGCTATCGAATCACGGAGGGCTTTAAACAATTGGATTTTGAGTGATTTTGGAATCAATTCTTCAATAATTTGATCCTTTTCGGGTTCAAAAATATAATCGACATTTCCACTGCTTTTGCCCTCATCGGTTTTGGGGACAATGGGTAAAAACTGCTCGGTTTTGACCTCTTGGGTGGCCGCATTGATAAATTTGTTGTAAACAATCAAAACTTTGTCATAGTCTTCATTGACAAAAGAGTCCATGATGTTTTCAGCAATTTCTGCCACATTATCAAAACGAAGGTCGTCAAAAATGGCGGTGTTGACCTCCTTGACAACATGTGTTTTTTGCAAGACATCATTGGCTTTTTTACCCAGAGAGAGCAGTTCTACTTCCTTTTGTGCGTATGCTCCGGTGGTCAATTCTTTGGTTTTCTTGACGATATTGGAGTTAAACGCACCCGCCAATCCACGGTTGGAGGAAATGGGGACAATCAAAACCTTTTTGACCTCACGTTCTTGCGCATATTTACTGTTGGCCCCGTCACTGGAGGCGCTCAGGTTTTGTAAGAGTTCGGTCAGTTTATCGGCATAAGGACGCATGGCCGTGATGGCTTCTTGCGCCTTGTTCAACTTTGCGGCCGACACCATTTTCATGGCATTGGTGATTTGCATCGTTGAAGAGACCGAGCTGATTCTGTTTCGAAGTTCCTTAAGATTTGCCATAATTAAAGCACATCAGCACTTTCCCCGCGGAAAGTCAAATTCTGTTGTTTATTTATATTTAGCAGCAATTTCTTGGGCTGCATTTTCCATCACTTCCTTAGTTTCATCAGTCAATTTACCAGACTTTAAAGTATCTAAGGTGTCGCGATGTGTAGCTTCAAGATATTCGAGGTAATCGCGTTCAAATTCCTTGATTTTGTTAGTAGGTACGGCCTTGGCCAAGTTTTTGGTTCCTACATAAACGACCGCAATCTGGTGTTCTACCGGGTAAGGATCGTTTTGTGCTTGCTTGAGGAATTCAACGTTGCGTTTCCCTTTTTCGATGGTGTTCATGGTAGCCGCATCCAAGTCTGATCCAAATTGTGAAAAGGCCTCGAGCTCACGGAACTGTGCTTGATCCAATTTGAGTGTACCGGCTACTTTCTTCATAGATTTTACCTGTGCAGAACCTCCCACACGAGAAACTGAAATTCCTACATCAATAGCGGGGCGAACTCCGGAGTTGAAAAGATCGGAAGTCAAGAAAATCTGCCCGTCTGTAATAGAAATAACGTTGGTTGGAATGTAAGCAGACACGTCACCGGCTTGGGTTTCAATAATGGGAAGGGCAGTCAAGGAGCCTCCTCCTTTTACTTTGTCTTTCAAGCCTTCGGGCATGTCGTTCATTTGATTGGCAATCTTGTCGTCGTCAATAATCTTAGCAGCACGTTCCAACAAGCGAGAGTGCAAATAGAAAACGTCACCCGGATAAGCTTCACGACCCGGAGGGCGACGGAGCAAGAGTGAAATTTCACGATAGGCTACTGCTTGTTTAGAAAGGTCATCATAAATAATGAGTGCTTGACGACCGGTATCGCGGAAATACTCTCCAATAGAAGCCCCGGCCAATGGAGCATAAACCTGCATTGGAGCAGGGTCAGAGGCGTTGGCGGCTACAATGGTGGTATAGTCCATAGCGCCTTTTTCATGAAGAGTATTGGCAATTCCGGCTACCGTAGAAGCTTTTTGTCCAATGGCTACATAAATACAGTAGACCGGTTCGCCGCGGTCATAAAATTCTTTTTGATTGAGAATGGTATCTACACAAACGGTAGTTTTTCCGGTTTGACGGTCGCCAATCACCAACTCTCGTTGACCGCGCCCGATGGGTACCATGGCGTCAATAGATTTAATGCCGGTTTGCAAAGGAGTTTCCACCGGTTCACGGTAGATTACTCCGGGAGCTTTGCGCTCCAGCGGCATTTGTACTTTTTCACCGCCAATGGCTCCTTTTCCGTCAATGGGTTGTCCAAGGGTATTGACCACACGGCCTACAATCTCATCGCCAACCTCAATAGACGCAATACGTTTGGTACGTTTAACGGTGTCACCTTCTTTAATCATTTTAGAAGGGCCGAGCAATACCACGCCCACACTGTCCTCTTCTAAGTTGAGGATCAAGCCTTCTAAGCCGCCTTCAAAGCTCACAATTTCGCCATATTCGGCGTTTGACAAACCATAGACATTGGCAATACCATCACCAATAGTCAAGACTGTGCCCACTTCGTTTAAAGAAGCGTCGGCGTCAAAATTAGAGAGCTGTTTTTTTAGGATTGCTGAAACTTCAGCGGGTTTTATTTCTGCCATAACTTTTGTATTATGTAGGGGAACCCCCTTGTGAAATCACTATTTATGCGTTTGCGTTTTGTTTAAATCTATGTCTTAAATGGGTCAGTTTTCCTGCAATACTGGCATCGTATTCCAAATCGCCATAGCGCAACAGAAAGCCTCCCAATAATTTTTCATCCACTTTTTGAGTCAATTCCACCTCTTTGCTGCCCGTGAGTTCTTTGATTTTGGAAAGGATATTTTCCTCTATCGAAGAAGTCATGGGAACGGCCGTGGTGACTGTGGCTGTGGTGATATTGTTTTGACGGTCAACCTCAGCGACAAAAGCTTGGGTTACCTTTTCTAGTAAAGCAATGCGTTTGTTGTCGATTAGGACCTCAAACAGGTTGGTGGTCTCCCGACTGAGGTCTTTAAAAATGGCTTGCAGTGCGGAGCGCTTAAGCTCATTTTTAATTATCGGACTTCGCAAAACTATTTTTAAATCTTTACTGTCTTGAATGGTGTTTTTAATCAACCTGATCTCTTCGGAGACCTGAGATAGATTTCCATTTTCACCGGCCAATGACAATAAAGCTTTGGCGTAACGATGTGCTGCTCGAGAACCGGCCATAAGAAATTAGTTTAATTTGAAATCATTAAGCATTCCATCCACCAATTGCATTTGTTCTTCTTTGTTGTCGAGTTCTTTTCTTACAACTTTTTCAGCAATATCAATGGATAGGCTTGCCATTTGTTCTTTAATACCGGCCATAGCCGATTGTTTTTCAGCCTCAATAGCGCTTTTGGCTTTGGCAATCATGGCATTGGCTTTTTCTTCTGCCTCGCCTGAGGCTTCGTTTACAATCTTTTGCTTGATCTCCCGGGCTTCTTTAAGCATGGCATCGCGCTCTTCACGGGCTTCTTGCATCATTTTTTGATTGTTGGCCTTGAGATTGTCTATCTCCATACGCGCTTTTTCTGCCGATTCCAAGGCGTCTTTAATGCCTTCCTCTCGATTGTCAAGTGCATCGAGAATGGGCTTCCAGGCATATTTCTTCATCAAAAGAATCAAGATGATGATGATTCCGGTCTGGAAGAAAAACAAGCCAAATGAAAAATCATGTATTAACTTCATGTCCTTTCGTTTTCAGATAAATAATTTTTTAAAACCCTCTTTTGACAACCAACCGTTGCCCAAAGAGGGTTGGTGTTAAAGCTTATACCGCGAAAAGCGCAGCAAATGCAATACCTTCCAAAAGGGCCGCGATAATAATCATCGCCGTTTGGATTTTGTTGTAGGCTTCGGGTTGGCGGGCAATACCTTCCATTGCTCCTTTACCAATCAAACCTAATCCGATTCCGGCACCGATTACAATAAATCCGGCTCCTACCATTTCTGGGATACTCATAATTTAGGATTTAAAAATTAAACTTCAACTTTACTTATTAATATTATTTTTATACTACCGGTATGTCTTCACTGCTGTCTTGTGGATGATCTTTGGGATCATCAGTGGCCATACCTATATAAAGCGCACTGAGCAAGGTAAAAATATAAGCTTGCAAAAAGGCGACTAAGATTTCAATTACGGCTATAAATACCGAGAAGGCAAAGAACGAGGTTCCGGCAAACCAATTGCTAAAAACCACAATCAAGCCCAATAAACTCATCAAAGAAACGTGTCCGCCCACCATATTGGCAAACAGTCGAATCATCAAGGCAAAGGGTTTGGTGAAAATCCCCAACAATTCAATGGGAGCCAAGACAATTTTCATGATAATCGGTACATCAGGAAACCAAAAAATGTGTAACCAATAGTGTTTGTTACCTACAACTTGGACAATGACAAAGGTGATGAGCGCCAAGGCAAAAGTAACAGAGATGTTGCCGGTTACATTAAATCCAAATGGAAGCATACCCAAAAGGTTCATCATAAGGATAAAGAAAAATATGGTCAGCAACCAGCTGGTGTATTTTTTATAGTTTGTACCGATATTGGTTTTGGCAATATCGTCTCGTACGAATATGACCAAGGGTTCGAGTACCCTGAAAAATCCTTTGGGAAGGGTGTTCTTTCGGTAAGATTTTGCCATTTTAACAAAGAGGATAAAGAGCAAAATGGAAATGACGATAATGGCCAATACGTTTTTGGTGATTGAAAAATCTAAAGGGCGCTCATTGGTAGGCCAGCCATTTTCTCCTATGTTTAAATCTCCTTCGGCATTGGTTTTGTATATCTTTCCGTCGTGATAAAGACGATAGTGTTGACCGTCTATTTTAACTACCTGATTGCCGTGCTCGAAGCGGGCTGCCGAAAAGACTTTGAGTCCGTTGTCAATTAAAATAACCGGCAAGGGAAAGCCGTAATGCTTTCCGGCTACGGCATCTTCAAAAAGGATAAAGTAATGCGAGTCTTGCAAGTGATGTTGAACCATCTCGTTGACCTCTTCTCGAGTGTCTACGGCATCACCGTGATGTTGGGAATGGTTAGTCGTTTCTTCTTGTGCAAAAGAAGTAACTGAAATCAGGGCAAATAAGCCGGCAATGATTATAGAGAAAATGTTTTTATTCCGCATTTTCGGAAGGTGTTTTTGTCCTCAAAATTGGGTGCAAATATAGACAAATAAGCCAATAAAAAACACAAATCTAAAAAAAGCTTTTAAATTGATGTAATAAGCTGTTAGTCATTTAATTAGTTTCGTCTAAAATATGTTTCATAAAAAATATTTCTATTCCCAAGCCGGCAGCAAAGGGAAAAATAAAGAGCAGAAAAAGTGATGGGCTAAGGTCAAAGCCCCATTTTTTGGCCAGTAAGATAAAGAGCATTAATTTGATCGCACCAAAACTCAAGAAGAGTAGAGAGGTGTATTTTTTGTTTCGTTTGGCTACAATCCACACCAAAAGTACAATAATGAAAGCGGCGGGAAGGTTGTAGAGAAAGCTAAAATTGAGGAAGGCGGGTGCGTTAGCAACATTGATTAGGGGAAGAATCACCAATCTTATGGGCCAATAAAAAAGATAGGCAAGGAGAAATAGTCCAAGGGTTTTGCGCCACAATTTAGTCATTGTCTTTGTTGAGATACTTGAGTTCCTTAATGAGGATAAAGAGAGAAGCGGCCACGCCAAACAGGGTCAGTCCTATGGTAAACCAGTTTTTTTGGGTTTGAAAGTACTGGTCGAGTTGTTTACCGCCCCAGGCGCACACAAAAATAGTGGCTCCCATTTGAATGCCGATTCCGCTGAGTGCAGCCCATCGTCTAAGCTGATTTTTCGGATTGTTTTTGTCGCTGCCCATTGTTGTCTTTGATATTTTTTAATGAGCCTTTCATGTCGCAGCTGCCGTTGAGCTTGGCACCGGGTTCTACCGTGAGCTTTCCGGTGGTTACTTCCCCGTCAAGGGTGGCGGTTGATCTGAGGGTCAAATCATTTTCCACATTTAGGGTTCCGTTAAACCGGCCTTCAAAATCAGCATGGGCACATTTGAGCTCTCCTTCGATCACGCCCGATTTGCTGAGCACGACCTTGCCACCGGTTTTTAACGATCCTTTTAGGGTGCCTTCAATACGGAAACAGCCTTGTGATTCGATATCGCCGACAAAAGTGGAGCCTCGGGCTATTTTGTTTTGCTCGGCCGCTTGAGGAGCTTTGTTTTTCTGCCTTTTTTTCATAATGAAACGACTTATTCCTTAAGGGCTTTCAAATAAGCTTTAAGGTTTTTGTGAATGAGTATAATCTCATAATTTTCAGTGGATATACCAAAATTTTGGTGGTTTAATTGGTAATCTTTTTTGAGTTTTACCCCAAATCCCTCCGCTCCTTTACGGCTTGACAACCCGTGAATCACGACAAATATTTTTTGTGGCGAATAGGTGTCTATGGAGGTATATAATTGGGAGTATTCATATTCTTTAATGGCCTGGTCGATGGCGTTTTTAAGGCTTTCGGCTGCCGTCCTTTGCTGGGCTGCAAAGGGATAGAGGAGGTTATAACTGCCCGATGCGTTGATCGCAAACTCGGTATTTTGCATTTTGGGCAGGGATTCTTGTATGATTTCTTCGGCTCGTTTTCCCTCTTCGCTTCGCGGATAGGTTAAAGCGACATAGTTGAGGGCTTCGCGATAAGCTTCATATCCCAATAAACGCCCCTTAGCCATGGCTTTGAGTAGTTCCATTTTGGGAACAATGTCATTTCCGATAAAGAGGTTGGCATATTTTTTAGTTCCTGCCAATACCTCTTTATAAAGGCCGGCTTTATATTTTTTATATAAACGATTGTAAACCTTTACTGGATTGTTTTCGGTGTTTCGTAAGCTTTTGGGATTGAGCAGTATCTTGGCATATCGCGAATCGGGATGCTCGTTGATGATGTTTTGTTTCCACTGAAGGGCTTGGGAGGTGTTGCCCATTTTTTTATACACTTTATACAGGTTGTATTTGGAGGGTAAAATCAGGCGTTCTTCGGGTTTGTTATGCAGAAGCCCTTCAAATTTATTTGCTGATAATTGGTATTTTTCAAATTTGACATTATAAATGATTCCCAACTGGTAATAAGCAAAGTTGCGTACATCCGAAATGCTGTCAATCGCTTCCGGGTCTTGCGGAATTTGACTGAGATAAGTTTCGGGCTGAAAGGCCGGATTGTTTTCTATGGCAGCCATAAAATCAATCTCTTCTTTTTCTTCCTCCTCTTCGTTGCTGTCGGTTGATCGGCTTTTTTCGGTACGCCAGTTGTCTTGTAACTCGCGATTGCCCCAAATGCGTTTAAAGGTTTGTTCCCCCGCTGCCACTCGAGCCGGACTGTAAAAATAAAAAGTACCCTGCTGTGGCCCGCCCGCCATGCTTTGTTGTCGGCTAAACATATTGCGTGTTCTCTTCTGACGCTTTGCCGCTTTCTTTGCCTTTTTTGCTTTAGCAATGGCTAATGTCTTTAAGCTGTCTGTATACGATTTAAAATAGGCTTTACGTTTTTCGGGAGACATCCGAACAAGGTGTAAAATACTATCGGTATGTTGTGCTATTTCTTCATAAAAAATGACGTCGTGCAGATTGAGACGTTTACGGCGATAGGTGCGGTATTGTCGTGAGTTTTCAGCCAAATTGACCATGGTGCTGTCATAATAGGCACCGGCTGTTTTGTATTCGGCTTGATTAAAATAATATTCGCCCAGTGTTTTGTATATTCGATATCTCAAGCCGTGATCTGCGGTGTTGGTTCGCAGCGATTGGTTGTAATAACTCAGGGCTTGCTCCATATTGTTTTCTCCTTTGTAATACTGAGCGGTCTGGTAATAAAGGATATCGAGATAGGGGCGGTTTTCCCGATTGGCAATCAATTCTTTGAGGTATTCAACTTCATTGAGCTTTTCGGTTTTGAGATTGTCGTGTTTTGCTTTTTCTACAAAAGCGTGCATTCGGTATATGCGCGGAATTTTTCGCTTCAATGCAATGACTTGGTCAAAAGCTGTCATTGCACTGTCAATATTGTTTAGGTGTTCAAAAATTTGACCTTTGATAAATAAATACCGTCCTTTTTGGTCGTCGTTTTGGGTGGTGTGGATAGCGGTATTCAGGGGCTTAATAGCCTTTTCTAACTGCTCGGTGTTGAGATAGGCTTGTGCCAAAGCAGTAGAAGCTTGCACAATATTGTCTTCCTCAAGCGGTATATTGCTGTTGAGAATGGCGGAGAGGTTTTCGATGGCCCGATCATAATTTTCCATGCGCATATAGGTTTTTTCTTTCCATATCTGCGCAACAGCAATATATTCCGGATTGCTGTATTTGTTGATGACATAATTAAAAGCTTCAAGTGCTGGAAAAAAATCACTGTCATAATAACGGGCTTTTCCCAATAGTAGAAAGGCATCTTTCATTTGAGGATTGTGCTCGACGCCCTGGATCAGCATATTGTGTTTTTGAATGGCTTTAGCGGCTTTTTCCTCTGCCAGTTTAAAGGCTTCATCAGTGTTCATGGCTGTTCCGTCCACAAATCTTCCGCCATAACTGCCGGCTGCGCCCGCTTCTACTCCTCCGGAACGAGAGGGAGCCGTTAATCTTCCGGCTTGCCCCAGACGATTGGAAAGCTTGCCTCCGCCCAGGTTGCCAATTTGCTGACTCATGGCACGTCTTCCGCTTCCTCCTCTTTTTGAAGGAGCAGTTCGTGAATTTTGAAATCCGGCCTGGTTCCCGCGATTGTTAAAGCCGTTGTTTCGTTGATTAAAACCTTGGTTGTTATTGAGTGGATTGTTGCGGTTATTGTTGTTGAAAGAGTTGTTTTGTTGATTAAAACCCCGGTTATTGCCAAAATTATTGGAGGGGCTGTTAAAGTTGTTTTGTCGCCCGCGTCTGTTTGAATTTTGATTGGCGCGATTGAAACCGCGGTTAGTCGTGTTGAATTTGCTAAAAGCATCAGCAATGCTCTGTTTCGAACTTTTCTGTGTTGGGGCAGTAGATTGTTGCGGTTTTGCTTGGGAGCGCGGAGCCATGGTCGGCGTTCTGCGCAGGGTGTGCAGCTTACTTGGGTCTACCATTTTTCCGTAAACAATAGAGTCTTCTCCGTCTTTCATCCTTTCAATGGGAAGAATCTCCCAGTAATTGTCTTGGTAATTTAAGGTCACCTGCTCTCGACCGATAGCTAAAGCTTCATTCCCGTGGAAAAGGATGTTGTAATAGGAATTCATCGCGTGCCAGTTCCTGCTGAGCCAGGTGTTTTTCTTTTGTGAACAAGAGACCATAAAGGCAATTGCACAAAGGCCGGCAAAGCATTTATAAAAAGAAGATCTTGTTTTTTTATTCAAATTCATAGGAAATAGTTCACTGTGAATAACTTGTCAGCGGTTCGTTTTAGTATGCTCAATCGGTAAAAATACGTTTCTTTTCAGAAAACCAAAGATTAATTGTGCAAAAATAGTAAAAACAGGTTGAGGGTTAACGGATTGCGATTTAGTGGTTTTGGAGGGGGTTATAAAACGAATGCTGTTGTAAAATGCTCGGCCTAAACTGCTTTGTTTCAGTTTTTTTTGAGGGAGTCTTCTCCATATTCTTTTTTATAGATTTTGACGATGAGCATAAAGAGCGATATCAATAACGGCCCAAATATCAGTCCAATAAACCCGAATAAAGGAACCCCAATAATGACTCCGATTAGTGTGATAAGCGGATGCACGTTAGAAAGACTTTTTAATATATACAGCCGGATGAAATTATCGGCACCGCCCACAATAAAAAAGCCGTAGCTTCCCACCAAAACTCCTTGTGCGGTGTGGCCTTGTGCCAGTAATAAAATGGTGAGCGGGACAAAGCCCAACAAGGTGCCTACAAAGGGAATCATGGAGCCGATGGTGGTAATGACAAACCAAAACATGGCATTGGGCACATTAAAAATCCAAAATCCAATCAAAGCGATGACACCTTGGCAAAGGGCTACTGCCGGAATACCAATAGCATTGGCTTTTACCATTTCATAACTCTCTTTGGCAACCAATGCCAGGTTTTCCCGGTTCATCGGGATGTAATCTTGCAAGGATCGAGCGAGTTTGTTACGGTGAATCAACATATAATAGAGCATAAAGTACATGATGCTGATGGCCAAGACTACCTCAAAAGTGCTTCCTGCAAATTGTTGTAAGTTGGTTGAAAGCCAAGAGGTGATTTCAGAAGTATTGATTTGAGAGCTGATGTCATATCCATAAGTGACCTCCAGTTGTGAAAGCTCATTTTTGATCACCTTGATAAATTGCCCCGAATGCTTAACTGCTTTTCCTACTTTAGAGCTCAATAAAATGATGATTCCCGAAATGGGCAATAGGATGCCGATAAATGAAATGAGCATCAAAGTAGAGGCTGCCAAAATCTTATTCCACCCTTTACGGACTAAAATTCCCATCCATTTGTCAAAAAGAACAAACAAAGTGATGGCACCCAGCACTCCGCCTAAGTAGGGAATCATTTCCAAAAAGATCATCAAGCCAATCAAAATGATCAGCATGAGCATAAAGAGTTGTTTCACTAAATCGGGATGCAGGTGTTTCATAGTCTTATCAATTTTTTCTTATTGACAAAAAAAGACAGTGCCTAAAAGTAAGCATAAATAGAAAATAAGCTTTAAGAATTTACTTTTTATCAATAGATTTATGAACCTTTTGTTTTTCTGCATAATATAACCAAAAAAGCAACGCTGCCGAACAGCTTGCCGACAGCGTTGCTCAAAGTTACTTTTTTAGGCTTTGCGGTATAAAACTCGGTTGCAAAAAATTAACAACAAATCATTTGCTTTTTAAGTCGTCGAGCAGTTTTCGGAATTTATCGGTGTTGTAATTTCCCATCCCTAAATGATTAAAAGCGATTTTTCCGTCCTTGCCCAAGACAAAAGTATTGGGAATGCCGCGGGATTGAAATTCGCTTGGTAAATTGCTCAGGGGGCGGTAAATGTCAAAATCAAAGCCTTTTTGTTGCAAAAACTTTTTGGCCTTATCAAAACTTCTGTCCAAAGAAATCATCAAGAATACGACCTTTTTATCTTGCGCATAATCTTGGTACAGTTTGTTGATATTAGGCATTTCGGCTATACACGGCGGACACCAGGTTGCCCAAAAATTGATAAATACCACCTTGCCTTTGAGCTGAGCCACGTTAATTACATTTCCATTTTGGTCCATGAGCTTGAGTTCATGGGCTTCATAAGGCGGTGTTATAACGGATTGATGGAAAAAAGTTTTCGGCGGTTTAGTCAGAATTGAGTTAGAAGCTGTTGCTGTATTGCCAAAACCGTATAAGAGTCCGATTAGTAAGATTAGAGCTGTGTGTTTTAAAAATCTGTTTGTGCTGTGAATTTTCATAATGATGTTTTTTTATAAATAAAATGTTCTTGACTTTGCCGTTTGATGTTTTGAATATTCGTTGAACAAGGCTTTTGTCAAGCGGGTGTTTTTTAAGAAAATCATCCGTTTTTCGCCTCAATCAAAGAAACTCGAATAGAGTGTTTTCAGACGGTTTTTCGGATAATTATTTGAAGTAAAGAGTTGCCTGATTAAAGGCGAAACGGTTTTTGTGGAGGGCGTAAAAGTTTGTTTAGCGCCGTCTTGGTGCTTATGGCGGGAATAAAAAAAGAAATAAAGGAGTATTCTAAAAAATCGACGGCTGGTTTTATGTGTGGGGCTTTTAAAAATATTTGATGACAATTGACGGCCATTAATACCATTCCTGCCGAAGGTGCAGTTTTACTAATCTCCGGCTTAGAATCGGGGTGATTCGCTTTTTTATTCTGACAAAACGGGTGGATTACCTTCCATTGATTGCCAAAAATCATCTGACCATTATTGGCCAAACCAACCTTTGTGCAAAACAACAGCATCAAGACAAGAGCGATATTTCGGGATTTCCACATAGAACAAATATAAAACCTCAGCATCAAACACAAAACCTATTAGGTAAGATTTAACATCAACGAGGAGCAAGCCCTCAACTTTCAACTCGAGGATCTGGAAACTTCCGGAGATATTTTTAGGGGCTTATCATGTTGTCGTAAAAACGGTGTTCTTTTTGATATTTCAAGGTGTTCTTACAATAATCCGTTTCGGGAGAGGTTAAATTTAAGGAGGCTTTTGGCTTTCCTAAAATAATCATTGTGCGGATGCCAAACAGACATCGGATAAATTTTATGTATTTTTGACACGATTTTTGTAGCCCTTAATTTCATTAAATATTAGAACGGATGAAAAAAACACTGATTTTTCTATTTTTTGCACTGCTTATTTCCGGGAGTCTTTATGCGCAATACAAGAGTTATCGCATTACTCAGGATGAAAGTTTAGAAGAACTGGCGGAAAGGTTTGATGTTAGTAAATCGGCTATTTTAAAAATGAATCCTGATTTAAAAGAAGGGGATATCGCCGGAAAAATTATTGTAATTCCTCCTGCCGAAACGGATAATAAAACCCCAAAAGCGCATACGGTTCGGTTTAAAGAATATAAAGTAGCCCCCAAAGAGACGTTGTGGAGCATTGCTCAGCAGAATGGGATAGAAGTGGAAGATTTAAAGCGTTATAACCCTTATTTATATGAGGAAGAACTCGGAGCCGGAGATATGATTCAGGTGCCTATTTTTCAAGATGGCAAAATCAATTTTAATGCTTCGGTACAAACCTCTACCTTTAAAAACTTAATTCACGTGGTGATGCCGGGAGAGACCAAATATGGGATTGCAAAGCTATATGAAATGAGTGTGGAAGAGTTGGATTCACTAAATCCTTTTGTGGGCGAACTTCATCCGGGGCAGGTGTTGAAAGTAATCAACCCTTTGGCTGAAAAAACCAAGGAAGGTGACTTTGCCTATTATGAGGTAAAGCCTAAAGAAACCTTTTATAGTTTGACTCGGAGGTTCCATATTTCCAGAGATTCCTTGGTCGAGTTGAATCCGGTTTTAAAAGAATTGGGTTTGCAAGCCGGGATGTCTTTAAAATTACCTAATGCGGCGAAGGCGTACTTTAAAAAGGAAGAAGTGCCTTCTAATGTGAGTTTGAGTGGCCAATTGACCAATCTGTCAACAAAAAATATTGTAATCATGCTGCCTTTCAATTTGCCGCAGTTTAAGGGGGCGAGTCTTTATAAAAAAGAAAACTTGCTGAAAAATGATGCAATTTCACAAATATCTCTCGATATATATAGCGGTATCAAAGCGGCTATTGATTCGGCACAAAGCCTTGGAATTCCAATACGAGCCAAAGTTTTTGATACGCAAGCCAGTGAAGCAAATGTCCGTAACATCATGAGTCGACACAGCTTTGAGGATGCTCGTTTTGTCATTGGACCGTTGCTGCCCAAAATGATTAAAGAGGTAACTCACCGACTTCAAGATGAAAAAGTGTTTGTGTTTAGCCCGTTGACCAATCAAGAGCTCAGCGGGGGGGAATTGATGGTGCAAACACGTCCCTCCAAACTGGCTAAAGAAAAGGTGTTGGTCACCTACTTGGATCAGCATCGGGAAGGAAAGAATTTTCTGATATTGTCAGACCAAAAACACGCTTTCTTTGTTGAGAAACTCAGGGCCTATTTCCCTAAAGCCCGGATGATTACCCGATCCAAAGACGACTACCTCACCCGAAGTGATGTCAAAAGCCTATTGGTGGAAGGCCAACCCAATTGGGTAATCCTGGAAACAGACAATTATGCCGATATCAATAATGTTATTTCTTATTTGAACCTCCTGAGATCAGCATACGATATCCGGGTGTTTACTACCGATAAAAATAAAATATATGACGAAAAAGTTCCGGCCGAATACCTAAGTCACTTGCATTTCACGTACACCTCTACCGACAAAAGCGATATGCGACAAGACGGGAACAGTTTTATAACTTCCTATAAGGAGAAATATGGCTATGTGCCCAACAAATATGCTATTCGTGGTTTTGACGTGACCTTTGATGCTTTGCTGCGTTCTGCTTCGGCAGAAACCTTGAAAAAAGCTTTTGAACAACAAAAAGGAGCTACCGAATATGTGGCCAATCGTTTTTATTACCACAAAAAAATGATAGGAGGTTATTATAATAGTGCCGTTTACCTGATTAAATTTAAGGAGGGATTGGAATTGGAAATCATCAATTAAGTCCAAAACAATCCCCGATTTTTAAGCGGGCAATGCGGCCGGTCTTTTGTCAAAAAGTTCTTTAACGTTTTCAGAAGCGTTCATGGCTTGAATAACCGAATCTAAAGGTCGGGCATAGACATAAGGATAGTCAATTTCTCCATAAGCCGCTCTGATGGGATAGGCCAACTGCTCTTCGGTGACTGAAAATTGCGAATTAATACCCGGTTTATTGCCGCGAGGATCCACTCGAAACCAGCCGGAATCTTCCAAATATATTGCATTTAGGCCGTGTAAAGCATGGCCGGAGTTGGGGTCTTTTGGGTTCTTGAGTACCCGTTGATAACAAAATCCGATCGGAATATCCATGCCCCGGCACAAGCTGGCCAACAAATGTGCTTTGGCAAAACAGATGCCGTCTCTCACTTGCAATACTTCTTCCCCGCTGATGCTGACCTTCTGTTTTTGGGTGTCAAAAGAATGTCCGATTTCGTCACGCGCAATCTCGAAAGCAAGTCGTGCCCTTTCTTTGGGGGTGGCGGCCTTGGCTTTGATGCTTTGTATTTTTTCCTGTACCAAAGGCGTGTCAAATTGAATGATCGGCGGAATTTCCTGGAGATAGTCGCTGAGGTGATTAGCAATTATTTGAAGTTTCATATCTTGAAAGCGTTTTATAATACCAATTTACAAACCAAATTGGTATTATACGAAAATAAAAAAAGCTTTCCTTATTTCGTTTTTAAGAAGGAAGTTTATCTTTGATTGAAGAGCAGTTGAGATCACAAATTGAAATGATGAAATCTTTACCCCAACTTATTGCACATCGAGGGTTTTGGCAGCCTGAAAAAGCAGCCCAAAACTCGCTTCAGGCTTTACAGGCGGCTCAGAATTTGGCGGTTTACGGATCCGAATTTGATGTTCGCATGACGGCTGATGAGCGTTTAGTAATTCATCACGATGCAACTTTCAAAGGGCGCCGAATCATCGATTCTGATTATGCTTCCTTGTGCCAAAGGGGAGAGGCGTTTCACAAGAAATTTGCTTGTTTAGAACATTTTTTGAAGCAGGGAAAACGCGCGGCCTCCGTAAAATTGATCTTGGAAATCAAGGATCTGGCAACAAAAGAGCAAGAGGAACAAAGCCTTAGAAAAGTGTTGGAAGTGACCAATTCCTATCAAATGGAGCAGCAAATGGAGTATATTTCCTTCAGTTTATTTGTTTGCTGTCGTATTAAAATGTTACAGCCCCATGCTGCTGTCAAATATATCAATGGTGACCTCAGCCCTGAGCAAGTGGCCGATTTGGGAATAGATGGAATTAATTATCACTATTCGGTTTTTAGAAAACATCCCGAATGGATTGCAGAGGCCCATCAATTGGGCTTGTCTGTGGGCAGTTGGACGGTTAATAAAGTCCATGTTTTTAAATCCTTAGCGGAATTAGAGATCGATTTTGTCACCACAGATTATCCCGATTTGTTTCAGCAGTTTGGTCGTTCTTAAGAATGCTCTTTATTGGTAGCGCAGCAATGAACTATTTGGATTCCGGGTTAGATCGGTTTTTTAAGAATTTTAAGTAAGCCTTCTCTTCAAATTGAACCGTGTCCCAGTCTCTCATAACGGTGGCTCCCGTTTTTTCATAGAAGTCAATCGCCGGCTGATTCCAGTCCAATACAGCCCATTCCACGCGTTTCACTCCGTTTTTGGCTGCATAAGACATTACCTTTTCATACAAAGCCATTCCCAAACCCTGACCGCGATATGCTTCTTCTACAATCAAATCCTCTAAGTGGACGGTTTTGCCTTTCCAGGTGGAATAACGAAAATAAAACAAAGCCATTCCGTGAATATGTTCTTCAATTTCAGCAACATAGCAATTAAATATCGGGTTTTCGCCAAATCCGTTTTCTTCTAAATTTGCAAGGGTGACCTCCACGGCATCCGGTTCTTTTTCATATACAGCCAATTCTTTTATCAATTGGAGTACCTGTGGCATATCGTCTTTGGTGGCTTTGCGGATGGTATAATCCATGATTTTTAGTTTGAACCCCAAAGCTAAACATTAAGCTTGTTTTTTCAAGGTCTTCGAAAGCAATTTTCAATGAATAAATTTTGTGTACTTTTGTAGAGCAAAAAAAAAACTATGGCAACTGAAAATCAATCCCTCGGTGAATTTATTATAGAAAATCAAGATTCCTTTGAATATTCTACCGGCGAGCTTTCCAAATTGCTCCATGCCATTCGGCGGGCAGCAAAAGTGGTAAACCACAAAGTCAATAAGGCAGGACTGTCCAATATTCTTGGCGCTGCCGGAAATACCAACGTGCAAGGAGAAACCCAGCAAAAACTCGATGTGTATGCCAATGAGATTTTTATAGATACCTTAATAAATCGAGAGATTGTATGCGGCATTGCTTCCGAAGAAAATGATGAATATATCACGATCAAGGGACAGCACAATGACAATAAAAACAAGTATGTTGTCGCTATGGATCCTTTGGATGGAAGTTCTAATATTGACGTCAACGTCTCAGTGGGCACCATCTTCTCAATTTATCGTCGGGTAACCAAAATCGGTACTCCGGTGCAGCAAGAAGATTTTTTACAGCCCGGCAACAAACAGGTGGCAGCAGGATATGTGGTCTATGGCACCTCCACCATGTTGGTTTATACCGTGGGTAACGGGGTCAACGGATTTACCTTAAATCCGGCCATAGGAACCTATTACCTGTCTCATCCCAATATGAAATTCCCCAAAGCGGGCAATATTTACTCGATTAACGAAGGGAATTATGTTCACTTTCCGCAAGGCGTAAAAGATTATATTAAATATTGCCAGCAAGAAGCCGACAATCGCCCATATACTTCTCGGTATATCGGTTCTCTGGTGTCTGATTTGCATCGAAATATCTTGAAAGGCGGAATTTATATTTATCCGAGCAGCTCAAAATATAAAAATGGAAAATTACGCTTGCTGTATGAATGCAATCCCATGGCTTTTGTAATCGAACAGGCGGGTGGAAAAGCCAGTAACGGATTTAAGCGAATATTAGACCTCGAACCTACAGAGCTGCATCAACGCACTCCCTTTTTCTGCGGCAACAAGGAGATGGTAGAGCAGGCAGAGGAATTTATGAAAGCCCATAAAGGCTAAAAATCACTTTTTTCGATTAAGGAGCCTTTGTGGTTATTCTGTTTCTCGATCGAGGAGATACCGGTAATCGTCAAAATTCACTTGCCCGCTGAGAATTTGTACCGATCTGTTGATGACTCGGGCAGAAGCCTCATCAGAAAAGCCTAAGGCGACGGCATATTTTTCCAAGAGCTTTTGCTCTTTGTCGTCCATAGCGTGGTCGGCAAATATGATTTTTAAGATTTCATAAAGGCTCTCCAGGCGCTCCTCAATAGAGTTTGGCGCATCCACCGGAAAGGCTTCCGGATGCTCAATCGCTTTTTGATAATTCTCCTCTCCGATGTCCAGTTTTTTTGAAAGTCGACGCAATACCTTTTCCTCGGCTTCATTAATTTCTCCGTCAATGGCAGCTACATTGACCAAAAAGGAGAAATGCTTTAAGTTTCTCTGCTGCTGACCTGAACTGAAAATATTTGAAAAAGGCATAATAAAAATGTTTTAGATTGTAAAATTACGCTATTTTAGACAAAATAAAGCGAAATTATCATTGTTCCTACACTTATAGTAATGTTAATTTATCTTGTTTCATCGCTTAATTTAATATAGATTTAAAAATAGTTTCTTTCTCTTGGGGCTAATAAGTTTATATTTGCACTTTATTAATTTGATACATTATTCGTATGAAAAAACAACTGCTACTATTCACCTTGTTCTTGGCTTATGTGAGCACTTCTTTTGCCCAGGTAGAGGATGTTAATGTTATTTTGACGCCTTCGGCAGGTTATAACTGGTTTGATGCCAAATCAACCGTTAAGGATGGAGCCATGTATGGTTTTGAAGCTGGTTTTGGTTTTGGGCCTATTTTTGAATTGCGGGGAATTTATCGCCAGTCGGCTGATTTGAACCAAGCTTTTGGGGCTTATCAAGATGACGTTTCTGATTTTCTCAACGATGATAATTTTAGTTTCGCCAGCCGCGATGTTAAAGTAACCCGTATCGGAGGAGAGCTGAAGGCCAATATTGGACGTGGAGATTTTTCTCCATTTCTTTTCCTCGGTACCGGAGTACAGACATTTAAGTGGGAGGTCCCTAATGAGGGAACATACAAAAATCAAAATTTATACACTTCTTTGGGGGTAGGACTTAAAATAAACCTCAGTCAACGAATTACGTTTGATCTGAGTGGGAAAGCCATTGTTTACAATATGGATCCGAGCAGCTTGTTTTATGATCCCGCGGGTTCTTCCAATCTCAACGATTGGATTGATAACCAAGAAGGAACTACCATGGTGAATTGGGCAGTTTCTGCCGGACTCTCTTTTTATCTGGGAGGCACCAACACGCAAGGGCTCTCGCCTTTGGAGCGCGCATACATGAAGCGATTTAGTGGCGGATTGTCAGGCGTTCGTTTCACCCTTGCTCCAATGGGGGCGTACGTCAATTTTAATAGCGAATCAGGATTCAGAGATGCCTACTTGCTGGGTGGGGCTTTGGGCGTAGAATTTTCTGACTATGTGGGCTTACAAGCTTATTACCTGCAGTCTACCAAAGGAGAAGACCCTTCTTTTGATTTTGATGAAATGGCCATGTACGGACTCGATTTTGTAGGACGGTTGAATATACCGCGAGGCATTGTGCCTTATATTACCATTGGTGGGGGATACCTCAATGTTCAAGAGGGATATCAGGGAGAAACTGTTGGCACTCCTCCTTTTCAGTATTACCAAGCGGTTAGCTCCGGATATTATGCCAAGGGAGGTTTGGGTATTGAAGTGCCCCTGGCTTCTTTTGTGAGCTTGTACGGTTCTGCCAATCTTTTGTATACCATAGGAGACGAGGAAACCGATGTGGCCGATATCAGTTCGGCAGATCAACTTCAACAACACACGATGTATAACGTGGGATTGCGATTTAAAATTGGAAAAAGAGCGCATACCGAAGAAATGACTACCCAAGCATTTGAGAGACGTTTTAGTGGTGAACGCATAGCTTATGAGCAGCAAATAGATTCCTTAAAAGAGGACCTCAAAGAAGCCTATCGCGAGAATGATACTGAAAAAATTGCCGAAATCATAAAAGAGAAACAAGCACTGGAAACCGAACAGATGTACGGTGGCAAATGGATTGCCCTTCGTGAGGCAAAAAGAGATTCTTTAGAGCAAGAACTCCTTGAGGCTTTTGAAAATAACAATACCGAAAAAGCCCTGACAATTATGAAGCAAAAGCAACAAATTGAATCCGAAATCGACAGCTTGAAAAAACAGGCTCAGATTAAGCGTGAACCTATGGTTAGGATGACACCGGCTGAGCTTCAGGAGTTGATTAATCAAACGCTTGATCGGGTGACAATGAAGGAAGATTCGGCTACCGGAATTGAACGGCGCTTGGATCGCATTGAACAAATGATCCTCGATTTGAAAGAACAAAAGGAGGTAAAACAAGACAGTACTACTTTAGGAAGAAAATCTCTCGGATTGAATAAAGCAGCTGCTACAGAACAATCCAATCAACAGGTAAATGAGACTGGAGAAGAAGAGGAGATAGAAGCCTTGCAAGACAGAGTGAACCAACTCAATCGTCGGTTGAAGGAGCAGCATGAACAGATTAATCAGTTAAAAGGGCTGAAAGAGGCTTATGAGCAAGCTGCAGAAGCACCTTCTCATGAAATTATTGTAGACGTTCCTGACAATAACGTAGCCGCAAACACGCTGTATAATGGGGATAAAGTGTCTTCTTTGAAAAGAGGCTTTGGGATTTTTGCCGGATACAGTGTCGGTGAAGCCACCAGTTTTAATTTTGGCGTGCGCGGATATTATGGTATTAACCGCACCTCAATTATTTTTATGCCCGAAGTGTTTGTAGCTTTAGAGGATAAAATTGGCTTCGGACTTGGTGCCAATGCAGTGATTCCGGTCAATATCAAAAGCATCCCCCGACTCAAACCATACGGAGGCGCCGGCTTGGGAATCAATTCGATAAATGGTAACTTTAGTTTGAACCCTAATTTTATTGTAGGAACAGCCTATCAAGTTGGCAATTCCGGTAATTTATTTTTTGATTTCACGGTGAGAGGTGCTTTTAAATACAATCAGTTTGCCATAGGTTATAAGCTTAATTTTTAACCAAGATGAATCTTGACTTGACTTTGAGGAATGTTGAAGATTATTTTGAAATCTAACGAGACCATGAATCAACTTTATAAACATATTATAGCCTTGCTTGTTGTCGTTTTGTGCTCCAATCCTGTGATGTGGAGTCAAGAAAAAGAAACCTCATCTTCGGAGAGTGTTATTGTGATGACTCAAGCACAACTCGACAGTTTATTGACCAGTATTGCCAATCAAAAAAGAGCGCAGTTGGCTCGAATTCGCAAAAGGAAAGCAGCCCGAGCCAAATTGGAACTTAAGCTAAAAGAACTACGCGAATTGCAAACGCAAAAACCGCGTACCACTTCGAGCTTAATGACCACCAACACCGCCCAAAACAATAGTGGAGTTTATCAGGCATTAAATCAACTCGACAAACGGATCGACCGTTTGATGCGTTATCAACAAATGCAAGAAGCCCCTAAGACGGTCAACAATTATTATGTGACCCGTCCTGCGCCTTCAACCACCACCATTTTGTCTCGTCCTACAGTGCAAAATGCGAATCCGAATCCAAGCCCAAGCCCCCAAACAAGGCTTGTTGCTCCTCAATATCAGCCGCAAGAGCCAAACAAAACGCATGTTTCCGGTGCTCGAATGGATTCTTTAAACGCAGCCTTGACTGCGCGGCAAGCTAAGTTACAAGCTCAAATTGGAGCGTTAAAAAAACAGTTGCATACTTTGCAGGCAGACAGTTTGCAAAAAAAAGAGGAAGAATATGCCGAAGAGGTGGGGAATTTAAAGTCGAATATTGAACGTTTAGGGAATCAGTTGGAAGCAGCTCGTGCTCAAATCATGGAGCTTCGCAATAAAAAACCGGAACCTAAACCCGAGAAAAAAACGGCCTTGGAGCTGATGATGCAGCGGTACAGCCAAAAGGTCTATTTTGCCAATAACTCTACCGCAATCAACGCGGCCGATCGCCAAACTTTGATTGAATTGAGCAATATGGTCAAAAGAAGCCCATCGCCGGTTACCGTTCTTTTGCAAGGTTATGCCAGTAGTTCGGGAAAAGCTACTTACAATAAAAAGATATCCATGCAACGCGCAAAGGCTGTTAAACAAATATTGGTTGACAATGGTATTTCTTCTCACCAAATTATGCTGATGGCGCATGGGGTCGACAAGTCTACAAATCCCCAAAATGCGCGTAGGGTAGAGGTGTATCTGCTGGTCGAATAAACGAGTAGCGCCTAATTTGACCGAGTCGGTATGGCAGTTTGTTGTCATTGATGTACTTTTGTAAAGTCTCCGGAAAAGTTATCAAAAGCTTGAGAAGTCCGGAGATTACAAAAATGAGATTATGAAAATTGCAGTTATCGGCGCAACAGGAATGGTAGGCCAAGTAATGTTGAGGCTTCTGGAGGAACGGGATTTTCCGGTTTCTCATTTGATTCCTGTGGCTTCTCAACGTTCTATTGGAAAATATATTCAATTTAAAGGAGAAGAATATCCTATAAAAAGCGTGGAAGCGGCGGTTCGTGAAAAACCTGATTTTGCTTTGTTTTCTGCCGGTAGTGAGCTCTCTTTGGTTTGGGCTCCCAAATTTGCGGAAGTCGGAACTACGGTGATTGATAATTCCTCGGCCTGGCGAATGGATCCCGGTAAAAAGCTTATTGTTCCCGAAATCAATGGCAACACCTTGACGGATGCCGATAAAATCATTGCCAATCCCAACTGTTCAACCACTCAATTGGTGATGGTGCTTAAGCCCTTGCACGATAAATATACCATCAAACGAGTGGTGGTCTCTACCTATCAATCCATCACCGGAAGCGGCAATAAAGCTGTGCAACAACTCGAACGCGAAGAAGCCGGCGAAAAGGGAGAAATGGCCTATCCATACCCCATTTATCGCAATGCCCTGCCTCATTGTGATGTGTTTGAAGAAAATGACTATACCAAAGAAGAGATGAAGCTGACTCGAGAAACCCGGAAGATTCTCAATGACGAGGCAGTTTTGGTTTCAGCCACAGCAGTCCGTATCCCGGTTGTCGGCGGGCACAGTGAATCAGTGAATGTGGAATTTGAAGAAAATTTTAACCTCGGGGAACTCAAAAGACTGCTCAGTAATAAACCCGGGCTTTTCTTGCAAGACAATCCCGATATTAACAACTATCCCATGCCGATAACGGCGCAGGGGAAAGACGATGTTTTTGTGGGACGCGTACGTCGTGATTTTACCCGAGAGAATACCTTAAATATGTGGATTGTGGCCGATAACCTGCGTAAAGGTGCCGCCACAAATGCCATCCAAATTGCCGAGTACCTTATCAAAAGAGAAAAAAACAAAAGCTTTACCCGCATCAATTTGAGGGGAAAGTAGAAAACACCTTTCAAAATAATACCAATTATATTTATTAAATAGTCTAAAGATTTATAGGATAAATTTTAAAGATCAAGGCGAAAAGCACAGGCATAGCCATAGCTATGACGTCCCGCACGTGCGGGATTAACGAAGAGATTTGAAATTTAGACATAAATATTGGGCTATTTTGTATGTATAATTGGTATAAATACCTGTAAAGCCTTATCTGAATATTGGCCTACTTTGCATTAATTGTATTACGGCATTAACCTGCAGATTCGATCTTGCTCGATAAGCTGATTTTGCTTCTGCTCACTTTGCTGATTCTCTAATACTTTATTTTCCTTATCTTTGGGCTTTTCAAACTTGATAAATTATGAAAAAGTTACTCCTTATGCTGATGGTGGTTTTCTTGGGATTCACCGCCTGTAAAAATCCCAACAAAACGACAAGTGCAACTGATAAAAACAAAGACACAATGGCTATAGACTATCCCGAAACCAAAAAAGTGGATACCGTAGATACTTATTTTGGAATCGAAGTCAAAGACCCCTACCGCTGGCTGGAATATGTCAACAGCCCGGAAGTGGCCGATTGGGTGGCAGCACAAAATAAAGTCACTTATAGTTATTTGGAGCAAATTCCTTATCGCCAAGACATTAAAGATCGCCTCTCCCAATTGTGGAACTATGAGCGACTCGGTATTCCGCAACGCAAAGGAGACTATGTTTACTTTAGTAAGAACGACGGGCTGCAAGATCAAAGTGTTATTTACCGCTATAAGGTAGGAGACACGCCTGAAGATGCAGAAATCTTCCTAAACCCCAATAAATTTAGTGAAGATGGAACTACTTCTTTGGGAGCGATGAGTTTTTCGGAAGACGGCAAGCTCTTGGCTTATTCCATTTCTAAGGGCGGTAGCGATTGGCGTAGTGTTATTGTGATTGATGTGGAAACCAAAGAACAGGTGGGAGATACCCTGAAGAACGTAAAATTTAGTGGCATTTCTTGGAAAGGGAACGATGGGTTTTACTATTCGAGCTATGACAAGCCTGAAGGCAATCGACTTTATGCCAAGACCGATCAGCACAAACTCTATTACCACAAATTAAATACGCCTCAAGAATCAGATCGACTCATTTTTGGCGGCACACCGGAAGAGAAACACCGCTATGTAGGCGGCGGAGTATCTGAAGATAATCGTTATCTCGTTATTTTTGCCAGTAACGCCACCTCGGGAAATGATTTGTACCTGAAAGACCTGACTCGGGAAGATGCTGAAATTATTCCGATAATCCAAAGCGAAACCGTCAATACGAGTTTTCTGACTTCTGAGGGCAATACCTTGTATCTGGTTACAGATTTGGATGCTCCCAACAGTCGGGTAGTGACCGTAAATGTCAATGACCCTTCTCCTGAAAATTGGAAAGATTTTATTCCCGAAACCGATAAAGCCTTAGAGGCCACTACTGCCAGAGGCTATGTTTTTGCCCATTATTTAAAAGATGCTGTGTCTCAGGTGATTCAATATGATATGGACGGACAAAAAATTAGAGAAGTAAATCTCCCCGGATTGGGTTCTGTAGGAGGCTTTTCTGCTAAAAAAGAAGAACCTGATGTATATTATGTGTTCACCAATTATGTTACCCCGTCGAGGGTTTATAAATATGATGTAGAGACTGGTAAATCTGAGCTCTATTGGGAGCCGGAAATAGATTTTGATCCGGAGCAATATGTCAGTAAACAAGTTTTCTATCATTCCAAAGACGGTACAAAAGTACCCATGATGATTACCTATAAAAAAGGCACCCCGCTTGATGGAAAAACCCCGACCATTCTTTATGGTTATGGCGGTTTTAACATCAGTCTGACTCCTTCTTTCAGTGTGGCTACCGCTGCTTGGTTGGAGATGGGCGGAATTTATGCCGTACCCAATATTCGCGGTGGTGGAGAATATGGTCAAGAATGGCATTTGGCCGGTACTAAAATGAACAAGCAAAATGTATTTGATGATTTTATTGCCGCAGCAGAATATCTGATTGAAAACAAGTACACCTCGAGTGATTACCTCGCTATTCGCGGCGGTTCTAATGGGGGCTTGCTCGTAGGAGCCACCATGACCCAACGCCCCGAGCTGATGGCCGTGGCGCTTCCGGCGGTGGGAGTTTTGGATATGCTGCGCTACCATAAATTTACGGCCGGCGCCGGCTGGGCTTTTGATTATGGTACTTCTGAAGACAGCAAGGAAATGTTTAAATACCTTTATGCGTATTCTCCCGTACACAACGTGGTAAAAGGAACGGAATATCCGGCTACCTTAATTACTACCGGCGATCATGACGACCGTGTGGTGCCGGCGCATAGTTTTAAATTTGCAGCCGAATTGCAGGCCAAACAAGTCGGAACCGACCCGGTATTGATCCGTATCCAGACCAATGCCGGACACGGAGCCGGAAAGCCAACCGATATGGTGATCCAGGAGTATGCCGACACCTATGCTTTTACCTTGTTTAATATGGGTATTGAAGATTTGAAAGCCATGGAGGCTGAAGAATAAAAAGGTAATGATGGCTCAACTTTTCCTTGTCCCAACGCCCATAGGGAACCTTGAAGACATGACCTTTCGAGGGGTGCGTGTCTTACGGGAAGTAGATTTTATCTTGGCTGAAGATACCCGTAACAGCGGGAAATTGCTCAAGCATTTTGAGATCGCTACGCCCATGTTTAGCCATCATCAACACAATGAACACCAAAGCGTGGAAGGGGTGATTAAGCGACTACAAGCCGGAGAAACCGCTGCATTAATTACCGATGCCGGCACTCCGGCCATTTCAGATCCCGGATTTTTAATGGTTCGCGCTTGTGTGAAAAATAAAATAGAAGTGGAATGCCTGCCCGGTGCTACCGCCTTTGTGCCGGCCTTGGTCGATAGTGGACTGCCCAACGATAAATTTGTTTTTGAAGGCTTTTTACCTCGAAAAAAGGGAAGACAAACCCGTTTAAAATTACTGGCCGAAGAAGAACGCACCCTGGTGCTTTATGAGTCGCCTTACAAATTGTTAAAAACCCTTGGACACCTCATTCAATATTTGGGCAAAGAACGGCAGGTCTCTATTTCAAGGGAAATTAGTAAACTCTATGGCGAAACCATTCGAGGAAGCTTGGAGGAAGTAAGAATTCATTTTGAACAACACCCTCCAAAAGGAGAAATTGTTTTGGTAATTGCCGGGAAAAAAGGTAAGAAATCCAAAAAGTAATGCCAATTCCAAGCGCGTTTGTGAATCACTAATCTATAAGGATAACCTTGAGACGCAACATTTGAAGATTAAGCCCTGAATACCGGATTAGTTTATGGAGTATTCTTGGTATAATTTCCCGACAAAGATGTATATTCGTCTTGAGAGTTTTAGGAATCGACATTTAATACCAATTTTATTTAGTATGAATAATTGGTATAAAACCCCACCCATAATTTCCCTGCTATCAAGTGAATTTCAATCAACTCAAATATATTCTTGCAGTCGATGAGCACCGAAACTTCTCTCGGGCAGCCGAGGCATGTGGAGTTGCTCAATCCACGATGAGTAAAGAGATTCAGCGCTTAGAGCTCGAATTTGATATCATTATTTTTGACCGTTCTCGGCATCCGGTAAAACCCACCATGAAAGGTATTGATTTGCTGGAGCAAGCCGAGAAAATATTGGAGGAACACCGAAAGTTTAGCGCCATTGCACAGCAAAAAACAAACAATCCGGTCGGTGATTTTAAATTGGGAATCCTGCCCACTTTGGCGCCTTATTTATTGCCTTTGTTTATTCAAAAATTAGGGAAAAACTATCCGGAATTAAATGTGGAGATTTTTGAACTGACTACTCCGGAGATCATCCATCATTTTCAAAACAGAAACTTAGATGGTGCCATTTGTATAGCTCCCTTTGCAGAAGGTTTTTATGAGGATTTTCTCTTCAAAGAAAATTTTGTGCTCTACCTCAATGAGAATCATCGATTGGCCCAAAAAGAGGAGGTGCGATGGGATGATATCCCTTTTGACGAATTGATTCTACACGAAGCTTTTAAAAAATACCTGCTGTCTTCAATAGAATTAAAGGAACGCAAAGAGATTTCCACTGCTACCCTGCAAAATATTAATTATTCCAGCGGATCCTTAGAAACAATTCGAAAAATAATTGACCGTAACGGGGGATTGACCTTATTGCCGCATTTGGCAACCTATTATATGGGCAATCGACGACTGCGGATGGTACGCCCCATTGTTCATCCGGTTTTAAGTCGGAAAATAAGCTTTGTAACGCCGCGCGGCTTTGAAAAAAAGCGATTGACCAAAGTGATCAAACGCGAGATTTTGGCACAACTTCCATAGAAATAGCTGTTACAGATAAAAATTGCCGTCCGGAGACCCCGAAACGGGGGGCAATCGCTTTTTCCCATAATTCGTATCGCCTTTGCCTTATTGACCTGAGCGAGGTACTGTCCTAACTTTGTCTGTGAAATAAAAACGGAGATTAACCCTCTAAAACAAAAAGTTATGACAGCCGTAGAAAAATTAGCAAAATTTGTGCAAACCCGAACATTTGACGAGCTATCAGAAGATGCCGTCCGCGAACTTAAGATCCGACTTTTAGACGGATTGGGTTGTGCCATTGGGGCTCAAGATGGAGAGCCGGTAAAAATGATTAAAAATCAAATTGATGATTTTGGCGGAAAACCATTGGCCACCTTGATTGGAGGTGGAAAAACCTCTCCCGACCGTGCCGCTTTTTACAATTCGGCTCGGGTTCGCTATCTGGATTATAACGACAGTTATTTGGCCAAAAATGAAACCGGACATCCTTCAGATAATATCGGCAGTATTTTAGCAGCTACCGAGTATGCCGACAGCGATGGGAAAGATTTCCTTACTGCCTTAGCCATCGCTTATCAAATTCAATGTCGATTGAGTGATGTGGCTCCGGTTCGCGACAAAGGATTTGACCACACCGTTCAAGGGGCTTATGCCGCGGCAGCCGGCGTGGCTTACAGTTTAAATCTCACTGAGAAACAAACCGCCAATGCCATTGCCATTGCTGCAACCGCTTATAATGCCTTGCGCGTAACAAGAACCGGAAATCTATCACATTGGAAAGGATTGGCGTTCCCGTCTACCGGATGGACTTCTACGCATTCTGCATTTTTAGCGATGCGCGGAATTACCGGCCCTGAAGAAGTTTTTGAGGGTAATAAAGGATTTAAAGACAGTATTGCCGGAGATTTTGAAATCGATTGGAGTCAAGAAGACTTGGAACGCGTGACCAAAACCATTGTCAAACGCTATAATGCCGAAGTTCACTCTCAATCCACTTTAGAAGGTGTGCAGGAACTAATCGAAAACAATAAAATTGATCCGAATCGCATTGAGAAAATTATTTTGGAAACTTTTGATGTGGCCTACAATATTATTGGCGGTGGCGAAGAAGGCGGGAAGAAAAACATTCGCGTCAAGGAAGAAGCCGATCACAGCTTGCCTTATATGATTTCGGCCATGATTTTAGATGGCGATGTGATGCCCGAGCAATACACTCCCGAACGCATTAAAAAAGAGGATATCCAAAGCTTACTCCAAAAAGTGGAAGTTAAAGAAAATAGGAAACTCTCTAAGCTGTTTCCCGATGAAATGGGAAGTGAATTGAGTATCTATATGAAAGACGGCGATCACTTCTATACCACTAAAAAAGATTATCGAGGATTTCACAGCAAACCGGCTTCTTGGGAGATAATCATTGACAAATTTAAAAAATTGTCAAGCCCTTATGCTGATGCAGAAAGCTTGGATCAAATTATCGATATCGTACAGCATTTGGAAAATCACAAAATAAGTGATTTGATGAAAGTCTTGGAAAATATTGGCCAAGAGACTCCTCAAACCGCTTAAAGAAAAAATGGTCTTTGTTATTCTTCCATTACCGAAAAACGGCTCAAGGATCCTACTATGATAATCATTATCAGGTCGTTTTTCTGAACAAAAGAATGACAATTATGAGGGAAATGATAAAGAATCATCCTCTCAATTTATAGGGAAGTGATTTGTAATTTTACCAGAAAGATTCGTCTGTTTTGAATGTCGCTTCCGTATTACAACTAATGTTTAACCCTTAAAAGTTCATTATTATGGCACTTCAAGAAGGAAAAGAATTTAAAAAACATCCGGTTGCTTTTGACTGGTTGAATAAAAACGAACGACAAGAAAAACCCCGTGATATTGGATTGACCGAAATTCGTTCGGCTTATTACTCCAATTTTGGGATGAGCTATTTTAAAGACATCCTCGAAATGAGCGGCAATTATGTTGATAGCATCAAATTTGCCGGCGGAGTTTTCACCCTGATGAATCCGGAAAAGATCAGAGAAATGCTCGATTTAGCACATTCGTATGGCGTTATGGCCTCTACCGGAGGATTTATGGAAACCGTATTGACCCAGGGAAAAGATGCGGTCAAAAAATATATCCAAGAGGTCAAGGATTTAGGATTTGACATCATCGAAATTTCTACGGGATTTATCTCCATTCCCACTTCCGATTGGCAGCGGGTTATCGAGGAAGTCCAAAAAGCCGGACTCAAAGCCAAACCCGAAATCGGGGTGCAATTTGGCGCCGGCGGTGACGGAACGGTTGAAGAATATCAATCGGAAGGCACCCAAGATGTGGATTATGCCATCCAACAAGGAAAACGATTTTTGGATGCCGGAGCGTATCTGATTATGATGGAATCGGAAGGTGTAACCGAAAATGCCGAGCCCTGGCGAACCGATGTTCCGGCCAAATTTATCAACGAATTGGGCTTGGAAAATGTGATGTTTGAAGCCGCTGATCCGCAAGTGTTCAAGTGGTACGTCAAAAACTACGGCCCGGAAGTCAATTTGTTTGTCGACCACAGCCAATTGCTGCAATTAGAATCCACTCGCCGTGGAATCTGGGGCACCAACGATATTTGGGGACGTGTGGTGACCTATAAATAAGTTGTATTCTTTATTGTAAATAGCAAACCTGCCGGGTTTTGGAAATCCGGCAGGTTTGTTTGATTTTCCACGGCCAACACCAACAAGCTTCTCCTGATCTTAAATTTAAGGAATAGGCTTGAGTATTCTTTTTTGAATTTTATTGAGATCCATATGATAATGAGATTATTTTTTTCTGTTGAAGGTGTCTTCTTTCCATCTTTTAGGGTTATCACGGATGTAATTTGCTATATTATTATAGGCTTTTTTATTCCTAATAATGTGTTCGTAATAATTGCGTTGCCAGATCCGCTTTGCTTTTGAAATTTTTATTAATTCTGAATCCGATAAAGGAAAAGTTTCTGTTCCCTCCCATCGGCGCCGAAGCGAATCGCCAGAAGGTTGGGGCGAATCGTCGGAAGATTGGGGCGAATCGTCAGAAGGTTGGGGCGAATCGCCAGAAGGTTGGGGCGAATTGCAATTCGCCCGTACTATTCCCGCTATTCCCGCTATTCCTGCCCGATTCTTCGCTCCTTTTCCCTTCTCTTTCGCCTCTTTCTTTTTTTTCGCCGAATCTTTAGAATTTAGATAAGAGGATATTTCTTCTCTTATCTGTTTTGTCGTGGCTATTTTGTAGCCGCGGATAATAGCGCCGATGGTGTGAGAGGGCGATCGGAATTTTCCGAGATGTTTTTCGTTATCTCCTTTCTTAAATAAGATTTCTATAATGGCGTGAAAATGGTTAGGCATCACGATAAAATCGTGTAAGTCAATATTATCTCTGATATTTAACGAATTGAGCCATTCCTTATGTGCGATTTTTCCAAAGGAATTTAAATTCATTTTTTGATGTCGGATTTTCCCGAATAAATGAATCCGATCTTGACAGCAAAGGCTTATAAAATAAAGTCCTTTTTGGCTATAATCATAATCTTTCAATCGGATGCTGCGTCGGTGATGTCGTTTTGGATCGTAATTCATTCTTAGAATTTTTTAAATTGGTTTTTTGTTCTCAAATCATCGCCTTCTTCATTTAATAGCAAAATACTTTATAAACGGGTCTATAGATTTATGGGATTTTCATCATCCTTTATCCTATGCCTGAACGTTATGCATCAAAGTTCCCCTTTTTATGTTGACGATCTGCGGAGGCTCTTGGGATTTGGGGCAAGTTCCACTCCCAATCCACCGGATTTCCGGAATATGACTGGTTTTTTCCAATCTCGATGAGCGCCCAATCTTAAATTTGAGGAGTGCACTCTTATTCAGAAGTGATATTTCCCCCTTTATTTCCGGTTTTTTCCGGCCTGCGGCGCAGGTTTGTTTAGTCGCTGCCTTCAAAAGTTAAATATGTCATAAATAACTTAGACAAACTTGTCTAACTAAAAAGTTGAATTACATTTGTCGACCAATTAGTTAAACAAAAATGTCTAAAAAGAAGTCAGCCTTAAGTACAGAGGAGCGAATTAAGCAAACGGCAAAGAAGCTTTTTTTTGGTCAGGGCAATTTTAAAGCCGGGACCCAGGAGATTGCGGATGCTGCAGGAGTAAATCGAACGGCCATCAATTATTATTTCAGGTCGCGCGACAACCTGTTGAAAATTGTTTTTGACGATGCGTTAAATCGTATGCAGGAAGACAATAGCGCCATTGTTTCAGCAGATTTACCCTTTCGAGAGAAATTGGAGAAATGGTTGGATGATAAATTGGCAACCGCTATCAAATATCCTTTTCTCGAGCTTTATATTGTCTCAGAAATGCAGACCTCCAGCTGTGCTATTATTAGTAAGAACAAAGAATTTTTACGTTCTGTCAATGATATTTTGGCCGATCTTTTACGGGAAGAGGCTGCCAAAGGAACCATCAAACCCATTGACCCCATTCATTTTATTTTGAATATAGCTTCGTTGGTCTCTTTTCCTTTTTGCATGCGTCCTTTGTTGGCGGAGTCTTTAGATATTGACGAAGCCCAATTTAAGCAGATTATGGAGGAGCGAAAGCAGGTTATTTTGGATAGTGTTTTTATTTAAACCCCATCATATAAATTTATGATTCAGAAAAAAGTCACATTCTTCTTGTTGTTGTTGATGTCGGTAAGCTTTTTGGGGCAAGCCCAAGAAAAGCTAAGCTTGGCCGAAGCCATCAATTATGCCTTAGAAAACAAAGCGGCAGCCCAAAAAGCAGCATTGGAAGTAGAGAAATCAAAATACTTAGTTACCGAACGCAAAGCAGCTGCGCTGCCGCATATCAATGGAAGCGGCGGATTGGTCTATAATCCTATTTTAAGGAAAACGCCTATTCCGGGAGATTTTATAGGCCAGCCCGGGCAAATTTTTATGGTTCCCTTTGGGCAGCCGTGGAATTCTTCCATCGGGGTAAATCTTAAACAAATGCTTTTTAATTCTAAAGTGTTTATAGGGATGAAAGCGGCGAGAGAGAGTAGAGATTTAGCCAGAATTAGCCGTGAAATGACCGATGAGCAAATTATAGAAAAGGTGGCCACGGCATACTATCAAATACTGACTCAACAACAAAAACTACAAACGATTGACAGCAGTTATGCCAGCGCTTTGAAAATTCATGATATCATCAAAAACCTTTATCAAAATGGCTTGGCTAAGGAAATTGACTTGGATCGAATTAGCGTAAACCTCACCAACTTAAAAACAGCGCGTACCCAGCTGAGCAATGCGGTAATTCAACTAAAAAATGCCCTTAAGTTTTATATGGGAATGCCGATGAATAATCCTGTCCAGCTCTCTTTCAATGACTTGGAGATCGAGCCGCAATACGTGCCCAAGACTATTGATGTTAGTGAGCGTACCGAAATCCAGCTCTTGAAAAAGAAAAAACAGCTGTTGACCTATAAGGTTCAAGCTGAAAAATCAGGACTTTACCCCACGTTATATCTCATTGGAAGCTATGCCTGGCAAGGATTTGGCGATAAATTTCCCATCGGAACCGGAGAAAGTCAAGGAACTTATTGGACAGATTATGCCAGTATTGGGCTACAGATAAACATTCCCATTTTTAACGGAATGGGGACAAGGGCTGCCGTAAAACAGGCCGAAATAGAATTGGAAAATGTAGCTCTCGATATACAAGACACTAAGTTGGCCATGAATCTGGAGTATCAAAATGCCAAAGCACAGATTGAAAACAGCTTGAAGTCTATTGAAAATCAAAAAGCTAATAAGGTGTTGGCCCACAAGGTTTTGAAAAATACCCGAAACAATTATCAAAATGGATTGGCTACGCTTACCGATTTGTTAGATGCACAAAATGCATGGGTTGAAGCGAAAAACAATTATACCCATGCCTTGTTAAAATTTAAACTGGCCGAAATCAAACTCTATAAGGCCAAAGGTAAACTCGAGAAATTCGTTCAACAACTCAACGATTAATTATAGGATATGAAACTTGGAAAAACTTTATTGTACCTGCTCATTATCTTGCTTCTTTTGGGAGGCGGCGCATTTATCATCTATCAAAATCAGCAGGATATTCAGCGAAAGACAGCAATTATAGCCCATGAAAACGAAACAGTTCCGGTGCGGGTGGCCGTGGTAGATTATGACAGGGTCTCTACAAAATTTACGGCCAATGGTACTTTAGCACCTTATCAAGAAATGATGCTTTCGGCCGAAATGCCCGGGAAAGTCAAACAGATTTTGGTAGATGAAGGCGATCGGGTTCGGTCGGGTCAGGTCTTGGCCAAAATAGAGAAAAATACATTGCAAGTCAATTATTCTTCGGCCCAAGCAGCTTATCAAAATGCATTGACCAACAATCGACGCTTAGAAGATGCTTATCAAACCGGCGGCGTAACCAAACAGCAATTGGACCAATCCAGATTGCGGTTAAAAACAGCAAAGAATAAATTGGAACAGGCCGAAATTCAGCTAAACAATTCCAATGTCAAAACTTTGATTGCCGGAATTATTAACAAGAGAATGATTGAGCCGGGAGCCATAGTGGCACCGGGTGCTCCTTTGTTTCAAATTGTGAATGTTTCTAAGTTGAAACTGAATGTAACAGTTGAAGGCAGTCGCGTGGGGCAGCTTGAAGTGGGGGATAAAGTGAAAGTGAAAGTAAACGTGTATTCCGATGCCGTTTTTCATGGTCGCATCACTTTTATTGCCCCTTTGGCAGATGCTTCTCTTAGTTTTCCGGTTGAGATTACCCTGGCCAATAAAGAAGACAAGAGATTGCGAGCCGGGATGTATGCAACAGCCATTTTTGGGGGCACTGCACAAAGCGACAAAGACCGCGTATTGACTTTGCCCAAGGATGCCTTTGTGGGCGGTATCAACAGTCGACAAGTGTTTGTAGTGCAGCCGGATACCACAGTTCAGCTAAAAAAGGTGGTCATAGGAAGGGTTTTTGAAGATGCCGTGGAAATTGTCGGAGGCCTTCAGCCCGGTACAAAGGTGGTGACCAAAGGCCAAATCAACCTGTTTGACGGTTCTAAAGTTAGTATCGCTCAATAATACCATGGTATAACACCTATTTTAAAACAGATTTCTCACACGATAAAATAAAATACAGTAGTGAAATTAGCTAAGATTTCCATAAAACGACCAAGTTTGGTCATCGTCCTTTTTATCATCCTGATTTTGGGTGGGATTTTGGGGTACACCTCCATGGGCTATGAACTCATCCCTAAGTTTGATGTCAATGTAATTACGGTATCCACCATATATCCCGGAGCTTCTCCGGCTGAGGTGGAGACTTCGGTGACCAAGGATATTGAAGATGCCGTATCTTCTATCGAAAACATTAAAAAAATAGAGTCCAAGTCTTTTGAAAGCTTGTCACTGGTGTTGGTGACGCTCAATAATGGGGCAGACGTCGATCAAGCCCTTAATGAAGCCCAGCGTAAGATTAATGCGATCTTGGCTGACCTGCCCGATGACGTCAAAACCCCTTCGCTGCTAAAATTTTCTCTCAGTGACTTGCCGGTGATTACCGCAGCTGCTACTTCGAGTTTGAGTGGAACCGCTTTTTATGACTTGTTGGATAAAAAAATCAGGCCGGCCATTTCACAAGTAAAAGGAGTGGCACAGGTCAATTTGATTGGCGGACAAGAACGGGAAATTCGGGTGAACTTAGATCGAGACAAACTCGAGGTCTATGGCTTGTCTATTTTACAGGTACAGCAAGCTATTCAGTCTTCCAATTTAAACTTCCCGACCGGGAAATTAAAATCCCGTGAAAATGCAATTACCATTCGGCTCTCCGGGAAATTTCAAAGCATTGAGGAATTGGCCAATTTGGTAATCAGTTCTAAAAATGGCAGCTCAATCAGACTAAAAGATGTCTCCAATGTAGTTGATGCGCAAAAAGAGGTGGAAAAAATTGCCCGCGTCAATCGTGAGCCGGCTATTTTGCTGCAGGTCATCAAACAATCTGATGCCAATGCTGTGGAGGTGAGTGAACAAGTGCGACAACGGATTAAGAATATTGAAAAAAACTATGCAGCCGATAATGTAAATATCACGGTAGTCAATGACACTTCCACCTTTACTTTGGAGGCGGCAGATGGTGTGATTCACGATTTATTAATCGCTGTGGTGCTGGTGGCTTTGGTGATGTTGCTGTTTTTGCACTCTATTAGAAATGCATTTATCGTAATGATTTCCATTCCGGCTTCTTTAATTTCTACTTTTATCGGAATGGCTTTGATGGGCTATACCCTCAACCTGATGAGTCTGCTTGGCTTGTCTTTGGTAGTAGGGATTTTGGTAGACGATGCCATTGTCGTGCTTGAAAACATATACCGCCACATGGAAATGGGGAAGGGGCGAGTGCGTGCCGCTTATGACGGCGCCTCCGAAATTGGGTTTACTGTGAGTGCCATCACGTTGACCATTGTGGTGGTGTTCTTGCCCATTGCCATGAGTACAGGGCTTGTGGCTAATATTATTGCACAATTTTGTGTTACCGTAATCATTGCTACGCTTTTGTCCTTGTTGGCCTCTTTTACTATTGTTCCTTGGCTGTCTTCACGCTTTGGAAAACGTAAAAAACTGACAGGCAAAAATATGTTTGAACGTTTTATTCTCGGATTTGAAAAAATGTTGATGCGGTTTACCCATTGGATTACGGGAATTTTAAAATGGTGCTTGCGAAGTAAGCGTACCAAAATTGCTACCGTGTTGATTGTGCTGGTGGCTTTGGTTTTATCCTTTGGATTGACCAAATTTATCGGCGGGGAGTTTATGCCCAAGATTGATAAGGGCGAATTTTTGGTGCAGATTGAATTGCCCAAGGATGCTTCTATAGAAACGACCAATCGAATGACCCAAAAGGCGGAAGCTTATCTTGCGAAAAAACCGGAAATAGAGAAGTTGATTACCACCGTAGGTCAGCAGAGTACCGGATTTGGAATGGCACAATCTACTCCTTACAAATCAGAAATTGATGTGATTTTGGTCGATAAAGATGAGCGAGAAGCCAGCTCAGCAGTTTACGCCGCCAAAATACGCAATCAACTCAGTGATATATTGGTGGGCGCCAAGGTCAAAACCCTTTCTGTAGGTTTGATGGGAGCAGAACAAGCTCCATTGGCTTTGGTGATTACCGGGGCAAATTTAGACAGCATCAATAGGTTTGCAAAAGCGGCTATGGCCCAATTGCGAACCATTCCCGGGGCTACGCAAATTGAATTGTCTTCTGAGGGTGGAAAACCCGAAGTAGAAGTACAAATCAATCGCGATAAAATGGCGATGTTGGGGTTGAATATCGCTACGGTAGGAATGACGATGCAAACCGCTTTTAGCGGAAATACCGATGCTAAATACCGCGCCGGAGATTATGAATACGATATCAATATCAGGCTTAATCAGGCCAGCCGATCCAGCCTTGAAGATGTAAAAAACTTGGTGTTTGTCAATAATCGCGGAGAAGAAATCAAATTGAGCCAATTTGCTACTGTGACTTATGGAACCGGTCCAAGTTTCTTGGAGCGTCGTGACAAATCCCGATCGGTGACCATTTTGGCACAAACAGTTGGAGTGCCGGTGGGAACCGTTGCCGAACAGTGGGAAGAAAAATTTTCTAAACTCGATAAACCGGCAGGAGTCAATTATTTGTGGAGCGGTGATATGGAGTTGCAAAGCGATGGGTTTGGAACGCTGGGAATTGCCTTGCTCGCAGCTGTTATATTGGTTTATCTGGTGATGGTGGCACTTTATGATAGCTTTGTTTATCCATTAGTAGTCATGTTTTCGGTGCCTTTAGCGATTATAGGGGTGTTGGTTATTCTGGCGTTGACTAATAATTCGTTAAATACTTTTACCATCCTGGGGATGATTATGCTGGTGGGCTTGGTGACCAAGAATGCCATTTTATTGGTCGATTTTGCCAATCAGCGAAAAGCGGAAGGAGAATCGACTTATAAAGCATTGATTCAAGCCAATCACGCACGGTTGCGACCTATTTTGATGACGACCATCGCCATGGTTTTCGGAATGTTGCCCATTGCATTGGCCAAAGGAAATGCGGCTGAAATGAACAATGGTTTGGCCTGGGTGGTTATCGGTGGATTGATCTCCTCACTATTCCTGACCTTGATTTTTGTGCCGGTAGTTTATGCCATCTTTGACGGCCTGATTCGTCGGTTCAATAAAGGCAAACCTCCGGTTGATTATGAAAAGGAAATGTATGCCAATTATGAACATCAGGAAATACAGGACGACGGCATCACCCCGGCACACAATTGATGAAAAAATGCATAATTCTCTTATTTAGTTTGAATCCACATTAGGGCATTGAGTTTCTATTTTGTCGTCAATTCCTTACCTTTGCAAACCCTAAATAAAAACCTATAATTTATGGCATTTGATATTGATATGATTAAAGGGGTTTATGCCCGAGTTGCCGAGCGTGTGGATAAAGCACGCGAGATCACCGGAAAACCCTTGACGCATGCTGAAAAAATTCTTTATTCCCATCTTTCTGAAGGAGACATCAAAAAAGCGTATGAGCGCGGCAAAGATTATGTAGACTTTGCTCCCGACCGTATTGCTTGTCAGGACGCAACCGCACAAATGGCTTTGTTGCAATTTATGCAAGCCGGAAAAGACAAAGTGGCCGTTCCTACCACCGTACATTGTGACCACTTGATTCAGGCCAAACAAGGTGCTGAGCCGGATTTGATGAGTGCCAATCAAACCAGTAGTGAGGTTTTTGAATTTTTGGGTGCTGTTTCCAATAAATATGGAATTGGTTTTTGGAAACCCGGAGCCGGAATTATTCACCAAGTGGTATTGGAAAACTATGCTTTCCCCGGCGGGATGATGATCGGAACCGACTCTCACACCGTCAATGCTGGTGGATTGGGTATGGTCGCCATTGGAGTGGGCGGTGCCGATGCTGTCGATGTGATGGCCGGAATGCCCTGGGAGCTTAAATTCCCTAAGCAGATTGGTGTTAAACTAACCGGTAAATTGAGCGGATGGACCGCAGCAAAAGACGTTATCCTTAAAGTGGCTGAAATCTTAACCGCTAAAGGAGGAACCGGCGCCATTATCGAATACTTTGGTCCGGGTGCCCGTTCATTGTCTTGTACCGGAAAAGGAACCATTTGTAATATGGGAGCCGAGGTAGGCGCTACCTGCTCAACCTTTGGTTATGATGAATCCATGGAGCGATTTTTACGCGCTACCAATCGAGATGATGTGGCAGATGCCGCTAATGAAGTGAGCTCATACCTTACTGCCGATCCGGAAGTTTACGAAAACCCTGAAGAATATTTTGATCAGGTAATTGAAATAGACCTTTCAAAATTGCAACCTCACCTCAACGGACCTTTTACGCCAGACTTGGCCACTCCGGTGGGAGAAATGCACGACAAGGCCAAAGAAAACGATTGGCCCATTAATGTGGATTGGGGATTGATCGGTTCTTGTACCAACTCTTCTTATGAAGACATGACCCGCTCGGCTTCTATCGCTAAGCAGGCTTTGGATAAAAAACTCAAACCCAAATCCGACTTCGGAATTAATCCGGGTTCTCAGCAAATTCGATTCACAGCTGATAGAGATGGACTGTTGAAGATCTTTGAAGACTTGGATGCTACCATCTTTACCAATGCTTGCGGCCCTTGTATTGGACAGTGGGAGCGTACTGATTTGGACGGAGATGAGAAAAATACGATTGTTCACTCTTTTAATCGAAACTTCTCTAAACGCGCCGATGGAAATCCCAATACCCATGCGTTTGTCGCCTCGCCCGAAATGGTGGCCGCCATTGCTATTGCAGGACGACTGGATTTTAATCCGATGACCGATACTTTGCTCAATGAAGACGGAGAAGAAGTGATGCTTGACGAACCCAGCGGTATTGAATTGCCACCAGACGGATTTGAAGTGGACGACAATGGCTATGTCGAGCCTTTAAAAGACGGTAGTGGTGTTGAAATTTCCGTTTCCGAAGAAAGCGAGCGTTTGCAGTTGTTGACCCCTTTTGAGCCTTGGGACGGGAAAAACCTTACCGGAGCTAAATTGTTGTTGAAAGCAGAAGGAAAGTGCACCACCGACCACATTTCCATGGCCGGTCCTTGGTTGCGCTATCGCGGTCACTTAGATAATATTTCTAACAACTGCTTCATTGGCGCCATCAATGCCTTTAATCATAAAGCCAATTTCGTCAAAAGTCAAATTGACGGTGAGTATGACGGCGTACCCAATACGGCTCGTGCCTATAAAAAAGCCGGGATTCCAACTGTCGTGGTCGGCGATCACAACTATGGAGAAGGCTCTTCAAGAGAGCATGCAGCCATGGAGCCTCGTCACCTTGGGGTTAAAGTGGTTTTGGCCAAATCATTTGCCAGAATTCACGAAACCAACCTGAAAAAACAAGGCTTGTTGGGAATTACCTTTGATAATGAAGACGATTATGAATTGATTCAGGAAGATGATACGTTCAACTTTATCGACCTGAAAGACTTTGCACCCGATCGTCAGCTGACGGTGGAAATCGTTCACAAAGATGGCAGCAAAGACACTATTAAAGCCAATCACACCTACAATGAAAACCAGATTGAATGGTATAAAGAGGGGTCGGCTTTAAATATGATTAAAAAGATGAATGCTGCTTAAAGGATAGCAATAAAAGGAAATGGAAAAGGCTGAAAGGGATTTTTCCCGATTAGCCTTTTTCTTTTTTTAGCAGACTTTCAAAAATTTCATTAATTTGAGGTTGTGTAAAACGCATATTTCTTGATTTTTTGTGGTTATTAAATCAAAGATAATCATTGTGCGTTTTACACACTTTTTAGGGATAGTATCTACTCCAGTAAAAAAGAACTATCTCTAACCCATCCATCATGCACCCCCAACTAAGAAAAAATAACGCCCTGAACCTGCCCACCCAAATTACCGTGGCCGGAAACCAAGGCGGAATCATTAAATTTTACTACACCGCCACCGGCCAAAAAGTGCAAAAAACCGTGCGAAGCAATGCCGGCACCACCACGACCCTTTATGACCACGGGTTTATTTATAAGAACGGGCAATTGCAGTTTTTTTCCCAACCCGAAGGCTATATCAAAGCCAATACCGATAGGAGTTTTACTTATGTTTTCCAATACAAAGACCACACTCCGACTCCGCTATTAATTTAAATGATCAATAGGATAATAAAGAAAGAGAGCCTTCTCTTAAAAATGCAATATTTTCTTCCGGCGGTTCGTCCTTTTTTGATCTGATTTCAGATAGCTGCGGAAATGATGTTACGCAGCGTTTGAAACAGAAATTATCGACCATCAATTTTCTTCGGCATAATCCTTTAAGGACTCGTTGTATTCTTTAATCTCCTGCTTATTCATGGGGTTTTCCTCTTTTTTAATCAGGTTCATGAGGTAGAGCAGGCTTTTTTCGGAAACATAATTGTCTTCACTTTCCGTAATTTCAATAAATTCCTCATTTTCTGCGTCATAGATTTCGTCGTCAATGGGAATTGGAATGGCAAAGGTTTGGTGTTCTTCGATGTGTTCAGCAATCAGTCGGAGAGCCTTGGCCACGGTAGGGCGCTTTTCGGCAACAGCATAGGGTCTTAAGGCGATGAGGTCTTCCACCAGGGTGTTGGTTATAATGCCGTTGTGTTTTAAATCGTCAATGATCTTTTCAATGAGTTGATGTGCTTTTTTATCGGTCAAAACAATACTATTTTTGGATTAGATAGAAGTATTGCAAAAATAAGGTTTAAATAAAATTAATTCCACTAATCCATAAAAAATATAATTGGTCTTTATTAAGCAGATAAACAGCCATTAAGCAGGTGTAATACAGGGATTTTATGTTCAATTAACATAAATAAATTGCGCTAAACCTTTAATTCTGCTTATTTTTGCAAAGTCTTTACGTGAAACTTGAAATAGAAGGGACCTATCTTATGGCTGAAGTAACTGCTGAAAAGAAATTATACAATTACCAAGAAAGAGACTTACAGAAAATATTCAAATACCTCAACGAAGCACCGGATAACTATAATTTGTTATACCAATTGCCTACCGGAGGGGGGAAAACCGTTGTGTTTTCTGAAATTGTCAGACGCTATCTCGAGCAAACCGATAAAAAAGTAATGGTACTGACTCATCGTATTGAGCTGTGTCGTCAAACTTCTGCTATTTTGGAAGGCTTTGGTGTGCATAATAAAATCATCAATAGCAAAGTGAAGACCTTGCCAAAAGACAATGAATATCAATGTTTTGTGGCGATGGTAGAAACCTTAAACAATCGACTGAACGACGAAATGCTTGAGGTGTCCAATGTGGGCTTAGTAATTATTGATGAGGCACACTACAACTCGTTTACTAAGCTGTTTAAGTATTTTAAAGATTCTTTTATTTTAGGAGTTACCGCCACGCCTTTGAGTTCTAATATCAAGCTGCCGATGAATGACAATTACCAAGAACTGATTGTGGGTAATTCGATTTCTTGGTTGATTGAAAACGATTTTTTAGCCAAAGCCAATACCTATAGCTATAATGTGAGGCTGAGCTCTCTGCAAATAGGAATTAATGGAGATTATACCGTAAAGTCCTCTGAAGACCTGTACACCGATATGAACATGCAAAACAAGCTCTTGCATGCTTATGAAGAGAAGTGTAAAGGCAAAAAGACCTTGATTTTTAACAACGGGATCAATACTTCTTGGTTTGTGTATCAAACTTTTAAAGAAGCCGGATATGAAATTCGACACTTAGACAATACCCACAGCAAGCAAGAGCGAGAGAATATTTTGAAATGGTTTGATGAAAAGCCGGATGCCATTCTGACTTCGGTTAGTATCTTGACCACCGGATTTGACTCTCCCGATGTGCGTAATATTATTTTGAATCGGGCTACAAAATCGCTGACCCTCTATTATCAAATGATTGGACGGGGGTCTCGACGCTTACCGGATAAAGACGAATTCAATATCATAGACTTAGGAAACAATGTGGCTCGTTTTGGGCTTTGGGACGCACCGGTAGATTGGCAACTGATTTTTAAAAATCCGGACTACTTCCTGGAGAATATTATCGATGATGAGGATATTGAAAAGGAATTTGTCTATGAGATGCCCGATGAAGTCAGAGCCTTGTTCAAAAATTCGGAAACGGTTACTTTTGATATTAAAAAGGCCTACAACGAGGCGGTCGACAACGGCCGAAAATCAAAGGAAGTATTGGAGGAGTCTATAGAGCAACACGCACAAATGTGTTATGAAAACAGCGAAGATGTCTTTGATGCCCGAATCTTGGCCAAAGAATTAAAGGACGATATCCGTGATCGCGTACGCCGATACTCCAATTGTATCATCAATAACACTAAGAATTATCGCAATTGGTTGTTTGAAGATTACTACCGCAAACTGCGTCTGCGACTTACCGAAATGTTTAGAGACTAAGAGAAAAAGAATAAAAATTCAAAGGAGCAGCAGGGCTTTTGGGTGTTATTCTACTTCATAAATCAAGATGCTGTCATCCTCTCCTTTGACGATTAGCTCGGGACCCCCGCGATGATCCATGTCTTTAAGGTCAATTGCCGAATTTCCATACACTGGAAATCCGGGTAATAATTGGGCCTTTTGGTCAAAGAGGTATACCTTGTGCGCTTGGGTGTCGGTGGTAGCGATGTAAGCTTGCTCTCCAATCATAAAAATTTGCGGCTTTGTGAAAATTCCATAACTCAAAGTAGCGGTATTGCCGTTGATGGATATTTTATTTCCGGAAAGGCTGACCAAGATATGCGCTGTTGCTGCAATTTGATGATGCGTTTCAAGGTTGAGGTCTTTTTTGGACAAGTCTCCGTTTTCATTGATTTGTAACAGCTCCCCGTTGGCATTGGTCGAGGTAAATTGATCTTGATAGAGGTACCATGAATTGTCAGAAAAAGCAATTTTATGCTTGACCGGAATTCGGGTTTCTCCGCGGACATTTAATAAATGCAACTGCCCCGAAGCTTCTTGCAAGACGATATAGTCTTTCGTTCCGATGCGGAAGTGTTTGGGCGCATAGCGGATACGAGATTTGGCAGCTTCAAATTCAAAACCTTTCACCGGATCCAAGTGTTTGTCCAGCATCTTCAGGTGTCGCCCTTGTGTAATTAAAAACCGAAATCTTCCGCTGTCATAATAATCAAAAATAGCCAAAGGCTCGGTGATGGTGCGTTCAAATTCCTGGTCAAAAGGGGCAACAATATTTCCCTCCCGATCAATAATGTAAAAGGTGTGAGGCGTAACAAAAGCCATTTGGATTCGATGATTTTGATAGATGTCGATTTCCTGGATGTCGCCTAAAATGGGGCCGTCGAGTGCTTGTGTCCAACGCAGTTTTCCGTTTTCATTGAAGACATAAAGGCTGTCTGATTCTCCTTGTACAACAATATCGTAATGCTGGGTGTTCCAGTTGACAAAAAACCAGGGGCCGTTTGCAACTTTTTCTCCCAGCTTAAGGCTGCCAACTTGTATGCCGCCATGCTGTTTTTTACTGGGTTTGACAGCAGCAAAAACACCGTTGATATAGGTGAAATTTCCGTGATCGATAAATTGAAGCGATTCATAGTTATAGTCTGACAGCGCTGCCGATGCATACTTGTCACGAAGATCGGGTTTTACCTTGTCGGCAATATAAGAACGTAGATTTTTGGAAATGCCCACGAAGAGTATAGAAGATTCTTCGCTCAGGTAGGCGGCAGTTTCTTTATAAGATTGGCGTGCGGTTAGAACCGTTTTATTTTGTGTGTTGGCAATGATGTACTCCAGTGTTTTCAGGTCTTGTGCGAAAACAAAAAATGATTCGATTTGGGTATAAAATTTAAGGCCTTTTAATTTTACTAAAGGATGGAGGGCCTGATAAAAGTAATCGGGTTTTGAAAAAGAATAAATCTTGTGGTTGCGGTGAGTTTCCAGTAAGTCGCCCTGCTGTTGTAAGATGCTTTTGGTTTCTTTGAGATTGACCGATCGAAGTGCTAAGGCTGTAGTGGCATGAGTATAGATTTCTCCGATTTCTGCAATCGCTTTTAGCAGTTCCAATTTGGGTTCGGAGCCACTGCGTTTGCGTAAAAAAGAAAGGTTTTCTTTAAGTTGTGAAAGCTCGTCATACGTAAAGCTATAAAACCCAATTGCGCCCACAGGGGTGATGTGGGCTATTTTGTTGGGGTTCTTGCCGACGTTTTGAAACAGCCCCAACACTTGTCCTCTTTGCGGAAGGGTGATTCCGCTGATTTGAATGCTTTGGTCGTTAATGTTGAGGTCCAAGGCTGTCCAATTGGAGAAATTGCTTAAGAAGGCAGCTGAGCCTTTGGGGAGAAGTGCGCCCAATAATTTTTTAAACTCCGGCGGATTAATGAATAGTGCATCCTTTTCCCGATCGCTTGTTTCGTAAACCTTTTGAAGGCTTTTGTTGGGCGGGATGTGCTTTCCGGACAACCGAATTACATTTTCTACCACCAACTTAGCGTCTCCAAAAACAAATAAATCCCGAAGTTTGGCTCCGTAAATTAACTTGTCGTTTAGGGTGTATTTTTTTATTTTCTGTCCGTTGTATAAATAGCCCTCAATGGTTTTGTACCCTATAGAATCCAATAGATTTGGTGTGATGGGCGTGATGAGTGTGGTAGAGAAATCATTGCGTCCAATGACAGAAAAACACAAGAGGCTTTCTCCTGAAAGTTTAAGTTTTGCGAGCGGAGCGTAAGCAGATTTGAAAAAACTGAAAAGCGGAAGCTCGGGATTGTTCTTGATAAAAGTATTGCTGGATAAGCTTTGGGCCAATTCAGAGAAATCATCAGTTTTGAGCACGGCCGCTGTTTGAGAAGGAACCAGGCTGAGCAGATTTGATTTCTTTTTGGGAGCCGGTTCACAGGCCATTAGCAGGAGCAGAAAGAGACAAGTTATATAAAAAAATGATTTTTTCATAAGGCTTAACTTAAGGCAAAAATACATAAAATTTTTGCATTGAAAATTTTACAAAAACGCAATAAAAAAATTGGGCGCTCTTGAAATGAATTTAATTCATCTAAAAAGTCTTCAAAATAAATCCAAGCAATAGGAATGCTCCGCAGTCCAAATTTGAACCTTTATATTTTGTTTATACCATTAATTCCTTGATAATCTGCCAACTATTTAATCATTCCTCAATTTGCGGTGAATTTCGGGTTAAATAACATAGCGCCATAAAAAAAACCTCTTGCAAGATAGCAAGAGGCTTGTCTTATTAAAAGCTTATGAAAAAAACGTTTACAGGGTGTTCATGTATCGCGCCAGCTCAGACTTTAAGTTTGCTGCTTTATTCTTGTGGATGATGTTCTTTTTGACCAGCTTGTCAATTTTAGACACCACCTCAGGGAATAATTTTTCTGCCTCCTGCTTGCTTGCTGCTTGCTTAAACTTCTTGATGGCAGTTCTTGCAGTTTTGTGCTGATAACGGTTGCGAAGACGACGAGTTTCGTTGCTTCGAATGCGTTTTAATGCTGATTTGTGATTAGCCATAGCTTTTATTGAATTTTCATGTTGTAGTCCGTAGGGGAATCGAACCCCTGTTACCAGGATGAAAACCTGGCGTCCTAACCACTAGACGAACGGACCAATTGCAAATTGCGGATGCAAAAATAGAACTTATTTTAAATACCACAAACTTTATCGAGATTTTTTTAATACGCTTTTGCAAAAAGAACGCGTTGCTTTGAGTCTTCTCCAGTCAGTACGCACTTTCCCGGCTCTTTTTCCCCTTCAAGAGGAATGCATCGGATGGTGGCTTTTGTCAGTCCTTTGATGCGTTCTTCGGTTTCGGCAGAACCATCCCAATGGGCCGAAATAAATCCTCCTTTTTCTTTCAATACTTTTTTAAACTCGTCAAAGTTATCCACTTTGGTAATATGGGCATCTCTAAAAGATTTGGCTTTTTCAAAGAGACGGACTTGTATTTCGTCCAGCAGGTCTTTTACGGTTTCAGTGGCCTTATCTTGCGGGATAAATGATTTTTCTAAGGTGTCTCGACGAGCCAATTCAACGGTTCCTTTTTCCAAGTCTTTTGGTCCAATAGCCAGTCTCACCGGTACGCCTTGCATTTCATATTGGGCAAATTTCCAACCCGGCTTTTGGGTGTCACGGTCGTCATATTTCACGCTAATTCCTTGCGCTCGAAGTTGTTCAGATAATTTTTCGGCCACTTCAGTAATGGCTTTCAGTTGTTCTTCTTTGCGATAAATGGGGACAATGGCCACTTGTATAGGCGCCAATTTTGGCGGGAGCACCAGTCCACGATCATCGCTGTGCGTCATGATTAAAGCGCCGATCAGGCGTGTAGACACGCCCCAGCTGGTGGACCAAACATAATGTTGTTTGCCTTCCTTAGCGGTGTATTTGACCTCAAAGGCTTTGGCGAAATTTTGGCCTAAGAAGTGAGAAGTTCCTGCCTGCAAAGCTTTGCCATCTTGCATTAAAGCCTCAATGCAGTAGGTTTTTTCGGCGCCCGCAAATCGTTCGCTCTCGGTTTTTATACCCTTGACGACCGGAATGCCCATAAAGTTTTCTACAAAATCGGCATAAAGGTGTAAAATATCTTCGGTTTCTTTCATGGCCTCCGCTTTGCTGATGTGTGCGGTGTGGCCTTCTTGCCAAAGAAATTCAGAGGTGCGTAAGAACAAACGGGTACGCATTTCCCAGCGAACTACATTGGCCCATTGATTGATTTTGATGGGCAAATCGCGATAGGATTGAATCCAGTTTTTAAGGGTATTCCAAATAATTGCCTCCGAAGTAGGCCTGACAATCAATTCCTCCTCCAATTTGGCCTCAGGATCGGTGATGAGCTTTGAAGAATCTTCGGGATCGGTTTTTAAACGATAATGGGTCACCACCGCGCATTCTTTGGCAAAACCTTCTGCATTTTTCTCTTCAGCCTCAAACATGTGCTTGGGGACAAACAGCGGGAAATAGGCATTTTGATGCCCGGTAGCTTTGAACATGTGGTCCAATTTGGCTTGCATTTTTTCCCAAATGGCATAACCGTGCGGTTTAATGGTCATACAGCCGCGAACCTGCGAGTTCTCTGCTAAATCTGCTGCAATGACAAGCTCATTATACCATTTTGAATAATCTTTTTCGCGTGATGTAAGTTTCTTGGCCATAGGCTTTGGCACAAATGTTGTGCTTATGTTAATGATTTTGAGAGTTTGACAAAAATAATTAATTTTATACATCCAACAACAAAAACATCAAGTTATGAGGCTTACTATAACAAATATATCGACTAAAGTATATTTTACCTTGGCGCTGATGGGGAGTTTCCTTTTTAGTGCTTGTGGAACTTATTCCAATGCGGGATATGACGGAATATATACACGAGACCTGCCTCGGGGGAATAGCGAGCGCGGGGTGCAGAAAGTAACCCAAAAACGCACCGCCGAAAAAGATCAATATGAAAATTATTTTTCAAAGCAAAGTCGTCAAATTTCTCAAGCCCGGAATTATATATCCGGAGAAGAGGAGCAAGCTGTTTTTACCGATCCGGATGAATATTATGACGATGCACAGGCCTATGACGACGGTTATTATGAAGACAATGCATATTACGCCGGATCCGGATCATGGGGAAGCAACCCGAGCTCAGTGAATATCAATTATTACGGAGGTATTTATAGTAATCCTTACCTGTATAGCGGATATTATTCCGGTTATCATAATCCTTGGTGGACTTGGAGCCCTTATTATTACAATCCTTGGGGCTGGTATTATCGTCCGTTTTACGGATACAGCTCCTTTTATTGGGGCTATCCCCGATATGGTTTTGGCTGGGGAATAGGTTTTGGTTGGTATGGATATCCATATTATAATCATTATTACCCTCTATACTATTACGATAGTCCTTATTATGCCTATGCTCGCTCCAGGAATTATCGCTCTTATCACCGCGGAAATCGCAACTATAGGAGTCAATATTCAACCAACAGCCAGCGACGGGTAAGCTCCAGATCACAGCGCAATACCGTTCAAAATCGACGAGGGACCCGATCTTCACAGACTCGTCGAGATGTACGACGCAATAGTGGGAATAATGTGAGCAGAAAAGTGAGAAACCCCAGACGTGTTGATGCGGATAGAAGTCGCCGTACGATCAATCGAGGAACTCGAAAACGTGTAAATATCAATAGAAACACGCCTCGACGCCGAGTTATTCAAAGAAAACAACGGGTAAAAAACAACCGGAATAAGAATCATAATACTTTTAAAAACAGCTCGCGCCGTAAACGCACCATTCGCCGTCATAAACCTACTCATAGACGAATTTCTACCCCGACGCGCTCCAGCAACCATTCCATCAGAACCGGTGGCGGAAGCAGTAGAAGTGTCGGTGGCGGACGAAGAGGAGGAGGTTCTCACCGATCAGGTGGCGGCAGACGTTAAAAAAGTAAGCCCCTAAAATTAAATGAGTTTCCTGCGGATGAATCCGGCTTTATATCGAGTCATGTCCGCAATTAAAAAAAAAGAACAGTGTTATGAAAAGAATCTTTTTTTTCACCTTTTTATTGTGTAACCTCTCAATGTTGAACGCACAAGATCTTGGTGATGCCTTGAGATACGGCTTGGATGAACTTAACGGAACCGCCCGATACATGTCGATGGGCGGAGCCTTCAATGCTTTAGGCGGAGATGTTTCTGCCTTGAAGATTAATCCGGCAAGTTCTGCCGTGTTTTTATCCAACCAAGCCGCTGTATCCTTGAGTGAAAGGGTGTATAAAAATAAAACCAATTACTGGGGAACCGAAAATGCTTATCGCAACAATGATTTGGACCTCAACCAAGCCGGGGTGGTTTTTGTGTTTAACAACACCAATGAAGCCGCAGCGGTATCTCGATTGAGTTTTGGCGTATCCTATGACATGACGGGTTTTTTCAACAACAGTTTTATAGCTAAAGGCGTCAGTAACGAATCGATTAGCAATATGTTTTTGAACTATGCGCAAGGCGTTCCACTCAATTTGTTGACGCCTTATCCCGATGAGTCGTTGTCTGATTTGTATAGTTATTTGGGATATGCCGATGTGGGTTTTAACAACAACCGACTGCAAACGGCCTATTTGGGGTACGAAACCTATCTGTTTGACGCAGTAGATCCTTCAGATATGGACAATACAGCTTACGTGTCTAACGTCACCGGTAGTTCTTTTGAGCATTATTACCGGGCTTATGAGTATGGATCAAAAGGGAAAGTAACCTTTAACGGAGGCTTGGCCATTAAAGATAAATTTTATTTTGGGCTAAACCTCAATAGTCATTTTATAGATTATCGTCGAACCACTTCCTTTCATGAGTTTATTGCCGATCCCAGTGAGATTAATCAGATTGATTTTATCAATGATTTGAGTACAGAAGGTTCCGGATTTTCCTTTCAAGTGGGCGGTATAGCTCGTCTTAATGATATGCTTCGGGTCAGCTTGGCTTATGAATCTCCGACTTGGTATAAAATCTCCGACGAAACCACTCAATACCTGCGAACAGACAGTCATGATTTTGGCGAAGCAATTGCCAATCCAACGATTGTTAATGTCTTTCCCGAATATAAATATCGTACCCCGGGGAAGCTCAGTGCGGGAGTAGCGGCCGTTTTTGGTAAATCGGGTTTGGTGAGTTTTGCTTATTCTTATCAAGATTTTTCTAATACCACCTATACTTCTCCTGGCTTTGGAGTACTCAACGATATTATAGCACAAAAACTACAAGCTGTGAGTACTTTCCGAATCGGTGGAGAATACCGCCTCAAAGCCTGGAGTTTTCGCGCCGGATTTAGGCATCAATCCAGTCCCTATGTCAGTGAAGAAGCCATGGGAGCATTAAATGGATATTCTGCCGGAATAGGGTATAACTTTGGGGGAATAAGAGTTGATTTGGCTTATGATTTGGCCCAGCGTGATTATAACAAGCAGTTGCTGCACACCGGATTTTCTAATCGTGCTCAAGTGGAGAATAGCATTTCTCGCTATGTTTTGACGCTTTCTTTCCCCATGTAGCAAAATAAGCGCGTTAGGGGAAAACCTTTAAATTACCTGATGAGGAGGATCTCCGAAAAGAAACAACCCTAAAAAAATCCGGTCAATAACCGGATTTTTTTAGGGTTGGTATGGTAATGTTTTTTTGGTAAATGATTAGATATCGTCGAAATTTACATCTGTAAAGCTGTTGGTCGTTTCAGCATTTTCTGACTCAGGAATCGCTTCTTCTTCGGGTTTAAAGTCTTTGTCGTGTTTATCACTAATCACTTCTTCCCCGCGTTCCTGAATGATAAAACGGGTTACATCCTCCAGGTTTTCAACGAAATCATCAAAATCTTCTTTGTATAGGAAAATTTTATGCTTTTTAAAATAGAAAGATCCATCCTCGTTGGTAAATTTCTTGCTTTCTGTAATCGTCAAGTAATAGTCATCGGCTCTTGTGGAGCGTACATCAAAAAAATAAGTACGGCGACCGGCTCTTAACACCTTGGAGTACACTCCGTGTTTGTTTTCGTTTTCACTCATAATCAAAAAAATCGTTTAATTAACCTAATCGGGCTCAAAAATGATAAAAAAATCGAGTTTTACCAAAAATATTTTTAGTCATCTTTTTCGCTGAGTTGTTTTTGGTAGAGCTCGTGGTAATATCCTCGCTTTTTGATAAGCGTATCGTGGAGGCCTTCCTCAATGATTCGGCCTTTGTCGAGGACAATGATTTTGTCTGCATTTTTGATGGAAGATATTCGATGGCTGACGATGAGGGTGGTTTTCCCTTTGGTGATTGATTTAAGATTGCTCAATATTTTTTTCTCGGTTTCGGTATCAACTGCCGAGAGGCAATCGTCAAAAAGGAAGATTTTGGGATTTTGAATAATGGCACGGGCAATAGAAACTCGTTGTTTTTGTCCGCCGGAGAGGGTCAATCCACGCTCGCCCAACACGGTGTCATATCCTTTACTGAATGCCTCTATATTTTCATGAATGTCTGCCATTTTAGCGGCTTCTATCACTTCTTCATCGGTGGCGTCCGCCTTGCCAAAACGAATGTTGTTTTTGATGGAATCGCTAAAGAGAAAAGCATCTTGAGGCACATAGCCTATGGCTTGGCGCAAGTCTTTTAAATTGAGTTGATCTACCGGAGTGTCATCGATGAGCAAGGCTCCTTGATCGATATCATACAGCCGGCCGATAAGTTCTAATAGCGTAGATTTTCCTGAACCTGTTTTTCCAACGATGCCTGTGGTTTCTCCCTTTTTAATGGATAAAGAAATCTCATGAAGTGCCGTAATAAGCGTGTCATCATAAGTGAAGCTTACTTTTTTGAAGGCGATATTGCCGGTAATCTCACTACGCGATTTGGCGGTGTTGACAATTTCGGGCTTTTCTTTTAAAAATTCATTGATTCGCTTTTGGGAAGCTTCGGCACGTTGCACCATATTGGTAATCCAGCCCACGCTGGTCACCGGCCAAGTGAGCATATTGACATAGAGCAAAAACTCTACAATAGTCCCCACATTATCAATTTGACCATTGATGAGCTGTTGTCCGCCAATATAGAGTACCAAGATATTGCTTCCCCCGATGAGTAATAAGATGAGAGGCAGGAAAATAGCCTGCATTTTGGCCAGCTCAATATTCTTTTCTTTACTGCCGTCTGACAATTTTGCAAAATCGACGTTGGTGCGGTCTTCCATGCCATAGGATTTGATGACGGCAATACCGCTGAATCCTTCTTGGGTATAGGTGCTGAGCTTTGATAAATATTCTTGAACCACCGCACTACGTTTGTTAATGGCTTGACTCAATTTGTAGATGGCGATAGACAGAATGGGGAAAGGGGCTACCGTATATAGTGTGAGAAGTGGTGCTTTGTCGAGCATGTAAATAATAACCACGATAAACATGGTGACCGTGCCCACGGTATTCATGAGTGCGGGGCCCAGGTAGAGTCGTACTTTGGAAACATCTTCACTGATGCGGTTCATCAAATCGCCGGTTCGGTTCTTTTTATAAAAATTGAGCGATAGTTTTTGATACTGTACAAAAACTTCATTTTTTAAATCATATTCAATATTGCGGGAGGTGACAATAAAGGTTTGTCGCATCAAAAAAGTGAACAAAGCCGAGAGTATGGCTGCGCCAAAAATAATGAGCAGGTTGTGAAGCAATTCACTTTCAAATAGTGCCTTATCAGTGATTTCTCCCGATAAATATTGAGCAATCAAATCGGTGGCATTGCCGACAAAGCGCGGTACATAAACCGCAAAAAGCCGAGCCATGGCAGTAATGATCAAGCCCAGCAGCATCTGCCACTTGTATTTGACAAAATATTTGTTGAGGTATTGAAGGGCTTTCATAATAATTTTGGACAAAAATTCTCTGCAAAGGGACTTTAAATCATTGTTTTGAGCAAATTTGTGAAGTGCCTTTTCTTGTAATTGAACGGCAAAGATACAGGTTTTATACCTGATAAAAAGACAAGAGTTTTTAAGATTTTGATGAGGAGAGGTTCGGTGGAGAAATTTAAAAACAAACTTAAGCTCATTTAGGGAGGAATTATTTAAAAAATGGTAATTTTGCAACCGAAATAACGGATTCCCAATAACTCCTCAATGCTATGCTCACACGCCGCCACATCCGCGTCAAAGTCATGCAGTCTTTATATGCCTTGTTGCGTAAAAAAGAGGCTAATGTGCCGACTGAAGAAAAATTTCTCAGAAAGAGTATGGCTGATACTTACGATTTGTTTTTGTTGAATTTGTCTTTGCTTATGGAGGTAAAGTCCTGTGCCGGAGACTATTATGAAAAATCGAAGAAAAAACATTTGGCTACAGAAGCGGATATCAATCCCAATTTAAAGTTTGTCGAAAACAAACTCATTGACAAGCTTGAAAACTGTGAAGAGCTGCAAGAAGCTTTGGAGCAGAAGAAGTTATTTGATTGGCGTAAAGAATCACATTATGCGCAACAGATTTGGAAAAATTTGCGAGAATCTGAGCTTTATGAAAAATATATAGCCACTCGAACGCATACTTTTAAGGAAGATCAAGACTTTTTGATCAACTTTTTTAAGGAGATAGTGGCCCCTAATGAAAAACTACACGATTATTTTGAAGATGCCAAATTGACTTGGGTTGATGATTTGCCCATCGTGAATACGGCCGTAGTTAAAACCTTGCGTAAAGAAAAAGCAATGACGCCTTTTGCATTGCCCCAATTGTTTAAAAGCGACGAAGACCGCGATTTTGCTTTCAGTCTTTTTCGTAACACCCTTGAATATTATTCCGATTTTGACGAAAGTATCAACCAAAGTACACTGAACTGGGACAAGGATAGATTGGCCGATATAGACCGAATTTTAATGAGAATGGGCTTGTGCGAATTTGTTTATTTTCCCACCATTCCGGTAAAAGCCACCATCAACGAATATTTGGAAATCTCGAAGGAATACAGTACACCCAAAAGCAGTGTCTTTATTAATGGAGTACTTGACAAATTGTCCAAATCCTATAAGAAAGAAGGGCGGTTAAATAAAACCGGAAGAGGCTTGAACTAAATTACTATCTTTTTACTATCTTCGCAACCCTAAACCTTTTAAATCTTTAAATACTTTTACGATGAAAAAAACAATTTTATTATTGTTAGCGGTAGTCACCGTTAGTTTTGTTTCGTGCAAAAACAACAAGGCTTCTGACAAGGTTGCCGATAACAATAACGCGACAACACAAGAAATGGCAGCTAACGATGCCAATGCAAATGCTGCAGTACAACAAAATGATGCCAATAAAAAGTATCCTAAGATTACTTTTGAAGATGCCAACTTTGATTTTGGTAAGGTTACTGAAGGTGAGGTAGTTCAGCACAAATTTGTATTTACTAATACCGGAGAAGCTCCTTTGAAGGTAATGAAAGCCGATCCAAGCTGTGGATGTACTGTTCCTACCTGGTCCCGTGAAGCCATTGCACCGGGAGAACAAGGTTCTATGGTTGTTAAGTTTAACTCACGCGGACAGCACGGTGTCGTACGTAAAAGCGTGCGCTTGACCACCAATACAAAAGAAGGAGTTGAATTGTTGCGCTTTACGGCCAACGTTGTGCCAAAGAGCTAATTAAGAGTCTATGGAAAGCTTTGGTAATATATGGTTTATTATTGCAATTATTGCAATCTTCTATTTCTTGATGATCAGACCCCAACAACAACAGCGTAAAAAGGAGAAGAAATTCTCTGAAAACCTGGCCAAAGGGGATAAGGTCGTAACCAAAAGTGGAATGTATGGCAAGGTGCTCAGTATCAATGAAGAAAAAGGTACTGTGGTGCTTGAAACCGGTGCCGGTAAAATCACCTTTGACCGCTCTGCTTTGTCTCGGGAAATGAGCGTTAAACGCAATAAACCCGAAACGGAAAAGAAAAAATAAACCGTACTTTATACTGGAAAATCATATAAAAAACTGTCTCGAAAGAGGCAGTTTTTTTTGTAGGGGGGGTAATGTAGGCAATAGCTATGGGAAAGCTTCGAATATACCCTAACCGTGGGAGCGTTAGCTGAAGATAGGGTTTCGGTCGTAGCGCCAGTCAAACGAAGAGCCCGGAACCTGAAGAGCCTGTCCCGTTTTTTGGGAAAGTTGGTGACAAAATCCCACTCCAAGCGACACGCGCCTTGTCAGATATAACGCTTGAAAATGAGGTTGTTATATGGAGGTAATATTGAAAATAGACTGTTCTTCCTGTTAAAATTGCAAATCACTTCCGTATAGAAATGCCCGTCATAGCTAATGCTGTGTCCTGTGTCTACGTTTTTTACCTTGACCTTTAATTGATCCTATAAGCCTTTAGTTCTACTTTGACACATTTATCTGATTGAACAACAGCACAAGTTGGTTCATGAAATTTTGTTTCACCTAAGGACTAAACACCCTTGTTTTCCCCTGGCCCTCCTCCTGCGGCGGACGCGATAAAGGGAATCAAGGGTGTTTTTCGGGGATTCTCCCTTTTAGGGATGGGGTGAAAATCCCCGAAAAACAGAGGCTTGTCGGATTTTTTTAATCAGTCAAAGTAGAATTAGGTTAATTTATAAATCAAGTTGGTATTATTTGAGAAGATTTTTGGTTATTATCCTTTGTAGTAAAAAATGGATTTTGCTTGAAAGGTGATGCGTTTTATGTGCCTTTGTGGTTTCAATGATGAATTGCACGCTGTTTCCGGATATCTTCGTAAATTCACGCCGTATGAGAATTAAAAACCGATTACTGTTAGGGGGATGCTTGTGTTTTTTGCTGCTCGCCTGCATTAAAGAGGAGGCTCCTAATGCAGAAGCCGATATACTGTCGGCTACGCTATCTCACGCCGATAATTTATTGGAAGAGGAGCCGGTGATTGGAAACAATTACGTTATTTTTAGATTGAAATCTTATCAGGAAGATTATCATTTTTCTCCTCAGTTTGAACTTACTCCGGGCGCAAAAATAACACCAAAGAGCGGTACAGAGCAGGATTTTAGCGAACCTCGACAATATACAGTGACATCAGAAAACGGATTGTGGCAAAAAACTTATGAGGTGTCTTTTACTTTTAGTCGGCATATCAATTTGAAGTATGCTTTTGAAAATGTGGACACCATAAACACCCAAAATCCGGAAGGGCATTATCATAAATTTTTCAGGTATAATCCTGAAGGGCAGAAAGTATATGATTGGGCTACCGGAAATCCGGGGTATAATATTCTGGCGGCAAGCTTGGTGCCTGCGGGAGCGGAATTAACCCCTTCTTTTTATCCCACTTTTCAAACCGATGAAGGGTATCAAGGGAGAGGAGTAGTTTTGCAAACCAAAGCAACCGGCCCGTTGGGAGAAACCGTGGGCTCTCCTTTAGCAGCCGGGAACCTGTTTGTTGGTGATTTTATATTGACCTTCCCCAGTATTAATTCTCCACATTTCGGAAGGCCCTATCACGCTGATAAAGCGCCCGTTGCATTGAAAGGTTATTTTAAATATCAGGCGGGTGAAGATTTTGTTGTGAATAATGAACCTTCTAATTTGAGTCGAGATCGATGGGATGCTTATGCTATTTTATTTGAAAAACGAGAAACCGACAATTATCTTCCCGGAGATCATCATTTTGAAGATCCGCGTATGCTTAGTGTGGCACATCTCAATCCGGAAAAAGCTATTGAAACCGATCAGTGGACCGCCTTTTACATTCCTTTTCACGAGGTAAACGGAAAAAGTTTTGATCCGGATGAGGAATACATGTACACCATTGTTTTTACTTCCAGTACCGAAGGCGGAGTCTTTAACGGTGCAGTGGGCAGCAAATTATGGATAGATGAAGTGCAGCTAATTTTGGAAGATACGATTAATTAAGAATTGGCCTATGAAGTCTTTGTTGCTCCCTTTTTTTGCACTGATTTGTTTGACCGGTTATGGTCAAGAAGGCTTAAGGGAAACGACTTTGCCGAGGCAGGACAATAAGCAAGTGTCCCATTTTTTTAATACCCTTATAAATTATCAGGTACGGGCTCATTTTAGTATTGGAGGCAGTGCGCCCTTGGGGATGCCTCGAACGATACGTAAAATTGAGCATTATAATCCGAAGTTGCAATTGGGACTTGCCCTCAATGCTACCAAGTGGTTGCAGAAGAATCGGCAATGGGGAATTCGTGTGGGGGTGGCTGTAGAAAGTAAGGGTATGGAGACTGAGGCTCGGGTTAAAAATTATCGAACTCAAATCAGACAAGACCATGCTGAGGTAAGCGGTTATTTTTATGGCTTGGTAAAAACCGAGGTTAAAAATACTTATGTCACGGTGCCTTTGAATGTGGTTTATAATTTTTCAAAACAGTGGAATTTCTATGGGGGATTTTATTTTTCTTTTGCCATTGATCGTAGGTTTCGAGGGAATGTGAGTGAGGGATATTTGAGACAAGGAGCCCCAACCGGTCCCAAGTTGATCTTTGAAAACGGCAGTCGTGCTCCTTATGATTTTTCTAAAGAGGTCAATATTTTTCAATGGGGGACTCAACTGGGCGCAGCGTGGGAACTCCATGATCGGTTTTTTCTTTTTTTCGAAACCAATTATGGAATCACCCCGATTTTAGCTCCTGATTTTACGGCCGTTTCTTTTAGCCTGCACAATATTTATTTGGATTTGGGATTTGGCTACAGGTTCTAAGCCTAAGCCAGGTGCAATAAGCAAATAAACAGATTTGTATAAAACAAAAACCGCCCTTTTTGCAGAGCGGTTTTTACTTTTGACGGTTAGCGATTTATTTTTCTAAGGCAGACAAACGAGCTTTGATTTGCTCAATGGTGTTTTTGAGTTCGGCAATAGTGTTTTGTTGCTCTTGAATAACTTTAATGGCAATTACCCCAAAACCGCTGTAGTTTATGGTGTAATTTCCTCCATTTCCATCTTCATTATTAGGAGCGTAAACCAAAGAAGGGAATAGCTTTTCTACTTCTTGCGCCAGGAAACCCAAATAAGTACGATCAGTGGTTTGCTCTTTATATTGATAAGATTTTGCCTTTAATTGCATTACTTTGGCGAGTAGCGAATGTAAAGGTTGGATATTTGTTTTTAACCGTGCATCTGAGGTTGAGGTATAAGTTCCCGATGTTCCGTCAAATTTTCCAATTTGGGTTCCTGACGTGTTGAACAGATATAAACTTCCGGAAATTTGCCCTACCTGCATATTAATCGTTTCTGAACCGGAATTGTCGTTCTCAATAATAAAGCCCTCAGGATTTGAAGCAGATGCTCCACTGCCTTGATGAACGATGTGTAAAGTGGCAGAAGGGGTTGTTGTTCCAATTCCTACATCGCCTTGGGCGGTTATTCCTCCTTTTGTTTCTATAGAACCATCATCTTGGACTACAAACTCAAGTCCATCTGTCTCAATGTATTGAAAGCCGGTAGCACCACTTGGCGCATCGAGTGCCAACATGTCATTTGCAGGGTCAATGTTTGAAGGGGATATTTGTACTATCTGACCATTAGCATTACCTCCAACCTTTAAAGTGGCATCGGAAGATGCGTTATCTCCAATTCCTACATTTCCATATTGATTTATTATCATACGATCGGTAGAGTCCGTACCGAAGTTTATCTGTTTTGTTGCGTAGATTCGTGCTATGCCCGCACCAGCTCCTCCGGTAGCAACACCTATACGTAAATTATCTGTATTATTACCTATGCGAACATCTCCCGCAATTCCACTGGCTAAATTCCAATTATTGCCACCTTTAATGTCCAGTATCGCATTGGGTGAAGTAATTCCAATTCCTACATTTCCTGCGGAATAGGAAATATCTGAGCCGTTTTGTGTCCAAAGTGCGCCGCTACCGGCATTACCGGCTTCTTCTGCATACAGTGCATAGGGGACGCTCAACAATTGGC
>CAZPGY010000011.1:0-76337 GCA_964586655.1 uncultured Flavobacteriaceae bacterium
ACAGCTATCGGATATCAAGGCTTTCTTCTTATCAGTATTCAGAATCCTTTTATAGATTACGCCCCTGGGAAATTTTGTTAAAGGTGAGTTTTTCCATATAATCACACTAATCTTATAAATACAGCCTAATCAAGCCATTAAAGTTTTCATTTGATTCTTTTTGAAAGAGAGGCAGAAATAAAAATACTCAAACTCAAGAAACAGTGGGATTTTAAGAATATAGAAACAATTATTGTAAAACGACATTGATACTACAACTTCTTCCAGCGTCGCGTCCCAAAATCTATCGCAGCACCAATTTTTTGATCAGTTCTTTCCCCAGAGCTTCATTGAGGTTTTTAATGATTTTGGATTTACCATACCCCAACTCCTCGCGAAGGACAGAAGAATTAAGGCTGATGTAAAGTGTATCTTTCCGCAGGTTGATAGCGGTAGTGTATTTATTGATGGCCGGTCCCATTTCTGAATGCCAAGCCTCTTCTACATTGACGCTGTCGAGTCCTTTTTGCAGGTTGTTTTTCTTGACAAACTGCTGGAGCACATCTCCTATGCTTTGATAGTCTTCCGGGTCTTGTTTATTGTTCTTTGGCATGTGCATGAGCTTTTAATTTTTCTTTTAGGCCTTTAAAGCGTTTGTACACATAAATCATATTGCGCTGACCCCGTACGGTAAAGCGGTCTTCTTCTATCGTAAGGAGTGTTGCTATCCATTGGGTCATTGGGGTGTGATAAAGAAACTTGATGCTGTCTTGTTTCACCTTTACCGTGAAATGAGTGCGATCACCGGTGGTTTTATAGCTGCCGTCAATACTCGGTTTCAACTTGACACGATAGCCCCGGCGGGTCGAATCTATATGAATATAGTCCACCGAAGGATTCATTTTGTAGACCTTCCTGACTTGTCCGGTACTGTCTTTTACTTTAAAAATTTCCCAATAGCCGTTGAGCGTATTGATTTTTTGTTGCGTAGTGGGAGATTGACAACCGATCAAGATAAAGGCCATCAATAGAAACCCTATGGTTAGTCCTTGGTTCTTCATGATTTCAAAATTAAGTAATATTATTTAATTCTATGGCCTGCTTCTTCATTTAAAGGGTGATCATTTTATAGGATTCGGCACTTGATTTGACCACATTTTCTGTGCGCTCCATATGGGTGTCGCTGATAAACAGTTGTCCCAAATCATCTTCGGTAACCAATTGGATAAGTCGGGCGACTCGGTTTTCATCGAGCTTGTCAAAAATATCATCGAGTAATAAAATAGGTTTGACAGCCAGTTGCTCGTTCATAAAATCATATTGAGCGAGTTTTAGGGCGATTAAATAAGATTTCTGCTGTCCTTGTGATCCAAATTTTTTAATGGGATAGGAGCGAATATCAAATTTTAAATCGTCTTTGTGAATGCCCTTACTGGTGTATTGCAAGACCCGGTCTTTTTCTAAACTCTCTTGAAACAAACTTTGTAAATCACTATCGAAAAGCTGACTTTTATAACGAATGTCAACTTCTTCCTTTTGGTTGCTGATGCCCTTGTAACGCGCTTTAAAACCGGGAGTGAAATCTTCGATAAAAGCCTTGCGTTTTTCGTGAATTATCGATCCGGTGTGAATCATTTCCTGGTTATAGACTTCCAGGTTATCTTGGTTGTAAGTGTGATTGGCGGCAAAGTATTTTAAAAGAGAATTGCGTTGAGAAAGTACTTTTTTATACCGCATCAGTGCCTGAAGATAGGTTTTATCGCTCTGCGAAATGATGCCATCCATAAACTTGCGGCGCAAATCGCTGCCCTCGGTAATCAAATCGCGGTCTGAAGGCGAAATGATAACCACCGGAATCAAGCCGATATGATCCCGAAAACGCTCATAGGCTTTTCCATTGCGTTTAATGATTTTTTTTCGACCCTTTTTGGCACTCACAATAACCTGCTCCTGATTTTCTCCCTTGTAAAACTTGCCGTCGACCACAAAAAAATCGGCTTGGTGGTTGATGTTTTGTTTGGTGATGGGATTGAAATAACTCTTCCCATAGGCCAACAGGTAAATGCTGTCGAGCACATTGGTTTTTCCAATTCCGTTTTCCCCCACAATACAATTAATACGTTCATTAAAATCAAAAGCTTGACTTTCAAAATTTTTATAATTGATGAGCGAGAGACTTTTTAAATACATAATGCCAAACAGACTTGTGAAATGAGACTCCAAAAATACATAAAATTTATTCGCTGCAAATCATATAATGCGCAATGAAATTATTTTTGAATACTCGGTAAACGCATTGCTGTTTTGTGTTAACGGCTTGTGGACACTCTTGAAATTTGACATAAAAACGGGGAAAAGACATAAATTGTTGAAGAAGGATACATAAACTTGTTTTTCTCTTTTAAATACAAATAAATATTATATTTTTGCGGCACATTATGTAGAATTTTTATGGCAACTTATAAGAAGCATAGCGATAAGCGTAAAAAAAGTAGGAGTGAAAAGATAGAACAACGCTCCTCGACGGCCAAATTTTTTAACCGTCTCGATATTGGGGTAACCCTGTTTGAAGATTGGGTGGCTCGTAATCGTAAACCCATTTTAACCATCATTGGTGCTGTTATCATTGCAGTGTTGGGATATTTGACCTATAACAACTTGGTAATAAAGCCAAAGCAAGAGCAAGCTGTTAAAGAGATGAGTGTCTCTATGACCTTCTTTAACCGTGCCATGCAAGTGGCGCCGGGCCCCAATCAAGATACGCTCTTGATTCGTTCTCTTCATGGTGCCGGAAGCTATGGTTTGTTGGATATTATTGATAATTACAGCGGAACAGATGCGGCTAATATTGCTCATTATGTAGCCGGAATGGCCTATTTGAAGCTGGGGCAATACAAAGAAGCGATTGCACAGCTCGAACAATTTTCCAGTGACGATCAGTTCTATCCGGCCATTGCCAAAGGGGCTATTGGTGATGCTTTTAGAGGAAATGATCAGCCCGAATTGGCATTGAAATACTACCTGAAAGCAGCGCACATCCGAACCAATGACTTTACTACCCCCAAATATTTACTGAAAGCGGCAACTACCGCCATGGACCTCGGGAAGACTGAAAAAGCTACCAACCTGCTCAACCAAATCAAAGAAGAATATCCTGATTCGCCGGAAGCCATTAAAGTGCCCGCTTATCTTGGAATGGCAAAAACCGCTCAATAAGATGGCCACGGCAGGTAAGAACTTATCGGCTTATGACAAAAAAGACCTTCCGGACGGAAAAACTTATAAAATAGGGGTCGCCGTTTCGGAATGGAATAATGAGATTACCGAAAACCTGTATAAAGGCGCTTTTGAAGCGCTAACCGATAATGGGGTAGCCATAGAAAATGTTGAACGCTGGGATGTTCCCGGTAGTTTTGAATTGATTTATGCCTGTAAAAAAATGCAGGAACAAAATCGATTTGATGCCATTATTGCCATTGGAAGCGTCATTCAGGGAGAAACCAAGCATTTTGATTTTGTTTGTCAAGCGGTAAGCCAGGGCGTCAAAGAATTAAACCTTCGTGGTGAAGCACCGGTTATTTTTTGCCTACTGACCGACAATAACAAGCAACAAGCCTTGGACCGATCGGGCGGTAAACACGGAAACAAAGGAACCGAAGCGGCCATTGCTGCTCTTAAAATGGCCCAACTTCGTCATAATGCCGAGGCCTAAGACCTCAGTTTGGCAAAAAGAACGAATGCGATTCGGCTTTGCTTTATTCGATCTCCTTTATTTACTCATAATTTTGTAACTTTGGACTTTCAATGAACCGGAATAAAGAGCAGTCATGAAACTTGTTTTTCACAAATTTAAACGCAGGCACAACAAGCGCTACAATTATACACCGCGTTATTATAAAGGCAAGGAGATTGACAATCCTTATGAGATAGATTCAAAATTTCAAAAATATCACGACCAAAAAAATGCCATCGATTTTGGTGCACAATGGAAAGAAGACCGAGACAACAGCAGAAATCGAGGCAATCGTGAAATCAACAGACGCTTGATTTATATTATTTTGATTCTGGTTTTTCTCTTTTTGTGGCTGATAGATTTTGATTTATCAATTTTTGCAATACCCTTTGATTCCTTTCGATGAGTGACATCATTCAACTTTTACCGGATCACGTTGCCAATCAAATAGCTGCCGGCGAAGTGGTTCAAAGACCCGCTTCCGTAGTTAAAGAACTCCTTGAGAATGCTATTGATGCACAAGCATGTCAAATTGATATACTGATTAAAGACGCCGGAAAAACCTTGATTCAGGTTTCCGATAACGGCATAGGCATGAGTACCACCGATGCGCGTTTGTCTTTTGAACGCCATGCTACTTCCAAAATTACAGAAGCCGGTGATTTATTCCGACTTAAAACCAAAGGGTTTAGGGGAGAAGCCCTTGCTTCTATTGCAGCAGTAGCACACATCGACTTAAAATCTAAACAGGCCCATCAGGAAATTGGCACCCAAATCATAATTAAAGGAAGTGAAGTCGTTTCACAAGAACCTTGCGTAACACCGGATGGAACGGTGGTGCGGGTGAAAAACTTATTTTATAACATCCCTGCTCGACGCAATTTCCTCAAATCTAAAAATGTGGAAATGCGGCATATTATTGACCAATTTCAACGGGTGGCTTTGGCGCATCCACAAGTGGGCTTCTCGCTGCGACACAATGAAAGCGACCTTTTTAAATTGCCCAAATCCAATCTCCGACAGCGCATTGTTAATGTGTTTGGACGTAAAACCAATAAAAAGCTGGTGCCGGTAGATGAAGAGACAGAAGTGGTTAAAATTTCCGGTTTTGTAGGAAAACCCGAATTTGCCAAACGAAGTAAGGGAGAGCAATTTTTTTTTGTCAACAACAGGTTTGTCAAAAACGCCTATTTGCATCACGCCGTCAACAGGGCTTATGAAGGCTTGTTAAATCCTAAACAATACCCCACTTATTTTCTCTTTTTTGAAGTCGATCCACAAGCAATCGATATCAATATTCATCCGACAAAAACGGAGATTAAATTTGATGACGAACAGGCCATTTATGCCATCTTGAGCAGTACCGTAAAGCATGGTTTGGGGCAGTTTAATGTAACGCCTTCCCTGGATTTCAAAAAAGATGCCGAGCTGGATACGCCCTATGATTATCGGAATAAAGCTCCCGAGGCTCCTAAGATAGAAGTGGACCACAATTTTAATCCTTTTAAAGAGGAGCAACAGCAAACATCGTCGTCGAGCGGAGCTTTTCGTCCCGCCCGGAAGGAAGCTTCTTGGGAAGCTTTGTACACCGGTTTGGATATGGAAGATCCCGAAAGTGATTCCAATGTAGAATTTGAAAGTGAAGCAGTGACCGGAGAATTGTTTGCTGAAAACGAGAAAGCACACAATGCCGGAATATTTCAACTGAATAAAAAATATATTGTCGCAGCATTAAAAGACGGATTGCTGATTATCAATCAACACCGGGCTCATTATCGAATTCTTTATGAAGAATTTTTAAAAAATATAACGGTAAAAGCCTCTTTAAGTCAACAGTTGTTATTTCCTTTGACATTGGAATTTTCACGACAAGAAGTGAAATTGTTGAATGATTTTAAACATTTACTGGAACAAACCGGATTTGATTTTTCTGAAATTGCCGGTGAGCAGGTTGTGATCAGCGGGGTGCCCGGAAATGTATCCGAAAGCGAAATACCCAACATTTTGGAACAGCTTCTTGCTGATTTAGAAAGAGGCGTGCCCGAAGATGAAAGTCAAAATACTCGGCTTTTGGCACAAACTTTGGCGATACATACCGCCATAAAAAATGGGGTGTCTCTTGATGAAAAAGAGCAAACCTCCATAATCAACCGGTTGTTTGCCTGTAAAGAGCCTTATTTGACACCTTCCAATGAAAATGTATTAGTTCGGTTGGATACCGATAACCTTGATAAAAAATTTGACTAAATGGGAAAATTAACCGATACCGTAAAAACGCTTATCATAGCCAATGTTTTGTTTTTTCTGGGCTATCAATTAGTGGGGGAGCAGGCGGTAAGCTATTTGGGACTCTGGTTTCCGGCGAATGAGAATTTTCGGTTTTGGCAGTTGCTGACCCATATGTTCATGCATGCCACCTTTTTTCATATTTTATTCAATATGTATGCCCTCTATCTTTTTGGCAGTTTGTTGGAACGGTCAATAGGGCAGAAGCAGTTTTTGTTTATCTACTTCTTTTCCGGATTGGGGGCAGCCGGATTGCAATTGCTCTTTAGCTATTTTGCCTACAATACCGGATATCAAGATTTGATTGCTTCCGGAATGACGCCCTCAGAAATTAGTGACCTGATACACAATGCAATACAAACCGGTCATTTTAGAGCTCCGCAAGAAAGTGTGGATGCCGTGCGCGGAATGATCAGTGCCTATGCTTCTCCTATGGTTGGGGCTTCAGGCGCTGTTTTTGGTATCTTAGCGGCTTTTGCGGTTATTTATCCCAATTTGCCCTTATACCTGTTTTTTGTGCCGGTGCCCATTAAAGCAAAATACCTTATTATTGGCTATTTCTTGATAGAGCTTTTCTCGGGATTCTCCGGAATTGGCGTGTTTGGCGGCAGCAATGTGGCCCACTGGGCTCATGTAGGGGGCGCCATTGTTGGGTTTATTACGATGTGGTATTGGAAGAAAAAACAATTTAACAATAACCGTTGGAGCTAATGAATTGGCAAGATCAATTGCGATATAGATACAATATGGCGGGAGCAGTCGAAAAACTGATCGCCGTGAATGTGTTGTTTTTTGTGGTGTTCAATATCATTTTGGGACTGATTTCCTTTTTTTGCCAATGCGGTATTCAAGGGAGCATTCGTTCTTGGCTCATCTTTCCTGAACGCTTAGACGAATTTATCTTTAAACCGTGGACCATTATCACCTATGCGTTTATGCACGCAGGCTTTTGGCATATTCTGTGGAATATGGTGGTGCTCTATTTTGCCGGTCGCTTTTTCCTGACCTTCTTTTCGGCCAAACGCTTGCTCAATTACTATTTTATGGGAGCTATTGCCGGAGCGATCCTTTTTATGCTGGCATATAACCTGTTTCCCGTTTTTAAAAATTCCCACAGTTTTTTACTCGGCGCCTCTGCAGCGGTGATGGCAATTTTGGTGGGAGTGGCCGCTCAATCCCCCAATATGAATGTGCGCTTTTTTATATTTAATCTTAAACTTTGGTGGATAGCCGCATTTTTTGTCGGGAAAGATTTACTGATGATTCCCTTAGAAAATCCGGGAGGACATATCGCTCATTTGGGCGGAGCAGCCCTCGGATTTGTTTATACGACTCAATTGGCCAAGGGCCACGATATCGGATCCGGATTTGAAAAATTGATGGATCGAGTAGTGGGCTGGTTTTCGGGAAGCGGCAGCAATCCATTTAAAAAAGTATACAAAAACAAGCACAAGCAAGCCGGACCACGCGGGCCGTACCAAAGTAAGCAGTCGGAGAAAGGAAGAGACAGGGACCAAGAAAAAATTGATGCAATCCTTGATAAGATCAGTAAAAACGGCTATGAAAGCTTGAGTGAAGCAGAAAAGGAATACCTCTTTCACGCAGGAAAGGATTAATCTAAAGAATATAAAAAAACAAGGAAATAACCTAAATTCAACTTTAAAACGGGGGTTAATTGCCGGTAAAAACATTTTATTTCATATTTAACCCCTAAAATGTAGGGGGTGTTTTCTAATTTATCTATTTTTGTCCAAAATATTGAAAATAGAAAATCAATCCCTAACCATACGATATGCCTACATTACGTTTTCGGGCTTTAGACAAAGCCTTAAGTCATAAGCCCGTTTCGCTGAAGAATCCTTTAAGACGGTCAAATATTTTTGGAGAGAATGTGTTTAACGAAGCCGCAATGCGACAATATTTAACACACGACTCCTATAAAAGTGTTCAAGATGCTATTCAAGACGGTACAAAAATAAGCCGCGATTTGGCCGATCACATCTCAACCGGAATGAAAGAGTGGGCGGTGTCAAAAGGAGTGACGCATTATACGCACTGGTTTCAGCCTTTAACCGGTACTTCTGCCGAGAAACACGATGCTTTTTTTGACTTCCACAGTGATGGTGCTCCTTTAGAAAAATTTGGTGGTAGTGCTCTCGTACAGCAAGAACCCGATGCTTCCAGCTTTCCCAGCGGTGGAATAAGAAATACTTTTGAAGCTCGAGGCTATACAGCCTGGGATCCAACTTCTCCGGCTTTCATTTATGGTACAACGCTTTGTGTACCAACAGTTTTTGTGTCCTACACCGGAGAGGCTTTGGATTATAAAACCCCTTTACTGCGTTCACTTCAGGTGCTGGACAAAGCAGCGACGCGAGTAGCCAAATATTTTAACCGAAAAGTAACTAAGGTCAATACTACTTTGGGGTGGGAACAAGAATTTTTTCTCGTTGATGCTGCTTTAGCTAATGCAAGACCGGATATTGGAATGACCGGACGTACCTTGTTAGGGCATCCACCGGCTAAAGGACAACAATTGGAGGATCATTATTTTGGTTCCATTCCCAATCGGGTTTTGAGTTATATGTGTGACTTAGAAGAAGAGGCCTTGAAACTGGGTATCCCATTAAAAACCCGACACAATGAAGTGGCACCCAGCCAGTATGAATTTGCCCCCATTTTTGAAGAAGCCAATTTGGCGGTAGATCATAATCTATTGTTGATGGATATTATGGATAAAGTGGCACAACGGCATAATTTTGTAGTGCTTTTTCACGAAAAACCCTATGCGCACGTCAACGGTAGTGGGAAACACAACAATTGGTCTTTGTCGACCAATGAGGGAGTAAATTTACTCAGTCCGGGATCAACCCCGATGAAAAACCTACAATTTTTAACCTTTTTTGTCAATACCATTAAAGCGGTTTGCGATTATGAAGATTTGGTCCGCGCTTCTTTTGCCACGGCTTCCAATGATTCCCGATTGGGAGGCGAGGAGGCACCACCGGCCATTATATCTACTTTTATAGGATCACAACTGACAGAAGTATTGGATAAACTCGAAAAAGTAACAGACGGGAAACTGTCACCGGAGGAAAAAACAGATCTCAAGCTTAATGTGGTGGGGAAAATTCCCGAAATCCTTTTGGATAATACCGATCGAAACCGCACTTCTCCTTTTGCTTTTACCGGCAATAAGTTTGAACTGAGAGCAGTGGGCTCTTCTGCCAATTGTGCCAACGCAATGACCGTTTTAAATACTATTGTGGCCAAGCAACTCAAGGAATTTAAGCATGAAGTTGACGCTTTGGTCAAAGGGAAAAAAATGAAAAAAGATGGCGCTATTTTTAATGTCTTGCGCGATTATATCAAAAAATCAAAGCGCATTCGTTTTGAGGGAGATGGTTATAGCGGAGCTTGGGAAGAAGAGGCGATGAAACGCGGATTGAGTAATAATAAAAATACCCCCGAAGCCCTCAAAGCTAAAGTAACTGACCGAGCCATCAACTTGTATGAAGAGCTCAAGGTGATGAACAAGACAGAAATCAAGGCTCGATATGATATTGAGTTGGCAGATTATATAAAACACGTTCAAATTGAAGCCCGCGTTATTGGAGATATTGCCCGTAATCATATTATCCCAACGGCTATTCAATACCAAAACAGATTGATCAAAAATGTCAATGGCCTCAAATCAATCTATGAGAAAAATTATGAAAAATATGCCGGAGAACAACTTTATATTTTGGAGGCAGTATCTCGGCATATCGAAGAAATCAATTCGGGCATTACCGATATGATTAATACGCGTAAACGGGCTAATAAAATTGAAAATATCGAACAACGTGCCCATGTGTATTGCTTTGATGTTCGCCCTTACTTTAAGAGTATACGCTATCACTGCGACAAACTCGAGATGTTGGTGGATGACGAATTATGGCCCATGGCAAAATATCGAGAACTTCTGTTTACCCATTAAAATAAAGAAATGAATAACGCAAAACTGGTTCAACAGATAAAAGAGAAAAACTCTTTCCTGTGCATCGGATTGGATGTAGATTTAGATAAAATTCCTCCACATCTTTTAGCAAAAGAAGATCCGATATTTGAATTTAATAAAGCTATTATCGACCACACCCATCAGCTGGCAGTGGCCTATAAACCCAATATTGCTTTTTATGAAGCTTACGGCCTGAAAGGGTGGAATGCTTTGCAAAAAACCATAACCTATCTCAATGAAAATTATCCCGAGCTGTTTCTTATTGCCGATGCAAAACGCGGAGATATTGGAAATACCTCAACCCGATATGCCCAAGCCTTTTTTGAAGAATTGAATTGTGATGCCTTGACCATTGCTCCTTATATGGGGAAGGATTCGGTGGAGCCTTTTCTACAGTTTGACGACAAATTTGCCATTCTGTTGGCGCTGACCTCTAATGAAGGATCTGCCGATTTTCAGTTGCAGCAAGTAGGAGGGGAGCGGCTTTTTGAAACGGTTTTAAAAAAATCTTTAAGTTGGAAAAACGCCCAAAATTTGATGTATGTCGTTGGGGCAACCCAGCCGGAATATTTTAAAACAATTCGAGAAATAGTGCCTGATAATTTTTTGCTGGTTCCCGGAGTTGGTGCCCAAGGAGGTGATCTTCAAGGCGTTTGCAAACACGGGTTAAACAAACACTGTGGATTGTTGGTCAATTCTTCAAGAGGTATTATTTATGCCGCTCAGGATGAAACTTTTGCTCGGGCTGCTGCTCAAAAAGCCAAAAGCCTACAAGGTGAAATGGCTCAAATTTTACGGCATAATAAGATATCAATTTGATTTGTAAATTGGATTAAATACCGAGCTAATTTGTAGGCTTTTTTGGTATTATTTGATCAGCTCCATAAATTCTTGTTCAGAAATAAGCTTTGTGCCCAGTTGTTCTGCTTTTTTTCGTTTGCTGGGGCCCATTTTGTCTCCGGCCAACAGATAATCGGTGTTTTTGGAGAGAGAACCGGTGTTTTTTCCGCCATGGTCTTCAATAAGCTGTTTTATTTCTTTGCGAGAATGCTCAAAAACGCCGCTGATAACAATAGTTTTGCCCTGGAGTTTATCGGTTTGTTGCGCTAAGTCTTCTTCTGATATTTTCATTTGAACCCCATAGTTTTGAAGGCGATTCACAATTTCTCGATTGTCTTCTGATTCAAAAAAGGCAACCACACTTTGTGCAATCCGTTCTCCAATATCATCAATTAGGATGAGTTCTTCTGCAGAGGCCTGTGAAATAGCTGCAATACTTTTGTGGTGTCGGGCTAATTTTTTGGCTACGGTTTCCCCAACAAATCGGATGCCTAAGGCAAACAATACACGCTCAAAAGGGATCTTTTTAGAAGCTTCAATTCCATCAATCAGGTTTTGGGCCGATTTTTCTGCCATGCGTTCTAAAGGCAAGATTTGTTCTTTTTGTAAATCATATAGATCAGCATAATTTTCAATCAGGCCTGCATTGACCAGCAAGGCAACGGTCTCTCCGCCTAAACCTTCAATATCCATGGCTTTCCTGGAGATGAAATGCTGTATTCGCCCGGTAACTTGCGGGGGACAAGCCGCCGAATTTGGACAAAAATGTAGGGCTTCCCCTTCTGCACGAACCAACTTGGTGCCACATTCGGGACAATCTTTAATATAAGTGGTGGGTTTGGAATCTGAATGTCGTTTTTTAAAATCTACGCCGACAATTTTCGGAATAATTTCACCGCCCTTTTCTACAAACACCGTATCGCCCTCTCTGATATCCAGCTTTTCAATTTGGTCGGCATTGTGTAAAGATGCGCGTTTGACAGTGGTTCCGGCCAATTGTACCGGCTGTAAATTGGCTACGGGAGTAATGGCTCCGGTGCGCCCTACCTGATAAGTAATTTCTTCTAAAAGGGTGTGGGCTTGCTCGGCTTTAAATTTATATGCCATGGCCCATCGCGGAGATTTGGACGTGAAACCGAGTGTTGCTTGTTGTGATAAATCATTGACCTTAACCACCACGCCATCGGTTTCAAAAGGGAGGTCATGCCGATTTTTATCCCAGTATTCTAAATAAGCCAAAACGGCTTTCATGTTGTCTACTTTTTGTGAGGCCGGAGGAACTTTAAATCCCCATTCGCGGGCTTTTTGAAGCCCTTCAAATTGGGTATTAAAACTTAAGTTTTCCCCCACAATGCTGTATAACAAACAATCCAAAGGACGCTTGGCGGTTTCGGCGCTGTCTTGCAATTTTAAACTCCCTGATGCAGTATTACGAGGATTGGCATAGGGCTCTTCTCCATTTTCCACTCGTTTGGCATTGAGCTTGGAAAAACCTTCAAACGGCAACACAATTTCCCCGCGAATGTCAAATCTTTGTGGGAAATCTCCTTTTAATTTTAAAGGTACTGATTTGATGGTTTTAACATTGTGCGTTACTTCATCTCCTTGAATTCCGTCTCCTCGAGTTACGGCCCTGAGTAATTCGCCATTTTCATATGTCAAGCTGATGGAAGCTCCGTCATATTTGAGCTCACAAGTATAGCTAATCTTCCCATTGATCATTTTTTTGAGTCGCACCTCCCAATCTTCCAAATCTTCTTTAGAATAGGAGTTGGCAAGCGAATACATGGGGTAGTCGTGCCGAATGGTTTTGAAATTTTTGGTCACCTGTCCGCCCACTCGTCGGGTTGGAGAATTGGGATCGTCAAATTCAGGATGTTCAGCTTCGAGCTGTTGCAGCGCTTTCATCTTCATATCAAAATCATAATCTGAGATACGCGGTTCGTCCAAGACGTAATAACGATAATTATGATCGGCTAATTCTTGACGTAAGTCTTTGATTTTAGAGGCTATAGACATATTTGTTTTTCTTCGGCTTAATTTTTTTTTTAAAAATAAAACTTTTATACAGGATAACGAAAAGAATATTGTTTTTAAACTCCGGATTTTCAATTGTGATATAAAATATCTTCGGTTGGCTAAAGAAGCGGTACAATTCGAGGTCTTAATTCACCTATTTTCTGTATTTTTGGGTCATTTCAGATAGATGTGACCAACTTATGAGTACAACGCCAAATGACAAAATTGTTGAAATAAAACTGCCCCGATTAGGGGAAAGTATTTCTGAAGCCACCGTTTTAAATTGGATGGTAGAAGAAGGAGATACCGTAGAAAAAGACCAAACCCTGCTGGAAGTAGCTACCGATAAAGTAGATTCAGAAATTCCCGCTCCGGCAAACGGAAAGATTTTAGAGATAATAGCTCAGTCTGATGAGGTTGTAGAAGTGGGGGGCGTACTGGCGACCCTGGAAGCAGGTGCCGATCAGTCAGCGCCAGAGCCTAAAACTAAATCCGGTAAAAAAAGCACACCGCCTAAAAATGCGCCCGCTCCCAATCCGATGCCAACGCAAAAACCGGAAAAAGTACCCGCTCAACCTGTAACGGGGAAAACCTTAAATATTTCGAGCTCAAGGGAAAAAGGCCGATCGTTTTATTCGCCTTTGGTTCATAAAATTGCCAAGGAACACCACATTAGTTATGAAGAGTTGGCTCGTATTCCTGCAACGGGGAAAGACGGACGTATCCGTAAAAGCGATATTTTTCGATACCTTGAAAATGGTCGTCCGGCGCAGTATATCCAGACGGTTGCTGTTCCGGAAACTGAATCGAAAGGCTATCAAGTTCCCGATTTAAAATTTGACAAAGGCAAAGGTCGTTTGGTCGAGTTGAACCGAATGGGCAAGACCATTGCCAAGCATATGATTTATTCCAAAGTCAATTCACCACACGTCACTGCTTATGCTGAAACTGATTTGACCGATATGGTAGCCTGGCGGAATGCCCATAAAGAAGAATTTCAGCAAAAACACGGTCAAAAATTGACTTATACGCCAATCTTTGTGAAGGCTGTAGCACGAGCTTTAAAAGATTTTCCGGAGATGAATTCTTCTTTTGACGGAGATAACATCATTGTAAAAGAAGATATTAATATAGGAATGGGAGCAGCTCTGCCCGATGGAAATTTGATTGTTCCGGTTATAAAAAACGCCGACCAAAAAGACTTGCCCACCCTGGCTAAAGAAGTCAATGAGTTGGCTGTAAAAGCACGAGAAGGAAAGCTAAAACTCGATGAAACCCAAGGCGGTACTTTTACCATTTCCAATGTGGGTACTTTTGGCAGTGTGACCGGCACTCCGATTATCAATCAACCCGAAGCAGCGATATTGGCTACAGGTTCGATTAAAAAACGAGCAGAGGTCATGGAATATGAAGATGGTGATCAAATAGAAATCAGGAAGATGATGATTTTGGCCCTGTCTTTTGACCACAGTTTTATAGGCGGCAAACTGGCCGGTAGTTTCTTAAGGCGGGTGGCCGGATATTTTGAAGAGACGAATTATGATTATTAATTGATTGGGTATTCTGCCGAATCCTTGGTCAAGTTCTTGGTCGAATCCTTGCACGCAAGGATTAAACAAGATTATAATTCAATAAATAATTAAGAAATAAAAATGACTAAAAAATACAAAGGGAAATACAAAGGAGGCTCCAGGCGATGGTCCAAATGGGACTACCGCAATAATGCGGCTTATTTTGTTACCATTTGTACAAAAAACAGGGTTTTTTATTTTGGTCAGATAGATTTAAAGGTAGAATGGCAAAACCGATGGATGAGGCGATCCGGGATAGGAAATATTGCTAAGCGGATGTGGCGGGAAATTCCTGCTCATTTTCCCTTTGTTAAGTTGGGCGAATTCGTGATAATGCCCAACCATGTGCATGGGATTGTAATTATCCAGGGAAATAATTCTATCGGAAACCATGATTCGACCAAAAATGAAGATAGGAGTGAGCGGTCAAGTGATATTCAACAAAATAAAAATAAGATAATGGCCAAAATACCCCCTAAAAAGGGATCGCTTTCTTCGGTTATCAGATCTTATAAATCTGTTGTAACGCGGGAAGCGCGCAGAATAAAATCAAATTTTGCTTGGCAATCCCGGTTTCACGACCACGTCATCAGAAATAAAAGAGAATATCAGCGGATAGCGGATTATATTATGGATAATCCCAAAAACTGGAAAGGAGTATAGTCCGTCGATTAACAAAATACGGCTCGTTTAGAGAGAGATAAAAAAACAAGATTAATGAAAATTAATAAAAAAATACTGAAACAGGCTTTTTCTCATTTATGTGAGGCCAAAGCCATGACCGAAATTTACGAAGAAAATTTCAAGAAAACCTCCAAATATGTACACGCCACTTCCCGAGGACATGAAGTGATTCAGATAGCCGCGGGAATGCAGCTACAGCCCCAAGACTATGTCTATCCCTATTATCGCGACGATTCTATTTTACTGTCCATTGGGATGACGCCTTTGGATTTGATGCTGCAGCTGCGCGCCAAAAAGGACGATCCCTTTTCAGGCGGACGCACGTATTATTCGCATCCCAGTGTGCGCGATGAAGACAAACCCAAAGTACCTCATCAAAGTTCGGCGACCGGGATGCAAGCTATTCCGGCTACTGGTGCGGCATTGGGGATGTGGTATAAAGAAGATCAAAAATTTGACGATCCCATTTCGGCCAAAGCCGAAGAAAAACCGGTGGTGGTGTGCTCTATCGGCGATGCGGCCATGACCGAGGGAGAAGTGGCAGAGGCCTTGCAAATGGCCGTTTTAAAACAATTGCCTATCCTTTATTTGGTACAAGACAACGGCTGGGATATTTCGGCTAATAAAGCCGAATTTAGAGCGCAAAACGCTGCGGAATATGCCAAAGGCTTTAAAGGATTAGAGGCCATAACCATTGATGGAACAGATTTTCAAGAATCTTATACCACCCTGGCCGAAGTTCTTGATACCATGCGAAAAGAGCGCCGCCCGTTTTTGGTTCATGCCCGCGTACCTTTGTTGAATCACCACACTTCCGGAGTGCGAATGGAGGCCTATCGAGATGATTTAGACGATCATAAAGAGCGGGATCCTTATCCTAAGATGAAAAAACTTTTGAAAGCCAATAAATTTACGGCTGATGAGATTGAGGCCATAGAAACACTGGCGCAGGTGAGGGTAAAGGAAGCATATAAAGAAGCTGATGAAGCCCCTGATCCCGAACCGGAAGATTTATTTAAATATGATTTTGCGCCCACAGCAATCACTCAGGAAAAAGGCGAGCGCGAACCCGAAGGCGCCGATAAAGTAGTGATGGTAGATTGTGCGCTTTTTGCCATGAAAGAGATCTTGCGCAAACACAAAGAAGCGTTGTTTTATGGACAAGACGTCGGAGGGCGCTTGGGCGGAGTTTTTCGGGAAGCGGCAACTTTGGCTCAAGAATTTGGTGACAATCGGGTGTTTAACACTCCCATTCAAGAGGCTTTTATCGTAGGCTCCACTGTGGGCATGTCTGCGGTGGGACTCAAACCCATTGTAGAGGTTCAATTTGCTGATTATATCTGGCCGGGATTGAACCAGCTGTTTACTGAAGTCAGTCGCAGTTATTACCTATCCAACGGGAAATGGCCGGCTTCAATGGTTTTGCGCGTACCTATTGGGGCTTATGGCAGTGGAGGACCTTATCACTCCGGTTCATCAGAGAGTGTGGTCTCTAATATCAAAGGTATAAAAATTGCGTATCCCAGTAACGGTGCCGATTTAAAAGGCCTGTTAAAAGCAGCCTATTACGATCCCAATCCGGTAGTTATTTTTGAACATAAAGGACTCTATTGGAGTAAAATACCGGGAACCAAAGGAGCTACTTCTGTTGAGCCGGCTGAAGATTATGTCTTGCCGTTGGGAAAAGCATGGGTTCTTCGAGAAATCTGGAAACAGGATAATCGAGAAACCTTGTCGATTATAACCTATGGTATGGGCGTACATTGGGCCGTCAATGCCGCAGATGAATTGGGACTGGAAAATCAAATCGAAATAGTTGATTTGAGAACCCTGGCGCCCTTGGATTTTGAAACCGTGAAGCAATCGGTGAAAAAATGTGGAAAATGTTTAGTGCTTACCGAAGAACCTTCTGATACGACATTTGCCCGAGCACTTTCAGGAAGAATTCAAGAGGCCTGCTTTAAAGATCTCGATGCGCCGGTGATGACTTTGGGTAGTGAAAACCTTCCCGCTATTCCCCTTAATTCCGTACTGGAGAAAACCATGATTCCTTCCACAGAAAAGGTGAAAGCTAAAATAGAAGAGTTGTTGGCATATTAAATATAATATTATTATAAGTATTTTATAATTAGATTATTATATAAGTCTACTTGAATATAAGGTTTAATAATAAAAATATATAAATTAGTTCAATATGCAGGTCCAAATTTTAAAGCAGAAAAGAGATAAAGTTTAATCTCATAAGGTTTTGGATAAGAAGGTTTCTTAATGTTTAGGAAGCTGTTATTAACTTTCGTTTGATATATTTTTTTAATAGGTTTATCTTGTTAAATTTGCACTTTTATTTTAAAACCTTGAAGCTATGTTACCCATAAAAGAAACGACAAATGCCGGAAAAGAAATGGCAGATCCTAATTTCTGGAATGCCTTATTAGAGAAATCCACAGATATTTTATTCTCCTTTGGAATGACATTGATTTATGCCATCATTGCATTGGTCATCGGTCTTTTTGTGATTAAAATTTTGATGCGGATTGTTAAAAAGATGTTGGACAAGGGAAAAGTGGACCTTTCGCTTCGCAGTTTCTTGTTGAGTATGGCTTCCATCATACTTTATGTGGCCTTATTTTTTATTATTGCTTTGATATTTGGTGTTAAGAGTGCCACTTTTATCGGTATTTTTGGAGCAGCAGGAATTGCTATAGGCCTGGCGCTGCAAGGCAGTTTGGCCAACTTTGCCGGAGGCGTGCTCATTTTGGTTTTTAAACCTTTTAGAGTAGGGGACAAAGTGATTATCAACGGCAAGTTTGGCGTGGTTGAAGAAATAGATATTCTTTATACCCGGCTTAAATCTTACCGAGGATTTTATTTTATCATGCCCAATGGTAATGTGGCCAATACGGTAGTGGAAAACCGGGCGCTCTCTCCCGAACTGCGAGTACAGGTAGAACTCCGTTTTTCCTTTGAGGAAGATGTTGATCAATTGCGAGAAATTATCACCTCCACTATGGCTAAGCATCCCAAATTGGTCGAAGGCAAACCTGTCCAATTTTGGGTTAGTAGTATGGATGAATACAACATCAAAACCTCTGCCCGATGCTGGGCCAAAACATGGGACTTATGGGAGGTTTATTGGGATCAGATTGAGGCAATAAAAAAAGCATTAGAAGCCCATAATATTAAGTTTGCCATCCCTAAAACAGAAGTTCGTTATCCTGATGGAATTAACGAAAACGCCGAGAACAAAAATTAATTGTTAGGAGGTTCTACTATTTGTTTTTGAATAAACGGTTAAAATCCAGTTAAATACCGCGATATTGAGAGGATTCAGCGATATTTTAACGCTCGATTAACAGGGCACTATGGGGCTTTATCTTATTTTTGGTTGGTGTTGGTAATGTGCTTTTTGGTATGAAACACTCCCCGCTTCTTATCTTTTTCATTGCAGCGGTTTCCCTGACGGCTTGTCAAGGACCTGAGATGGATTTGTCTACATCTATTTCAGGAGAGATTGTCAATGCCAAATCACCTTACATCATCATTTTAAAAAATGATGAATTTATTGACACGGTTCCTTTAAATAAAAATCATCATTTTTCTTATCAATTTGGTGATGATTTTGAAAACGGACTTTATACGTTTCGGCACCCTTATGCCGCTTATTCACAATCTCAGATGTTTTATTTGGAAGCCGGAGACAGCCTTCGGTTGCGCCTAAATACACGAGATTTTGACCAGTCTTTAATGTATACCGGAGAAGGAGCGGTTAAAAACAATTTCCTGATGCGGCTTTTTCTCGCTTATCGAGAGAACAATGATATTTTGCCGCATTATTATACGATGAATCCCGATGAATTTGATCATAAAGTGGATTCTATTAAACAGGTACAGCTCCGTCAATTGGAGCATCTGGGGCTTAAATATGGTTTTTCGTCCGATTTTACGGATTTGGCAAAATCCATTATCACTTATGCTTGTGCCGACTTTCACGAACGCTATTATTTTTTGGTCAACAAGTATAGCCATCAACTCCAAAAACAATTGCCGTCAAACTTTTTAGCTTATCGGGAAAACGTCGATTTTAATGATAAATCCTTACAGACCTACTATCTGTATCAGTATTTCTTGTATGATTATCTCAAAAACAGGGCCGCCGAAATTTGTTTGACACAAGAAAACCGACAAGACTGTTTCAACATGGAAAGTAGGCAGAGTTTAAAAGAACGCTTGCGACTTTCCGATGAGTTATTTAAGTTAAAGAGTTTGCGCACCCGCGCTTTGACACGCTACGCAGCCGGAATGATTGTACGTTCTCAACGCGGTGATCAAGTTGATTCTATTATTGATTTTTTGACACATACTACTTATGGTGAAGATGGTTTGCAACGGATAAAAGATTTGGCCAATGTGCAAAAAAGACAATTTATTGGCAATGTGAGTCAGCTTTATCTTACGGCATTTGATGGGGAATCCACACAGATTTCGTCACTTTTAAACCAGCCTACGGTGTTTTATTATTGGTCTATTTATTACAAAGCCCATCATCAACGGCTTCACAAACGAATGCAAACCCTGCGTAAACATTTTCCGCAACTCAACTTTATTGGAATTAATATTGACAATAATAAAACCGACCTGTGGAAGTCCGGATTGACAAATTTTGGGTACAATCGAAAATTTGAGTTTCAGTTGGTGTGTCCTATAGACGAGCGAATGCTGTACCGCAACTACCTCAATAAAATAGTGTTTATCGATAAAGATGGAAATATCATCGACAGCCAGCTGCAAGCTTTCGATACACTACTCGAAGAGAAACTACTCGGCCTCTTAAATCGAGAAGAACAAAGAAACGGAAAGGCTTTGTAGGGTGTCGGACAAAAATACTTATGATTAAAAACAGCAGCCTTTTATACCGTAATGACAATTAATATAGACCAGCTTCAGCTCCTGGCTTCGCTGCTCTATTTAATTGTAAGCATACGGCATGACAAATTAAAGGAAACAATTTTTAGTTTATAAAAATTTTCATTTTCGTATTAATTAGAAACACCTCGATTTTTTTTTGTGCTGAAATTTATGGCGGTTTGTTTACTGCATTAACAGAAAGGGACAAGTTCTTTTTGAAGAATTGTCCCTGTTTTCCTTTAAAATAGAGGTGTTATGTTTTGGTATTAAACCGAAACATCATATTGACGCAGGGCATCGTTTAACGAGGTTTTCTTATCGGTGCTTGCCTTGCGTTTACCAATAATTAGGGCACAAGGGACTTGGAATTCACCGGCCGGAAACTTTTTGGTTTGGCTGCCGGGGATGACCACACTTCGCTCCGGGACTTCTCCTTTTAAAACCTTGGGTTCCTTGCCGGTGACATCAATGATTTTTGTGGAAGCAGTCAGCACCACATTGGCACCCAAGACGGCTTCTTTCTTCACGCGAACGCCTTCTACCACAATACAACGGGAGCCAATAAAAGCATTGTCCTCAATAATAACCGGAGCAGCTTGTAAAGGCTCCAAAACTCCGCCAATACCTACTCCGCCGGAAAGGTGTACATTTTTACCAATTTGTGCACAACTGCCCACCGTGGCCCAAGTATCTACCATGCTGCCTTCATCAACATAGGCGCCAATATTGACATAACTGGGCATCATGATGACGCCCTTGGAGATATAAGCACCATGACGAGCAACAGCACTGGGAACCACGCGTACTCCTTTGGCTTTGTAGCCGGTTTTTAACGGCATCTTGTCGTGATATTCAAAAATACCGGCTTCCATGGTTTTCATTTGTTGAATGGGAAAGTAGAGGACTACCCCTTTTTTGACCCATTCGTTGACGATCCATTTTCCACTGGTTTCATCTTTTTGTGCACAGCGCAGTTTCCCACAATCCAGCAAATCAATGACTTGCCTGATGGCTTTTTGGGTGTTTTCTGTAGCGAGTAAACTGCGATCGTCCCAGGCTTGGAGGACTATATCTTTTAATTCATTCATAAGATTCAAAATTTTGGCTAAATATAACAAACTCCTTTAACCCGGAAAATTCATGAAATTTATTTTAGGCGAATTTTGGAGGGTATGCTGAGTTTACCGAAGTGCGTCAAATCCTGTAGCTGTCCCGTACCTACGGGACTGCAAAGGGTTTGCAACGAAACCTGTATTGAGTGTCATCGAAATAAAGACGTCAAAATAAATCCAAGCAACATGAATTCTCCATAGCCCAAATTTGAGCCTTTATATTTTATCTATTTATATCATTAATCCCTTGATAATCTGAAAATTATTTAATTATTCCTCAATTTGCGGTGAATTTTCGGGTTAAACTATGGCGGTCTAAACAGGATTCCCTAACCGTGAAAGGCTGAAAACAAATTTGAGCACCTTAACCGGTCTTAGCATTTTGACCATCCGTCTTTAGACAATGTTGGCCAGATGCCTTACCTTTGTCCAAAATAGGGAAATGGCACGTATTTTAGCATTGGATTATGGCACTAAACGAACCGGAATTGCTATTACAGACGAGTTACAACTCATCGCTTCCGGTTTGACTACGGTGAATACAACAGAGCTGTTGAGCTTTTTGAAAGGCTATTTTAATCGTGAAAAAGTGGAGTTGATCATTGTGGGCGAACCTAAACAAACAGATGGAACCCCTTCTCAAAGCGAGCAACACATTCAAGCATTTCTTAAAGAATTTACTCGAGAATTTCCCCAAATGCCGGTGAAACGCATAGACGAACGCTTTACTTCCAAAATGGCCTTTCAAACCATGATAGACAGTGGATTGACTAAAAAACAACGTCGCAATAAGGCTTTGGTAGATGAAGTGAGTGCTACGATTATTTTGCAGACTTATTTGTATAAATAAGCTCTAAATTTGGCCGTATAGTCCTGTTAAATCCTTCATTTTTTTACCTTTGCAAATATAAATTGAGACACTTAATTATGGTTTTACCTATTGTAGCATACGGAGACCCGATTTTAAAGAAGAAAGCAAAAGACCTTGAAAAAGATTACAAACAGCTTGAGGAGTTGATAGAAAATATGTGGGAAACCATGTATAAAGCCTATGGCGTAGGTTTAGCAGCTCCACAAATTGGAAAGTCAATTCGTCTTTTTGTAGTGGATCCTACCGGATTTATCGATGAAGAAAAGGTGGAAGAGGAGGAGCTGAAACAGCTAAAAGAGGCCAAAGGCGCATATATCAATCCGGTAATTTTGGAGCGCGAGGGAGAAGATTGGGGGTTTACTGAAGGGTGCCTCAGTATTCCCGATATTCGTGAAGATGTTTTTCGTCCTGAAAGAATCACCATTGCATATTACGATACACAATTCAACAAACACACCAAGGTTTTTGACGGCTTAGCAGCTCGAGTGATCCAGCATGAGTATGATCATATTGAAGGAATTTTGTTCACTGATAAGCTATCCAGCCTCAAGAAGCGTCTGATTAAAAACAAATTGGGGAAAATTGCCAAAGGAAAAATTAAAGTAGATTATCGCATGCGTTTTCCCAAGGCAAAAAAAATGTCTTGATGCTTGGTAATTTTTGAGAGAGGTTGCATATTTGTGCCTCAAAATTTTTAAAATGAGTTTAGAAAAAATTTTAGCCATTTCCGGAAAACCCGGGCTGTATGAGCTCAAGGCACAAACTCGATCAGGCTTTGTCGCTCAATCTTTGCAGAACGGAAAAAAGATTGCTGTTAATTTGCAGCATAATGTCAGTATGCTGAGCGAGATTTCTATCTACACCCATTCAGGGGAAGTGCCATTACCCGAGGTTTTTGAAAAGATTTATGCGCAAAAAAAAGGCGAAAAAACCATCAGTCACAAATCTGATAAGCAAGAGTTGATTGCTCATTTTGAAGAAGTCTTTCCCGAGTATGATAAAGATCGGGTTTATGCCAGTAACATTAAAAAAGTATTCCAATGGTATAACCTGTTGCTCGATAATAATATCACCACATTCACTACCCGAGAAGAGGACAGCGAGGAAAACACCAAGAAAAACACCAAAAAAGGAGCTGCCGAAGAAGAATAAGTCCACAGAGTTTAATAAAAAACGTAGCAAACTTTTGGAAATGGATTAAAGGAGCTTTGTGTCGCACAAACTCTTTACATTGTCTGTCATTTTCCATCCCTTCGTAATACCTGCTGTGTTAGTTCATCAAAAGTCGTGCTTCAAAATACGTTCAAAGCGATGTGAAAACAGACCTAAGATCATTTCTCAAGTAAAAAAGCAGGACAAATCCTGCTTCTGATACCCAAATCCATTTAATGATAAGCCCATAACAGCACGATAGCTTGCACTGACTTTGTCGAAGTGTTCACAACAGGACATTTCACTGTTGGTGCTGCGAGCCCAACGAAACGCTGGTTGTTGGGCTGCGTTTTTTAGTTCATTTTTATGTCCCGTGTTGTTCTACTTTAATTACTTTTCCGTCTTTGAATTTAATTACTAATACATCAGGGTCAATATTTGCGAAGCCTGGTTTAAGTCCAAGGTAATAAAACCATTTATTAGATTCATCATTCTCAGTTTCACCTAATATTTTCCGTACTTCCGGTTTAGTTTTTCCTATTAGAAGTTTGCTTTCAATTAGATTTTCGGAAATTTCATATCGTTTCTGTCTGTTTGAACGCCACTGTTCCTTGCTAAAATTATTTTGTGGATAATAGCTAATACTAAATAACCATAACATCACAATTCCTACATAAATTATAGGTGTTGCAATAACGGTAGCACTCCAAGTTGCTATCTTTCTAGTTTTGCGTGCCTTTATAGATCTTCTGAATACCCAACGCCAAATAAAAAATGCTGGGATTGCAAGTGCTATCAGAATAAAGTATACTACGATACTTATTCCAAAAATTGTCGGTATGTAAAGTAATGTCGGCATAGTTTTGGTTTGTCGGCATAACCCATAACGGTTTGCATATTGCCATTCGGGAAGCTTCAATTTATTACTAACGTTTATTAGAAGCACAAAACTTCAAGTTTGCACGTCAGCCCGCTTGACGCAAAATTCGTGTTAGCGGTTCGTTTTTAAGTCAGAAAATTCGCCTATTTTCTGATACGTTAATGTGTCCTAATTTTGGGGAAGCTTACACTATAAATTGTGGGAGACCGAAAAATGTGTTACTTATTGCTTTTTAAATTCGGCATCTACTTTTATTTTTACTTTGTCACTCACTACGGAAGCCGGGAATTTGGTACCTACCTTAAATTCTTTGCGATCCAACATACCCGTTATTTGGAATCCGGCAACCTGTCCGCTTTTTTGTTCAATGGTTCCGCGATACCATACTTTTAAAGTGACAGGCTTGGTGATGCCGTGTAAACTCAGTTGCCCATCTACTTTGTACTTGTGTTCATCAATCTTTTTGATGGACGTACTTTTAAAAGTCATGGTGGGATATTGCGCTACATTAAAAAAGTCGGCACTTTTTAAATGATTGTCACGCATTTCTACTTGCGTATCAATGGAAGCCACATCAATCGTGACCGTAAAAACGGCATCACTAAAATCTTTTTCTGAAGTGACAATAGTGGCGTCAAATTTGTCAAAAAGACCTTCAATTTCTGAAATTCCATTGTGGATAACAGCAAAGGAAACCTGAGAATGATTGGGGTCTGATTTCCAGGTGGTTTGAGCAAAGACGCTTGCGCTTAAAAAAGCGATAAAAATAAACGAAATTAGGGTTTTCATGATTTTTCTTATGAGGTTTATTGATAATCGGCGGAATATACGAGATTTACCGATGATGGGGAACGGTTTTGATTTTGTTTAACTTTAAACCAAACCTTTGTGATTTGCGGTTTGTGCTTTTTAACCGCACAATTTTGGATAGAAGTAAGTAGCAGTATACTGTTTTGCTCGTTTACTCGAATGTTTTCTCCACTGCTTTGATAAAGGCTCGACGGTTTTGAACCAATTTTTTGGAGGTTGCTTTTGGCCAAGCGGCAATTTGTGCAATGATGAGATTTTTATGAGGATTGATATAAATCATCTGCCCAAAAATACCTATTGCTGCATAGCTTCCGTTTTCAAAACGCCACCACAAATAACCATACCCGCCTCCTTGGTCGTTGGTTTTATAAAGCAGGTCAGTGGCTTTATCGAGCCATTGAGGAGAGAAGATGCTTTTGCCTTTGTGTTGTCCGCGATGTAGCATCACCGTTCCCAAGCGGGCATAATCGCGTAAAGTAGCAGAAAGTCCGCTGCCGCCAATATTCAATCCGCTGCACTCATCAGCCAGCCAATAAGCACAGTGTGCCATTCCCCAAACACGCCAAATTTTTTCAGACAGGTATTCAGCCAAGCTTTTTCCGGTTGCTTTTTGGATTAAGATGCCGAGTAAATCGGTTTCGCCAGTGCTGTAGTTCCAGTGTTCACCAGGTTTATGGGCAAATTTCAGGGTTTTCATATAGGTTAAGATGTGAGACTCATCGCCTTGACAATCTTGAAGATACATTTGTGCCACATCAGATTGCGGATCGGCATAATCTTCATTCCACGCAATTCCGGAGGTCATGGTCAGCAACTGGCGGACGGTGACTTGGCCATAATCATGTCCTTTTAATTCGGGGATATATTGCTGCAAAGGATCTTCTAAACTCTCAATATCTCCTTCTTTTAAAGCCACGCCAAGCAACATTGAGGATACCGATTTGGCCATGGAAAAAGAAGTCCATACCGTGTTTTTGGTAATGCTGTCGGCATAGGCTTCTAAACGGATTTTATTGTTTTTTAAAACGAGTACGCCGGCAATGTGGTTGGTTTGCATATAAGTTTTCAAGGAGGTGCCGTCTTGCCATTTCGGACTGATACTTCTTCCTTTTTGCAATTGATACGTTTTTGAACCGGCAGGAGCAGGTACCGAGATGCTCGGAAAAATATTTTGCATCATCGGGAAACGACGTTCTTTTTCGGCTTGTGACCAAAACAACAAACTTTCGAGTTTGGCTCCCATGGTTTCGCCGGGAAGCGCCGATCGTTCTTTTTCAACATCAAATGGAGCGGTACTTAAACAAGCCTTTGTCAAAGTTGATGCCGTTGGTTTTTTCGGGGAGACTTGTGCCGTTGTATGCATCGCGAATGCAACAGACAGCAATAGGAAGAGTAGGAATTCTTTACGCATCATGCCAATTTGAATTTTGGGTACTACCCAAATTTAATGGAAGATTTAAAATCCATTTTTATCGACCCCGACCCTAAAAGAGGTAAAATGGATTTTAAGACAGCTATTATCGCTGTTTTTTTGGCTCCCTTAGGGTTGGGGGACGAAAAATAGTCATTTCCATTAAAATAACAGTAGAACCGGATTTTGTGCGAAAGTACACAAAATTTATTCATTACAGATTTCACAAAAATCCACAGGCATAGCCATAACTATGACGTCCCGCACGTGCGGGATTAACGAAGAGATTTGTAGGCTTAATCGGAAGATCAATCTATTTTTAAGGGTCACTTCCATATTATTTGGTTTCTATCAATGACACCTCCATAGAAGCTTATTCAAACATAGGAATCCTCATAGCCATGATCATAATTTTTAGAACTGATAATAAAACGGAGCAATAATCATTAAGCAGCTTCCGTCAGATTTTCAATAATTGCCAAAATATGGGTCGGGTAAATCCCTAACCAGAGGATAAAGACAAAGATAAAAACCAATATGATTCCGCTTATGATAGAGGTCTTTCCAATGGAAATGTTACTTTCTTTTTTGGAGAACATAGCCACGACCACCCGCAGGTAATAATACAAGCCAATTCCACTGGAGATGACCAGCACAATAACCAAGAGCCATAGGGCTGAACCCACCCCGGAGAGGAGTAAGTAGAATTTCCCTAAAAATCCGGCTGTTAGGGGGATTCCGGCCAAAGACAGCATGATGGCAGTCATTAAAACTGCTACCCAAGGCTTGGACCAATAAAGTCCCCGGTAATCGGACAGTTCATACAACTCGCGTCCTTTTCCCGTCATATAGCTTATAATGCCGAAGGCTCCTAACATGGCGACAAAGTAGGTGGTCAGGTAAAAGATAGCTGCATTGACGCCATCGGCACTCAAAGCCAAAAGCGGAACAATCATATATCCCAAGTGACCGATAGAGGAGTAGGCCAACAGGCGTTTGATATTTTTTTGCCGCAGTGCCAGCCAATTTCCCACCAGCATCGAAGCGATAGACAAAACGGCCAATGCCGTCCAAATGGTACTGTGTTCCGAACCGTTTAGTTCATAGAACATTCGAATGAGGAAAGCAAACACGCTTCCTTTAGAAATGGTGGCCACAAAGGCCGATACCGGAGCCGGTGCGCCGGCATAGATGTCCGGGGTCCAAAAATGAAACGGGAACAAGGCCAATTTGAATCCCAATCCGGCAACAATCATCGCCATCCCGCCAATAAATAGGGGAGTAGTCAGGGCTTTGGGCGTCAGTTCGGCTGCAATAAGGTCGAGTTGCATTACCCCGGTTTGGGCATAAACCAAGGCAAAACCAAAGAGGAGAATAGCCACTGATACTGCGGCCATAATTAAGTACTTTATCCCGGCTTCAATGCCTTCATGATTGGTTTTTAAATAGGCAATCAGCACATACAGCGGTACACTCATCAATTCCAGGGAAAGGAAAAAAGAGATAAAGTGATTGCTGATGGGCATAGAGATCGCCCCGAGGGAGGCCACGGTCAACAAGACATAGTATTCTTCTCGCCTAAGTTTTTTCTGTTTTTCAAAATAGGAATAAGAAAACAGGGTAATAAAAAATCCGGCAATTAGGAGCAGGCCTATAAAAAGCAAACTAAAGCCATCGACTTTAAATAAAGTCGTTACTTCGGCACCGGTTGGCTGAATATAAAAAAGTGAGCCAAAGGCGATAAGCATGGCCAAGGCTGTCACAAAATGTATAAACTTGTGACTTCTTTTGACGGCTATGGAAAGTAAACTTACCACGGCAGCTATCGCCAAAATGATTTGTGGAAGTAATAAGGTCAAATCTTCTTTTACCATTGTTTACCTCTTTTTGATTGATGAATGGCATCCGGAGCAAGTGCGTTGTGGCCTTGTTCCAATGCGGTTAAATAATTTTCTTTTTTACGGAGCACCGCTGTATACTGCACAACCGATGATTGTTGTGTGGGTTTAAGCTGTGCTTGCGTCTGTGTTTCTAATTGCTCAAAAACGGGTTTGACGGTGTCAAAAACTTTTTGTGGAAAAAGTCCCAACCAAACAATCACGATAATGAGGCAAGCCATCACAAGATGTTCGCGTGCAGAAAAATCGGAGAGGTTCCAGTTGTTTTCCTTAACGGCAGGCGCATTTTGATTGTGAAAAACCCGTTGTAAAATATTCAGTGCATAAATCATGGATCCAATGAGCCCTAATGCCCCCAGTATGGCCCAAAGTGTACTGGCTTGAAAGGTGCCGGAAAGGATTAAAAATTCAGCAATAAAGTTCCCTAATCCCGGTAGGCCTACGGTGGCCAAGACAAATATCATGGTAATTGCGCCCATGCGCGGCATTTGTTGCCACAGTCCGCCCATCTGCCGAATATCGGTAATCCCGGTTCGTTCTTGAAGGGCGCCGGCGATGATAAACAAGGCACTAATACTAATTCCGTGGGCTAACATTTCCATGACTGTTCCTTGATAGGCCAATATTTCAAATGAAAAGATTCCCAATAGGATAAAACCCATGTGGCTAAAACTGGAAAAGGCAATCAGTCGCTTGAGATTGGTTTGTGCATAGGCCATTTTGGCGCCATACAGAATGCCAATCACCCCAACTCCCATTACCCAAGGCGCAATGGCATGGGCAGCTTCCGGAAAAAGGGGCAGCACAAATCGCAATAAACCGTATGCAGCGGTTTTGGTCATCAATCCGGCCAAGATTACTGTTCCTGCTGTGGGGGATTGATCGTAGGCATCGGGTAACCAGCTGTGAAATGGGAAACCCGGTAATTTGGTGACAAAGGCGATGAGAAAACCACACATCAGCCAAAAACCCATTTGTCCGGCAAAGGAGGTGCCCAGCAAGGCAAAATAATCAAAGGTGTATTCGCCGGTTTGGTGTCCGTGGACAAAATACAATCCCAAAATGGCCAATAGCATGAGCAGTCCGCTGATTTGGGTGAATAAAAAGAATTTGATACTGGCATATTTTCGCTTGTTAAAGCCCCAGATTCCCATAAGGAAGAACATGGGAATGAGCATCACCTCCCAAAAAAAGTAGAACAACAGTAAATCCATGGAAAAGAAAACTCCCAAGATTCCTCCGAGAAGCCAGAGGATGTTGAAGTGATAGAACCCTATCTTCGTTTTGATTTCTTTCCAAGAAGCCAAGATGCTCAATGCCCCCACAAAAAGGGTCAGCACGGCCATAACCAAGCTGAGACCGTCCATGGAAAAATGGAAACTTACCCCCAATTGCGGAATCCATTCTTTTTGAAAATTGACCAGCCAAGAACCATTTTGTCCCATATCACTAAGGCCGACCGGATTTTTCACCCAAAAAGATACGGCCATGATAAAATCGACTGCAACTGCCCCAAAGGCAATCCAGCGACTGGCAGATTTGCTCCATTTGGCAACGATCCAGGAGACGACTCCTGCAAGCATAAGAATAATGATGAGATTAACTAATATCATGAGAATAAAATGATGGTTAATACTAATATGAGCCCAACCCCAATGCCGTAAATGTATCTCCTGAGAGAACCATTTTGCATGAGGCTGAATATTTTATTGAATCCAAAATTAAGGGTACCCAGGCCATCGTACAGCCAATCGATAAAATCGCGTTTATCAATTCTGGACAAGGTTTCAACCGGGCGGACCAAGAAGGTGTTGTATCCCCAGTCAAAGGCCCAACCCGAAAACCAATAACGGTATAAGGCATTCCCCAGACCGGTTTTTTTAAAGCGATAAACGGTTTTTGGTTTTTTGTAAAAGAACTGATACGCGATAAATACACCAATTAGGGCCACAATAGCCGTAATTACCTGCAGCTTGATTTCTAAACTTGCCGCATCTTCTGCCAGGGGGACTGCGGGAAAAGCGGTGTGGATAAAATCAGAAAAGGGCGCAAAGTGTCCCCAAGCATGAGGAAGGTTAATAAACCCACCAATTAAAGACAATATCCCCAGGATGATTAAGGGTAGCTTGATGCTGATTCCCGATTGGTATTGTACTTTTATTTTTTGTTTTCCGAAGAAGGTGAGGAATACCATTCGGAAGGCATAAACAGAGGTAATAAAAGCCCCAAAGAATGCGGCAATCCACAGCCATAGGCTTCCTTTTGGAGCGGCCAAGGCATAAAAAAGGATCAGATCTTTACTGTAAAATCCGGCTGTAATGAGCGGGATGGAGGCCAAAGCAGCGGCGCCAAATAAAAAGGTCCAAAAGACGACCGGCATTTTTTTGCGCAGTCCTCCCATTTTAAACATATCGTGTTCGTGATGCATGGCCAAGATAATGGCTCCGGCTCCCAAAAACAATAAGGCTTTAAAAAAGGCGTGAATCATAAAGTGGAAAGTAGCTGCCGACCAGGCACCAACCCCACAAGCCAAAAACATATAGCCAATTTGGCTGATGGTTGAATAGGCCAATACCCTTTTGATATCGCGTTGTACAAGGGCACTGCATCCGGCAATAACCAAGGTGGCTGCTCCAATGATGGCCACAATAAGCTGAACGTTTGGAGCGAGTTCATAGATTACATGGGTTCGGGTGATGAGATATACGCCGGCGGTAACCATGGTTGCGGCATGAATCAGCGCACTAACCGGAGTGGGACCGGCCATGGCATCGGGTAACCAGGTTTGTAAGGGCAATTGCGCCGATTTCCCCAAAGCGCCGCCCAAGAGTAGAATGGCTCCCCAAAAAGCCCCCGGATCTCCGGTATTCCACACCTGTGGAGCTTGTTGGAGCAGCTCGCTAAAAGACAGGGTGTTAAAAGTTTTTACCAATAAAAAGAGTCCGATGAGCATTGCTACGTCACCAATGCGAGTTACGACAAAAGCTTTTCGGGCTGCATAGGAATTGGTTTTGTCTTTATACCAAAATCCAATCAGTAAAAAGCTACACAATCCCACGCCTTCCCAGCCGAGGTAGAGGAGGACTAAATTGTCGGCCAATACCAGGGTCAGCATAGAAAAGATAAACAAATTCATATAGGCAAAGAAGCGGCCATAGCCTTCATCGCCTTTCATAAATTCGGTGGAGTATAGGTGGATTAAAAATCCGACAAAAGTCACCACAAAGGTAAAGATCAAGGACAATGGATCGAGATAAAAAGAAATCTGCGGTGCCAGTCCATTTACATTAAACCAAGTCCACAAGCTTTGTTGAATAAAATTACCTTCCGGCGGAGCACTGATATAGCTAATGCCCATCCAAATGGTCAACAAGGCCGATACGCCGACACTGGCTGATCCGAGGAAGGCAATGGCTTTTTCCTTCATGTTCATCCCAAACAAGGCCAGGATCACAAAGCTAAACAAGGGCAAGGCCGGTATAAGCCAAAGAAGTTGAAATATATCCATAGGTTAATCCCTTAAATTTTTTAAAACATTTACATCCAGTGTTTTATGCTGGCGATGCATTTGTAAGATCAATGCCAAGCCTACCGATACTTCAGCGGCTGCCATAGAAAGTATAAACAAAAACATCACCTGTCCATCGGGGTTTCCCCAGTGGGTACTTGCCACGACAAATGCCAATCCGGCTGCGTTGAGCATGATTTCAACCGACATCAGCATAAACAACAGGTTACGCCGTGAAATGACGCCGATAAGCCCCAGCAAAAACAGAATGGCTGCCAATAATAGGCCGATATTCATTGGTAATTCCATAGTTATTGAATGCTATTTTGTTCTTCTTCATTTTTATCGTCTTTCAGGAAACGATGGTATTCTCTTTGTTTTTTATAGCCAATATGATAGGCGCCTACAACGCCGGCCAACAACAACATACCCACCAGCTCAACTCCAATAATATAGGGACCAAAGAGTGATTGACCAACTGCTTTGGGGCTGATAATGGTTACTTCGGTTGGGGGGGCGGGCATTGAAGAGAAAATATAGCCCAATTCAATTAACAAAATAAGGCTTAAAATGGCCGGACCAATCCAGTATTTAAAGCTAAACCAGCTCGATGCTTGGGCCGATTTCCCCATGTTGAGCATCATGATAACAAAAACAAAAAGCACCATGATGGCTCCGGCATAAACCATGACTTCTAAAGCGGCGAGATAGGGCGCGCCAATGACATAAAATACAACAGCTACTGACAGCAAGGATACAATGAGGTAGAGCAGTGCATGAACAGCATTTTTGCGGGTCACTACCGCTGCGGTTGATAGAATGGCAATAATTGCGGCTATGTAAAATATGATTTCCATTAGGGCATTAAGGTGTTTTTGTTAATGGGTTTTCTTTCTCCTTCGCCAGCTCCTTTTTCCTTCACACCGTTGGCTACACCGGATTGACGGTAGAAATTATAACCGTGATATTTTCCTTGTCCGCTGATGGTCAGGTCCTCTTTTTCATAAACCAGATTTTGACGGTCATATTCAGATAACTCCGTGTCCGGAATAAGCTGAATGGCATAGGTGGGGCAGGCATCTTCACAAAATCCACAAAAGATGCAGCGCGAGAAATTAATCCTGAAAAATTCAGGTTTTCGTCTTCCTTTTTCGTCTTCGGTAGCTTGTAGGGAAATACATTCTACCGGGCAGGCAGCGGCACACATATAGCAGCCTACACATCTTTCCCAGCCATCGGGATCGCGCGTCAGGACAATCCGACCGCGATAACGAGGGGCAAGATATGCTTTTTCTTCAGGATATTGAACGGTTACCCGCTTTTTGAACATCCGTAAAAAGGTGATCCATAATGTTCTGATATTGCTTAACATATCTTGATTTTTATAAAAATTAATTTATTCTGGATATCCATACTTAAAATCGTTTATCATTTATTGGTACAAAACAATAGCTCCGGTCACCAGCACATTTAACAGTGCCAATGGCAAGAGGATTTTCCAACCATAAGACATCAGCTGATCGTATCTCGGTCGCGGTAGGGAGGCTCGCAACAATATAAAAAAAGCGATAAAACCAAAGGTTTTCAATAAGAACCACACGATTCCCGGTAAGAAATCGGGGCCCAGCCAACCGCCGAAGAACAAGGTAACGGTCATGGCCGATATCAAGGTAATCCCTAAATATTCACCGATAAAAAACATCCCGAACTTCATTCCGGAATACTCGGCGTGGTATCCGGCCACCAATTCACTTTCTGCTTCGGGAATATCAAAAGGCAGGCGATGGGTTTCCGCCACGCCGGCAATAAAAAATATGACAAATCCAATAAACTGCGGAATAAAGTTCCACAAGCCTTTTTGCGCCAACACAATTTCTTGCAGGTTAAAAGAGTCGGCCATAATGACTACGCCCATCAAAGAAAGTCCCATGAAGACTTCATAAGAAATTAATTGAGCTGTACCCCGCATACCGCCCAAAAGCGCATACTTGTTGTTGGAAGACCAACCCCCCAACACCACGCTATAAGCCGCCAATGACGACATGGCCAAGAAGAATAAAAGTCCGATGTTTAGATCGACAACATTGATCAACGGGGTAAAAGGAACGACCGCAAAGCTCATCAATACTGCCATCATCACAAAGGTGGGGGCAATGATGAAAACCTTTTTATCGACAAAACTTGGAATCCAGTCTTCTTTAAAAAACATTTTAATCATATCGGCCAGGACTTGAAGAATCCCAAAAGGCCCTGTACGATTGGGGCCATATCGATCAGACCAAAGCGCCAACAATCGTCTTTCCACATAAATTAATCCGGCGGCGATGGTAACCGAACCTAAAAGAATCCCGAGGGCAATGACTATATGTGTCCAGGTTTCGTTCATGGAGTATTAAATTTAATTCAAATAATTATTTTTTTAATTGTCCTTTTAACGGATAAATCAATCCTTGGGTTTCTGTCAAACCTTTTGGCAATCCCAGTATCCCTTCAGGCAAAGAATCATCGAGCTTGACCTTAAAGCGTTTTTGTCCGTTTTGAAGGTGAATCTCGAGTGAAGCGCCTTCTGCTTCAATCCCATATTTTTGGGCTTCTTTTTTGTTGAGCGCAATATAGGCTTCCGGCGTACGCTCTTTAATTGCCGGGCTCTTTCCGGTCAGCTCTTCTGATCCGTATATGTGATAATAGGGAATTACTTCATATTCTTCTCCACGCTTTTTATAGGCCGCAGGGATTGCTGAAACGTATTCGGGACGCTTTTCTCCCTTGGGCTCAATTAACCGTACCCCGGGATTTCCATCGTGAAGCGGTCCGCCTACTTCAATTTGATATTTGTTGATGGATTGTACCGAATTCCACCCGGAAGCTCGGTAAAATGCGGTATTGGCAGAAGGTGGGCGACCTTCAAAACCTTCCATGGTAAAGGACATGGGAGAATTGGGGTCTTGTGGTGGTTTTCCTTCGCTGACATTTTTATGAGCATGCATGGCGGTACGACCACTATTGCGATGGGTCTGTCGCGGAATCTTTTGGGTTCCCTTGCGGTAGTTGGCTGAGGGCGCACTTTTTTGCACCTCTGCCAGTTTTGGATTTTTCATGACCATACGAAGAATGACTTCGTCAAAGGTTCCGGGAGGGAGCTCTTGTCTGATATTTTGAATGGCATCCAGCCACTCCCAGCTACTGCGCATTTCATTGTCGGGCAGGTGTACTTGATAAAAGCGCTGTACCCGTCCTTCATTGTTGATAATATTTCCATTGGATTCGGCAAAAGTTCCTGCCGGTATTACATAATCGGCCAGTGCGGTAGTGGGGTTGTTCAGGCTGTCTAATACAATGGTGTTTTCTGCTTTGTCAAAAGCTTGTTTGATGGCGGCCGTGTCGGCGGTGCGTGTAAACAAATCATTTTCCAAAACAATTAGCGTATCGCCTTCTTCCACATTGCTTAAAGCGTCTTCCAAATATTGATGGGCAAATTTGTTCATTCCCATTGAATTGGCTTCCGGAACGGTATAAATCAATCCGGAAGTTTTGACTTTAGATTCTAAGGCATGAGCCACATCGGAAGCGCTTTGAATGATATCGGCACTGTACAGACTCGTTCCTGAAACCACCAAAGGTTTTTTGGCCTTGAGCAGTGCTTCGGCAATTTGTTTGGCCAAGGCTTGGGTTTCCGTTTCCAAGTTGGGGACAGCCGAAAATTCGTTGTTGATTTCATGAGCTACGGCATAGCCCAATCGGGCAATATTGTCGGGATGATTGTAAAAGGAAGCCGTGGCAATATTATCTAATTTTGTGGCATGGGAGGTGGCTATAAAAAATGGTCCTTTGTCTTTTTGTACCACCTCGCGAATGGCGGCATCATTCCATTTTTCAATATTCATGCTGAGGGGCGCTTCTTTAGGTTGTTGCTTAGCCGATTGTCGCAACGAAAGCGCCAACATGGGAGCGGTATTGGTTACATCTTCCCCCAGGATAAACACGGCATCGTGCTTTTCGGCCGCTTTTAGGGAAGGGGTTTTTACCTTTCCGTTTTCCAAGGTATCGATAACTTGTTGTACCAATTGTCCTTCTTTTTGAGGGATACCGCCGTAGTAATTTTCATCTCCCACTAATTCTTTAAGAATAAAATTGGATTCTAAGGAGGCCCGAGGCGAACCAATTCCGATCATTTTTGGTTTTGCGGTGATCAAATTCTTGAATTCAACCGATAGGGCTTCCATGGAGATCGGTGTTTGTTTTCCGTCTTTTTTCTTTAAAGGTACGCTGATTCTGTTGTCGCTATTGGTATATTCATAGCCAAAGCGTCCGCGGTCACAAATGAAATAGCCGTTTACATCTCCGTTGTAACGGGTCAGGATGCGGCGCATGGTGCCATAGCGTTCTCCGGCCAAAATATTACAGCCCAAAGAACAACCGTGACAAACAGAAGGGGCGTTGGTCAGGTCCCATTTTCGGGTGTAGTGTTTTTTAAGGGTTTTATCGGTGAAAACGCCGGTTGGGCAAACTTCAACCAAGTTTCCGCTGAATTCGTTTTCGAGGGTACCGGGTTCACTTCTTCCAAAATAGACATTGTCATGTGCTGAAAAAACATCAAGGTCATCGCCGCCGGCATAATCGTTATAAAACCGTACACAGCGATAGCACTGAATACAACGGTTCATCTCGTGGTTGAGGAAAGGACCGAGATACTGGTTTTCATGGGTTCGTTTTGGAAATCTCGAACGGCGATAGTTGTGTCCCGACATCACTGTCATATCTTGTAAATGACACTCACCGCCCTCATCACATACCGGGCAATCATGGGGGTGATTGAGCATCAGAGATTCGATATTGCCTTCGCGAAAGCGACTGGCTTTTCGGTCTTTAATAGAAATGCGGGTACCGTCTTTGGCATCGAGCATACAGGCCATGACCAGTTTTCCTTTGGTATCTTCTTCGTCTCTATATTGTATCACAGCACACTGACGACAAGCCCCAACGGAATCCATAGCGGGGTGCCAACAGAAATAAGTGAGGTCCAATCCCTGAGACAGGGCAACCTCCAGCATGTTTTTGCCGTCCTCAACTTCGTATTCTTGATTGTCTATATATACTTTAGCCATGATAATGTTCTTATTTACTCACTTGTTTTAATGATAAGGGCATTTGCCTTCATTGATATGCCTTTCAAAATCTTCTTTAAAATATTTTAATCCGCTTTGTAAGGGTTCGACGGCACCGGGAGCCAAGGCGCAAAAAGTATTGCCCGGGGCATTGTTTTCGCACTGGTGCTTTAGGTGATCAATATCATCCGGTTGACCTTTACCATCTTCGAGGGCTTGTAAAATATTTCTTGCCCAGGGCAGTCCCTCTCGACAGGGTGTACACCAGCCACAGGATTCTTGGGCGAAGAATTTTTCTAAGCTCAATAAAAATCCTACCGGACAGGTTTTGTCGTCCATTACAATCAGGGTGCCGGTTCCCATTCGGCTGCCGGCTTCCATAACGGGTTCATAATCCATGGGGACATCAAAGTGTTCTTTTAGCAGAAAATCGGTAGAGCCGCCTCCGGGAAGGACGCCTCTAAATTTATACCCCTCTTGCATTCCTCCGGCGTGTTCTTCGATGAGCTCGCCTAAGGTAACCCCCATAGGCAGTTCCCAGATGGCCGGGTGTTTTACCCGACCGCTGGCGCCGTATAATTTGGTGCCGCCGGATTTTTCGGATTTGCTTAATCCTTTATACCATTCCGGACCTTTATCCAAAATAGGAGGGAGGTTATAAAAAGTCTCCACATTATTGACAATAGTGGGTTTGCCAAATAGTCCGCTCACCTGAGGGAAAGGAGGTTTGTTGCGGGGGTTGGCCCGCTTTCCTTCCAGCGCATTTAAGAGTGCGGTTTCTTCTCCACAGATATAGCGTCCTACACTGGTGTGTAATAAAATTTCGTTTGAAAACCCGCTACCGAGGATGTCTTTGCCGATATAACCGGCTTCTTCGGCTTCTTTGATGGCAATTTCAATGCGATCTGCTGCTTGGTGATAGGCATAACGCAAGAAGACATAACCAATTTCGGCTTGAATGGCATAAGCGGTAATGAGCATGCCCTCTAAGAGTTGGTGGGGGTTAGTTTCTAACAATAAGCGGTCTTTAAAAGTTCCCGGCTCCATTTCATCGCCATTGACCACCACATATTTTGGGGTGGGCACCTCATCGCCCATGGGCACAAAACTCCATTTCATTCCTGTGGGGAAACCGGCTCCGCCACGTCCTCTCAAGTTAGATTTCTTTACGATTTCCTGTACCTCTTTGGGCGTGTGCTTCAGGGCTTTCCTCAGTCCTTGGTAGCCGCCGACCGCCTCATATTCCTTTAAGGAAAGTGCAGTGCCATCGTCTTTTATATGTCCTGTTAATGGTTTATCCATGATGTATCAATCCTCTTCATTTATTCGTATTGAGCTAAAATTTCATCCAATTGTTCCACCTTTAAATCGCGGTGCAAATCTTTATCGATTAACAAGGCCGGGGCGTGGTCACAGGTCCCCAAGCATTGAATGGGCAGCAGCGTAAATTTGTTATCCGCTGTTGTTTGCCCCAAATCAATATTTAATTTTTTCTTTAAAGCGCCTAAAATATCTTCATATCCCAGCATCCAGCAGCTAACGCTGTCACAAATGGAAATAACATGACGCCCTACCGGTTGGCGATAGATGATGTTGTAAAAAGTGGCCACACTGTCGAGTTGATGATAAGTCATCTCGCAGAGTTCTGCCGCTTCTTTCAAGGCTTCATCAGAAACCCAACGGTTATATTTTTGCACCACTTTCAAGGCATCAATCCCGGCGGCGCTTTTATGCGGAACGTGCTCAAAGAGTGCTTTAATCTCTTCGACAGCTTCCTGGGGTATGGTTTTATATTCAGTCATCGTTAAAAGTCAGTTTTATCGGTCTACATCTGATAATACATAATCAACACTTCCCAGAATGGCCAACAGGTCAGAAACGGTATAACCCCTACTGATTTCGGGCACAAACTGGATATGCGGAAAGGAGGGAGTCCTAATCCGCGTGCGATAGGAATGGGTATCATGGTCACTGATCAAATAATACCCATTATGTCCTTTGGTTCCTTCGACGCCCACCATGGCTTCGCCTTCCGGAATATTGGGTCCCCAAGCAGTATTGACAAAGTGGTTGATGAGCGTTTCAATATGATACATGGTTTTGTCTTTTCTTGCGGGTGTGGTCAAGTGATGATCTGATTTATAAGGTCCTCCCGGCATCATGTTCATGCATTGTTCAATGATGCGCAGGCTTTGGTGCATTTCTTCAATACGCACCAAACACCGGTCATAGCAATCGCCGTTAATGGCGGTAGGAACCTCAAAATCGAGTTGTTCATAGCCTGAATAGGGTTGCTTTTTTCTAAAATCCCATTCCATTCCGGTGGCTCGCAAACCGGCACCGGTCACCCCCCATTCGATGGCTTCTTCTGTAGTGTATACGCCAATTCCCTTAGTACGGGCTTTGAAAATACGATTCCTCATGATGAGTTTGTCATATTTTTTAAGGCGTTTGGGTAAGTATTTTAGGAATTCTTTGACCATATCTTCCCAGCCCTTGGGTAAATCCTGAGCCACCCCGCCGATTCTAAACCAGTTGGGGTGCATGCGGTCACCGGTTATGGCTTGAATGATGTCAAAGAGTTTTTCACGGTCGTTAAAAATCAAGAATACCGGAGTCATCATACCCAAATCCTGGGCAAAGGTGCCATACCATACCAAATGGCTAGAAATTCTGAAGAGCTCACTGGTCATGATGCGGATGAGCTGTGCCCGGTCGGGGATGGTAATTCCGGCGAGTTTTTCTACTGACATCAGGTAGGGAAAGTTGTTCATCACGCCGCCCAAATATTCCACCCGGTCGGTATAAGGAATATAGGTATGCCAAGATTGACGTTCTCCCATTTTTTCGGCTCCGCGATGGTGGAATCCGATATCGGGTTTGATATCGACAATATGCTCTCCGTCTAATTGAAGCACCAGCCGTAAGATTCCGTGGGTGCCGGGATGCTGAGGTCCCAAGTTTAGGAACATGGTTTCTCCGTCAGGGCTGGACATTTTGTCCATGCCCCATTCTTCAGGTTTGAACTGTAAGGCGTCTTGTTCTCGTAATTCTTTGTCTTCCGGCATCTCAAAGGGACCCATTTCGGTGGCCCTGGCCGGGTGTTGTTTTTGAAGCGGATGTCCTTCCCAAGTTCGCGGCATCAGGATACGCTTTAAAAAGGGATGTCCGTCAAATTTCACCCCAAACATATCATAGACTTCTCGCTCATACCAATTGGCAGAAGGCCATACTTGGGTAATGGTGGGAGCCGTCGGATTTTCGCCGGTCAATGGGATTTTCAGGCGAATAAATTCATTGCGGTCAAAAGACAGTAAGTGATAAACTACGGTAAATCGGCTATCGGGCTGACCTTCGCGATGGGTACGAGCTTGTTCATCGATGGCGGTTAGGTCATACAGCATTTTATAGGGTTGGGCTACTTCTTTTTTAAGGAAAGTAAGCACCTCGACAATGGCTTCCGGTTTAAACCAAAGCGTAGGGATATCGTCTTTGGTCTCCTGTGTTGTGAGGAAAGCCTCGGCAAATTTGCCTTTGAGTTTGTTGATGATGTCGGGGGATTCGGACATTAAAGTACGGTATTAATATTTTAGATAGTTAAATAGATTTTTGAACGGTTACACTCGGTCGGGCGGAGTAATTTCTGTCATCTTCTTGCGTTCATCGCGTTTGGCGTCTCGCTGTGAAGGCATGACGGGTTTGTAGATGCCCTGATCGCCGATTTTCCAATTCAAAGGACGTTTTTCCTTGCCTACCTGATCGCGCAATTTGGTAATTCCTTCCAAAAAGGCATCGGGACGCGGGGGACAACCGGGCACGTATACATCCACCGGTAAAAACTTATCGACGCCCTGTACCACACTGTAGATGTCATACATTCCGCCCGAATTGGCACAAGACCCCATGGAAATGACCCATCGCGGCGCCATCATTTGTTCATACAGCCGTTGAATGACCGGTGCCATTTTGATAAACACGGTACCGGCTACAATCATCAAGTCGGCTTCACGGGGTGTACCGCGGATTACTTCGGCTCCAAAACGGGAAACGTCATATTTACTGGTGATACTGGTTGCCATTTCAACATAGCAACAGGATAAACCAAAATTGAACGGCCATATTGAATTTTTTCTTCCCCAGGCCACCAGGCTGTCGAGGTTGGTTAGCACCACTGATTTTTGAACGGTTTCTTCAAACGAACTGTTTCCGTCAATCACCGAGGTTGGGTTGTTTGCTTTTGTAGTCCACCACTTCATATTAATTAAGCTTTTTGTTTTCTGATTTTATGGTATGCTTTCAATATTTTCTTTCCCGACGGTCCGAAATCCAGGGCGCCAATGCGCCATACATAGATGAGTACGGCCAACAGGTCAATGACAAAGGTGAGCAATCCCAAATAACCTGCCCAGCCGGTTTCTCTAATTGAGATGGCCCATGACAGGATAAAAACCACTTCCAAATCGAAAACCACAAAAAACATGGCGACCACATAAAAGTGGATGGAAAAAGGTTTACGAGCACTGCCCGTAGGTTTTACACCGGATTCAAAGACTTGGTCAGTTTGTTTTTCTTTGTGTCTTTCCCCTAAAAAATGGGAAAGTCCCAACATAATTGCAGCTATTGCCAAAACGGCAAGAGCATAGAGTAAAAAAGGCCATAATGTGGGAAGGGAAATTGCAGTTGTCAGCATACCAAAATTAAAAGGTTAAATATGCGCTAAAATTCTTAGGCTAATTTAGGAAAAACTATAGAGTAAAGGGCAAGGTCTCGGCAATTTAAAATGAATCTCAATAAGAGATTTAGGTGGGGGCCTATTTTAAATGCGGTAACTTGTTGAAAACTAATTGAAAATGAAAATCGAGGGGTGTTAAAGTAAGTTTAAATCACTTTTATGAGCGGTGCAGATAAAAGTACTCCCATTGAATTTTGCGCTCATTTTGACATTTTTCCCTGAACGAGTAGGAGGCAGGCTTTGTTGCATGACACAAGGAGGATTGTCAATTTAAATCGATATTGAGGCCGAAGAAACTGGAGCTGGCGGCACTGCTGTAACTGGCGTAGGTATAACTCAATCTGAAGCGTTTTATCTTGAGTGAAAATCCGGCACTCAGCCCTGAAAAAGCTCGTACATTGGGAATGCGTAGTTCTTCAGATCTTCTGAAACTGTATCCCAGTCTCACATTAAATCCGCCTTGCGGAAAGAGCTCTACTCCTAAGATAACATGACGCAGTATGTTGTTGACAAAACCGGGATCGTCAGGCGTGACATTGCCTTCAAGGTCTACTTTATCACGAGCTGTATTTCTGAAAGCCAGCTGCCATTGCTGCAGGTTTTCCAAGGTAAAATGCCATCGGATGGGCAAGTCTTCAATCTTTTGAGAAATTCCCAAGTCTACTTCCAGTGGCAGGCTTTCGTAGGTTTCATGATAAGGTTTGAATTGGGTACCCAAATTGCGAAGTACTGCGCTTATGAGCAGCCTTTTATCCTTATTGAGATAGGTGACCCCCAAGTCGATGGCGCCGCCAAAGGAGCTGTATTGCTCGAGTCGAGAGGAAATTAATTTAACATTGGCACCTACATAAAATTTTGATGCGGCAATGCGATGGGCATAGCCTACTGACAGGGCTACATCACTGCCGGTGAAGGAGCCGGTAGGATTTCCATATTGATCGTAGCCGTCAAAGGTGCCATAATTGACATAAGTGACGCCCGTTTGCAGGATTCCGGCTTTTTCGCTGAGTTGAAATGCATAGGATGCCGTGCCATAGTTTACATCTCCTAAATAGCTGACATAATTTAGGGAGGCCTGATTTTTCATGGCTTCATTGATCGTCGCCGGATTGTAAAAAGCAGAGGTGGGGTCATAGGTGTAGCTGGTGACATTTTTACCGCCGAGTGCTGCTTGTTTGGGCGAACTGACCAAGTTGAGAAATTGATAAACATGCTTTCCCCCAATCTGTGCCGAAGCAGAGAGTGCTATAATAAAGAAGCATAAAAAAAGTTGGAGTCTCGGCATATTTTAAGGATTTAAAATTTGTTGTAACTATACAAACTAAATCAATTTATTTTAATGATTATAAGCTGTTTATGTTTAATTATCTAAAGCGTTGTTTTAAGCTGTGTGATTAATGCAATGCGTGGTGAAATAAAAACTTATCAGTTTACTTTTTTCGGGGCAATTTGCCGGAATTATCTGTTGTTATGCCTTAGGCTTTTTTGTCCAAATGATCGGGAATGCCGTTGTTATTGACATCCCTAAAATGGATTTCGTCGGGGGTAATAATACCATCTTCATTGGCGTCCATAACTTCAATTTCTTCACGGGTGGGAAATCCGTCTCCATCATCATCGGGGTCTAAATAGTTTGGCGTTCCGTCTTTGTCAGTATCGTCGTCATTCAAGAAAATATTGTCGTTTAGGTTTTCCATAGCCGAGGGGATTCCATCTTCATCGTGATCCATTTGCACGGCGCTAAAAAGCTGAAAGCTCACAATAAAAGGTTGGTAAGATTGAAGCGCATTGATGCGGTTTTGAAAATAGCCGAGTCCGGAGGGCACAAAAGCCACTCCGATACCGTAGTCATCATTGTAGGTGACGGTGCCGTCCGAATTTTCAACAAAGCCGGAAGCTCCTTTAAATTCAATGAGGGCTGCAATGCTTCCTCGGGTTATTGCGGTGGTGGTAGACTTGGTCAAATCAATTACTTCGGTGCTGACGGCCTGAAAGAAACCTTCTCCTTCCATGGTAGAGGCCTGGTGGGTGATGACCACTTTGTCGGCCAAAGTGGGCTGGTATTCGTTAGGGTTTCCTTTTCTAATTTCAAGGTAATAGAGTGTATAAGCCACCGCTCCCGGTTGTACGGTTTTTTGTTTTAAAAATGGTGAATCCATAATGGGGGTTTCGTTGGCGTGTGCCCCCGCAATGGTATCAAAACGCACCACCTTATATGCCGGGTTATAGGGATTGACTTCGAGGTGATAGAAATGGGTTTCTAAAAAATTTTCGATTTGTTGAATATTCTCTTGGTAAACTTCGGCTTCGTCTCGCAATTCTATTTTGTCTTTATTGTCGTCATCTTTACTGCAAGACACCAAGATGATGCATAATAAAACGGGAAGAAATTTCCAGATTTTCATAGTTGATTTTATTTTGGATTGCAAGATACAATTTTCATTGATTTTTGTTTATTTTTAAGCAAAATTATAAAGTATGCGAGTTGACAAATTCTTGTGGTGTGTCCGTTATTTTAAAACCCGGAGTAAGGCTACAAAAGCTTGTAAACGCGGTCATATAAAAGTAAATGGCACCCGTGCAAAACCTTCACAAGATGTTTTCCCCACCGATAAAATCGAGGTGCGAAAAAATCAAATCGATTATAAAATAGAAGTACTGGACTTGCCCAAGTCAAGGCGCGGGGCAAAATGGGTCAAATTGTTTGTGATGGACATTACCCCCAAAGAAAATTTACAAAAACGGGAGTTGTTGAAATATGAGCGCTCCAAAGGCCGAAAAAAAGGCACCGGACGCCCCACTAAAAAAGAACGTCGACAGTTGGATGAATGGTATGAGGAGAAAAAAGACGAATGGTTTGAAGAGGTTGATGAAGATGAAGAAGAATGAGTTTTTTTAAGAATGAAGGGGCTGAGATTGACAGAATAATTGTAGCTTTCGGGCTTAATATTTAATCGGGTAATGGAACATACACGCACCTTAATATTAGATCAGCGCCAAATTGAGCAAAAAATTCGGCGCATGGCTTATCAGATCTATGAACACAACAGCGAAGAAACCGAATTGGTTATTGCGGGAATCATGACTTCAGGTTACAAATTGGCTTGTAAAATTGAAGCCTTATTGACAGAAATTTCTACTATTCAGGTTGAGTTGTGTCAAATTAAAGTAGATAAAGCTCATCCTTTATCTCCTATAGAATGTTCCTTGGAAAGCACGGCTTATCAAAACAGAGTTGTCATCTTGGTAGATGATGTGCTCAATTCCGGAGCCACTTTGATGTATGGCGCGAAATATTTTTTGGCGGTTCCCCTTAAAAAATTACAAACCCTTGTTTTGGTCGACCGCAGCCACAAACGCTATCCCATTAAGGTAGATTTTAAAGGAATTTCCTTGTCTACCTCTCTTCACGAAACGGTTGAGGTTAGCTTTGAAAAAGAATTAAAAGCAGAACTTTATTAAATCGATTTGCGCTTCAATCTTAAAAGTTGAAATGATTTCTGTGAATAAATTGAGCTGCTTTCCAAAAAGGAGAAGGCGGCATCTCTTGCTTATCCTATGAATCCTTTTCTATAATAATAGGCGTATCGCTGTGATTTTTAGTGTTTTATAGTTTATGTGTTCTTTGTTTCGGTTCGATTTATGCCGGTAATTTCGGCGAGACCAGATTGGGAAAAGTGGTTCAAATAGTCCTTTTTCTTGGCCGATTGGAGTCAATTTAAAGAGGAGCTCTCAAGTATACCGAGAATCAAAGAATGAAAGTTTATTGAACTCTGGTGGCTTTAATTTCGGTAACTTTACTCAAATCTCCGACTTTAGAAAACTCAAAAGTATAACTGTTTTCATCGGTTTGTATGATTTGAATGAGATAGGCCTGTTTTTCTACCTGAGACTTGGGATTGTATTTTCTGGCCACATAGGCACAATCATTAACCCATCTAATTACTGCAGTATCAGGATTTTGAGGGTTAAAATAGTCAATTTCCAAGGTGTCGGTTCTTACAATTTTAGATTCCAACAGTTCACCATTACTGTATGAGCGATACATAAAAGTTCCGGTTTTGTAATCCTCACAACTTTTTTGGCGTTTGTAGCAAGAGGTTAGGAGCAGAAGGGCAAAGGCGGTACAGAAAAGGGCTCTCATTTTTTTTGTGCAAACCTAAGCAATATCCGGCATAATCAGTTCTGAAAAGAATCAAAACTGCCGTCTTTGTAAAAGATAATTACTTTATCGATGTCTTTTGAATGAGCAACAGGAGATTGAGTCGGCGCTTGATTGGGTTGCTCCAAAGTCTTCTCTTGAGAAGAAGTAGCCGGTTTGGTTGGATCGGGAGTAGGAGAGGCTGCATTTTGATCCATTAAAAAAGGTTCCTTTCCTTCAATCAGCCAATACAAATTCAAAGTCGGAAAGGTGTGGTGTATTTTTAAAATAAAGTCTAAACTGGGTTTATTTCGCCCTGAAAGAATATGGGAAATCGAGGAGCGGCCTACCCCAATTTTATCGGCAAAAGCTGAGGCCGTCAACTCGTGGTATTCTAAAATTTTTTCCAGTCGTTTTGAAAACTTCCGCGTGTTTATCATTGGAAACTTTAATGTTGTAATTTCGTATTTACAAAAGTAACAAACTTTTGGATAGTGAGGCTGGTGAGCGGATGATATTATTAATAATATTGAAGTAATAGTTTATATAAATGTAATTTTATATCTGACAATAAGTACTATATATAATTATATTTATATATATGGTTTTTTCGAGGAAAAATAAGAGTGCCTGTTTACAAGATTGAATAATTTGGCGGATGAACCTGTTTACTGGCGTGAACTTAAGAATGTTTACTTTTGTAAAATTATGAGAAAAGAAATTGATCAACTCCTTTTTGAGGAATCCAAAAACTCCAAATTTGCAGGGCGGTATTTGTCTTATGATTTGGTAGAAGAATATTTAAAATCCCTTTCGGATTTTTGTCATTTAAAATGTGAAGGACACTCCGTTTTGAATCGACCAATTTATAGTTTGGAGATGGGTCGTGGAAAAAAACGAATTTTGTTGTGGTCTCAAATGCACGGAAACGAAACGACCACTACCAAGGCAATTCTTGATTTTGTAAAGGGGATGGTTCAGCGAAGTCCTTTTTTTGAATCGCTGTTACAATATTTTACTTTTAAAATAATTCCGATTTTAAATCCTGATGGCGCAGTAGCTTATACGCGGGAGAATGCGAACGCCGTCGATTTGAATCGCGATGCGATGAACAGTAGTCAGCCCGAAATGCGTTTATTACAGACACTGGCTCGGGATTTTGCCCCCGATTTTTGCTTTAATATGCACGATCAACGTACGATTTATGGAGTAGGCGACACCGACAAGCCGGCTACCTTGTCTTTTTTATCTCCGGCAAGTGACGAGGCGCGAACGATTACTCCTTCACGAGCGACTGCGATGCAAGTTATTGCCGGAATCAATGAGTTTTTGCAAGCCTTTATTCCCGGGCAGGTGGGACGTTATGACGACACCTTCAATCCCAATTGTATAGGTGATTATTTTCAGTCGAAGCAAATCCCTACCATCTTATTTGAGGCCGGACACTTCCCACAGGATTATCGGCGAGAGGAAACCCGAAAATATGTGTTTTTAGCTTTGTGTAAGGCTATGAGCTTGATTGAAAACGACGGAGGGAATGCCCGTCGGATTGCTGCATATCTTAAAATTCCGGAGAATAAAAAATCTTTTTACGATGTGATGGTTCGAAATGCATTGGTTGATGGAAAGACAACAGATGTCGCCATTCAATATGAGGAGAAATTGCGCAACGGAAAAATTGATTTTGTTCCTAAAATTGAGAAAATAGAAAAAATTGATCAGAAGCATGCGCATTTTTCAATTGATGCAAAACACAAAGAAATTGTGATTATTCCGAAATCTAAACTCGAAAAAGGCAGTATTGCTGAAAAATTAGCGATAAATATTAAAATATCTTCACTTAAATTAACAAATAATTAAAATTAATCATTTGACAGATGCCTTAAAAATAGTAAATTTGTGAACGTTAAATAGGGTAAAAAAACACAAAGAAATGACAAAGTTTAAATTAGATAAGTTAGATCATCAGATTTTAGATATTTTAATTGATGACACGCGAACCGCCTTTACAGATATAGCTAAAAAACTGGATATCTCTGCCGGGACTGTTCATGTACGAGTACGTAAAATGGAAGAGGCCGGCATTGTAACCGGATCAACTTTAAACCTTGATTATGAGAAGTTGGGCTATACCTTTATTGCTTATGTAGGGATTTACTTACAAAAAACCTCACAAACTCAATTTGTGATTGAACGCATTACCGAGATTCCCAATGTTACGGTTGCGCATGTGACTACCGGAAAATTTAATGTCTTCTGTAAGATAAGAGCTAAGGACACCCAAGGAGCTAAACGAGTTATTTACCAACTGGACGATATTGAAGGGGTTTACAGAACCGAAACCATGATTTCTATGGAGGAGAGCCTTAATGACAAAAAGCGGTTGATGCATTCTATTTTCCAAGAGCTGTAAGTCCGGTGAGCATTTTGTGGAATTATAAAAAGGCCTGTTTTTTTAACGGGCTTTTTTTATTGCTATTCATTGCTATACCTGCATCTGCCAAACAAGGCAGGCTTTTTGCCTTTCTAAATTTACCATTCTTTTTTTATGCTTAAATGCTTTCTTATTTTTTCTTTAAAGCGGTAGTATCCCAAAAAGTGTGTAAAGTTTATCTCTGTTTTGATGTTAACGATCCGCGGATACTCTTGTAATTTGATATAAATATATCATTGAAATAAATTAAAATGCTTATTCAATGACCTGAATTTTCTGGGTGTAAACAAAATATTGATTTTTAATTTGTAAAATATACAGTCCTCCGCTGTTGAGTTTTTGTTGGATAGGAAGAATGAGTTTTTTCTGGTGACTCCGTTTTTGATATACTAATTTTCCTTGAATGGTATAGAGTTGAACCCAATAATCCGTTTTTAAGCCGGATTGAGGAAATGATATAAAAAGTTTTTTGTTAACCGGATTAGGATATACTGTAATATTGGGAGTGTGTTTTTGGTTTTTTATGCCCAGGGCTCCGCTGTGTTTATTAAAAAACATCCAAATCTTCTGACTGGTTTTTGGCAGCCATTCGTGGGTGGAATTATTTGCTTTAAAAAACTCTACCGCTGCATTTCCACCGGAATAGATGTAATGATCAACCGTCAATGTTCCATTTTGTCCAACATCTGTATAGGAGGTATGTGTAGTAGGAATGGTATCACATCCGTTATTGGCGATCCAGAAATGGACAAGAGAGTCCGGATCAATTCCATAGGGATTGTTATGGTAACTTACATTGTTGTCTGCCGTACCGTGAAAATGAGCAATGGGTATAGCTCTTCCTGGAGTGGGATTGGAAATGCCGTTGCCAATTGTGCCGGAGACGGAAGCAAAGGCTGCAAAGCGTGTGTGGTCTTCCAATGCCATGCGTTCGGTCATAAACCCACCCATAGAGAAGCCGCATAAATAAATTCTGTCGAGATTGATATTGTAAGTGGCGATGGTGGTGTCCAACATGGCATTGATAAAACCAATATCGTCAACATCGGTATTGGGATAAATCCCTAAGAGACCGGCCCGAGAATTCCACGCTCTCATGTTTAACAAGGAATAATTGATGGCTACGGGAACCAATAAAATAAATCCTTCTTGTTCAGAAATAGGTATAAATTGATTTGCTGCATATAAGTGTTGAACTTGTTCTACACTTATATTTCCCATGCCGTGCAGCCAAACTACAATAGGTACAGGATTCGCTCCCGTATAACTTGTCGGAACATGAATATAATAGGTCCTTGAAATCTGATCAAAAACAAAGCTGTGGGCTTGGAACTGGGAAAAAGAGGGGATGCTAAAAAACAGAAAAAATAAGAGATAAAAAAGCCGGATTTTTTTCATGATCTTGTGTTTTCGATAATTCAAAGTTAACAAATTTTCACAATATTAGGTGTAATTGACTGTGTCTAAGCTGAATATTGTTAAGCCCCTTGTCTTTTTAAATAGGCTATGGCATTTTGCAATCCTATGATAGAAACAGAAAGTCGAACTAAGACTTTTGACTTATTTTTTATCGTTCTTTTATCAAGTATAGAAACGGAAGCGAATATTTAGTATCCCAAGGCTGAACCTACGCCTCTGGGATCCGGTGCTCCGTGAACCCCATCTTTATCGACAAAAATAATATGACCACGTCCTACTGAACCTACTTTGAGTTGGTGTCCCATGGATTTTAATTTTTCTCGGGCAGCTTTATCGATTCCATAGGCTTCATACCGAATATAATCGGGATACCATTGGTGGTGAAAACGCGGTGCAGAAATGGCTTGCATGGCGTTCATTCCAAAAACGGCTTCATTGAGAAAGCATTGCAATACATTGGTGATAATACGCGGTCCGCCTGCAGCCCCGAGAACCATGCGTACTTTCCCGTTTTTCATTACTACTGTGGGGGTCATACTGCTCAACATGCGCTTACCGGGTTTGACGGCATTGGCTTTGCCTTGCACCAAGCCGAATTGATTGGGCTCACCGGGTTTGGCAGTAAAATCGTCCATTTCGTTGTTGAGAAAAAAACCGGCTCCCTCAACGGCCACTTTACTCCCAAACCAGCCATTAACGGTGGTGGTTATGCTCACTGCATTTCCCCATTTGTCAACCACTGAAAAATGAGTCGTATTGAGCGATTCTTCAAATGCTGGGATTTCTCCGTGTTTCAATTCTGCACTAAGTGAAGCTTTTTGGGGATCAAAACTTTTCATTCTTTTGTCAATATAAGCATCACTTAACAGCGTTTCTATGGGGATATCGATAAAATCGGGGTCGCCCAAAAAGTAATTGCGATCGGCATAAGCCCGACGCATAACCTCGGTTAATAGATGTACGTATTTGGCGGTGTTGTATCCCATTTCTTTAAGTTTATACGGCGCGAGCATTTTCAGCATTTGCGCAATCACTATTCCGCCGCTGCTGGGAGGTGGCATCAAATAAAGTGTATATCCATTATAGGTAGTGGTGATGGGTTTTCGCCAAATGGCTTCATAATTTTTTAAATCTTTATGGGTGATTAATCCGTTATATTCTTGCATGGTTTTTACTATATAATCAGCCGTAGCCCCCGTGTAAAATCCGGCTCGTCCATGTTTTGCAATTCGTTTTAAAGTGCGGGCCAAATCTTTTTGAACAAAAATATCTCCTTCGCGATAGGGGGTTCCATTTTTCTTGGTAAAATAGTGTTCAGAACCGGTATATTTGGCAAAAACTGTTGCATTTTCATTCAACATATTGGCCATCATCAGGGAGATGGGAAATCCCTTTTGGGCCAATTCAATAGCGGGCTGCATGACTACTTTTAACGGTAATACTCCAAAGCGCTTATGGGCTTTGAGCATACCGGCCACCGATCCCGGAACTCCGACCGCCAAAACGCCTTCTCGGCTGAGTTGGTTTTGTAACTTTCCGTTGACAATATACATGTCGGAAGTTGCTTTTAGCGGAGCGCGTTCGCGAAAATCTAAGGCCACGGTAGTATCGCCGATATGGGCTATCATAAATCCGCCACCGCCGATATTTCCGGCACGCGGTTGCGTGACTGCCATGGCAAACTGTACAGCTACCGCCGCATCAATCGCATTTCCTCCCTTTTTCATGATGTCTACCCCCACTTGGGCAGCGTGTTTTTCGCCGGCAACCACCACTGCCTGTGAATAGGTTTTGGGAAATCCGGTTTGAGCTTGGGTTAATAGACCTGTGAACAGGAGTAAACCGATAAAAACAAGGAATTTTATTTTTTTCATAAATTGTGCTGGTAACGAGTTCATTTAGACTTTCTATTATTGACTGCATCCCGAAGTTTCGGAATTGCCCCATATTTTGCCTTTTCCTTATTCCATAGCTACGGCTATGCAGTGCAAAAAAGACTTCATCTGGGACAAAAATCGCTATTTTTCGCTTCAATCCTAAAAGTTTAAATGACCTCAATAATAAGTTTACTATATGATATTGCTAATCAGAATAATGTTTTTAATCCGATGCACTGTGCGTTAATAAATAATACCCAAAAGACCTTCAAATGAGTCTGATATTTAGCGGTAAAGTGTCGAATTATTTTTTAAAAATAAACATTTTTTTTGATGGCTCATAAAAATTTGGGTTTCGATTTTCAAACTTCGGTATTACAGTAAGATTTTGATACGGAAATAATCTTATACCGTATTCCAAGAGCGCCTGCAGGTCGCTAACATAAAATAGATAATTTTGTAGGGCAATATCGAGCCATAGAAAGGAATAATAATTTTTCCATAAATCAGGCTATTATAAAGTCAAGTAAGCGCTATGGAGCATTTTCAATATGAGATTTATACTAAGCATACGGTACTTTCTGATTTCCGCCGGAAATCACTCCGCCGGCAGCGGAGGGCGACACCCCACCCTGCGGGCACCCCTCTGCCAGAGGGGAATTATTCCCCTCTTTTTTAAGAGGGGAGTCCGCTTGCGGACGGGGTGTTCCTTTGGCTGTTCTGCCATTTCCTATACTAAACTGCTTTTAATACCTAATTTCAAGAACACCTAACAGATTGTCAGCATAAAAAAGAAATTTATAATGATTAAAGCGCTAATAATAAATAGGATAACTTGTCAGTTAGATGAAAATGACAATTAATATAGCCCCGATTCGGCTTCAGCTTCTGGCTTCGTTGTCCTATTTAATTGTAAACATAGGATGAGAAATGAGAGGAATTAATTTTTAGTTTATAAAACTTTTCATCTTCATATTGAGCTGTTTAAAAATAGTTCGTCTATTTCGATAATCACTTTCGTATGATAAATTATTCCTAAAAAAAGCCCCGCAGTAAATTACGGAGCTTTTGGTGGATGAGGTTTTATTTATAAAAATAAAACGATATTATTTGCCCATAAACGGATAGCCGTAATCTGTAGCCGGAACAAAGGTTTCTTTGATGGTACGCATAGAAATCCAGCGCATCAAATTGGCCTTTGAGCCTGCTTTGTCATTGGTTCCACTTTCTCTGGCACCGCCAAAAGGTTGTTTTCCAACGACGGCTCCGGTAGGTTTGTCATTGATATAAAAGTTTCCGGCCGAGTTTTGGAGTATATCGGTGGCTTGGGCAGCGGCATAACGGTCGCCGGAAAAAATGGCGCCGGTTAAGCCGTAGATGCTGGTTTCATCAACCAAATGCAAGGTTTCTTCCCATTTTTCATCTTCATAAAGATAAACCGTCAATACCGGACCAAACAATTCGGTCTCCATGGTGGCATAATTGGGATTGGTGGTGAGAATTATGGTAGGCTCGACAAACCATCCTTTGGATTTATCATAATTTCCACCCACAATAATTTCGGCTTCTTTGTCTGCTTTAGCTTGGTCGATATACTTGGCCAATTTATCAAATGAACGTTCGTGGATTACCGCATTGATGAAGTTGTCCATATTTTCGGGAGATCCCATTTTAAAAGACTTGACATCAGCAATTACTTGCTCCTTAATGGTTGGCCAAAGGCTTTTGGGGAGGTAGCAACGGGAAGCGGCACTACATTTTTGACCTTGATATTCAAAGGCACCACGAGACATGGCTGTAGAAACCTCTTTGGGGTTGGAAGTAGGATGAGCAATAATAAAATCTTTACCTCCGGTTTCTCCTACGATACGCGGATAAGTACGGTATTTTTCAATATTATTTCCAATTTTTTTCCAGATTCCCTTAAAGATAGCGGTGCTCCCGGTATAGTGAATTCCGGTAAAATCAGGACTGGCCAAAACTACATTGGTAATCATTTCGGGGTCTCCCATTACCATATTAATTACCCCGTGAGGCACTCCGGCTTTTTCAAAAACCTCCATCAATACTTGAGCCGAAAGCATTTGGTTTTTACTGGGTTTCCAAACGGCTACATTCCCCATTAATGCGGGGGCTGTGGGGAGGTTTCCGGCAATGGCCGTAAAGTTAAATGGCGTGATGGCATATACAAAACCTTCTAAAGGCCGATATTCCATACGATTCCAGGCCGAAGCATCAGAATTGGGTTGTTCGTTGTAAATTTCGGCCATGTACTCAACATTAAAGCGCAAAAAGTCTACAATCTCACAGGCAGAATCTATTTCGGCTTGAAAAATATTTTTGCCTTGTCCAATCATGGTAGCGGCATTCATTTTTTGACGATAAGGACCGGCAATCAAATCGGCAGCTTTGAGGAAAACGGCAGCTCGTTGTTCCCATTCCAGTTTAGCCCATTTTTTTCGAGCTTTTAAAGCCGATTCAATGGCTTTTTTAACATGGTTTTCATCTGCCGTGTGATAAACCCCTTGATCGTGCTTGTGATCGTGGGGAACAACGATTCGGTTGGTGTTTCCGGATCTTACTTCTTCCCCATCAATATACAGGGGGATATCCACTTTGGTATTGAAAAGTTGTTGGTAGGTTTTGAGTACTTCATCCCTTTCAGGCGTGCCCGGAGCGTAGGTTTTGACGGGCTCGTTTTCGGCCTTTGGGACATGAAAAAATCCTTTTCCCATAGTTATAAATTAGTTTTAAATGATTTGTTTGAAATTTTCTCGAAAGATACTCAATTTTATACGGTTTTAAAAAAGACAATTTGGAAATATTTTACTAAATTGTGTGAGCTTATTGTATAGCCCTTAAAGAAGCGTTTTTTTATGTGTACCATTACTTTTTTACCTGCTCAATCTGCGGAAAATGATTTTATAATAACCCACAACCGCGATGAATCGGTAATGCGTCCCGCCGAGTTTCCTCAACAGTATGCTGAACTGGGAACGCAACTTTTTTATCCCAAAGACAAAACGGCCGGTGGCACTTGGATTGGAATCAGCATTAAAAAAAGATTGGTGTCTTTGATGAACGGAGCTTTTAAAAGACACCGCCGACAACCACCTTACCGCAAGAGTAGGGGAGTCATTGTTAAAGAACTCCTGGCTTCTGAAGAGGCGGTTCCCTTTTTTAAAGCGTATAATTTTAAAGGGGTAGAACCTTTTTTTGCTTTGCTTTTTTCATGGGAAGATGCAGTGGAAATTTACGAATTGGTTTGGGATGGACAAAAGAAACACCATACTGCTGTTACTGCGAAAAAAGCACATTTGTGGTCTTCGGCAATGACTTATTCCCAAGCGCAGCACCAACGTAAGAAAAAACAATTTGACCGATTCATACAAGCTGAGAAATCGGCTGTGCAAGCGCAGGAAATTTGGGATTTTCATCATCGTAAAAAATTGGGAGAAGAGGAAGGAATGCTCATCGATCGCGGGTTGTTGCAAACGACCAGTGTATCACAATTCTATCATCTCCCCAATCAAAAAAATGCTTCTTTCAAATATCACGACTTGTTGTCTGATATTGAGAAAACTCGTGAAATTATTTGGTCCAAGGGGACTTGAATAAGCCAATATTCTTTTAAACAAGAGAGAGATTATAGGCTTAAATTCTTTTTTCTTTCTTAAATTGTACGCTAAAATAAAATCTTTATGAACACCCCTCAAATTACGATTTTAGACACTCGTTTTTTAGACGAATCTTCTGTTATTGCTTCTTATTTGATTGAATCTGATGACGGTCTTATTTTGATAGAAACCGGTCCGGTGACTGTATTTGAACACCTCAAAAAAGCATTGGCCGATAAGGGATTTGACTGGAAATCGGTCAAGCATGTTTTGTTGACCCATATTCACTTTGATCATGCCGGAGCTGCTTGGAAATTTGCTGAAAATGGAGCCAAAATTTATGTACATCCCATAGGATTGCCACACCTTAATAATCCGGAAAAATTATGGAATTCGGCCAAACGAATTTACAAAGATGATATGGAGCGTTTATGGGGAGAAATGAAACCCATAGACAAAAGTTTGTTGGTGCCGGTTGACGATGGGAAGCAGCTTCAAATAGGCGGTGTGAAATTTAAAGCACATTACACCCCCGGACATGCGGTCCATCACAATGCTTATGAAATGGGATCGGTAGTGTTTACGGGTGATGTGGCCGGCGTAAAGATTAATAATGGACCGGTGAATCCCCCTTGCCCTCCGCCGGATATTAATATTGAAGCCTGGAAAAAATCCATTCAAAAAATTCGAGCAATAAATCCTAAAGTGCTTTACTTGGCACATTATGGTCCGGTTGAAAGTCCGAAAGAACATCTGTCAGATTTGGAAAAAACACTGGATAAATGGGCGCAGTGGATCAAACCTTTTTATGACGAAGGAGTTTCCCCGGAGGAGATTACCCCAAAGTTTGTGGCCTTTACCCAGGAAGAGCTCAAAAAAGCCGGGGTTTCGGGCGCCAACCTTTCCCGTTATGAAAAAGGGAATCCCAGCTATATGTCGGTAACTGGATTGTTGCGCTATTGGAAGCTAAAAGAGCAGGGGCGAATTTGATTGACGTCCTTATACCATTTTGTATTTAAAACCGTTAAAAGAACCTAACGCCAAGTTTAGTCGGGATGAAAAAGTGGGGACTCGTCTTCTTTTTTTGTTGGAGTGGGCTGTGTTTTGCCCAAACCAATCCTAATATGGACACTGCAAAAGACTCCGGTCTTATTTGGAAGCAGGTTAATGATAGGTTTTTTAAAACCCTGATACAAAGTGAAGATCAAGAAAGGCTTAAGCTCGTTTTGGATAGCATACAACAGTATCCTAATCATTGCAGGCCTCCGGTATTATTTGCCCTGTCGGGGCGTCTTTTTAAAAAAGGAGAACGACAATCGGCTTTGTTTTGGTATTCCTTGGCCCATTTGCGAACCTTGATGAGCATGAATATAGGAACAGAGGAAATGAAACCCTATGCCCAAAAAGTACTTTCGTTGTATGAAGGTCAATTTGGGCGAGCCATTAGTCGTTATGCAGTTAGACATATTGATCAATTCAAACAAGCCCGACTTCAAGCGGCAAATTTTGCACCAGAAAACAGTATTTCTTATGATCCCCGATGGATTTATATCGCAGAACGGGAAATACACAATCCGCAAATTTTAAAGCAAATCATCAAACCCCGAAGATTGTGGAAATCAATCCGGCAACAAACGATTGTGCGTTTTCGACAGCAACTCTCCGCCAAGACCACTCGATAAGGATAGCAAATCTCGCTGACCATGAGCGCTTGTTTTTGGGACTTAATGGAAGAGGAATTTTTCTTAAGTTTTGATTGTTTTAAGTATTCGGGTTTTGATAATGCTCACATAATCTTATATTTGACAGCTCAAAAATATTACTGTGGAGTAATTTTTGAGCAGCGCAAGCGTTCGATTAAATTATACCTCTTCTATTATGAAATATTATTGCATTTTTTTAGGCCTGATTTTGACAGCCTGCACAGGAGCTCAAGAAATTGTTTCCTCCACGGGAATTGAAGAAATTAAATTTGGCAACGGCGGAGGGTTTACCGGAGCAGTACACGCTTATACGCTAACCTCAGAGTCAAAAATTTTGCGAGAAGGCGAAGTATTAAAAGAAATATCAACAGAACAAACCAAAGCCCTTTTTAAGAAGGCAAAGGCCTTAAAGGAAATAGATTATCAACACCCCGGTAATTTATACTCTTTTATTGAATTGAAAACCGATAAAGGCATACATCGAATTGTGTGGGCCTATGGGAAAACAGAAGTAAATAAAAATGTAATCGAACTTTATCGAGCGTTACAATCTTTAATACAAATTGAGAAATAATGAAATATTACTACCCCGGACTTTTTGGAATTATTAGCTTTTTTGTGGTGAGTTCTTTTTTGATGAGTCCACAAACAAAACAGCAATCAACCGCTACTTTGGCATTTGCCAATTCTTCTATGTCACTTTCTCAACCAAGAGAAGGGAAGCCGATGGTTAATACACGAAACGGCTCTTTTGCCGTAAATGTGACCGCTCAACAATTGACGGCGGAAGCGGCCGCCGACAGGTTTAACACCTGGTTGGGATTGAATGATCAATACACCTTTGAAAAAGTAAGAGAAAGAACAGATGATCTTGGGATTACCCATATCAACTATCAAGAATATTACAAAGGAATTCCGGTAGAAGGATTCATGGTGATGCTACATTTGGAAAACGGAAAAGCTACCTACTTTAACGGCCGTATCCTAAAGATGGAGCGTCCCAAATTGCAAAACTCAATTGCAAAAGAACAAGCTTTAGCGATTGCAAAAGATCATTTTGATCTCACTCATTTATTTGAAGAATATCCGGTAGAAACGGTACTTACAAAAAACAATGCCAAAACCGGAGCTACCGCTGTATTGGCCTATAAAATCCGTCTTATTTCCGCTGATCCCTTACTCATGCAGGAGGTTTATATAGATGCCGGAAATGGCGATATTGTAAAAAGTATTAATCTCATTAAAACCTTCGATGTTAATGGTGGCGGCGAGACCTATTATGAAGGCCATCAAAACTTTACAGTTGATAGTCATAACGGCGTCTATCGCCTCAGGGATAATGCGCGCGGAGTCACCACCTTTGACGGCTCCCATATAACCGGATTCAGTTATAATGGTTTTGTTGGTGCTAAGGATTTTGAAAGTACGACTACCGATTTCTCCGGCGGGCTGTTTCACACGTTTAAAGTAGATACGGTTCCTGCCGCATGGATTCCTACAGACACCACCTTGCGTTTGTATTTAAGCGTCAAGGATAAAGGGGATGAAGTGGTTTATACTTCCGGCACGTTTACCTATAACAATGCTCCAATTGTTTTTAATAATATTGATGTAAAGATGTATAACAGCCCTTATAAAGCTGAAATATATCGGGTGCAAAATAATAATGACAGTTTGTTGATGAGCTATGAAGTAAACCTTACCGCAGATACCATTTCCTGGAGCCAGGCCGGAGGCAGCGGTGTTTATATGGTGAATAAAATAGGCAATCCGGCACTCGATGTACATTGGGGCATGGAGATGACCCACGATTTCTATCTCAATGTGTTCAATAGAGACAGTTATGACGATAACGGCGGCTTGATTAAACAGTATGTTAGTCCGCCGTCAAATATGATCCCGGGGTTACCCAACAATGCCTTTGCGTTGCAATCTCCTTTTAATATTATGATTTATGGTCTTGGTGATGGTACAATAATGCATCCGGTGGTTGCTATTGATGTACAAGCTCATGAGTTTACCCATTTGGTAATTGGGAGTAATGGAAATGGCGGACTGACTTACTCTAAGGAATCCGGAGCTTTAAACGAATCTTTTGCCGATATTTTTGGTACCTGTGTCGAGTTTTATGCAACGGCTAATCCCGATTGGGAAGTGGGAGGAGATGTGATAATAGGTGCTGATAATATGCGTTCCATGTCAGATCCCAACAATTGGGGAGGTTATTCTCACCAACCGGATACATATCAGGGCAATTATTGGCTTAATACCAATTCAAATTATGATAATGGAGGTGTACATATCAATAGCGGCGTTCAAAACCACTGGTTTTACTTGCTTTCAGAAGGGGGTTCCGGCACCAATGACAACGGCGATGTGTATAATGTAACGGGAATCGGAATTAATAAAGCCCGTGAAATAGCTTATCGCAATTTAATGACTTATTTAACTCCTAATGCTACCTATTGGGATGCTTACCTTGGCTCTCTACAAGCCGCCAAGGATTTATACGGATTGCCATCAGCAGAATATACCGCAGTGAGTGAAGCTTGGTACGCAGTGGGAATTGGTGATAATCCTCATCAATATTGCACCGGAGCCACTGTGCTAACCGCTGCCAATGGAACTTTTGAAGATGGAAGTGCCGTTATGAACTATGTCAACAATGCTCATTGCACTTGGTTGATTCAACCTAATAATGCCTTGAGTATTTCCTTATCTTTCCTCGATTTTAATACAGAAAAAGATGCCGATTATGTGGTGGTTTATGATGGTGCGGATGCTTCTGCACCGGTATTGGCCAGCTTTTCAGGCGACTCCATTTCGGGAACGGTAACCTCATCAGGAGGCAGTATGTTTGTAGAGTTTTATAGTAATCAAACCATAAAAGCTTCGGGCTGGACGGCTGAATATACCACGATTTTAGGCGTGGAAGATCAAGAAATCTTGGATCAAAAACTTAGTATATATCCCAATCCGGCAAAAGATTATTTTGTGGTAGAATCAAACTTGCAGCGAGAGGCACAGCTTCAGATTTTTAGCCTTATCGGAAAACAAGTTCACACTTTACAAACCCTACATCCCGGATCCAATGCTATAGATATTAGTGATTTGGGAGAAGGAATTTATTTTGTAGAAATGACACAAGGCAACCATACCCATGTTGAGAAATTGATTGTAAGGTAGTTGCTTAATGATCCATTGAATCCCAAGCCTTTCTAAAGGTTTTGATTGTCTGCTCCATTTCAAGGGTATTGAGGTGGGCAAAGCCCAATCGCAGCGCCGCTTTTTGTCGATTTTGAAACAAGCAGGAGGAGGGAAGGGAAAGCTGTTGCTGTTGACAAGCTTTTGATAAATTACTTAAAGAGAAGGAGGGAGGTAATTCAAGCCAAAAGGCCAATCCGCCTTTTGGACGATCAAAAACAAAAATATCCGGAAAATAGTGTGGCAGCAATTGTTCAAAAGTATCTCGTCGCGTTTGATACATTTTTGTCGCCTTCCTTCGATAGCGGTGAATATCTCCATCATTGATAATTTCACCTAAAGCTTGTTCCTTCACCACATCCCTCCGGCCAAAAATATTGAGATATTTATGCGCTTCTTCAATAAAATCTTTGGGAGCAATCATAAAATCGGTTTGAAATCCGGGGGTTAGAAACTGCCCAAAACGCCCCATATAGATCACATTTGCCGAGGGAGACATTTTTACCAACGGCATACTGATCGATTTTTCATAAGTCAACTCATAATCGGTATCATCCTCGAGGAGAATAAAATTATATTCCCTTGCCAAAGCCACCAATTCCTGTCGGCGTTTTTCAGAGAGACAGCAAGTAGTAGGGTATTGATGTTGTGGCTGGAGGTATAGCAATTTAAGGTCACCCGGATTGAAATGCTTCCGCAAATAATCCACTTGTATGCCTTCTCGATCCATGGGAAGGGTTTTTATTTTTACTCCGGCTTGTTGAAAAACCATATTAGAAAAAGGATAGCTGTATTCACCAACCAAGATGACATCTCCGCTTTTTATCAACAGCTGTGTAAGGATATACAGCAGCACCTGCCGACTTCCGGCTGTCATCAAGTGATCTTTGGAAATATGAAATCCCCGGGTAAGATTGAGGTAATAACTCAAGTGTTCCTTAAAAAATGGATTGCCTTCCAAGCGATTACGAGAAATCTTTTTAATAACATTTTGACGCCGTAATGCAGCAGCATAAAAGCGACTCAATTCGATGGTTTTAATCCAGCGATAATCGGGCGTGCCGGCAGTAAAATAAAATGGACTTTCTTGTTGGGGAAGCGGAGGGTCCAAAATAAAATTCTTTCTGAATTCAAATCCGGCTTTTTCTTTAGCGATATTGGTGTTAAAAGCAGATTTTTCTCCTTTTATTTTGCGCTCCGGGTTCTTAATAAACGTACCTACAGAAGCGCGACTGACGACCCAGCCTTGGGCTTGCAGCTCTTCCAAGGCTGCCACCACGGTTTTTCGGTGTACCTTCAATTCTTTACTCAAAACACGGCTGCCGGGAATTTTATATCCTTCTGTCAATATGCCATTTTTTACAGCGGTAATAAATTGATATACAATTTGAAGATAGATGGCATCCACCTTGCGTCGATCTATTTTTATGAATTGGTCAAAAGGAATATTCACCGGACTACTTACTATTTAGAAACTGGACTATCAAAATTAATATTATTATTTAAATATTTGCCCGCCATTGATAAAAAAATAAAATCCTAAAGAGAGAAATAAAGGGGCCTGAAGAAAAAATATTTATCCATTAGCTCAAATATTTAGCACTGTAAATTTTAAAGTTTAAAACAAAAAAACAGGGCCCTTCTTCTGCTTTTTGACTTCTGAAGAATTCTAATACCAAAATGACAAATTAATTAGTCCAATATTTCTATGAAAATTCCAAATCTCTGCGTTAAAAATGCTCGTCGTAGCTTTGGCTATGACTGTGCTTTTTGCCTTGACCTTTGAAATTTTCATCACGAAATATTAGCACAATTAATAAATCACTTTGGTATAAAAACAAACTACATGAAAAAACAATTGATTTGCATAATGTTATTAGGGATTGGTTTAAAAGTTTATTCTCAACAAACCACAGACACGACGGGACATATTCAAGACTTGGGTGAAGTGGTTATTCAAGGCAATCGTCTTGAAATACCATTTAATGAATCGGCTCGAGACATCCAGCTCATCACCCGTGAAGAAATTTTAAAACTACCCGTTCACTCTCTCAACGAATTGCTTGCTTATGTAGGTGGAGTGGACATTCGTCAACGTGGTCCTTTTGGTACACAAGCCGACCTTAGTATGGACGGAGGAACCGCTGAACAAACGCTGGTATTGCTAAACGGCATCAAGCTAATCAATGCACAAACGGCCCACAATATGATGAATATTCCCATTCCTTTAGATGCCATTGATCATATTGAGGTCTTGCGTGGGGCAGCGGCAAGAGTTTACGGCATCAATGCGTTGACCGGCGCCATTAATATTGTTACCCTAAAGAGCTATCACCCCTCATTATCCGTCAACCTGTACGGCGGTTCTTCTTTTAAGGAGCAAGCCGAAGAGGATGGAGAAGGAATATATGGCGGAGGCGGAATCCGACTGGTAGGGAATTACGGCGATAAAAGCCAAAGACATTTATTTGCTGCAAGTCAAAATCTGTACAACGGTCATCGGTACAATACCGCTATGAAAAACACCCGTTTGTTTTATAATGGCGCCTATCACTTTGATGCGCATAATACCATACAAGCTTTAGCCGGTTATGCCTACAATCGATTCGGTGCCAATGGGTTTTATGCTGCCCCCGGTGATAAGAATTCTGAGGAAATTGTGGAAACCACACTTTTTAGCCTCTCTTCTCGACACGAGCTGGGAGAATTTACCCTGATGCCCAGAATTAGTGATCGTTATGATGAAGACGACTATCGATATTATAAAAATGACTTAAGTAAAGGGCGATCCCTGCATTACACCAATGCGCTAATGATGGAATTGAATGGAAATTGGCATACCGCTTTCGGAGAATTTGGCATGGGCTGGGAAACCCGCATAACGAGCATCAACAGCTCTAATATCGGGCAACACGACCGAGACAATCACGGGGCTTTTGCCGAATACCGCGGAAAATTTTTCGACAAGCTCATGACCAATATAGGCGTGTATGTCAATTACAACACCAAATTTGGTTGGAAAGCCTATCCCGGGATAGACTTGGCTTACCTCCTCGATGATCACTGGAAGATTGCTGCCAGCTTGGGCTCTGGTCAGCGCATTCCTTCTTTTACCGATTTATATTTACAACAAGCTCCCGGCAATGTGGGGAATCCCGAACTTCAACCCGAAAATTCTTGGCAGTATGAAGCCAATATTGACTTTTCATCCGGTTATTTTCAGGCACATGCCGGTGCTTTTTACCGAGAAGTGTCTCATTTTATCGATTGGGTAAGACCTAATTCTAACCAGCCTTATGTACCTCATAATTTTGGCCGGAGTGAGATTTATGGTTTTTATGCCCGTATCCACAAACATTTTCAGCTCAGCGATGCGCATGCGTTAAATTTACATATCAGCTATAATTATTTGAAACCGACACTATATGATTATGGACAAACTCAATCCAAATATGTGTTGGAAACCTTAAAACATCAATTGATCTCCGGAATTCGTTATACCTATCGTCAATTTTCCGTTCAGATCGAAAACCGGTACCTGCAGCGAGCGCTCAATGATCCTTATGATGTGTTGGATGCACGAATCAACTACCGGCACAAGAATTTTCTTTTTTATGCCAAAATAACAAATTTGCTCGACACCCAATACAAGGAAATTGCCGCAGTGCCCATGCCTTCAAGATGGTTTACCTTGGGACTAAAATTTTATTGGAAACAGTTTTGAAGTCTCCCGTTAAACTAAAATATAACTTTTCAAAAGGGAGGATGATTTCAAATTCTCATTCAAAACGGGGTTTTACTAACTCAGAAGGGGGGAATACTCATTTGCTATTTCACAATAGCATCAATTTGCGCATCTTTGTGTATCTATTAACGATTAAATTGATATCATTATGAAAATTGCCTTAAAAAAAATTAACAAAATTGTGGCTGTTTTTTTTATAGCGAGTCTTGTGATTTTTGCGACGAGCTGTAGTAAAGACGAAGAAGAATTAGGACCCGAACCACCAGAGCCTCCGGTTGCTGTTAACGATCCCATTGTATTGGATTGTGATTATTTTACTCAGGATCGCACCCTTACGGATGATCCGGACGCCCCGGTGGATTATATTATTAATTGCGTAGCTAAAGTATTTGGAAGCCTTACGATAGACCCCGGTGTGGTGATTGCTTTTGAGCAAGATGCCGCATTGTATATCGAAAGTAGTGCAGGAAAAATTACTATGGATGGTACGGCAAACAAGCCTATTGTGCTTACCGGTACTCAGCAAACAAAAGGGTACTGGTTGGGCGTACTCCAGCTGAGTACGAACCCTGCTAACAGCATGAAATATGTCACTATTGAGTATGCGGGAAGCAATTCTATGCAGTGGGGCTGGCTCGGCGGATTTTGCTCCGGCAACGCTGCTGTTATGGATATCGACCATTGCATATTCTCTAATAATAATGGCGCCGGAATATCAATTGTAAGTGCTGACGCTGCCTCAAATTTCAGTATTACAAACTCTGTGATGACCGGGAATGATTATCCGCTGTATGCCGGTGAAATGGTAAATGCCATCAGTTTTTGCTCATCCACGAACAGCTATACCGGAAATGTTAATGACTACGTGGATCTTAAATATACAGGAGTAGTTTCTGAAGATTTAACGTGGGAGGCGCTTGATGTGCCCTATCGCATTCAAACCCCAATATATGAGCGTTTTGATATAGCAAATTCACAATTGGTTATTGAGCCCGGCACCGAAATCGTTTTCGCAACGGCTAAATCGCATATAAGGGTACTCGATAACTCCAGCATTATAGCCGTAGGCTCAGCAAACAATCCAATTATCTTTCGAGGAGCAAATGACGTAAAAGCAGATTGGGGGTATATCATTATTCATTCGGGAAGTGCATTGAATGAAATTGGTTTTGCCCAAATTGAGAATGCCGGTTTCAATATGGCTGACATTAAAGCCGCCGTTCAGATTGATGATGAGGCCTATTTAAATATTCACGATGTCGAATTTACCGATAATGCCGGATATGCTGTAGGAATGCTTTATTACCCAACGACGGCACCTCCCGTTATCGATTATAATAACCTTATTGTTGATAATGGTAAAAAATTCTGTTCTGGCGTTAATGGCCCTCCACTTTCTGACCCCAACGACCCCAATTCAACTCTTTAAAAGAGTACAATAATTAGGATAATTTTTTTTGAAAAAGCCTGCAGGTCTTATGCCTGTGGGCTTCTTTTATGATGGGCTTTGCGTTGGTGATGGACTTTATAATGAATTTGCTATAAGGTTGAGTATAAGGCTGTGCAACTCCATATTTTTTCTATATTTATTTTTTGAAATAAGGACATTATATGCGCATCAAAAATGCTTACCAAAACAACTTAAAACACCTCAATCTCAACCTCCCTGAACATCAGCTAATCGTACTTACCGGTTTGTCAGGCTCGGGGAAATCTTCCTTGGCCATGGATGTTATTGCCAATGAGGGGCATCGCTATTTTTTAGAGAGTTTGCCGGCCTATAACCAGCAAAATGCTCGTGCCATTCCCACAGCAGCGGTTGATGAGCTCGAAGCACTTCCGCCGGTAATTCGCGTGGAACAGTCGAAGCGGTTTCAATCCGTTAAAGCTACTTTTGGCACCTTGTCGGAGTTGAGTGCGGTGTTTCGCATTTTATTTGCCCGCTATGCCGGAGCAGCCCTTATGAGCAAATCCCTGTTTTCGTTTAATCACCCCAAAGGCGCTTGCGAGCGCTGCCACGGCATTGGGGAAGAAGAATATATTGATGTAGCTAAACTAATCGGCGATGAAAACAAAACCTTGCGTGAAGGCGCCATCACAACCACCTTACCACAGGGCTATATCGTCTATTCGCAAATCACGGTTGAGGAGCTCAATAAAGTCTGTCAAGCACACGGATTTAGTGTCGATATCCCGTGGAAAAACCTGACAGAAGTACAAAAAGATGTCGTTTTAAACGGCAGCGATCGCCTAAAAGTGTTTTACGGAAAACACAGCCTGAAATCGCGTTTGCGCTGGAGCGGACTTAAAGCCAAACCCCGAGAAGAAGGCTATTACAAAGGAATGCTGCCGATTATGAAGAATATTTTACGCCTGGATCGCAACAAGAGCATTCTCCGATTTGCCAGCTCGCGTACTTGCCCCGATTGTCACGGTGGCCGGCTAAAACCGGCGCATTTAAAATACCGGTGGAAAGGGCTGAATTTTAAAGACTGGCAAGACTTGTCCTTGACGGCATTATACGAGAAGTTGGCGTCCTTGACGTTGAATTCAGGCGAAAAAGTGTTGGTTGACAAAATGAAACGCCAACTGCGCGATTTGATCCACTTGGGAATGCAAGACTACAATTTGAGTACGCCGAGTACCGCTATCTCATCGGGCGATGCGCAACGCTTGAAACTGGTGAAACAAGTCAACAGCAACTTGCAGGGCATTTTATATGTTTTTGATGAACCTTCCATCGGATTGCCTGAAACTTATCAACAGTATTTATATCATATTTTACACCGACTCATTCAAGGCGGAAACAGTGTGATGGTGGTTGAACACGATTTGAATTTTATCCGTTCTGCCGATTGGATTGTCGAGCTCGGTCCCGGTGCCGGCGGTCAAGGCGGGGAAGTGATTTTTAACGGTCCGCTACGACAATTCTTGGCTTCCAAATCCTTAGAGAGTCCGACCTTAAAAGAATTACAGAAACCCATTAAGCGTTCAGCACAGCAGAAAGCTGTTTCAGAAGAATCTTTTCAACCTAAGTTAGGCGAATTGACCGTCATCAACCGCCAAACGTCGGTAATCAAACAACAACTTTCCACTTACTGCGCCCACGAAGAAATCAACTTACTTCGCGTTTCTGACCGCCCCATCGGAAAAACACCACGCAGTAATCCAGCGACTTATACCGGTCTGGCGGTGAAGATTAGAAACTTGTTGGCTAAATCGGAGCAAGCCAAAGCCTTGGGACTCTCAAAAAGTGCGTTTTCGTTTAACAACAAACGCGGCCGCTGCGCAAGCTGTGAGGGCGCCGGGGTTATCACTCTTTCACTGGGAATGATGGGCGCCATTAACCAAGTCTGCCCCAGCTGCAACGGCAAACGATTTAAGCCGGAAGTGCTAAAAATGCACTGGAAAGGCAAGACGATTGCCGATATTTACGATTTGAGCGTGATTGAAGCGCAAGAATTTTTCGAGGGCGAGAAAAACATCACTAAAATCCTTGCGATGATGATTCAGTTGGGCTTGGGCTATCTCAAACTCGGGCAAGCTTCTAACACCTTATCGGGCGGAGAAGCCCAGCGTATCAAACTCACTAAACATTTTGCCAAGCAGACCAAAAAAACACTTTTGATATTGGAAGAACCCAGTATTGGCCTGCATCAACAAAACGTGCGGCAACTGCTCGACGCTCTGCATAGCCTGAAACAGCAAACTGCCGGTATTCTTTGTTTTGAGCACCATGCGCTTTTTGAAGCGGCTTGCGATACCTTGGTGAAAAATGGCCTGAAAGCAGATTCATTTTCACTTCCGAAACCACCCGATCAAAGTCGCGATCGCATTACAATTCACGGCGCGCGAACACATTTCCTCAACAATTTGAATCTCGAGTTTCCTAAACAGCAGCTGTCGGTGATTACCGGCATCTCCGGTTCAGGAAAATCGTCCTTGCTCATCGATACGCTTCAAGGCTATGGGTTGCAGGAAATGACCAAGCAATTTTCTACCTATCAGCAATCGCGCGTAGGCGTTGATTTTCAGTTTGAGGTCGATTATATCGAAGGCTTAACCCCGACGATTTGCGTTACGCGAAAAGAGAAAAGTTTCACCAAACGCTCCGATATCGCCTCGCAAACCGGTATCGACAAGGTGCTGCGCTTTGCCTTTTCCAGAAAAGCACAGTACGAGGGCGAGGACTTATCCGCCAGTCATTTTTCGAATAAACATGCATTGGGAAAATGTGCCATTTGCGATGGCTTGGGCGAAGAACTGCTGCCCGATATCGATAAAATAGTGCTCGATGAAACCAAAAGCATTGCCGATGGTTTGTTGACGCATAATAAAGCCCTGGCGTATTACGGAAAGGCTGACGGTCAATATATGGCCATTCTCAAAGCCGTGGGCGCCGAATATGGCTTTGATTTAGAAACGCCTTTTGAGAAGCTGACGACCACACAAAAAAATATCCTTTTTGAAGGAGCAGGGGAGAAGCTATGGACAACGACGTGGCGATTTAAAACCAAAACCCGCGAAGGAACGCAAGCCCTCGAAATGGCTTGGAAAGGCTTGTTTTATTACCTGAAAGACGAGTACTACAAACGGCGAAAAAATAAATACATAAAAAACCTGAAAGCCTTATTTAAACCAGCGAAATGCAGCCATTGTGAGGGGAGTGGACTCAAACCGGAGCGCCTGCAATATCAAATCGGCGGAAAATCTATGGCCGCTATTAAGGCGATGGATTTCCGGGCATTTAAACACTGGTTGGAAACGCCTTCCGATAAAACAGCAATCGATCAAAAGCTCATCACGCGCATTTATCCGCATTGCATTACCACGGTTCAACGTGCGGCACAATTGCATATCAGTTATTTACAGCTCAACCGGAAATCGGCCACGCTTTCAGGTGGGGAAAATCAACGAATCGCCCTGATTAAACAGTTGAACAGTCCGTTAAAAGGGATTACATATCTCTTGGATGAGCCCTCGGCCGGTTTGTCGATGGAGAATATTCCCGACTTGATTAGCATTTTGCAGGAGTTGATTGCTAAAGGAAATACGGTGATCGCAATTGAGCACAATAAGGAAATTATATTGGCCGCCGATCAATTGGTTGAGCTCGGTCCGCAAGCCGGAAAGCTGGGCGGAAAAATGACCTTTTGCGGTCGGCCTGAAGCTTATCAGAAACGCGCCGAAACGCATCCGTATTTAAAAACACCATCGTCGCCGATCGCTTTAAAACCCGGTGAAAAAGCTATTTCTATCCACGGCCTTTCAAAACACAAATTGCAACGAAAGTTTTTAGAGGTTTATGTCGGTGGCATTACGGCCATTAGTGGAAAATCGGGCGTAGGGAAAACCACTTTGGTCAAAGACATACTGATACCGAGCATTCAAGCGCAAGCACCGGTCAATTGTGAACAAATCGACTTTCCGGAAACCTATACCGCGGCCTATTATTTTGAACCCCACAAACTCCGCGCCCACGCTGACACCTTGTTGGTTGATTATTTGGGGTTGTTAAAACCTATCAGTAATGTATTTGCGAAGCACAGTGCCTTAAAATCGCGAGATTTTTCTTATAAAACAAAATCGAGTCAATGTCCTAATTGCAAGGGAAGAGGCGTGGTAGAAACCAGTTTGGATGTGGTGGCCAATGCCATTGAAGCCTGTGAGGTCTGCAAAGGACAACGTTATCAACCGTCCATTTTGACCCACCAAGTAGAAGGGAAAAACATCGCCGACGTGCTCGCCTTGAACCTCGCCGACTTACAAGACTGGCTCACGGCAAGTGCTGCTAAACTAAGCGCCAAAACGCGCGATTTCTTTAACCAATTAAATCACATCGGATTGGCGCATTTACGGGCAGACCAACCGGTGAAATCGCTGTCTTCCGGTGAGCGCCAACGCTTGTTATTGCTGAATTGGTTACAACCGGCCGGCAAAAACAGTCTTTATATTTTAGACGAACCCAGCATCGGTTTGCACTATGCCGATATTGACTTACTGCTGAGCATCCTTAAAAAACTCAGCGCTGAAAACACGGTACTGGTCATCGATCACAATCCTTATCTGCTACAGCATATCGGCCGCGGGATTGTTTTGGAGTGAAGTTTTTGACGACTTGTCGAAACGAACGGCCGTGCGTCTCTGTAGGCTTCCCATTTTTAGGACAATGCTAAATTAGAAAAATTTATTCATTTGAGCGGGAATTCCCGCTCAAATGAATTTTTGCATAAACTTTGGGCGGCAGGTTATTCAGGCTGTCGTGAGGGCAATAATTGTTATAATCCTCCACCCATTTTGCCGTAATGTTCCTGACTTGGTCAATCGTCTCAAATATATAAGCATCCAAAACACCGCGCCGGAATGAACCGTTAAGCCGCTCTATATACGCGTTTTGTGTGGGTTTTCCGGGTTGAATGTATTGGAACACAATACCATAAGCTTTGCTCCAGTCTTTGGACATTTTAGCAATAAACTCGGGACCATTATCCATACGGATTTTATCGGGTTTTCCTTTTTTGTTGATTAGATGGTTTAAAACCCAGAGGACACGACGACTGGGTAGGGTATAGTCCGATTCTATGAACAGTATCTCTCTGTTGGCATCATCGATCACATTAAAGCTCCGGAACTTCTTTCCGTTCTCTAACCGATCTTCGGTAAAATCAATAGACCAACATTCGTTTAATTGTTTAGGCTCTTTAAGCGGTTCTTTAATCCTTCTCGGTAATCTCTTCTTGGTTTTACGCCGCAATGGCAAGCCAAGCTTAACATAGACTTTATGAACCCGTTTATGATTCCAAGTCCTACCTTCTTGCCTTAACCGGCGATAAGCCTTCCAAAACCCTTCCGAAGGATGATCTTCTGCTTTCTTCTGTAAAGCTATCTCTATGAGCTTATCATCCTTTGGCTTAGGTTGGTAATAAAATAAAGAGCGCGAGCAATTTAAAACACGACACACCCTGCTGATGCCGTACTTCTTCTTATAACTGTCGCCTATAGAACGTTTTTCACAGGGCTTTAATTCTTTTTTTCAATGATTTCTTTTGCCAGTTGATGATCCAGAGCCAGATCAGCGTACATGCGTTTTAAACGCTTATTTTCTTTTTCCAACGCCTTTAGTCGCTTGAGCTCACTGGCTTCAAGACCTCCGTATTTCTTACGCCAGGTATAGATGGTAGACTGACTCACATTGTATTTACGGCACAGATCTGCCATAGAGACGCCGTTATTAAACTCTTTTAAGATTGTTACGATCTTCTGGGGACTGGTTTCATAATAGAACAAATTTACATTTTAATGATTACAATTTTAAGCTGTCCTAATTTTGGGGAAGCTTACATGAGAGGCTTACCCTGTTTCTATTGAGAAGCGGGGCTGTCTACTCGATTAGGCAACGTTTTTCTCTTTGCGTTTTTTAATTTGGTTCAGTTCAGTTGCTTTGATTTCCTTTTCATGTTCGATGTCATAATCGTCTTGAAGTCCAAGCCAAAACTTTGCAGAATTTTCAAAATATTTGCTCAACCGTAAGGCTGTGTCTGCTGTAATTCTACGATTCCCTTTGATAATTTCCGAAATTCGAGTCTGTGGTACTTTTAAATCTTTGGAAAGCCGGTAAGCCGTTATTTCCAAAGGTTTAAGGAATTCTTGGTCTAAAATTTCGCCTGGGTGTATGTTTGCTAATTTTTCCATTTTCTTGTGTTTTAATGATAATCAATAATTTGCACTTTACTTGCGTTTCCCTTTTCCCAAATGAAAATAATTCGCCATTGTTTGTTTATCCGAATGCTATAATAGTTATTTAATTTCCCTGTGAGTTTTTCAAGTCTGTTGGAAGGCGGAATTCTTAAATCAGAAATATCTTGTGAGTTGTTCAACATTCTCAATTTTCTTCGTCCTTTTTTTTGAATTTCTATCGGTAATTTTTTAGCTCGAAATCCGTTCCAAATTTTTTCAGTTTCTTTTGAGCCAAAGGAAATTATCATATATCCGTTTTGCGTTACTAACGTCAAAGGTAAGTAATTTATTTGACTTTGTTACGATTCTGCGTCAAAATGTTGCCTAACGTGCCGGCGGCTTGAAGCTGGAGCGGGCAAAAAAGTTGAAATCTTTCGGTTAAAAACCAACCTTGGCAAAAGCCGTTTGTTGACAGATGGTTATTTTATAATTTCTAATTGATCAATAATTAAAACATTCGCAGCATCAGACTTTTCTTTTCCATAGCGAATATATTTAACCCTATCACCTTTAATTTTAATGCGTAGCCCTTTTCTTAATTTTTTATTCACAAGATCAGGAACAAGTTTTTTACTTGGAATAATTGCTACTTGTTTGTCGAGAGAATCTGGCTGCATAATAAAACTAAAATCTTTATTAGTAGAATCAATAAAAATAATTTTTCCTGTGAGAAAATGGTCCATATGTTCTTTCTCCGTTGTGTTGCAAGATCCACAGAGTAAAATTGCAATAGCTAAATAAATAATCTTAATGTTATAAAAACTTAATGACTTAATATATTTCATAAATAATATTTTTTGATGATTATTCACAACACATAGTAAAGGAAGCAGCACAACCATAGTCTTCCCAAATACATCCGGAATCAATACCATCTAATGGTTTACAATTAGCAGGGTAACCTACACTCTTGCCTCCAGCTGCAACTAATGATTGATTTAAATTGTATAACGCAGTTTGATTTCTTTTCGATTAAAGTTCCTGGCGTCTTCAATTTCCTTTATTATTTCATCAGCTGATTTTTCGGATTCCCAAGAACCATATAAAGCATCGATTGATTTTGCTGCTTTCTTATTTTTAGATGTCCTAATAGAATTGGATAATCTTTCAATCAATTCTAATTTATTATTCTGGCTCAAATTTTTAAGCATTGAAAAATAGGTGTCAACCAATTGTTTATTAATATCTACCGTGCTCATCTTTAATCAGTTTAATTGTTTCTCTTACAAAGTTAGTAATATTTTTCTTTTTGGAATCCGGATTTAATTGGAATGGTATTCTTGGCAGTGATAGAGTAGTGGATTTCTTTTTTAATTTACCGATATGGTTTTTCTCTCAAAATTGCTGATTACGGGTTGTGGCTTTGCGCTGGCCCGGCGCAGGTAATCGAATACTTGGGGCGCTACAGCCATAAGGTGGCCATCAGCAACCATCGGATTAAGAAAGTAACGGATACACAAGTCAGTTTTGGTTATAAAGATTATCGTCAGAATGGCTGGAAGAAGGTGATGACCTTAAAGCACGAGGAGTTTATCAGGCGGTTTGTGCAACATATCCTGCCCAAACGATTTGTCAGAATCCGACATTACGGCATATTGAGCAGTTATTGGAAGCGGGAAAAACTTCAGGTCCTCCAAAAGACACTTGGCGTAAAACGTCCGGAAGAAAAGATAAAGACTAAATTAAGAAAATGTCCTTGCTGTAAGGTGGGCAATTTGATTACGATAAAAACTTTTGGAGAACGAGGGCCTCCGAAAGAATATTTACCGGAAACTGAAAAATCTCCTGTTGCTTAAAGCAATGGGTAAGGGTTCTTATGTTCATAAATGCAGAAAACACTAAAATATGAGGTAAAAACAGGTCTAAATCAATCTCCCTAAAAGGCAGCGTGCTAATGCTGCCAAATATCCCCTAAATTATTTATTGATAACTCCATAGATGGCGGGCAAGTGGCGGTTCCGTCCAACAGGGCGTTTCATTGTTGGCTCTGCGAGCCCAACGAAACGCTAGTTGTTGGCGGTAGTGATTTTAGTACAGTACATCTCGGATACTTTCGGTTCTGTCAAAAACCTTCTTTGCATAGGGGCAGAGTGGAATGATTTTCACATTATTTTTTCTGGCGTATTCAACAGATTGCATTACCAATTTCTTTCCAAACCCTTTTCCTCCGAATTTTTCTTCTACGCCCGTATGGTCAATTATAAATTTTGTTTTTCCCGCCCAAGTGAAAGTCATTTCACCTGCATACTCGCCGTTGTCAAAAATGGTAAAGCGTCCTTTTTTTCCATTGTCTTCACGTTCTATTTTTATCATAAAATCTGCTTCTTTTATGCTCAACGCACCTGACGGACATTTAGCAACTTGGTGGATTAATTCGTCCGATGTCGCATTCTCGGGTTTTATCCAAGGTCTTTCTTTAGGGTTATAGACCTTTGGTAGTGTTTTAACGCATATACCCGAGTGGATGCATTTTTCCGGCTTCCATAAAACAGTAACCTCCCCGTTGGTATATTCTTTATTTTCCATATTTGATTATTTTAAATGTTTTTCAATTCTTTTATCAGGAACAATCCATATTATGGCAACTATAAAGAAGACAACAACGCTTATCTTGGGCAGGTAAAATGAAAGGACAATTCCGGTAAAATAGAGTAAAATAGACAAATTTTCCTTTTTGGTATTTTGAACAGCCTTCCCAATTTTCGAGTCTTTCCCTTCGTGTTTCAGCACGGTTTTCATTAAGATAGCATAAGCAACAGCACAGAGCAAAAGGTTGATGCCATAAAGGGCTACGGGATTTTGTGTAAAATGATTTTCGCCCATCCAAGCAGTTGTAAATGGAATCAATGAAAGTGTGAAAAGCAATGTCATATTAGCCCACAATATTATTCCATTTACTTTTTCGGTAGCCTGAAATAAATGATGGTGGTTATTCCAATAAATTCCAACATAAATGAAGCTAAGAAGATAAGATAAAAATTTGGGAATTAAAGGTTTTAATTCGGAAAAGTCTGACCCTTCTGGAACAGCCAATTCCAATACCATTATGGTTATTATGATGGCCATAACTCCGTCGCTAAACGCTTCTAATCTTCCTGTTTTCATTTTGTATTTATGTTTAAAAGACTTTCAACCGAGATTGAAAGTCTTTTGTATTAATCTTCTAAATAACCAAATTTTCCACTATTAAAGTCATTGAAAGCTTCAATCAACTCTTTTTTGGTGTTCATCACAAAAGGTCCGTGCGCAGCAATCGGTTCATTGATGGGTTCGCCACTCAATACCAAAACAACAGCATCATTCGTTGCTTCAATTTCAAAAATTTCTCCATCATTTGCCATAAGTGCCAAATGATCTGTTGGCGTTTCTTCCTTCCCATTAACCATAATATTCCCTTCCAAAACAAGCAAAGCCGTATTATAATTGGCGGGAAACTCAAAAGTTGCTTTGCCGCCTTTGTTCAATTTAGCATTGAACATATGTATTGGCGTAAAAGTTGAGGCCGAACCTTTGGTTCCTTTGTATTCTCCGGCAATCACTTCAATAACACCGGCTGTGTTTTCCAATTCATAGCATTTGATATCAGCATATTTTATGGCTTGATATTTTGGCGCACTCGTTTTGTCTTTTTTGGGTAAATTGACCCAAAGTTGCACCATTTGAAAATCGCCACCTTTCTTGCTCCATTCCTCCTCGTGGTATTCTTTGTGAAGCACACCATTGGCGGCTGTCATCCATTGGATATCGCCTTCGCCAATTACACCACCGCCGCCACTGCTGTCGTGGTGGGCAACTTTTCCTTTGTAGGCGATGGTCACGGTTTCAAAACCTTTGTGGGGATGAACGCCCACACCTCTTGGTTTTTCTGATGGTGGAAAGTTATAAGTTGAATTATAGTCCAACATAATAAACGGGTCCATACGCTGCATATCCAATCTATATCCGCTTGGGATAAAATTGTGCACTCGAAAACCATCTCCAACAAAATGGGGTTCTCTTGGGCTTGCTATTAATTCTACTGTTTTTGTTTTCATATCTTAAAATTTTAGAGTGTAAAATTAGTCCCAAAGTAGCGTTTGTGCATTGATGTATGGTAAGAACCTAATTCTTAAAATTTTTTTGAGCCAATTCCCTGCGCACACGGCTTAAACTTTCCGGGGTAATACCGAGATAAGAAGCGACCATTGTTTGTGGTACTCTAAGAAGTATGTCGGGATACATTTTTACAAATTGCAAATACCTGTCTTCCGCTGTAGCACTCAACAATAAATTTATTCTGTTCTGCAAATGACGAATATGATTGTGAAGCAATTTATTGTTGAAGTCTGAAAAGGAAGGGATTTTTTTTGATAGCAAATGAATGAAATCCTCGTCTATCATTATTACTTTGCTTTCTTCCAAGGCTTGGATGTAATAGGCAGAGGGTTGGTTGAAATAAGCGCTTTCCCTGTCAGTAACAAACCAATTTTCGGGTGCAAACGTTAGAATATGTTCCTTACCTTTTTCATCAATTGAAAATTGTCTTAAAAGTCCTTCCTCCACGAAAAAAGTATGTTTACAATATTCATTTTCCCGAAGTAGGAATTGGTTTTTTTCAAAGGTTTTTGTGGTGCAGTTTTCAACTATTGAAGAAATTTCATTTTCGTCAATATTAAGATTTGAAGTCAGGTATGTTTTTAAGTTGAAACTGTTCATTTTTGTTCGGGACGTTGTTTATCATTACCGCCAACGTCCGGCGGCTTGAAGCAGGAGCGGGCAAAAAGACCCAAACCATCCGCCTAAAACCAAGCCCCGGCAAAAGCCGTTTCTTATAATTTTTAAACTTACACAAAAAATTTTAAACGGCTTTTGCCCCAAACAAAAAACGACCATCCGGATTTGGCAACTTACCCGCTCTTGCTTCAAACCGTTTGTTGGACTAAACCTACGGTAGCTTTAAATCTATATTGACTAACTTAGAGGAT
>CAZPGY010000012.1:0-73852 GCA_964586655.1 uncultured Flavobacteriaceae bacterium
GTCGGTAAGTTATTTTTGGTATCCCCAAAAAGAAAATCAAAATGAATTTAACCACAAACTGATGCGCCACATCCATGCCGATGGCCGAGTGTTTTTTAGCTCTACGTTGATCCACTCTGATTTTGTCATTCGCATGGCCATTTTGTCTTTCCGCACCAAAAAAGCAACTATTGATAAAGCGCTGGAAATGATAGAAGATTGTTTGGCAAAAACCAAAAAGACATAAAAATTACAGCCGATTGCGGAACCGCCTTATCCATAGCACACAGAATTTCTTTTGAGTAATGGAAATTAAGAGGTAAGTCCCATTCAATTATAGGGGATAAAAAAACCAAGTTTTTATCCGCGTAATTTCACCTCTTGCCGGCAGACACAGCCATAGCCAGAGTTATGATGTCCCGCACGTGCGGAATTAACGCTGAAATTTGTAATATTAACAAGAAGATTCGTTTATTTTGGAATGTCATTTCCGTATAACTTACGCTATGATCAATAGAAAGATTCAAATTACCGCTTATGAAATATCATCTTATTCTACTTTTAGCTGTCGTATGTAGCTTGGGTTCCTGCGCTGTAAGTTCATCAAATTCTTCAGGTATAAATCAGCATGAGGTATCGCATAAGGATAGCGTATTTCTAAAAATTACCGCCCATCAATCGCCGGTAATCATTCCGGGAAAAGCCATCGGACGGATTGAAATTGGTGCGTCCAGCGATAGCCTGCATCATTTAGGGCCGGCTACCGATGCTGGTGCGGCCACCTGTCACTATATTGGGATTTGGAAGTATGGTTCTCATCAACAGCATAAACTAACCGTAGTTTCGGCTTGCGATCCCGATGATGATATGCGACCGCATATTCAATGGTTGTACACGAATGATCCAACATTTAAAACGGCTTCCGGCTTAGGGGTTGGCAGCACCATTGGCGAAATAAAAGCTGTTTTCCCGGGAATGCGTATCCCCATTACCTACCTAGCAGACGATGGAATGCTGATGTTGCTTCACAGCGTAAAGAAGCAGGGTATTGCTTTTGCGATGACTTCCGGAAAAAAGCAGATCTGTCGGGCTGTGATATTATTTTCCGAAAACGGTTCTGCCATCCCCTGGGCTACCTCTATTTTTCCGGAAATGAATTATACACAATACAGAAACTAACCGCATGGTTACCTTAGATAAAACAAGCTTTACTATAAGCTCTTAACGATAACTAAAGATTTTTTGACGTGTTGCACCGGACTGATGTCATCCATTTTTGAGGAAAAAACGGCTACGATTTCTCGGTCGGCATTGATGACAAAAGTGGTACGGGGAATGAAGCCGTGTTTTACGACATCACCGCGAACATCGGTAATCGTCGATTGTGGATACCTAATTTCCAGACCATAGGAAGCTGCGATTTTCCCTTTGGGGTCGGAAGCTACGGGGAATTTACCCGCACAATAATTGGGGTCGGCGGAAAAGTCGTTTAATCTTTTGATGTTATCGGCAGAAACTCCGATGATTGAAGCTCCGGCAGCGGTAAATTTGTCTTTTAATTCGGCAAAGGTTTTGGCTTCCAAATCGCAACCTCGGGTGTAGGCGGCGGGATAAAAATAGACCACCACGGGGCCTTTGGAGAGAGCCGCTTTCAAAGAGAACTGAAAAGCTTCACCGGCCAGGCTTGCTTGAGCTGAAAAAAGAGGAGCTTTCTCCCCTTTTTCAAGGACTTCCGATTGTGCGGAAGCATTTTGGGAAGGGAAAAATGAAAGACTGAATAGTAAAATTAAGGAAAGGGAATATCGCTTGAACATGATGTTTAAGTTTATGAATCTCTTTCAAATGTACAATTTGTTTAAAAGATAGGGAGTGAGATTAATGTAGTTTTAACGGATATAAAAATGACCACTTTGTTATTCCCACGTGCTCCCTCCTATTTTACGGATTTTGTATAGTTTTCAAAACGATTGCTGAGCACAAGAAAGACCGATTTATATTCCAATACTAATTCCGGCAATCGGTCGCAAACCATTTGCAAAGATGCTGTTGCTTTCATCGTAGAGCACGTTATACATCAAACCGGCATAAAAATGAATGGGTCCCCTACCACTTCGATAGCCAGCGCCCAACCAAAGTGCATTTTCATCAAATGTATAGCTTTGGTTATTGTCATATTTCCGATTGCCGGTAAAATAAGCATAATGTGCCCGTAAAAATAAGTTGTTAATCGGATAGAAATTGAGATAGGGGCCGGCGCTGAATAAATTTTGTTTAGCGTGCTCCCACTTAGAATATTGGTATCCCACATTGAGACCTCCTTCGAGATAGGAGTTAAAAGCATAGCCGATTGAAGGGGCTATCGAAACACCAAAATAACCATTATTTCCTAAGTTCAATCCAATATTTCCGCCTACCCGCCACCGACTGGCGTTTTGTGCCGTAGACAATTCAAATTGTGCCATCGCACTGGTAGAATAAACAATACACAGGATCAGAAATAGTTTTTTCATAAGGCCTTCTTTTAAATCGTTATGAAAAATACAAAAATTATTCTTAATCCGGTGAATTATCACTTAATTCTGTGAGTTGTAAGCTGAGTTCTTTGAGCTGAGCCTCACTAATATGAGCCGGAGCATCAATCATTACATCGCGTCCGGCGTTGTTTTTGGGAAAAGCAATAAAGTCTCTAATGGTTTCTTTTCCGGCCAATATAGCCACCAAACGATCCAGTCCATAAGCAATTCCGGCATGTGGCGGAGCGCCATATTCAAAGGCTTTTAGCAGAAATCCAAATTGTGCCTGGGCTTCTTCTTTGGAAAATCCGAGCGCCTTGAACATTTTGTTTTGCAATGCCCGATTGTGAATCCGAATTGACCCGCCTCCAATCTCATTGCCATTGAGCACCAGGTCATAGGCATTGGCTTTGGCTTTTTCGGGAGCGGTAGTTAAAAGTCCTTCATCTTCGGGTTTTGGTGCAGTAAACGGATGATGCATAGCGTGATAGGATTGGGTGTCTTCATCCCATTCCAGCAACGGAAAATCGGTGACCCATAAGGGCGCAAATTCATTAGGGTTTCGCAGTTCAAGTCGTTCAGCCATTTCCATACGAAGGGCACTGAGCTGGGTTCGCGTTTCATCGGCCGGTCCGGAAAGCACACATATTAAATCCCCGGGTTGGGCACCGGTAATTTTGGCCCATTCTTTAAAGTCTTCGGCCTCATAAAACTTATCTACGGATGATTTAAAGCTTCCGTCTTCATTATATTTTACATACACCAAGCCTTTGGCACCAACCTGTGGGCGTTTGACCCATTTGGTTAACTTATCCAGTTTTTTGCGACTGTAATTTGCAGCTCCAGGAACGGCAATCCCTACTACGAGTTCGGCTTGATTAAAAACTTTAAAGTCTTTGTGTTGTGCAACTTCGTTTAATTCGCCAAACTCCATTCCAAAACGAATATCGGGCTTATCGTTTCCAAAACGCTTAATGGCTTCATCATAAGTAATTCGCGGAAATTTTTCAATTTTTGTATCGGTCAGTTTTTCGAGAAGATGTTTGGTCAGTCCTTCAAAAGTCTGCAAGACTTCTTCTTGATCGACAAACGCCATTTCACAGTCAATTTGGGTAAATTCAGGCTGACGATCGGCACGTAAATCCTCATCGCGAAAACACTTGACAATTTGGAAGTACTTATCCAATCCTCCAATCATCAAAAGCTGCTTAAAGGTTTGCGGCGATTGGGGTAAGGCATAAAATTGCCCGCTATTCATCCGACTGGGAACCACAAAATCTCGGGCTCCTTCGGGAGTAGATTTTATCAGATAAGGCGTTTCTACTTCAAGAAAACCTTGTTGTGATAAATAATTGCGTACGGCCATGCTTACTTTATGACGAAAAATAAGGTTTTCTTTAACCGGATTGCGTCTCAAGTCAAGGTAGCGGTATTTCATGCGCAGTTCGTCTCCCCCATCGGTTTCGTTTTCAATGGTGAAAGGAGGAAGCTCAGACGAGTTTAAGATTTCAAAATCAGTCACGAGCACTTCTATGTCTCCGGTAGGGATATTGGGATTTTTGGATTCGCGCTCAATAACTTTTCCCTCAACTTTAATCACATATTCACGACCAAGAGATTTGGCTTTCTCCATCACAGTTTCGGCGGTTCGGTTTTCATCAAAGATTAGTTGAGTAATTCCGTAGCGATCCCTGAGATCTACCCAAATCATAAAACCTTTATCCCTAATTTTTTGAACCCAGCCCGAAAGGGTAACCGAGGTTCCTACGTGTGTTGCTCGTAATTCTCCGTTTGAATGTGATCTATACATGGTTTTTATTAGCTTAGAAACAATCCTGCAAAATTAAGCATATTCTTTAGCCTTTCCATAGATTTAATCTTCCATTTTTAGCGACCGGTTTTTATTATCTTCCGGCTCAATATGAATGGTGATGTGTGATATTTCGGGCAGCGTTTCCTGTATATTATCTTGAAGCCTATGTGCCAAAAAATGCCCCTTCTCTACTGATATTTCTCCGTTTACAATGGCGTGAAGCTCTACAAAATAATTCATTCCCGCTTTGCGGATAAAGCATTTTTCAGTTCCCGATATTCCTTGAACATTTGCCGCAATTTTCCTGATTTCTTCAACCAAATCATCATAGGCATATTCATCCATAATTTCACCGAGTGCCGGTCTAAAGATGAGGTAACAATTATATAAAATAAAACCTGAAGCCAATAGAGCGGCCCAATCGTCGGCGGTTTCATAACCCTCGCCAAAAATTAAGGCGATGGCGATTCCTATAAAGGCAGTTGCCGAGGTGATTGCGTCACTTCTATGGTGCCAAGCATCTGCTTTTAGAGAAGAGCTACCGGATTGTTTACTTTTATTCGCCACATATCTATAAGAGCCTTCTTTCCATACAATGATTACCCCCAAAACAATCAGTGTCCAGGCTTCCGGAACTTCATGGGGAGTTTGTATATTAACGATGCTTTGATAAGCAATTATTGTAGCAGAGGCCACGAGAAATGCAACCACCAAAAAAGTAATTAAAGGCTCTATCATAGTATGCCCATAGGGATGGTTTTTATCAGGAGGCTTCTGGGCATATCTCAATCCCAGTAAAACAAAAAACGACGAAAAGATATCTGTTGTAGATTCGATACCATCGGCAATCAAAGCATAAGAGTTCCCCAATATTCCCGAAATCAACTTTATGCCAGCCAACAAAAAGTTACCAATGATACTAAAATAAATGGCTTTGATTGCCGACTTCTCTCGTGTTTCTGTCATAAGCTCACTCATTTAATAACTTTAAAAACAAGACGAAGGATTGTAGGCTACTTATATTCTATTGATAGCCCAATAATTACACCCGGGCATAAACATTGACTATACCTGCACCTGCATCTACCAAAACAGATTTATGCAAGGAGAAACCACGCCCCTTCTATTTGACCTCTAAACTAATGAAAAATAAAGTAAGTTAACAGGGAAATATTCCTTTACAAAAAGCAAACTTGTTTACTGAAAATCTGTATCAGAAACATTTTTATTAATCTTAATTTTATCTACTTTAAACCTGATAGCGCGTGGCCCCACGGAACGTACGATTACAAAGGGAAACCGAACTCCGTTTACCGTTTTGTAGTCACTGTATTTTGCAGTAGTTGTCCCCAATTTAGAACGGGTTACTGTTTGCAGTTTTAGTCCGCTATCTACACTATAAAACGCTGTCTTTTTACCAAGCTTTACCACATATGCTTCTTCCCCATCTACTTTTTGAATTCCCGTTACACGGGCATTATCAGGCAGGCTGAGTTCGTCAAAAAGCTTTTTATTGTGCTTTGCCGCCTTGTTTTGCTGATCGGTAAAAACCTGTTTCTGCCCCTGTATTTTCACATAGCCGGTTTGTCCGTTAAAAACGCTCTCGCGGATGACGGTGCCTTGTAATGAAACCTTAGACATGGTTTTTCCCGTTTTGGTGCGTTTTACAATCAAATTGATAGAATGTCCGGACATCTGCCCTGAGGCTTCCATATAAATTGTACGGATAGTCTGAAGGGTGTCGCGTCCCCCAATGGCACGGAGATAGCGGTCAAAAATAGATGCTGCAGTCACACTATCGGGGACGCTCTTTACAAACACCGGGGTATCAATTTGTTCCGCCTTTTTGGTAAAATATTTTACCGGTATAGCTTTGCCGTTATAACTCAAATTTTCAAGCGATGCAGCCACTTCTCCTCCATTTCCGGCAATCACAATACGAGCGTGACCGGGCTTAAAGTATTTTTTTGCCGCCTGCAACACTTCTTCCACACTTACAGCATTTATACTCTTGAGGTAATTGCGATAAAAATCTTTTGGCAAATTATCTTTTTGAATATTTAAAGCATAGCGCGCAATAGTAGCCGGATCTTCAAGAGATCGCACAAAACTTCCGGTGTATTTGGCTTTGGCCAGTTGCAATTCCTGAAAACTTACTTTTTCTTTGGTCATACGCCATATTTCATTGAGAAAAGCAACAACAGCACCGTCAGTAACCTCATTGCGCACACTGGCGGTTGCCCTGAAATCTGACACATATTTGTCGCTTTCTATAGCTGAGTAGGCGCCATAAGTATATCCTTTATCCTCTCGAAGCGACGCATAAAGCCTACCTCCAGCACCTCCTCCAAGAATTTGATTGGCCATTAAAGCCGCAAAATAATCCGAATTCGTCTTTTTAAGGTGAATGGGATTGGTCACAGCAATTTCACTCTGTACTGCATTGGGCATATTGACAAAGTTTACCTGTGTATATTGTACGTTGTATACCTCAGGCAAGGGAGAAGACGGCGGGGTGCCCGAATTCCACGTATCAAAATATTTCTCAACCAGCTGTTTAACCGTATCCAATTGAATATCTCCTACTACCACCAAGTAGGCATTTTGTGCAGTGATGAAGTTGTGGTAATAGGATTTGACATCCGACAAGTTAACGTTATTGACAGAGGCCTCTGTCGGAAATTCGCCATAAGGGTGGTGCTTCCCATAAACCAAAGCATTTGTAACGCGCGCGGCAATAGCAGAAGTGCTGTTTTGCACAGATTTAATGCTTGCTATCAAACGTTTTTTCTGTGTCTCAAATTCTTGGGCCGTAAACTTAGGATACAAAAGCCCTTTGGCCATCAATTTGAAAACTTCCGGAAAAAACTTACGCAAAGAAGCCGCAGAAGCACCCTGTGCTCCATAAGAAACATCGGCTCCCAAAAAATCAATGCGTTCATTAAATTCGTCCTTCCCAATCTTCTGAGTTCCTTTTCCCATCATTGCGCTATAAATCGCTTTGACTCCGGTTTTTGAACCTTGCGCATATGGTTTATTATCTATAATCAAACTCGCTTGTACACGAGGCAGCGCATGGTGCTCCACCACAATAACCTTTAATCCGTTATCGAGTTGAAAAGTAGCCGGATTCCCCAAATTAATTTCGGGTGGAGGGCCGGATTTGGGCATTTGTGAACGATCTACCTGCGCCTGCAGGGTAGTAATCGACAAACACAGTAACAACAGGGGTATCAACTTGAATTTCATAGTCAATTATTTTTCGCTTTTTTCTCCCGTTTCCGGTAAATAATCCAGGTTCAGGCGTTGGTTTTTATTGAGATATTTATTGGCAACCGCTTTAATTTCCTCTCTTGTCACGCTTTTATAAATATCAATTCGCTTATTGATCAAATTGGTTTTTCCTTCATAAAGGGTGTAAAAAGTTGCCAAAGAAGAAGCAATTCCGCGCTGAGTATCCAAAGAGTTGACGTACTCATCTTCCATGATGTTTTGCAATTTCTGATATTCTTTTTCCGTAATCAGTTCTGTTTTTAATTTATGAATTTGCTGTTCCATGGCTTTAGCCAAAGTATCCAAGGGCGTTCCCCCCATAGGCAGGGCGGCAATAATATAGGTTCCATAGTCCTCATAAGTTCTGTTGAAAGCAATCACCTGCAAGGCTAAATGAGTATTATCTACAAGAGCCTGATGCATTCTTGAGCTCTTTCCGCCAGTCAACAAGGTCGTGATCATGTTTAGCACATAGGTATCGCGATCACTCATGCCCGGGGTGCGATAAGCAAACACTTTGGCCGGAATCGCAATATTGGCATCATATTCGACAGCCTGTATTTCATGGGTAATAGGCGCTTCCTTAACATGAACACGAGGCACCGGTTTCCCTTTAGGAATCTCGGCATAATAAGCTTTTATCCATTTTTTGGCCTGCATCTTATCAATATCACCTGAAACTACTAAACAAGCATTATTGGGTACGTAATACTTCTTAAAAAAAGCCTTAAACTCATCCAATTGAGCAGCGTTAATATCTTTCATACTTCCTATGGTAGTAGATTGATAGGGATGTTTTTTGAATAAATAAGGATTAATTCCTCCGCCATAGATGAGTTTTCCATATGGCGCATTATTGATTCGCATACGCTTTTCCTCTTTAACCACTTCCTGCTGTGTCTGCACCCCTTCTTCTTTAATAACCGGATGCAACATGCGCTCAGCCTCCATCCACAAAGCCAATTTCAACTGGTTAGAAGGAAAGCTTTCATAATAATAAGTGCGATCTTGGGTGGTATTGGCATTGCTATATCCACCGTGTGCAGACACAATTTTATCCCATTGTCCTTTTTTAATATATTTTGTCCCTTCAAAGAGAAGATGTTCAAAAAAATGAGCAAATCCGGAACGATTTTCAGCTTCATCTTTGGCCCCCACATGATACATAACGCCCACCGTAACTACCGGAGCACTATGATCCTGATGCAGGATTACATGCAGGCCGTTATTCAAACTATACTCCTTAAAATCAACCTCTTGGGCAATCCCTTGAAAGACCCATAAAAAAGCACAAAGGAGCAGGCTCATTCTTCTTACCATATTGTTTATTTATAAGGGTTACTTCTTAAGTAACGGCAAAATTAAAGCTTTGTTACAGAACAGAGCGCATTTTAACAATAAAGAACAGCACAGCAAAAAAATGGCGTTTTCTCCTCATTTTCCATTAATTTTTTGTAACTTTAAAGGTCTAAAGCCTACAAAACCATGAAAAGTATAAACACCTCTCTCAAGTTTGGCTTCCTAACAGCCGTGATATTGATTCTTTATTTCCTATTTCTCGGTTTGTTGGGACTCAATACCATCCCTGCCTTTAGTTTTGTCAACGCAGCAATATGTGCCGTTGGAATTTCCTTATCCATTAAAAACCTCAAAGAAAAACGAAAGCAAGGAATGGATTATATCACCGGTTTTAAAACTGGATTGCTAACCGGAATATTTGCTACCATCGTTTTTGCCATCTTTTTCATTTCCTATTATGTTTACAATGAAGCCTTTTCTCAGGCCTTGATAGAAAACATTGGGCTTTCGGTGGACACCGGACTGATGTTTCTAACAGTCACGATTATGGGAATAGCTTCCACCTTGGTAGTGACGCTCGCACTTATGCAGCTTCATAAGAAAAAAATATCACAGGCCTAACTAACCCCCTTTCTATAAAAAACGAAATAACACATAAACAAAGTCGCTTTTATAAAATTCACAGTCTGGCTCTTACCCTTCTGTCTCAGCGCACTTGGGTGTTAAAACATATGCAATAAACCCGATGGCTCCCAAACTCTCCTAAACAAATATTAACAATATTAATCCATAATTTAGTTTATTTTTTCTTAAATTTAACCAAACTTAAAACTAAACCACTATGAAAAAACAAACTACTATTTCCCTTAAATTCGGTATATTTACTGGAATTTTCTTGATTATTTACTTTTTGATTATCGGTTCGCTCGACCTGATTACAAGTCCGCTTTACAGCCTTGTCAATGTAGTGATTTGTGCAGCCGGTGTCTTTTTATCCATCAGTGAATTGAGCCGAAACCAGGGTTCCACCACTTACAAAGAAAGTTTCAGAACGGGGCTTTTGACGGGAGTTTACGGAGCGGTGATCTTTACCATTTTCTTTGCTATTGTAGCAAGAAATAAAAGCAAAGGAATGGCCGAAGAACTCATAGCCAGCATTAATTTCCTGGACATGAATTATTACTTACTGCTATTATCCGTATTGGTCTTTGGTTTAATCACGGCCTATGTGGTCACTTTTGTTTTGATGAAGCTTTTTAAAGGTAGCCTAAATTTGAAATCGGACAACCCTTAAAAGCAAGAAGCGAAAAATTTATTTTCGACACCGCTTTGTCAATCAAATTAATAAAGATATATTTGCACCCGTTTATTTAAAATAACACCCAAATATATCAAGGCTATGTATGCAATTGTAGAGATAGCAGGGCAACAGTTCAAAGTTGAGAAAGACCAAAAGGTGTTTGTCAACCGTTTGTCCGGTGAAGAAGGAGCGCAAGTCTCTTTTGACAAAGTTCTCCTTACCGGCGATGGCGACAACATTACTTTAGGCGCCCCAGCTATAAAAGGCGCTTCGGTAGGCGCCAAAATCACCCGTCACTTAAAGGGGGACAAAGTGATTGTTTTCAAAAAGAAACGTCGCAAAGGCTACCGCAAGAAAAACGGTCACCGTCAAGCACTGACCGAAATCCAAATCGAGGGCATTTCCCTCAATGGATCCAAGTCTTCATCAAATGAGAAGGCCCAAAAGGAAAAACCTAAAAAAGAGGCTAAAAAGACAGCAACGACAGAAACCTCTGAAGACCTAAGCCAGCACACCGTGGCTGAGCTCAAGGAAATGGCCAAAGAAAAAGGCATCACCGGATATTCTTCTATGAAGAAAGCCGAATTAATTGAAGCTTTAAGTTAACTATAAAAATTTAGAACAAAATGGCACATAAAAAAGGAGTTGGTAGCTCAAAGAACGGAAGAGAGTCGGAATCGAAACGCCTTGGCGTAAAAATATTTAGTGGTCAAGCCGCAAAAGCAGGTAATATCATTGTCCGCCAACGCGGAACCGCACACCACGCAGGAAAAAATGTATACCTTGGCAAAGATCATACCCTACACGCCAAAGTTGACGGCATTGTAAAATTCAATAAGAAGCGAGGTACAAAATCTTTTGTATCTGTAGAGCCTTTTGAAGCTTAATCGCTTTCTCTCTTTAAACTTATAAGACCAAACCGCACTTTTAAAAAAGGTGCGGTTTTTTTTTATTTTTTTCTATCCCTACTCCCACGAAAATCCGCTCAACAAAACTCAACATGGGGGCAAACTCGATGTTTTTTTTTACCACTAAAAAAACCACCGATAAATCATTTTGTTTATCGGTGGTCTCTAATGAAGGTCATTTAAACCTTTAGGATTGAAGCAAAAAATAGAGATTTTTGTCCCAGATGAAGTCTTTTTTGCACTGCATAGCCGTAGCTATGGAGTAAGGAAAAGGCAAAATATGGGGCAAAAAGATCATTTTACATAATAGAAAGTTTAAATGAGCTTATGGATATGGATTTACCTTGGAAAAACAAAATTCCTAATAACGGTAATATTCCGGTTTAAAAGGTCCTTCAACAGGCACGTCAATATACTTGGCCTGTTCTGAAGACAATTCGGTCAGCTCTGCTCCAATTTTTTTCAGGTGAAGTTCAGCCACTTTCTCATCCAATTTCTTGGGCAGCATATAAACTTTATTTTCATACTTATCGGCGTGATTCCACAATTCAATCTGCGCTAAAGTTTGGTTGGCAAAAGAATTGCTCATCACAAAACTCGGGTGCCCGGTAGCACAACCCAAATTGACCAAACGTCCCTCGGCCAACAGAATAATATCGTGATCGTCAACCGTATACTTATCAACCTGAGGTTTAATTTCTACCTTGGTATTTCCGTAATTTTCGTTCAACCAAGCTACTTGAATCTCATTGTCAAAGTGACCAATATTACAAACAATAGTTTTGTCTTTCATGGCTTTGAAATGCGTTCCACAGACAATATCTTTATTTCCGGTAGCTGTAATTACAATATCGGCTTGGGGAAGAACCGTTTCCAGTTTCTTGACCTCATAACCATCCATCGCTGCTTGCAAAGCACAAATCGGATCGATTTCAGTAACCGTCACAATAGCACCATTCCCACGGAAAGAAGCCGCCGTTCCTTTTCCTACATCACCATAGCCGCAAACCACTACGCGTTTTCCGGCCAGCATCACATCAGTAGCGCGACGAATGGCATCTACGGCACTTTCACGACAGCCGTATTTATTGTCAAACTTAGACTTGGTCACAGAATCATTCACATTAATGGCAGGTACCGTCAAAGTGCCATCTCGCATGCGTTCATACAATCGATGTACACCGGTCGTGGTCTCTTCTGAAAGCCCTTTAATTCTTTTGGTCAGCTCCGGATACTCATCTAAAACCTTATTGGTCAAATCGCCACCATCATCCAAAATCATGTTTAAGGGCTTTCGATCTTCACCAAAAAACAAGGTTTGTTCAATACACCAGTCAAACTCTTCTTCGGTCTCCCCTTTCCAAGCAAAGACAGGGATTCCTGCTTTGGCAATAGCCGCAGCGGCCTGATCTTGTGTGGAAAAAATATTACACGAACTCCAACGCACCTCGGCGCCTAAAGAAACCAATGTTTCAATAAGCACCGCCGTTTGAATGGTCATGTGCAAATTACCGGCAATTCGCGCTCCTTTTAAAGGTTGTTCACCTTCATATTCCTTGCGAATAGCCATCAAACCGGGCATTTCTGCTTCAGCCAATTCAATTTCCTTTCTCCCCCACTCAGCCAAAGAAATATCTTTAACTTTATAATCTTTCCCGACTTCTGTTTTTGTATCCATCTGCTTATATTTGTAGTTGAATGGCAAAATTAAACAATATTCTATAAACCTATGCCCCTTTACAAAACAATAACAGTCGATTCTGCTACGAAGGTTTTGATTTGGAAGATTGATGAATCTTTTGAAAAACTCCGCCAGGATATTCAATTAAGCTCACACTGTCAAAACAAGTTGCAAGCCATGAAATCGGACAGACACAAACGCGGATTTATGAGCATTCGCCACCTGCTGCATATTGCAGGCTACCAAGACCACGATGTGACCTATGATCAAGACGGAAAGCCTCATTTAAACGACGAACACTATATTTCCATCACCCATTCCTTTCAGTTTTCAGGCATCATCATCAGTAAGCGCCCGGTGGGCATTGATATTGAAAAAAAACGCGAAAAGATTTTACGTATCGCCAACCGGTTTACTCCGCTGGATGAATACCGAACTTTGGCCAACAACCATGCGATAATCAGGAAGTTAAGTATCGTATGGGGTGCCAAAGAATCTATTTATAAAATAATGAACATTCGGGGGCTTTCATTTTTGGAGCATATTTATGTCGATGATTTCGATTTTGAAGATCAAAAAACCAAGGCCGTTGTCTATTATGACAATATTAATCATAAATTTGCCTTGGAGTTTACAGAATTTGAGGGCTTTTCCTGTGTATATGCACAAGCCTTGGATTCTTAAATTTATTTTATCATTCATCTGATCTAATTTATGTCTAATCACGCTGTAAAACATCCTGCTGACGTCGCCGAACAAATGGTGGCCATGCCGCCCAAAGAGCGAAACTTAGCTTTCTGGAGGCTGCCCAGTGCCGAAAAAACAGAGGTGTTTTCTCATTTTGATACCAGCGATCAGCAAGAGATCTTACAGAGCCTTGGTGACAAAGGCATGCGTGAGCTGATTGAAAACATGGCGCCCGATGACCGGACTCAATTGTTTTCAGACTTTCCCGATGATTTAATTCGACAGCTGATCAATTACCTCAACAGTAGCGATCGCAAAGAGGCTTTGGCTCTATTGGGCTATGAACCTGACAGCATTGGACGTTTAATGACCCCACATTACATCAGAGCCCGACCGCATTGGACGGTAAGAAAAGTATTGGACCACATCAAAATTTATGGCGAACGGGCAGAAACCCTCAACTTTGTCTATGTGGTAGATGAAACCAATCACCTTATTGACGACTTGCGCATCGGACAGTTGTTGATGGTAGATGACGACACGCCCATCTCCAATTTAATGGACCGCTCTTTTGTAGCCATTACCAGCACTGAAAAGTTGGAGGAAAGTTTAAAGATTTTTGAAAAATATGAACGAGAGGCCTTGCCCATTATCACAGAACACGGAAGTTTAGTGGGCATTGTAACTTTTGATGACATCTTAGATAAAATTTCTGAGCGAGATACCGAAGACATCCAAAAGTTTGGGGGATCTGAAGGACTGGATTTGTCTTATACCGATACCGGGTTATTGGAATTGGTCAAAAAGAGAGCGGGTTGGCTGATCGTGCTGTTCATTGGTGAGATGTTAACCGCCTCGGCCATGGGGTATTATGAATCTGAAATACAAATTGCCACCGTTTTAGCTTTATTTATTCCGTTGATTATTTCCAGTGGAGGTAATTCCGGATCACAGGCCGCTTCACTCATTATTCGGGCTATGGCATTGAAAGAGCTCAAATTAAAAGACTGGTGGTATGTCATGAAAAAAGAAATTCTTTCCGGAATGCTGCTCGGCTCTATTTTGGGCATCATCGGCTTTATCCGGATTTTGATTTGGCAAGAAGCAGGAATTTATGACTATGGCCCCTATTGGTTTTGGATTGGCTTGAGCGTGGCCCTTTCCCTGCTTGCCATTGTCCTTTGGGGAACCTTATCGGGATCATTGATTCCTTTTATCTTGCGATGGATCGGCATGGATCCGGCCACAGCTTCCGCTCCCTTTGTGGCCACGCTGGTTGATGTAAGCGGATTGGTTATTTATTTCACCATTTCCCTGATGCTGTTAAGCGGGAAATTACTCCCCATGACTTGTTAATTAAATAAAATATAAAATTATGAGAATATCTGTAGAACTTACCCTAACTCCCATTCAAGACGATTATGAACCCCTAATTATCGACTTCATCAAAAAGATGAGACACTCGGGCTTAGTCGTGAAGGAAAACCCGTTAAGCACCCAACTCTATGGCGAATATGATCAAGTTATGGAGTTTTTGAATGAAGAAATTAAAACAGCCATGGAGGCGATGGATCGCGGACTACTGCACCTTAAAATTGTCAAATCTGATCGAAGCAATTACACGCCCTCCTTTTAAGCGTTTTTCCTTTACAATCCTATTTTGCAATGATTAGAATAGTGATATACGGTGCAGAATCTACCGGAAAAACAACCTTGGCTCAAGCCTTGGCGCAGCATTTTAACACCGCTTGGGTACCTGAATATTCTCGAGCATATTTACAGCAAAAAATGGAGCAAACCGGAGCGATATGCGCCTATGAAGACTTGATGCCCATCGCCCGAGGACAGCTGGAATTGGAACGCAAATGTGCGCAGGAGGCACAAAACAACATACTCTTTTGCGATACCAATATTCTGCAAACCTATTATTATGGCAAGGCTTATTACCCCAACTTTAACCATCCCGCATTATGGGAGTTGACACAGGCACAAAAATATGATTTCTATCTCTTGACCTATATTGACACCCCCTGGGTCGCCGATGATTTGCGAGACCGCCCCCATCAACGCGAAGCCATGCACCAACTTTTTGAAAATTCTCTTATTCAAAACGACCTTCCTTATGAGCTAATCAAAGGAAATAAACGCGAAAAACTGGAAAAAGCCATTGATAAAATCAATATATTACTAAATAATACGTTATTTTAACGCAACCAAAACCAATTTCTGAATCTTAATAAAGACAGAAAAAAAACTAACACCCCCCATGAAAACATTTCAGCTTAGTGAAAGTGATCTTGATCAAATCACCCAACACGGGTTAACAGCCAATATTATAAAACAACAATTGCACACCTTTCGACAAGGCACTCCTTTTGTCAAGTTGGTGAAAGCAGCCAATATCGGGGAAGGAATCCGGCAAATTGGCTCTGCGCAACTCGATCAATATATCGAACAATATGAAGCTGCGACTTGCAAAACCACCAAGTTTATTCCTGCCAGCGGATCGGCTACGCGAATGTTTAAACTGCTTCACCAATTCTTGGATCGATTTGACCCTGAACAGGATGAGTTGAGCAGTTTTATAAATACCGCCGATTACAAAGCTTTAAAACCCTTCTTTGAACGGATCAATGAGCTGCCTTTTTTCAACATCGTGCGAAGCGAAATGGAAATCGATGCGCCTTCTTATGCAAGTGATTTTTCTGATCAAGAAAAATATGAATTTGTACACCTCCTCATCCACAAAATGGGGTATGCCGAATTACCCAAAGGCTTGATTCCTTTTCATGATTATGAGGACAAAGCTGCAACGGCTTTTGAGGAGCACCTTTATGAAGCCGCACAATATGCCGCACAAAACAATAAAGCTTACCTCCATTTTACAATCGCCGAAGAACACCTGAAAAAATTTAAATCGACCTTTAAACAAATTCGGCCAAAAATTGAAGCCCTCACCGGAATTGATTTTAAAATCACCTATTCTTTTCAGGAAAAATCCACAGACACCATAGCGGTAAACAAAGACAACTCATTGTTTAGGGACAAAAACGGAAAACTGTATTTTCGACCCGGCGGCCACGGGGCACTCATCGAAAACCTCAACGAAATAGAAAGCGATTTGGTCTTTATTAAAAATATTGACAATGTAGTTCCCGAAGCCCAGCTCCCCTTAATAACAAAATATAAAAAAACTTTAGCCGGACTGCTCTTGCAGGTGCAGAAAGACGTATTTGACCTCTTGAAAAAATTGGATCAGGAAGAATTGACCACAGCAATACAGATGGAAGCACAAAACTTGGCCAAAATGCACTTCGGATTTACAAAAACCTTCCAAACTGCTGAAGAAATCAAGTCATTCTTTAACCGTCCCATCCGAGTTTGTGGTATGGTCAAAAATGAAGGCAAGCCCGGCGGCGGCCCCTTTTGGATCAAACGCGATAATGGTGAGCTTTCTTTACAAATCATAGAAAGTGCTCAAATCGACAATGCCGATGACCACCAGCTGAAAATTATGCAAGAAGCCACTCATTTTAATCCGGTGGATTTGGTTTGTGGCCTGAAGAATTATCGGGGAGAGCAATTCGATTTGCTCAATTTTGTCAATCCTCATCAGGCTTTTATCACCCACAAAACATTAGACGGGGAGCCGCTGAAAGCACTTGAACTTCCCGGATTGTGGAATGGCGCCATGGCCTACTGGAACAGCATTTTTGTAGAGGTTCCCTCTGAAACTTTTAGCCCGGTAAAAACCGTCGTGGATTTATTAAACGAGCAACACCAGGTGCGGTACTGCGACTGAAATCAGCCAACTGCACGGTCACAATAAAAAAATTATACAATCTTTAAAACCCCTTTACATAAACTGTTTTCCGGTTGACAAATTCTTTGATTCCGTCTTCAGAGAGTTCGCGACCGTAACCCGAAATCTTGGTTCCTCCGAAAGGTAAGCGCGGATCAGACTTAACCAATTCATTGACAAACACAGCTCCGTCATCAAACTGTGGTACCAGCGTTTTAACACGCTCCCGATCTTGGGTAAATACGGAAACCCCCAAACCAAAATCCGATTCGTTGACCAAATCAACAGCATCTTCATCCGTTTTAAAAGGCATCACCGCCATCAAAGGACCAAAAGTTTCCTCTTTAAAAATGGGCATTTTCTTTTTGACATCCACCACAACGGTAGGTTCAAAGAAGGCCCCGTTACGATTTCCTCCCATCAATACTTTCGCACCTTTCTTTACCGATTTCTGCAACTGTTTCTCCAAATCTTCGGCCAAATCTTCTCGAGCCAAAACACCAATATAGGTCTCTTCATCCATAGGATCTCCAACTTTTAAATCGCGAACGGCTGCAGTAAATCGGTCGATAAATTCCTCATAGATCCCTTCCTGTATCAGCAATCGCTTGCCGGCAATACAACTTTGTCCGGTGTTTTGAAATCGAGCTTGCACACAGGTTGTTATGGCTTCTTCCATATTGGCATCCTCAAAAACCACCAAGGCATTGCTGCCGCCGAGCTCCAAAACCGATTTCTTAATTTCGTTTCCGGCGATAGCAGCCACCGAACTTCCGGCAGGTTTACTTCCGGTAAGTGTCACCGCTTTCACCTGTTTGTTACGAATTACACTTTCCACTTTTTTACTCGAAATTGCCAAATTTTGAAAACAAGCCTCCGGGAAGCCGGCTTCCAAAAAAGCCTGCTCAATAAGTTTTGCACAGCCCATCACATTGCTCGCGTGCTTTAAAACCCCAACATTGCCCGCCATCATGGCCGGTGCTGCAAAACGAAACACCTGCCAAAACGGATAATTCCACGGCATTACTGCCAAAACTACTCCCAAGGGCTCATAAGCCACATAAGAGCTTTCGGCATCGGTTGCTATGGTTTTGGGGGCTAAATGAGTGGCTGCCTGTGCTGCATAATACGAACAAACCCAGGCACATTTCTCCACTTCAGCAACTGCCTGACCAAGGGGTTTTCCCATTTCGGCCGTTATCATTTCTGCATATTGCTTTTTGTTTTTCTTCAACACCTGCGCCAAATTATCGACCAACTCACCGCGTTGCTCAAAAGAGGTTGTTCGCCATTGCTCAAAGGCTTTATGTGCCTTCTTCAGCTTTTTCTTGATTTTAAATTTCGTGTCCTCTTTGTGCTTTGCAATAAGCTGCCCGTTATAGGGATTTATAGATTTTATCATATTTCTTCTTTTAATGCTTAAAACTAAATAATTTTACAGAAAACCCTGTAGGAATTAAACTCCTTTTTAACCTTCCAAAAATCAAAGACTCCCGACTTTAAAAAATGGCGTGTACTGCAGTACCCTAAAGTCAATGGCTGTAAAATTAGGATTTTCCTTTTTCTTTTGTTTATACAAACTCGTGCTGCCCACCGCGCGATTGGCTGATCCGGAAGGAGCGGTCAAGGAAACGGTTTTTATCTTGCGCTTCTCGATATAGAATTCGTGTATACGCGGGGAATCGCTTCCTATTCGCTTCATTTTTATCTCTTTATGCGCCTTTAAATGTTTTCTAAAAAAATATTCCGGACCATTTTTACTGTTCCCACCCGTAAATAAAAGGGTTTGAACACTTGGATTTTTTTTCAAAATACCGATTAAATCTCGCAATTCATAATCTTTTATTCCAATATCTGAAGCATCAATCTTTTCGCGATAAGCACAAGCCACCATATCGGCAATCCCAATCTTGTATTGGGTTAAAAAGGTTTTTCGCTGCTCAATGGCTTGTTGAGAGGTCTCAAACAAGAAATCAATCTTAAAAATACGTCCTAAAATGGTCCAAAGCTGCCCATCGCGACTGCCATAATTAAAATCGACGTCTCCGGGTTTTAATTTTTCTTGGGTAAATCTGGGAGGAGGTAAAGTTCCTACAATTAGTTTGTTAGCATTTTCGGGGATAAACGGAGGATAAGGATGGGTGTGTTTAAACAAAATATATACGCTATTAAAATTTTATAATCAAAAATAATGTTTTTAAAGCGATTTACCATTTAATAAATGTATCTTCGCCGTATTATTAATTTTTATATTTATTTTAGAATGACAGGTACAGTTAAATTTTTCAATGAGTCTAAAGGTTATGGATTCATTACCAACGATGAAACAGGAAAAGACATTTTTGTTCACGTTACCGGACTCGAATGTGAATCTCTTAATGATGGAGATAAAGTAGAGTACGCTGAAGGCGAAGGTCGAAAAGGACCCGTTGCCGTAGATGTTGACTTAATCGAAGAATAAATTATTGTATATTATTTTTTGTAGATAAAGGCATTGTCACAATGACAGTGCCTTTTTTTATGCCTTATATCGAAAAAGACAGACCGAAGCCAAAGTGCTTATACCAATTATATTTATTAACTAAGCTAAAGATTTATAGGATAAATTTTAAAGATCAAGGCAAAAAGCCTGCCTCGTCGGCAGACACAGGCACAGGCATAGCCATAGCTATGACGAGTATTTAGCCTGCATTGAGTCTGTCGAAATGAAGAGATTTGAAATCTAAACATAAATATTGGGCTATTTTGTATGTACAATTGGTGTTATCTATTTATGAAGGGGCTAAACAAGGCTAAATGAAAAATATTTGTTAAATTAGTATGCTGAAAATCATTTTTAATCAATTTAACAAGACATGGCAAGGGATTGTTTGGAATGCGGAACCCCCATCAAAGGCAGAGCTGACAAGAAGTTTTGCAATGATTACTGTCGCAATGCCTACAACAACCGCTTAAACAAAGACAGCAACAATCTCATGCGCAATGTGCACAATCGTTTGCGCAAGAACTATCGTGTTTTAGAACGCCTTAATCCCAACGGAAAAACCACGGTTCGCAAAGCTAAACTTTTAAAAGCAGGCTTTGATTTTACCTACCACACCAGCATTTATACCACCAAAAAAGGAACGGTCTACTATTTTATTTATGATCAGGGCTATCTTCCCATAGATCATAATAAATTTGTATTGGTTAAAAGAGATTAATCGAATTCCTCATGAAAAAAAAGATTGCTCAACTGCTTGTTCTGCTCCTGATTGGCCTGACTGTTTTTCTAAGTTTTTATACCCTAAGCCCGGATCCGGCACTTACTAAACAGGTTCCCAAAGACGAATTCTCTGTAAAACGGGCCTTTAAGCATGTCAAAAAAATAGCACAATATCCACATTATGTAGGCGCCAAACACCACAGCGAAGTACGAAATTATATTGTTCAACAATTGCAGGAAATGGGACTGAGCGTTCATACACAAAATGGTTATGCCCTAAACGATTATGGCATTTTGACCAATCCGGAAAATATTGTCACGCAATTGAAAGGAACGCATCCCCAAACGGACAGTGACTTACTGGTTTTGGCTCATTATGACAGTGATCCTCATTCTTCTTATGGCGCCAGTGACGACGCCTCAGCCGTGGGGGCAATTCTGGAAAGCATTCGGGCCTTTTTGGCTAAAGACATTTCCCACAAAAACAACATCATCATTTGCTTTACCGATGCCGAAGAAATTGGATTACTCGGAGCCCAACTCTTTGCCCGGCAGTCTCCTTGGGCAAAAAATATCGGACTCGTACTCAACTTTGAAGCGCGAGGGACAAGTGGTCCTTCCAACACTATTATCGAAACCAACCACGGAAATGCTGCGCTGGTCAAGGCTTTTGCCAAGGCGCACCCTCGGTTTCCCATGGCTTCTTCCCTGATGTATGAAATTTATAAAAACATGCCCAATGATACCGATGCTACCGTGTTTAGAGTAGAAAAAGATATCCCCGGTTTCTTTTTTGCGTTTATTGACGGGCATTATAATTATCACACCGCCAATGACCTCCCCAAAAATTTAAGCAAACGCTCTTTGGCTCATCAAGGTAGCTATTTGACCGCTCTTCTCCCCTACTTTGGCAATATAGACTTAAAACAACTACAAACTTCGGCAAACCAAGTCTATTTTAATTTTCCACTTTTCAATTTGATACATTACAGTTATCAATGGATATATCCGCTGTTGATTATTGGGTGGATAGGATTTATCTTGCTGATGATCACAGGCTTTAGAAAGAAAAAAATAAGCATAAAAGGAATAGCCTGGGGATTCTTGGCTTTTATGAGTAGTCTGATACTCTGTGGGATTATAGGATACTTTGGCTGGAAATTGATCGAGCAAATTTATCCGCAATACGGAGAAATTCAACAAGGGTTTCCTTATAACGGCCATGCTTATATTGCCGCCTTCGTCGCCTTGGCGCTGTTTGTAATCTTCGGAATTTACCACCGTTTCTATAAAAAGAATACAACGGCCAATTTGATGACGACCCCGTTGTTCTTATGGCTTTTGATTTGTACTGCCCTGGCCCTCGTCTTTAAAGGAGCTTCTTACTTTATTATTCCGGTACTCTTGGGGGAGATTGCTTTAGCCCTTTCCATAAAATCAGACAAGTCTTGGCTGCTTATCGGGTTTATCCTTTCTGTTCCTGCTATTTTTATTTTTGCTCCACTCATTGTATTTGTCCCCGTAGCTTTAGGAACCCGCGTAATTTTTGGCAGCTTGATCCTGCTCGTTTTATTATTTGGCTTGTTACTGCCCATTTTTACACAATATGCTTGGAAAAACTGGCTCGCCGGACTGAGTTTAATGCTTGGAGTGATTTTTCTTGGGAAGGCACACCTTCATTCCACGTTCTCTGCTGAACGCCCAAAACCCAACAGCCTGGTTTATTTACTCAATTATGATCAGGGAAAAGCCACTTGGAACACGTATGACCATATATTGGATGACTGGAGCCGAAAATACATTGATAAAACCCATAAAAACAGCACCCCACAAAGCATTATGGGCAGCAAATATGGAAGCGGGTTTACCTATAGCAATCCCGCCCCGATCAAACCCATTCCGCGTGCAAAAATAACGGTAAAAAAGAAAGTCGAAGACACGCTTGTTACCTATAAAATCAGCCTATTGCCTCAGCGTGACTTTTCGCGAATCATCCTTTATAGTCGATATGGCCATAAAATGATCGGGCTTAAAGCAAATGGTCTAAAGGTAAAACTACAAGATCGTCAATCTAAAATCAAAACGGGAGGTCTCGCTTCCTATACGCGCTTGATTAGTTACTACCCCACCGATAAATCGGCTTTAAAGCTGAGTTTTCAACTCCCGATGAGCGTTAAAAACCCCACGCTTCGTATTTATATTGCCAGCAATAACCTACTTGACAATCCGTGGTTAGAGCTCCCTCAACGCCAGCACACGATGATGCCCAAACCCTTTGTTTTAAACGACGCCATCATCACCCGGCGCACACTTGTATTGGACAGCCTGCCCTAATTTATCCCGAAAATTCACCATAAATTGAGGGGTACTCCTTAACAAGCCTGTACAACCCTTCAAGTTTTAAGTTTGACATTAATTAAAAAATCAAGCATCATTCAGCCTTATGACTATACGGTTTCTTCGAACCAGGTTATACCACGAATTCAACTTGACGGAGAAAAAACTTGAAGACGGTATCACAGTACCAAGGTTTCTTCTTCCTTACCATCAAAGATGAATGATTATTAACAATTCACAAAATGGAAAACAAACATATAAGGGTTTTAGAACCCTTGAAGAGTTATATAAATCAAATTGGCATTACCTTGCTCAATAAGCAATGGCATTAAAAAAGGCCACCTTTTACGGTGACCTTTAAACTTATATCCGTTAAGAAAACGGGATTACCAGATTCTTACGCGATCTTCCGGAGCCACATAAAGCGAATCACCGGGTTGAACATCAAAGGCTTTATAGAAAGCATCGACATTCAGCAAAGGCAAATAAGCACGGTACTGTCCCGGTGAGTGGGGATCGGTTTTAATTTGCGTTACCAAAGCCTCCGGACGCGTTTTGGTTCTCCACACAGTAGCCCAAGAAATAAAGAATCTTTGAGGCTGTGTGAATCCGGCAATTTTACCCGGTTTTTCATGAGATTTATAATAACGTTTCATTCCGTTAAAGGCTGCCAAAATGCCGCCCAAATCGGCACCATTTTCTCCAACGGTATAATCGCCGTTAAGGTGTAATCCCTCTTTAACTTCCACTTTATTATAAAAATCTTTCAACTCTTGTGTACGCTTTTGGAATTGTTTTAAATCTTCCTTGGTCCACCAGTTGCTTACATTTCCTTCGGCATCAAATCGTGATCCACTATCATCAAAGGCATGGGAAATCTCATGTCCGATAACCGCACCAATACCTCCATAATTCACAGCAGGATCGGCTTGATAGTCAAAGAAAGGAGGTTGCAAAATGGCCGCCGGAAATACAATCTCATTCATTGACGGATTGTAATAAGCATTGACGGTTTGCGGATTCATGTGCCACTCTTTCTCATCAACCGGCTTGTTGATTTTAGACAAGTTGTCTTTGTAATGCCATTTGGCAGCTGCCATCAGATTTTCATAATAAGAATTTTCAGGATTGATATCCATCGCTGAATAATCTTCCCAATTATCGGGATAGCCAATTTTAATGGTCAGTTTATTCAGCTTTTCAATGGCTTTTTGTTTGGTAGAATCAGACATCCAGTCCAATTTCTTAATACGATCTTCGAAGGTAGCAATAATGTTATGCACCATATTCTCAGCCGTTTCTTTAGCTTCAGGCGGGAATTTTTGTTCGACATAAATCTTACCTACCGCCATGCCAATCGTTCCGTTAACGGTAGAAAGCGCACGCTCTTTGGCGGGACGCATTTCAGGAACTCCATTCAAAGTTTTGCTGTAAAATTCCCAGTTGGCTTTTTCCATTTTGGTCGTCAAATCACCGGCTGCACCATTAAGGGTCGTCCAGCTGACCAAGGTTTTCAAATCCTCAATATCAGTAGAGGTCAACAGCTCTTGCAAAGATTTGATGTATTGGGGTTGGGTAACCAACATGGTATCGACTTCAGCATCAGTAGGCAGGCTGGCGAGCAGTTTATCCCAATCCACTGTTGGCAACATCTCAGCAATTTGCTTCATCGAGCGAGGATTGTTCAGTTTTCTGACATCTCGGCGCTCTTCTTTGGTCAAACGAGGTTTGGCCAATTTGGTTTCCAAAGCTAAAATGGTCTCTGCTTTTTGTTTTGCTACCTCAGCATCGAGTCCCCACAATTTAAACATGCGGGTGATGTGGTCGACATATTGTTGTCTAATTTTCTTAGACTTGTCATCGTCCTTAGTATAATAAGCACGATCGGGCAGTCCCAAGCTTCCATTAACCAAATAAGCACTGTTCATAGCGCTGTTGTTAAAGTTGGCCATAGCGTAAACGCCAAAAAATGGGTTTCCGACCTGAATCGGGTATTCACGCATCAGTTTTTGAAGTCCGTCCAAATCCTTAACTGCACTAATTTTCTGCATGATGGGCTTTAAAGGAGCCAATCCGGCTTCGTTTCGAGCCGCAGTATCCAATTCGGATTTAAAAAGAGTAACCGCTTTGGCTTGATCGGTACCGGTTTCAAATTCATCGTTTTCCATGGCTTCGCTAAGCATAGCCAACACGTCGTAATCTGTGTTTTTGCGAAGCTGATTAAAACTTCCCCAACTCTTTCGATCAGAAGGAATTTGGGTTTCTTCCATCCACTTTCCATTGACAAATTTGTAAAAATTTTGAGCAGGATCCACGGTAGTGTCCATATACTGTAAGTCAAGGCCGTGGTGTTCTTCTGATTGTGCCGTAGCATCTTCTTCTTTATTCTTTTCTGCTTTTTTCTTGCAAGAATAAAGCGTTGCTGCCACAAGGGCCAACATCAAAATTGATTTAAAATGTTTATTCATAGTTTTTTAGATTTTAAACGCCCAAAGATAAGTATGTTTTTTTTATTGACAATCTCAAAAACATAAATTACGTTAAAATTTATGCCAAAATAGCAACTCCCCATCCAAAATCATGCGTTATTTTTAGATTTCCTTCCTTATTTGCGTTTACTCTCTGTTGAAGTTTCTTTTTTTTGTGTGCTGTCAATGGGAATATTTCCATCAAATTTCAATTCGATACTTTGTCGGATAAAAATTTCATTCAATTGAATTTTTAAATCTGAAAAAGCCTTGAATACCCGGCGACCATACCGTGTAATCTCTTCAATATTTGGCTGACTTCGTCCGGCATACTGATTGAGCATTCGACTTTGGGTAAGTATCACATTGATCCGACTCTGAACCGGAACTGCCTTAAACTCTTCCGGAATACCTTGCCGTAATGCCTTGGCAGCCGACACCAAATTATCGCTGTTATTGATAATTTGCTGCAGCGAATAATCAGTCAAATTTTCTATTTCAGATTTTAGGGATAAAAATGCCATCCACTCACCAGCAGCTTCCTTGGCCTGTGAATTTAACTGAACAACAGGCAAGCCCTTCAAATCCAATTTCTGTGCTAAAAGCTGGTCCCTTTCCCGGGCATCAAGGCGGTCGTTTTGACCTTTTTTATCGGAATCTTTACAAGCAAACAAACTGATTATAAAAACTATACAGCAATAAAAAGAAATGTGTTTCAACATATAAAACCCTTATTTTTTAAAGTGGAAAGGTAAAGATTTTTATGCTAACCATATTTTGATTTATCCGAACAAAAATCGTTAATTTGAAATTCGAAAAAAAATTCAATAAAAACACCCTCCATGACAAAACAGATTTTAATTATTGGTGCTTGTGGGCAAATTGGTACCGAGCTCACCTTGGCGCTTCGTCAACAATATGGCAACCAGCATGTTATTGCCAGCGACATCCGAGAAGGCAGCGATGAGCTCATGTCTTCAGGACCCTTTGAACACCTGGATGCTCAGGATCAGGAGGCCATAGAAGATATCGTAATTCATTATGGCATTGAAGAAATTTACCTAATGGCAGCCATGCTGAGCGCCACCGCCGAAAAACACCCCATGCGTGCTTGGGAACTGAATATGGGGTCTTTATTCAACGTGTTGGATTTGGCCAAGGAAAATAAAATTAAAAAGATTTTTTGGCCCTCCAGTATCGCTGTTTTTGGACCAACTACGCCCAAAGAGAATACCCCACAAAAAACCATTATGGAGCCTTCAACGGTATATGGAATCAGTAAACAAACCGGGGAACGCTGGTGTGAATATTTTCATAAAAAACATCAAGTGGATGTGCGAAGCATCCGTTATCCCGGACTCATTAGCTATAAAACCCCTCCGGGCGGTGGCACTACCGATTATGCCATCGAAATTTTTCACGAAGCCGTCAAAACCCAAAAATATACCTGCTTTTTAGAAGAAGATGCAGCCCTTCCCATGATGTTTATGGATGATGCCATTCGGGCTACCCTCGCTTTAATGGAGGCACCGGCAGCAAATTTAAGCATCCGGTCTTCCTATAATTTGGGGGGAATCAGTTTTACCCCAAAAGAATTGGCCGAAAGTATCCAAAAGGAAATTCCGGAATTTACCATCGATTATGCACCTGATTTTAGACAAAAAATTGCCGATACCTGGCCCTCGAGCATTGACGATTCCCAAGCCCAAAAAGATTGGAATTGGCAAGCCGAATTTGACTTGCCCAAACTCGTCGAGGTCATGATCAAAGGCGTACAAGAAAACTAATTGAAACCGACATCCCTTTTCAACCTGCAGGGATAATTCTATAAGAGAATTGTCCCTGCCTTGTATTTACCCCAAACCCAAGGCTAAAAATCGGTACTTATGCCGCAATGACAATTAATACAGACCAGGTTCTGGCTTCGCTGCCCTACTTTAATTGTAAACATTTCATATACTAAAGGGGCATTCTGTCGATCATCAACATTTTAATCATTTTGAATTCTCTAATCCTTTTCATCGATTCTAAAGTCCGGCTGCTGTGAGCTATCTCTTTTTATGTCAGCGACCCGCGGCTGCTCCCGGAATACGGTGTAACAAATTAGAGGAATCCATTTTTAGGCTATAAAACTTTCACTTTCGTATTATTTATAATTACCTGATTCATTGACGCAAAATGCCATACATCCTTTGGTCGACAGCTGGTTGTAGAAACCCTGAACGTGACGATTAAAGTTGCCGGTAAAAGTAATTACAATAAAAAAGTAACCGAAACACAACAGCTAACATCATACAAATAATATCAAACATTTTGTATCATACAATAAGTTTTATATCTTTATGCCATGAAACCCACCAATCCTTTTCCGACCAGTGGCTATTATGGCCCGGCTTACTTCTGTGACCGTCAAACCGAAATTGACGTGTTGAGCGATTGCGTTGAAGGAAATACCAATCTGACCCTGTTCGCTTCGCGACGACTTGGTAAAACCGGATTGATCCAACATTTTTTTCATCTCAATCGAAAGAAATATATCGTACTTTATTTTGATATTCAGCAAACCCAAAGCATGGCGCAGTTTGTTTCGGCTTTGGCAGAAGGGATTTTGCGCTATAAAGAAGGGTCAAAATCATTTATAAAGAAGGCTTGGGAGTTAATCAAAACCATCAGGCCGGTAATTTCTTATGATTCGTTGAGTGGTGAACCTTCGGTCAGCTTTACTTTTGTTGAAGACCTTCATGCCCAAAACACCCTCAAATCCTTGCTTTCCTTTTTGGAGCAACAAAACCGTAAGGTCGTTATTGCCATTGATGAGTTTCAGCAAATAACCGAATATGACGAACCGGGAACGGAAGCTTTATTACGCAGTGCCATTCAACAGCTAACCAATGTGGTCTTTATTTTTTCGGGAAGTAAAAAACACCTGATTACCGAAATGTTTGCTTCTCCCAATCGACCTTTTTATCAAAGCACCCGCATGTTGCCTTTGGGGAAAATTGACGAAGACCTCTATGTTGAATTTGCGGCAAAGCATTTTAGCCAACACCGCAGAAAAATAGAACCAGATGCCTTAAAACGGGTGATGATTTTTTCAAGAAGACACACTTTTTACACGCAAATGCTTTTGAACCGGGCTTTTTTACGACAAGAAAAAAAGATTACCGAAGCCATTCTCCTCGAAGAAATTGAAAAAATATTTGGAGAGAACCAAGGGATCTATGAAGGCTACTCTTCGCTGCTGACCTCAGCGCAGTGGAAAGTTTTGAAAGCAATTGCAAGCGAAGAAAAGCTTTATCAGCCTCAATCTCAAAAATTCATCAACCGTTACCAATTAGGAACAGCGGCCGGCGTGGGACGCATCATAAAAGCCCTTATCGACAAAGACTTGATTCTAAAATCATTTGACCCAAACCGAAAGCAATATTATGAAATTCAGGATGTGTTTCTGTCCCGCTGGCTCGAACATTACTAAAACACACGAGGAGGACTAAGAAACCCCCGCTGCAGTCGCTATATTATCGTTTAACTCCTCATAAAACTCATCAAACTCCGCGCGTTGTTTTCTTCGGATTTTATACCTATTTACCTTTATTTTTTTGTCAGGGGTTTCAAAAATATAATCCCCATTTTTGTAGTCTATCTTTGTGATTGCAGACAACCGCAATTTCTTTATCCACAAAAAATACCAAACCATCAAATATTCATCCGTTATGTGCACATAACCTATAATTAATTCGGCTAAAAACAAACCGGCTCCAATGACAAAAACGGGATAAAATATCTTATCCAAAAGATCGGCTTGCCCGGCAACCAAGTCAAAGGTTTTCATGATAAGCAGCAAAAAAACAAAAACTGCCAAGAACCACAACTTCCGCGATGGGCGTGAAAACTTATGTGTCATAGTTGGGCCTTTTATTTCAAAAAGAGGGAGTGAATTAGTGTTCTCTACAAAAATACAATTTTTAGCTCAAAAAATCTGAAACTGCTTTTTCCACCCCTGATTTTTGTTCAATATAGCTCAAATGTCCATCAGGAAAAACCAAAAGTTCAGCACCGGTTTCTGCCGCCACTTCCCGAAGAGATTCTACAGGAATCAAACCATCGTCCTCTCCGGCAATAATCCATTTCTTTCCGGTAAAATCTTTTAAAAATTGTGTCCGATCTTTTCGGATTTTCATACCTCGAACAGCAGCTTGAATAGCTTGGGGCGACATCTTCATCGCTTCAGCAATTAACCAGTCGAGTTCTTTTTTAAATTTACTTTTACTTTGTTCGGCAAACAAGTTACTCACCCCCATTTGTACAAAAGCTTTTTTGTGTTTCCCAACAATTTTAAGCACCTGATCGCGCTCTTTTAATCGTTTTTCAGAATCGGGACGAGACGAAGAATCCATCAACAACAAGCGTTCTATCTTTTCGGGATATCGCTCCAATAAAGCCAAGCTAATATACCCTCCCATAGAATGCCCGATAAGTGCAGCTGATTTCATTCCCACTTCGTCCATAACAGCTGCCACAGCATCGGCATAAAGCTCCATTGAGTGGGTTTCGGCATAACTCGGACTTGCCCCATGACCAAACAAATCCAAGGTTAATATTCGATACTTATCTTTGAGTAAAGGAATAAAATCATCCCAAATTTTCGATTGTTCCAAAAAGCCATGTAACAAAACTACCGATTTACCCGCTCCGTAGGTTTGATAATGAATGGGCGTCCCCTTAAAATCCACTGTCATATTTCGTAATTTTTTAACCGCAAAATAATCGAAATTTATCAATTAGAAATGAGCTCATTTAAACTTTCTATTATTAGCTGCATCCCGAAGTTTCAGGATTGCCCCATATTTTGCCTTTTCTTACTCCATAGCTACGGCTATGCAGTGCAAGAAAGACTTCATCTGGGACAAAAATCTCTATTTTCCGCTTCAATCCTAAAAGTTTAAATGACCTCGACAAAATGAAAAAATCATAGCGATTAATCGCTAAACATTCCTTAAAAACAATTGCAAGACAAGAAAAATTATTATCTTTGCCTTTCTCAAGTAAATATACCTTTTAGAGCCATGCAAAAAATCTTAACCCTCATATTTGCTTTATACCTGTGCATTGGTAGTTCTTGTGCAGTCAAAGCTGAGGTATTGGATTTCTTAAACGGCGATGCATCCATTGAATATACCAAGCACGCAGAAAAATCAGGTGCCCTTCAGTATACACAAGTCAATGAAGCATGCTCACCAAGCCATCAAAGCCTTTCTAAAAGTGACTTTACGATAGCTTTCACTACACAAACCCCTGATTTTCCGGGAATCGTATTATCTTTTATCGCAGTCCTCTTCTTTGGACGGATTCACTACAAACGCCGTCGAAAACCCGGGGATTCCTTTCCTTATTCAAAACGCTACAGTCCACCGCTCTACCTTCAGTTTCAGCGGCTGCAACTCTACGCCTAAATAGTGATTCTCTTTCAAAACCCCAACCCGATAGGGGGCTATACTTTGGGGTTCCCTCTTTAATATTCACTATTTAATTCTATTTACATATGAAGCGTACCCCGCTAATGCTATGCTTGGCATTCGGCATATTAAATTGGTCTTTGCAAGCGCAAAACCCGACAACGCCAAGCTTATCTCGGCTCTTCCAAAAAGTCCGCTCCTATCCGGGACTTATTGCTGAAAAGGAAGGCATAGAAGCCGCCAAATTGAACGTAAAAATTACCAAAAGAGAATATCTCCCCGACTTGAATTTTCAAGCCCAAAATACCATAGGCACTTACCGTGGAACTGCGGGTGGCTTTTTCCCCACCAACGGCATTTTTAATGTAAGTGGTAACGGTATATCAGGGAATACGGCAGTCAACACCTTTATTTCTGCTACCCTGCAATGGGAGTTTTGGCAATTTGGAAAACACCAAAATCAAGTTGAATTGACCAAAATTCAACAGGAAAAAGCCGTCAATCAGTATCAACTTGAGGAAATCACCCTAAAACGCAAGGTAACCACTGCTTTTCTCAACTGGCAATTCAGTCAATATATGTTAAATTGGGCTCAGCAAGAGCACAAGCGCAATCAGCATATTTTCAAACTCTCACAAAGTTTGGTCAAAAGCGGATTGACCTCAGCAGCAGACTCCTTAGCTGCCAAAACCAAACTAAAGCAAGCGGCAGCCCATCAAAATAAATGGGCCGCACAAGCATTTGACAGTCGACAAAAAATCAGGGAGCTCACCGGCATCCTACCACAAATGAATCAGCCTGCGGCTGCTTTTTTACAAACGGCGCTTGAGACCTCGCCTCTTTTCAATGAAGAAGCACATCCCTTGGTGGCGATCAAAGTAAATCAGCAGGAAGCATTGAAAAAGCGACAAGAAAACATCAACCGACAGATGCTTCCTAACCTCTCTCTTTTGGCCGGTGGTTTGATACGAGGGGTTGGATTTTCAGAACAAGGACAGGCTTTTGCCGATAGCTATCAACTGCCCAATCGCAACTATCTCGTCGGATTGGGATTGACTTGGAACATTAGTCAATTCTATACCCGAGGACTTCGGCATCAAAAACTCAACCACCATCAACAACAGATTGAGGCGCAGAAGACCCAAATTAAACGGCATCTGGAACAGCAAAAATCTTCCTTAAAAAATCATTTAAAAAAAGTACGTCAAGAGATTAAAATGGCCGAAGAATCCTATCGAGCAGCCCAAAAATCATTCGATTTATTCCAAGTTCGGTATGAAAAAGGACTTATCGATTTGACGGCACTTTTACAAATTCAAGAGATGCTTCAGCTCACCGAAAGATCACTTATTGCGGTCTATTATCGTTATTGGCAATATTGGAATCGCTATGCGTATACCACTGCAGATTACCGTTTTCTCACTTCTATTTTTAATTAAAATCGACTATGAACATCATCAGATTAGCGTTAAGAAAGCCCATCGCCGTCATTGTAGCCGTACTGGCCATCATCTATTTTTCGATTACCACCATCTCCAATATCAAGATTGATATTTTCCCCGAAGTTGAAGCCCCGGCGGTATATATTGCCATGCCTTATGGCGGATTGTCTCCGGCTTATATGGACGGCTTTGCAGCCAATCAACTTCAAAAAACCCTCGTTTTTGTCAGTGGAGTAAAAAACTTGGAATTAAAAAGTGTCCAAGGCCTGACCTTAATCAAATTATCCTTTAAGCCGGGAACCGATATGGCAGAAGCCCAGGCACAAATTGCCACACAAGTCTCACGAGCTATGGCCTTTTTGCCGCCCGGCGCCGTGGCTCCGCAGGTGGTTCGCTTTGATGCCGCCGCACAACCCATCGGGCAACTCGTTTTTGAAAGCCCCAAGCGTTCCATCCCGGAACTTCAGAATATGGTCGGTTCCATTATTCGCCCCTCTTTTGTGACCATCCCCGGAATTAGCGCACCCGCTCCATTCGGTGGCAACAACCGGTCTATGGTCATCAATACCGATCCTGAAAAAATGAAAGCCTATGGACTGACCGCTGAAGATATTTTGAGGGCGCTCAACAAAAATAATTTCCCTTCCCCGGCCGGAAATATTGACATCAACGGCGTCAACTATATGGCACCCGTCAACACGCTGGGGTCAGACCCGGAGAGTTTTATGGACATTCCCATTACCAAACGCGATGGGCATACCATTTTTATCAAGGATGTAGCCCAAGCAAAGATATCATCGGATAAAGTTACCGGTTATGCCCTGGTTAACGGAAAGAGAACTGTTTACCTGCCGGTAATTAAAAAATCAAGCGCCTCTACCTTGGCGGCAATCAACAATATCAAACAAGCCGTACCACGATTACAGAGCTACCTGCCCAAAGATGTCAAAATAGATTTTGTTTTTGACCAATCTGATTACATCGAGAATTCCTTAAACAACCTCATCCACGAAGGCATTTTGGGAGCATTGCTCACCGGCCTGATGATTTTGCTTTTCTTGGGCGATACTCGCGGCGCTTTAATCGTGATTTTCACCATTCCCATTGCCATTCTCACCGCCATCATCGTCCTCAGTTTATTTGGCTTGACCATTAACATTATGACCCTGAGCGGCCTGGCTTTATCGATAGGAATATTGGTGGATGAAGCCACGGTGACCATAGAAAACATCCATCAGCATTTTGACAAAGACAAAAGTAAAGCACGAGCTATCTTAGATGCACTTTTGGAAATATCGGTTCCCAAATTTCTCATCCTCTTGTGTATTTTGGCCGTGCTGGTTCCCTCTTTTATGATGTCCGGCATACCCAAAGACATGTTCATGCCGCTTTCCATTGCGGTGGGTGCTGCAATGACCGCTTCTTATTTAGCTTCACAAACCTTTGTTCCGGTAATTGCCAATTGGTTTATGAAGCAAAAAAAGAAACCCAAGGTGCAAAAAGAAAGTCGTTTTGATCGGTTTAAAGCGCGTTACTTGCGTTTTATCGATAACAATGAAGCACGAAAAAAATGGATCCTCGCCGGATATGGCTTTATCGCAATTTTGTTAATTGGAATGCTGTTTAAGAACATCGGTACCAACATCCTGCCTCCGAGTGAATCCAAAGACCTGCAATTGCGCATCAAAGCCCCGATTGGTTCCTCTTTGGATGTAACCGAAGATTATGTTTTGCAGGTGCGTAAGGAAATCAATGACTATATCGCGCCTCAAGAGCTGGCCATTACCTCAGCCTTTGTGGGTATGAACTCCCCCAACACCCCAATCAACCCCATTTTCTTATTTACCAGTTCCTCCAACGACGCCGTTTTGCGTTTCTCCTTGCCCGAAAATTTTGAACGAGATATCGAAGAGTTTAGGCAAGGCTTACGACAACAACTGACGGCAAAGTTTCCACAACTCCAATTCAGTTTTGAGCCCATGGAGTTGGTTGAAAAAATATTGGGACAAGGATATGCCACCCCTATTTCCATTGAAGTCTTGGGTCGAGAACTGAACAAGGTTAAAAATTATGCCGAGAAGATTGCACATCGCCTAAAAGCAAAAGATTTCCTCAAAGATGTTCAAATTGCCGAACCTGTTGAATATCCGGCGATTTCCATTAACATTGATCGAGCGCGGGCTAATCAGCTCGGGGTAAGCCTTCAAGACATCAGTGCCGTGCTGACCACTGCCACTTCCTCCTCGCGCTTTGTCAACAAGAGTATGTGGTTAGACCCCAATTCAGGACTCGTTTTCCAGTTGCAAATGCAATTGGAAGACGCTCAAATCAACGCCATCAGTGACTTAAAAAACCTGCCTTTGAGATCAGGAAAACACAGTCCGATTTTGGCCGACGTGGCCGATATCAAAACCACGCATATTCCCGGCCAGGTCAATCGAAAAGGTCCCAATCGCTATGTGACCCTTACCGCCAATATTGAAAATATAGACCTGGGATCGGCAACCCAAGAAGTTCAAGATATTTTGGATAATATGGAAACGCCTCCACGAGGGTATCATGCCAATTTGGTGGGAAAAGTTGGAATTTTAAAAGAAACCTTATCCGGTTTAGAATCGGGATTGCTCGTGGCCATCGTGGTCATCTTTTTGCTATTGACCGCTTATTATCAATCTTTTAAAATTTCCTTGGTCATTGTTTCCGTGGTTCCGGCAGTGGTTGCCGGCAGCTTATTGAGTTTGAGTCTGCTGGGAAGCACACTAAACCTGCAGTCCTATATGGGAATCATTATGGCGGTAGGCGTGTCAATCTCCAATGCGGTACTACTGATTGATCAAGCTGAAATTGCGCGGAAAAGAAAATTATTAAACGTACCTGACTCGATTAGATCAGCAGTTAACACGCGCTTTCGCCCCATTCTTATGACCACTATTGCCATGGTTGCCGGAATGATTCCGATGGCCATTGGATTTGGAGAAGGCGGCGGTCAGGTAGCACCTTTAGGACAGGCCGTTATTGGCGGACTGATATGCTCTACCCTCACGGCTTTGACGGTGTTACCGTTTATTTATAACGTGGCTTTTCATAAATCCACCCTTAAAAAAGTATCCTTAGATCCGGATGACAAAAACAGTAAATTTTATCACAACACTTTAAATGCTTAAACCATGAAAACTATCTTTAACCTCTTGTGTCTCATTGCACTGTCGGGATTGTTGATATCCTGCGGACAGAAGACCAATGCCAAAACCAATGAAAAACCTGAAGACACCAGGATTCCACAACTTCAAATCACCTCAATTAAAACCGACACCCTGGCTTATGCCTTGACCCTTCCGGGAAATTTAAAACCCTATGAACAGGTAAAGCTATACGCCAAAATCGACGGTTTTGTAACCGATTTAAAAGTCGATCGCGGAGATCACGTCAAAAAAGGACAACTCTTGATGCGCATTGAAGCCCCGGAAATTCAGCAACAATTATTAGCGGCAAAAGCCAAAAAACGCGAGGTCATTGAAAAGATGCAATTCAGCCGTCAAAACTATCAGCGCATCGCCGAAGCTGCAGTTGTTGAAGGAGCAGTTTCCATTACCGAATTACAACAGGCACACACCGCTTATTTGGCAGATAGCGCAACTTATCAAGCGGTAAAAGCTGAAGTGGCTGCCGCTAAACAGCTGGCACAGTACACCAAAATCACTGCTCCTTTTGACGGCGTAATTACCCGGCGATTTGTCTCTCCGGGAGCTTTGGTGGGTGGCGGCCAAAAGCCGTTGGTACAATTAAAGCAAGAAGACAAATTGCGTCTCGAAGTAGCAGTTCCCGCAGAACATGTAAAAGGATTGCAACCCGGCACCAAAGCTTTCTTTAAGGTCAATGCTTATCCCGGAAAAAAATTCCCGGCAAACCTCTCGCGAAGCAGTCGGTCCTTTAATCCCGATTTGCGTTCTATGATGATTGAATTTGATGTCGACAACTCAAAAAAACTTCTCAATGGCGGAGCTTATGCCCAAGTCACTTTACATTTAGAGCGTTCTCAACCCAGTCTAATGGTGCCTCAATCAAGCGTAATGACCACCAATTCCAAAGTTTATATTGCCAAAGTAGTCGCCGGAAAAATTCAACTCACTCCGGTCATCACCGGTCTGTCACACAATCATCAAGTTGAAGTGTACGGTAAAGTTCAATCCGGCGATCAAATTGTGGTAAAGGGCAATTCTACTTTAAAGGAAGGGATGCAAATTGAAGCTGAATTGGTGAAACTGTGAGGGGCACTCACAGCCAAGAAGAAATTATTAACTAAATTTAACCCATAAGACTAAAACCATGAAGAAGGAAGCCCCCAAAAGAAAACGAAAACGGATTGGCAAATTCATTGAATATGGATTTGTGGTGTTGTTTATCGGTTTGTTGTTTACTACCGACCTCAAAGCAGAGGTCTTCGGATTTATCCAACGGGGACTGTTAAAGATTGGTTTGTTTACTCCGGAGGTAGAAATAGATGCTAAGCATGGAGAGGCCCAAAAAAATACGGCCGAACCCTATCACCATCGCAATCTTATATTAGAAGATCAAAACGGAGAAAGCCTACACTTAAACGATTTGAAAGGAAAAGTAGTGTTCATCAACTTTTGGGCAACTTGGTGTCCGCCTTGCATAGCGGAAATGCCGGGAATCAACAAGTTATATCAAGACTATGCTCAGGATGATGAAGTGGTTTTTTTAATGATTTCTCAAGACCAAGAATTTGCCAAAGCCAAAGCCTTTTTAAAACGTAAAGACTTCGATTTTGACATTTACACCCCCAGGTCAACAATCCCGAAAGCCCTGCAATCCAGCGGCATTCCCAACACCCTTGTATTGGCCAAAGATGGAGATATCGAATTCAAGCATGTGGGATTGGGCAACTATAACACCGAAACATTTAAAAAATTTATAAATCACTTAAAATCAATGTAATGAAATACAAAACCTCTATTGTAAAAGTCAGTTCTCCTATGAAAAAAATCTTAATGACCACGATAACGCTTCTGATTATTGGTGCGCTTACGACGGTCTATGGACAAGAAAAAAACTTTGTAATCTCTACCGGGAATCCTCATCACATTCCGGTGATTATCAAATCGGCCAATAAGATTGCCGAAGAATACCAAGGCCGGCTCGGAACAATAGCGATTGTTCTCTATGGTGATGCGGTGCAAGACCTGGATCAAAAAGCGACTTCGCAGCCCTGGTTTCAACAAGTAAAAAGTGAGGCCATCAAATTTAAAGCCTGTCATTTGGCTTTAGACAAACGCGATGTTGATGAAAGCCTGATGCCCAAACAATTTGAAGTAGTGCCCAACGCCTTGGTGTACATTCTAAAACTCAAGGACAAAGGGTATATCGCTTTTGATTTTTAGTCTTGAATTTCAATTTTACACCAAATTGATTTATAGCCTATAGGTTTATGAGGGGAATTATGAAAATAATACCGTAATGACAATTAGTATAACTAAAAGGTTACCCTACTGATTTTTAACATTTTAATCATTTTGAATTCCCCGCTTATTTTCATCGGCTCTAAAGCCCGGCTGTTGTGAGCTATCCCTTTTATGTTAGCGACCTATTAGGAGTTAAAAGTAATTTAGCAAGGGAAATGACGGAACAACCGGAGGAACGCCCCTCTTGGGAAGGGGAATGATTCCCCTCTTTTCAGGAGAGGTGCCCGCAGGGCGGGGTGTTACCCTCCGTCACGACGGAGTAATTTTTTGTAAGGGAATTAGAAAGTGCTGTGTGTTTAGTCTGAAACTCATATTGAAAATACTCCTCAGTGCTGACTTGACTTATGCGAAAATGAAAATTTTTGGTCTATTTCAATAATCACTTCCGTATAACTAAATAATAACTCCGGAAAATTTCATCACAGTAATCCCAACCCAACAGTTGCATTAAAATCCAATCCCTTGTCAATATGCTGAATATCCTCAATTAACTTGCCCCCTCCTAAAATGAATATAGTCGAGTGCAAATACTGCTGTTATTTTTGTTTATATTTTATTGAACTAATAAATTAGTTTTATTTGCAGAAACCGAGATAATATTGTAATATAGTCAACCGATTCAATTTTAAATCAATAAACGCACATTTATGAAACCCTTATTTAATGCCATCTTATTGACCTTTCTCTTGGGCTCTTTCAGCCTTTCCGCCCAAATTAAATCGGGTGAAATCACCTACAAAGTAAAAATCTCTAAGGATCTTAAAGAAATGTTAGCTCGGCAATCGAAAGACCAATCCATGAATCGGGCTTATCAAACGATGTTACAAAATCTACAAAACAGCCTGCCGCTTCTCAGCTATTCCCTAAAATTTAACGAACAAGAAAGCCTCTTTAAAAGCAACAAAACCATGTCTATTGACAAAAGCAACACGTCTCAATTAGCCGCCATAACAGCCGGAAAGGGAGTATTTTACACCGACCTCACACATGACAAGCTTATTCATCAAACAGTGTTGATCACCAATGGCCAAACCTATCGTGTCCTAAGAAAATTATCAGATTACAACTGGCAGATTACGGAAGAGCGCAAACGCATCAAAGGCTACCTGTGCTATAAGGCGATTCTTCAACCCAAAACCAAACAAAAATTTACTACTGTCGCTTGGTTCTGTCCTCAATTGCCGCTTTCTTTCGGCCCCTCCAAGTCCGGAGGATTGCCGGGATTAATCTTAGAATTTCACGAAAAAGGAGCCATTATCTTTTACGCAGATTCCATTAAATTCAGTGCGGAAACCGTTTCCATCAACAAACCAAAGGAAGGTCGATTGATTACGCAAGAAGATTTTAAGCGCATCGTCATGAAAACCCTACCGAAAAAGCTAAAACGCTCCTCTCGCCAGTAAATCTTTTATCATATTTGGCCTTATCTCTTAAAACGAAAACCACAGCTATTGCATCCCCCCCATTTTCGACCCCGATCAATACAAAATCATTCTCCTTTTTTATAGAGGCAGTTTATATACAACCCGGAGTGTTCATTTCTGCTTATAATCTTGCTTACTCAAATAGTTTAAAAACTGCACAAACTGTTTTGAATAATAGCGTTGTGCGCCGGCATGAGAATATACAATCCGGCCAGATTTGTCGAGAATAAAAGTAGTGGGAATACTTTCAACCCTAAACCTATAAGGGATACGTCCTTTAATTTTATAGATATCAAAATGAAATCCCCATTTCTCTCGAAACTGCCGAGCTTTTCTAAAGCTGCGATCCATAGTGACCATCAAAAACACCACCTCTTCTTCATCTGAAAATTCTTGATACAATCCATCTATACCGGGCATCTCAGTAACACAAGGCGCACACCAGGAAGCCCAGAAGTTGAGAAAAACCACCTTCCCATGGAGATCTGACAATTTTATTTTTTCTCCTCTTTGGCTTTTTAAAGTCAATTCTTGATCAGCTTCCCTTTCATCTTCTGCCAAAACTGTTTTTAAACCCGATGTATCCACCGTTTTAAAATCCGTTGAATTGTCGCCCATTGCAAACACCAACAAACTGATAATACTTATGAACATGTTTTTTATACCTGATTTCATGATGTTGCTTCTATCCTGTATTGACAAATATACTTATACGGAAGTGATTTTTTAAATAGACGCAATATTTTGTCGTAACAGTTTCAAAGGCTAACTCGAAAAATTCACCACAAATTGAGGGATAATTAAATAGTTCTCAGGCTATCAAGGAATTAACGGTATAAATAGACAAAATATAAAGGCTCAAATTAACAAGCCTGTACAACCCTTCAAGTTATACCGTTAAAAAACAAGCCAAATACAAAATAAATCTCATAAATTTCCCGAGCTAAAGCAAAAAACAGACATGGCCATAACATCTCGCTTGCTCGGGATTAGCGAAGAGATTTGTGCTATCGATATTGAACAAGCATTTAAAAATTGGCATTATAACGACAAATTTTATCACAAAGCAATGATTAGGCGTTTCGCTCAATTTGGTTTGCATTATTGTATTATTCTCTAAAATTAATTATGTTAGGGCGTTTAAACTCCTTTATTTTATTATGAGTCGAGGATTTGTCAAAGAAGAAGACCAGGAAGAAGCCCCAATAATTTCTCCACGAGCGGCATTGCCGCCCGGGGTTACCAATTATGTAACCGCCGTTGGTAAACAAGCTTTGCTCAACGAAAAAAAAGCCTTGGAAACCGAACAAAAAAACCTGCCTCATGACAATGAAACTGAGCGTCGTCGCGCTTCTATGGCCCTTGACGGAAAGTTAAAATTATTGAACGAGCGCATCAATTCGGCACGAGTAATTGACCTCAAGACCCAACCTCAAAATGAGGTGCGCTTTGGGGCTAAAGTAAAATTCAATAATGGAAAACAAAATTTGACTTTTCAGATTGTCGGCGTGGATGAAGCCGATGTCAAACAGCAAAAAATTGCTTTTACCGCCCCCATTGCTCGTGCTTTGATTGGCCATAAAGTTGGAGAAACAGCAGAATTTAAACGCGGTGCGACCACACAGCAACTTCACCTTAAAGAGATTACTTATCCCGCTAAAAATCCCTAAATCCTCCCCAAAAGTGTTGACACAAAAAAAATTCCCCTCAGCAATCGACCGCGTTGTCTCGATGAGTATCGGGGTAATTTTACTGTTTATTACTGTCCTATTTTTAATGCAATTGATTTGGGTTATTGCCGGCGGAATGCTGCTCTTGGACCTCTTTGTAGCGTACACCTTTTTCACGACGGCTTATGAAATTACTCCCGACACTCTCCGGATAAAATGTGGATTTTATTCCAAAGCAATTTCCATATCGTCTATTCGAAAAATGACACGCATCAAAAGTATTGTAAATGCACCTGCCAATTCTTTTACACGCTTAGAGATTTTTTATAATTCCTACGACTCCATTATGATTTCGCCAAAACGAGAAACCGAATTCGTCAAACAATTGCTCGAGTATAATCCGGGGATTGAAATTGAGCTTCCTTATGCTGTATAAATCCTATTTCTCAGCATTCAAATCCCGGGCAATTAACCAAGCCTCACTCCAACAAGCTTGAAAATTAAATCCGCCGGTCACCGCATCGATATCGAGTACTTCTCCTGCCAGATAAAAATCAGGCAAAGTCTTGGATTGCATGGTTTTAAAGTCGATTTCTTTCAAATCTACTCCGCCGGCAGTCACAAATTCTTCTTTAAACGTACTTTTTCCGTTGACTTTGAACTGAAAATCGCATAAATTCTGAACAATAGTACGCTGATGTTTCTTAGGTAAATTGGCCAACTGTAAAGACGGATCGATATGATTCATTTCCAAAATACGATGCCAAAATCGCCGACTCACGTCAAATATCTTGGCGTTACCCACAGATTTCCGTGTTTGTTGTTGCTTGTATTCTTCAAAATGCTGAAGTGCTGCTTCCTGATTCATTCCTATAAAGTTGACGCCTATCTCAAATTGATAATTCAAAGCCTGCAAATCACGCGCACACCAAGCCGAGAGTTTCAATACCGCCGGACCGCTCAATCCCCAGTGAGTCATCAGTAAGGCGCCGCTTTCTCGGGTGCCAAGTGCCGGGATTTCAACAACTGCCTCCGGAAAAGAGGTTCCCATAAGTCCGTCTAAAATCTGATGTTGAATATTAAACGTAAACAAGGAGGGCACCAAATCGACAACAGGCAATTGCAATTTCCGCAGCATTTGATAGGCCTTGGGCGAACTCCCCGTACAAAACACTATTTTATCAGCTGTATAGGTCTTGTTTTTGGTGCTTATTTCCCATTCCTGATTACGGCGTTTGATTTCTTGAACGCCTTCTTTTGTTTTTATCACCGTCCCTTGCGCTAAAGCTGCCTCCATTAACACATTGATGACACTTTGCGAAGAATCGGTAACGGGAAAAATCCGGTTATCTGCTTCAATTTTTAAGCGCAATCCTCGTTCTTCAAACCAGGTCATGGTATCACCGGGCTGAAATTTGGTAAACACGCCTCTCAACTCTTTGTGTCCGCGCGGATAATAATTTACCAGCACTTTCGGGTCAAAACAAGCATGGGTAACATTGCAACGCCCACCGCCGGCAATTTTCACTTTCTGCAGCACGTTTTTAGCCCGTTCAAACAGGGCAATCTCATATTTATCACCGTCTAAATTGGCCGCCGTAAAAAATCCGGCTGCCCCTCCGCCAATAATTGCCACTCGTTTTTTGTGTATGTTTTGTTCCATAAAATGATAAAGGTTCAAATTTATCCTTTTTATGTAAGTTTGCAGTATGCTATCCCAAAAAACCAAATACGGCATCAAGGCCCTGACCTATATTTGCAAAAAGGCAGACGAGGCGCCCATTCCCATTGCCCAAATTGCTGCGGCCAAAAATATCCCTCATAAATTTCTGGAAGCTATCTTGTTAAGCTTAAGAAAAGGAGGGCTATTGGGCGCTAAAAAAGGCAAAAACGGCGGGTATTATTTACGCAAAGCCCCAGAGGATATTTATATGACTGATATTTTCCGGTTGCTCAACGGGCCTATTGCCATGATTCCGTGTGTGAGTTTGAATTACTATGAAGTCTGCGACGATTGCCCTGATGAAGAAGCCTGTCGAGTCAATCGCTTGATGTTGGAAGTAAGAGACAGCACCCTGCAGATTTTGGAAACCAAAAGTTTGGCCGACCTGACGCAGGAGTCCTCTTAATTTCACACGGTGCTAATCCCTCCGCAACTTATATCAAAACGACATGCATATTAAGTCCAGTCTTATGACCTAATATGGAAGCGACCTTAAAAACAGCCTCTTATCCCGAAAAATTCACCGCAAATAGAGAAATAATTAAATAGTTTGCATATTATCAGGGATAGTATCGTATCAATTAATGGTATAAATAGACAAAATATAAAGGCTCAAATTTGGGCTATGGAGAATTCCTATTGCTTGGATTTATTTTGACGTCTTTTTCGTTGCAAACCCTTTGCAGTCCCGTAGGTACGGGACAGCTGCAGGATTTGACGCACTTCGGTAAACTCAGCATACCACCTCAAATCCGCCTAAAATAAATCTCATGAATTTTCCGGGATATAAGCCTGTGCTTTTTGTCTTGACCCCTTGAAATTTTCGCGACAAAATAGTGATCCATAAAAATTTTCATTTTCGTATTATTTTTAAATAAAAAATTTAAATTTGCATTCCCTACTATTCCGATAGGAATTAAATAATTAAGTTGATACACTATGATAAATCTTGAAAAAATCAATGCGGATTTGCGTCATAAATCACCGGAATCAGTGGTGAAATGGGCGCTTAATCGAGCGCAAAATCCGGTTATCACCACCAATTTCAGACCTTATGAAAGTGCTTTATTGCATTTGGTCACTCGTCAAGCTCCGTCTATTAAAGTGATTTGGTGCGACACGGGCTACAATACGCCGGAGACCTATCAGCACGCTCAAACTTTGATTCACCAGCTGGATTTGAATATTCAATTGTTCACGCCCAAGCAAACTGCAGCCTACCGCAATACTACGCTCGGCATTCCGGAGGTAGGCACTCCGGAGCATCAACTGTTTAGCGAACAGGTAAAATTGGAACCCTTTCGACGCGCCCTAAAAACCCACCAACCTGATGTGTGGTTTACCAACCTACGCAAGGGCCAAACTACTTTTCGCAATCACCTCGATCGCATTTCAAAAAGCAAGGATGGAGTGCTGAAAATCAGTCCATTTTATAACTATACTGATGAAGACTTGGAGGGCTATTTAAAAGCTTATCAACTGCCCAATGAAAAGCAGTATTATGATCCCACCAAGGCCCTTCCAAACCGAGAGTGTGGAATTCATTTATAAGCTATCGTTTTAGCAAAATCTGTGTTTATCGCTGTAGTTTTTGTCCGAAGCTCAAATCACCGGCGTCTCCCAGTCCGGGGGTGATGTATCCTTTAGAAGTCAAGTCGGGATCTACTACGCCTACCCACAAGTGGGCTTTAGGGTATTTTTTACGAATGGTCTCCACGCCCAACTCACTGGCAATAACAGCCACAATATGAACTTGCGAAGGGGTTCCATGGGCCAACAAATCTTTTAGCGCCTCCACCAACGAAGCGCCGGTAGCCAGCATTGGATCAGCAACAATAAGCGGACGATCTGTTAAGTCGGGACAGGTGAGGTAATCTTGTTTGATGCTGAAGTAATCATTGGAATCGTGTTTTCTATAGGCCGCCACAAAACCGGCATCAGCCTTATCCAAATAATTGAGTACCCCATTAAACAACGGCACTCCGGCCCGCAAGATTGTGGTTACCACCGGTTGAACCGCAAAACTTGAAGAAAGGGTTTTGGCTAAAGGGGTTTGTATTTCCAATTTTCGGGTTTCGAAATATTTACTGATTTCCAAAGCAGCCGTCTCGCCAATGCGCTCAATATTACGCCGAAAACGAAGCCGATCCTGCTGCACTTCAACATCGCGCAATTCATTAATCCATTGGTTAATCAAAGGGAATTCTTCGGAAAGAATGTGAAGCATAATAAGGCGTATTTTTTAGTGAAGTTCAAAATAAAGCACTTCGCCACTGGTTTGGTCAAAAATAACATTTCTTCCTTACATATTCGATTATTTGGCGATCTCCCCTTAATAATTTCCTACCGACCGGCCGCTTTTTGACAGACTGTTTCCACTACTTTACGAATTTCTTTTAGGGTTTCCTCATCGGTAATTTGATGCCGACTCCTCAACCAGTCCAAGTCATTATACATCACCATAACTGCTCCGGACGCGTTCTCTTTCACCAAAGCCTTCATCGGCAAATCTATGGCTGAAGATTGTACATCGCGCATCAAATGAGTACCAATTTTTGGATTCCCAAACAAAATCACCTCCGTAGGACGCAGTTTCATCTTTACCTTTTCGGCTTCTTTAGCATGATCAATACGTGCAAAAACATGCCACCCCTGCTCCTTGATGTTTTCTACAATCCGATTGGCCGTTTCTTGAACCGGATAAGAACTGTGTAGTTTGACTAAATTATCCATATTATTTAGATTGATTCTTAATTACAAAGATATCAGAGAAAAATGAATTCCCGCAAAAGAAGTCAACAATTTTATTGTTCTCTGAGCCTGTTCTCGATAATTCCGCTGCGCCTCCTGCCCAATCCTTCTAACATACCCCACATCGAAAGCGAATCGTTACGTTAAACAGGGGCGTTACTCGGAACAAGAGATTCTGAATAGATTTCCAAACAAGCTGTCATACTGAACCAAGCGGAGGACGAAGCGGCAGGGATTCAGTATCTCGTGTATCAAAGAATGAACACTAATCTATAACAAGATGAGATTCTGAATAAATTGCTCGTGCCTCCCAATTTTCCAGAATGACAAGCTAAGGCGGTAGTTTTTTCGGCTTGTTTTACCGCATCCGCCGCAGGAAGAGGGGCGGGACAAAATGAAAAACGGTATCGAAGTTAAAGTTTTTAAACATAACAACCCAACCGAAAGGTCACTGCGCACCCCGTTGCGCAGTCGGTGCTATTCTTGATAATTTTGTTGGTGATTTGGTTGTTTCCTTGAACCTGTTCTCGATACAAAATTAAGCGTCTTCCGCTGTGCTCCATACCCCTAATTTCACTCGAACTGACGGAGGGGTTTTGACTGCACATCGCGTCATCTCGAGTGAATTTTTTGCGCAGGCACGAAGCGAAAAATTTGTATCGAGAGGTGATGTTCACTTACTCAGATCGTTGTTTCCTTAAATCCGTTCTCGATACAAAATTAAGGGTCTTCCGCTGTGCTCCATTCCCTCAATTTCACTCAAACTGACGGAGGGGTTTTGACTGCACACCGCGTCATCTCGAGTGAATTTTTTGCGCAGGCACGAAGTGAAAAATTTGTATCGAGAGATGATGTTCACTTACTCGGATCGTTGTTTCCTTAAACCTGTTCTCGATACAAAATTAAGCGTCTTCCGCTGTGCTCCATACCCCTAATTTCACTCGAACTGACGGAGGGCTAATTATTTTTGTCAAAATGCTTTTTAGCCAAGTTCGGTAACTTTTCATATTCATTGTTTATCAAAGCTTCCTTTTTAACTCGAGACCATTTTTTTATTTGTTTTTCCCTATCTATAGCTGTTTCCACAGAGGTAAATGAAGCATAAAAGACTAAATATAACGGTCTTCTGTGATAAGTATAAGATTTAGAATCTTTACCTTTTCTATGTTCTTCAAAACGTCTATATACATTATTAGTTACCCCTGTATAAAATGATCCGTCTGCACACTCGAGAATATATACATATGATTTTTTCATATTCAACAGTATTAATTTATAGCCTGTTCTCGATACAAAATTAAGGGGCTTCCGCTGTGCTCCATACCCTCAATTTCACTCGAACTGACGGAGGTTTTTGACTGCACATCGCGTCATCTCGAGTGAATTTTTTGCACAGGCACGAAGCGAAAAATTTGTATCGAGAGGTGATGTTCACTTATTTAGATCGTTGTTTCCTTGAACCCGTTCTCGATACAAAATTAAGGGTCTTCCGCTGTGCTGCATCCCCTCAATTTCACTCGAACTGACGGGGTGCCATAAGTGAACTTTTATCTCCAAGTTAATTAAGTAACAAAAACCTGTCAAGTTTTAAAAACCTGACAGGTTTATTGGGTATATCGTGTATCAGAAATTTAGCGTTTCAGCGTAAAGTGGCCCGTAATTGTAACGGGATGTTCTCCACTGCCGTCCGGAGCACTGGTGGTAAATTCTACCTTAAACCAGTAGTCGTTTGACGGCATTTGCTCACCGTTAAAGGTGCCATCCCAACCCGGACCATCCGGACGGATTTGCTTCAACAGCTTGCCGTAGCGATCGAAAATATAGATGCCTGCCTCGGGCTGTTCTTTCAAACTCCAGATATTCCAAGTGTCGTTATAGCCGTCTCCGTTCGGGGTAAAGAAATCGGGGTAATCGATAATATGTACCACTACCCTTGTCACGCCACAGCCGTTCTTGTCGCGACCATAGACATAGTGCTCACCCGGACCGATATTGGTAAAGATCACCTCTCCATCGCTGCCGGCTTCCTTCCAAGGACCGTTGTCTACTCTGAATTCATAATCTCCCTTCCCTACAATATGAGACACTAAAATCCCCTGGTGTTCCGAAAAGGCCGGATCGGTTGGAACTGCGGTAAATTCGGGAGGATTATGTTCATAAATAGTTGCTGAAGTTGTTGTGCTACAGTTGTTAACAGAATTGGCATTCGTTACGGTTACACTATACGTACCGGCTTCTGTTATTTCTAAGGAGGACTCGGTAGCTCCCGGAATCACTTCACCATCAAAAGACCAAACAAAAGTATAATCTTTTTCCGGCAGACCGGTACTCAAAGTCATACTACTATCCAAACCTTCAGTTGGGGTAAGTATCGGGTCGAGATCAACACAAAGGATCATCCCGTCATAGGGGCTCAAATCGGCCAATGGAGATTGTTCCACATTAATCTCTATCTGTACATAAGCAGCTGAAGCGCATAAAGTTTCTGTATTCACCACTTCTGCAATCACAACCTGTCCGTCATAAAGACGAGCTTGAGCGGTATCTTCGATTGGGTGACCGTTGTTGTAATCATTCATATTGGCATAATACACCACTTCAGTATTGGCTGCTCCTCCCGGATTGACTTGGGCATCAAACTGTGTCAAGTCAATTGTGGCATAAGATCCACCCGGTTCATCAGAACAAACCATATCGGCTATTATAGTGGCTTTACCAATCGTTGGTCGGGTTTCAACGGTAATGATAACCTCTCCGGTATTATAGCAACCTGATTCTATATTTTCAACACGAATATAAATGGTTTCCCCATCTACGGCTACATAGCCCGGTTGTATTGGGTTTGTACCCGCTTCAGCATCGGATTGAGATGTATAGTAACTGATTTCATAATCATCAAGGTTGACGGATTGTCCTTGGTTAGTCGATGTATTTTCATCTAACAAACTAATCAAATCAGCCGGAGTGCCATTGGTATAATCATAGAGGTTATACGCAATATCATACAGAGGCAAATCAGCTTGCCCGGTTGTTCCGTCTTCACACAGGGTGTATCCAAAGGGTTGACCTTCGGGATTTAAAACGGGCGGCGGCACTACTTTAATTTCAAAAGGAACCACCACGAAACAATCACTTCCGGCAGCTCCGGATTCTACACGAGCGTAGATAATTTGAATATTACTTATTTGTCCTCGATTATTAATGGTATTGTAAGCGGGTTCATTCACATACGCTTGTGGAGTACTGATATATTCTGTACTGGTTGTGTCCCCAAAATGCGCTGCTCCTTCTCGTTTATAATAGGTAATATTAACATTTTCACCACCGGCAATTTTATCACCGCTAATGGTCAGGTCAAAAGGAGTGGCGGCAATACCATCGGTATCGTCATCACATTTCACCAAACGCAATTCTTCCGGATCCGTTTCTGACGGACTGGGCAAGGCCAACACCTCAAGCGTAATAATAGCATGAGCTGAACACGCATTTTTAGTGTTTGTATTGGTCACCTTCACATAGACATCTTGCGGATTGGCGGCATTGACATACTTGTATGGATTTTGAATAGGATTATCATTTACCATTGCCATAGAATCCTTATAGTATTCAATATCCTGATAATTTGGCAGACGCGATAATCCGGTCAAGCCTTCAATGGCCTCCGACAAATCAAATACCGCCTGAGGATAAGGATCTTGATTATAGTCATCGTCACAGACGGCCAAGTATGTACTTTGCAACACCGGCGTTTTCTCTACATTAATCGTAAAGCTATTGTCATCCGGGTAGTCAAAAGAATCATAACACCCGGTGATGGTATCTTCCACGCGCACATAAATGGTTTGTGAATAAGGAGTCACGTTCATATAATTTGAAGGGACGGCAATAGCCAAGGTATCCTTCTCTGCATTTGCTTGTGATTCATAATACTTCACCACTACATCCTGAGGAGCCTGCTGGCCTCCAAACACACTGGTATCATTAAGCGTTAAATCAAAATAAGCAAAGCCATTATCGTCTCCGTCATCACAAACATAAAGGTCTTCAAGATTTTGAATTTCAGGGCTTTCCACCACTTTTAAATCTAAGGGGCCTATACTGATACAACCCGTTTGGGTGTTCACCGCTCGGATCCAAATGGTTTGTTGATTTGGTGCCGAGTTTTGATAGGCTTGGGTTGAATCAATAGTTTGGCTATTGAGTTGGGCTCCCTTTTCCGTCAAGTGATAACTTACTTGTACATTGGGTTGATCCTTTTGAATTCTATTCGTAAAATCATCCAAATAGAAATCTGCATAGCCGTCATTATCAATATCACAAACTTTATAGGTATCAAAATCGGCAATATTAGGCAACGGATTCACGATTAAAGTCACGGTCAATCCTTGAGTGGTCACACAGCCAAATTCATTTACAACCCGCACATAGATGGTTTGGTTATTCTGTGTGTTTTCATAAGGAGAAACCAAAGTATCTACTGCATTATCTGCATCTTGTTGTGAAGCATAATAGGTTACTGTTAAACTGGCATCTCCTCCGGTAACAGCGGAGTCGGCCTGGTGAAGGTTAAAGAATTCTTTTTCGTCTCCCGGGTTGTTTACATCACACAGCTCGAGGTGTGTCGAAAAGGCTTCCGGAACGGGAGAAACCACCAAGTCCATTTCAACCCAAGAACTACAGCCTGTGGTTTTATTGGTTACCACTACAATTACTGAGCCTGTTCCCGCCAAGTATGCACTTGGGGTTGTAATTGGCGAATTATTCTCCCAAGCTTGCTGGTCGACATAATAATCGACATAATAATCTGACGAATCTTTAATATTTTGCATTACCACCTTATACACTTCCGATTCTAAATCAAAAGAATAGAATCCATCTCCATCGGCATCACAACCAGACAATGGAATGGTAGGCGTTACCAAATCCGGAGTGGGGTAAACGATCAACTCCACTTCCACTATGGTATAACACCCTACTCCCGGAATAGAAACCCGTGCCCAAACTGATTGATGGGACTGGGGGCTGGCGGTGCCCGGACGCTGATTATTGTATATGGTATCAGGCAATGCGCCATAGTCATTTTGCGCATCAGCTTTAGTCCAGTGGAAAGTTACCGAAGCGTTGGGATCTGTAGTAATATCATCAACCACATCCGGCAAATAGAACTTACCGATGCTGTCATTATTGACATCGCAATACGTCAATGGTGCCGGCGTGTTGGCCGTTGGAGCTTGTTCTACAAACAAGTCTACCGGCTCCACGATAAAGCAACCCGTACCATTATTTTCAATGCGGGCATAGATTGTTTGAGCATTAGGCGTGGTATTGGTGTATTGGGTGGGCAAGGCATTTTGTGTACCTCCGGTTTGGGCTTCCGCTTGGGTCTCGTAATAATTGACCGTATAATTCGCATTTTGGCCAATCATATAGGCGGTGGCATTATTCAGATTGAACGTGGCCGTACCGTTTCCTTGACCATCCCCACAAATGCGCAATTCTACCGGCGAATTAATGCTCGGCAACGGATTGACAATCAAATCAATCGGCGTTACACTGGCACAAGTTGTTGCGGTATCAATAATACGCACCCATAGTCTTTTTGTTTGCGTCAAGTCATAGGGTACAGTTTCATCAATTGCCGCGCCGGTATTGCCTACTAACGCACCGTTTTGGGTGGCATAGAACAGTAAGTCATAATCTGTTTGTGCACCGGTCACATTGGCCAAAATAGAAGTTTGCAAGTTTGCATTTTCCAAATCGAAGCTCACCGGATCGCCATTTTCATTGGCACATTGCTCCATAGAAACCGGTTGCGTGGGTACTTGGGGCAAAGGATTGACAATGAGATCTATTGGAGCAATAGCGGCACAGGGCAGTCCCGATTTTGCCACACGAGCATAAATAGTAGTCGTCCCTGAAGTGTATTGCAAGGGCAAAGCATTTTGCTGATTATTGGCATCGGTTTGCGAGGCGTAAAAATCAACCGTAAGATTGGGGTTCCCGGTTTGAATGTCAGTGACATAGGTATTCAAATCAAAAGCAGCTTTTCCATTGCCTTGGTCACAGAGTTCATAATCATCCAAAGCTCCGATTACCGGTGCTTCCACCGCTTCCAAAATTACTTCACCAATCACAAAGCAACCCGTAGCCGGATCGGTCACCCGGGCATAGAGCGTATCGCCGTCAGTTCCATTATAGGGGGTAGAAGTGTCAATGGCATTCTGAGCATCGCCCGTTTGAGCGTCTTGATTACTCTCATAATAACTCACGTCATAGCCTTTTGACAGGTCTACCAAATCAGGGGTAGCCAAAATCGGTAAATCAAAGTCTGCCGTATTATTACCGGTTCCGTCTTCACATTGAGATATGGTTATTTCTGTCGCTTTCAGGTTAGGTAATGGGTTTACCACCAAGTCAACTGGGTAGGTACTGATACAATTTCCCGGAGAAATGAGTCGAGCCCAAATGGTAGTAATTCCCACTTGTGAGACTTCATATCCGGTTCCTGTGATGGGTATTAATTTAGATGGCGTCGCATTTTGTGCGCCTTGTTGGTCGGTATAAAATTCAATCTCATAATCTGCTTTTGTTCCTGAAACATTAACCAACAAAGAATCCCGCAATTCGGAACTGCCCAAGTCAAAACTGTTGTTCTGTCCTTCAAGCTCACACTGTTCCAACACCACCGGATTGGTAGGTACCTCCGGCGCTTGTGAAACGATTACCTCAAACGTAATCAAGTCATACACATCGTATTCCGGGGTCATTGGATTTCCATCCAAATCGGTTAGATTGGCCCAGTCAAAATCAACACGCGCATAAATCGTGGTGCTTCCCATAGCTGTAGCCGTATAGCTGGTAATGGCATTTTGTCGATTTCGAGCATCTTGCTCCGTGGTGTAATAAGTCACCACAAAATCTCCATGGCGTGCTGGTGGATAGTCACGCAATATGGAATCGGTTTTAGAAGTTAAATTAAAAGTTATCGAGGGGTTTGTTCCTTGCGGCAAACAAACTGACGAATCCTTGACACAAGACGCAATGGGACTGACGACAAACCCACTATTTAAGGCCGTTACTTGATAGTTATACTGATTGGGGCCCGAATTCATAGTGAAATTGCCCACTCCTTTCAAGGTATAGCGCCCATATAATTTTCCTTGTAAGGAAGCGTTTTGAAAGTCCATAAAATCAAACTGCAAATCTGCTGAGCTGCCCGGAATCAAGTTAGATACATTCGCCTGATTAATACTGTCTATTTTTACGCCGTTTTTAATCAAATACAGCTTAATGTTATCCACTATAGGGTTACCACAATTAGACACCGGGAAGTCAATATGGCCTGATATTTTTGCGGTGTTCAAATCAGGATTTAAAGCTGGCAAGATGGGCTCACACAGCCCGGCGGTGGTGTTCATCTCCATCAGCGAACAGGTATCATATACGTGGAGTCCATTGTCTAAAGTTTCTAAACTCAAATAACCAAAAGACTGAGAGCCGGATCGAACCGAAGCTTCAGCCTCGCTTCCCACAAATACATTGTCGACATAAGTATATCCGGCGTGTCCTGATCGATAACACCAAGAAGCGACAAACTCCACGGTTCCCACTTCACCGCGAATTTCTCGGGTGTCTAATATCACGGTAGACCATTCGGAATACAATACATCTGTATATCCTCCAAAATTTCCTACATAATGAAAAATACAATCCTCCGGATTGGAGACAATACAACGCTTTTGAATCAAATTCCCTTGATTGTCATACACATTGACCTGGAAATAAGGCTGTTCATCGTGGGGGTGAGAAGGCGGGTTCTCCAAAAAGGAGGCAAAATCAAAGGACAAGACTTCTCCGGCCACAAACTTTTTTCGAGCAGAAACCGCATCGGGACCACCTCCGTCAGCTTGATTCAAGCGAATCGCTTTGTCGGAGCAATCATCACTAAAAGGGCTGGTCATCGGCAACGAAATACCTTGAGTTGCCAAAATGGGGTCATCCCCACCACCTACTGTCGTAATCACGGCATTATCCGTACTTCCATTTGTCGTTCCTAAAGATACTGTCCCCGTGGATGTAGTGGTTTGGGTTATGCTACAGGCATGATTAAGGTAACTCATCATCTTAAAGGTAAAGCCTTTGGGGTCATTTTTGGAGATTTCGGTGATTTCCTCATCTTCCATACAACCACAGGTCTTGACATAGGTCGTAATTTTAAGCGGTGCGCTTTTACAGCCACCAATCTCATCAGTCACATAATAGGTTGTACCGTCCACCAGTTTTGTGGTGGATGGAATGGGCGTCATACTGCTGTCGTACCACTGCAGATTAAATCCACAGATATCGACATCCTCAAGTGTCTCTTCTTTATTCAGGTTGAGCTTGGCCCAAGTTGTTTTAGAGCAGAACTTATACTCATTTGAAGCCACCGGCGCCGCTACCTTATATTCTATTTTAACGGGGATACGCACGGTACAGGTCGGATCGCCAAAATCAGCATAATAGGTATCTCCCGGGGTCACCGTGGTAGAAGTGGGCAATTGCGTTCCTCCGGTAGCCGCGTCATACCAAGTTACCGGTTTGTTATTAAGGGTTCCTTTTATAGCCGTATAAACATCTTGAAGGGTTTTAGGAGTGCCATAACAGATCTCATCATACACCAATTCCCCCATAATAAAGGTCAAAGTTTCTTGGGTGGTGGCCCCTGTAGCATCAGTGATTTCAATATCGATAGTTGCCAGTTTACTTATACTGGTATCAATCGCGAATCGAACGTGGTTAATGGAACTTGGGAAAGTGAGACCTCCCGGAAAAGGAAAGTTAGAATTAGGATACCAAGTACCCGAGAAGAAATACTCAAATGATAAATTAGCGGAAGGGTTATTCCACTGGATCTCGTCTGTTAACAGGTTGCCGCTTGCGTCCTCTACCTTCACTTCTATCTTGCTGCCCACATTGGCGTTTTCGATAAAGAAGGTATTGGCGCCCAAGTCGAGACATGAATTGGGGGTCACATTATAGACTACTCCCGGTGCCAGCACCCTAATTGCGGTGGGTTTACTGGGCAAGCAAATATTTTCTCGATCCTGGTAAGTGACATAATACGTTTCTCCGGCAACAATGGCACTGGTCAGCTCCAAAGGACGGGTCAGGGAAGCATCAGCATACCAAGTCAAAATCCCGTCGCCATGACGGTTTACTTTTAAATCTGCAATGGTATTGGTTGACTCCACCTGTACATATTGTACCGGATTTGCTAAAGGGCGGAGACAAACCTGCTTTCCAAAGCTCGCTGTTGCCATTAAGAGCAACACCACAACACATGATAATATTCTATTCATAATACTGTTTCGGTTAAATCTAATGCTACAAACCAGGAAGTCGCTTCAACAGCCTTCAGTTTGTTTAACAAAACCTAAATTCAGGTCGTTCAAAAATATAAATTTTATTTAAAACTAAAAAGTATATGTTTCCTTTTTCTTGGCTTCCCAAAAATACTTCTCAGTCAAACAGACTGTAAACCTTTAAAAAACAAGCTGCTAATAGGTGCCCGCTGCAGGTTTTACTCGTTTTGTTAAACCGTTTTATAAAAGACTAATTAATTAGCTTTGGGCACTTGTTTTTATCCTAACATTGTCCTAAAATCGCAGCATTTTCAAGCTTAATTTTTCGAGCTTTTTTATGCTTTTAGCAGCTTTTTTTAACAAAACAATTGCCAATACAGGGGGATTTATTCCGAAAAAATTAGGATTTAACCAAGATATCGAGCTGACCTTGGTAGCCCGAAAAATTCACCACAAATTGAGGGGTAATTAGTTGCTTTTTAACAAGCCTGACAACCCTTCAAGGGTGCAAAACCCTTGAACTATTCGTATTGCTTGGATTTATTTTGACGTCTTTATTTTGATGACACTCAATACAGCGCTGTTAACGGGGAAGGTAACACCCCGCCCTGCGGGCACCCCTCTTGAAAAAAGGGGAATGATTTTCTTATTCCCAAGAGGGGGTGTCCGCTTGCGGACGGGGTGTTCCTCCGGCTGCTCCGTCATACAGATTTACCTTAAAACAAATCTAATAGCATAGTCGAGATGAGACAGCATTTACAAACCTCCATAATGGACCCTCACCACCAAATTAAGCACCCATGCACAGTACACCAATAAAAAGCACCGAAGCGCAGGCTTCAGTGCTTTTATAATATAGTAACAACCTAATTCTTACTTTTATTTTTTCACGATAATAAATTCAGAACGTCTGTTTTTAGCATTTTGCTCGGGGGTACACTTTGTACAGTCCACCACGGGATCGGCTTCTCCAACCCCTTCTCCGTCTATTCTTGAGGCATCGATACCTTGATCAATGACATATTGTACCGTGCTTTGTGCACGACGCTCAGAGAGGCCTTGGTTATAGGCAGCATTACCAACGTGGTCGGTATGAGCAACGACGTGAATCACCATATCCGGATGTTTCTTCATGATATCGACCAGTTTATCGAGCTCAAAAGCGCCTTCTTTGGTAATTTCCGCTTTATCAAACTCGAAGTGAATCGGTTGCAGCACAATTTCTTCTTCCTGAATCATCTTCACAATAGGCTGCATTTCAATGACCATATTGATTTTTCCTTCGGGCTGATAGGGTACTTTTTGAGCAGCCGGCTCATAGCCTTCTGCTTCGGCCTGCATGCCGTAATGGTTGTCACCTCCGGGCAGGTCAAATCGAGCAAATCCTTCATCGTCAACCGACTTGGAGGTCAAAGATTTTTCCCCTTGGTATACCTCGAGTGTCGCATTTTTAACTGGTCTTCCGGTTTCTGCATCAATCACCTTAGCATAAATCATGATGACTTTTTCTTTGACTTCTACCACCAAGTAGATATTGTCATTGGCAATCAACGCATCATCAGAAGCTTTTCCCGAACGATTGGAGGCCATATAGCCTTTTTTTGTTTCGGGGTTATAGATATAGGCATAATCATCGTGACGGCTGTTGATTTCTTTTCCCATATTTTGAACTGCTCCAAAACCATTCCCTTGGGGTTCGGCTTTATAAACGTCCAATCCGCCCATACCTAAATGTCCGGTACTGGAGAAATAAAGCACTCCGTTTGCATCAACAAATGGGAAATTGTCTTTCCCGGGGGTGTTGATTTGTGAACCGAGGTTAACGGGTTCTCCAAAGGAACCATCGGCATTGATGGCTACTTTATAAATATCGGATTGTCCGTAACCACCCGGACGGTCGCTTGAAAAATACAAGGTTTTTTCATCGGGAGACAAGGCCACTTGGCTGGATGAATATTCTTTGTCATTGATAGACAATTTGGTCACATCTTCCCAGCTGTCATTTACTTTTGTTGCCCGGTAAATTTTTAGGTTAACTTTTCCATTATCTCGTTTTCCGTCAGCTCGGGTAAAATACATCGTCTTATTGTCTTTGGTGATTACCACTCGACCTTCGTGACGCTTGCTGTTTACATCTCCTGCCACCAATTGTGGGTTTTGAAAGGTACCGGCTACTTGTTCAGCCACATAGATATCGAGGGTAGGCTGGCCGTTCCAGTCATATTTTTTTCTCGATTTATTTCGTGCTGATACAAAGTAAAGTTTCCCATCATGAAGAGTGGGACCAAAATCCTGAAATTCAGAATTGATGTCCAAGGCAGAAAGTTTAAATTCCTGCTCTCTATTTTTTAATTCAGACAAGTAATCGGGATTAGCCTTAAACTGTTGTGCCCTGGGATCATTGGGAGCCTGTTGGGCAAACTTCTTCATATAGGCATTAGACTTTTGGTCATTGCCATTAGCTTTGAGCATTTGCGCATACAAGTAAAAGTAGCGCACCTCAACTTCAGTCTCTTCTGCACTATTGAGGTATTGCTCATAATAATTAGCGGCTTGTTCGGTATTTCCGATACGATAATAAGTATCGCCCAAACGTTTATAAACATAAGCAGAGGCATGACCTTGATCAATTACCTTCTTATATTCTTTTATCGCTTTGACATTTTCAAAATCCTCATAGCGCTTATCTGCCTTTTTGGTATACTTATTTTGGGCCAGTAAAGCCGATCCGCAAAAGGCAATTAGTAAACACGCGAGTATATATTTTTTCATGGTTCTCATACTTTAATAGGTTTTTAGAAATAACGTGGTGAACGATAAGCTGTTTTGTTAAAGGCAATATTGAACAACACAAAGGCCTCGTAAGAGGGCTCTTGAATATCAGAGATGGTATGATCATAAGCAAATCCTATGCGTACCCAATCAGTTGCGCGGAAACTCACCAATCCACTAATGGCATCTTCAAATCGATAAGAGGCTCCGATTTCAAATTTCTCCCAGAACAAGGCGTTCAGGTTGACGTCAAAAGAAAGCGGTGCCCCAAAGGCAGTTTTAACCAAAGTAGAGGGCTTCAACTTGAAATTATCGGAAATATTGAATACATATCCGGCCGTGGCAAAAAAGTGCTGCACATCCGTTCCGTATTCAACACCATTGATATCCAGGTGTTTTGAGCTCAAGATATTGGGAACCGACACCCCTACATACCAATTATCGGTATAGTAAAGGAATCCTGCTCCAAAATTGGGTTTGGTATCGCCGTAATCTTGACTAAAAGCAGGGTCATTGGGATCAATCAGCTGCAAGCCTGTCAAGTTGATATCATTGAAAGTGGCTCCCAGTTTTACCCCAAAGGCCAGTTTCCCTGCATTGTCAAAATCAAGGGTGTAAGACACATCGGCATAAGCATAGGTCTTTTTCATCGGCCCGGCTTCATCCGAAATAGCCGATATTCCAATGCCCAAGCCGTTGCCTACCGGAGAATGCGCACTAAACGTAAATGTTTTAGGAGCTCCCTCAAATCCCTCCCATTGGTTTCTATAAAGAAGACCAATGGAGAGACTTTCCTTTGAGCCTGCATAGGCAGGGTTTATCACGTTCATATTATACATATACTGGGTGTATTGGGGTTCTTGTTGTGCATAAATCTGAGTCCCAAACAAGGCCAGCACCGTATATAATGTCAATTTTAAAATATTTCTCATAATGTTTTAGAATAAGCAGATTTAGTAATTCAAATAGATGTAGCCTTTGATAGTCTGTGTACCATCTTCAAGCTGAATAATATAATAATAGGTACCTGTCGGCAACTTTCCATTATCTGATTGTCCATGCCATTGATTGGTGTAATTTGTTTTTGAATATACTCTGACACCGTATCGATTAAAGATTTGGATTTCGGCGATTCCATGTTGATCATTGAGGAATCGAAGATCCAAATTGTCATTGAGCCCGTCACCATTAGGAGAGAGTCCCTCCGGTATCACACAATTTTTATTGTCGTAATATTCAACATCAAAGCTCATTACTTGTGTACAGAATTCAAAAGCACCTTTTTGTCCGGCCACTACTTTATAAACCCCTTCTTCTTCTACCAGAATTTGGCTTACATCTTGGGCGATAAGACCGCCATCGCGATACCACTCAATATGGACATTTTGCATATCGGGATGGGTGATATCTAAAACAATATCCCGTGTATCGCCATAGCACAGATGAAAATCTGGCACTTGATTAATTTCGGGCTTAACAGCAAGCTCGACAAAAATCTCATCAGAATAGGAGCATCCTCCATAGGTAACGGTTAGGGAGTAGGTTCCGGTTTCTGATACTGTAATGCTTCGCGTAGTATCGCCGGTACTCCATTGGTATTGTGCTTCCTCAAAGTTAACTTCAGCGGAGCCGACGGACTGAAGGTTGGGTTCAATCGTATAAGACTCTTTATCACAGAAGCGAACCGCTTCCTCTCCCAAATCAACAGAAATGTCAATTTGTTGAATATTAATGGTTTGAGAAACTTCACAATCTCCATTGGAGACCACTACCGTATATTCACCGGGCTCGGTAGCCTCATATACTCCACCTGAGAAGGGCAATTGCTCTCCATCTTTAAACCAAGCGTAGGATACTGAATATTCTAAATCGGTTAAATTTAAAGGAGTTCCTTGCAATTGAACCTTTATGGTTGCATTGTCACAATACACTATTTCTTCTTCCCACTCGCGCAATTCGGGGATTTTCACAATCTCCATATCGAGTGGCATAATATAATAAGAATTATTTGGCAAGCCCTGCACCTTCCAATCTAAACGCATATATACCGTTTGGAAATAGGGTGTTGTGTTTTTAAATTTTTGGGTATTGGTAATGGGATTGGTTTTATCTTGTGCATCCTGTACCGTTCTGTAATAGGTAATGTCCACATCTTGTGCTGTCCATTGCGTTCCGAAGAATATATCTCCGTGGTTCTCTAAGTTAAACTCTCCAAACCCATCTCCGCTAATATCACAGGCAGACAAGGTTTTGGGACAGTTTGAGGTGGGGAGCAAGCTCGATTCGGCATTGGAATTAATTTTATAAGAATACGGCACACCGCAATCCAATATAAAATCAGCCAAGACTTTAAACTCAAACTCTCCATAAGGCGGCACATTGATATCTGCTTGCGTAATGGTAAACTGGAACGTTCCCGGTGTGGCTCCCGGTTGGGCAGCTGAAACCGTTCCTACAACCGTTCCATTTTGAATAATATCTATACTAATATCATCTACAGACGGCGGATTTCCTTGACTGATCGGGGCATCATATTCGCCTTCAACAAGCAATGGGAAACCCGGAATATTAGAGGCTGTACCCGGTGCACAACCTGAAAATTCTTTCTGAACAGCCGGAATAAAGCAATCGTTCCCGGCCGGAGAAATGTTAGAGATTTTGGCGTATCCAAAAGCCGAATTTCCACACAAACCCGGGTAGTCTTCGCCGGCATAAAGATCATCTATATATAGATATCCATAATGACCAGAACGCTTACACCAAGAGGCTATAAACTCAATCTTTAGCGGTTGACCAATATAAGAAGCCGTATTCATTTTCAAACAAGTCCACCCGGAATACAGGGTCGGGCTGGATCCTGACCCTTGCGCTTTAAAAATACAATCGTTAACATCAGAGACCATACAGCGACTTTGCAACAAATTCCCCTGCAAGTCATAGATGTTGATCTGCGCAAAGGGCATTTCTTCATGGTCATGACTCTGCGGGTTTTCTAATACCATATTAAATTTAAAAGAAAAGACCTCTCCGGCAATAATCTTCTTAGTTACTGAAGCAATATTGGCACTTGTTGTAGAGGTGTTTACCTTCAACCCATAACGCGATAAGCTGTTGTTGGGATTGGTACGGGATATTCCGGATATATTTTGATCAGTACCCGCACTAACCAATTCAATCCGATCGTTTCCATTAATAGGACCAAAAGGATGAGTTGGTGCGCCAAACATAGTCTGTGCACACACCTTATGGTTGCTAATCCCATCGAATACAAAGCCGCTGTACCCTTCGTCATTTGCATCTCCTTGTTGCGTTTCAAAGGTCGGATTCTTAATACAGCCACATTCTTTTTCGGAAACTATAATTTTTAAAGCACTACTTTCTGCTCCGGAGGCATCGGTTTGTGTCACATAAAACACGTCTCCATCAGTAAGCGGGAGCGTATCGGGCCGATTGACGGAGTTGGTCAATGTGGAGTCGGTATACCACTTTAAGGTATAGGAAGTGTCTGCCACATAGATTGGGAGATCACTGAGGACGTCGCCATCCTCTCCGATTTTGGCCCAAGCCGCCTCTGAGCAAAACTCTTGAACGGTTGCAAAAGCCGGAGCTGCCGGGGCACTCTGTCCATAAGAGACCAGGGAAATCCCTCCCAGAAGGAGCGTAAAAATACCCCGTAAGAAAATTTGAGTTAATGTATGGTTACTTTTTTTCATAATTGTGTTGACTATCTAATTTATCATTTAATTCCACCTATAATTTTTACTTCTTAATCAATTGAACTGCCTTGCGATGGCCATCCATTTTGGCTACTAAGAAGTAACTACCGGAAGCCAAACCGGACAGGTCTATTTTAGCATGAGTTCCCACCTGGCTACGCAACATAATACGCTTACCGGTCAAATCATACACGGCCACAGTTTGAAGCGGTTGTTGGCATTCAATCGTTAACACACTACTCACCGGGTTTGGATAGTAGGTAAAGTGTGCTTTTTCAAACACATCCACCCCGAGACCGATGGTATTAAATTGCGCTGTCAAGGGATCACTGTAAACGCCCTTATCGGGATCGCAAATACCGAGTACTGTAGCGGTAAATTTAGTCGCCAAAGGCAAACCTTCGACAATCACATAATTTGTAGACTGATTGACAATTTCAGTGGCAAAGACATTGCCATTATTGTCTTCTACCGTCACTTTATATCCGGTATTCCCGGTCGTATTTTGTGGGAGATCCCAGAAAATAATAGCCGAACCCGTTATTCCACTCTGAGCAAGATCGACCGTTACTTTTATGTTTTCAGGCATAGGACAAATGAAAGATACCGTAACGGGTAAAAATTCACTAATACATCCGCCGACTTTTTGTGCAACATAGTAAGTTTGGTGATTAACCAGCTCAGCATTACGGGACACCCTGGTATATTGTCCGTTTTCAAGTACATAATACTGTAAGTTTGTCCCTTGTACATCTAATTCAAAGACTTTAGCTCCGGCATAAAAACTTTGCAGGGTGTCACCCGTAGGTTTTTGTGCTTCGGTAACCGTTATATCCACCGTATTGGTGACCGGTTGGCCACAACCTTGAACGCTTAAACTAACGTTCAACTTATAGTTTCCGGCAGAATCTGCACTGTAATAAACGAGGTTGGCTGCTTGTCCTTGGTAAGGGATGGTCAAGTTATCATCGAGATAGAGTTGATTGACTCCGGAACCGGACCAAGCCACACTTCCATTGGTGTAGGTTTGTACAACAGACACATTATCGATGGCCCACCAGAAGCCCCAATCGCCAACAAATCTAAAGGCCACATAGACGGCAGCGTTTCCCAGGTAACTTTGTAGGTCCAGCGACTCCTTCTGGAAATCATTAGATTTTCCGACAGTAGCATCATCAAACTCCTCGAGTATTTCCCAGGTCGCTCCACCATCAGTGGAAACCAAAACTTGTCCTGTTGTCGGCTGTGTCGTAATCCAACGATAGAAGTGTTCAAATTCCAATTTTGCACTACTTACGCCTACCAAGTTGATCGGCGGGGTAATCAAAGCCGCATCCACTTGGGAACCCGGCCCTAAATCAGCAGCCGAAGTCAACATGAAAGAAGAACCGTCATCACTTGAAATTACCGTGTTATCGGGCATACTGTAAGGAGATTGAACTCTCTTCCAATCCGCAGAATTCTTGCTAAGCCCTTGTGCCGGAGTGGAGCTATTGACAAAGGTCCAATTGGTCATGGAAGAATCCGCAAAACGATGAATAACTTCCCCCGCACGAATGGCAACGGTTTCTCCTTTACAAACCTCTACTGTGGCAGGATAGAGCGGAATTTCTCCCACCCCTACGGCATCGATAAAGATTTCTCTTTCGGTACCACAGCCGGTGATCGGATTAAAAGCATTAACCGTAAAGGTAGTTGCCTGCTCAATCAATGGGTGAATAGTATCTCCGGTTTGGGTATGTGTTGTACCCACAGGATCGGTCCAAGTCCAAGTATATTCATAATCTTTATCAGAACTGGTAGCCACCAATTCACCATTAGTACCCACACACACCTCTGTTGATTGTGGTTGAATACTGAATGGGTAGGTAGTATTGACCACCGCTGTAACTTTTTTACGCGGCGATTCACATAGCGCTATTGAAGCACCAATTGTCCAATCATAAAAATAATAATAGTTCCCGGATTGAGCGTTGTTTTCTACTCCACCGGTAACCCGACCGGAATTTCCTATTGCATAAGGAAAGCTGGTCATGGTTCCTTTAGTTCCCAACAAAGCAGGGCCTGATTTTTTAACCAATTTAAAGGGGCCCGCGCTGGGGTCTGTGATATTAAAATTAAGCGGAATAGTCACCGGGTTGGGTGCTGCCATACTACCGCCCTGTACAGAAACTATAGCTTCCTGCACGCCGCCGTTATCATTTATCAATTGAATGACCAAGTCTCCGGTAGCTCCGGTAACAAATACTTTGACATCTACAATCAAAATAGACTCGGAAAGTTCAAATTCTACCCCCGATTTATCATCGCCATAACTGGTAGCCGTAACCGGCCCCGGATTGGCTTGATGATACAGGGTTCCTTCCCCTTTAAAGTATTGGCTCACCCAATATGAGGTGGTTTGCGTAATTGTCGGTGTGGTAAAAGTAGGCCCCATTCCCATCACCGCACCGCCGGTTTGGGAATCGTACCAAATGATATTATCGGTACTTGCTGAGGCTGTCAGTGTTGTTGTACCCTCATCACAAATTCCGGCACCGGTGTATGTGGTATCGATTTTGAGTACTGAGCAATCAAACTGATTAAAGGTCACTTTTAATGCCGGACTTTCACAAGTTCCCACAGATTGGGTCACCCAGTAGGTATCGTTATTGGCAATTTGTGTTCCGGACAGATTGGTTATCTCATTGGTCAAAGCCGCATCGGTGTACCAGTGCAATTCGGCTCCCTCTATGGTAGGATTAACTCCTATACGGGTTTCTGAGAAGTCTGACAAATTCTGTCCGAAGAAATCATAATTGCTTTGCCCGTCGGGTTTTACCCAAGTGGCACAATCAAAGCCTGTAATATCAAGTGTATAGGGCGTAGAGGTACTATCTCCTTTAGTGGAGATAACAATATAAAACTCATCACCGGCATTGACATATAAATCGTGGATTCCAAAATCTTGTCCATTGGCTGTAATTGCACCCCCCAAACAAGAGGTTCCGATATCGCTACAAGATGCATATAGAAAAATCCCGATATCTCCACTGAGATTACCGGATAAATCAATATCAATAATATCATCTACCGCTGTACTAAATTTATACACCACATCATATCCATCCAAGAAATCTTGTGTAGTTCCACAAAGTGCTCCTCCCGGAGCTTTATCGACATTATCTCCATACATATCCGTATTGCTGGTGTGAGTATAAGGCAAACTGGTTATGTCAATCGGTTTAGAGCATTCTGTACCAATGGCCACGGTTTGCACCTGAATAGGCCCGGTCCACGCACTCATATTGCTCGATCCACAAACGGCGCGAACATAAATATCATAAACATTTCCATCGGCCAAACCAGTTAAGGTATAGGGATTGCTGGTTACTCCGGTTATAATATTATTTAAAAAACAAGCCGGGTTACTCGGATCGATGCCATTTGGACAATAGGCTACCTCCCATTGACCGGCAGAAGGCGTGTTGAGTTCATCCCAAGAAATCTTAATCGAATTGTAGGTTATGTCCAGCACCTGAATATTAGTAGGTTGTTTACAGGCTACATCTTCAATGGCTTCAAAATTATCAATATAGATATAGTTGTCTCCTGCGTTGTGATGCCCCACAATACGCCAACCAAAATTAGACCCTGCTGGCACATTACTTCCCGCAATGGTATCGGTTAGCGTTACACAATTTGTGGAAGCGGTATGGTTGGACTGGTTAATGGTATAGTAGGTGGTCCAAGTTCTTCCATCGGTTGAATATTGAAGGTCAAAGGATCCAAAATTACCGGTAGTAGCAGTTGGAGTCGATTTATTTTCCAATATTTTGTAATCAAAAGAAACAATGATATCGCTTCCTTTGGAAGATTGGGTATCAAAATAGTAGAGCTCGGGGGACGTGCTATTTACACTCAAGGGGCCTTGTACGGCATAGCCGTCGCAAGCATTGTTTTGTGTCACTACAAATCCCGGTAAGGTCGGTGAACTCCAGCCCTGTGTATAGGCACCGGAATTAAAGTCTTCCATCACAAGTACTTGAGAAAACCCCATAGTACCGGTCAGCATCAGCAGACAAATGATTAAGAGTTTGTATAGGTTATTCATAAAGTTAGGATATTTAGTTTATAAAAACGACGTTATTATTCCCTCTTGGTGAGCTGTTCACCAAGAGGGAGTTTTAATTAGGATTATTTTTTAATCACTTTAAAAATCTGAGCGTGATTGTCAATGCGTGTTTTAATGAAATACGTCCCGGAAGCAAAGTTTGAAAAATCAATTTGAATATTCGGCTCCGCATACTCGGCACTGTAAACTTCACGACCCAACATATCATAAATCACAATATGATCAATGGAATGTTTGTTTTCAATATTCAGGGTCGACTCTACCGGATTGGGGTAAAGCTTAATCCCTGCAAACTCAGGATAATTGACGTTCAACGCAAGACTGACCGTAATACCCAGCGGCTCACTTTCACATTCCCCTTGACGGGTTTGCGTGACGTAGTAGGTTTCTTGGTCAACCAAGGCAACCGTGGTTGGATCGTTTATAGGTTGTAACATAAACTGATCTTCATACCACTGCAAGTTTTTACCTTGCACCGTCAAATCACTCAACATATCTCCGGCAAGGAAAGGTTGGTTGATCGCTGCCACCGGTTTTGCTGATTTGTCGAAGAACTCCATAATCACTTCTTTCATCGCACTTTCACAACCTTTGATGGTTTGCGTGACATAATATCGCTCTCCTTGAACAATCGGGCTGTTGGCAGAAATGGGCATTCCACTGGAAGTGTACCATTGCACATCTTTTCCTAAAACCTCAATGTCAGACAACAAGCCTTCACCACAAATCGTGTGCTTAGGCGACACAATTGGTGTCGGGGTTGTCTCCGTGTTCACCACAACTTCAACCTCCGCAGCATTGGACTGGCACATCACCTCGCGGCTTCCTACCGACCAGTTAAAGAAGTAGTAATAAGAATATGTACTGGGAGAAGGATCCGATGAATAGGTATAACCAACGATACTGCCATAGGCTCCGGCCGGTCCTATTTCATACGGGTAATTTGTACTTCCCGAATCATACCCCATATCCAAGACAGAAGAACCGGTTTGCAACAGTTTATAACCGGTTCCAACAGGAACATTAAAATCTAAAATCACGGTTACCGGATTATTAGGAGATTTGGGTACCTGCTGAGTGTGCTGGGCGATAATACTTCCCGAAGCATCAATCAAGGAAATTTCCAAACTACCGGCTTCTTCCGGATAAACATCTACACTGTGCAGGGTGAAGGCCGCATAGGCATCAAAAGCCAATCCATAATTCAATGTACTTGCTGATGAGTAAGTATCATCGTGTGTTGTCTTTCCATATTGATCCACATACACTATTTCTCCCAAGAAGGTTTCTTTGGCCCAAAAGGAGGTGCTGGCACTTACGTTCACCGTCAAACTACTTCCTTTGCCGAGGTAGTTACCACCGGTAGCAGCGTCATACCAATAAATATCACTTCCTATACCGCTGGAGTCTACCGACAAGGTCACCTCTCCTCCGGGGGCGCATACATAAAATTTACTTTGGGTCGGCGTAGCAGACAACTGACTGCATTGGAACTCAATTGGCGTAATTTTAAACGGCTTACTCTCACAACCCATGATTGTTTGGGTAACATAATAAGCCTGTCCATCGACCAAATCAAGGGTATCCGGACGGTTAATCGGCTGAGTCAATCCTGCATCTTTATACCAATTTAAACCTTGATTGTAGGCTGAGGTATCTATATCCGATGCTAAATCGGCCACTACCTCTCCGGATACAAAGTAAGGAATACTGTCTCCGGTTGGAGCAGCTACATTATTACAATCTAAACCACTGATATCTAAAGTATAGCCGGTGCTTCCTGTTTGAGAAGAGATTACAATAACAAATTCTTCTCCGGCGTTCACATAAAAATCGTTCAGCTCGGCCACTCCGTTTTCAACCGGCAAGCCGGCTACGCAGTCTCGACCAATATCACCGCAGCTTTTATAAATAAACACGGCCGCATTGCTATTGGTTACATTAGACAACTTGATGTTCAAAATATCATCATTGCTCGGATCGGCTGCATAGTGATATAGCACTTCCGCTCCGTTGAGGTAATTGGAACCGTTACAACCCATACCCGGATCACCAGCGTAATTGTTGCCAAACAAGGCCGTATTATCGGCATCCGTATAGGGCAAATCCTGATAGTCTACATTAAAATCACTGGATTGATCTACGACCACAGTTACCTTTTTTAGCGGAGATTCGCAAATCGCATCCTCTTGTCCTATAGACCAGTTAAAGAAATAATAATAGCTACTACTATTTAATGAACCGGTCGCTCCATAAGTCCCGGCAGTAATTTGTCCAAACTCCCCATTTTGTCCTATATTATAGGGATAATTATTTCCTGAGGAATCCCTAATCAAATCCAATGAAGGATTGGAGGTTTGTAATAACCTGTACCCAGTACCTGCCGGAACGGCAAAATTTAAAACAATTGTTATCGGACTATTAGGAGAAGCCGAAACTGACTGGCTCTTTGAATACAATAAGCTACCTGATGAATCAAACAAAGAAATCTCCAAGTCACCTGACTCATCCGGGTAAACATCAACACTATGAAGGGTAAAGTCTTTAGCAGCATTAAATTTTAAACCATAATTCAAAGTACTTCCAAAAGAAGAACTACCCGTAGGAGCGACTTTTCCAAAACCGGACACATAACTCTCTCCACCCAATAGAACCTCCGTTACCCAAAAGGTAGTATCTTGGGTGATTTCAGGTGTCTCCAAAGAATTTCCTGAAGCAACAAGATCAGTACCGGATGAATCTGCATACCAGTATATTTCATCCCCCGTTCCGGAGGCATTGACCCTGATGGTTGCCGTCCCGCGACAGGCCACGGTATCTACATCATAGCTTGTAATGGCCAAAGTGCTGCAATCAATTTCACTAACTTCTACCGCCAAAGCCGCACTTTCGCAACCTTTAAAGGTTTGGGTGACATAATAAACAGCACCATTAACCAAGTTAAAGTTATCGGGATCGGTAATCTCATTGCTCAACCCGGCATCGGTGTACCAGTGCAATTCGGCTCCGGTATGTGTAGAGTCTGCCATCAGATCACTTACCACATCTCCGCCCACAAATTTTTGCAGCGTATCTCCTATCGGGCGAGTTACATCATTACAAGAGAAGTACTCAATATCAATTTGATAACTCACGGCTTCGGTCAGCCAAGAGGACACCACGATATAATATTTGGTTCCGGCTTCTACTTCAAAATCTTCTATGGACATATTAGCACTACTCGGTCCTGCTGCAGCTCCGGCTGCACAGCTCGTTCCGATATCGGCACAGTTTTCGTAGATAAACACGCCGGCGTAAAAGTCGTCCAAATCACTTAAACGTACATTGATTAAGGAGTCTTGGGTTGCTACAAAGGAATACACCGTCTCGCTGCCGTTGAAATAGTTGTCGGCTGTATCACAGTTACTTCCCGGTGCACCGACATAAGAGTTACCGTAGTTGGCAGTGCTCGTCGAATCGGTATAAGGCAAGCTGTTCACAATTTCATCGCCATCATTACTCACGGTTACCGTTACTTTCTTACGCGGAGATTCGCAGATTATATCAGCATCTGAAACCACCCAATTATAGAAATAATAGTAATAATAATCATAGGACGAATAGCTTGACACCCCTTCAGTAAGGCGACCAAAGCCTCCCAAAGCGATGGGGTATTTAGAGATTTGTGGGTAATCATATTCATACATTAAATCAACCGAGCCTGATGTTTTTCTCAAGGTATAATTTCCCGGTCCCGGAACCCTAAAGTGAAGTGGGATGGTAACCTGTCCGGATCCGGGCAAGCCTACTGTTGTTGACTCAAGCACCGTATTCTGATCCTCATCTACCAAGCTGATCTCGATATTGCCGTTACCACTCTCCACAAATACATCCACACTCATGATGGTAAAAGCTTTATCGGCCACAAAGGCGATTCCGGCACCGGTTGAGCTCGATCCATTACCGTATTGCGGACTTGAAAAACCATAAGGTCCGCTTTGGCTGCCGTTCAACAATACCTGTGCCACCCAGAAAGAGGTGGTTTGGGTAATTTCATCTTCCACCTGAAAGTTGGCGCCTCGGTGAACTACCTCCCCGTTAGTGGGGCTGTCATACCAGTATATGTTTGTATTACCGGAGACACTGGCCGCTTGTGCGGTTAAAGTAGGTACTCCTTTACAAACCACCGTAAGGTTTTGGGTTTGGGTAATGGCCAAACCGCTACAGTTTACTTCCGTTACCGTAACTTGAAGCGGAGCACTGACACAACCGTTAAGGGTTTGGGTAATATAATAGGTGTTCCCGTCGACAAGCCCTGTCGTATCGGCTAATTCTGCAACTGAGTCTAAGGAAGCATTGCTGTAATACCGCAAATTGGCTCCTTCCACTGCCAAGTTCGGCAGCGAGTCGCCGGGTTCAAAATATTGCGCTGCATCCCCTTCAGGTGCAGCCGTATAATCGGCACAGTCTATTTGTGCTTTATCAATCGTGAGGGTATAATCGGTCGTACTGCCACTTTCTTTGGTGGCAATCAGAATATAATAATCTTGTCCGTCATTCATCACCACTTCTTCAATACCAAAATTACTTGTAGTGCCATCACTGACCATACCGGCATAGCAATCGCTGCCGATATCGTCACAACTTTTATAAACAAATATCGCAGCATCGGGATTGGTTAATCCGGATAGACTTATACTAAATACTCCTCCTTCACTCGGACTATAGCGATATATCACCTCATAGCCATCGAGATAAGATTCCGTTGAACAGTCGTTCCCCGGAATACCGGAATAGTTGTTAAAGTAATTCTTAGTGTTATCCGAATCGGTATAAGGAAGAGGTTCGGTAACGGTAATATCTTCTACATGATTCACTACGGCCACCACTTTCTTTCTTGGAGATTCGCAAAGCCCGGTGCTTCCTAAAGACATAGCGATAGTGGATTGAATTTCTGATTGGCTCAAGGCCCGATTATAGATTCTAAATTCATCCATCTTACCGTCAAGCCCTGTACTGGAGGAGTATCCGCCTATTTTTAAGCCGGAACCTTTTTGCCAGGTATAGCTGGTAGGAACGTTATCCGTGGCTACTGATTGTCCGTCGATATAAACGATTAGTTTCCCGGCAACATCGTCGTAAACAAAATGGACATAATGAGCATTCCCGTCATCTAAACCCGTAAAAGATATGGTTCCCAAACCATTATTGGGCTTAAAATAGGAGGAACCTGAAGGGCTGTAATAGCATCGAAAGCTGTCAGCTCCCGAATCGCCGAATAGGTATTTAAGTCCCGATATATTCTTGTCCATCTTAACCCAAAAACCAATGGTAAAGGCGCCGGTAAAATAGGTATCCCAACCGGTATCGACATAATTTGAAGAACTGGAGGATCCGGTGCCTTGCAAGGCCTTCCCGACCATGCCGCTTCCACCTACAGTAAGATTTCCTTGTATGGAAGCCGGATTATTACCTACCGGAGAACTCGCATGATTGGTGATGGAGCTTCCTTCATCAAAGGTATAATAGAGCAATTCCGGAGCCATAGATCCTTGGCCCGTAACGGCTGCCTCTGCGACCCAGTAGGAAGTGGTTTGCTCTATCTTCGGGGTGTAAAATTCTTCTCCTCGTCCTATAGGGTTTCCGCCGGTGGCTCGATCATACCAATAGATTTCAGTATTTGCTGCCGCACCACTTCCGGTGGCCGTCAGCAAAGCAGAACCTTCTCCACAAACCGTAAAAGCTGCCGTAGAATTCACCGCCAGAACTGTACAATTCTTTTCTTGAACCGTAACGGCCAACGCACTACTCTCGCAAGTGCCGAAAGTTTGGGTGACATAATAAGTTGTATTATTACTGAGTAACGTGCTATCCGGCGCCGGATTAGTCAAAGCGGCATCGGTGTACCAAGTCAAATCACTGCCCTGTACCGTCAAGTCGGCAAGGCTTTGACCACTTATATAATCTTGAGATGCAGCGCCTGCAGGCTTTGGAAAATTAGCACAAGTGTAACCGTCAATCTCTAAAGTATAGCTATAGGTAGGCGTCTGTATTGCTGAAGACACCACAAAATAGTAGGTATTCCCATTTTGCACGCTCATCTGAAATCCGTGATCGGCTGAAGAGCTTTGAGCATAAGAACCTACAGCAGCGCATTGGTTGCCAATATCTGCACAGTCTGTATAAACAAACACGGCGGTATAGCCTGCATTTAAGCCGGTGAGATCCACATTCAATATATAATCTCCGTTAGCGGTATATTCATAGACCACATCATTTCCTGCCAAATAAGCATCGGTAGTTCCGCAATTGCTGCCGGGACTGCCTACATATGAATTGGCAAAATTACCGGTATCATCACTATCGGTATAGGGCAAAGAACTAATTGTTTTATCTCCGGCATTGCCAACCGTTGCTACAACTTTAGTTTTTGGAGAGGAACATTTAACCGCATTATCAACAGGAACATTAGAAGTAGCCTGAATCTCTGCTGCAGTCAATGCACGACCATACCATCTAAATTCATCTAAACTCCCATCAAGTCCGGTAGACTTCACGCCACCGATAACGAAACCGGTACCGGTTTCATTAGGGATTGAAGATACCGTCTGTTGATCAACCTGAACTCCATCAACATAACCGGTATAGGTTCCGGCAGAAGCGTCATAAACCACATACATATAATGAGGTTGTCCATCAGCTCCTCCTATTAAATCCAAATCGGGAAGGTCTCCACCTCTCATCATCCAACTGTCATTTTGAGCTACTCCTCCGGTAAAACAACGAAAGTCATCAGCTCCCGTATCCCCGAAAATATATCTCAAGGACGAGCTGCTCGGCACATCCGTCCAAAACCCGATTGTAAAACTGCCATTAATTACAGCATTCCAACCTGTTTGAACGACATTACTACTGCCTGAGCTTCCGGTTCCTTGCAAGGCCGTTCCTGTCATACCGGTTCCTCCTACGGTTAAGTTCCCCTGTATGGTAGCCGGGTTAGTTCCTACCGGACTCGAAGCTGTATTCTGAATTGAGCTGGCATTATTAAATTGATAATACATCAGATCGGGCAATAATGCAGAAGAAGCAGAAGAAGTACTGTACATCACTTCAGCCACCCAATAATTTGTAGTAGATGTAATATAAGGAGTAACAAAAGTGCTCCCATAACCTACCGGAATGGTATCGGTTGCAGAATCATACCAAAGAACATCATCGCCGGTTCCACTTGGAGTGGCTGTCAGCTCCACATAACCTCCACCACAAACAGCCCCATCTTGTGTACTATTTATGGCTAAATTACTACATCCGGTTTGGGCGGTCATTTGCCCCCACCCCAACAAGATAAACGTTATTACTAAACACAAGTATTTTTTTTTCATAATCCAGATTATTTTTCACCTCATAGAAAAGGCTGCCATTCCCTCCTATTATGTTAATATTATTTAAATTCATAAGCACAACAAATATACAATAAAATGTACATCACACAAATCCACATTGAAAAATATTTTGATATTTTTTTTGAATTAAAGGTATTAAAAGCAGCAAAAGCTACCTTTCAGCATCTTTATTTTACGTTCTCACCTAAGCAAGAATCATATATAATACGCTTAATAACAGTTATATACACTTAAAAGCTAAGCCTACCCCCTCTTTCCTATACCCAAAAAATGCTTATGCCCCTTCAAATCACAAAACTCAAAATAAATATAAAAAAAAATCACAAATCGATCCTTATTGCAATCATAAAATTAACAAAGTAAAAAAGCAAAAACTTTCTCAATTTAAAGATAATTCGCTTGATCCTTTTCTTAATAATTTTGGTTCTTTACCGACTTCAGCAGCCAAGATTTCCTTATGCACTCTTTTAGAAACTCAAATTTTGGTGTTGCTATTTATGAAGCTATGTTGTTTTGAATGGGCAACTTAATCTTCTCGAACAAAATAACAAGGTAATAAGGTTGGTTGTGTTCAGTACATCTATCATTACTAAGGTAATAAGATTTTGATACAGAATCTTTCTACCCCCCCCATTTACTTAGTTAAAATATTGATAATAAATAATTCACGAATCTTATCAGCTTGTTTTTCATCTTATAAAACAAGCTACAGTAAGTATAAAATTAATTGCACATTTATTTTCAGTTGGCCTCATTCCTTTGAGACTTTCTCATCTCCAAGGTTATACAGATCTTTAAGCAGTATACAGCGCACCATCAATCGAATCGGCATAGCGGGTTTTTCTGAGACCTACAACCCTTCAAGGGTTTTAAAACCCTTATATGTTTGTTTTCCATTTTGTGAATTGTTAATAATCATTCATCTTTGATGGTAAGGAAGAAGAAACCTTGGTACTGTGATACCGTCTTCAAGTTTTTTCTCCGTCAAGTTGAATTCGTGGTATAACCTGGTTCGAAGAAACCGTATAGTCATAAGGCTGAATGATGCTTGATTTTTTAATTAATGTCAAATTTAAAACTAATTTTATGGATTCAAAAGGATTTTTGGGGATCGATGTGAGTAAGGGTTACGCTGATTTTCTTTTGATAGATTCTGATTTAGAGATTTTAGAGGAGTCTTTTCAATTAAGGGATAACGCAGCTGACCGCAAGAAACTTGAAGGGTTATTCGTAGCGTTTTTTAAATTCGTTTTCAAAGTATTTCCAATCAATCTTCTTAGCCAAAAGAACTAATTCATGTTTTGAATTAA
>CAZPGY010000013.1:0-73143 GCA_964586655.1 uncultured Flavobacteriaceae bacterium
AACCGCAACTTCTGTCAAGTATGTACGACTTCTTTCGGATGGGCAGACTTGGTTGCGGATTGGGTGAAAAATAAACATTATGCAAGATAAAATTATGATTGCGATAATAGGCTCTTTGGCCGCTATTTTAGGCGCGTTGGGGCTTCCCAAGCTATGGGAGTCTATTTCTAATTATTCTTCAAAAAAATTAGAAATGAAGTACCATAGCGTTAAAGGTTTGAACAAGAGAATAGATCATCAAAAAACGATAATTAAAAGGCAATCAAAGGAAATAGACTTGCTAAAAGATCAATTAGAAGCAATGAGGATTAGAATGGATGTTATAATTCCAATCTTGGAGGACAAGTTTAAGGATGATCAAAAAACACTTGTTTTACTATCAAAATTAATGCTAAAAAAACAATGACAATGAAAAAGTGGTGTAAATATGCAATGGCGTCCATTCAGGTTATTATGCTATTTCTGCTATTAGCAATTCTTTTTGGATGCAAGGCTAAACAGAAAACAAAAACAGTAACTCACACACAAGAAACTATTGAAAAACAATCGAAAACAACTATTGATGAAGCTGTTGATTTTGAGGCGGCTATATTAGCGGAAATTAATCGACAAATTGATAAGCTGGAAAATGTAAGTGTGGAGCAAGTTGACAGTTCTTCTACCGTTCAGTTGAAGCCGATTAATCCTGACAAACCCAGTCGTGCCGAAATAGGAGACAAACGTTATGATTTTCAAAATACGACGATAACTATATCCAAACAGAAAAGTAAATCAGAAAAGAAACAGGAAAGCAAAATAAAAAAACAAATTAGCGATAGCGTTGCTTCAAATTCAAAGGTTACCGCAAAAACAGAGACAATATCCGATCGGAAAATCAACAAGGAAAAAGATTCTCAAACAAAAAATAAAACAAAACACAAAGAGGGCGGCACGCCATTATGGTTATGGGGTTTGTTTGTTTTAGGTTTAATCGTCGCCCTCTTCTTTATTTTAAGAAAGTTTAAATCAAAAATCACCTGGTTATGAAAAAGTTATTAGGATTAGCGGCTATTTTGGGTGCCGTGTATTATTTTGGAAAGAACAAAGCTAAAGACTTTAAAGTGTTTTATAAAAACCTTAAAATTAGTCTTTTAGGTTTATCCAATATTGGTTGGAAAAACGGTAAAATAACGCTTGATGTAAGTTTGAAATTTGCAAACAATAGCGATGTAGATTTTAGCTTATCAACAGGAGGAGCCTTGACGCTTAACCGCATTTTCTTTTACAGCAAGGCCGGTGAAAAGCTTGGCGTGGCCAACTTAAATATGTCGCATATAGAAATACCGGCCAACGGTAGTTTGATACTAAAAAATATTCCGGCTACGGTGCCAATTACTGAAATAGAAGATTTCTTTGGTACCGCCCTTTCAATTTTTTCAAACATCGACAATTTGAAAATAAAACTGGAAATAACCGCCCTTGGAAAAACTTCAATCGTAGAACTATAATTTGCAAAACCACCTAACTATGACGACTATTGTAGACGAATATAATTCATTAGACAACACCACGCTAACACGTGATGATATTGGCGATATGATTGAAGAAGCCAACGAGCAAGGGCAATATCATATTGCAAAAAAACTGCAAAGTATTCTCTATAATAACGATGATAAACGCTTTGAGCTCACTGTTGAAAATAAAGTGAAGAAATTTCATAATAAAAAAAATGAAAAAGACAGTCGAGAATACGGATTGAACGCTGAAATGCTTTATGGCCTGTCGTATGCAGCCCCCGAAGAATTTGAGGCAACCGGGTTGGGTAAGCCGGTCTCCGTTGATGAAATTTACGATATGATCACTAAAAAAATGGTCGATCATATAAATAAAGCCACAGGCAAAGGCTATGTAAAAAAATGGAAAGCAAAAGCTTATGGTGAGGGTTTTTTAAAGCCTATAAATTTCGTTTCTAAAAAACCATACCGCGGGATTAATGCCTTGTTATTAAAAAATTTCGACCCTTTGTTGGTGCTCGAAAATCCTTATTTCCTTACGTTCAATCAAATAGATAAGCTCGGCGGTAAGCTTAAAAAGGGGAGCAAAGGCAGGGAAGTAGTTTACTTCACTATTTTATACAAAGTTGGCTGGATAGAAGATGGTGAAAACAAAGAGTTTGGCACCTACGACAAGAAAAAATTCATCAAATTCTTAAAAGAAAATAATCACGTTCTAAAAGAAATTAGGACGTTTTTATCATTACAGGAAATTGCACAGCAAAGCACCGTACCTATTCTGAAATATTACAATGTGTTTGCACTGCAAGACACCACCGGTATTGATTTTGATTTAACTGACAAAAGCATACCAGGAAGGCTTATTGGCGAAAAATTGCCACCAAAGGAAGAAATTGAAGCCGCAGAGGGTATTGTGAAAAATTACCCCACACCAAAACCCAAAATAACCCATAAAGGAGATAAGGCTTTTTACACCCTTGGTGCCAATAAAGTAACCTTGCCCTATCAAGCCAGTTTTGATGCAGCTCAAGACTATTACCGAACCCTGTTCCATGAGCTGACCCATTGCTCCGGTGACCCAAAACATCTAAACCGCGAGATGGGAGGTCGTTTTGGTTCAAAAAAATATGCCAAAGAAGAATTGATAGCCGAATGGGGAGCTACTTATCTATCGGCCGAGGCCGGCATCATGTGGGTAACGAATAAAAACCATGCTGAATACATCAAGAATTGGAATAATATATTAACCCGTGCAAAAGACGATAACCGCTTCATTATGCGTGCGGCCAGTGCCGCCCAAAAAGCTGCCGACTATATTTTAGACCGCGATAATGATGGCGTTCCGGCATATCGGAAGAGTTTGGAGAGTGTGGTAACACAAAATGAGGATAAAAAAACAAAATCAAAATCCATAAAAAAAACCGATTGGAAAACAGAATTTAAGAAAAAGAACGGAATAAAATTTGAAAAAGCTTTGCACCTGTTAAGAGAGGGAATTGTAGATATTCCAGAAGCAAGTCAACCCTTAAACGAGATAACCAAAGATGTATTTTTGGCACTTTATAAGCATAATATCAAAACCAAAAAAATAAATGTTGGTGATGAGAATAAATTTGATATTGACATTGACAAGCTAAAACCCTATGCTAAATCTCCAAAGTCGAGAAAATTTGGAATAGAAAGCCTGAAAAAAATAGTTGGTAGGGATGAAATGCGTCCGAATTTCATGGGGGTATATGTAGATAAAAAAGGATATGTAGCGACTGACGCGCATAAACTTGTGTTTCTGAAATCCAAAACAAAGAAGGAAAATCAAGATAAAATATTAAATACCTTCCTTAAAATAAGCGGTCATAATGAGAAATATATAGATGCAAAATATCCTAATTGGAAAGCCGTAATGCCGGAATATACAGCTTCGCAAAAAGGGGAATGGTTTAGCATAGAAAGCTCAAAAAAAATGCGATCACTTTTGGATAAAGTCTATTCAGCTATAAAACTATTTAAACCATTAAGAAAAAGCGAAGAACCGATTATTGTTCTTGATAATAAAGTGTCATTTAATTTGCGATATTTTTATGATGTGCTGTTTGTCTTGGTAGCCAATGATGCAAAAAAGATACGTTTTGGAAAGGATTTTAAAAAGAAACATAGTCCTTTACTCATTGAAACAGACAACGGCAACAAAGCACTTTTAATGCCTTATATTACGAAAAGTGGATTAGACCATTTTGAAGTACATAAAAACAAAGGGGCTCATTTGCCTAAGCCGCCGAAAGGAAGTAAAAAAGGATTATCAATGCCGCAATTTGAGACAGGGCAATTAGGGCTTTTTGGTTTATCCGCCACCGCCCAAAACCAAGACACTATAAAATTCAACAAAGCCATTTTAAAAGCAAAAAAAGAAGGGATCGATCCGGGTAAAACTTTTAATCTTGGGAAAACAAAAGGGAATTTGAAAAAATATACGGTTGACGGAAATATAACCCTTTCCGGTTCAGTTGTAAAAAAAATAATGAGCGGAAAAGATAAAGCTCATTCCTTAACATGGGATAACCTAATTAATTTGCCTGATTACATCAACAATCCATTCGCAATTTTTGATAGTTCAACTGTCAAAGATTCTTTTGTCGTTCTTGTTGAAATTAAAAACAATCTTGAAAAACCAGTTATGGTGGCCATAAAGTTACATAGGAAGAATGGCAAAGACAGGAAAGTAAACGTTATGGATATTAGAAGTGTTTATTCTAAGCGTACTAAAAAAGTGTATAGAGATTGGCGTAATGAAGGTAAGCTTATATATGGCAATGAAAAAAGCGATTTTTTTAAACCGACTATGGGTCCAATTCCCACGCGGCAAAAAAAATCGCTTTCTAAGGACAACAAAGATACAAAAACCAAACCAAAAACCACGAAAAAAACTAAAAACCAAGGCTTAAAAAGTCCTACAACCGATATTATCAAGAAAAAAGCCCTTGAAACCGTGGTTGAAGTGGCCAAGGATAATTTAAAAAACAAGACAAAGTCTAAAAAAGTACGCAACATTGCGGCCGCTGGTCAGGCTGCCGCAGAATACTACACGGTGCCCGGTGCCGTTGGACAATTTTTTCAGGCCGTAGAACGCAAACCACACCATAGTGTTGTCATCACGCTTGACGGTCATCAAGGGTCAGGAAAAACAACTTTTCTTTATAGTATCATGAATGCTTTTGCAGCCGGCCATAACCGCGGCGTTTTCTTTTCGCTTGAAGAACACCCGGACAGTGCCTTGGCCATTGAAAAAGCACAAAAATATATAGCTCCGGAAAATAAACAATACATTGACGTGGTGGGCGATATTGACGAAAAAAAGGAATTCTTTGATATAATTGACCAATACGATATTGTTTATCTTGACAGTTGGCAAAAGCTGATCCGGGCAATTGGCAACATTAAATTAGATGAAGATCTGCGCAAAAAATTTGACGGCAAAGTGTTCATTATCATATTTCAGCAAACCACAACCGGCCGCACCAAAGGTGGTTCGGAAGTGGTTTTTGACGGTGATATAATTACAAAGCTGGTTAAGGAAGATAAGTTTGCCGACAATTACGCCTATTTCGATAAAAACAGATACACGCGTGTGCCGTTAGAAAGTGTGCGTTACAACATCGCAGGAGGCTATGTGTATGATCCTTCAAAGCCAAATAAGGAAAGTAAAGATCCGGTGGACGTAACTAAAAATACCGCCACGACGGTAAAGGCGGTACCTATTGATTAAAACAATTAAAAACAAGTAAATATGAGAAAGTGGATTAAACAAATTACAGGACTTAATTGGGATAAATTCCTACACCTAATGACAGGGTTTGCAATCATGTCAGTAGCAGCTATTGCAAATATTATGTGGCCACAAAATGGCCTCATATTAGAATACGGACTTGCCGTAGCTTGGGGAATTGGAATCTTCAAAGAAATTATATGGGATAGTGCCATGAAAAAAGGCACACCTGAAATGTGGGATGCAATTGCAACTATTGTAGGCAGCACCATCATGTATGTAATATTTAAGATGATATTTAAATGGCACCATCATGGAAGAAGCTTCTTCATAGTGTTTACCATATTTGTTTTGGCCGCTATTTTAATTCGATTAATATCGGGTAAAATTATACGAAAGCTTATAAAAAGGATGTGAAATAGAGTTTTACGGATCATCAAAATGCGCTGCGTTTACACGTGGCGTTTTTTTTGTTACAAACTTGTTACAAACCTGTTACAAAAAAAAACAAGGGTTTGTAACGTTTTTGTAACGCTGTAATGTGCTGAAAATCAAATAACAAACCCCCTTTGTTACAATGTTACAAAAAAAACCAACAAAAACTATATTTTTTTTGTTTTTTAGAGTGTTTGATTTTTATCTATGTGGAAATAATCCGTTTGTTTGGATTTTATCCATAAAAAACATGGCGTTACAAACTTGTTACAAACCTGTTACAAAAAAAAACAAGGGTTTGTAACGTTTTTGTAACGCTATAACGTGCTGAAAATCAAACAATAAACCCTCTTTGTTACAATGTTACAAAAAAAACCAACAAAAACTATATTTTTTTTGTTTTTAGAATTCAAAGTCCAAATTGAGTAATGTTTGATCTGCTTCTGTTTTTTCAGGAGTATATTTTTCAGTAATTCTAATATCATGATGCCGGGCTTGATCTCTAACCTTTTTTGCGGGAACACCCTTTAAAAGTAAATTTGTTATTCCGGTATCTTTTAATGAGTAGAATTGATATTTATTTTCGAGATTTAATATTTCTCTCATTTTACGCCATTCATCAGATATTTTTTTGGGAGCTAATTTTTTTTGGCCAGGTTTAAAATTATTCGATGAGAATATAAAATCGCTCTCGTTACTTTCATTTAGATGATCAATAAGTAGCTTTTTTAATTTCTTAGGAATTGTTGTTACGCCACTTATTTTATTTTTTGAGATTTCTGCCGGAATGTAAATGGTGTTGTTTTTTAAATTCACGTTACTAACCTTCAATTTTGTTATCTCTGTACGCCTAATGAAGCAAAAATAAACGCACATGCACAAGGTCAGATATTCAACGGAATGGATCGACAGGTAATCAAAAACTTCTTTCCTTACATTTTTAGGTAAAACAGCTCTTTTTTTAGTGCCAACACGTCTTTTTTCTATCTTATTTGCCGGGTTGGCCGGTAAATATTTCCTATCGACCATAAAGATACCAAGCTTTCTGCAAAAGAAAAGATAGTTATTTGATGTTCGGGCTGTTCTTTTCTTTGTGAAATAAAGGTGATCAAGAAAATTTATTATAAAAGCGCGATCATATTCGATACACAACAAATCAACTTTGTTTTTGATCTCCATATACCGCTTTAGATTTTTAGCGTATGATGTATAGGCGCGAAGTGTATCGGGGCGCAATAGATTGTCTCTGCATTTGCGTTCAGTTTGATTTATGAATTTATCAATTACTTCCGATAGCTTTCTTGTATTATTTTCCGCTGATCCGTCATAAAAAGGAGACCATCCGCGAGATAGCTTGTCATTTATGCTCGCGCACATACGTTTTGCCATCTTCACCCTTTCTGTTTTGTTTTTTAAAGCTGGCACACGACGCCTGAATCGTTTTAGCTTTTCTTTGCCGGGAATCTTTGCATAAAAAACAATCATCCAAGATTTATTTTTCCGCAATTCGGCAGGAACGTAATCAATAAAAAGTTTTTGAGAAATTGTGTTTTGAAAATTTGCCATTTTTTTTTAGGTATTCCCTAAAAATGATATGACACAAATATGACACAGTAATTTGGGTAAAAACTGCCGTAACTCTTGTTAATAGTGGAGTTACGGCAATGTAGTAGCGAGACCGAGATTTGAACTCGGGACCTCCGGGTTATGAATCCGACGCTCTAACCAACTGAGCTACCTCGCCGTTTTGTTATAAATCGGCTGCAAATATATAATTATTTGTAATCATACAAACATTTTTTTTTGAATATATGGAAAGGTTTTATTTTCTACCTTGGTGAATAATATATATATTGCCCCAAACAATTTTAACAAGACAATGGCTAACAAGTTAAAGTACCAAATGGAGTTTCCGATTCAGGCCTCTCCATCGCTTTTATATAATTACATTTCCACCCCCTCCGGATTGAGTGAATGGTTTGCTGATAATGTAAATTCCCGCGGCCAGTTGTTTACCTTTATTTGGGAAGGCAGTGAGGAACAAGCTGAATTGGTGACCAAGAAAAAGGGAGAACGTATCAAATTGAGATGGGTAGATGATGAAGAAACAGATACCTATTTTGAGTTGCGTATTCAGCTGGACGATATTACCAAAGACGTCTCTTTGATGATTACTGATTTTGCAGAGGATGAAGAGGGCGTGAGCGAAGGCAAGCTGCTTTGGGAAAATATGATTGATGACCTTAAACAAATTCTCGGCTCTTCTTAAAACACCTTAAACGGATATTTTATGATAAGGCTTCATAAGCCTGATAAATCGGTGATTTGGGACATCTGTTTTCTTTTTTAAACCTTTTTTCATGATAGATTTTAATGGCGAAATCGTCAAAGATGAAATGGCAACCTTGTCTTTTAAAAACCGTGGCTATAATTATGGCGACGCACTCTTTGAAACCATACGCGTGATTAATGGCGAGGTGATTTTTTGGGAAGATCACTACTTTAGACTCATGTCCGGAATGCGCATTATGCGAATGGAAATTCCGATGAGTTTTTCTCCTGAATACCTTGAAAAACGAATCTTGGCAGTCGTCGAACAATCAGGACTTTCCCACAAACCTGCGCGGGTAAAAATTAATGTTCACAGAAAATCGGGAGGACTTTTTAAACCCGAAAATAGGGGAGTGGAGTATTTGATTAGGGCATCAGCCTTAGACGAAGCTTTTTATACAATTGCCGAAGAGCCTTATGTTATTGAGCTTTACAAAGACTATTATGTAAACAGCGGCTTGTTGTCTACGGTAAAAAATAACAACCGGTTGATCAATATTTTGGGAAGTATTTATGCGGAAGAAAACGGATATGACAATTGTCTGCTGCTCAATGAAAAAAAGATGGTCGTGGAAGCTTTAAACGGTAATTTGTTCTGGGTAAAAGAAAATAAAATAAAGACCTCTCCTTTGAATGAGGGTTGTCTTAATGGAATTATTCGTAAAAAATTAATCGGAATTATTGAAAAGTCGGAGATGGAATTTGAGGAGGTCAAAATATCGCCTTTCGAACTTCAAAAAGCAGATGAATTGTGGATAACCAATACCATTGTGGGAATCCGTCCGGTGACTCGATACCGAAAGACTTCTTATGGAGCGGAAAAAGCCCGAAAGTTTTTGGCTAAATTGAATACGTTGGCGCGATTGGGGAAATCAAAGCCCGTGGCTTAGATTGCTTAGTTGTAGCTCGGATTCTCCGGAGAATTGGCCCAAATCAAATATTCTCCGCCCTGTTGTTCTATTTTTTCTTTCCAAATTTCAGGACTGTCTGTTTGTAGGACATCAAATTCGTTAGGAGTCACTATCCATGAATCGGTATTAATTTCATGTTCCAGTTGATTGGGCATCCAACCGGAATATCCCAGGAAAAATTTAATTTCCTTTGAAGAGAGTTCGCCATTTTTTAAAGCTTCATACAGATTGTTAAAATCTCCTCCCCAGTACAAGCCTTCTCCTATTGCGATACTGCCGGGCAAGCGTTCGGGAATCTTGTGCAGATAATATAGATTGCCTTGATTAACCGGTCCTCCTTTAAAGAGTTTAAAGTCATTTTTGATTTCCGGAAGCAAGTCTGACAATTGATAATCTAAACGCTTATTAAGCACAAAACCTACGGTACCCTCATCGTTGTGTTCTACCAGTAGAATGATAGAGCGACTGAAAGAGGCGTCGCCGGTAAGTGCCAACTCTGCAATTAATATACTGCCTTTTTGAAAATTTGTCGTATCCAAGCTGTTATAAACTTTATCTAAAAATACAACTTTATGGAGAAAAACCAAATTTATGGTGCCAATTTTGACAATCTTTAAAAGTAATCGAGCGTATTTTACCAGCCGCCGCCGGCGCCACCGCCGCCGAATCCGCCGCCGCCGAAGCCACCGCCGAATCCACCGCCACCGAGGCCGCCGCCGCCAAATCCGCCTCCACCGAAACCACCGCCAAATCCACCTCTTCCAAGGCTGCTGAGTAAGATGGCATCAAAGAGCAATCCACCGCCACCGCCGTGACGACCGCCACCGCCGCCACCTCTTCGGCGTCGGATAATGGCAATGATAATCAAAACGAAAAAGAAAACAGGAAGCAGCATTCGAAAGGGGAAACCCTCTTTGCCTTTCCGGGCTTTGGGATTGCCCTTAAACTTACCGGCCAAAATTTGCATGATAGCGGTTGTGGCTTGGTCGATGCCGGTATAGAAATTGTTTTTTCTAAATTGAGGGCGCATGATTTTTCGATAAATCAAGCTCACCCGGGCATCGGTCAGGTAGGGTTCGAGTCCATAGCCGGTGGTAATCCATATCTTATGCTCCTTTTTGGCAATCAACAAAAGCACGCCGTTGTCTTTTTTACTTTGACCAATTCCCCATTTTTGTGCCCATTTGGCTGCATAGGTGCCGATGTATTCGCCTTTTAAAGAGGGAATGGTGACCACGACAATCTGTGTGGAGGTCGTATCGGCATAATTGATTAATTTTTGTTTGAGCTGCCTTTCCTGATTGGGAGCCAGCATATCAGCTTGATCATATACGCTGGTTTGCATGCTCGGCGGCTCAGGAATCTCTCGCTGCGCCATAACCGGAATGCTTAACAGTCCGATAAGTAAAAGACTAAGAAAAATTTTAGGGGAAAATAGAGCGGTGTATTGCATTAGCTTCTGGAAATTTCGTCTGATAATTCGTTGATGTCGTCATCTTGATAGGGAAAGTGTTTTTTTAATTGTTCTCCGGCCAGTACAATTCCCTTGACCAGTCCTTCTTTAAACTTCCCTTTTTTAAAATGGGTTTGCATCACTTCTTTGGTGCTTTCCCAAAAATCATCGGGCACCTTTTTGTGGATGCCCTCGTCACCAAGAATATAGAACTTGTGGTCGTTGACGGCCAAATAAATCAAAACTCCGTTTCGTGCTGCAGTCTCGTGCATTTTAAGTTCGCCAAAGATATACAGTGCGCGTTCCTCCATTTTGCCTTTGCAATTGGGCTCGAGGTGTACGCGAATCTCTCCCGAAGTACTTTTCTCTGCAGCTTGAATGGCTTTGATGATTTCCTGTTCGTCTGACTTGTCTATAAACTTCTTTTTTTTGCGCATACTTTTTATTTTAAACTGCCTTCGCTCTATGCGGCTGGGCAGGAGCGAAACCTTGGTTTATAACTCCATTTTATCTGTTGCCAAATATAAATTAAGGCTTGGCTTTGTGGTTTAAAACTGTACCTCGGGAACTTCTTCCGCTCCTTCTTCGGCTTCAAAATAGGGCTTCTCATCAAACCCGTAAACTCCCGATAACATGTTTTGTGGGAATTTTCTAATGTAGGTGTTATAGGCTTTTGCAGCTTCGTTATAACGCATTCGGGCAATGGTGATTCTGTTTTCGGTTCCCTCCAATTGAGATTGCAGGGTTTGAAAGTTTTGCGTGGCGGTCAATTTGGGATAACGCTCTACACTAACCATCAAACGGGATAATGCCGAGGACAACTCGCCTTGTGCGGCTTGAAATTTTTTGAGGGTACTCGGATTGAGGTTGTCGAGATCAACATTGACTGAAGTGGCTTTGGCTCGCGCTTCAATTACCTCTGTTAAGGTGCTTTTCTCAAAATCGGCAGCCCCTTTTACGGTATTGACCAAATTGGGAATCAAGTCTGACCGACGTTGATATTGGTTTTCGACATTGGACCAAGCCGTGTTTACTTTCTCTTGTTTGGTGACCATGGAATTGTATGTTCCTCCGAATAAACTGTAAAGAACAATAACGATGACTACGATGATAGCCGTTGGGATGAGCCATTTTTTGGTAGATGATTTCATAAAGGTGTTTTTGGTGTTTTAAAGTTGCTTTTTGATGTTTTGGAGCTTTGCTTTTATGGCCTCCAACTTATGAATAATCTCAAAGTTATCAAGGGTTTCTTGGCGTTTTTCTTTCAGGTGAATTTTAGCGCCTTCAAGCGTGAATCCGCGCTCTTTGACCAAGTGATAGATAAATTGTAGATTTTTAATGTCTTCTCGGGTAAATTTGCGATTGCCTTTAGCATTTTTTTTCGGCTTAATCATATCAAATTCCTTTTCCCAAAAACGAATAAGAGAAGCATTAACCTTAAAAGCTTTGGCCACTTCGCCAATGCTGTAATACATTTTGTCGGGCAAATTGATATGCATTAATCTAAAGATTGATTTTTTAGTGATGATTTTTGTAACAGAATTTCATATTCCCGGGGACTTAAATCGCCGTGGAAATAATTGATCGGATTTACCGGAACACCGTCTTTTCGCACCTCATAATGCAGGTGCGGACCGGTGGAGAGGCCGGTATTTCCTACCAACCCAATTACCTGCCCGCGTTTGACATGTGCTCCGGGGCGAACCAAAATTTTACTCAAGTGTCCATATCGGGTTTGGTAACCAAAGCCGTGATCCAATACAATATAAGCCCCATAACCGTGTCCTCGAGTTGCTTTTTCAACCACGCCGTCGGCGGTGGCATATACTTTTGCGCCAATGTCGGCTACATAGTCCAAGCCTTTGTGCATGCGCATGATTTTTAGAATGGGATGCCAGCGTCTGCCAAAGCCTGATGAAATATGATCCAGTGCTTTGTTGTCAATGGGTTGAATAGCCGGAATGGCCGCCAGTAATTTTTCTTTGTTTTTGGCCAGTTTTGCAATCTCATCTAAGGACTTGGATTCGATGACAATGCGTTTTTCCAATTTGTCCATCTGCTTTTTGACCTTGATGATCAATTCAGAGTTTTCATATCCTTCCAAGTCAGCATATCGATTGATTCCGCCATAACCGGCTTGACGCTCTTGATCTGAAATGGGTTTGGCTTCAAAATAAACCCGATAAATGTTATTGTCTCGCTCTTCAATGTCTTGAAGCACGGCCCGCATTTGGTCCATGTTTTTTTCCATCATGCTGTATTGTAGCTTCATATAATCCAGCTCGCGTTTTAAACGCTTTTCCTTGGGCGTTTCAACTTGAGGGAGATTTAAAAAGACCAGCAACAAGATAAATCCGGCCAGGAAACAAGCCAAAATGGCCATGATGACATAGGTTAACCGACGTCCTTTCTTGCGCTCAATCTTGCGATAAGATAGCGTTTCGCTGTCATAATAATATTTGACTTTCGACATTGTCTTAAATATCTTACTTTTGTCGCAAAAATGGAGTTCATTTGCTATTTGTCGAATTGAATCCCTAACTGCTGATTCTTAAAATCGGATAATCTGATGTAGCAGTACCGGTCAACTCAAAAATGATAAAATGAACTCAGGATATACGATCGGTTACTTTACTAAGGACAAAGATAGAAAAATTGTCTTAACCATTGTCCCGTTCAAAATTTTATAGTATAGCTTTATGAAATCAAATGAAATTCGCGCCAAATTTTTGGAGTTTTTTGCTTCTAAAAATCATAAGATTGTCCCTTCTGCTCCTATGGTACTCAAAGACGACCCCAGCTTGCTGTTTACCAATGCCGGGATGAATCAGTTTAAAGAATATTTCCTGGGTCATCACCAGCCCCAACACCGCCGAATTGCGGACAGTCAAAAATGCCTTCGGGTGAGCGGCAAACACAACGACCTGGAAGAGGTGGGAAAAGATACTTACCATCACACCATGTTTGAGATGTTGGGCAATTGGAGTTTTGGAGATTATTTTAAGAAGGAAGCCATACATTGGGCTATAGAACTGTTGAATGGGGAGTTTAAAATCCCTATGGAAGATATATACACCACTGTTTTTGAGGGTGATAAAGTCGATGGTTTGGGCAAGGATGCCGAAGCGTATGAAATTTGTAAAGACCTTTTACCCGAAGCACAAATTTTATTGGGCGATAAGGCTGATAATTTTTGGGAAATGGGCGATCAGGGACCTTGTGGACCGGCTGCAGAAATTCATGTCGATATTCGTTCTGAGGAAGAGAAAAAACGTATCCCGGGAAGAACATTGGTCAACCAAGACCATCCCTTGGTGATAGAGGTTTGGAATTTGGTGTTTATGCAGTTCAACCGCAAAGCCGATGGCTCATTGGAAGAACTTCCCGAAAAACATATTGACACCGGAATGGGCTTTGAACGTTTATGCATGATTTTGCAAGGCAAAACTTCTAATTATGATACCGATGTCTTTACGCCTTTGATTCGGGAGATTGAGAAAATTACACATACTGCCTATGGGAAGCAGGAAGAACAAGATATTGCCATCCGTGTGATTGCCGATCACATCAGAGCGGTCACTTTTGCTATTGCCGATGGCCAATTGCCCGGGAATAATGGAGCCGGTTATGTCATTAGGCGTATTTTACGTCGTGCGATTCGATATGGCTTTACCTTTTTAGGAATAAAATCGCCTTTTATTTATAAGTTAGTCGATCCCTTGGTCAATCAGTTGGGGGCGGCTTTCCCGGAATTGAAAAAACAAAAGACACTTTGTGAAAATGTAATCAAAGAAGAAGAGCAGGCTTTTCTAAAAACCTTGGATCAGGGATTGAGTTTGTTAGATAATATTATTGAACAGGCCGATAACAAACAGATTTCGGGAGAAAAAGTCTTTGAGCTTTATGATACTTTTGGTTTTCCTGTTGATTTGACGGCATTAATATTGGAGGAACGCGGCTATACCTTGGATGAAAAAACATTTGAAGCCGAATTGCAAAGACAAAAAGACCGATCGCGTTCTGCTGCCGAGAGTAAAACGGAAGATTGGGAAGTTGTGCAATCGTTTGACGAGGAGGAGTTTGTGGGCTATGACAAGCTAAAAGCTAAGGTTAAGATAGCCAAATACCGCAAGCTTACCGATAAAAAGAAAGGGACTTATTATCAAGTGGTGCTCAACCAGACTCCCTTTTATGCCGAAGGCGGAGGGCAAGTTGGCGATCAGGGGTATTTAGAAGATGAAGAAGGAAATAAAATTACGGTAACGGATACCAAAAAAGAAAACAACCTGATTGTTCATCTTGTAAAAAAACTTCCCCAAACTCTTGAGAGCAACTTTACGGCAGTGGTTCATCAGAAAAAGCGAGAGCAAGCCATGGCCAATCACTCAGCCACACACCTGTTGCACCAAGCTTTGCGAGAAATATTAGGCACTCATGTCGAGCAAAAAGGCTCTTTGGTGACCCCGGATCGTCTGCGGTTTGATTTTTCACATTTCAGTAAACTTTCTGAAGCCGAATTGACGGCAGTTGAAGATTTTGTCAATGCTCGAATTGGCGAGCATTTGCCTTTGGAAGAACAGCGAGAAATTTCTTATGATCAAGCCGTAAAGGAAGGAGCCATAGCCTTGTTTGGCGAAAAATATGGCGATAAGGTTCGCACCATTCGGTTTGGAAAATCTATGGAGCTCTGCGGCGGTACACACGTGCCCAATACCGGTAATATATGGTATTTTAAAATCACCGGTGAAAGCGGTATTGCCTCCGGGGTTCGTCGTATTGAAGCTATTACCGGAACTGCGGTTAAAGAGCACTTTCAACAGCAAGAAAGTTTGTTAAATGATATTAAATCACTACTGAAGAACAAGCAAGACCTATATAAATCAATTAGTGATTTAAAGGACGAGAATAAAAACGTAAAGGAAGAGATAGCACAGCTCAAAAAGGAGAAAGCCGGCCAATTAAAAAAGGAATTAAAAGCCGAATTGGAAATGATAAACGGGATTAACTTTTTAGCCCGAAAAGTAGATTTGAATGCCGGTGGTATGAAAGATTTGGCTTATCAATTGGGCGGAGAAGTAGAGCAATTGTTTCTTCTGCTTGCCGCAGAACAAAATGGGAAAGCTTTGCTGACGTGCTATATTTCAAAAGATGTGGCCAAAGCAAAAGACCTTAATGCCGGTCAGATTGTTCGAGAAATGGGTAAGTTGATTAAAGGCGGCGGTGGCGGACAAGCTTTTTTTGCTACTGCCGGCGGTAAAAACCCGGAGGGAATTGCGGAAGTACTTCAAGAAGTGAAGAGATTTTTGTAATCGTATTCCGCTCTCAAAATTTTATACGGGAGTGATTATTGAAATGGATTAAATATTTTGTTGTGAAAATTTCAAAGGCCAAAGTAAAAAGCCTGCCTCGTCGGCAGACATAGGCACAGCCATGGCTATGACGTCCCGCACGTGCGGGATTAACGCAGAGATTTGGAATTTTCATAGAAAGATTGGACTAATTAATTTGTCATTTTGGTATAAGATCACTTCCACATTGCCCCAATTAAAAGGCCGTTCTGCACAAACAGAACGGCCTTTTCGATATCATACTACTTGGTATGTTATACCCCGCGTTGGGTTATTCATTTGATCATATCAAAGCTGCGGTTGACAAACTTGGTCAGTTCTTCTCCTTTGAGCAAGTTTTGAGACAAGCGAGCCAAGTCTAAGGTTTGATTGATCAATCGCTCTCGCTTTTTATCGGTTTTGGTGTTGAGGATTTCGTTAATCAGCGGGCTGTTGGTATTTACCTTCAGGTTATACATTTCAGGCATGTTGCCCATCATCATTCCGCCTCCACCGGTTTGCTGCATCTCTTTCATCCGACGCATAAATTCGGGTTGCGTGATGAGCATAGGCGCCGCTTCACTGTCCATATCTTCCAGTTGAACCGTGTATTTATCTTGAGGAATAAATTTTTCCATTTGCGTTTTGAGGGTTTCTTTTTCCTCTTCAGAAAGTTTGGAAATTTTTTCCTCGTCTTTATTGATCAGGTTGTCGATATGGTCGCTGTCTACTCGTACAAAAGAGGTGTTTTCTTTTTCGGTTTCCAGTTTTTGCACCAAGTGAGGGACAATAGGAGAATCTAACAACAAGACTTCATAGCCCTTGCTTTTGGCCGATTCGATATAGCTGTGCTGCTCGTCTTTGTTTGACGCATAAAGCACCACTAACTTGTCGTCTTTATCGGTTTGATTTTCCTTAATCTTGTCTTTTAATTCGTCAAAGGTGTAATAATTGCCGTCAACAGTAGGGTAGAGGGCAAACTTTTGCGCTTTTTTAAAGAATTTATCTTCGGTCAACATTCCGTATTCAATGACCACCTTGATGTCATTCCATTTTTCTTCAAAGTCTTCACGGTTGTCTTTAAAGAGTTTTTTTAGCTTATCGGCTACTTTACGGGTGATATAACTGGCAATCTTTTTAACGTTGCTGTCTGCTTGTAAATACGATCGGGAAACGTTAAGCGGAATATCCGGAGAGTCGATGACTCCTTTTAACATCGTTAAAAATTCGGGTACGATGCCTTCCACATTGTCAGTTACAAATACTTGGTTTTGATAGAGCTGTATTTTGTCCTTTTGCATCACCATGTCATTAGACAATTTGGGGAAGTACAAAATTCCGGTCAGGTGAAAAGGATAATCGACATTCAAATGGATGTGGAAGAGCGGCTCCTCAAATTGCATGGGATACAATTCGCGATAAAAGCTGTTGTAGTCCTCTTCTTCCAAGTCATTGGGCTGTTTGGTCCATGCAGGATGAGGATTGTTGATAATATTGTCAACTTGCACTGTTTTGGGTTCCTCTTTTTCATCGGCATCCTCAGCCTTGGGCAGCTCTTTTTCTTTGGTACCAAATTTTATGGGAATAGGCATAAACTTGTTGTATTTGGTCAACAATTCGTTGATGCGCGATTCCTCTAAAAACTCCTCGTCGTCTTTGTTGATGTGTAAGACAATCTCGGTGCCGTGGTCCTTCTTTTTGTCGGTTTCTTCCAATTCAAAATCGGTAGTTCCTTCGCAGGTCCAATGAGCAGCGGGTTCATCTTTATATGATTTGGTGAAGATTTCTACTTTATTGGCCACCATAAAAGCCGAGTAAAAACCGAGTCCAAAGTGCCCGATGATTCCGGTTTCTTCTCCTCCTTTTTCTTTGTATTTTTCGAGGAATTCATTGGCGCCGGAAAAAGCAACTTCGTTGATGTATTTTTCAACTTCAGCTTTGGTCATCCCGATTCCTTGATCAATGACGTGAAGTGTTTTCTGATCGTCATCAATTTTAATTTCGATTTGGGGTTTGCCATATTCTACATTCTTGGCCTCTCCTAAGTCGGTTAGTTTTTTGAGCTTCAGTGTTGCATCAGTTGCATTGGAAATCAACTCCCGCAAGAATATCTCATGATCGCTGTAGAGAAATTTTTTAATCAACGGAAAAATATTCTCAACAGAAACATTAATCTTTCCTTTTGCCATGGTGTTATTGGTTTTAGGTTGTCTAAATTATTTTATTGATAACAGTCAAAAAAAATACCAATTCCAAGTCAATGACAAAGTGGCAGTAATTTGATAAATCAAGTCATTTGGTTGGAGACCGATTGGGGGCTTTTTTTGCTCAGTCTGTGCATTCTCCACAGGAAGAGTCCGCAAAACAAAACCCATAGGATAATAAGGTGAATGACTTCAAATTTGTTTTGTGTCAGCGTGCCTCCGGTTTGCACAATAGATCGGTAAGCTTGCAAAAATGGGGTAGTGGGTAGGAGTGCTGAAATCCATTGCACTACTTGAGGAAGCGATTCATAAGGGAGTGAATAGCCGGTAATCAAGAAAATGGGATAGGTAGAAAAAGCCATAATTTGTACACTTAGGACTTGAGATTTAAACCAGGATCCAAGCCACAGCCCTAAGGGAATGAGCGTTAATAAAAACAAGGCCATCAGGATGCTGATTTCCCAAAAATCTCCGTGTTGAGGGAGTTGGAGGATGTTGAAGTTGACCGTTAAAAAGAAGAAAGCATAACTCATAAAAAGAATAAAATACCACAAGCCTTTGCCCCATAAAACAGCCGACAAATTTTGTTTTCCATACTGATACAGGTCCATGATTTTGTTTTTTTCGCGTTCGATGGCCATGCTTCCCGCCAAGCCAATAAGTAGGGTCTGCTGCAGAATAAGTGCCAGCAAGCCCGGTAATAAGAAGCCGCCATAGCTTTCGCTTTCATTGTAGAGGGGTTTGTAATTTAGCCGCACCGGATTGGTTTCTCGAAGAGACACCTGACTACTTTGTCCTGTTTTTTTAAAATATTGTAAACGTACACCAGCGCTCACAGTGAGTGCCACTTTTGTGATGGCACCGGTCAAGTCACTGGAGGGTAAAAACCGGGAAGTGTTGAGGGCCAGGTTGATGTTGGCCTGTTTCAGCGAAAGTACCTTTTCTTGGAGGCCTTCAGGAATATACAAATAGCCTTGAACTTTTGTGGTGTGCAATTTTTCCTGTGCATCGTTCAAATGGGGACTGGAGATTACGTCAGCAACCGGGGTAGCATCAATTTTTTCGATTAATAGACGCGACAATTGGCTGTTATCAGCATCAACAACTGCTATTTTCACTTCTTTTTCTTCTTTATTTTGATAGATACTACCATAAAAAAAGGCATATAAAACCGGAGCGATTAACAGCGTCAATAATAAGCTGTGATCGCCGGTAACGAGTCGCATTTCGCGTTTTAAAAGGTTAAGAAATACGCGCATAATAAGGTTTTATCTGACGGTTAAAGATCAAAACAGCAAGCGGATAAGTCAATGCGATAAACAATAATAAAATTCCCATTTCTTTCTTGATGTAGCTCAAGGGCAGCTCCATAAAATATATTTTTAAAAAACCTTCTAAAAACGGGGTATAGGGCATTAAATTGGCATAAACTTGATCAAACCAAGGCATTGCCCAACGCGGAAAAGTGTAACCGCTGAACACAAAAGCGGGTGAGGTGTAAAACAGTCCTAAATCGCTGGCCACCATGGTGTCCTTAAATATGGAAGAAACCAAGATGCCAATGCCGATACAGGCGAGCGCCAATAGGGTAAACAGTACAAAGAAAGCTCCGGTAGTACCGGGGTGTGACAGGTTGAAATAAGGAAAAATGACGCCGACAATCAGAATGAAGTTTATCCAGGCGACAGACAGGTGAGCCAAGGCTTTTCCGATTATAATTTTAACGGGAGAGCCTTCGGCAAGTCTCAGCAAATCATCCATGGTATTGGTTTTCCATTCGTGATTAATGAGCAGCACACTAATCATGATAATCATCATTTGAAGTGTAACCGTAATGAGTCCCGGGGCGAGGTATTGCTGGTAATTGTAAGTGGGGTTATAAAGTGGAAAGCTGTTGAGTTTGATGGGTTGCACCAAGGCCATTGCTTTGTTTTCGTTCATCCCCTTTTTGATCAATTTTTGTAAAACCACTCCTGATCCGCCCATAATGACAACCCGGGCGGCATCTCTATAGATTAGTTTGGCCGGAACCACTGCAGCAGAATTGGTAAATAAAGAGATGTTTACCGGATGATTGCTTTTGAGTGATTTTTCAAGGTCAGTGGGGAAATGTATGCCGGCCCAGGCTTTTCCCGACTGAATGAGGTCTTCCAATTCTTGGAGGTTGTCGACTTGCTTTGTAATATGAATACTCGGAGACTGCTCAAGCATAAAAGTCAGCTGCCGGGTGAGCGCAGAATTGTCCTGATCCCAAACGACAACCGACATGTTGTTGACGTGTTCGTTTTGATAGATCAGGGCAAAGAAAAAAAAGATTAAAGGAGGCAACACCAGTAGCACCAAGTAGTGTACGGGTAGGCGCAAGATGCGCTTCCATTCTCTTTTTATAACTTTAAAAATTGTTTTCATTTCGGAAGATTAAGCGCAGCAGTCATACCGGCGCGAAGGCCTTTGACGGGTTGAGTCGGTTGGACTCTGATGGTGAAGGTTCGGAGTTCAAACTGCCCCGAGCCTTGTTCGGGCACCCAATTGGCAAATTCTAATGCAGGTGAAATGTAAGTTACAACGGCAGTAAAGGTTTCGGCTTTCGTTCCGGGTACGCTCAGTTCTACTTTCGTTCCTTTTTCAATTTTAGCCATTTTATCCTGGCGGATATTAAATTGAATATAAAAAGAATTTTTCTTCTGTATGGTCATCATGGGATATCCCATTGCCACCACTTCACCGTGATGGGTAATCAAAGAAGAAATGACGCCCGATACCGGTGCCGTGATGTGCGTGTTTTGGGCAATGGCTTGGCTTAGGGCATAGCTGTGTTCGGCTTTTTTTAAGATGGCTGCAGAGGTTTTAATCATTTCCGGGCGACTGCCATTCTTCAACATCTGCAGGTGTTGCTTTGCCATTTCCATTTCTTTTTTAGCAGCTTGATATTTAAAATAAATCATATCTTTTTCTTGCCCTGAGATCACGTTGTCTTGGTATAAATTGAGCATTCGCTGATAGGTCTTTTGCACTAATTTATATTGTTCTTGGGCAATTTCATACAAGTTTTGTGCAGATTGAACTGCTTCGTCCCGAGGACCGTTTTTCAATAAATTTAAATTGTGTTGAGCAGCTTCAATAGAAGTGAGGGCTTGCTGTTTGACAATATTGATTTCTGTGGTTTGCATCACGGCCAAGGCTTGCCCTTTGTGAACGGTGTCTCCCTGTTCGACAAAAAGGCTGTCAACCTGCCCGGGAAAAGTGGCTGAAACGTCAATAAATTTAGCTTCCACCATACCAATAACCCGGTCTTGGTGATTCGGTTTTTGGTTGACTAAAAATAGAATGGCAATGATCAAAATGACGAGCGGTATAGATAGTGCCCAATAATTTTTAATAAGGTTTTTCATGCTATTTTTGTTTGATATAGTTGGTAATGGTTTTAGGTTGTCCTAATATTTTAAGGTAGGTAGCTACAGCCAAATTGTATCCCAACACCGCCGTATAATATGCTTTTTCCACTTCGAGTTGTACCTTTAAAGCATCGTTGACCTCTTTGACCGAAGACAGTTCACTTTCCATACGACGCCGAATCATTGCAGTGGTAATAGCCGCCGTTTTTCGAGCTTTATCAAGGGTGTTTACCTCTTGCCTAAGGCTTTGCATTTTATTACCTACCCGTTTAAGCAGAGTTTCTAAGTGACTTTTTTTTGATTCGGCTATAAATTGACTCTCCTTGACCAGCGACTTGGCCGCTTTGATGCGCTTGTTGTTTTCAAAAAAGCTGAAAATATTCCAATGCAGTTCGATACCTACCATCCATGGCGGGGTAATCACAGGCAGGTCATCTTGTAGGAGTTGATAAGTAGCAACTCCAAAAATGTTGGGCAAGGATAGGGATTGTGTCACTTTTTGAGCGGCCTTGGCTACCTCAACCTTACTGTTTAGCCACTGGTATTGCGGATTTTCTTTCGCAAAACCTTCCTGAAATTCCAGAAGGGGAGAGCGAGCTATTTGTAAGCTGTCTTGGATATAGAGGTCTTTTGTGGTCCCCAGCAGGTGTTGTAAGCGCAAGAGGGCATTCTTTTTTTCAAGTTTAAAGTGTGCCAACCCGGTTTGTGCTTGAGACAAAGCCACACTGGCCCATTTTTTTTGATAGGGGGGAATAATCTCGCTTTTAACCATGGAACGCGCATAATCTTCCGTTTTTTGGAAGGACTGCACAAGCTGTTCCTGTTTGTGTAGCATTGCATTCAAATATTGAATTTGAAGATATTGAGCAACTACTGCATAAGCTACTGTGTTTTTAGCGAATTCTAAGTTGAGGTGGCCTGAGGTGCGTTTTTCCTCGGCTACTTTTTGTGCGGCATTGAGCTTCCCGCCTAAGTATATAGGCTGTCGTAGGGCTACGGTGGCCGTAAAATATTGTTGCTCACTTAAAGCCGGATTAAATTTGGGGTAAATTCCGTTTATCAGGCTTTTGGTACTTTGATAAATAATTTGTTGAGCATTTGCCGAGAGTTCTTGCCCGGTGATATTATAAAACACCTGATTGGCCGTGTTGACACTTTGTTGTGCCGATCCTTCTATGATGCCATTTTTTACGGTTTGAAGGTTGACCTGAAGCGGTTCGCCTAAATAATGATAGCCGGCTAAAATATCGATTTCAGGTAAGGCATTTAACTTTGCGGCCTGATAACGAAACTGTCGCGTTTTTAAAGACTGCTTCATTTGCAGGATGACGTGATTGTTTTCTTCGGCAATTTCAAAGCAGGTTTGCAACGAAGTGCTTTGGGCTTGCATTCCCGCTAATTGAAAGAAGAAAAAGAGGGCAAACAAGAGGGAGGCGGGATGTTGCATCATGTAACTATTAAATGGAATTTAAGAAATACAAAGATATTAAAAATATTGCTGGCGATTATTTTTTATGTTCTTTGCCGAGGACTCATCGAGAGATTGAGGTATTGGTATTTTATGTTGCTTCGTTGGTGTTTAAATGGTGTTCTATACTCATTGAGCTCATTGCCTGTGTTTTGGGACGGGGTGTCATTTTCACATTAATAGCCTGTGGATGCTCTTAAAAATTTGGGATAAAAAAGATGGAAATAAAATCCCTAAATAAAGTTTGGTGTGACGAAAGAAGTGTTGTATATTTGCAGTCCGATATTTGAAAAGGCGGTTACCCAATGAGGCAATTCATGAGCGTAATTTCGGCCTTTAAAAGAAGAGATAAAAAACATTAAACATACATCGCGGGATAGAGCAGTAGGTAGCTCGTCGGGCTCATAACCCGAAGGTCGCTGGTTCGAGTCCAGCTCCCGCTACTAACAAGGGTTTCAAGTAGATTGAAGCCCTTTTTTTATGGGGTTAAATTGCAGAGAAGTGTGGCCGGTATCAATTTACCGAATTCGGAGCTGTGATAAGTTCAAGAAATGATACCTTCCTTAAAAAAGCTCCCGGATCGACGCTAATCTTTCGTTTTTTAGGGTTATAGGATGGTTATTGGTGCGATAAAGCCAATTTTGATTTCATTTTTGTTGTAATTGGCCGCGCCCAAGCTTTCCAATGCCAGCTTAGAATATTGGTAATACCGACCGATATAAGTCAGGAAAAAACGCACATCAATATGTTTAAAAGGGCTGTAATATAGCGATCCAACCACGCCATAGCTTGTTCGAAGCTTATCGGTTCCGCTGTTGTTACTTTTTACATTTTCCCCATAAGTAGTGTTGGTCATCAAGGTTAAAAGGGTTTTAAACCGGGGGTTGATTTGGTATGATGCTCGTATCCAATTTTCAATATAGGTTACCTTTTGTGCAATATTCAGGTTAACCACTTCATGCCCTCGCTCCTCATCGGCATAGTCAACTCCATTTATGATATGGGTGGCCAATCCTTTCGTGTCAATCTCTTCATAGCTGTAGTCAAAATCATACATTATTGTAAAGTTATTACTGTGAAATTTGTGCCCCAACGTAATGAAATGGGTGTATTGATTCTTTACTTCTTTAGAAACACTATAGCTGTATATGGTTTCAAATTTGCCGTTGAAAAAACTTCCTTTCCAGCGCCCTACAAACTCCACCGGCCAGTCTGGTTCTTCAATATTGGCAGCAGTATTGTTTCCATATTTATCAGCGTAATGTTCGGTTCTGGAATTGAGTATTTGGAATCCAATATTGTGTTTGTTGGAAAGGTTGTAATTAATCCCTACTCCGGTGACATAGGCCAATGCATTGCTTTGAATGTCATTATACTGCATAATTTCAATGGCGCTGAATGAGTATTCAAATCCGCCAAAATAAGCATCTTGCCGCCCCAATTCCAATTCTATCTTTGGCGTGATTTCTACGGCAATATTGGCCAATTCAATATTGCTGCCCAGTTGATCGAGGCTTTGTACTTCGGTGGTTTTGTTAAATCGGTTTCTAAAATGAAGGCTTACTTTATCCATAATCTCTGCAGAGATTCCTAAGGCGGTGTATTCGTTTACAAACTGATGCCCCTGATAGTCGTGGTATCCACCCCGCAAAATGTAGTTTCGGAAAGCACCACGCATGCTCAACTTGATAGTTATATTTTGAAGAAAACTTTCTTTTGAAGGACGAAGTAAAGCAGATGAAAGTTCTTTTTCTTGAAAGACGGTATCTCTCTTTTGTTGCGCATATCCACAAGTGAAAATCAAAAAGAGGCTCCCCAGTAAAAATAATTTCATAATGACATAAAAAATTTAGGTGCTATCTGTTCAAATCTGTTTGATAAATGGATCTGTTGAGTATCAGTTGCTGTTTCAAGGGTGGTATAAAAAAATCTCAAACAGGTTGTCTCAGTAGCCGGTAGTACCAAAATTAAAAAATTGGATGATTAAAGCCAAATGCTTAATTGTTTTTTGGAATTTTATGTGCTGTGGTTTGAAGTTGAGAAGCGGAAAATAGACAGCGTTTTTTTTAAAGAAATGGTGTTTAATTTTGTTTGCGGCAATGTTCTTCTCAAAAGCAGAGATATTGACCTCATTAAAAATGTGCTTTTTTGGAAGGAAGATTTTACTTATCGTGAATTAAAGTTTCCCGCAGGATTTTAGACAAGAAGAGAGAAAATCGGGAATATTTTTATCAGTATTAATACCACCTATTTCTATTTAATTTCACTTGTCGTAACTTGAGCTCATTTAAACTTTCTATTATTGACTGCAAAATGATCTTTTTACCCCATATTTTGTCTTTTCCTTACTCCATAGCTACGGCTATGCAGTGCAAAAAAGACTTCATCTGGGACAAAAATATCTATTTTTCGCTTCAATCCTAAAAGTTTAAATGACCTCCTTAATAAAACGCTCCAAAAACAAGTAAATCTGTCCGCAATCTGTTTATAAATAAAAAAAACCTACTGAAAATCAGTAGGTTTTGTCGGGATGGCCGGATTCGAACCGACGACTTCTTGCACCCCATGCAAGCGCGCTACCGGGCTGCGCTACATCCCGAAAATTGGGGAATGCAAATTAAAGCTTATTCTATTAAATTTACAAATAATCCGTCTGCTGTTTTTTCAACAGCGGCCAATTCTTTTTTACGCAATCCTTTTAAGCCTTTGTCCCATTTTTTGTTGCTGAGCCCGGAGGCTGATTTTAAGTCTTTTAATTCAAAAGAACCTTGAGGTTTTAGCAATTCCAGAATGGCTTTCTCGGCCTTAGTCAATTCTATTTTCTTTTCTTCCGGTTTCATTTGTGGGAAAAACAAGACCTCTTGGATAGAGGATTTGTTGGTTAAAAACATAACCAACCGATCCATGCCAATTCCTAAACCGGAAGTGGGGGGCATGCCGTATTCCAAGGCTCGGAGAAAATCTTGATCAATAAACTGGCTGGCTTCATCGTCTCCGCGTTCAGACAGTCGCAATTGATCTTCAAAACGCTCTCGTTGATCGATGGGGTCATTGAGTTCAGAATAAGCATTGGCAATTTCCTTGCCGCAGACCATGAGTTCAAAGCGCTCCGTTAATTCAGGATGATCACGATGTTTTTTGGTCAGCGGGCTCATCTCGATAGGGTAGTCGGTTATAAAAGTAGGCTGGATAAAGTGGCCTTCACACTTTTCTCCAAAGATTTCGTCAATAAGTTTGCCTTTTCCCATGGTGTCATCTACTTCCAATTCCATTTCTTTTGCCGCTTGACGAATTTCAGCCTCCGATTTTCCGGTGATGTCAAAACCGGTATATTGCTTAATGGCATCGGTCATGGTAATGCGCTTATAGGGCGCTTTAAAATCGATCTCATGCTCTTCAAAAACAGCTTTTGTACTACCGTTAACGGCTTTGGCACAATGTTCGAGCAGCTTTTCCACAAACTCCATCATCCAGTGATAATCTTTATAGGCCACGTAAATCTCCATGGCCGTAAATTCCGGATTATGGGTGCGGTCCATTCCCTCGTTGCGGAAGCTCTTGGCAAACTCATAAACCCCGTCAAATCCTCCTACAATAAGTCGCTTGAGATATAGTTCATTGGCGATTCGTAAATAAAGGGGGATGTCAAGTGTATTGTGATAACTCTCAAAAGGCTTGGCTGCTGCTCCACCCGGAATGGGTTGTAATATGGGGGTTTCAACCTCAAAATAACCATAATCATTAAAAAACTCGCGCATGGCATTGAAGAGCCGCGTACGTTTTTTAAAAACCTCCTTGACTTCCGGATTGACCGCCAAATCGGCATAACGCTGACGATAACGCAGCTCGGGGTCGTTGAATTTGTCAAATTCGTTTCCTTCTTTGTCTTTCTTAGGTAGAGGCAGGGGTTTTAAGGATTTGCTGAGCAGTTTAAAATGCTGTACCTTAACGGTTATTTCACCTACTTTGGTGGTAAAGAGCTCGCCTTCAATACCGATAAAATCACCGATATCTAACAGCTTTTTATACACCTTGTTGTAGCGGCTTTTGTCTTCACCGGTACAGATTTCGTCTCGATTAAAATATACCTGAATTCGCCCTTCTGAATCCTGTAACTCCGCAAAGGAGGCCTTTCCTTGAATACGTCTCGACATAAGACGACCGGCAATCTTGACTTGTTTCCCTTCCTTGTATTGGGCTTTGATTTCCTTTGAAGTAATACTTACCGGATATCCCTCAGCAGGGTAGGGATTGATTCCTAATTCTCTTAGGTTTTTCAGTTTTTCTCTTCGAATCTGTTCTTGTTCGGAAAGTTGCATAGCGGTCGTTTAAAAAATAAGTCGACAAATTTACGGATATTGAAGCAAGTAATCAACCCAATTTTGAGTTTAACCACCGGTATTATTTCGGAATCGGCATAAAAGTCAGTCGATCACAAAAATATAGGGAAATAGAGAGCGCCTTTGAAGTCGTATCACAGGTGAAGAACGACTTGTTTTTTGTAATACCAAAGTGATTAGGAGTTTAGGCGTAAATATTGGATTAATTAATATTTCATTTTGGTATAAAGTCAACACTGAAAGTTCTACAAATATTCGGGAGTAACCCGATTCTATACCTACTTCAAATTGTATATTTGTACGCATAATTTGAAATGCTGATGAAAAATAAAAAGGTAGCGCTTCGCGAATTGGGATATCAAGATTATCAAACAGCTTGGGATGAGCAGGAACATATTTTTAAAGATATCTTGACACTTAAAAAGAAGAATTACAAAACAGAAAACAAAGAAAAAACCCCCAACTACCTCTTGTTTGTCGAGCATCCCCATGTTTATACTTTAGGGAAAAGTGGCGATATCAATCACTTGTTGTTATCAGCGGATAAACTGGCAACGATAGATGCTAAATTTTATAAAATCAATAGAGGCGGCGATATTACATATCACGGCCCGGGTCAAGTTGTGGGCTATCCCATTTTGGATCTGGAAAATTTCTTTACAGATATTCATAAGTACATGCGCTGCCTGGAAGAAGTAGTGATCAGGACATTGGCAGATTACGGGCTTAAAGCAGAACGGAGCGAAGGAGAAACCGGAGTTTGGTTGGATGTGGGCACACCCTTTGCCCGGAAAATATGCGCCATGGGCGTGCGTGCCAGTCGCTGGGTTACCATGCATGGGTTTGCACTCAATGTCAATACAGATTTAGGGTATTTTGATCATATCATTCCCTGTGGAATTGAAGGAAAATCTGTGGCCTCCCTCAATATTGAATTGGCCCGTAAACAGGTAGATGAGACAGAGGTTAAAGCAAAATTGATCACCCATTTTGCCGATGTTTTTCAGGCTGAGATTATGCGTTAATTTTCTTTCAAGGCAAAAATCCTGCCTCGTCGGCAGACACAGGCACAGCCATAGCTATAGCTATGACGAGCATTTAGCCTGTATTGAGCATCTCGACTTCGCTCGATAACCACGAAGTCGAAATGCAGAGATTTGTAATTTTAACAGGAAGATTCCTCTGTTTTTAATGTCATTTCCGTATTAACGCCCCGCAGACGCTCATTTGGGGTCAGTGAATAACAACACCTGGTTGCTTAATTTGCTTAAATCTCTTATTTTTGGCGGAGCGGATATAGCGTTCATTTAAACTTGCTTTAAGATGAAATGTTTTTTGTTTCAATTTTAAAAGTATAAATGACTTCATACTGCCGAAATACATTAAAAACCTTATAATATAAACACCATGAAAAGAATAATTGCCCTTGTAATATTGATGGGATTGATAAGTATGGGCTGTCAAAAGGGAAAGAAAAAAGACGCGGCGACAGAACAAACGACAAAAACCCATTTGCAACTCAATCAAGAAGAAAAATGGGAAGCCAATAAGGAGACCACTGACGGGGTGTTAAAGATGGAGGCTATCTTGTCTTATCGCCCTATGAAAACTCTCGAAGATTATCATAAGGTTGGTGCACTTCTCCTTGAAGTCAAGAATTATATCATTCAAAAATGCACCATGGAAGGGGCGGCTCATGATAACCTGCATAAATGGCTCTACCCACTGATTGAGGATATCGAAAAACTTACCGAGGCCCAGTCAATTGAACAGGCTGATCAGACCGTTGAGGCGATCAAGGACCAACTCAAATTATATCATCAATACTTCAAATAAAACTTGAAATCAAATTGAATTGCCCATCATTTAAATTGTAATTATTGGTATTTAGCAATCTAAAAATAATAGACCTGTCCACGGTGCTCGCCGGCCCTTCAGTAGGGACTTTCTTTGCAGAATTGGGGGCTGAAGTGATTAAAGTTGAGAGCCCTAATCATCCCGATATCACCCGTTCTTGGCGATTGCCTTCTGAAGACAAAAGGCTTCCGGTTTCGGCCTATTTTTCCAGTGTCAATTATAAAAAGAAATTTTGGTCTTTGGATTTGACGCATTCAGGCGATCGGCAGCAATTGCTCGATTCTGTGCAGTCGGCCGATCTTGTTTTGATGAATTTTAAGCGCGGAGATCAGGAAAAATTCGGACTTACCGATGATGTTTTGTATCAGCATAATTCAGCATTAATCATTGGGAAAATAAACGGATTTGGCGCCGAGAGTGATCGCGTGGCCTATGATTTGGTGCTTCAAGCAGAAAGTGGCATCATGTCGATGAATGGAACTCCGAAAAGCGGCCCGGTAAAAATGCCTATCGCTTTTATAGATGTGTTGGCGGCACATCACCTCAAAGAAGGTATTTTGATTGAACTGTTGAAAAGAGAACAAAGCGATGTTTATAATGGAAAGACCATCACGATATCGCTGTATGATGCAGCAGTGAGTTCTTTGGTTAATCAGGCAGCCAATTATTTAATGGCCAATCATGTGCCACAGCGAATAGGGTCTCTTCACCCTAATATTGCGCCTTATGGCGAGCTGTTTAAAACGGCAGATCATAGAACCATTACCTTTGCTATCGGCAGTAATCAACACTTTGAAAAACTCTGTACTTTTTTGGAACAGCCGGAGTTGTTACAACAAAATAAATTCTCTTCGGTTCAGGCTCGTGTGGAACATCGAAAAGAATTATTTGAGATACTTTCTCCGCAGATTCGAGCCAGAAAAGCCGATTTTATCCTGGATGCCATGAGGAAACAATTTGTTCCTTGTGGAGAAGTCAAGGATCTTGAAGCTGTTTTTTCGACCCGCCGTGCGCAAAACTTGGTGAGAGAGGAAGTGATTGAAGGGCAATCCACCAAAAGGGTTACGAGCATCGCTTTTAAAACGGAATAGCTTGGTTTTTATAGCATTCTAACCGCTCCCTGCAAATCACTCTAATCCACAAAGGTTGCCGTGTGGATAATGATCTTTTATATTAAAAATCTACAGGTTGTACCAATTTGTGTTAGTCCGATTTATTCTATAAATATTTGGATTATAAAGCCGGCAATAATTTAGAACGGACTTCCCCAAAACCAATCCTGACCTTTTCGTTTTTGGCATGTCCGCGCATGATGATGGTATCGTGGTCTTTAATGAAACGACGCCGGCTTCCATCTTCCAATTGAATTGGGTTTTCGCCATTCCAAGTCAGTTCCAACAAGGAACCAAAACTATCTTTTTTTACCCCGGAGATGGTGCCGCTTCCCATCATGTCTCCGCTGTTCACCGGACAGCCATTGACGGTTTGGTGTGCCAATTGCTGACTGATATTCCAATACAAGTATTTAAAATTTGAAGTGGCCAAGTGATTTTCTTTTCCCCCTTCCGGTTGCAAGGCTACTTCCAATTGAATATCAAAAGCTCGTTTGCCTTGAGATTGCAGGTAGGGGAGTTGTTCTTTTTCGGGTTGAGGACCGTGGCAGCGAAAAGGTTCTAAGGCATCCAAGGTAACGATCCACGGAGAGATGCTGGACGCAAAACTTTTTCCCAAAAAAGGCCCCAGGGGAACATATTCCCATCGCTGAATATCGCGGGCACTCCAATCGTTAAACAAAACCATTCCAAAAATGTGTTCTTCGGCTTTTTCAATGGGAACAGGCGTTCCCATATCATTGGCCTTACTTGTAATAAAGGCGGTTTCCAGTTCAAAATCTATATTTTTAGAAGGGGCAAAAATCGGTTTGTCTGCTCCTTTGGGCATTTGCTGTCCTTGTGGTCGACGAACCGGAACCCCGCTGGGGATAATGGAAGAACTCCTCCCGTGATAGGCCACCGGCATGTGTAGCCAGTTGGGCTTTAAGGCATTTTCAGGGCCTCTAAACATTTTCCCTACGTTCATGGCGTGTTCCTTGCTGGAATAAAAATCGGTGTAATCGCCTACACGTACCGGTAATTGCATGCTTACCGTATCAATGGGATGTATAATTTGTTGACGGTGCGATTTGTTGTGTTGTAGAACCTTGTGATTTTGGTCAAAAATTTCAACAATCCGTTGGCGCACCAATCGCCAGGTCTTTTGTCCTTGATCGATAAACGCATTCATCTCAGATTGAGCAAAAATATCCTCGGGTAGAGAAATCCCCTTAAAATACCCCAAGTTCTGTAAGGAAGCTAAATCGATGGCATAATTGCCAATTCGCGTTCCCACGACAGGGCGCTTTCTCGGCGTCAAAAAAACGCCAAAAGGAATATTTTGTATTGGGAAATCAGTATCTTTGGCAACCTGTAGCCAGGTTTTTCGTTGCGGATCGTTTGCGTCTAAACTCATGCAATGGGGAATTAAAAATTTATTCAAAAGTACATAAAAATTTTATATTGAAAATTTCACAAAAACACAATAGAAAAACTTTTTGGATTTCCCTAAAACAGATTTATAGTTTGTGTTTTTACGGCGCAGATTATAAGTTTTTACAACAGAAATATATGGCGTTTACCGACGTTTAAATGGATATTCCTTTATTTTTTAGAACTTTTTAAACTACAAAATTATGATAACAAGAGACAACCGAATTTTTGATTTGATTGCCGAAGAAAAAAAGCGACAAATAGAAGGACTGGAGCTCATCGCCAGTGAAAACTTTGTGAGTCAGCAAGTATTGGATGCCATGGGCTCGGTACTGACCAACAAATATGCAGAGGGCTATCCGGGAAAACGATATTATGGCGGTTGTGAAGTTGTGGACCAAACCGAAAGCCTGGCCATTGATCGCGCTAAGGAATTGTTTGGTGCCGAATATGTCAATGTTCAACCCCACTCAGGGTCACAGGCCAATACAGCTGCCTATGCAGCTTGCTTGAAGCCGGGCGATAAGATATTGGGTTTTGATCTGTCGGCAGGGGGACATTTGACCCATGGTTCACCGGTTAATTTTTCGGGTAAATTATACAATCCCGTTTTTTATGGCGTGGATAAAGAAACCGGCCGCATTGATTATGATCAATTGGCAGAAGTGGCTGAAAAAGAAAAACCCAAACTCATTATTGCCGGAGCTTCTGCTTATTCTCGCGATATTGATTATAAGCGCTTTAGGGAAGTAGCCGATGCCAATGATGCTATTTTACTGGCCGATATTGCCCATCCGGCAGGGTTGATCGCCCGAGGTTTGATTTCAGATGCTTTGCCCCATTGCCATATTGTGACCACAACAACCCATAAAACCCTTCGCGGTCCTCGGGGGGGAATGATTATGATTGGAAAAGATTTTAGAAATCCTTTCGGGTTGAAATTTAAAAGTGGGAAATTGAAAAAAATGTCCTCCTTAATTAACAGTGCTGTTTTTCCCGGTAATCAAGGAGGGCCTTTGGAGCACGTGATAGCTGCTAAAGCGGTGGCTTTTGGCGAGGCCCTGACTGATGACTATCTCGCTTATATGAAACAGGTGCAAAAAAATGCCCAAGCCTTGGCCGGATGTTTTATAGATAAAGGATATGACGTAGTCTCTGGCGGAACCGATAACCACATGTTGCTTATTGACTTGAGAAATAAAATGGTTACCGGAAAACAAGCAGAAGACGCCTTGGTCAAAGCACATATTACGGTCAACAAAAACATGGTGCCTTTTGACAATCAATCTCCTTTTGTCACTTCCGGAATCCGTATTGGCACCCCGGCAGTAACAACCAGAGGATTGCAGGAGAAGGATATGAGTAATATTGCAGAATTTATAGACACCATAATTCAGCATATAGAGGAGGAAGCTAAAATCATGAATGTAGGCAAAGAAGTGGTTAAAATGATGAAGGATCGCCCACTGTTTGATAATTAATTCTTAATATTGCGAAGAAATTAAAATTATGGAATTATGAAAAGATTAATGTTAGTATTGGCAATGGCTCTGTTCATGGGCTATTCAGCAACGGCTCAAATTTCAGATCCAGCTTATCAAGGAAAGGTTACCAAGTTGGTAAAAATGAAAATGGATAAAGAGGATCTTTTGAATAGTGTAGTGGAGCGTTTAAAGAAATTTGGCGTTTCCATCTCAGAAGATAAACAGAAAGATTTTCGTAAGGAAATGTCTGCCGAAATTGAAAAGTTACAAAGTAATGTAGTTTCTGTTTATTTAAAAACCTATACCAAGAAAGAAGTAGACGCCTTGCTCAATTTTTACACTTCTTCGGTAGGGCAATCCATTTTGGACAAACAATCAGAATTGGATGAAAAGAAAGGAGAATTATTTAAGGATTTCATGAAAAAAGCCATGCCAATCGTACAAAAGTATATGTAATAAATACGTTACATTTTTAGAATGAATATGAAAGTAGTGAGCAAACCTACTTTCTTTTGAATAATAAAAACACCCCGCAATTGCGGGGTATTTTTATTAGGGGGTTGTACAAGGCTTATTAATCTGAGCCTTTATATTTTACCTATTTATACCATTAATTCCTTGATAATCTGTAAACTATTTAATTATCCCTCAATTTGCGGTGAATTTTCAGGTTAATACGGAAGTGATTATTGAAATATTGGATTAATTGGTATTATTTTCCGGCTCGATTTTCCCAAATTCTCATTCAAACCTATCCTATACTCACTCAGATGCCCTCCATGCTAATTGACATTGATTTTTTTAAAGAATGAACCCCTACTTTTCCTTTTGTTGTTTTAATTTTATGCAAAGCGATTTATGAATGATACGGAAGTGATTATTGAAATAGACTAAATGTTTTGTCGTGAAAATTTCAAAGGTCAAGGCAAAAAGCCTGCCTCGTCGGCAGACACAGGTACAGGCATAGTCATAGCTATGACGAGCATTTAGCTTGTATTGAGCATCTCGACTTCGCTCGATAACCACGAAGTTGAAATGCAGAGATTTGTAATTTTTACAGGAAGATTAGTCTACTTTTAATAAGCCCAATGTCATTTCCGTATTAGTCCAAAGATTTACAGGGTAAATTTTAAATATCAATGCCGGACTAATTTGTAAGTCTTTTCATTATTAGCATGAGATTAGGGGAATATCCCTGACTTTGTTTTTTCAGTATTGCTATAAAATTCAGCAAAAACAGAAGAAATATTCGCTTTGTGGTGAAGTGCTGAAATTGTTTTTAAGGAGTTTAATAAATTAAAATTTATAGAGATGAGTAATTATTATTTAAAACCCTTGATGGGGCTAATTGTACTGGTCAGTTTGTTGACGGCCTGTGCTTCCCCGAAAAAAGAAAATCAAAAGAAGTTTGGAGAACCCAATAATAGTATTTTATCGGCCAGTTTGTTAAAGTCCGGAAAGGGATATACCATGAAAATTGACTCTATAGGAGATGTAGATTGGTATGCTTTGCCGGTCTCCGGTAGCGGATATGTGCGAATCACGACCAAGACAGTTCCCGAAAATTTAAATCTCGAGGTGCGTTTTGCCGAAAAACAAGCTTGGGAACCCGAGAAGCAAAAATGGTTGTCTGATTGGGAACGCATTCCCAAAACCATTGGGGTTGCTGATAGAGACACCCTTTATTTTGCGATTATTGATGACTGGAACGACAAAGCTTCCCCGGAAGTGATTGAATTTAAAGCCGATTTCATTGCAGAATTTAGCGATAATGAGCCCAATAATAAACCCGAAAACGCTGTTACCGTAAAGTCGGGAGTAGTTATGGAAACCTCTTTTTTCCCAAAAACCGATATCGATTGGTTTAAGATAACAGTAGACAGTGCAGGTTATTTGATGATTCACGCTCGAAAAGTACCGGAGGAGATAAAAATCAATGCCCGTTATGCTCGACAAAAATCGGATTTTGGTAAGGTGGAATGCATCAAAGATTGGCAGAAATTGCCGGCCGGCATACAAGTGACCACGCCCGGAACTTATTATTTTTCCTTGCTCGATGATTGGAATGATGCCATGTCTCGAGAAAAGGCTGAATGGAAAATAACTTACCTTCCCGAGATGGATACCACAGAACCCAACAACAGCTTTAAGGAAGCCTATCCCGTTTCGGTGGGCGATACCCTTAAAACAGCCATTTTCCCTAAAGGAGATAACGATTATTTTACCTTGACTCCGGATTCAACTTTCACCTTGCGGCTTGCCGTAGAAAAGCCCGAAAACTTGGGGATAGATGCCCGTTTATACGTCAAAGACGGATTTGAGGTCAATACTCTTGGAGATTGGAAAGGCTTGCCTGCCAAATTTGAACTTGAAGGCGGGAAGCAATATTTTCTGCAAATTCATGACGGTTGGGATGACGCCTACTCTCAAGATCCGGTGAGTTTATTGTTTTTAAAATAATACCAATTGGTCAAAACAAACCCTTCAAGGGTTCTGCGTAGCGGTGAAAAAAGTTGCGAAAACAACCCTTCAAGGGTTCTGTGCAGCGGTGAAAAAGAGCGAAAATAACCCTTAAGGGTTCCTATGCAGCGGTGGAAAAGGGTGAAAACAACCCTTGAAGGGTTCTGCAACGAGGAGCACAGTGATATTTTTTGTGGTTATAAAATTAAAGATAACTATTTGCGTTTCACACACTTTTTAGGGACAGTATCTTTGGAAAGCCTTTATTAATCTGGTTAAGGATAAAATTCTCAATGAGGATACGAACTTTAAAGACAGTGGGTTTCATTTAATGAAATTTGAACTCAATAATGACGGTTCCTTAAAAAGCAGTTCGGAAGTGACGCTTGATGAAGATGGGAACGTGAAAAACAAAGATTGTTAAATTTTAAAATAAATGATTATGAAAAATATAATGCTCAGTATAGCTTTTTTTCTGACGATTATGGCTTGCAAAGCGCAATTTTATCCTGCGGGAGTTGTTCCGCTCGATAACTATTATTCCTATGGGGAAACACACGAGACATTTCCTAACCACACCTATTTTAAAGATGTCAATAATGTGCTTGATAAATATCTTGGAACTTGGACAGGTTCGTATGAAGGAAAGGATTATTTGTTTGAGATTACTAAAAAGACAGGTGTGAAATTTGGATCTTCGACTGATTATATTATAAAATTTGATATTCTAAAAGTACACTATAAAATTACCAGTTCCTCTGGAACTGTTTTAGCTAATACCATAAACTTGCCGGATGATAATTTATACGTAATTAGTGGTTTGAATTTCACCGATGATCAGTCAAAATTGTATCGGGCACGTTATCAAGGCGAGCAAACAGCTTGTGGTCAATCCGGCGTTTTGTTTCTCGATATGAGAGATACGGATAGCACGCATTTTAAGGTGTATATTGTACGCGATGAGGTTTACCTGAAAGAGGATAAATGCCCCAACGGTTATATTGCGCCGCCCTTTCCCCAATGGGATGAAACCCCGATGATTTTTACTAAGCAGTAATTCATCATTTTTGTAACTTGACGTCAAAACAAATCCTTTCAAAAGGGAGCAACCCTTCAAGAGTCCTGCGCAACGGTGAAAAATTGCAGGAACAACCCTTGAAGGGTTTTGCAACGAGGAGGGCAGTGATATTTTTTGTAGTTATAAAATTAAAGATAACTATTTGTGTTTTACATACTTTTTAGGGAAAGTATCTTTGGAAAGCCTTTATTAATCTGGTTAAGGATAAAATTCTCAATGAGAATACGGACTTAAAAGACAGTGGGTTTCATTTGATGAAATTTGAACTCAATAATGACGGTTCCTTAAAAAGCAGTTCGGAAGTGACGCTTGATGAAGATGGAGAAGTAAAAGATGGCTTGGTACTATTATCCATAAAAACCAAAAATAATGGAGAGCTGCGAAAGGTCAAGAAAGTAGGTCTCAATGAAAATGGAGGGATTGAACGAACCAAATGTGATTAATAATTTTAAATTTATAATAGATATGAAAAGGATAGCGACACTAATAATAGTATTATTTTTGGTAGGAAGTTGCAAAGCACAAATACTACTTCCTCAGGGGGTCATTCCAATAGAGGATATAAATACCTATCAGGGGGATGTCCCCGATGGAGGCTATATTAAAGATGTACATCATCTCCTTGATAAATACGAAGGAACCTGGGTTGGGAGTTTTGATAATAAAACATATAAAATCGTTATCAATAAGGTAGTAGATTCCTATTTAGAGATACAGGAGGATAAATTATTATTGCGTTATAAAATCACGGATGAAAATGGAAATGTCATTGCCAATACAATCAACTTGCCTGATGAAAATAGACTTATAGTTGAGGGATATAGAATGGTAGATGGGGATACAAATAATGAATATTACAAATTATTGTATCATGGGGAAGAATGTGCGCAGAATGGCATCATTTATATTTCGATTAATAACAATACCAATCAAATGAATTTAGGCCTGTCGGTTCCGGGTGGAGGATTTTCATGTGAAGATTACGGTTCTGTTCAGCAGGTATTGCCAACTTTTAAAACCAGTGGTGGTGTGATGTTGATTAAACAGTAACCCAAAAGAAACCAGCGAGGTCTTTTTCTGCTAACCGAATAGACCTGACTGGTTTCCTGTTGTTTTTGTATCTTGAGGTCAAAATAAATCCTTTCAAAAGGGAGCAACCCTTCAAGAGTTCTGCGCAACGGTGAAAAAGAGCAGGAACAACCCTTGAAGGGTTCTTGTGTAGCGGTGAAAAAGTGCGAAAACAACCCTTCAAGGGTTTTGCAACGAGGAGGGCAGTGATATTTTTCGTAGTTATAAAATTAAAGATAACTATTTGTGTTTCACACACTTTTTAGGGACAGTATCTTTGGAAAGCCTTTATTAATCTGGTTAAGGATAAAATTCTCAATGAGGATACGAACTTTAAAGACAGTGGGTTTCATTTAATGAAATTTGAACTCAATAATGACGGTTCCTTAAAAAGCAGTTCGGAAGTGACGCTTGGTGAAGATGGGAACGTGAAAAACAAAGATTGTTAAATTTTAAAATAAATGATTGTGAAAAATATAATGCTCAGTATAGTTTTTTTTCTGACGATTATGGCTTGCAAAGCGCAATTTTATCCCCAAGGAGTCGTCCCTCTCGAAAATTATAGTTCCTATGTTGAATCCCTTGCTGAAAATGAATCCATCCCAGGTGGTTTATACTTTAAAGATGTCAATAATGTGCTTGATAAATATCTTGGAACTTGGACAGGCTCGTATGAAGGAAAGGATTATTTGTTTGAGATTACTAAAAAGATAGCGGTAAGTGACAATATAGGATCTGATCCTCTAAAATTTGACGAACTCAGAATTCACTATAAAATCACCAATTCTTCCGGAGAGGTTTTGGCCAACACCTTAAACTTGCCGGATGAAAGCGTCTATGTGATAAGTGGATTGACTTTTGCAGATGATCAGTCAAAATTGTATCGAGCACGTTATCAAGGCGAGCAAACAGCTTGTGGTCAATCCGGCGTTTTGTTTCTCGATATGAGAGATACGGATAGCACGCATTTTAAGGTGTATATTGTACGCGATGAGGTTTACCTGAAAGAGGATAAATGCCCCAACGGTTATATTGCGCCGCCCTTTCCCCAATGGGATGAAACCCCGATGATTTTTACTAAGCAGTAATTCATCATTTTTGTAACTTGACGTCAAAACAAATCCTTTCAAAAGGGAGCAACCCTTCAAGAGTCCTGCGCAACGGTGAAAAATTGCAGGAACAACCCTTGAAGGGTTTTGCAACGAGGAGGGTAGTGATATTTTTCGTAGTTATAAAATTAAAGATAACTATTTGTGTTTCACACACTTTTTAGGGGCAATATCTTCGGGAAGGGGGCAGCATGACGGGGGGAGTGATGACGATAAAAAAAAACCTCCGAAATTCTGTAACTCCGGAGGTGTAGGGGAGGCAATCTTGATGAGGAAAATTTAATTCACTTTCAAGTTTTTGTCAAGGGCTTCGTTTCGAAAAACGATATGGTCTTCAAAACAGTCGAGCAGAATAACCGAATCGGTATGTATTTTTCCGGCTAAAATCTCTTTAGACAACTCGTTGAGGACTTCTTTTTGCAGGGTTCGTTTCACCGGGCGTGCACCGTATTGCGGATCAAATCCGCGTTTGGTGAGGTAGTCGATGGCTTCTGTTGTGGCATCGAGCGTAATTTGCCGGTCTTCCAACATCTTTTGCACCCCATTGAGTTGCAATTTGACAATTTTCTTAATGTTTTCCCGGGTTAAAGGAGAGAACATGACAATATCGTCGATACGGTTGATAAATTCCGGACGCACTTTCTTTTTCAGCAGTCCGATGACTTCGACTTTTGCTGTCTCCATTGCCGTATCCAGATCGTCCATGGTTTCAAATTTTTGCTGAATAATTTCACTGCCCAAGTTAGAAGTCATAATGATGACGCAATTTCTAAAATCGGCCAAACGCCCTTTATTATCGGTTAGTCGCCCTTCGTCCAGCACCTGTAATAGAATGTTGAAGGTGTCGGAATGAGCTTTTTCGATTTCATCTAACAAAACCACAGAATAAGGTTTGTTTCGAACAGCTTCGGTCAATTGTCCGCCTTCGTCATAACCCACATATCCCGGAGGTGCTCCCACCAACCGGCTCACCGAATGTCTTTCCTGATATTCGCTCATGTCAATGCGGGTCATCATATCTTCATCATCAAAGAGATAGGCCGCTAAGGTTTTGGCCAATTCGGTTTTTCCCACTCCGGTGGTTCCAAGGAAAAGGAAAGAGCCAATGGGTCTTTTCTCGTCTTGTAAACCGGCACGACTTCGACGAATAGCATCACTAACGGCCTGAATGGCTTCTTCCTGACCCACCACGCGTTTGTGCAATTCCTCTTCGAGATGAAGTAGTTTTTCACGCTCACTTTGTAGCATTTTAGTTACCGGAATACCGGTCCATTTGGCCACAACTTCTGCAATATCATCGCGAGTTACTTCTTCTTTAATTAAAGATTTGTCGCCTTTATTTGCTTCAATTTGATTTTGATATTTTTCCAATCGCTCTTGGGCTTCTTTGATTTTGCCGTAGCGCAATTCAGCCACTTTTTCATAATCGCCTTCCCGCTCGGCGCGTTTGGCTTCGAGCTTAAAATCTTCGATGTCTGTTTTGGCTTGTTGCACTTTGTCTACCACTTCTTTTTCGCTTTTCCAACGCGCATTTAATCCGGAACGTTCCTCTTTAAGTTCGGCCAGTTCACTTTTTAAGGATTTTAGTTTTTCCTCGTCGTTTTCGCGTTTGATGGCTTCAATTTCAATTTCAAGTTGTAAAATTTTGCGATCGAGTACGTCCAGTTCTTCGGGTTTGGAGTTGATCTCCATACGCATTTTAGAAGCGGCTTCGTCCATCAGGTCAATTGCTTTGTCGGGTAAAAAACGATTGGTAATATAACGTTGCGACAATTCTACCGCAGCGATAATGGCCTCGTCTTTAATACGTACTTTGTGATGGGTTTCATACTTTTCCTTGATTCCCCTGAGGATGGAAATGGCACTTTCATTGTCCGGTTCATCAACCATTACCTTTTGAAAGCGGCGTTCAAGAGCCTTGTCTTTTTCAAAGTATTTTTGATACTCGTCTAAGGTCGTGGCGCCAACGGCTCGCAATTCCCCACGGGCCAAAGCGGGTTTGAGGATGTTGGCAGCATCCATAGCGCCTTGTCCACCGCCGGCTCCCACAAGGGTGTGTATCTCATCGATGAACAGAATCACTTTCCCACCACTGGATTTTACTTCTTTGATGACGGCTTTCAATCGCTCTTCAAACTCACCTTTATATTTGGCACCGGCAATCAATGCGCCCATGTCTAAGGCATAAATTTCTTTGTCCTGAAGGTTATCGGGAATATCTCCGGCAATAATTCGGTGTGCCAATCCCTCGGCAATCGCTGTTTTACCGGTGCCCGGCTCTCCAACTAAGATGGGATTATTTTTAGTTCGACGGGAAAGGATTTGCAAAATCCGTCTGATTTCTTCGTCTCGACCAATAATAGGATCGAGCTTGCCTTCTTCCGCCATTTTGTTCAGGTTGTTGGCATATTTATTTAAGGAATTGTAGGTCTCTTCAGCACTTTGAGAGGTTACTTTCTCGCCTTGACGCAGCTCTTTAATAGCTGTTTTCATTCCCTTTTCAGTGGCTCCCTGATCTTTGAGCATTTGGGCTACTTTAGATTTGGATTTGAAAATCCCCAAGATTAAATGCTCAATAGAGACGTATTCGTCCTTCATCTTGGTGGCCAAACTGGTGGCTTCATTCAAGGTCCTGCCAGCATCACGAGACAACATGATATCGCCGCCTTTTACTTTTGGTAAGCTCTCCAAGCTCTTGTCCAGTACTTGGGTGAATAATTGAATATTGATTCCCAGCTTTTTTAAAATAAAAGGGGTTACATTTTCATCCACCATAAGAATGGCTTTGAAAAGATGCTCGTTTTCTATCTGCTGATGGCCATATTCATGCGCCAATTGCTGCGCCTGTTGAATGACCTCTTGTGTTTTTATGGTAAAATTATTAAAGTTCATATCTTATTTTGCTTAGTTTTGATGACACCGCATAAAAATCAAAAAATATACCTTAAATAAATAGTGTCATTTTGACATTATTTTAATAGATTTAAGTGACATATTTTCAGTTTACTGTAAAATATATTTTTATTCTTTATAAAATTAAATAAAAATGGGATTACTGAGTGGGTTATTTGGAAGTAAAGTAAAAAAAGAACCACAGAAGCAGCTGCCTTGGCATTTATTGGAAAACGAAACACAATTGGAAGAAATTGAAGCGATTTCTAAAGAAAAATTGGTTGTTATTTTCAAGCATTCCAGCCGATGTGGAACCAGTAGAATGGCTTTACGAGGCTTTGAGCAGGGTTTTGATTTTGCCCTTAAGGATCGGGTGCAGCTGTATGGGATTGAGGTGTTAAACAAGCGAAACATGTCTAATCGGGTGGCAGAGAAATACCGGGTTTTTCACGAATCCCCGCAATTGATTTTGATTAAAGACAACAAGGTTGTTGACCATTTTTCACATTATCACGTGACGGCAGAGGTTTTACAGAAATATGTATGAACCTTTTAAAAAGGGATAATCGTCTTTGAATTTGAAATCAATCTCTGTTAATTGAAATATGGTGGTATTAGTTAGAATTAAGGGGACTGTAAACCCTATAAAGGACAATACTTTAAGCATGAATGCCTTCTCCGGAGCTAAAGCCCTGCATGATTTCAGCTTCATAAACCAGCAGGTCATCCCATTTTTGATCCACTTCTTTGCGCTCGCCATATTGTCGGGCAAATTTGAGGAACATGGTATAATGCCCGGCTTCGCTTTCCATCAATTTTCGATAAAAAGTTTTGAGTTCGGGATCTTGTAATCGATTAGAAAAGAGCTTAAATCGTTCACAGCTTCGTGCCTCGATCAAAGCGGCGTATAGGAGTCGGTGAATGAGTTGGGTTTTACGTCCGCCACCTTTGGGAAAAAATTTTAAAAGCGCATTGACATAGGCATCACTTCGGTGTCGACCCAATTCAAGCCCGCGTGAAAGAATGAGGTCGTGCACCAGTTTAAAGTGACTCATTTCTTCTTGTGCCAACAGCGTCATTTTTTGAACCAGTTCAGGGTATTCGGGATAATTAATTACTAAAGAAATGGCGGTGGAGGCTGCCTTTTGTTCACACCAAGCGTGATCGGTGAGTATTTCTTCCAAATTTTTTTCGGCTACATTGGCCCAACGGGGATCGGTGGGGAGTTTAAGACCTAACATAATGTATCAAATCGTTTTAAAGGGATTATACCGTAATGACAATTAATATAGACCAGCTTCAGCTTCTGGCTTCGCTGCCCTATTTAATAGTAAACATACGGCATGACAAATTAGAGGAATCAATTTTTAGTTTATAATTTTTTTTATTAAATATCTAAGTCAAAAGTATTTTTCAGTTTCTCTACTAAAGGATTTTTTTCCTTTAATTTTTCATATCGTTCCTTAGGGGTGAAAACAAATTTTTTAGCGGCTTCTCGGTTGACTTTTATGGCCAAAGAAATTTCAGAATTTTTGAGTCGGCGTTTGAGAAATTTCATTAAATCGCCTTGTTCCTTTTGCAAATCCTGTTTCATGGTTTCGTTGGGTAATTCAATTTCTATTACCCTATCCTTGAGTTTGGGTTTATCGGTAGCCATTATGGAAGCAAGAATTTTTCGTCCCTTGCGGTTTAATTTTTCCTGATAGGCTTCCCAGCCTGCTTCAACATCTTTTAAGGAGAAATCTTCGTGAGCTTCGTACTCGTTTTTGGCTTGATGCTTTAGTTTCTCTTGATGTTTTTGCCGAACCGAGATGCTTTTCAAGGATAAGCCCGAAACAAATTTCTGGGAGGCGTCCGGTTCTTTAACTTGATTGCGAACAGGAGCAGAATCTGACAAATCTTTTTCCGTTGTTTTCTGTGGCTTGTCAGGTTGCTCTTCGCGCTCTTTAGCAGCAGGATCAGGAGCTGCTGCCGAGTGCGAATTTGGGTTTTCGGCAAAAATAGCCGCCGGGATTATGAAGTTATTGCGCTTTTTTTTTTAGTTTCAAAAGTGAGGGAAGCCAGTTGCATGAGACAGAGCTCGACATGCAGTCGTTGATTTTGACTGTTTCGGTAGTTAAAATCACAGGTATTGGCAAGGGCTATCGCTTCTAACAGGAAGCTTTCTGAACTTTTTTGTGCCTGCTCCAAATATTTTTTTCGGGCTTCTTCACCAACCTCCAACAAAGCGATGGTTTGCTTATTCTGACAGACGAGTAAATCTCTAAAGTGCGAGGCCAATCCGGCGATGTAATGTTGCCCGTCAAAGCCTTTAGCGAGTACTTTATTAAATTGAACCAACAAACCGGGAATATCGTTATTCAGAATTAGATCGGTAGATTTAAAAAAGACTTCGTAATCGAGTACATTGAGGTTTTCGGTTACGGCCTGTCGCGTCAAGTTTTTACCGCTAAAGCTTACTACACGATCATAGATGGATAGGGCGTCACGCATGGCACCATCGGCTTTTTGGGCAATGATGTGCAAGGCGTCATCTTCAGCATTAACGCCTTCTTTTTTGGCAATTTTGGCCAAATAATTTTTGGCATCATTAACGGTAATTCTCTTAAAGTCGAATATTTGACATCGCGATAAAATGGTGGGTATAATTTTGTGCTTTTCCGTGGTTGCCAAAATAAAAATCACGTGCTCGGGGGGCTCCTCGAGGGTTTTTAAAAAGGCATTAAAGGCCGGCTTGGAAAGCATGTGTACCTCATCAATGATATAGACTTTGTATTTGCCGACTTGCGGGGGAATGCGCACTTGGTCGGTCAGTTCGCGAATATCGTCTACCCCGTTGTTGGAAGCGGCGTCTAATTCAAAAATATTAAAAGCAAAATCTTCATTTTCAACCTGATCATCGGTGGCCTGTTGATTGATTTTTTTGGCCAATATTCGGGCACAGGTGGTCTTGCCGACTCCTCTCGGTCCGGTAAACAGTAGCGCCTGAGCCAAATGATTGTTGGCAATGGCATTAGACAGCGTGTTGGTAATCGCTTCTTGCCCCACCACATCTTCAAAACTTTCAGGGCGGTATTTTCGCGCCGATACAATAAATTGTTCCATCTTGATTTTGCTTCGTACAAATATAAAAATACCTGTCGAATTTCAGGCATATTTTAAATGTTGTTCTGCAATTGATAAAATAAAGAAACTACCTTGAGTGTGAAAATTTTATTTGTGGTCTCTCTTTTTTATAATCTGAAAGGGCAGTACAAATCATTTATTTTACGCTGATTCTTCTTGTAGTTTTTCTCGAAGGGTCTGCAGGCGATTAATTTTACCGGAATGGGTTTCTACAAATTGATCGAGGAGATAAATGGCTTTAGGCCTTTCATATTTGTCGATCTTTTCCAATTGGGCTATTTTGGATTGCAATTGACGGGTATCAATGCTTGCGGACGAGGCTTCGATAAACAAGGCTACCTTTTCTCCCCATTCTTTATCGGGAATGCCGGCAATAAAAAACCGTTGCGGAATTAAGGAAGATAAGTGATATTCAACTCGTTCGGGTATAATTTTGACGCTTCCCGAATTGATGATATTGTCCCACCTGCCGAGGAGCCGAAAACTGGTTGGTGAGGTCAATTCTACAAGGTCGTTGGTGTAAATGGTTTGATCGGCTACATGAGGGGCTCGGATAATAAGGCAGTTTCGATCGTCTTTTTCAATTTCTACTCCTTTTAGCAGGCTAAAAGGCGGATTTTCTTGTTCGATTCCGTTTATTTTTCGGGCGGCGATATGGGTCAGGGTCTCGGTCATGCCATAGGTTTCATAGAGTGTTGTCGGGGTATCGCGGACCCGGTTTTTTAAAGCTTGTGAAACCTTTCCGCCCCCGACAATCAACTGTTTTAGAAGGGGTAATTCTTGAATGGAACGCCCCAATTGATAAGGGGTGATGGCTGAAAAATCATAATTTTTGTGATGCACTTTAAAGGGGCGGGCTTGTGGCTTGACGCTGTCGAGATGCCAGCCCAAAATTAGGGCGCGAACAATCATCAATTTTCCGGCAATATAAGTGGCCGGTAAGCAGAGTAGGGCACTGGTTTTTTCGGGAAGATGAAAAAACCGGCCGGTGGCCAAAGCACTGTTGGCCATTTGTTGTTTTTTGACTTCAATTACTTTGGGCTCTCCGGTAGATCCGGAGGTTTGTACTTTGATTAAAGGGCTTTCATCAAGCCATTCTTCTAAAAAATAGCCGATTTCCTTGTGATATTTTTGAGCGGAAGCCTGATATATCTCGGCTTTGTTTTTGAGTGCAATCCGGTCGAGTTTTTGTCCATTCCATCGAAAATCGGGATGTATCGTCCGGTAAGTTTGTTGCGGTGATAGGGTGTTCATTATCAGATAGAATCAGTTTTAGGATCTTTGTCGACTGCCGGTGGATTGAGCTTTCCAAAGAGCTTTTTTCTCCAGTTTTTCCAATGGTATTTTTTGGCCATGATGATCAGAAAAATAGGATAAACAATTAATAATGGAATAAATACCTCTCCACCAACAGCCGTGGGATCGGAAATATCTTTTAAAATGGACTCTGTTTGAAAAGCCGACCAGTCAGAAGTTACTAAAAGAATCATAATCAGGTTGTTGCCAGCATGAAATCCCATAGAGAGTTCCATGCCGTCATCCATTAAAGTTAAAATACCCAATAGCAGACCGGTTCCTATATAGAAAAACATGATCATGGGCCCCAATTGGTCTACTTCAGGATTGGCAGAATGAGCCAAGCCAAAAAGAATGGAGGTTAACAAAAGTGGAAACCAACGATTTTTGGTCAGTAAACCTAAACCCTGCATCAAGTAGCCCCTGAAAAAGTATTCTTCAAAACTGGTTTGCAGGGGAACCATTATTACGCCTATAACCAAAAGGATAAGAAAAGGGACAAGTTCAAAGTTGAGAACAAAATTATCGGGATGGGTATAATAATCATAGAGGGTAGAAATGAGGATAAATAAACCGATTAGCCCAAAGCTAAAAAAGAATCGCCGCCAATCAATTTTTTTTCGGGTGGTAGTAAAATGGCGCCAGGACAGATGGTGAAGGTACTTCACAACAATATAAACCCCCAACAATCCAATGGCAAAGGAAATCAAAAGGAGGAAGGTGAACATATTAGAGGAGAGTCCGGAAACTTCCATCATTGCTTTTGTCGAATTTACTATTCCTGCATTATTGCCGGAAAAACTTCCTATTAATATGGCAAGGGTAATCGGCACTTGTCCGATCAGAAAGAAAGTAATAATAAGAAGTGTGCCGATGAGGTAGCGCCAACTTTCGTGTAAACCTTTATAAGCTTGTTCTATAAACATTTGATTTGTATTTTTTAAAAGTCGAGTTTTTGAAGGTTCCAATCCTGTTCGGGGAGGTAATGAAGGTTTTCTCCTGTCACTTGCAGGGGGCTGTCGATATTGTTGGTATAGAGGCTTCCGGTGCCCAATCCCTGAGGGATGGTTGTGTGTTTTAGAGCGGTCCACTGGGCAATGGCGTTGAGGCCTATATTGCTTTCGAGCGCACTGGTAATCCACCAACCTATTTGATTTTCTTCGGCCAGATCAATCCACTGCTGCATTCCTGAAAATCCGCCAATTAAACTGGGTTTCAGGATGATATATTGTGGTTTGATGCGTTTTAATAAGGCTTGTTTTTTATCGACAGAAAATATACCGATAAGCTCTTCGTCCAAGGCAATGGGTAGGGGCGTTTGTGCACACAACTTCCTCATTTCTTCCTCTTGTCCTTGTTTGATGGGTTGTTCGATGCTGTGGAGGTTGAATTGGCTTAAGGCTTTTAATTTCTCTAAAGCCTCAGAAGGAGAAAAAGCCCCATTGGCATCCACGCGTAGTTCCAGTTTTTCAGCCGGAAATTGTTGTCGTAAAAATTGAAGGAGTTCCAATTCTTTATCAAAATTGATAGCGCCAATTTTTAGTTTGATACAAGAGAATCCTTGTTTGAGTTTGGCCTTAATTTGTGTTTTCATAAAGGATTTTTCTCCCATCCATATCAGGCCGTTGATGGGGATGGCTTTTTTTCCCGCGGTAAAATCGGAGGGGAATAGCACAAAAGGGTGTTCGCTTTTTAAGGATTGTAAAGCCGTTTCCAATCCAAATTGAATAGAGGGAAATTGAGTGAGTTCTTTTAGCAAGTAGGTTTTGTCTTTATGGATGTTTGCACAGAGCCAATCCAGTTTTTCTTGATACTCCGGACAATCATCAATACTTAATCCTCTTAAGATTCCACACTCGCCGTAGCCTATTTTCTCTTGTGTTTCCAGTTTTAGAAACCAGGTTTCCTTTTGGGTTAAAACGCCCCGAGAAGTTCCGCTGGGGCGTTTAAAGTCGAGGATGTATCGTTGGTAGCTTGCTTTCATCAAACGTCAATAGATTTACCAATGGGCAATAAGTTGAGTTCTTTATTCTTAGCTTTAAATTTTTCTTGGGCTTCTTCGTGATTGATTTCAATAAATCCGAAGGTATCGTAATGGCAGCCCAAGATTCGGTCACATTGAATAAAGTCACTGGCGATAATGGCATCTTCCACGTCCATGGTAAAGTTGTCGCCTATGGGCAAGATGGCCATGTCGAGTTGAAACCGCATGGGAATCAATTTCATGTCCATGGTCAAGGCGGTGTCTCCTGCAATGTACAGGGTTTTTCCGTCAGCTTGTAAAATAAATCCTCCCGGATTTCCGCCGTTTTTCCCATCGGGAAATGAGCTGCTGTGGATGGCGTTGACAAATTTTAATTTTCCAAAGTCAAATTTGGCCGATCCGCCGTGGTTCATCGGGTGCGCTTTAAAGCCCATACCCTCATAATGCCAGGCAATTTCAGCATTGCTGATGATGGTAGAATCGTTGTTTTTTGCAATGCTTTCTACATCGAGCACATGGTCTTGATGAGCGTGGGTTAGTAGAATGTAATCGGCTTTTAAGGCATTGATATCAATTTTATCTTTTGCCAAATCACTTCCCGAAATAAAGGGATCGACCAATAAATGTTTGTTGCCGGCTTCAATTCCGATGGAATTTTGACCGTAAAATGTAACTTTCATAATCCTTTTAATTTTGAAAAGTAAATGTAAGAAAAAAAAGCAGTCTTTAGGGACTGCTTTTTCAATCTTTATGCGGAAGGTCATTTTAAAATGACAAGAAGGTGTTTTTAGAAGGAGACGGCAATATTCATAGACAGACCGGTGTTGGAAGATACATATCGACACACGCCGCCTACACAGAGCAAGCCTCCGCGGGTACGGCCATATTTCATGGCAAAACGAACCCGGCCTTTGGAATATCCCAAGCCGATGTTGTAGTAATGCAATTCCTTATCTCCACCATAATTCCAGGAATCTGCAGCAAAGACAGAGAGGTTGGGATTGAGGTAATATTCAATCATGGCTGCAGCCCAATTGTTTCGATCCTGTTGGGTCCAGAGGTGTTGCAGTGCCAGACGAATTGACTGGCCATCGCCAAACTCGTAAGTGCTTTCAACGACTCCCACTTGCGCTTTAATTTCTCCTTGTGCACCGGGAACACCACCATTGGTGATGCTTTCGTCAATAATTTGGTTGAGGTAAGTCACGACACTGCTCCAATGTTCGGACCAGCGTTTTCTGATTTCAAAATTAAAATCGCGGTAATAACGCGGGCCTTCACCGATAAAGGCCGCATCATAGGTGTCATTTTGGAAATTGAATTCGGTATCCAGTCCTGCCCAGTATGAGAAATTGGCACTGAATTCGGTTCCATATTCTCCCCCGATAGCAGTTCCGCGTTTGGCGGTATAATATACATCCCATTGGGTGCCCACTTCTCCCGAACGGGCTTCAAAATGATTGTTTCGGTTGTAAAAGAGTCGGGGTTGCGCTTGATATACATAAATATTGGCCAGCAGATAGTCTTGTTTTTTGGTCAACGCCGGAACATAATTGATGAGTTGTTGGTTATATTGATTTCCTTGTGCCATACGATCGCTGTAAAAGCTAAAGTTGTCCATGCGCCGGAAGGTTCCGTTGATGGCAAATCCACTTTTGGCATAGCCCAAGTTGACCAAGAGCGCATTACCGTCAAAGAGACGCGGATTGGAAATTTGCTGGTTGTTGACCAAGACTTTTTTTCCGAGTTGCACATATTCTACTCCTCCGTAAACTTGGCCTTTTGCAAAGTTTAATCGAGCGGCAAAGGCATTGGTAGTGTGGGGTAGGGTATCGGCTTGTTCAGCATTTTGATATCGCCCGACATAGCTTCCGCCAAGGTCGACATACCAATCGCCTAAGTTTAAAAACTGACTCACATCCAATTCGACATCCACGCCTTGGATGAAACCTTCTGAAACGCCAAATCCGTAGCGTTGTTTTCCATAATCTCCTTTGATGGTGAGATAGGACGTGGGACGGTATTTTACTTGAATACCGCGGATGGCGTTGTTGATGCCCAGTTGGCGATTTTCATAGCTTCGCAAAATTAATCCGCTTCCAAATTGGTCATAGAAATAACCGGCGGTAATGCTGAGCTTTTCGCCTCGGTATTTTAGGAAATAGGAGGCGATACCGTCTTTGCCATTTAAAATGGGAGCGTAGTCTAAAAGGGCTTGCGGTTGATACATTTCGTATTGAAGCCCGGCGGTAAACTTGCCATAACTGTAGTTTAAACGTAAATAATTATTGGCCCTAAACTGGGCGTCGGGTGCTTCAAAGCCGAGTTTGCTGTCACTTTGCAGCCATTGCGAATTGGATTGAAAATCGCCGTAAAAGTAGCCGCTGTTTTGGGCTTTTGCCACCAAACCAAAACTCAGGGCAAGAACCAAAGCTATCGTTTTTCTCATTAGGGGTAATTTAGTGCTAATCGAATTTAGTTTTTATTGGAAAATTCTTTGAGTTTTGCATACAATTCTTTTTCTGAACCCGGGGAATACCCGTTTCGGCGATAAAGAATCTTATTGTCTTTTACAATATAAAGCATGGGAATAGAAGAGGCACCTACTGCTCTTTTGAGTTTGTGGTTGGTGTCTAACAAGATTTTATAAGGCCATGCTTTGCCGTTTACCATGGGGCGTACACGGCGTACTGTGCGTGCATCATCAACAGAAACCGCATAAATCTTGACGCCGGTTTCTTCTTGCCATTCTTCATATACATCATTTATGGCAGTTAATTCTTTAATACATGGCACACACCAGGTGGCCCACAAATCAATAACAACCAGCTGGTCTTTAGAGATTTCTTGCAAGGATACCGTGCGGCCGTTGAGGTCTTCAAGGTGTACATTGGGTAATTGGTCTTGTGCAAAACCTACCGAAGCAATAGTGATAAAAAATAGGGTAAATAATGTTTTCATAGAACAAAGAATTGAATTGTACAATAATAAAAAAATTAAATGAGAATTCATTTTTTTTGATGAAACTTTCATGCCAGAATCGAATGATAAACGATTATTTGTTGATTATTCTTTTTAAATCGGGGTAAAAAAGGTGTTGTTTTGATAGTATAAGGTGAGAACTATTGCTAATGTGCTGAAAAAAGAGGAGAAGCAGGCTTCAAAAAAAATCGCTTATGTGCTTTATAGCATGATAGGTTGAATGCCAATTAAAAAAAACTAAATTTAAACTTCGTTTTCGTCAAAGCCCAAAATTTTATAACTTTGACCAATTGTCACTGTGTTGCTTTTTACCTAACTTAAAAACTTTATGATGAAACCACTACATCTCTTATTATCATTCTTGCTCATGGGGTTGTTTTTTTCTTGTACGGAAAATGATGAACCTTTAGCATTAACTTCTTTACAGTTAAAATATAATGTAAGCTCCAATAAGATTCCGATTAATAAGGAAGTGACTTTTCAGGTAAAGGGCGATAACTTTGTCGATTATACCGATCAAATGACGCTGTTGATCGATGGTCAAGCGGTGTCAGACAATACATACACCTTTGAACAAGTAGGCGAATTTGAAGTGCAGGCCACCTATAATAATAAGGTTTCCAATACGGTAGTCTTTACGGTCTCTAAGGGCTTGAGTATTGATCGAAAGAGTTTGTTAAAGAATCAAATAGCCACTTTCACTTTGTACAATGTGAGCACGGGAGATGATATCACACAAGAAGGAACTTTTTATATAAATGGATCGGCAATTTCCGGAAATACTTTTAGTACTGAGGTTCCGGGTTCTTATACGGTTTATGCGGAATATACAGATGGAAATGGGGATTTGCAAACCACTGATATGGATACGCTTGAGGTGGTGGTGCCCACGCAGCGGGTTTTGATAGAAGATTATACCGGTACTTGGTGTGGGTATTGCCCGCGCTTGCAAGGTTATATTGCTGAGGTAATGGAGTTGACCGATGACGCAGTGGCCATTGCCATTCATTCCAGTAGTAGCGATGTGAATCCGGATCCCTATGAATATGAACATGTCGATCAATTGATTGCAACCTATAATCCCTATCATCAATTTCCTTTGGGTCGTATCAACCGAACAATTTTGTGGAGTAATGGCGATCCGGCTACGGTATTGAGTTATACGGGAGGAGGGAGTCCCATCGGTATTGCCGTAACTACTCGGGTTAACGAAAACCAGTTGAATGTAGATGTGCGTTTGTCTTCAACACAGGGATTGAACAATAAAAAAATTGTGGTGGCTGCCTTGGAAAACAACTTGTTTCACGAGCAGACCAATTATTTAAACGGAAATCCTAATAGTCCTTGGTATCAGGCGGGTAATCCTATTCCCAATTATGAAAATGACCACGTGCTGCGTCATGCTATGACCAATATTTTTGGAGATCCTATTGCTCCAACCGATCCGCTGGAAGATTTTAAAAAGTCTTACAGTATGGACATGAGCAGTTATTATGAAAATCCGGAAGATGCAGAAGTGGTTGTTTTAGTTCTTGCGGATGACGGAACAGTTTTACAAGTAAAAAAGGTGGGCTTGAATGAGCAGGTAGGGTTCGAATAAACTTCGTACACTCTGCCAATACAATGAAACCGACACTTTAACGGGGGTCGGTTTTTGTATTAGCTCTATTTTATATGGTTATACAAAAATAATTGTCCCAATGTTTAGGGCTAATCCCGTAATGACAATTAATATAAACCATCTTCAGCTTCTCGCTTTGCCCTGTTTAATGGTAAGCATACGGGATAAATGAGCGGAATCAATTTTTAGGCTATTTCAACAATCACTTTCGTATCATTTGTTCGTGAAAAGGGGTTACGCTTGAAATTTTATTTCCCAGCAGTTCTTTTAGCTGGGGCTCGATACCGTTTTTTAAGGTTTGCTTGGTAGAAGGGGCGTATTTCATGGATCCTTGAAAAACGAGTTCTACTTTCCCGGTTTCAGGATCGTAGGAACGAAACTTAATCGCTCCGCCTTTGGAGGCGGCTTCTTTTTGGATATGCTCTTCTAAGAATTCAATAATTTTATGGGCAGTAACGGGCAGGGCCTTATAGTTTTCTTGAGCGATTACTGTGTTTTTGATCAGGGGGCTTTCGCGATTTAAAATTGTTTTTTTTAGCATTAGGTAACGTCTGATAAATTCTCGTAATTCCATAATGATTTCATTCCAATCTGCTTCCTGGGTACGGGTTATGGTTACATAATTATGATTGATAAAGACGTGCCGTACAAAGGGAAATTTGAAAAGCTCTTGTGCCAATGGGGCATTTGTGGTTTCTTCAACCCTGTTGAACTGTACGCTTTGTATCACCAATTTCTTATCACAGACAAACCTTACCGCCATTGGGTTGTTGGTAGTTTCGGCATAAACAGTAACCGGTACCTTTTTGCTTTTTGCAGCTTCTTCAATTACAATTTTGTTTGAATTTAGATGGTTTTGAATCAATAAGCGCACTTCTTCCTCTTTTTCATTCCAATCCGTTTCTTTAAAAATTTCGATTGCAACAAAATTTTGTGCGATTATTACCGTTTTAACATAGGATAAAGAAAATAATCGCGAGGCCAATGGAGAATTTTTAGTTTCATTTTTGTTATTAAATCGAAAGGTATCAAACTGTGCCAAAAATTGATTGACAGCGAATTTCCGAATACTTTTACGGGTTGTTTCTTGACTTTCTATTTGATAATTGTACATTGCAAAAAAAAATTTAGACAAAATTACTAAAAGAAATACAATGAATTCAATATATTTACGGCTCATTTGGAGGTGCTGTTTTAACAGAGTATTAATTGTTAAGTAGAATTTGATTTTTAATAGCATTGTAATTGTAGCTTTTAGACAACTTAAATTTGACATTTGAAAGATATATGAAATACAGTAGAATTTTATTGCCCTTATTGTTTTTGTGCATGCCTTTTATAATGTGGTCACAGGAACGGGGAATACCGATTTATTCTGATTACTTAACGGATAACCTATATTTGTTACATCCCTCAATGGCTGGGGCTACTACACATAATCAGATAAGATTGACGGGACGTACCCAATGGTTTAATGTAGATGATGCGCCTAATTTGGTAACCTTGAGTGCCAATGGTCGTATTACGGATCATATTGGAATAGGCGGAATTTTATTCAACGACAGCAATGGTCGTTTCTCTCAGCAAGGAGTATATGCCACCTTTGCCTACCATATTCAGTTTGCACAGAGCCGTTGGGAATTGAACCAGCTTTCATTTGGATTGAATGTAGGGGTACTTCAGGAAAAATTGGATGAATCAGATTTGATTGGTCCCGGGCAGCCCATAGATCCTATTATTAATGGACATAAACAAAAAGATGTTTTCTTTAACATGGATTTTGGAATGTCCTATTTTTACAGAAATTTCTTTATTCACGCCACAGTGAAAAATCTGATTCCTCAAAAACGAGATATTTTCTCCGAGAACTTTGAAACAGACGATCAACGTCAGTACCTTTTGTCAGTGGGGTATACTATTGCTCCCAATAACTCCAGATGGTTGTTTGAACCCTCGATTATGGCACAGTATAAAGAGGAAACCGGAGAAACGATTGGCGATATTAACGGAAAGGTGTATTACAAATTTGACTGGGGTAAGCTTTGGGGAGGTGCTTCCTATCGCCGTAGTTTTCAAGGAGCCGAATACATCTTGGGAGACGGCTCGGCTGTTCAAAGTCAAAAATTGCAATACGTTACTCCTTTCTTAGGAGTCACTTACAAGAACTTCATCTTTGCCTATACCTATAGTTACCAAACCAATGAAGTGGTGATGGACCAATCAGGGTATCATCAAATCACCTTGGGGTATAATTTTGGCAGCAGAAATGCATCTTATCAGTGTGATTGCCCAACAGTAAATTAATATGTTGTTTTAATTTCCCCTTTATCTTTTCCTGTGTTAGGAAATTATGGGGGTTGAGGGACGATGAAAAATCGATCGAAGCTGCATATTTTCTATTGTGGTGTTGCTATTTTCTATACGCTGCTTATCGGTCTGCCTTGGAGAGAATGATGCCTAAAAATCCAGATAAGTTACTTGGCAATCTATACCGGTTAAAAACTTTTTTAGGATTTCTACTTTTTTGTTGGTATAGAATTCAGGTTTGCCTTGTGGGGTTGCTGCCAAATTTCCTGAAGCACGAAGTACAGCTTGGGTTTGCTTGGCCACTGCTTTTCCCGAATCGATAATGCTAACTTCCGGCGGCAATAATTTCTTGAGTTGGGGGATGAGATAAGGATAGTGAGTACAGCCCAGTACCAAGTAATCGATTTCTTTTTCCAAAAATGGTTTTATAATTTTTGACAACAATTTAAAAGTTTTCGGGTGGTTGACTTCCCCGGCTTCAATGGCCTTGACCAATCCACTGCCTATGACTTCAATAACTTGGGTGTCTTTGGCATAAGACTTGGCGGTTTGTGCAAAAAGTCGGCTCGAAAGTGTTCCTTCTGTGGCCAATATACCAATGCAGTTGTTTTGAGAATGAAGCGCAGCCGGTTTGATGGCCGGTTCGATACCTATAAAAGGAAGCGGATATTTTTCTCGGAGATGGTCAATGGCATTGGTGGTGGCAGTGTTGCAGGCCACAACAATGATTTTGCAGCCCTTTTTAAGAAGCAGTTCGGTGTTTTTGTAGCACAGTTCAATGATTTCCTGATGAGATTTTACGCCGTAAGGCGCATGCTTACTGTCTGCCAAATACAGGATCTTTTCCATGGGCATCAATTGATGGATCTCTTTAAAGATAGAGGTTCCTCCAATGCCTGAATCGAAAATGCCAATGGGTTGCTCGGGGCTCATAAGAAACATTGTTTTTAAAACGTGCCGTGCAAATTTAATAAGAGCAGCCTAATTTGTAGGTCTAATTGATCTAATATACAACTGCGAGAGTTGAACCGTTTTTTTTATAAAATAAAACACCCCTATCTATAAGATAAGGGTGTTGATTGAGGGGCGTTTTTATTTTAAATTCCCAACTCTTTTTTGACATCCGGTAGAAGGTCGTGTCCGTTAGACACAATAACCCCATAGCCGTCAGAGGCGTTGAGCACATAGTCATAGCCCTTTTCTTTAGCTACTTTCTCAATGGCATTTTTGGCTTTTTCGAGTATGGGTTTTAAGAGTTCTTCTCGTTTTTGGCTCATGTCTTCTTGCGCATTCATACGAAACTGTCTGATGCGTTGTTGAGATTGCTGCATTTCTTCCATTCTTCCTTGGTTGACAACGTCTGATTTCTCAGCGGCTTCTGCTTCATATTTTTTACTTTTTTCTTGAAGCTCTTTTAGCATATCTTGAATTTGAGATTTATAAGAATTGGACAATTTTTCCAATTGAGACATGGCATTTTGATAATCGGGCATTGCCTCAAGAAGCTCTTGTGTTGAAATGTGCGCTACTTTGGTTTGCGCTTGAGTCAAATTTACAGCTCCAAAGGTAATCAATGCTATAAGAACAATTTTCAAATGTTTCATGGTTAAAAAATTAAGTGTTAATAAATTATGGTTTGTTGTATTCATACTGGGTTACAAAAATATAATAGTTATTCTTACTTTTAGCGGTTTTCACGTGCTTTTTGTCGAGCTCTATTGATCGAATCTCGCTGTTGTTGACGCTCTCTCAGCATTTGTTGTCGAGCATTTTGTCGCGCATTGAGAATAGAATCTCGTCGTTGTTGTCGTTTTTTAAGCATCAATTCTCGTGCCTTATTTCGTGCTGCGTTAATAGAATCTCGTCTTTGTTCACGACGATTGATTTCTGCTTGACGTTCTGCCTCTCGCTCTTCAATTAGTTTTTGGCGCTCTTCTTCACGCTCTTTTTCTATTCGGGCTTGACGTACCGATTTATAAACCGGTTCACTTTTTTTCAATTCTTGCTTGTCTCTTGATTTTTCCGCTTCGGCACGGGCTTGAATATTGGTGTTTCGAGTAATAATGGCCAATACTTCATCGCTAATATCGTGTCGTGGCGCTGAAAACAGCATCAAAGCATCGGCAGAGCCGTCAAAGATAAAATCATATTCTCTTTTTTTACCGATTTGTTGAATGGCATTAAAAACCTGGTCTTGAATAGGCTGAATGATTTGACGGCGTTGGGCAACCACATCGCCTTGCGGGCCAAAACGCTTTTGTTGATAGGCCAATAATTTTTGTTGACGATATTCTATTTCATCCAACTGCTCTTGAATAAGATCTCGGGTCAACAAAGGGCGCTCGTTTTCTAATTGTTCTTTTAGGTCTTCAATTTTTTGGCGTTTTAACTCAATCTCATTTTTCCACTTGATGATTTTTTGATTCAATTGTTGATTGGCTTCCTGATAAGTGGGCATGTTTTCTAAAATATAGTCCATATCAATATAACCAATGCGAACCTGTCGCTGGGCTTGCATATTGCTGCCAAAAAAAATCAGCATTAATAAGATGAAAAATCGAGTTCTCATAATTCTAAAACTTTTTATAGAAAATATCGTGCCAAATATTAAAATCGTTGTCCTATTACAAAATGGGTTTCCCAACCATTAGGCTCGCCATGCGTACCGGGGATGGGGTCAAATCCATAACCAAAGTCGATACCCAGTAGTCCAAACTGCGGCATGTATAACCGAATTCCAAAACCTGCCGATCGCGTGAGTTGGAAAGGGTCGAAGTCTTTGAAATCATCAAAGGTAGAGCCGGCTTCAAGAAAGGATAACGCATAAATTGAAGCACTGGGCTTCAAGGTGATGGGGTATCGCAATTCCATAGTATATTTTTGATAAATAGTTGCTCCATCGTTTCGTGTAGCTCCTCTGGCATCATCACGACCTATCGGAATAATGGATTGGTTGGGGTATCCTCGCAATCGAATGTTTTCTCGACCGTCCAAAGAATAAACCCCAAGACCGTCTCCGCCCAAATAGAAGCGTTCAAACGGTGGAATACCGCGCCCGCTGTTGTAGGCTCCCAAAAATCCATATTCTATCTCTGTACGTAAAACTAACTTTCCGGCAATTTTATTATACCAATCGCCTTTAAATTTGATTTTATAATATTCTAACCAACCAAATTTCTTTTGACTGATCTTTGCTTTATCGGGTTCTCCGTGAATTTGATACGCCGGATCGTTTTCCAAATTTCCATAATCTATATTGTTAAACAAAGAGTAGGGGGGCGTAAACTTCGCGCTGATGGAAAACTTAGAACCTCCCATGGGATAAATGGGATTGGTGTAGGTATTGTCTCGGCTCAAGGTAATGGTCATGGCCAGGTTATTGGAAGAGCCGTTAGGGAAGTTAAACAAGCCGATATTATAATTTTTCAGGTCGTAATGCCTAAAGCTCAAGGCTCCCGAGAGGGTGAAATAGTCATCAGGCCATTTCAATCGCTTGGCCAATCCTATGGATCCTCCGGTAATCAAGAATTTTCGACTGCGATCGGTACGACGGGTATAGAAGTTAAAATAGTGTTGTATGGTATGAAAAAAGGAAACACTGAGCTGTATGGGTTTTACCCCGCCCAGCCAGGGTTCGACAAAATTGAGGCTGTAGGTTTGGTAAAAGCTCGAAGCTTCGGCCCGCAGCGAAAGGGTTTGACCATCACCGGTAGGCAAGGGGCTGTAGGCGTCCCAATTAAAAATATTTTTAATAGAAAAGTTGTTGAATGACAAGCCCAGTGTACCGACAAATCCACCACCGCCGTAGCCTCCTTGAAGGATAATTTGGCTGGAACCGGTTTCCAAAATATCATAATGCAAGTCTAAAGTACCTGTCCTGGGGTCTACATTTTCAAACTCGGGGGTAAGGCTTTTAGGGTCAAAAAAGCCGAGCTGTCCCAACTCGCGAATAGAACGCATCACCTCTCTTTTGCTGTAGCGATCTCCGGGTCGGGTGCGCAAGCTACGGTAGATAACATGGTCATTGGTCTTGTCGTTACCAGTGACATAAACGTGATCTAAGTGGGCAATTTTACCCTCGTGAATTCTGATTTCAAAATCAATGGTATCATTATAAACCCGAGTTTCCACAGGATTGATTCTCGAAAAGAGGTAACCGTTATTTTGGTATAGGTTGGTAATGTCTTGAGCATCAGGTTTGGTGCCGGCAATTCGTTTTTGAAGCAAAACGCCATTGTAAACATCACCTTTTTCTATCTGGAGCCTGTGGTGCAGTACTTCATCACTGTAGACACTATTGCCCAAGAAATCGATTTCACCAAAATAGTATTTGTCGCCTTCTTCTACGGTGAGGCTTAGGCCTACGTTTTTCTCATCCAACCTGATGAGTGTGTCTGAAATAATGCGGGCATCGCGATATCCTTTAGATTTATATTCGTCAACAATTCGTTGTTTGTCTTCTTGATAGACATCGCGAATGAACTTAGAACGCTTCCAAAACCTAAAGAAATTCTTGCGTTTACTCTTCATTTGTCGTCTTACTTTGCCATCGCTGAAGACTTCGTTGCCTTTGATTTTGATATATTTTATTTTCACCCGTTCTCCACGGTCAACATTGACAATCAGGTTTACCTTTTTTACTTTTTGGTCGGTGGTATCTGCCACTTCTTCGGTTTTGATACTGACCTCGGCATTGAGGTAACCATCAGATTTATATTTTTTTTCAATATGCCGACGGGTATTGGCAATTAGGTTTTCCGTTACATTTTTACCCGGCTTAAGATCGTTTTCCTTGAGGAGCTCCTTTTTATGTTTTTTCTTTTTTAGACCTTTGACAATCACCTTGTTGAGTTCGGGTACTTCAATAATCTCGAGTTTGAGATAAACCTTGTCGCCCACAATATTGGTCACATAAAAATTAATGTCGCTAAAAAGCCCAAGGTTCCACAGTTTTTTGATGACCTCACTAATTTTGTCTCCGGGGATGTAGATCTCCTGCCCTTTGTGAAGCCCGGTGAACGTGATAACGGTCTGCGGGTTATAGTTGGTGGTTCCGGTCACCGTTATGCCCCCAATGGTATATTTTTTACCTTGCAAGGGATTCTGTTGTTGGGCATACAAAGAAGTACTCAAAAAAGTACAGCAGAGTATGAGAATAAAAAAAATATTTTTAGCCATATTACAATTAAAGTTGTTCGCTGGTTTTTCCAAAACGTCTTTCTCTATTTTGATAGTCATGAATGGCTTCCATAAGGTGTTCTTTCCTAAAGTCGGGCCATAAAGTTTCCGTAAAAAACAATTCGGCGTAGGCAATTTGCCATAATAAAAAATTACTGATACGCTTTTCGCCACTGGTGCGAATCAATAAGTCTACATCGGGAAGGTCATGCGTAAACAGATTTTGCTGAATAATGCCTTCGTCGATATCTTCAATCTTTAAGGATTGGTTTTGCACTTGACGACAAATTTTCTTTGCAGCAGTAATCAATTCATTTCGAGATCCATAACTCAATGCCAATATCAAATTCATTCGTTTGTTTTGTGCTGTTTCTGCCATGACATCTTGCAGCTTTTGTCGAGCTTTTTGGGGCAGATTGTCCAGCTTTCCGATGGCGGTTAAACGAATGTCGTTTTTCATCATGGTGGGAAGCTCTTTTTTTAAGGAGGATGCTAACAAGTCCATCAGGGTTTTGACCTCTAATTTTGGACGATTCCAATTTTCAGTGGAAAATGCAAATAAGGTGAGGTTCTCAATGCCCATTTCGGCACAAGTTTCAACAGTCTCTCGCACCGATTTGGTGCCGTTTTTGTGCCCTGAAATCCTTTTGAGTCCTTGTTTTTTTGCCCAACGCCCGTTGCCGTCCATGATGATGGCAACGTGTTTAGGTAAGCAGCTGCGGTCTATTTGAGTATTTTTATTCATTTAATAAGTGTCATAACAGGGGTTCTCGCCAAAAGAATAAGTTAACATAATACCGGTAAACATATACCAATCATTTGTATTTTGATTGCCAAACGATGGATATTGTTCTCCGCCAAACTCACTCGGCGTACTTCCATCAAAATTATCACTGAATGCCATTCGGGCACCAATTTCAAACGCGAGGATAAGCCTTTCGGTTATTCTGCCTTTCACACCGATAACCATGGGCAATGCTAAGGCAAATTTATAGCCTTCTTCACTAATTTCTTGTTGAGCATTTACATAAAGGTCATGGGTCATCAATCCGGTAATTCCTGTATAGAGATAAGGGGTGATTTTTTGTCGACTGGCATAGATATCCCATTCCCAAAAATTAAACTCCATCCCTATGCTAAGTTCGGTTAAAGCGTTTTCAAATGCGTATCCTCGCTGTATTCGACGACCGGCATCTGACTCCGTATCATCGGCTGTTAGGCGGGTATGGATAATGGAAACCCGCCAAGCGTGTCTCGGACTGCGGTTCCATTTGAATACTCCGCCAAAAGCAAGACTGTTGGGACGGATATAATCAGTAGCTCCCACATCCCCAATAAAATTTGAACCGCCTATATAAGGACCGATTTCAAATTTTTGTGCCTGCGATGTATTCAGCCAAAAAAGCATGATAAAAGCTGCCGTTACGTATTTCATATAAGCTCAAAAGTTTGCAAATATAGGAATTAAGTTTTCCCTGCACTTCATTTTAAAAGGTTTTGTATGCCATGAAATAAAACACTTTTCTTTAGGCTTTATTGTTTTTGATTGCGTTTATCTTCTCCCCACAAGAGTTTTTGGCGTAAGGTTTTGATAAAACTATCTTCACTCATCATGACCAAATCAATTTCAAAAGGAGCTTTCTTGATGGTTAAAGTGGTGTCTTTTTTTAAGCTGATCAAATTGGAATCCATGGCCACCAAAAATTCATCTTCTCGGGTGTCTACCTTCAAGGTTAAAACCGTTTTACTGGGAATGATAAAGGGGCGCGCATTCAGATTGTGCGGCGCAATCGGAGTCAGGGCAATTGCATCGGTTTGCGGAGCAATAATGGGACCGCCGCAGCTGACTGAATATCCGGTAGATCCGGTGGCAGTAGAAACCACTAAGCCGTCGGCCCAGTATGCATTTAAGAACTTGCCATCCAGCCAAGTTTCTACCGTAATCATAGAGGTACTGTTTTTGCGGTTGATGACAATATCGTTGAGCGCAAAATTCAATCCCGATTTTCCTATTTCATTTTTATCGGTTTCCAAACACAGCAATTCTCGCTTTGAAATGCGGTATTCTTTTTTTAGAATGGAGGAAATACTTGCCGCAATTTCTTCTTTTTGTATCGTAGCCAAAAAACCAAGTCGCCCGGTGTTGATCCCCACAATGGGAATGTTGAGGTCTTGTACAAAATTGACGCTTTTCAAAATGGTACCATCGCCACCAATACTAAAAAACAACGCATAAGAATCATCCAGTTTGGTAAAAGTAGAAAAATTTTGATATTTCTTCTTGATGATATGGTTCTCCCGGATGATTTTCATGAAACCTTCTTCAATAAAAACATCAACGCGTTCTTCCTCGAGAATATCGAGAAGCTGTTGGATGTAAATCTCTGAGTTTTTATGGTAAAACTGACCGTAAATACCGACTTTCATAATTATATATTCAAGTATTTGTTGAGGTAATCGGATCGTTCTTTCAAGTTTTGAAGGTAATCATCTTCTTGGTGCTCACTCACTATTTTATACCCATAGCGGCGAAAGGTTTGTAAGATCTCATTCATTTTTTCTAAGCCGGTTTTAAGGGTCACCTGAACCTTGTCATTATCCATCTCGCTGGTATAAATGCCGTATAATCGTCCTTCGTTAGATTCTACAATTTGGCTCACCTGACTAAAGGAGAAATCGTTGTGCCCTTTTTCTACCACAATAATATTGCCCTCTTCTCTGATAAAGGGAGTAGCATCGAGGATGCTCATAAAATCATTCAGCTCCAAATACCCCAGATAAACATTACTTTGGTGTTCCAAAACCGGTAGAATGTTGGTGTTGTGAATGGCAAATGCCTTGAGAATATCGAGATATTGGTCGTCGTCTTTGATAAAAAAAGCATCCAACGCATAGTGGTAGTCGGCCAAGGTTTTGTCTTTGTCAAAACACCGAATGTCATTTTCAGCAATAGAGCCGATGTAATGCTGATCTTTTTTGACAGGAAGGTGAGAAAAAGTCAATTCGTTAAACATTTCCTTCAACACCCCCACCTTTTCGTTGATCGATTGGATGGGAATATCATTGAGGATGTAGTTAGAAATACGCATCGAAACTTCATTTTGGACAAATTAAATAAAAAATAAGGCAAAAAGCCTTTTTACCTTCGTATTTTTGTGCTAAAATTAACTTGTCATGACCCGATTGAGTGTGAATATCAATAAAATTGCGACCCTGCGCAATGCACGAGGAGGCAATGTACCCAATGTGATAGAAGCAGCAAAAGACATTGAACGTTTTGGCGCCCAAGGCATCACGGTGCATCCGCGGCCTGATGAACGGCACATTCGGTATAAAGATGTAGAGCAATTGCAACCCCTTGTCAAAACCGAATTTAATATCGAAGGAAATCCCATTCCGCAGTTCATGGATTTGGTGTTGAACAACAAACCTACCCAAGTTACTTTGGTGCCTGATGCTGAAGATGTGCTCACTTCTAATGCGGGTTGGGACACCGTAAAGCACAAAGATTTTTTGACTGAGGTGGTTCGGGAATTTAAGAAAAACGGCATACGCACTTCTATTTTTGTAGACCCTGTGCAGAAAATGGTTAGAGCCGCCGGAGAAACCGGAGTGGACCGCATTGAACTTTATACAGAAAATTATGCGGCTGAATATGCCAAAGGGAATAAGGAAGCTGTAAAGCCCTATGTAACTTGTGCCAAAATTGCTACCGATATTGGACTGGGCATCAATGCAGGACACGATTTATCCTTAGCGAATATTGCTTATTTTAAGGAGCAAGTTCCCTTCTTAGATGAGGTTTCAATTGGACATGCCTTGATTGCCGAAGCCCTGTATCAAGGTTTGGAAAATGTAATTCAAGCTTATTTAACACATCTAAAAGATTGATTTATGGAACTATATGCAAAGATAATTGGAGCGGGGAAACCCATGCTGATTTTGCACGGCTTATTCGGCATGGGCGACAATTGGAAAACCTTGGGCAAGCGCTTTGCTGATGAAGGCGGCTATCAAGTACATTTGGTTGACCAACGCAATCACGGCCGAAGTCCACATACCGATACTTTTTCATATACCGCCATGGCCGAGGATATTAAAGCTTATATTGAGCAACATCAGCTTGAAAAGGTGGTGTTGTTGGGGCATTCTATGGGAGGGAAAACCGGAATGCATCTGGCTGTAAAGTATCCCGAATTGCTCAGCGCCTTGATTGTGGTTGACATTGCCCCCAAAGTATATCCGCCTCATCACGAAAGCATCTTGGAAGGGCTTCATGAGTTGTCTAATGAAAACTTGTCTTCTCGTCGAGAAGCTGATGAAAAATTAAGTAAATATATTGATCAGTTGAGTGTGCGTCAGTTTTTGTTGAAAAATTTGTATTGGAAGGAAAAGGGGAAATTAGAATTGCGGATGAATTTTCCGGTCATTGAGAAAAATTATGACGAAGTAAGCAAAGCCATTGCCGAAGAGGAGAAATATGAAGGCCCTACCTTTTTTATAAAAGGAGAAAACTCAGGCTATATCCAGGACAGTGATCGCAATTTGTTAAAGCAACATTTCCCCAAAAGCCAACTGTTGACTATCAAATCTGCCGATCATTGGGTGCATGCTGAAAAACCGGAAGCATTTTTTGAAGCGGTTATGGGATTCTTGATGCATGCCGAAGAACGGGTTTGACGTAGTCGTCAATCGGTTACGCAAGTTTGCTGTTTTTTGAAGACCAAGACATTGGTTAAGAAAAATATTTTTTCTTGATGGCTTGAAAACCAAATAATAGTTTTAGATTTGCAGCCTGATAGAAAGTCTATCTATACATAATAATCATTGAAATAATATTGGCATGTATCCAACTCAAGAAGAAAAAGAAAAACTATTTGCCAAGTACGGCAAAAATGAAAAAGACACCGGATCAACAGAAGGGCAAATTGCTTTGTTTACGGCACGAATTGCTCATATTTCCGAACACCTAAAAACCAACCAAAAAGATTTTAACTCCGAGCGTTCGCTCGTTGCTATGGTTGGAAAGCGCAGACGTTTACTCGATTACCTAAAAAATAAAGATATTGAGCGTTATCGCGCGATTATTAAAGATTTAAAATTGAGAAAATAAAACGGAAAAAAGGGGAAGTAAAATCCCCTTTTTTTATATTTTTTTTCATTTTTGTTTGACTTTTTGCAAGGTCAATTTCTTCATCGGTTAATTTCCACACACAACACAACCCTTTTCGCTGATAGGGATTTCTCGAATATAGAATTTTCACTACCTAAGCGGAATCGTTCATTAGGTAAAATGAACAGTATTGTTTAATCAAATCAAAAAGTTATTATGATTCCTAAAAGTTATACTGAAACCATCACCTTAAACGATGGCCGCGAAATCACTTTAGAAACCGGCAAGTTGGCCAAGCAGGCACACGGTTCTGTAGTGATTAGAATGGGGAAAGCCATGCTGTTGGCCACTGTGGTCTCTGCTTATGAAAAGAAAGACTTGCCCTTTTTTCCCTTAACGGTAGATTACCGTGAGAAATTTGGTGCCGCCGGCCGTTTCCCGGGAGGCTATCGCAAACGCGAAGGCCGCCCGAGTGACGAAGAAGTGTTGACCATGCGTTTGGTTGACCGCGTCTTGCGTCCACTTTTCCCCAGCGATTATAAATATGAAACCCAAGTTATGATTCAATTGATGTCTCATGATGAAGAGGTACTTCCCGATGCTTTGGCCGGTTTGGCGGCTTCAACAGTTATTCAGTTATCTGATATTCCTTTTGAATATCCTATTTCTGAAGTACGCGTGATTCGTGTCGATGGAGAATTTATTGTCAATCCCGGTCGTGAATTGCTCGAAAAAGCTGATATGGATTTGATGGTAGGGGCTTCAGAAGATAGTGTAGCCATGGTAGAAGGCGAAATGGATGAAGTTTCTGAAGAAGAAATGATGGAAGCCATCAAATTTGCCCACGAAGAAATTAAAAAACAATGTCAGGCGCAGGTGCGTTTGGCAGAAGCAGTCGGGAAAAAGCAAACCCGAGAATACGAAACTGAAGCACATGACGAAGCGCTGGAAAAGCAGGTTTTTGACTCCGCTTACCAAGCCTGTTATGACATTGCTCAACAAGGAACCGACAAACAGGAGCGAACTGAAGCTTTTGCCAAAGTAAAGGAGGGAATCCTCGAGGGTTTTTCAGAAGAAGAACTGGAAGAGAAGGAAGAAATGATCTCCAAATACTTTGGGAATGCTCATAAAAAAGCCGTGCGCGATCTGATTCTAAAAGAAGGCATCCGACTCGATGGCCGGAAGACCGAGGAAATTCGTCCAATCTGGTGTGAAGTAGATGTGGCTCCTTCAACCCATGGATCTGCCATCTTTACCCGAGGAGAAACCCAGGCTTTTGCCAATGCGGCCTTGGGAACCTCGCGAGAAAACAATCGTATCGATTTGCCTACCAATCAAGGGGAGGAAGATTTTTATTTACATTATAATTTCCCGCCTTTCTGTACCGGGGAGGCTTATCCCATTCGCGGAACTTCCCGTCGTGAAGTAGGGCATGGGCATTTGGCGCAACGCGCTTTGAAGAAAATGATTCCCGAAGATTGTCCGTATACCGTTCGCGTGGTTTCTGAGGTCTTAGAATCCAACGGATCTTCCTCTATGGCCACCGTTTGTGCGGGAACCATGTCCTTGATGGACGCAGGGATAAAAATGAAAAAACCGGTCTCCGGAATTGCTATGGGCTTGATTTCTGAAGGCGATGATTATGCAGTACTATCTGATATCTTGGGCGATGAAGATCACCTTGGAGATATGGACTTTAAAGTCACCGGTACCCAAGACGGAATTACGGCCTGTCAAATGGATATCAAGATTAAAGGACTGTCTTATGAAATTATGGGCAAAGCGCTGAAACAAGCTCATGAGGGACGTTTGCATATCTTGGGTAAAATTACCGATACCATTGCTGAACCTCGCGAATCAGTAAAACCCCATACCCCCAAAATTGTGACTCGTGTGATTCCTGCCGAATTTATTGGAGGGTTGATTGGCCCCGGCGGAAAGAATATTAAGGAGTTGCAAGAACAAACCCATACTGAAATTGTCATCAACGAAGATGAAGATGATCACGGTATTGTTGAGATCTTAGGGGTGAGTCAAGAAGGAATCGACCAAGTACAAAAACGAATTGATGCCCTCACCTTTAAACCGCAAAAAGGAAGTATTTATGAGGTAAAAGTCATCAAGATTCTCGACTTTGGCGCCGTAGTGGAATATGTAGAAGCCCCCGGAAACGAAGTGCTGCTTCACATTTCAGAACTCGCTTGGGAACGCACAGAAAATGTAACCGATGTGGTTAACCTCGGTGATGTTATCGATGTGAAATACTTTGGCTTTAACCCCAAAACCAAAAAAGACAAGGTGTCTTTAAAAGCCTTGACGCCAAAGCCACAGCGAAACTAAATCATACTTATTCAAAAAAAGGTATAAACGCTCAGAGATAAATTTCTTTGGGCGTTTTTTTAGGTGCCGGATTCAAGTCACGAAGGCAACAGTATTTCTGATTCAATACAATTTTGGGTAATGATATCTGATATCTACGATAACTCTATTGTTTTCTTAACATTTTAACACGCAACTTTTATTAATATTTCCCTCTAAAGTATAGTACACCAATTTTATAATTATGAAAAAATGGTTCTTATTTGCAGTGGGTTTGATGTTTTTTACGGGCTGTGAATTTGAGGTCCAGGATAATGCGAGGTTGGTCTATTCCGGTCGGGTGGTGGATGCTGCTGGCAATCCTATTTCTAACGTTCGTATTTATGTAGAAGGCTTCAATTATTCAGGAAATGTATTTTATGATTTTCCTTATCATAAGCCCGGAGAGCGATTGGGAGCTAATTATACAGATGAATCTGGTAATTTTAAAGTGGTTTCGCTTAAAGCACACGGTCATATCCTGTATGTTAATTACCCGGCTTCTGATGCTGAGTATGATAGAAATGGAGGGGGGTTGGGAATAGTCGATTCCTCTTCTACCAGTGTCAAATATACTTCTGTTGCCCTAATCAATCTTAAAGAATCCCGCAATGTTGGGCAAATCGAGCTGCGGAAACGAGCCTATTTAGACTTTAAAATTCACCAAACAAATCCAATGGACACCTTGCACTGGGGGTTGATTTATACGCGTCCTTATTGTCGAAATTATTATTACGGTGGTTTTTTGAGTACTGAAAAGAGTACTTGTTATGAAAGCTTACCGCTTCAATATGCTCCGACAATTAAGGCAGATAATCCTGAATTTGAAACCCGTTTATCAACGATAAGGGGGGAGAAAGTTGAATTTATGTATAGCATCAATCAGCAAGATTGGGAGCAAGTTTATATTCCGATAACGCAAAAGTATCAAACCTATGTCTTTGAATTTTAATGCTTTCTTTCGCCGGTTGTGTCTTTTGGTGTTTTTGCTTTTGGTTACTTCACTGTACGGGCAAGATGATCGACAAAACAAATCTTCAGAATCCATACATACGCAAGTTCAAAAAGAGGATATGATTCTTTCTTTTGGATTTGTGTGGCCCCTCGCATTGGGGCATCATGTCACGACGGAAGCTTACGCTGTTAAATATGGTGGAGTGGGTAATGTTTGGTTTCGTTTTGGTCAACATATTTGGATTGGTCTGGAGATCAGTAATTTTGATATGGATGTGAAACGCAAAGATTTGGTGGGCAATTATAATGATGTCAATGCCTCTCTTGTTGCGGGAGTCATCGGTTATAAATGGTATTTTAAAAATGATTTTGGGCTGCTTCTTGGTGGAGGTGTCGGTTCTGCTCAATATAAAAATAAACGGCTAAATGTTTATAAATTTAAGGATAAGGGAACAGGCGTACTCCTGCTGGCAGACTTAGATTATGCCTTGACCCATGATTTTGGATTTTATATTAGCGGAAAATGGAGGCATGATTTCATAAAAGTAGAAGCCAGCGGTATAGAGCAACACTTTTTTGACGCCGATTATATAGTGTGGGCTATCGGTGTGCGTTTTACCCTGTAGATTGTTGTTGACTTTATAAAGAAAATAAATTCCGTACAAGGTTGTATGGCTTCTCAGTTGGCGAATGAACGGAGCACTACAAATAAAAAAACCTCTCTATCAATAGAAAGGTTTCTTGTTGTGCGGGCGGAGAGAGTCGAACTCTCACACCTCTCGGCACTAGATCCTAAGTCTAGCGTGTCTACCAATTCCACCACGCCCGCATTTAACGGCTGCAAATATATATAAATCGGCGGAGTTAAATCAAGAATCAGAAATATTTTTTGCAATGCATTGCTAAACCCAATAATTTTAATGCAGAGGCCGGATAAGCGTTTTTTTTCAATTTATATTTGATTAGATTATTTAAAATTCCCTAACTTGTTTTTATCTTCACCTTTTTAAAATTAATATGTTTATGCGTGATTTGAAATCTTATATAGCCCAAAACAAAGACCGTTTTCTTGAAGAACTGTTTGAGTTGTTGCGAAAGCCTTCCATTAGCACTGATTCTAAATACAAAGATGATATTTTGGCTACTGCCGAAGCAGTCAAACAACGATTGACCGAAGCAGGTTGTGAACATGCCGAAGTTTGTGAAACGCCCGGGAATCCGGTAGTTTATGCCGATAAAATTATAGATGAAGATTTGCCGACTATTTTGGTATATGGGCATTATGACGTACAGCCGCCCGATCCTATCGACCTGTGGGACAATCCGCCTTTTGAACCGGTGATTAAAAAAACAGAAATCCACCCTGAAGGCGCTATTTTTGCCCGCGGCTCCTGTGATGATAAAGGACAAATGTATATGCATGTCAAAGCCATGGAAGCCATGATCAATCATGACGCGTTGCCTTGCAATGTCAAATTTATGATTGAAGGCGAAGAAGAGATTGGGAGTGAACACCTGGGGTGGTTTGTCAAACGCAATCTCGAAAAACTAAAAAATGATGTTATTTTAATTTCCGATACCGGAATGATGGCCAAAGATATTCCTTCTATCACTACCGGTTTACGCGGATTGAGCTATGTGGAAGTGGAAGTGACCGGTCCCAACCGCGATTTACACTCCGGGCTGTACGGCGGAGCAGTAGCCAATCCCATCAATGTGCTAACCCGTATGATCGAATCCTTGCAGGATGAGAATAAACACATTACCATTCCCGGTTTTTATGACAAAGTAGAAGTGGTTTCTGAGGAAGAACGCCGCAAAATGGCTGAGGTTTCTTTTGATGAAGAAGCTTATAAAAAGGCGATCGGCATTGGAGCGGTAGAAGGCGAAAAAGGCTACTCTACTCCGGAACGCGCCTCCATTCGGCCCACTTTGGATGTCAACGGAATTTGGGGCGGTTATATGGGAGAAGGCGCCAAAACTGTTATCCCGAGTAAGGCTTATGCCAAAATTTCCATGCGCTTGGTGCCCCATCAAGACTGGGAGGAGATCTCAGCGCTCTTTAAAAAACACTTTGAAAGTATCGCTCCGGATAGTGTGCAGGTAGAGGTAAAGATTTTACACGGAGGCGAAAGCTATGTAATGCCCATTGACGGCATCGAATTTGAAGCTGCCAGTAAAGCCATGGAAGATACTTTCGGGAAACAGCCCGTTCCCCAACGAAGCGGAGGGAGTATTCCTATTGTAGCTCTGTTTGAACGCGAACTCAAAAGTAAGTCTGTTTTAATGGGCTTCGGATTTGATTCGGACGCCATTCACTCGCCCAATGAACATTTTGGGGTGTGGAATTTCCTAAAAGGAATAGAAACCATTCCGCAGTTTTATAAACACTATGCGGAACTGAAGAAATAATGTTGAAACATCAAATGATACCAAATTCCAAGTGCATACGGTTATTCTTGGAGTTTGGTATTGCTTTACCGATCGTTTTTTCGTGCAAGTTCAATAAAAACCGTGGCATAATCAAATTCAATAATTTTGTTGACAAAAGGAGGATCGCTAAAAAATATCCAAACAATAAGTGGACATTCCGGCGCAGTTTACAGCCTCATTCATGCTGATGGAAAACTGTACACCTCTGGTGGAGATAAGTTTGTTGTTCAGTGGGATATCCATACCGGGGAACAAACCGGATTTGTGGCCCAAATGGAAAGCACCGCTTATACCATAACCCTTGCCAATTCAAATCAACATTTGGTCATCGGACAGAGCAATGGGCAAATTCACGTGATTGACATCGCCAAAAGAAAGGTGGCTTTTCAACTGAATCGACATCGGAGCTCTATTTACAGTCTGACGTATTCCGATAAAAATAACCAACTTTATTCCGGAGATAAATGGGGTGGATTTTGTGTGTGGGATGCCACTACATTTGAGTTTTTGTTTGCTCAAACCTATGATTGTGGACGGGTGGGTCAAATCGTTCCGGATAACTCCGGCCAATATTTGGCACTTTGTGGACAAGACGGAATAATGCGCATTTTGGATGCCGCCACTTTTGAATTGATACAATCGCTTAAAATTAGTGACTACTCCTTAAAATGTGCTCTCTTTCAAGGAGAGGATTTGATTGTTGGCGGGCGAACAGCTTTTATCAGCAAATGGGATTGGCGAAAAGGACAACGAAAATTTAATTTTAAAGCCCACAACTATTCGATTTACGACTTGACCTTTATCGATAAAGGGCGAAAAATAGTATCTGCCAGCTTTGACAAAACCTTAAAACTGTGGAACAGTGCTGATTTTTCTTTGCTCGATCATAAACACTATGCCAATGACGGGCATACCGCATCAGTTAATCGGATTACAAAAATTGATGAAAGAAAATTTGCCACCTGCAGCGATGACCGAAGCGTTAAACTTTGGGAATTGATGGAGGGCTAATAGCAAAATGAGTTATAATCAAATTGGTATAATACGACGATTTTATTGGCAATTTCGATAAAAAAACCTCCACAGCCGGTTAAAGCCATGGAGGTTGGTGCTAAAACGAAGTTTTTGGTTTACCAGCTTCCGCTTTCATTAGATCCATGGTTTACCCAAGTGCCTGAGCCATCACTATTCCAGGTCCATTCAAGAGTCAGGGCATTATCTTCAAATATTTTCAGGTCGCCGGACATGTCAGGATAATAGTTCATTTCCATATTCATAGTTGACGTTCCGTTGTTGAAAGTGATTTTAACGTGGTCATCAGGGAAAATCTGCCAAGTCCAATAAATGTCGACCCCATCATTGGAGTCATAAAAAGTTAGGGTTCCTTGTGTGCCATCCGGGGTTTGCTGAATCTCCATTAACTTGATAAAGCCATTTGTGGTTCCGTCATCAACAAAAATTTCAATCACTTCCATTCCATTTTGGGTAGAATATTGATAGGCAATGGTTTCGTTTTCATAAGTATAAGTGTAAACCGTGTAATCGGTAGTTGCCATGGTAGTATGTCGATGCGCAGACGTTCCGGGAGCAATAGGAGTGTGACTCACTTCGGCTCCCGGAGGAACAATGGTGAAAAATTGATAAACACTAAATGCTTTTAAGGAATTAACCCGGCCGACCAATTGCTGTGCATGCATATCGGTTTCATTAACCAAAGCTGACGGCAGTTCGATAGATTGTTCGAAAAGCATCAAATCAGGTGTATTTTGTTGAAGGGGGTTTGGGGTCTCGTTCTCGTCGCTGCTGCACGAAGTCAATAGAGCAGTGCCTATAAAAAGAATAAAAAGAGGCTTTAAAAATTGTAGACTTTTCATATCAATTGTTGGTTTTACAGTTAGAATTTCATTCGTTTCTATGCCAAAGATAATTTTAGTTCCGGGAACGTCCAATACTAAATTAGTAAAACGGGCATCTGAATGAGTATTTGCGCGATATGAATTAGAATTGTCGGATAACAGCGCCAATAATGAACTTGAAGCGATATAATTCCTATCTTTCTACTCGATTAAAGCCAACTTCTTTGGAGCCGGTCGTTCTTGCAGTTATGATTTTTGTAGTGATGGTTTTTCGTAAAATGGAGAAGCATATCGCTGAAAATAAGTAAAGCGCAAAAGGTAGTAACCCAAAATGTCAACAAAACA
>CAZPGY010000014.1:0-67190 GCA_964586655.1 uncultured Flavobacteriaceae bacterium
TGTTTTTGATGTTTACTATTCAATTTTTAGTCAACCTATTTTAGGACGGGACAGAATGGTATTCATTTTATAACGACCCCTCCAGATTCAACATGAAAACAGTTATCTGAAATCAATTTATAATTCATTTGACACAACACCCCTAACAAGATTTTTCACGCTTTTATTGAATTTTAGAATAACTGACCGGTATCAAATGTTTACGCTACAAAGAGCAATAAAAATCCGCTACGATAAGCAAGGCGTTAATCGTCAGCATAATGCCCCATTGCCGAAACCACGGTAACCACTACTTTGTGGCCGTCAATACTGTAAATCATACGATCCTTTTTATTGATACGTCTTGACCAATAGCCGGATAGGTTGTGTTTTAGCTTCTCGGGCTTGCCGATTCCCTTAGTAGGATGATCGCTCAAGTCAATAAGTATCTTTTTAATTTTTTTGATACTTTTCTTATCTCCCGACTTCCGGTGTATCTTAATATCTTTATTCGCCTCTTTAGCAATTATAACCCTAAACTTCCCCATACATCATTGGTATCTAAAACGGTATATTCTCCTTTTTTTACTTGTTTTTCAGCTCGTCTTATTTTTTTTACAAATTCAGGGTTGTAGGGACTTTTAGTTTTGGGTTTAGCTAAGCCTTTTTCTTTGACTTCTACAAAAGGAAGGGTTTTTAGGTACTTAAAAAACGCCTTGGCCGGCTTGGTGCGCATGTCTATTTTTATGGTGACTTCCATAACGTTAGTAGTTTTATAGTACAAAGATAAACAAAAAATACCACGATAAGCGTGTGGCGTTGTCAAGTAAGTTATCTGGAATCAATCACGATGAGTTAATGCTATAAAAACATCCTATACCTTGTCTCCAAATCAACAGTTAGGCAAAACCTATATCTGTTCTACCCAAAAGACCTATAAATTAGCCCGATATTAATGGGTAATACGGAAGTAATTATTGAAACAGGCCACATATTTTTCCGTGAAAATTTCAACAATCAAGGTAAAAAGTCTGTCAGGCACAGGCATGACGAGCATTTTTATACGAAAGTGATTTATAAATCATTTTGGCATTATCATTACTAAACTTATAAACTTGGTTTTTTTACAATTCAGCCATACAATATGACAACTCAATAAAATCCTTTAGTTTTACACAAACGAAAAAGCTTAGTTTCGACCTAAAATCAGTCGTATGAAAAATTTTGCCAAATCTTTTATCCTAACTGTTTTAGGGGTTACAACAATGGTCTTGCTGATTTCTTTATTGTTGGGCAACTTCCATTTTAAAGAATCTTCTCTGCTGCCCTGGTTGGGAATTGCCCTATTCTACGCGAGTGTGATCACCTTGACCAACATGTTGTTTTTTAGCGCATTGAATTACAAATTTGATTGGGAAACCCAAGCCAAGACGCGATTACTAATTGGCGGCATAGGGATGACAATCGTCAATATTATTGCTTATGCATTTTGCAGGTTTGTGGTTGGGGTCTATTTTCTTGAACGCTATTCGGCTTCTGATTTCTTTAAGCATGAAAGTATCGGTCAGTATATTTTTCCAATCATGCTCGCCTTCATCATCGCCCTGGGATTTCACGTGTTTCATTTTTACAAAACCATTCAAAACCAAAAAATCAGGCATCAAAAAATCATTGCTTCTCGAGCAGAATCACAGTTTGAGGCTTTAAAAAACCAGTTGGATCCCCATTTTCTATTTAATAATTTGAATGTACTGACTGCCCTTATCGATGAAAATCCGGAAAAAGCACAAGATTTTACCGCTTCCTTATCTGAAGTCTACCGCTATGTGCTTAAACAAAGTAATCAAAAAATGGTAAGCCTTGCCGATGAAATGGCGTTTGCCGATATTTATATAGATTTAATTCAGCAACGATTTGGCGAAAACATTCAATTGAAGACGCAAAGCGGCTTGTGCCATCAAGGAATACAAATCGTTCCGTTATCACTGCAATTACTTTTAGAAAATGCAGTTAAGCACAATGCAATCTCCACCGAGAATCCTTTAATCATTCAGATTACTTTAACAGCGGATTACCTTAGTGTAAAAAACAATTTATCCTTTAAAAGCCGGATAAATAAAAAATCGGGTTTAGGGTTAAAAAACATGCGTCATCGCTATGCATTATTGACCAAAAGACCAGTTAAAATATACAAATCCGAGACTCATTTCATTGTGAAAATTCCTGTTTTCAAGGACAAAAAAATCCCAGCTCATGGAAAATAAATCGATACAAACCGTAATTGTGGAAGATGAGAAACCTGCCGCACGGCGTTTAAAACGCATGCTTGAAAAGGCAGGTTTTGCTGATATTGTCTTGTTGCACAGCGTAGCTGAGTCGGTTCAATATTTTCAAAAGCATCCCAAACCCGAACTCCTGTTTCTCGATGTGCAACTGGGAGACGGGCTTTCTTTTGATATTTTCAAACAGCTTCCCAACCTCGAGTCGGTTATGGTAATCTTCACCACCGCTTATGACCAATATGCTTTACAGGCTTTTGATTTAAAAAGTGTGGACTATCTGCTCAAGCCCATTGTTCAGCAAAAATTGGAAAAGGCCTTGACCAAATTTGAAGCGCTTTATAAAAATAAAACTTCCCTTTCTTCTTCCGCTTTACAGCATTTGAAAGAAGCGATAACAGGAAGTGAAACCTCCTATCAAAATCGATTTAGCTTAAAAGTCGGCACACATTTCAAAATCTTCCGCCCTGAGGATATTGAATGTTTCTCCAGCCAACAAAAAGCAACTTACCTCAACACCCAAGACGGAAAGCGCTATCTTATGGATAAAAGTTTAACCGAGCTAAGTCCTCGTTTACCTCCAAGGCAATTTTTTCGCATCAACCGACAGCTTATTGTCAATATAGACTTTATCAAAGACATTGCGCAATACTCCAATAGCCGTTTAAAAATTACGCTTCCCCATTTCAACCAAACCAAATCATTAATTGTTAGTCGAGAACGCGTTAAGAAATTTAGGGCTTGGCTGGATGGAGCCTAAAAAAACCTGTAAAACTGAACAGTTTTACAGGTTTTTTTAGGCTGTAACAGACTCCGGATTATTTTATTTCAATCTTCAAGATTTTATCAGATTTAAGCTCAAATTTTGAGGCTTCCCAGCTGGGCGGTCCCTGTAGAACCGGATTATTACTTATTCCATAAGGTTCTTGTGGACGTCCGCTCTCGTCAAAATTCAATCGACGATCGCCGTTGAGGTCTTGAAAAGCCATGACTGCATACTCCCCATCGGGGATTTCGTCAAAAGCCACCTCCACAGGATTGTGTTCTATTTTGACCGCTTTCGCATACGTTGGTACTGCACCAAAATCATCCTGTTCATATACGGCCACCATCAAAGTTCCTTCTTCTTGATTGAAACCGGTGAACTTCATTTTTAAATGATTTTGTCCTAAACACACGCCGGTAAAAAGGATCATTCCAAATAAGATTAAATGTCTCATAATAATTAGGTTTTAAAATTCAATTCAAACCTACCGACAAACTCTTTTTCGAGCCCTCTATAGCTGACTGAACTGTCAAATAAAACCGACCAACTGTCATTATCGTCAAATCGCAGTAGATTTTTGTGCGGCATACGTCCGTTTATACAGGGGAAATTCACAACTAAAACCCGACACTACTCCATTAATATTTCGTTCATTTGCATATATTTTCTTGAGTTTACCCCCGTTAAGCCACCATAATTTGAGCAAGTCATATCTTCGTAATACCGTTACATTAGTCGGTGTGGTACTTTTGGCATCTAATCTGCGTGCGCCAATAGTCTCCGTCGGGCCGGTTACTCCAGCAATTATTGCCGACTTAAACCTCTCGCCGGCAGTCATGGGACTCATCACGACCATCCCGCTATTGTGTTTTGCATTCGGATCTGTTTTTATCCCGCGATTAGCCGGTCGATTGGGCGTAGAAAAAGCATTATTAGCCTCTGTTTTCTTGCTAATGATCGGCGTGTTTATTCGTCCTGTCAACCATTTTTTGTTTTTAGGCTCCATCCTAATCGGCTTAATGATTACCGTCGCTAATGTTTTAATGCCACCGTTTGTCAAAAAATATTTCCCCGATAAAGCAGGACTTGTCACCGCCTTATTTTTATCAATCTCAAATATTTTTGCTGCGCTTTCTGTATTTTTCAGTGTTCAGCTGGGAAATATTGCCGATTTGGGATGGAAATCTTCTATTGGTATTTGGGGGTTTTTATCCTTGATTGCCTTACCATTCTGGTGGTATATTCTCAACCACAAAAAAACAACCAATCCCTCAAAAAGACCTGTAAAGCGTCCTCGGAAAATGTGGTCGTCGTCATTGGCTTGGCAAATATCTATTTTTATGGGCATGCAGTCTGTCATCTATTATGTTCTTTCGGCCTGGCTTCCCACCATACTGCAAAATTGGGGCATGGCTGTGGGGCCATCGGGAGCTATGGTGTTTTATATTCAACTGGCCACCATCCCCATGATGTTTGCCGGAGCATTGATGGCCGGAAAAACTAAGTATTTGCGAGCTTTTGTTTGGATAGCTTCACTCTTAATGTTTTCGGGGATTGCCTTGTTTATCATTGGAAAAACAAGCTTTGCCATAATCGCCAGTATTCTTATCGGCTTTTCTATCGGATGTGTCTTTTCTTTATCGACTATGTTTTTTGTAGTTAAAACGAATAGCGTTTCTGACGCCGCACAATTATCGGGAATGGCGCAAACTGTCGGTTATTTTATTGCCGGTTGTTTTCCACCTCTGGTCGGATATTTATTTCAACAAACCCAATCCTGGAAACTGTCACTTTGGGTATTGCTGAGTATTCCGGTGATAATGTGCATTACCGGACTTTTGGCCGTAAAAGATCGTACCATCTCCCCCACTGATTGACACTGCTTTGGTTTATCTTGTTTCTGTCCTTTCTCTCCTCGAAGTCCTACCCAACCCGTAAAAATTCAATAAAAACAAGGCTTATATCCCGTCAATACGCCGTCGAGCTGACATTATTTTTCATCGGTCTTTACCAAGCTTTGCGCAAATCTCTCAATTCGTTTTTTATCGGCTTCTTTGGCATTCAATTCTATTTTAAGCACCTCGGCTCCCCGAGTGGCTCCGGTAAGTTGAAATTGTTGGTCAAAATCGTCAACCGATTTGCAGTAATACCCATAAAATTCTTCTCCCGATCCCAAGACCCCATATACCTTTCCGCTAAGGTCGAGCGCTCCCAAATCTTCATAAAATCCGACAATCTCATCCGGCAAATCTCCCGCTGAACCATAGGTGTAGGTAGCAACTACACAGATATCAACACTTTTAAATGCCTTGGCGTCTATCTGCTGACATTCCCGCACACAAACTTTCAAACCGAGTCCTTTGAAGTTTTCTGCCAAAATATGGGCTATCTCTTTAGAATTACCGGTCCAACTGGCATATACAATCAGTACTTTTCGCATGTTTTCTATTTTTTATAAACCCGAAACATCAACGCCGTTTATCTCGATAGGCCTTCCATAACTCTTTGGCAAAATTCATTATTTGAACTTGATCTTCGGGGCTTTGTGCATTGAGTTCAAATTTTAAAGCTCGACTGCCGCGAGTGGCGTGGGTAGTCTGTAAACGATTTTCAAAGTAATCAACAGCTCGGCAAAAATGTTCATAAAACTCTTGTCCCGATCCCAAAACACCATAAATTTTTCCGGTCAGATCGAGTGTAGCCAAATCTTCATAAAAATCAATCATTTCGTCCGGCAGCTCTCCATCGGTACCATAAGTATAGGTAGCTACTACGCAGATATCCTGCTCCAAAAATTCATCGGCTTCCACTTGCAAAGATTCGACCACTTCCACCGCAGCCCCCAAATCCCGAAGTTGTTGCCCAAGGTTTTCGGCAATCTCTTCGGTGTTTCCGGTTAAACTGGCAAATACAATTAAAACTTTAGGCGATTTCATGATGACATCTTTATGGTCTAAAGTTCGTGAAAAATCGGGAGATTTGATAAAATAGGCCGTTAAGATTAACTTCAGAACAGTAATGGATACACTTTAAACGAAAAGCTTAAGTTCTTGTTTATTTGTTTCCGTTCCTGCTGTAGTTTAAGTATCTTGGGCTTTTAAACCTCATCGATTTTATACGCCTTTGCTATGAACCAAAAAAATAGCGCAGCTTATTGGACGCAAAAATACAAACAGGGTAAAACCGGTTGGAATATTGGGCATATATCCACGCCATTAAAAGCCTATATTGACCAACTGGAAGATAAAACCCAGAAGATTCTCATTCCCGGAACCGGCAATTCTTATGAAGCAGAATATTTGTGGCGCAAAGGGTTTAAAAATGTTGATGTAGCCGATATCTCGGCATATCCTTTAAATAACTTGGCGGATCGCGTACCCGATTTTCCCAAAAGCCACTTGCTTCACAGTGATTTTTTTGATCTTAGCGGATCCTACGATCTGATTTTTGAGCAGACTTTCTTTTGTGCATTAACTCCCCATCTCAGAGAAGATTATGTGCAAAAAATGGCTGAACTTTTAAAACCGACCGGAAAGTTAGTGGGCTTGCTCTTTAAATTTCCTTTAACCGAAGACGGCCCTCCCTATGGAGGAAACGAAAATATATATCGAAAGCTTTTTGCTTCAAAATTTAAAATAGCACTCATGGAACCGGCATACAATTCCATTCCCCCTCGTGCGGGTAGCGAATTATTTTTTCAGCTGGTAAAAAAGTAAAATTTCTTTCAAAAAAAAGAGGTACTTCCAAAGTTTTCTTAAATTTTATAGATTGACAAGGGTAAGACTCAATTTTTTTATACATTTCCACGACAAAACTTATAATAAGTTCTCTTCGAGAAAGCCTATTTTTTTGTCGCACTTTTATGTAATCTCTCAATAATAACTTTTTTCTTATGAAATTATTTTTAAAAACCTGCGTATCCCTACTTTTGATTATCGGGGTGAGCACGGCCGTCTATGCGCAAAATGACGACAGCGCAAAAAAAACGAACTACGACAAATACAAAGCGTTTAGCACTTTGTTTATGGAAAAACACGCCAACGCTTTTCACAGTGCCACCGGCAAGCCCGGTCCCTTGTATTGGCAAAACAAAGCAGACTACGAAATTCACGCCACCTTGGATACGCTGCATAAAAAAATAAGTGCAGAAATGACCATAACCTATCACAACAACAGTCCGTATACCTTGCATTTTCTTTGGCTTCAGCTCGATCAAAACACCTTTAAGAAGGGCTCGAGAAGTTCTTATCTCTATCCGGCCAGTGATCGTAATGGCATTAGAAATTATACCCAAGGTTACCAGCTTCACCAAGTATCGATTGATCAAAAACAAGTAGACTATCGGGTATCAGATTCTCGCATGAAAATCAATTTGCCCAGCCCTTTAGCCTCAGGCGATGAAGTAGAGGTGCACCTTCGTTATGCATTCAAAATCCCTATACACGGCAAAGATCGCATGGGGCGTTTGGAAACCAAAAACGGCACCATTTACACCATTGCCCAATGGTATCCGCGCATGTGTGTATATGATGAAGTAGAAGGCTGGAACACTTTACCCTATTTAGGAACAGGTGAATTTTATTTGGAATACGGCGATTTTGACTACACCATTACGGCACCGGCCAATATGCTGGTTACCGGATCCGGAGTTCTTCAAAATCCCAAAAAAGTATTGACCGAAACCATGCGCAACCGACTGGAAAAAGCACATCAAAGTGATGAAACGCTTACTATTGTTTCGGCAGATGAAATGGAATCGGGTGATTTTCACAAAAAGGGTAAGCAGGGAATGCTAACTTGGCATTTTAAAATGGAAAACAGTCGCGATATTGCCTGGGCTGCTTCCGCGGCTTTTATCTGGGACGCTGCCCGCATCAACCTGCCCAATGGACAGAAAGCTTTAGCCCAATCTTTTTACCCGATTGAAAGTTCGGGACAAGAAGGCTACGGCCGTTCCACCGAGTATGTAAAACGCAGTATCGAAATCTATTCTGAGGACTGGTATCCCTATCCCTACCAAGTGGCTACCAATGTAGCGGGTCATGAAGGCGGAATGGAATATCCGGGAATTGTTTTCTGTAGTTACAAAAGCAAAAACGGCGGATTGTGGCACGTGACCACCCACGAATTTGGTCACACCTGGTTCCCGATGATTGTGGGATCTAACGAACGAAAATATGGGTGGATGGATGAAGGACTCAACACTTTTATCAATGGGGTTGCCACCAAAAAGTTTAATGATGGCGAATATTATAAAGAGAAAAACTACCAGAACCAAGCCGCCATGTTGTTTAACGATCGTCTCGATCCGGTTTTCACCATTCCCGATGTGATTCACAACCAGCATAATTTAGGAATTGAAGCTTATTACAAACCCGGTACAGCCTTGGATGTTTTGCGCAATGTAGTTTTAGGCAAGGAGCGATTTGACAAAGCCTTCCGAGCTTATATTGACCGTTGGGCCTTCAAGCATCCGGAACCTTGGGATTTTTTCAATACCATGAGCAATGTCTCAGGCGAAGATTTAGACTGGTTCTTTAAAGGTTGGTTTATGAAAAAATGGGCCATAGATCAAGCGGTAGAAAGTATTGATTATGTCAATGGAGCCCCTCAAAATGGAGCAAAAATCACCTTATTGAACAAACAGGAAATGCCCATGCCTGTAGATTTGAAGATTACTTTTGACAACGGACAGACCAAAAGGGTTAAGCTTCCTGTAGAAATATGGCTCACCGGTGCAGAATATGTCTATCATCTCGATTCGGATACTAAAATAAAATCGGTTGAAATCGATCCCGATCATTTGGTTCCGGATATCAATCCGATGAACAATATTTTCATCAATTTGGATCCTGCTCCAAAAGGAGTGACTGCCCAAACAGTCGTTGACGATTATATTAAAGCCATTGGTGGGCGACAAAAACTGGAAAACGTAAAAGATATTTCCCAAACCATGACTGCCCAAATTAGAGGAATGCCCATCAGCTTCCGCCAACTCAGAAAAGTACCTGATTATTTCCTACAGGAAGTGAAATTCAGAGGACAAAGTATGCGAAAAACAGTGATTAACGATAAAGGCGTTTCCTTATATATCCGCGGTAACAAACAAGCGCTGAGCAAGGAGCAAGAAGAAATGCTGCTCGAACAACAAAAAGAGGCCCTCTTTCCGGCACTCGATTACGGCAAAAACGGATCCAGCCTCAAACTCTTAGGGGTTAAGCATCAAGATCACCAAAAAGTCTATGTTGTAGTGGTAACCGATACCGCAGGAAACACGTCTAAAAATTATTACGACACCCAAACAGGACTGTTGCTTAAAACCACCAGTTTAAACGGGAAAGTGCTTTATGATGATTATACCGAGGTGAATGGAATCAAATTCCCGTTTGTCATCAACTCTACCCAAGGTGGACGTCAAATTAAAATGAAGGTGGAAGAAGTGAAAATCAATAGCGGACTCAACAAGTCTGACTTTGAGTAAATGCAACCACGGGAAGATTTAAAAAGGCCGCCTCCGATTGGAGGTGGCTTTTTCTTATAACCAAAGGTTTTGAGTATTCAGCTTTGATCTGTTGTTGGCGAGGCACATAAATTGATATAGATTCTTTCGTTGTTCTTTTCACTGGCACTGCGGGCGTAATGAAATGCTTGTTGTTGTGTGGCCATTATTTGTTCTGTAATTCCTCTATAAGTTCAATTTTATTATCAATGTCATCTATAACTTCACCTCTATTTAATTCGTATTCCTTAAAACCATATATGTCCTTCAAACAGGAAGGACAATATTTATATTTTATACCCACTGAATTACCACATTCGCATATCCAAACTTCTTTTTCTTTAGAAGATAACATTCGTTTTTTAATTGTGATTTCTCCTCTTTTTGGGAATGAAGATTCTATAGATTTTTTTAGTTTTTTGAATCCATTAATGTCTGAGGGCTTATAAAACTCTTTATCATAAGTAGCTATTGCTAAACCTATCTTTCTTTTATATGAGTCATCAGCTTCAAGGATTTTTATAGTTTGATCAAAATCTAGTAGGTTAAATTCCTTTATAAGAGTCTGGATATATTGGATTGCTCTTTTGTTTTTATCAGTAATAATTGCAGAGTATAATGCTTTTACTTTAATTTGGTCAGGGATATTTTCAAGATACAATTTGAACTTTTCGAAAAATCCATCAGCATCAAAGTCCGAATCTTCATCAGTTAGTGACTTCGATAGTTTTGTTAAAATATAGGGAAGAATTTCTACCATTTGATTGTTAGTGACAAAATTCCAAACATAATCGGTAAATTCTAAATTCCCTTCATTTGCTTTTTTTGTGATATTTTTTTTGTATCTTAAATAGTCTATTTCTTTAACAGAAATTTCTTCACCATTTTGTTTTAAAGATTGAGGTGTATTTATTTCATTTTTTTCGGCAAATACCGCAGTTCCAACAGCGGTTATCATAAACATAGACTTCCCTTTTCCCGAAATTTCATCAATATCTATTTTTAACCCTACAACACAGTTGCCTCGAACTTTATAACACGAGCGTTTAATTTCTTTTATGGCATCATTATATATTAACTTTAAGCCTTTTTGATACGTTTCGGATTTCCCTCCAAAAAAGTCAGTCAACCCTCCAAAAATATCTTTAAAAATATTTGTTCCAATAACAATATGGGCGGAAATAGGTTGAATATGTTTGATTATTTTCATTCCTTCTATTGAAGAAGTTGTAGTTACCAAAATATTATTTGTATTCATATATTTTCGTGGTATTAGTTTATAATAACGCCTAATTAAGTCACGCAAGAGAATTCCCCTCTTCGCCCCAGTGGGACCATACATGAGAGTCTCCCCTCATATGGCTCTTTATGTTAATAATCAATACTCCCTAAATGATTTTAGTTGATTATAAAAATAGCAATTTTACTGTTATCCCCGGTTGATTTATCCCATTTTCTCAAAATAGCCTCCCTATTTTCATGGAGGACAATTCAGAATCGATGAAGAGCTGATCAATTTGAGCATTTATTTTAAAAAAAGGATTCAGCCTGATATACTATCAAATTATACCACAAGAAGTTATGGATCGATCCAGAGATTTACAGGGTAAATACCGAACTTATTTACAGGTTTTTAGCGTTATAAATGGAGTGAAATGCATACGCTCCTTGTCTTGATTTATAGCGCTCTTTTCAAAAATAATTTGTCACTCCTTTGGGGTACAAGTTGAACAATTACCGAATTACAATCTCATAAAAAAAACGCTTACCGAGGTAAGCGTTTTTTTATAGGATTTTATGAGAAAAGTAATCAACCCTTCAAGGGCTTAGTTAAAGGTCAATGAATACTCCCAAAGCTGTCTTCCCAATACCGCTGATTCAAATAAGTACCGGGATGAGCTTTGGCAATTTTCTTTCTAAAAAGGTCTTAGTTCAGCTTATAGCTAAACCCTACCCCAAGTACTTCTCGAATTTGAAAAGCTCCGACGGCATCATCGTCATAAATTGCTTGGAAGATAAAATTGGCCGACAACCATTTGTTTACCTTCATGTCCAATTTAAAGGTGTAATCCATATCCACATTTTGTGGCTTTTCAAGATAATTGGAGTACAAAGAAAGGATATTTTCAACCGATAGGTTGTCGAGTAGTTCAAATTTAGCATAGGCATTAAGGGCAGCACCAAATTCAAACCGCATAGACTCTCCTTGATCAACGCCGAAATAATCTCCATCTACATAACCGGGTACGGAGGTAAATTGGTCATCTACAAAAGTTACACGAGCCGTTGCAGGGGCAATGTTTACTTTGAGGTTATCACTTTTCTTCCACAAAAAACCAAGTCCCAAGCGCAAGTCTGCCGGGGAAAAAATATGAGTTGATTTTTCTCCACGAGTAAAGGTGGTAACCTCTTCACCGGTAGCCGGGTTGGTAAAAGTTTTTTCAGCATATTCATAACCGGGGCCAAATTGGGTTTTAAAATTGAGAAAAGCAGAGTAAAACCAATTGGACTCTTTGATTTGCTTACCGGCTACCGAATACAATTCAAACTTATCTACGGTTTTTCGAAGTTCCTGATCTCCTTCAGTTTTAATGACTCCATATTCGGCCAACACTTTGTTGTCCCAAGTGAAATCATCTTTTCGGTAATTAAAGTGATAATCCAAATGCGCATTCCCTCCATAGCTGGACATTCCGCCATCTTGCCATTCGGCATTAAAGGCAGCCTGATTAAACAGCAAAGAGAAATTTCCATAAGTATTCCATCCTTGTAAGCTGTCTTCGTTTTGCTTTGTGTTTTGGGCCAACAAAGCAGTAAATGAAATCATCAATACTGATGTGAAAAATAATCGTTTCATAGCTATTGTTTTAAAATTATTTGGGGCAAATATAAATATCCTTTGCTTATTAAAAAACCAAAAGAGAACAGGATCAATTACCTATGTAAAAAGGCCCTTAAAATAAGGGCCTTAAGCAATTAACATTGTTTTAAAAGACTCCTTTTAACGGAGTCAACAACACAACTATTGGATTCTGCCATATTCTACAAGCAATATTATTTCCCCATCAAAACGAGTTCATTTACCCTAATTTGAGTAAAATATTTTTTCTCACCTTTATCGGTCTCATATTGGTTGTAGGTTAGCTTTCCATCAATCATGACTTCCTTGCCTTTGTTGAGATAGTTTTCAACAATTTCTGCCGTTTTCCCAAAGGCCACAATATTATGCCATTCGGTTTGCGTAACCTTTTCCCCCTGTTTGTTGGTATAAGTGTCATTGGTGGCCATAGAAAATTTGGCCAGCTTCCTCCCTTCTTTCAAGTTGACGATCTCGGGGTCGTTTCCTAAGTTTCCGATGAGTTGTACTCTGTTGCGTAGCGTGTTCATAATAATTAATTTAGTTTATGCTGAATCTCGTTCGTTCAATTCAACAGCACAAATATGAGACGCTTATCGCATCAAAATCGGTTAATAAACAGTTGTTTACGTTTATTTTCGTTTGTAGTCGTTTGAAAATGGGTGTGATGCATTATTAGACCTCAAGCAAAGCTCCCTAAACCCGTATCAGCTATGTTTTTAGGCGATTTTTAACTCCTACTTTTCTCTTTTTTATAAACAATATGATTCGGCTAATCATATTGGAAAAAGTTCATTGATTTTTCTCGACTCGAGAGGTGATCCCAAAATGAAATATTAATGAGCCCGGTATCTATATCTAATTTTTAAATATCGAAAAGTACTCAACAGGGGGCATAATAAAACGATTGTTTGGGGTGTTGTGTCTTTTGGCAACCCAACTCATTTTTTTTGACAGCAAATCAAAACAGCCTTCAAAACTTCTTACTCTTTCAATAAAACCCCATCAGCGGTAAAAGCGTAAGTCAATTCCGGTTCGGTGATGGCGGCAATCTCTTCTTCACTTTTTCCGGCATCTTTGGCCAAATGACGCAAACGTTCTACCGAAATTTCCTTTAAATAGGCTTTCCCGTGGACTATGGCCTTTTGGTTTTCAATATCTTTGGGCACAAAGAATCCGTAATCTTTAAAAGTTACATGAACGCGTTCTTCCTTATTTAAAGAGAGTTTCATCCAACAGCCTTTATTCTTGCAAACGGCAGCTACCGGAGCAGAAAATTTAACTTTCAGGGTGTCTCCTGCCTTCAGCTCTTGGAGTTTTTGCATCATCTCTGTTGAGGAAAGCACTTGTTGATCAGTGATTTCTATTCCAAAACTTTGGTAGTTTTTCTCGATCGATTGCACAGAAGAGGAAATCGTTTTGGCATTTGAAGTTTCAGATTCTTTCGAGGTCTTGTTTCCACAGGCCGTTAAGCACAAGGCTAAAACCAGTACAATTAAATTTCTCATGGATTCTATTTTCTTATGATTCCTTTGTCAAGGTTTGGACAAAAATACATTTTTTTATCAGATAAATACTTTTTTAACAAAGGAGCCGAATTGGTTTTTAATTTATCTGAATCAAACTTCCTTCTTGGGCATCTTTTACAATGGTGAGGGATTGTGGAATACGATCTTTCAGTTCCTCGACATGAGAAATGATGCCGACGATTTTGTTTTCTTTATTCAAATTGACCAAGGTCTCAAAAATGATGTTAACTGATTCTAAGTCCTGCGTTCCAAAGCCTTCATCTATAAAGAAGAAGTTTTTATCGGCTTTTGCATTGCGCTGAACGTTTTCGGCCAAAGCGAGGGCCAAAGCCAGAGACACCTGAAAGGCTTGTCCGCCGGAAAGGGTTTTGACACTCCGACTGCGGCCTTCATTGAGGTGATCCACGATTTCAAAATCATTTTTTTCACTCAATCGCAAGCTCAGCTGATGCCGAGTCATACGATGGAAACGAACATTGGCCTGATCGCACAGCTGGCTGAGGTAAATGGATGAAACATATTCTACAAAACCGGCTCCCTTAAACAGGTTCAGCATAGTTTTAAGGTTGGCCGCCCGATTTTGCTTCTTCCCCAATTCTTTTTCTAAACCTTGTTTTTTCTCCAAATCCTTTTCCAAGCGAGTTACCTCCTCCTTCAACTTGACAACTTTGTTATTGACTTCCTCGAGCTGCTTGCGAACTTTTTTCCAACTTTCTTCAACTTCTTTAAAGGATTCCGGGCTAAAAGAGGCTTCAGCTAATTTTGTTTTCAATTCTGAAATGCTGTTCTCCAAGGATTTATGGTCTATTCTGAATTTCTCTATTTTCCTGCGTTCGACCGAAACATCGAATTGTTGCTTTAAAACCGCGCGGACTTCCGCTATGGAAGAAAGTTGTTCTGCGGATAAATCTTTTGCGATCTTATCTTGGATTTCTTGGAGTTCCGATTGCAATTCCTCCACGCGTTCTTTAATGTTGTTAAGCTCGGTTTCTTGAGCCGAAATTTTCGGACGCAACCCATTAATCGCCTCTGTCAAATGCTGATGCTGCTCTTCAAGTGCTTTGTTTTCCTTTTTAAATCGCTCCAAATCTGCCGTCACTTCTTCGGGATTTTTTCTCTCATAAGCCGCCATATCCAAGTGTTTGAGATTGGATTTATACGTATCGATTTTCGTTTGCTTCTCCCCCACTTCCTTTTGAAGCCGGTGCAGCCTATGTTTGCAACGGTCGAGATACTGCCGTTTTTTTTCAAGATTTTTCCTATGATCGGCCAAAGCTTGGTCGGCCTGATCGATTTTCTTTTCCAACTCCTCCGCTGCTTCCTGTTTTGCTTTGAATTGTTTGGGGTTTTCAGGATCAAAATCCTCCCACACAAAATCGGCTCGTTGCTTTTCTATTGCTAAATCGAGTTGCTGAAGCTGCTCTCGCTCGTCATTTATTTGCTTTTCCAATTGCCGTTTTTCTTCTCGCTTTGCAATGACAGTTTTTTCCTTATCCTGTAATTCTTTATGCTGAGCCTCAAGATCCCGCAGCTCTTTTTCCAAAACATTCAATTCTCGAGAAACATCTTGTTCTTCGGCAATATGCGGATGATCTGTAGCACCACACAAAGGACAGGCTTCCCCTTCGTGCAAAGCATGGGCATGCTCGGCCAATTTTTGTTGCACCCTTAAGGCTTCCTTTTGTTTATTAATTCTTTTTTTCTGTTTTTCCCATTCCAATCGTTGCTTTTTGGAGGTCTCATCAAAAGTATTTAAATCCAGTCCCGCTGTCTTTAATTCTTCTACAAGCTTTTGAAGCGTTGTGGACAAGTGGGTTATTTTTTTCTGCTTATTTTTTTGATCAGACATTAAATGTTCCCATTTTGAAAACCAGGTTCCCACTTGTCGCAGAAGCACAGGATCGATTCGCTTTTTTTTATACTCCCGGAGTTTTTCTTCCTTTTCCTCACAAGTCGCTTTCAATTTTTTGAGCTCCTCTTTGGTGGTTTGAACCAGCTGCTCTCCTTTTTTTTGACGCTCAGACAAGTCTCGAATCCCGGCTGAATGTGTCAAAATTTGAATAATAAATCGCAAGTCTTCCTCTTCAACCCTTTTTTGGGGCAATTCATCAACCGATGCTTTGATTTTCTTTAAGGCTTCCCGCTTCTCGTCAATTTCCTTTTGCAATTGCATCAGCTTCTCAGCCTTCTTTTGTCGCAGGCTTTTCTTTGCATCAACTTCTTTGCACAGCTTTTTCAGATCGACCAAAGGCTGGTAAAATACCGTGTAAAGTCGTTCATACCGATTTACTTGCTGCTCCAGTTTCTCATATTTTTCATACTGTTGTTTGCGCTTTTTAAACTCCTCTCGCTTCTGTTTTAATCGGTCAAAATCCTTTTTCAAGTGATTGAGATACTGATATTTTTGATCGATTTGATCATGCTTCTTTTTTACGCTTTCCTGTTCCGATACGGCCTTATTTAAAGTGTCTTTTTGCTGTTTGATTCCTTCTAAAGTCACCGCTTCATAGCCTTTCAACTCCCCTTCCAACTGATCTACATCAGACTGATTGGCCTTGAACAGTTTTGCGGTTTTATCCTGTAAATCATACCGTTGAAGCTGAAAAATATCCTTGAGCATTCGGGTACGTTGAGCGGCAGTAAGCTCTAAAAACTCTCGGAATTTTCCCTGCGGAATAATCATCGTACGCTTAAAATGATGGTAGCTCAAATTGATGATTTTTTGAGCATCGGTATGTTCCAAGGGCAGCCACGCACCACTCTTATACGCATAAAAAATCACTTTGGGCGTGTGTACATCTTCAAAGTTTTTTGAATTGCGTTTAAACTCGCGAGTCACCCGGTACAAGGTGTTGTCGTAGTTATAAAAATCAAAGCCTATAAAAGCGCGATTCGACTTGAGATTCATCATGTTATAACTGCGTTTATCCCGCGCATTCAAACGCTCGGTTTCTCCATACAAAGCAAAGCTTATGGCTTCTAAAATAGACGACTTTCCCGAACCGGTGGCTCCAAAAATTCCGAATAAACCGGCATCGGTTAATCTTGTGAAATCAATGGTTTGCCGTTTCTGATAAGAGTAAATACCTTCTATGGTCAGTTGTTTGGGAATCATATCAGCTGTTTCTAATTTCGTTAAACAATTCCATGAGTTCTTGATTGGGCGCTTGTCCGTCGTTTTTGGACTTAAAATAGTCTTTAAACAAGGAAGCAGAATCCTGATTAAGATTAAGGGCTGCTTGCCCGTCAGAGGCAAATTCCTTATTTTTCATTTTGGGAATCAGATGGATAATACCGCTGTGAGATTGATACAGGCGTTTTCGGTCTTCGGCCTTGAGGTAATCTTCGGTTTCCAAAGTCAGCTCGACCAAAGCCTCCTGATTGTCCCTTAACCAAGCAAGCGCTTCTGTCATATCAGTGAATTTTTTTCGCTTTAAAGGTCGGCCTGATTTTAAATTGATGCGTTCTATCTGTGCTGTTTTTCCGGGTTCGACATCCACAATAGCCACTTGCTTTTGCTGTCCGGCTTCGGCAAAAGAATAAGCTAAAGGAGAACCACTGTAAATCACCGGTTGATGACTGCCCACATCTTGATAACGGTGTAAATGTCCGAGAGCGGCATATTGAATTTTTTGAGGAATCGCATCCGAATAAACCAAATCAGCATTACCTATATTCAACGGTTTTTCTCCTTCAGGTTCTTCCGATAATTCTGTTCCTCGTTGCCCCATAAACAAATGAGTCATCAATAAATTCACTCCTTTTTCATCAACATATTCATCGGCGAGCAGCTGCCATCTTTCTGTCAAACTCTCTTGTAGGGATTGGCGTTTGTCTTCATCGCCAAAATATGTTTTCAGGCGTACTTCATTGGCAAAAGCAGTGTGCAAGAGGCGAACCGGAAAATCAAATTGCGGCAAATGGAGTTCGATAAATCCCGGAGCGGTAGTCGCTACTTTAAAACCGGTTTCAAAAACCGGAACCGTATCGGTGGGACGCCCTATCAGAATAATTCCATTTTCTCGGGCCAACACATCGGCTACGTTTACTCGATCGGGAGAATCGTGGTTACCGGCAATCCCAATAACAGGCACTTTTCCGTTTTGCGTCAGCTTTTTTAAGGTTTTGTAAAGCAGTTCGACGGCCTCGTTGGGCGGATTAAAGGTATCGTACAAATCCCCGGCCACCAAAACCAAATCCACCGCTTTTTCTCGGGCGATATGGGTAATTTCTTTTAAAACTTCCTCTTGCTCCGGCAAGCGGCTGTAATAATCTAATCGCTTGCCCAAATGCCAGTCGGCGGTGTGTAAAATACGCATGTTTTATGTTTTTAATTGCCCGTTTATCAACAGCTGAGCTCCCTCATCGGCGGTTGCGTTATTATGCCGAATCTACATACAAAACAGACCAATCCGAGGGATAATACCAAAAATAGCCTACAAATTAATCCAACTATTTAAGGCTAAAAGAAAAATTCTTTCAAAGATAAGGATTCTATGGCTAATGCAATTCCCTTAAAAAGGGCCTGTCAAAAAAATGGATATTAAGGCACGCTGATGACGCTGATCATGCTGATTTTCGCTGGTTTAATTGGTGACTTTTTTCCGCGTCGATCTGCTGAATCCGCGTTATCGGCGTGCTACCCTCATCTACCTGGAAACAAAGGCACGCTAATGACGCTGATCATGCTGATTTTCGCGGATTTGGTTGATGGTTTTTATCCGCGTGCTATTCTTTAAATAAACAACTAATTTATACAGATTATTTATTCGAAAATATTTTTCGTTTAAACTCCGGCTCCTGACCAAAATTGAATAATAACCCCACTTCTATCCGAGTAGCTTTTAGATAATTAATCAACTGAAATTCATGCTCTTCTCGTAGACTTTCATAGGCCTTTAACTCAAGGATCACTTTATTATTTACAATCAGGTCTGCATAATACTCCCCCACTTCCACTTCCTTGTAAAATACTTTTATTTGCTTTTGCCTTTCCACAAAAAAATTCATTTGCCTTAACTCATAAAACAAAGCTTTTTCATACACTTTCTCCAAAAATCCAAATCCTAATTCATTATAAACTTTATAAAAAGAGTGAATTATTTGCCCAGTTAGCTCATGATATTTATAGTCGACTCTCACAATACCTCGTTTTTTTACGAAGTTAACAAAATAATATTAATCTAAGCGGAAAAGCACGCTGATGACGCTGATCATGCTGATTTTCGCAGGTTTAGTTGGTGATTTTTTTCTGCGTCCATCTGCTTAATCTGCGTTATCGGCGTGCTATCCTCGTCTCTATAAAAACCTCATCATTTTCATTCCCCCATCCTTTTTAAATCCCTAAATTTGCAGTTTGAAAATTTGAACATAACCAGAAACCCAATTTTTATACCCTATGCTCAACCTCCATCCCGCACAAATCGAATCCCTGTCCATTCATCGTGTTGGTAATAAAAGTAGAAATGAAGGCATTTTTTTATCCGAAGAAGCCTATGAAATCAACGACGAATTGCACGCACTACTCAAAGAATATTTTCTCAAGCCCTTTCGCGACAAGGAAAAGAATTTCTATCAATTTGTTCACGAAACAGATTTAGAATTTCACGAGTTATACGAGCAGGTCAACACTGTTTTCAACAATCCATTAAAAACCCATGAAGCTTCTAAACGCATTGCCAGGCTGTTGTTTGACCAGTCTACCCATCCACATATCAAATCAGGAGAAGTTTATGTAGTTTATTTTGAAAACATCTTATTAGACAACGAGCGCACCGAAGCAGTTGGTATTTTTAAATCGGAGTTGAAACACGATTTTTTACAGTTTCAAGAAAAAGCGGGCAATCTCAACATGCTGTTGGAACAGGGAGTTAACCTTAATAAACTGGACAAAGGAGCCGTCATTTTTAATGTCAACAAAGACGAAGGCTACAAAATTTTATCGGTAGATGCCAATCGATATGACACCAAATATTGGCTGGAGCAATTCTTAGGGGTAGATATTTTTGCTGATGAGAATTTTAATACCAAGAGCTATTTAAAATTCTGTCAGAATTTTGCCAAAGACGTGGTGCTCCCCGCAGAAGACAAACAACAAGAAGTAATGTTTATGAACCGTGCGGTCAATCACTTTGCCAAGAATGATGATTTTAAAGAAGATGTTTTCCTCAATGAAGTGATGGAGAACCCCGACTTGGTACCCGAGTTTCAAAATTATAAAACCGAGAAAGGCCCAAAATATAAAGTAGAAGACCTCACCGAATTTCCGGTTTCCAATACAGCTGTTTCTTCCGCGCGGAAAAAAATCAAAAGCATCATCAACTTGGATACCCATATTCAAATTAAAATGGATTTTGTCAACTCTGAAAGTGCCGATAAATTCATTGAAAAAGGATGGGATCCGGATCGGGAAATGTATTACTATTTGGTCTATTTTAATAACGAGGAGAAAAAATAAAAACGATGAACAAGCTATTAATCCCCATCAAGTTTAAACCCTTAATCCATTTTTCGCTGTGCTTTTTAATGGCACTGGCGCTATTGGCTTGCAAGGGGGAAAAGGAAACAGAAGATATTACCAAAACTCCCATCCCTGCTCAAATAAGTGAGGATTATGAGCCACGCCAGTTTCAAAAAATAGGGTTGGTCTACCAACATCCCGGAAAACACATGAAAGACGAAATTGAAGTCTATGTTTCTAAAAAAGGAGACACCCTTCTCAATCAAGTCCGCCGTATTAAAAACGGGAAGATTGTTCGCTCAGCCAGTAAATTTTATACGCTAACACTCAAAGGAACAGCCACTGACTCTGTGTTAAAAGCTACCCTCAAGTTCTTTGCTCCGGCCGACACCATACCGCAACAAAGGCTAAAGGAACGCCAGGTGACTTTTACTTATTTGCAAAGGGTGGGCAATACCATGAAATGGCAAGATATCACCACCGATACCAATGTTATTCAGTTTGACTTCAAACCATTTAACAAAAAGGTATTTATAGGGTTTATTGCCGACTATCGCTACTTTAAAGTCGACGGTAACTCCGACCAATTTTTATTAATCAAGAATTTTTATGCTGTAGACACCGAAAAGAAAACCAAAAACCCCTTTATTCCGCTGTTAAAAAAAGAGAAACAAGCTCGTTAAGCTTAATTTTGACGAGCTGTATCAATCATACATACAAAACAAACACAAACCGGAATCGACAGGTATTGTTTACTTCGCTAAGCACACCAACGTAAAGTTTTATTCCGATGTGATAAATTCCGCTTCGAATTGTTTTGGCCTTTTAATACCAATTTTATTTATTAAATAGTCTAAGTATTTATAGGATAAATTTTAAAGTTCAAGGCAAAAAACGTAGGCATAGCCATAGCTATGACGAGGCTTTTTAACGCAGAAATTTGAAATTTAGACATAAATATTGGGCTATTTTATATGTATAATTGGTATAAGATAAGATTGATCAAAGAACAAGCTCCTCAAACAAGCGAGAAAAGGTTTTTTCAAGGTGCTCGGTCTTCCCTACATGAGGTCTTGAGGTTTGAATCACCGAGCTTCGCACCGCGGTCAGCCAACGGAATCGCTCCGCGGCTTTTAGTTTCGCAATAGGAGAATCTGTGCTGCTCCCACGAGCAATTTCCTTAAAAGCCTTTAAGTTATCATCTACAAATGCTTTTTCGGTCTCGGGGCAAAACACTTCCAATAAATCGGCGTTAAGGTGGTAATCCATTTTTAGCCAATCCTTTCTTTTACACAGCATAGCCAAGCCTACATTGATGAACTCCTCCCGCTCAACACGAGGCACCAATCGAATTACAGCATACTCATACAAGTCGTTTTTGTCGTGCATCTTCGGCTTCTTTTACAAAAAGATCGGTCCGGGCCAACCTCAAGGTTAAAAATTCTTTATAAACGTTTCTAATTTCTTTCGGGGTCAACTCGTTTTCTTCCCATTCCAACCATTCATCGGGCAATAAATCTACAATTTGCCCTATCACTTCAGGGGTCAATAATTGTCGTAGCCTCAAATCAACTGCTGATAATCGAGAAGCTCGGTGCAGCAACACATGATCTTTAATCAAGGGAAAAGGCGTTTGAGCTTTGTCGCGCCAATTTGCCCATGAATGATGAAAATACAGAGAAGCACCATGGTCAATCAGCCACAATTCTCGATGCCACATCAGCATATTCGTATTCCGGAACGTGCGGTCGATATTGGTTAAAAAAGCATCCAACCACACAATTTTCGAGGCGGTTTCTGCATCGACCTTCATCACTGCCGGATCAAAATTGATGGCACCGGAAAGGTAATGCAAAGCCAAATTCATTCCGGTACTCCATTTTAACAAATCTTGAATTTCTTCATCTCCTTCTGTGCGTCCAAAATCTGCTCCAAGATCGGCAAAAACCAATTCGGGGACTTTTAATCCTATCACACGAGCTACCTCGCCACCGATTAATTCGGCAATCAGCGCTTTGACTCCATGACCGGCACCCTTGAATTTTAGCACATACTTAAACCCGTCATCGGCATCAGCCAAAGCGGGCAAGGACCCGCCTTCACGCAAGGGAGTAATGTATCGCATCACCGTAACTCGCCGTAAATTTTCAATTTTTGACATGGACAAAAATAAAGAAATAGAACATGAAATGGAAATAGAATTAACCGCCCTTTTTAGAAAGGTCTTTTATTATTAGCCCTACTCCGTTTTATAAACTGAGCTTCCTTTTCAGCAGCTTGTTAAACGTTAAAAAAGTTACCCTGTGAATCATCACGTAAATCCCGCACCTGCGGGACTGAAAGCAATTCACAACATATCGTGTGATGCAAAAAAATGAATGTCCCTGTGAATCATCACGTAAATCCCGCACCTGCGGGACTGAAAGCAGTTCACAAGGCTATCTATTCTTAGGTTCTGGGATTTGTTCCTTGAAAAATGCAGAACTAACTTCAGAGTTTAGGCTTGCTGTATATTCCTAAAAAATAAGCGCTCGAAACAGCCATGCCTTATAAATAAAAAGTCCTAAAAAGATAAGAGCAGCCAGGAAATTGATAAAGGTGCCGGCGAGGAAACCTATAAAAGAACCAAAAGCAGCTTTAACGGCTTTATCGGTTTGGGTTTGATTGAAAACCAATTCGCCAATCAAAGCCCCGACAAAAGGACCGATTAAAATGCCAAAAGGGAAAAACAAGCCCGCTACCAAGCCCACCGTAGTGCCGATGGCGCCGGCTTTACTGCCGCCAAATCGCTTGGTGCCTTCGGCGGGAATAACATAATCCAAAATAAACAGCAGTATGGTAACGCCCAGTGTAATCCCCAAAAACCAATATTCCACTTCAACGCCCGGAATCAAATAAAGCAGTAAAAGCCCTACCCAACTCAAGGGCAGGCCGGGGAGAATGGGCAAAAAACTACCGATAATTCCTCCTATACATAAAATGAGACCAAGAAGAAGTAAAGCGATTTCCATAAGACAACTATTAGTGAGAAAAGTACAAAAAAACGTGATAAACTTATGCGTCTCATCTTTTAAATATCGTTCTCCGCTTCCATCATTTAGGCTCAGCTGATATAATTCCAGATATTTTTATGTTTGGACAGCATGGCATAAGTATATTTCAACATTTTATGCTGTGGATTTTGCAAGCCGGGGTCTTCTCTTAGGATTCGTTGGGCGTGGTGTCGTGCCATTTTCAGGATTTGGTTATCGGCCACAATATCAGCTATTTTAAGATTGAGTATTCCACTCTGCTGCGTTCCCATGATATTGCCGGGACCGCGCAATTTTAAATCCACCTCGGCTATTTTAAAACCGTCATTGGTGGCCGTCATGGTTTGCAAACGGGTTTTGCTGTCGGCCGACAGCTTGTGTCCGGTCATTAAAACACAATAACTTTGTTCGGCCCCACGTCCTACTCTACCGCGCAATTGATGGAGCTGTGACAAGCCAAAACGCTCAGCACTCTCGATAATCATCACACTGGCATTGGGTACATTTACCCCCACTTCAATCACCGTGGTGGCAACCATCAGCTGGGTTTCCCCCTTGACAAAACGATTCATTTCATAATCCTTATCAGCGGGCTTCATTTGGCCGTGGACAATAGATATTTGATATTGTGGTTTTGGGAAATCACGAGAAAGACTGTCATAACCGTCCATTAAGTCTTTATAATCCATTTCGCGACTCTCTTCTATCAGGGGATAAACCACATATACTTGTCGTCCTTTGGCGATTTCATCCCGGATAAATCCAAAAACAGCCAATCGGTTTTTATCATAACGATGAACGGTTTTGACCGGTTTTCTACCGGGAGGCAGTTCATCGATGACAGAGATGTCCAAATCTCCATACAGACTCATGGCCAAAGTTCGCGGAATGGGCGTGGCAGTCATGACCAAAATATTAGGCGGCAGTTCATTTTTACGCCACAGTTTAGCGCGTTGGGCCACTCCAAAACGGTGTTGCTCATCAATAATTGCTAACCCGAGGTTTTGAAACACCACCTTATCTTGAATTACCGCATGAGTACCTATTAAAATTTGAAGTCTTCCACTTTGCAGGTCTTCATGAATTTTTTTACGAGCCGATTTTTTGGTAGATCCGGTCAACAAGGCTACACACACTCCTATTTTTTCGGCAAATTCTTTTAAACCTTGATAATGCTGGGTGGCCAAAATTTCTGTGGGTGCCATCAGGCAGGCTTGAAAATCATTATCCAAGGCAATTAAACAGGATAAAAACGCTACAATGGTTTTTCCCGATCCCACATCGCCCTGCAACAAACGGTTCATCTGTGCCGGACTGCCTAAGTCTTTACGAATTTCCTTGACCACTCTTTTTTGGGCCGTCGTCAAATCAAAGGGCAAGTGATTTTCATAAAACTGATTGAATAAAGAACCTACCTTATCAAAGGCATAGCCCTTTATTTTTTGTTTCCGCATTTGATTTTTCTTGATGAGCTGCAATTGAAGGTAAAACAGTTCTTCAAACTTTAAACGGAACTGAGCTTTGCTCAGTTTTTCAGCAGATTGAGGAAAATGTACATTAAATACGGCGGCCGTACGAGGCATTAATTTCAATTCGTTGCGAAGCGCTTCGGGCAAGGTCTCAAAAAAATCTTTTTTACAGGCCGCAAACACCTGTTTCATCATTTTGAGTAGGCTGCGGTTACTGATTTTTCCTTTGGTCAGTTTCTCGGTAGAAGGATACACCGGCTGCATGGCCATGCGCACCGATTTTTTGTGTTCTTCTAATAATTCCATCTCGGGATGAGGCATGGAAAATAGACCGTTAAACCAGTTGACCTTCCCAAAGATAACATAGGCTTTATTGATTTTCAGACGCTGTTTTAACCACTTATGACCGCGAAACCACACCAGTTCCATTTTCCCTGTATCGTCGACAAAAGTGGCCACCAAGCGTTTACCGCGTTTTTGCCCCACCGTCTTAAGGTGAATAATCTTTCCAATGATTTGTACCTCAGCATCGTTGCGCTGTAGCTCATTGATTTTGTAATACCGTGTTTTGTCAATGTAACGATGGGGAAAAAGGTTGAGCAAATCTTGAAAAGTATGAATGCCCAACTCGCTACGTAGCAAATCGGCACGATTGGGACCTACCCCTTTTAAATAATCAATCGGAGTCTGTAAACGCTCAGGATTCATGGAAACGAAGATAATGAATCTTATATCTTAATCCGCAAGTTGGTAAAATTTTATCCTCATCAAATACAATTCTCAATCGGTCTTCTTCTCCATATCGATCAAGAAAGCATAATCTCTGGCCAGCTCTCGAAGGGCTTGAAACCGCCCCGAAGCTCCACCGTGCCCGGCATCCATATTGATGTGGAACAAGAGTTGGTGGTCATCCGTTTTTAGCTCACGCAATTTGGCCACCCATTTGGCGGGTTCCCAATATTGCACCTGCGAGTCGTGAAATCCGGTGGTGACAAAAATATGAGGATAAGCTTGAGCGGTGACATTGTCATAGGGAGAATAGGCCTTCATGGCTTTGTAATATTCTTCGTCATTAGGATTTCCCCATTCGTCATATTCTCCGGTGGTCAACGGAATACTGTCATCGAGCATGGTGGTAAGCACATCGACAAAAGGCACTGCTGCTATTACGCCTTTATAGAGTTCCGGTGCCATATTGAGAATGCCCCCCATCAGCATACCTCCGGCCGAACCGCCCATAGCAAACAAGTGTTGGGGAGAGGTATATTTTTGTGCAATCAAATATCGACTGCAAGCTATAAAATCAGTGAAGGTGTTCATCTTGGCCAATAGCTTGCCTTCTTCATACCATTGTCGCCCGAGATATTCGCCCCCACGGACATGGGCTATGGCATACACAAATCCGCGGTTGAGCAAACCCAAGCGGGTACTCGAAAAATTGGGATCCGTGGTATGCCCATAACTGCCATACGCATAGAGCAACAACGGATTCTTTCCGTCTCGGGTAATGCCCTTTTTATACACCAAAGAAATCGGTATTTTGGTACCGTCATCGGCTTGAGCCCACAGGCGTTCAGTGGCATAGTGGTCTTTGTCAAAATCGGGATCGCGTATTTCCTGCACCTTCATAATTTTTTCTTCCCGGGTTTTCATATTGTAATCGATAACCGTTCCCGGTGTAGCCAAACCATTGAAAACATACCGCAATACATGGGTGTTGAACTCGGGGTTACTTCCGGTGCCTACCGTATAGGTTTCACTTTCAAAGGGCAGGTAATAATCTTCACTACCGTCCCAGCGGAGGATGCGAAGTTTGGTCAATCCGTTAATACGCTCACTCAACACCAGGTATTCCTTAAAAATATCTGCGCCTTCCAACAACACCTCTTCGCGATGTGGAATCATATCAGTCCAATGCTCCTTTTCGGTTTGGGTTGTAGGCGTTTTCATCAATTTGAAATTAGTAGCGCCATCTTTATTGGTCAGGATATAGAAATGATCGTCATAATGTGCAATATTGTATTCGAGTTTGTGGCTTCTTTTTTGGAAGAGTCGAAATTTGCCCTGCGGATCAGTCGTTGACAAAATACGATATTCATCACTCAAAGTACTGTGACTTCCAATCAGGATAAATTGCCGAGATTTGCTGCGCCTGACCCCCGTGACAAAAGTTTCGTCTTTCTCGTGATAAACCAACTCATCAGATACTTGATCTTGGCGCAATACATGTCGATAAATTTTATCAGACCTCAACGTCTTAGCATCTTTATGGGTGTAGAAAAAAGTTTTGTTGTCTGCTGCCCAAGCCACACTGCCGGTGGTGTTTTCAATTTTATCCGGATAAATTTCTCCGGTTTCCAAATTTTTAATCCGAAGGGTATATTGTCGACGACTGACGGTGTCTACCCCAAAAGCGGCCAGCTGATTATTAGGACTGATACTCAGGCCGCCCAACTGAAAAAAATCGTGCCCTTCTGCCATCTTATTGCCATCAAACATCACCTCTTCCGCTGCATCTAAACTTCCCTGCTTGCGGCAATAAACAGGATAATCTCCTTCTTTATCATAACGTACATAATACCAATATCCGTTTCGTTTAAAAGGCACCGATTCATCATCGAGCTTGATTCGCGACTTCATTTCCGTGAACAAATCTTCCTGAAGCTGTTGGGTATGATCGGTCATTTCCTTGTAGTACTCATTCTCAGCATTTAGGTATTTAAGCACCGCCGGATTTTCGCGTTCGTTCATCCAAAAGTAATTATCGATACGCTGATCGCCATGTATTTCGAGTTTTTTGGGTGTTTTTTGAGCTTGGGGAGGGCGTATTTTTGTCTTCAAGGGAATGTTTTTTAAATTTTAACAACACAAAAATAGCATTTATGTACCGATTTCCCACAAGGCTTTTCAAATTCATATCGCCTTAAAGTCGAAAGGGAGTTTAGGAGCCATATAGCCTGTAGAAATCAAACAAGGCAAGGAATTTCCAATTGAATTCTTCGAGCAGCCTGACGCCCCTCCATGTTATGTTAGCAGCCTGACGCTCTTGGAATTTGGTATTAATGAGTTCATTTAAACTTTCTATTATTGACTGCATCCCGAAGTTTCGGGATTGCCCCATATTTTGTCTTTTCCTTACTCCATAGCTACGGCTATGCAGTGCAAAAAAGACTTCATCTGGGACAAAAATCTCTATTTTTCGCTTCAATCCTAAAAGTTTAAATGACCTCAATGCTTGTTCCGTTGTGATTTGTAAAACTTATTGGATTTCCAAATCAAGAATGCATAAGCTAACAAAGGATATAGGACCAATAAAATTTTACTCCACTGATAAAATTCAAAAAAATATAAGAGCCAACAACATCCGGCAGTTGAAAGGCTTAAAAACACATGAAAACACCTGAAATACCGAATAAAAGACGGCAAATCAAAGTCTTGTTGTTCTTCTTTTGACAGCCGGTTATATCCCGATAACATATAGGGGGCATTCTTTTCATTAACCATAAAGCCCACCAACAAAAATATAAGGCTCAACACCACAACAGGAACAATCATGGCAATTAAGCATCTACAACTTTCAACAGTTGTTCAAAGTCGAGGGTTTGTTGCGTTCCGGAGGTCATGTTTTTCAGGGTAAACTCTTCGGCTTCCATTTCTTTGGATCCGGCTAAGATCACAAAAGGAATATGACGACTATTGGCATATTTCATTTGTTTCTTCATTTTGGCTTTATCGGGATATAGCTCGGCACAGATTTCATTTTGACGCAACCGATTGACGGCTTTCAAAGCATAAGCGGCCTCTTTTTCTCCAAAATTAACAAACATAATTTTAGTGCCGGTCTTTAGGGTTTCCGGGAAGAGTCCCAATTCTTCCAGCACCAGATAGATACGGTCGAGGCCAAAGGAAATTCCCATTCCGCTCATGTGCTTTAATCCAAAAATCCCGGTCAGGTCATCATAACGTCCGCCGCCGCCGATGGAGCCCATTTTTATGTTTTTAGGGGCTTCCACTTCAATAATCGCTCCGGTGTAATAATCCAATCCGCGCGCCAAGGTCACCTCCAAATCCAATTGAGCGGTCTGTAGAGGCATTTCGGCGAGTGCAGCCTGGATGAACTGCAATTCTTCAATTCCTTTTTGACCGATCTCAGAAGCGGCCAATATCTCTTGTAACTGATCGATTTTCTCGGCAAAAGTGCCTTGCATTTTAAAAATGGGAGCTACTTTTTTTAGCGCTTCTTCAGCAATTCCTTTATGACGCATTTCTTTTTTGACGCCTTCCTCCCCTATTTTATCGAGCTTATCCAAAGCCACCGTAAAAGGAATCAGCTTGTCACTTTCCCCGATGACTTCTGCCAATCCGGATAAAATTTTTCGATTGTTTAGTTTTATGGTGGTTCCCTTTAATTGGAGGGCCGAAAAAACATCGTCATACAATTGAATAAATTCTACCTCCTGCCACAAGCTCTGGCTGCCAATAACATCGGCATCACACTGATAAAATTCGCGATATCGCCCTTTCTGAGGCCGGTCGGCACGCCATACCGGCTGAATTTGATAGCGCTTAAAAGGAAAGTTGATTTCATTTTGATGTTGCACCACATAACGCGCAAACGGCACCGTCAAATCATAACGCAAAGCCTTTTTTGAAATGAGGTCTGAAGAGGCTCGCTCTTCCAGGTAGTTATAGGCTTCATTGGCCACTTCCTGTTTAATCAGGTATTTGACATATTCCTTGGGGATCTCCTCGTAATATTCAGCCACCAACAAAGCAGTTTCCACCAGTTTTCCCCCTATCTTGGCTGCGATGTATTGCATCAGCCCGTCTTGCTTATGCCTTTTTACCGACTGTTCATTATGACGAACAAATTCACTTTCCAATAAAGCTTTCAGCTGCAAGCTTTCAAATATTTCTTTAGACTTCTCTTCTCTTTTTTCGGGTAACTCAAAGTTCTTGATATCTGCTACCCGATCAATTTGCTGCTTTACCCGTTCGATAAAAGTTTCAACAAACTGAGAAGTGACCTCCAATTCATCGACAAATTTTTGTAAGCCTTTGGTAAAATCACCGCTATCCAATATCCTAAAAATAAGTCGGTCTCCTTCGTCTCCATATTTCCCGAGCAAAGTAGAAGACTTTTCAAAGCTGGGGGTTTCAATAGGTTGAAAACCATAAAGTTTAAATTTACTCTTGATGGTTTTTAGAATATAATTGCGTTTGGCAACCTCTTCGGGTGAAAAATCGCGTGTGCCTTTGGGTAATGAGGGTTTTTGTGACATCTTATTTAGGGTTTGTACAAGTTTTCTTACTTCAAAAATTTGGCTCTGTTATGGGGATAAAACCTGCACGGTGGTCTTTTTAACTTGGTTTTACTATTTCTTCAAAATAGCGATACAGCTCGCCTTTAGTGATATTGGCGCCCTGTTTAATCAGCGCAAAAATATCGGTATTCCGTTCCTCGTCGATGGCTTTGGTAGAGGTGTAAATATTTACCTGTTCGTCCATTAGGTTTTTTTGCAACCAGCGATAGCCGTCTTTTGTCGACAGGTCAATGGCCTTGTTATCGACTTTAATGCCAATTAATGAAATTTGATGGTCTTCAATCTTAAAGAGAAACATTTGCTGTTTAGAGAAATGTTCTAAATAATTGACTTTATTCAACACATTTTCCCACACCACATCGCTAAAGACATCTATTTCTTCTTCGGCTACTTCGGGCTTTTCGCTTTTTAGGCTTTTCCATTCTTGGGCATCAATGCCTTGAGAAGCTAAAAAACGGATAAACTCGTGATGCATTTCTTCGAGCTGTTCTTGGGTCAATCGGGCATATTTCATAAAACTTGTTTTGGCTGATTCATATTTAAATTTATACCGTAATAACAATTAATACAGACCAATATTCAGGTAAAAATTACAAATCTCTGGGTTAATCCCGCACGTGCGGGACGTCACAACTAAGGCTACGTCTGCGCCTGTGTCTGCCGACGAGGCAGGTTTTTCGCCTTGACCTTTGAGTTTTTTTAACACCGAATCTTTGGCCTATTTCATAAATGAATTTGGTATCACTTGTAAGCCTTTTTGATATTAGCGCAATAATAACAATAAATAAACAAAAGTCCTACCGCTTGTGGCGCAGTACTGCCAAAAAAAAAGCCCACCCTATTTTGAAGGGCAGGCTTATTATTTTTCAAGGTCTTCTACAGCTTAAGCTTCCTCCACAACATCAAAGGTCAATGAGGTGATCACCTCGCGATGGAAACGCAACTTGGCTTCATACTGTCCCAGTCGCTTGATATTGCCACCGAGGATAGAAATGTATTTCTTATCGATCTCTATATCTTCTTTGGCCAAGGCCTCACTCAAATTAGCAGCGGTAATGCTACCAAACATCTTACCGTTATTTTGAGCTTTGGCAGACATTTTAAGTTCCAATGCTTCCACTTTTTCGGCTTTTTGCTTAGCCTCGTCAATATTTTTCTTTTCTTTATAAGCTTGTTGTTTAAGCTTTTCTTCGAGTTGTCGACGCGTAGAAGGCGTTGAAAGAATCGCATAACCTCTTGGGATCAGGTAATTACGTCCATAACCGTTCTTTACTTGTACGACATCATCGACAAAGCCCAATTTATCAACATCTTTTTTTAATATAAGTTCCATAGTTTATTATCTTTATTATTTTAATAAATCTCCAACATACGGCATTAAAGCCAAGTGACGAGCACGTTTAACGGCTTTGGCTACCTTTCGTTGGTATTTCAGAGAAGTTCCGGTCAAACGACGAGGCAAGAGCTTGCCTTGTTCGTTGACGAAGGACATTAAAAAATCAGGATCTTTATAGTCGATGTATTTAATTCCCGACCGTTTGAAACGACAATAGCGTTTCTTGGTCTTTGTTTCAATATTCAGCGGGGTCAGGTAACGGATTTCCCCTTTTTTACTTTCTTTTGCTTGTTGTTCAATGGATGCCATAACTTAGGATTTTGCTTTGTTTCGTTCTACTCGTTTTTTTGCCCACTCAATGGCGTGTTTGTCCAGCTTAACGGTCAAATAACGCATCATGCGCTGGTCTTGTCTAAACATAAATTCGAGTTCAGCAATTGTTTGCCCCTCTACTTCATATTCAAACAGGTGATAAAATCCGCTTTTTTTGTGTTGAATGGGGTAAGCGAGTTTTTTCAAGCCCCAGTCTTCTTGGTTGACCATCTTGGCCCCTTTTGAAACAAGGAAATCTTCGTACTTTTTCACTGTTTCCTTTACCTGATCTTCAGATAAAACGGGATTCAAAATGAAAACAGTTTCATAATGGTTCATAAATCAATTATTTAGGTTCATAAAAATAGGCTGCAAAAATAATTGTTTTTTTGAGAGTATGCAAGATAGATTTGTAAATATTTTGAAGGCTATGCCAAGTAGCGTAAAAAAAAACCGAATAAGCCAAAATTTACAAACCTGTTTCTTCAAGTGCGGTCAAGACTTCCTTAGTTACAACCAACCGATCGGCTCCGACCGAGGAGACCGTAATCAACTGTCCTTCTTACACCTAAAACGCCATAGAACCCTAAAAAACGTATGAATATCCGTTTCAAGCATCGCTTTTTTAAAACAGACGGTCCAACGAATACTTACCGCCACCGGCAAACAACAGGGCTACAAAACTCGATAAAAACAGGGTTTGCAACTGTTTAGCGGCAAAAGGCTCCGGACCGTGTACCACAAAGACCACCACCAAAAAATTGATTACCAAAACGGCGGCTGCCCAACGGGTTTTAATCCCCAACATAATCAAAATAGCACACAAAAACTCGGCTATACAGGATAGAATCAAGGAGGCGGTAACACCAATCCCGATGGGGTCTATAAACTCAATTTCCCCGCTAATCAGTGCATTAAATTTATGCAAACCGTGATAAAGGAACAGTACCAAAGCCACTAAAACCCGAAAAATCAGGAGTCCTAAATCAGGAGATAAAATACCGTATCGTCTGGAGGAAGTACTCATAGCTAAAAAAGATTTAAACGTTGATTTAGAGGTAAACTTACTAAAAAATATTTTATATCACCGTTTTCAACTTTCACTACTTCAATAAAGACTGCGCATTAGAAATGCTTTGATCTACGAGTCGCCCTACCTTCGTCAAGTTTTTTTGTTGTTCTTTCAAACGCGTGGTTCTCGCTTCCCATTCGGCGTCAGTATATTGTTTTTTATCGTTGTTAATATCAGGGAAAGCTTCACTGAATTGATGCATCCACTCCATCATAGCGTCATGGGCTTTCTTCAATTGATCGGAAGCCTGTTTGTATTTTTGTCCGGTTTCTGTTGAATCAATCTTGGGGTTTAACTTGGCAATCAAGTTGCTGATGGTTCCCATATCGCCCATCATCTCGTCATGCCCGCTGATGACATCGCTTTTAAGGGTTTTAAATTTTTTCTCTGCAGTAGAATTTTGCTGACCACAGGCTGATATCAGGCTTACCACGGTCAAAATTAAAATATACTTCTTCATTGTTTATTGGTTTTAAATTATGAACTTATTTAAACTTTTTTTATTGAGCTCATTTAAACTTTCTATTATTGACTGCAAAATGATCTTTTTGCCCCATATTTTGTCTTTTCCTTACTCCATAGCTACGGCTATGCAGTGCAAAAAAGACTTCATCTGGGACAAAAATCTCTATTTTTCGCTTCAATCCTAAAAGTTTAAATGACCTCATTGCAAGTTCTTTAATTGAGCATGTATTGCTTCAATCTTGGCCTGGGCATCGGCTTGTTTTTGCTTTTCTTTGGCTACGACCTGTTCGGGAGCATTTTCAACAAAACGCTCATTAGACAATTTCTTTTCCACCGATTTTAAAAAGCCCCGGTTATAACGCAATTCCTTTTCCAATTTTTTCCGCTCTGCCTCCACATCGATATGACCTTCCATAGAAATAAAATACTCATTGGATTTGATTCGAAAAGACAGGCTGTTGTCTTGTGGAGTTTGCACCTCCTCAAGCGTTGATACATTTCCCATATTAACAATGACACTTTCAAAAGCTTCCGGCAGGTTTTCCCCATTGATGACCTTTAAGCTGATCGAGTCTTTAAAGGAAATATTTTTTTCTTTTCTGATGTTTCGGATATGGCTCACCACTTCTTTAACCACTTCAAAATTGGCCAGGTATTTTTGATCATAAGTCTTGAGTTCGGGCCAACTTGAAACGATTAGCGCCTCTGTTGTTTTGCGATCTGCAATCAATTGCCATATTTCTTCACTCAAAAAGGGCATAAACGGATGCAACAATTTTAAGTTATCCTCCAAAAGCCCAATGGCTTCTTCATAAGATTTTTGATCAATAGGCTGCTGATAATCAGGCTTTATAGCTTCTAACAGCCAAGAGCAAAAATCATCCCAAATGAGCTTATAAGTTGTCATTAAAGCATCAGAAATACGATATTTACTAAAGTGGTCTTCAATTTCTGCCAGTTTTTCCTGCAGGCGGTTTTTGTACCAATTCAAAGCCACTTTGGCCGATTCGGGTTGCTCGACGGTTTTGCTCACCTCCCAGCCTTCTATCAACCGGAAAGCATTCCATATTTTATTGCCAAAATTTTTCCCTTGTCGACAGCGTTTTTTATCAAATAACAAATCATTGCCGGCTGCATTACTGAGCAACAAGCCCACTCGAACACCGTCGGCACTGTAGTCTTCAATCAGCTGCAGAGCGTCAGGAGAATTTCCGAGAGACTTGGACATCTTTCGCCGTTTTTTATCGCGAACCAATCCGGTGAGATATACATTTTCAAAAGGCCGTTTCCCGGTGTATTCATAACCGGCAAAAATCATACGAGCCACCCAGAAAAACAGGATGTCCGGACCGGTGACCAAATCATTGGTGGGGTAGTAATATTGAAAATCTTCATTCTGCGGATTCCGAATGCCGTCAAACACACTCATTGGCCAAATCCAAGAGGAGAACCAAGTATCGAGCACATCTTCATCTTGACGCAAATCTTCTTCGGTAAGGGCCGTATTTCCGGTTTTTTCTATGGCGCGTTCTAAGGCTTTTGCTCGGGTCTCGGCCACCACAAAATCCGTTTTATGCTCACCGTAATAGTAGGCCGGAATTCGGTGTCCCCACCACAATTGTCGCGAAATATTCCAATCTCGAATATTTTTGACCCAGTGGCTATAGGTGTTTTTAAATTTATCGGGAAACAATTTAATTTCATCACTTTCCAAGACCGCATGAATTGCCGGTTTGACCAATTCATCCATTTTTAAAAACCACTGATCAGACAAACGAGGTTCGATTACGGCTTGGGTGCGCTCTGAGGTTCCTACACTGTTGACATAGTCCTCTACTTTCAACAAAAAGCCTTTCGCTTTGAGTTCTTCGGCAAATTCTTTTCGAACTACAAATCGATCTTTGCCTTCATAGTGCAAACCGGCCGCATTTAAGGTAGCGTCTTCATTAAACATATCTATGACCTCCAACTTGTGCTTATCGCCCAATATTTTATCGTTTTCATCATTGGCAGGAGTCACTTTCAAACAACCGGTTCCAAATTCCATATCCACATAATCGTCTTCAATAACCGGCACTTCTCGATTGACCACCGGCACGATAACGGTTTTGCCCTTCAAGTGCTGGTGGCGTTCGTCATTCGGATTGATACAAATGGCGGTATCGCCAAAGATGGTTTCCGGCCGAGTGGTAGCGATGGTTAGGTAATCTTCACTATCCTTTATGGGATATTTTACATAATACAACTTCCCTTGTTGTTCTTTATAGATCACTTCCTCATCAGAAAGGGTGGTTTTGGCTTCGGGATCCCAATTGACCATGCGATAGCCACGGTAAATCATGCCTTTGTCATACAAATCAACAAAAACTCGAATCACCGATTTATACATATCTTCATCCAAGGTGAATTTTTGACGGTCCCAATCACAGGAAGCACCAAGTTTTTGAAGTTGTTTTAAGATGCGACCTCCATAAGTGTCCGTCCATTCCCAAGCGTGTTTTGTAAATTCTTCACGACTGATATTTCCCTTGTCAATTCCTTCTGCTTTGAGTTTGGCCACTACTTTTGCTTCAGTAGCAATAGAAGCATGGTCCATTCCCGGAACCCAGCAAGCATTGTAGCCTTTTAGCCGAGCACGACGAATCAACACATCCTGAATGGTATTGTTTAGCATATGCCCCATATGCAGTACTCCGGTGACATTGGGAGGCGGAATGACGATGGTGTAAGGTTCTTTTTCATTCACTTCCGAATGAAAATATTTGTGTTTCAACCAGTAGTCATACCACTTGTTTTCTATCGCTTTGGCATCATATTTTGCTGGGATAGCCATAATTTGGTCTGATTTTTGAAATTGTAGGCAAATGTAGGGATAACCATAAAATTAAAAAATTAAAAATCCCGCTTAATTTATTTTTTGTAAGTTGCAACATGTAAGGTGATCCTTACCTAAAAATTTAATGCCATGAAAACACTTGTTAGTTCTTGCATCTTTTTAGTAATTGGCTTTGTGGTAAACGCCCAGGCCAAAATATCGTTTGACCAGACTACTGTTTCTTATAGCAATGTAGAACAGGGGAAAGAATCTACGCGTACTTTTTCATTTAAGAACACGGGAGATCAACCGCTTATTATCAAAAAAGTAACGACTACCAGCAGTCACCTTAAGGTTTCTACTCCCCAAAACAATATTGCACCGGGGAAGTCCGGTAAAATTAAAGTTGTTTTTGATGCCCAACAAAAAGGGCCCATCCGCCGCACCATCACCGTGTTTTCCAATGCTGAAAACGCCCCTTATAAAGCTTTGAAAGTTACCGGAAACGTAATTAAAAATAAAGAATAGCCCTCGAGCTCATAAAAAACATTCTAATACCAAAATGACAAATTAATTAGTTCAATCTTTCTATGAAATATTAGCACAATTAATAAATCACTTTGGTATAACAGACCAAATATACGCTTCATTACCTCTTGTGTTTAGTACTGAATATTGGAATTTGCGCGTCCTTTTAGCGTGAGTTTTTAAGGCACGCCGATAACGCTGATTGTACTGATTTTCACTGATCTTTTTTATCACCAATAGTCCAATATTTAATAAATAGTCGCTCCTTAACAAACCTGTATAATCCTTAAGGATTATTCGTAAATCGGCTTGTTTTTTAGGTGATTTTCCTAACATATTTTGCAAGGCTTTGCGTACAAGATAGCACTATCCTTGCAATTTAAACTATTATAGAACACCGGCTTACCAACAATACACCTCTGGCTATCAATAATTTGTAATTATTTATTTGATTTTTAAGGAATGACTAAATAAAATTGGTATTACAGTGCTTGAGGCCTTGTTATTCAGCCCACACATTATTCTCTCGATTGGCATCGGGCAATTGGTGGTCGGGATCCAGGGTTATGCTTTTAATCGGAGTGTGGGTATCGACTTTAAAAGTGGCTGTTGCTCCATATTTCCAGATACCTACCGGAATTTTTAAGCGATGTTGTTTTCCGTTTTCTTCTTCAAATTCGATTAAAATCGGCATGACCATCTGCCGGTTGTTGACAACGCTGATTTTGGCTCCGTTTTTAGGATCGCCCTCAATATAAGTCACGCCTTTAACCGCCTGATCCAAAAGCCAATTGTGATAAAACCACCCTTGCCAAAACCAAGTCAAATCCTTACCGGAAGCATTGGCCATACTCCTAAAAAAATCTTCGGGCTGCGGATGTTTAAAAGCCCAGGTTTTGGCATAGTGTTGAAAGGCATAATCGAATCGGTCAGGCCCGAGGATTACCTCTCGCAACAACACCAGCCCAAAAGCTGTTTTAAAATACATCAAAGGATGCACATATTTATAGGGCATATTATCGGCAGCCGTCATAATGGTGGGACCGTTTTGATTCTCTTTAATAACTTGCACTATTTCATCAGCCGGATTACCACCTCCCGGAGCATATTCTCCGTCACGTTTGGGAGCAAATTCACCATGATTGAAATGCGCTTGGGCATAAATATCAATGAAAGTATTAAATCCTTCGTCCATAAAAGGATAACGTCTTTCGTTAGAACCCACCACCATGGGAAACCAAGTGTGACCAATTTCGTGGGTGGTCAAAATAAACATCCACAGGTCTTTCACCTCCCAGTGGTTAAATGCCAGTCCGGGAAACTCCATTCCCCCCACAGGTCCTGCTACAGAAGTGGCTACTTGATAAGGATAAGGCATCACAAAATCGGAAAAGAAAGCCACTGAATATTTCAGCATCTGCGTTGCCCTGGGCCAACCTCTTTCTTCTTCGGTTGATTCGATGGGGTATACCGACTGCACCCACACGGTTTCACCATTTTTTAAATCGGCTTTTGCCGCATCCCAAATATAAGCCGAAGACATGGCCCAGGCTACGTCTCGGGTGTTTTCCATTCTAAAATGCCAGGTGACTTTGCCCTCCTCTTTACGGGTCACCGGCTCTTTAATTTCATCGGGTTTTCTAATATAAACGGTCTGATCGGAGTGTCGGGATTTCTCTATTCGTTTTAAGGTTTTTTGGTTTAAAATTTCTTCTGCATTAAGCAAAACTCCGGAACCCACCACTACTTGATCGGCGGGAACACGCAAGCGATAATCAATGGTACCGTAATCTAAATACATCTCACCACCGCCAATAAAAGGCAGGGTATTCCAGCCGTGGTAATCATCATAGACACACATTCGCGGATACCAATATGAAAATTGGAATATGGCGCCGTTTTTGGTTTCCATATAACCGGAACGTCCTCCATCTTTTTGTAATGTATAGGTGTAATTGATAATTAGACTGATTTGCTCCTCGGGATGTACCGGGAAATTCAATGGGATTTGCATTCGGGTGCCATATACCTTAAAAGGGATTGCTCTCCGCTGACCGTTTTTTACAATTTCTACCCGCTTTAAGTGATAGCCTTGAGTAGAATCTGCTGCCTTTCCGGGTGAAAAAATTTGGTGGTATTCTGAATTGGATTTGGCTTTGTTGGGATCGAGTTGCAACCACAGCATATCCAGACTGTCCGGACTGTTATTGGTGTATTTGATGCTTACTTCGCCGGACAATTGCCGGGTGTGAGGATCAAAAGATGCCACTACCTCATAATCGGCTCGATTTTGCCAATATTCAGGTCCGGGTTGCCCATTAGCACTGCGATAAGAATTTCCGGGATGCTCATAAAACCGATTGGTAACAAATATTTTTTGGGGATTGTATTGCGCATGAACGGAAAAGCTTCCAGCAAAAAGTAAGACAAAAAGAAAGTGGGCGTATCTCATAAAAAAATTGACCTTAAAAAAGGCCTAAGATAATTATTTTTATAAGATTCTAATACCTTCTCTTTGGTTCATCCGCCAAAAGCACCCCAAACAAACCGGCATTCAATTGCTTTCAAGCTCATCTGCCAATTTACATTCACCGCACCAATGTATAGGTATATCCGTCTCCAACCACCTGCTTAACGATTAAAGTATCTCCCGACTTCCGATAAACTCCTACTCTTTCTCCGTTAAAAAACAGTAAATCTCTGTTGTTTATGACTGCGGTAGAAAAAGTATAATTTCCTGTCGAAGGGCCTGAATAAACGGCATGCCCCGGATTCGAATATTCATTGACCACGGTCACCGCAGAATCTTGCTTCACAAACGTCCATACCACTTCGCCTCTCGGAATTGCAGCTTGGTCACCGGCAAAACCACCGATCGAGTGCACCATAAACCAGCTTTCATCAAAGGTATTTGAATTAGCAATCTCTGAATTTTGATCATCATCCTTACTGCATCCCATCATGAGAAAAACTACAAACAAGGCTGTAACCGATTTAAAATACATCACTATAAAATTAGATTCTCAGATAAAGGTATTGTTTTTTTGGACTACTCAAAGAGCAATAAGGATATTTTTAAACTTTTCTCTTGGAAAATAAAGTATAAAAAAACAGAAAGAATCGGCGTCGACTTCGTTGGAGTTTGTTTGCCAATCGGTGTTTTTCAGTTCAAAAACAGTATCTATCGGCTTGATAAAAAACCGGGATCTCTTTAAATGCAAGCAGATGGCCTCAACTAATAATTGGCTATCCGCGTAAACCTTTAAACAGTTTGAGCCACCAGTTTTCACTTTCGTCTTCTTCAAGGTTTTGGGCTTTTTTAGCGGCATAATCAAAACCCTGCTGCCACCAATTGGCCATCAATTTCTGGTCAAACACCAGCGCGTTTTCAGTGAGTTTACTCGGGGTATAATACAGGTTTAACTTCACGTCTTTTTCAGCTGCCATCAGCTGTCCTTCAACGATATTGGCGGTTTCTACTTGATTGAACATAAACCCGAAAAGGTCCATCATCAAGGAGAAGGGATTTTTCCCCAATACGCGAACCTTCTCTCGGTTTTCAGCTTCCAAAATTATGGCATCTATTTCGGTAGCTCCGCGGGCAATAGCTTCTCCAATAGGCACCGTAGCGCCAAAGCCGCCATCGGCATATTCAAAGCCATTGCGCTCCACCAAACTCATGAAAGGAACATAGTTACAAGAAATCCAAACCCAATCTACAAATTCCTCATAATCAAAATCTTTAATCGACTTGTATTCGACTGTATTTTTAGACAAGTTGGAAACGGTGACCAACAAATCACTCACTTTTTGTTTTACTTCTTTATATTCTTCCGGGGTCAGGCTTTTAAAAAACAGTTTTTTTAGGTTTTCACTTTCGCCAAAGGTGCGTTTTCCCTTGAGAAATTGTCGAAGGATATTGAAATAGTTAATGGTTACATACTCTCGATTTTCCTTTCGTTTTATCCGAAATGGATTCAGGCTAAAAATATCCTTGGGGCCAACGCTGGTATAGAGTTTATAGAGTTTGTCGATTTTTCCTATAGAGAGGTGAGACAACAACAGGCTTCCCGTAGAAGTTCCTACATAAAGATCATATTGTTTTTTCTGGACTCTAATCAGGTGTTCGGCAACCCCTCCGGCATAAGCGCCTTTACTGCCTCCTCCTGAAATTACCAATGCTCGCATAGTGTTATTTTCTTTATAAATAGGTCGGTTTTAGGCTTCTCCCCAACCTGATCTCAATGTGGTATATGCTTATCGACCAGTTTAATATACCGTCTTTTGGCTTCGTTGACAGAGATATTGCGAACCTGAAAAAGTGCATTCATTTTAAAGCCGTTGACCAAAGCATTCCCATCGATTTCTTCATCATAATGTTTTTCGGAATGATTGCCTATTGCTCGTTTATAGTAAGCATAAAAATACAATCTCAAATCGGGAGGGAACCTTAAGTCGGTATTGGAAGCCCGTTTGACAGCTTTTTCGAAACGACGATCTAAATCACTTTTGGCCATATTCATTAATCTTAGCCAGAATGGTTTCCCCACCCCGCACTTTTTGGTTTACATTTACCTTCACTTTAGTATCCAAGGGAAGAAACACATCGAGTCGAGAACCAAATTTGATGAACCCACTGTCTTTTCCCTGTATTGCCGTTTGGCCCACTTTGGCATAATTGACAATACGTCGAGCCACGGCACCGGCTATTTGGCGATAAAGCACTTTACCAAAAACCGGATTATCAACCACCACGGTGGTGCGTTCGTTCTTTTCACTTGATTTGGGATGCCAGGCTACCAAATATTTCCCGGGGTGATATTTGCTGAACAGGATTTTCCCGCTTAAGGGATATCGGGTAACATGCACATTTAAAGGTGACATAAATACCGATACTTGCAGCCGCTTGTCTTTAAAATATTCTTTTTCGTAGACTTCTTTTACAATAACCACCTTCCCATCCACCGGAGCTATAATTTGATGATTGTCTGTGTTGGTGTGTCGTTTAGGGTTTCTGAAAAATTGAAGAATCAACACCATTAAAACAAGGGTAGCCCCGAAAATGAGCCCATTGCCCCAGGCCATATCCACCCATACCAAGCCCAATATATTGATCAGCAAACAAATCGCAACAGTGATTCCGATAATCTGATATCCTTCTTTATGAAACATGATTAATCATTAATAAAAACGAATAAATAAAAGTGGCTGCAAACAGGATGCTGTCTAAACGATCGAGCAATCCGCCGTGTCCGGGCATCAATCGGCCACTGTCTTTTACGCCTGCCTGACGTTTTAATTTGGATTGTATCAGGTCTCCAAAAGTACCAAAAATACTTGTTATCAGCCCCAACAAAATCCATATTTTAGGACTAAAAACATGGGTAAACCTAAAGACAATATAGCCGGCCACTAAGGTAAAAACCAGTCCGCCTACAAAACCTTCAATCGTTTTGTTGGGAGAAATGCGTTCAAATAATTTGCGGCGTCCAAAGGTTTTTCCGATTGCATAAGCAAAGGAATCATTGGTCCATATCAGCACAAAAACCCCGATAAGAATATTGGGATCATAGCTATGCTGAGGATTTTGATAGGGAATCAGCGTCAAGAATACCAAGGAAGAAAAAAGATAAAAAACGACCAGCAGGTATTTTCGGCTTTCAAAAATTGGAATCTTTTTAATAATTACCAGATCGCGGATTAAGAATATATCGACAATTAAAGTCATAATCATCAATAAAATAACGGCATATTCGAAATGAAAGTAATGAAATCCGCTAAAAAACAGCATAAAGACCACCAATCCCAAATAGGTGATTTTACTGTTTAAATGCAATAGCTGCTGCAACTCCCGAAGGGCAAACAGTCCAAAGAGAAAAACAATAATCGCAAAAGTATACTCTGAATTGAGGATAGCTAACAAAAGCAACAAGGCATAGATGGCTCCGGAGATAATCCTTATCAGGGCTTTATTCATATCAAGCGGTTTGCGCCTCAGATTTCCACATGACCAGCTAACTATTAAGCTCTTACGGCTATAGGCAACTGGAAAAAGAAATCAGAGATCTTCTAAAAGCAGCAAATATAAGTTTTTTGAGACAGTTCCATAGCTCATAAAGTGCCCTTCATCGTCAGATTGACGATCGAAGTTTTTTATAGTGGTAATATTAGAAGGCAAACTTTCCCCTCGGGCTTTGATTCCTCGCAGGCCTTCCCCTAAGGTATTAATCAGTTGACTGGTGCCGGCAAAGACCACAAAATTATCGGGCAGGTCACTTAACTTCTTCTCCCCTATTTGATTGGAGGACAGCAATATTGCACCTGTATTGGCCACCAAATATTCACAACCCAGCAGGCTAAATGGTGCTTCAATATTGTTTGAAAAATCCAGCTCAAAATTCTTGAATGACTGTTGAAGATTTTTATCAATACAATGCACCTCCTGTCCGTTCCAATCATTTTCATCCAAGATATTGGAAAAAGTGCGCAAAACATCATTTTGATTGGCGCAATAAAGGAATTTACCCCCATTTCTCTTAAAGTTCACAATAAACTTATCGTCTGTCGGGGTGTCCGGAGGCGGCATAAATTTACTGCGCTCTTCAGAAGATTCTTTCTTCTTGGATTTAGCTTTTTTTCCTATTAGTTTATCAAGAAAACCCATACACGGTCATAATTACTAACCAACCCCATATTACGATATTTTTTTCAAACACCAAAACGGCTTTAACAAAAAGGTGGTCTTCAAAAAAATTAAAACAATGAAAACAAGAGCAAAAATAACAGCCTCTTACACCGTATATTCTCCTTTAATATTGCCTTTAATTCTCCTGAGATTTTGCCTCATTTTGCTCGATATCGGCAGGGGTATCGGTTGTGTTTGACGATTGTTCTTCTTTGTTATGCGACTGCTTATCAGGGGACGCTTCTTCTGGTTGATCGGTATCTGATTCGCTCTCTTCTTTTTTCTTTTCATACGGAGGAGGACCAAATACCTTTTCTAAATCTTCTTTGAAAATTACCTCTCGTTCCAACAACATTTCGGCAAGCTCTGTCAGTTTGTCTTTGTATTTACTAAGCAGAGTTACTGCGCGTTGGTATTGGGCTTCTATGATTGTAGAGATTTCCTTATCAATTAATTCGGCGGTTTTCTCGCTGTAAGGCTTGGTAAAACTATAATCACTCTGCCCCTGAGAATCATAATAAGTCAGATTTCCTATCTTTTCATTGAGCCCATAAATGGTAACCATGGCCTTGGCCTGTTTGGTAACTTTTTCTAAATCGCTCAAGGCGCCGGTTGAAATTTTGTCGAAAATAATTTTTTCGGCTGCCCGTCCGCCCATAGCGGCACACATCTCGTCCAGCATTTGTTCGGGTCTGACAATCAATCGCTCTTCGGGCAAATACCACGCTGCGCCAAGTGATTGCCCACGAGGAACTATGGTTACTTTCACCAAAGGGGAAGCGTGTTCCAACATCCAGCTTACGGTAGCGTGTCCGGCTTCGTGAAAAGCAATGGCTTTTTTCTCCTCGGGCGTAATAATTTTATTCTTTTTCTCCAACCCACCGATAATTCGATCTACGGCATCCAAGAAATCTTGTTTTCCCACGGCCGATCGTTCATTACGTGCTGCTATCAAAGCGGCTTCGTTACAAACATTGGCAATGTCTGCTCCTGAGAATCCGGGGGTTTGTTTGGCCAGAAAGTCTACATCCAATTCATCGGCCACTTTTTTTAGGGGCCTGAGGTGGACTTCAAATATTTCTTTGCGTTCGCGCACATCAGGCAACTCTACATGAATCATTCGGTCAAAACGCCCGGCACGCATCAAGGCTTTATCCAATACATCTTGGCGGTTTGTAGCAGCAATCACAATGACGTTGGTGTGTGTACCAAAACCATCCATTTCTGTCAACAGCTGGTTGAGCGTATTTTCTCGTTCATCATTGGAACCCCCAAAATTCCCTTTCCCTCGGGCTCGTCCAATGGCATCAATCTCATCAATAAAAATAATGGAAGGGGATTTTTCTTTGGCTTGTTTGAACAGGTCACGCACCCTTGACGCACCAACCCCAACAAACATTTCGACAAAATCAGATCCGGATAAGGAAAAGAAAGGAACGTGCGCTTCTCCGGCTACGGCCTTGGCCAAAAGGGTTTTACCGGTTCCCGGAGGGCCAACCAACATGACTCCTTTAGGTATTTTACCTCCCAAGGAAGTATATTTATCCGGATTTTTAAGGAAATCTACTACTTCTTGAACTTCCTCCTTGGCACCTTCTAATCCGGCTACATTTTTAAAGGTGGTTTTCACGTCGTTTTTTTGATCAAAGAGCTTGGCCTTTGATTTCCCTATATTGAATATTTGTCCGCCGGGACCTCCGCCACCACCGGCCATGCGCCGCATAAAGAATATCCAAATCAACAGCAGCAAGCCTATGGGAATTAAAATGGGCAATAAATCTCCCCAAAAATTAGTAGGGTTCTTATAGGTTTTGATGGTTTCGAGGTCGTTGTTTTTAACAATTTCATCAAACTTGTCTTCAAAATTTTGAAGGTTCCCCAATTCAAAAGTATAATCGGGGGTGTTGGCATTGCTCAAAAAGCTTTCCTCGCCCTCGGCCTTTTTATGCTCACTTTCTTTTTTGGCCTTATCGGTCAAAAAAACATTAGCCGTTTTGTGATGGATGATTTCCACCTTTTTGATATCTCCCTCCTTAAGGTATTGTTTAAATTGTGCGGGCGTAATGGTTTTGGGACCGCCAAAATTTCCTCCGCCAAAAAATTGAATTCCGAGGAAAAGTAAAATAATTCCTGCCCAAATCCAATATGAATTAAACTTGGGAGGCTTTTTATTTCCACCAGAAGCTGATCCCTTCGATTTGTTATTTGTTGCCATCTATAATTTCTTTATTATTTTTAATTGGTTCCCACTGCCGTGGTTTTGGCATCTCCCCAAAGTCCTTCTATATCGTAATATTCGCGTGCTTCACGTTGAAAAACATGCACCACCACATTGACGTAATCCATCAATATCCATTGGCCGTTTTCGGTGCCTTCAACATGCCAGGGTTTATCCTGCAATTCACGACTTACTCTTTTCTTCACCGCATTGGCAATAGCACTTACATGCGTATTGGAATTGCCGCTGCAAATTATGAAATAGTCACAAACAGCAGCATCTATTTCCTTTAAATTTAACAGCGAAATTTCTTCGCCTTTCAGATCTTCAATACCTTCGACAATTGTATCCACTAATTGATCAATACTATTTTTCTTCTGCGTCATTCAATTTTATTTCGATTTTTGCAAAGTTATTATTTTAAAACTTCTTTTAACCGGCTTAATAAAAACAATATTCTTTATTTATGCAATATATCAAAGTCCTTGCCACCGACTCCACCAATACCGATTTAAAAAGACGCCTTCGGGCGCATCGCGAAATGGGCAACACCTGTTTAATGGCACAACAACAAACGCAAGCACGGGGACAGTATGGTACAAAATGGGAAAGCGAACCCCATAAAAACCTTACTGTCAGCATCTTACTAAAAGACCTGAATCTTCCTGCTTCATTGGCTTTTAAGATCAATGCTTTAGTAAGCCTCGCTATTATCAAATTCTTACAGCAAAAAAATGATACCGGCATTTATTCTATCAAATGGCCTAACGACATATTGTCAGGCAATCAGAAAATCTGCGGAATTCTGATTGAAAACATACTGTACGGCAAAAATATCAGCCACAGCATCATCGGCATTGGACTGAATGTCAATCAGGATCGGTTTCACACTTTAACCCATGCCACTTCTTTAAAAAATATAACGGGCCAAACCCACGATCTCGACAAATTAATGATCGAACTGACCGAAAGGGTCGAAACAGAAGTGTTATCGAAACTCGATGACTCGTTGTCTTCCATTTTGTCAGCCTATAAAAAACTACTCTTCCGTTTGCACAAAACCTCACTATTTTCTTTTCCCGAAGGGCCTCAACAAAAAGGCATTATTCAGGGGGTCAACAATCTGGGCCAATTGGAAGTGCTATTTGGCAATCAACTCAGGAACTTCAATTTAAAAGAAATCAAGCTTCATTATTGACCCTCACTGCTGTTGCAAATTTTCACCAAGGGTGGCTATAAATTTTTTCAGGGGTTTTTTAACCATCATGGCCAGCATAGGAGACAAATCGCCTTCAAAAACAAACTGTACCTCACATTGATCGGCGGTCAATTGCTCAATAAGAGCCGTGAGCGTAAAATCGATTTTTCCCCCGGCGGCTCCCAAATCAATCCGATGATGCGCTTGCTGGTCAATCTTTTTAAGGGCAATTTCAGGCATGCCTTTTAATTGAAATAAAAAGCCCTCTGCTCCTCTCAATTCAAATTTGGCCGTATTTTCAGGCATCAATTTTTCATAATTCTCAGGTTGACTTAAAAAGTTAAATACATTTTCCTGAGGCTTGTCGAGTTTTGTTTTTTTACTGGTAAGATTCATCATTTTTATTTAGGTTGCCAATTAGCGGGATGCTTGCGCCAAGCATTTAAGGTTTGCAAATATTCTTTTTTGAGATAACCGGTTTCCAAAGCTTGTTCAAGCAAAATGTGATAATTGCTCAGCGTATAAAACTCGATATCCTGACGTTTAAAATTTTGTTCAGACAAATCAAATCCATAAGTAAAAATGGCCAACATTCCTTCAATATCGGCTCCTGCATTTTTCAGGGCATTAACAGCGTTTAAGCTACTTTTTCCGGTACTGATCAAATCTTCAATAACCACCACTTTCTGTCCCGGTTGCAAGGCGCCTTCAATTTGATTTTTACGACCGTGTTTTTTAGCTTTCGGCCGTACATAAACAAAGGGCAGGTCCAAAAAATCGGCCACCAAAGCACCAATCCCAATAGCGCCTGTTGCCACTCCGGCGATTAAATCGGGCTTCCCAAAATGGGATTGAAGTTGTGAAGCCAGTTCTTTTTTTATAAAGTCGCGTACCGCCGGATAGGACAGTATAATGCGGTTGTCACAATAAATGGGAGACTTCCATCCGCTGGACCACGTAAAAGTTTGTTGTGGATTTAATTTAATTGCCTTAACTTGCAATAATAATTCGGCCGTCTTTTTGGCACTGTTTTTATCTAAAATCATAACTACAAATGTATAAAGTTTTTGTCAATGACACCCCTATAATCCTCTCAACAAGAAAGGATATTGGGAATATTTATTTTTCGATTCCCATAGCGGAAGCCAATATAGTTCAAATCATCAAAAATATAAAAAAAGGAACGCTTAAATATGTCAATCTCTACGATCTTAAAAGAGATCGGTTAATCGAGCTCTTCAAACGCCAAATCAAACCCATTGAAGCCGGAGGCGGTATTGTCAAAAATCAAAACGGGGAAATGCTGTTTATATTTCGAAAAGGAAAATGGGACTTGCCAAAAGGAAAGCTTGAAAAGGGAGAGCGCATTGAGGAAGCCGCTCTTCGCGAGGTGGAAGAAGAAACCGGGGTTCAAAGCCTAAAAATCACAGACAAAACACCCCATATTACCTACCACGTAATGAAGAAAAAGGGAGAATATCGCTTAAAAGTTACCCATTGGTTTCAAATGGAAACAAACGATAAGCAGGAATTAACTCCACAAAAAGAAGAGGACATCACCAAAGCAGAATGGAAAAGTCCCCAAGCCTATGACCAAGTGTTGAAAAACTCTTATGGAAACATCAAGTTGCTCCTGGCATAGCCCCGAATTTCACAAGACAATAATGTTGTTTTTGGATTAAGTAATAATACTTTGTTTTCAAATTTATCTGTTAAACCCTAAACCGAACATTTGCGCAACGCTGTTAGCTATATTTTTTTACGGCTCCACTGTTATTTTGGCAGAAATAACTTAAAATCCATTTTATACCCTTTAAAGTTGGGAGCAATTCAAATGGGTTTTGAACCTTCCATTAAATTTGCAATTATCCCTTTCTTACTAATGAGTGGAGCTGCACTGGCACAAAACGTCAGTGTGGATCCCGATATTTATACCCCTCAGCAATTGGTGGAAGACGTTTTGATCAACAGCGGGTGTATTGACAATATCCAAGTGACCCACGCGGTCAGTGGTAATTACAACGGGGCAGACAAGAGTTTTGGTTATTTTGAAAACAATGGTGGCCCCTTTCCCTTTGCCAACGGAATTGTCATGAGCACCGGGCGGCTCAGCAGTGTGCCCGGCCCCAATTCGTACTTGAGTGACGGCGATGCCCCGGGCTGGGGTGGTGATGCAGATTTGGAACAGTACCTCAACATCAACCATACGGTTAATGCTACTATTATTGAGTTTGATTTTACACCTCACGCCAATAACATCAGGTTTCGCTACATCTTTGCCTCAGAAGAATATCGAAAAAACAATGCCACTACCTGCCAATATTCAGATGCTTTTGCTTTTTTGATTAAGCCTCTCGGCGGTACTTATCAAAATATTGCTGTAATTCCGGGCACCAATATCCCGGTTAAAGTCACTACAGTACACCCCGAAATTCCCGGTGGTTGTCCTCCTGAAAACGAACAGTATTTTGGCGGTTGGAATGGGCAAAATGCTCCCATTAATTTTAACGGTCAGACTCGGGTCTTGACTGCGGAGGCCCAAGTAACACCCGGAACGACCTATCACATTAAACTCGTGATTGCTGATGAGCAAAATTATCGCTATGACTCTGCCGTCTTTTTAGAAGGAGAAAGTTTTAATATTGGTGCCGATTTAGGAAATGACATCACCGGCTTATGTCCGGGAGAACCCTATACGCTAAATCCACAGGGCAACGGCACTCCTCCACAAAACTATCATTGGTATTCTGTAGATCAAAACGGAAATGAAACCCTGCTCACCCAAGGCACTCATCAAAATACTTATACGGTTACAGAAAGTGGAACCTACAAGGTAGTTCTCGATTACGGCCCCAATTGCACGGCCAGCGATATCATTGAAGTCAGCTATGTAGATTTTTCCGATTTGGAACCTAAAACTATTTATTCCTGTGATGTAGATGGGGATGGGATTTCTACTTACAATCTTCCCAATTTCAACGGCACTTATACCCAAGGACACGCAAATTTTGAGGTCACCGGTTTTTTCCGCGACTCAACCGATGCGGAAAACAATGTCAATCCCATTCAAAATCCGGAAGCCTTTCACAATACCAGCCCCAATCAAGTAATTTATGTTCGTATAGAAACCCCCGGAGGCTGTAGCACTACCCTTGCAATCACCTTAGCCCTCAACGAAAGCAACTACAACCCGGTTTATCTTGCGCAATGCAGTAACACCGCCGGCAGTACGCTCACTTATTTATTAACAGATGCTGTCAGTAAAATTCAGGAAGAAATCGGGCAACCTGTACAAGGGGTTCAGTTTTATGAAACCGCTGCCGATGCCAATACCGGCAATAATCCGCTTGCTTCCACTTATAGTATTGAAGCAAGTGCACTGCCCCATTCGCTTTACGCAAAACTGGGCAGTAATATTGGCTGTCAGGGGTTGGTTGAGCTGATCTTGGCGACCTCGTCTGCCCCAAAAATAAATCCGCTCTACAAGCCCGATGCGCTTTGTCCTGACAATTTAAACGGGGTGACTATTCATTCCGGGGTAATGGGCGATGCCGATGCTTATCGTTTTGAGTGGGAAAATGGCGCCACTACGCCCACAATTACCGTAAATGAACCCGGAACTTATCAGGTTCACATCACCAAAATAACCCTTATTGGTGATGACACCCTATTTTGCGCTACCGACAACAGCATAAGCGTGGTTCTTTCCGAAAAACCTATAGTACACTATGAATTGATCGGGGCGCCCAATGATTATCAAGTCAAAATAAACGCTACCGGAAATGGAGATTACCGCTATGCAATAGACGCCCCAAACGGCCCTTATTCAAAAAATAACATCTTCCCGGTAGAGACAGGCCGACATTATATTTACGTAAAAGACCGCAACGGATGTGGCGTGGTGAAGCGCTCCTTTATGGCCATCGGCTTCATGAAATTTTTCACTCCTAACGGGGATGGTTTTAATGATTATTGGCACTTACTCGGTATAGATTCAGGCGAAATAGGCGTTGAAGAAGTGCAAATTTTTGATCGCTACGGAAAGTTATTGATCACCTTGGGACCTTATGATGAGTGGGATGGTACTTTTCACGGTAAAAACTTATACCCAAACGATTATTGGTTTAAAATTGTATTTAAGGACGGATCCGTTTATACCAATCACCTCACCTTGTTGCGTTAAACAAAATAGCAATCTGTTTTCCTGCCCGCTCCCCGCTTCTCACTCTGCCATTAGGAATAGTTTAAACATAATTACTAATTCCTTAACCTAAGCGCCACTCGATAAGTCTTATTTTTGTAGTCCCTAAAAATAATATTGAAGATGCATTGGTTTCGAAAGAGTAAGTGTGAGCAGTTAAAGGCCAAATATGCCAAATTGATGCGAAAAGCCTATAAAATTGCGCCCAAGAATAAAGTCAAAAGCGATCAGTTGAACCGACAAGCCCTTGCCTTAAAAAAACAGATTCAGCAACTGGAACTACAGTCCTGAAGATACTGTCTCTCGCCACTTCTTAAAATATCGAAAGGCAGCTTCCAAGCGCGACCCATACCAACTAAAATATTCGCCGTCACAAAAATCTATGGCCACCGTTTTAAGTTGGCCTTCAATTTCTTTTTTATGTCGCTCCTTAAATGGGAAAGGTTCAGAAGAAAGGAGTAATAAATCGGTTTCACCCGGAATTTCTTCGAGCTTTATTTTGGGATACAGCGGGGTGTCTTCAAACACATTTTCAAAGTTGTTCAAAGTCAAAAGATAATTGACAAAAGTGCCACCGCCCACCACCATCCAAGGTCTTCGCCAGACAAAATAGGCTACTTTTAGTTTGGGTTTGCTTTCGATGAAAGATCGAAAATCCTTCTCTTCCTGTCTAATTCGCTTGATCAGTGCTTCGGCCGTATCGCTGACTGAAAACAATCGCCCATACTGTTCTATCATTTCATAGGCTCCCGCTAAGGTCTTTACATCAGAAATATGAACCGGAAATTCTCGCTCAAGCGTATAAATAATTTCTTTGGTATTTTCCTCTTTATTACACAGAATAATATCGGGATTCAACTCCCTGATTCGGTCAAAATGTAAGGTTTTCGTCCCGCCTACCACGGTTTTCTTCTTGCGTAAATCTGCGGGGTGAATGCAAAATTTGGTTAGTCCCACGATATGGTCTTCCAGGCCCAGATCCACTAAAAGTTCAGTTTGACTGGGAACCAAAGACACAATTCTTTTTGGAGGTTCATCCCAGGTTATCAAACGGTTCATTTGATCGCGAAGCACCATAGTTTTCGGCTTTTAAAATCGGTGAGTAATACGAAAATGAAAATTTTTATAGACTAAAAATTGATTCCGCTAATTTGCCATACCGTATGTTTACATTAATTGTCATTACGGTATAAGTTTGACAAAATTACAACATCAGCCGATAAAACCCAATTGTTTTGAGGGGCTCGAAGTGCAAAATATCAAAGGAAATCGAAGTTCTATTACTTCAACAAATAAGCCACGCCTATCGTTCCGTAAAAACGATCTTCGGAAGCAAAAATAGCGTGTCCTGCCGCAATATCAACTTGCAAGTTAGGAGCGATGAGATACAACAAGCCCACATCGACATTGTGTTCGTCTTGTATTTTGTTTAGGGTAGAAAAATACTCGGCAAAGGCAGAGAGTTTTTCGGTGATGCCATAGCCCAAATTTAAAGATAAATCCAAATTGTCAAAATCATTAGACACCCCTATATTATAAGCCAAGGTGAACCTGTTTGACAATACATTTTCAAAAGCCAATCGAAGCGCATAAGGCAAGTGATTGACTTTAAAATCTTTACTGGCCAGTTTCCCAAAAGACAAATATCCTATTGCCGTAATGGCCGGAACAATGCCATCCTGCTGAATGATACGTTGTTTCACACTCAGGGTGAGGGGTTGCAGGCCACTCAAACTACCCATCTTACCGGCATCAGCCTCCAATCGAATTCCGGTAGAGTTGGTCAATCCATAGCGTAGCATAAAATTACTCATGACTGTTTCTTCCGCCAATGTAACCCCTTCCTCAAATTGAAAATGCCCTTGAATGACCGTAGAAACTCCATCACTTTGATCGGGGCGATCCGTATCAATTGTTTGGGCAGAAATATTGATAGACAATAAACCGATGAGCAGTATAAGCATTAATTGCTGTTTTTTCTGCATAGCTTTATAAAGGATTTAAAAATTAAAATTACGACCATAAGAATTCAATCTGCTTCTATGAGACCATAAAGTAAAAACTGACTTTTTATCATCTTCTACAAATTGAAACGCAAAAATACCTCTTTTAGTCAAGTTTAAACCAAGACGAATGGTATAAAAATCTTAATCTGATTGAAACTCAAGGATATCTCCGGGCTGGCAATCCAATATATCGCAAATTGCTTCTAAAGTGGAAAATCGAATAGCCCTTGCTTTCCCGGTTTTTAGAATAGAAAGATTCGCAGTAGTAATGCCAATTTTCGAAGCTAACTCATTACTTCTCATTTTCCGCTTAGCAAGCATTATATCAAGATTTATAACAATTGCCATAATTATATGGTTAATTCATTTTCCTCTTTGGCGTGTTTAGCAATTTTAAATATCGTGCTTAAAATCATAAAAAACAACCCTAAACACAACACAGACAAAAAGGAGCCAAGTCCCGAATGAAACTCAATATAGATGTTTCCTTGGAAAATTTTGTACAAAAAAACTGGAATATTACTTAAACAAGCTATCAAGACAAAGCATAGCCCCATTCTATGAAAGCCCTTAATGACATATGGTTCGAATAATTTCATTCTTGTGAAAAGTCGTATAATTTTCCTCAATACAAATATAGAATACACAAAAAGCCCATATACAATCATTATGATTATCAACATCAAAAAGGCTTCTGTTTCCCCTATAGTATTTACTCCTTTTATATCTTTAACCGTAAAAAATATTGACAGCATTTTTACATCGCCGGAAAACAAGAACAAGCCAAAGCACAAGGCTAAAATAGCTCCTAACATTATTAAAATAATAAATAGGAAATCAAGTATCGTCTTAAGAATCCATAATTTTCGCATCGTATTATTTTTAAAATCATCGATACAAATATAATTACAATTATCGAATATCAATAATTAATCATCGAAAAACAATAACAAAAGTAATGTATCAAATTATTTCGCTCAATTTTCATAAAGTTACCAAAACTATGAACATAAAGAGAAAGAGCATGAATAAAGCAATAAGCTTATAGACTCATCTTGAATGGCTGCTTCTAATTGTTTTTTTAAACAACTTTTTTCAAGACACTTTTTTGTTTTTATACCATGATTTAGATACACACTTTGGGGGTGGTATCGTTATTGAACATACAGAAAACCGATATTATACAGCATTTCATAAAAAAATCCCAAACGCCTTCACTAAAACGCAAAACCGTTTGGGATAGTTTTGTACTTCCTTAATAAATTCAATTCTTTTTCGGGGTATTTTGGAGAACGCTCAGCAAGAATTTCCAAAATTTTTGGGTAGAAGCAATTCCTGCGCGTTCATCAGGAGAATGAGCCCCGCGAATGGTAGGGCCAAAAGAAACCGTATCCATTTTTGGGTAGTGCTCCAACAAAATACCACATTCCAATCCGGCATGACAGGCAGCGATATGCGCTTTTTCACCAGTTTGATCTTGGTAAATCTTATCGACCACTTTCAGAATTGCCGAATCGGGATTGGGTTGCCATCCGGGATATTCTCCGGAGGTCTCCACCGTAAACCCACCAAGTTCAAAACCGGCGGTCAATTTATTGGCCAAATCATCACGACTCGACTCTACAGAAGAGCGGGTCAGGCATTGAACCTCAATTTTTCCGTCTCGTAAATCAACCCGAGCAATATTATTAGAAGTTTCCACCAATCCTTCAATATCGGGGCTCATTCTATAAACCCCATTATGAATAACATTTAAAGTATTGATAACGGTATTGGTTTCTTCCGGTGTCAAAACCGCTTCCGGGAAAGTAGGAATATCGATAAAACTGATGTCCATATTTTCTTCCAAAGTAGCGTATTCATTTTTGAGGGCCGCCACAATTTCTTCAAAAGCTGTTTTCACTCGATCAAAATCCGTTTCTTTAAAAATAATTTCGAAAACACTTTCACGGGGAATAGCATTGCGCAAGCCTCCCGCTTTGATACAAGCCAGCTGAATATCGACTCGACGACTGAGGTAGTATAGAATGCGGGCCATAAAGACATTGGCATTGCCCAATCCTTTAATGATATCCATACCCGAGTGGCCGCCATTAAGACCTTTTACATTAAACTGAAGTCCCTTGGTGCCGGCTTCAGGCTTCAGGCTTTTGTAGTGTTTTGTGGCAGTAACATCAACTCCGCCGGCACAACCGATTCCAATTTCATCATCCTCTTCGGTATCGAGATTCAGTAAAATTTCACCATCAAGAATGTCCTCGTCCAAACCTTTAGCGCCGGTCATTCCGGTTTCTTCGTCAACGGTAAACAGGGCTTCAAGAGCAGGGTGCGGAATATCATCACTTTGCAAAATGGCCATGATAGCAGCCACTCCCAGTCCATTATCGGCACCTAATGTGGTTCCCTTGGCGCGGACCCAATCACCGTCGACATACATTTTTATGCCTTCTGATGAAAAATCAAAATCCGTATCATTATTTTTTTGGTGTACCATATCTAAATGCCCTTGCAAGACCACTTTTTTTCGGTCTTCCATACCTTTTGTGGCCGGTTTTTTAATCACCACATTGCCAATATCGTCCTTTAAGGTTTCTAACCCTAAAGCTTGTCCAAATTCCATCATAAACCGGATGACTCGTTCTTCCTTTTTGGAAGGTCGCGGAACGGCATTAAGATCAGCAAAATTATTCCACACGGCTTGAGGCTCGAGGTTTCTAATATCTTGATTCATATTGATTTGTAAATTTTTAAAATTTCCATAATACGTTGTATCTATCTCCAAACTCCACAAAATCAGTAAACAAACCTTCCTTTTTAGAAATAGCACAATGCAGCTATTCTCTTGACCCAATGCGCTATTTTCCTATGAAACAGACCATTACGGAACGGAAGGCGTTTGTAAAGATTTTTAATTCCCTACGGAGTCATAAAATATTGAAAAGGAGCATATTATTTCTCCTTAACGGCCGGTTTATATGACTTGCCATCGATGACCATTTTGGCAATAATTTCTCGAAGGATTTCGGAAGTTCCGCCACCAATGGGGCCCAATCGGCTATCGCGGAGCAAACGAGCCATGGGGTAATCTTCCATATATCCATAGCCACCGAGCAACTGCAGGCAGTCATAGATGGCTTGATCGGCAATTTTGGTCGACAATAACTTTGACATACTCGCTTCTCGAACCACATACTCTCCGGCATCCAACCGCTTGGCTACAGAATAATTAAATTCTTTCATCATCTCCAATTCGGCAGCAATATCAGCCACCTTATGGCGAAGTGCCTGAAACTTGCTGATACTACGGCCAAAAGCTTCGCGTTCTGTCATATAATTAACTGCATAATCAAGGGCATATTCGGTGCGAGCATGAGCATTAATCCCCATAATCAGGCGTTCCAAGGCAAAGTGTTGCATAATATATTGAAATCCTTTGCCCTCTTCGGCCATCAGATTTTCAAGAGGCACTTTAACATCGGTAAAAGCGAGTTCGCCGGTATCAGAGGCACGCCAACCCAATTTATCGAGTTTTGTCGCTTCCACTCCAGGCGTATCGCGATCGACTACAAACATACTGATGCCGTGGTGTTTCTCTTCGGGATTGGTTTTGGCTGCCACTACAATATAATCAGAATATACGCCATTGGTAATAAAAGTCTTTGAACCGTTCAAAAGATAATGGTCGTCTTTTTTAATGGCTGTAGAACGCATGCTCGCCACATCCGATCCACCAAAAGGCTCGGTAATAGCCAAGGCTCCAATCATATCTCCGGCAATACTCGGTGCCAAATAGCGTTGTTTGATATCGTCATTGCCTTCTTTGTTGAGGTGAGTCATTGCCAAATATTCATGAGCCCACATAGCTGCAGCAAATCCACCGGATCTAATCTTTTGCAACTCTTCTAAAAAAATAACGGTATAAAACAGGTCGAGATCGAGTCCACCATATTTTTCAGGATAGCGCAGGCCAAAATAGCCCATATCACCAAATTTTTTCCAAATTGAACGATCAATGGTTCCGGTTTTTTCCCATTCATCAATATGGGGGGTTACTTCTTTTTTTAGAAAGTCTTGAAGGCTTTTTCTAAATAATTTGTGTTCCTCGGTAAAATACGTATTATTCATTAATTTCTTGATTTACAGGTGGTAGTTTATTAAAAATCTCTTTAAATAGCGGTTAATCTAACGTTAAACTTAACCGCCCGCCAATATAATCAAATTCCATTAATTTTTGCAGGTCTTATTTCGCTATTTCTAAATAGAGTTTGACTCGATCCAAACGGCTGTAGGGAAAACCCTCAATTACAGACAGTTCTTCAAAAGTTTGAATGCCTTCATGGGTAATGCGATAATGAACAATTTTACGGGCCAATTCATAATCAAAATAAGGAATTTCCGTCAATTCGGCTACTGAAATTTGATTGAGATCTTTCTTCTTTTCAATCGGACTGCTTTTTACGGTATATTTAGCCAACAAATTTTGTTCGACTTCATATTTTAGGCCATACACATCTTTAATTTGAAGGTCGTCCACAAAACCGCCAATCTGCATCCGATAGCGAATAATGCGATGAGAAAGCACCTCTCCTATTCCCTTTATTTTTTTTAACTCTTCTGCCGTGGCCGTATTCAAATCCTTTTTTTCTGCGTAGGTTGGTGCTTGCGCAATTCGACGGCGTTTTTGTGCTCTACGTTTACGTCTTTCAATCACCCAATCCGGAAAATCGAAGTATGGGGAAATGACGTTGAGTAAAGAATCAGACACCCCGGTTACACGTTGAAATTGCGCAGTAGAATTGATCCATTTCCCGCTTGCTCTAAACTGATGCAATCGGTCTATCTCGGCAACAGACATTCCCAGTTTATAACCTTTGTAATCTGAAATGAAATTGGGATTAAACGGATAGATTTGATAAGTCACTTCCGAGGTATTCTGCCGCTTTATGGAATCTATAAAACTCTGTACTCTTTTTTGTTCTTCCGCTTCAAAATGAATCATTTCGCTTGAAGCCCTATATTTTAACCAATAAATAACGCCCAGCAATCCCAAAACAATTAAGACGAGTCCCAAAACCCCTATTCGCTGTCCTTTATTAAATACGAATCGAGGCTTCATAGCAATGCGGATTATCCGTTAGTAAGCACTAAGTATCAGACACTTCCTCAGCCGAATTGCCACGTTTTTCTTCCCATACTTTAATAGCATCCAAGTACTTTTTCATTTCTTCTTTGACCACCGGGAAAAGGAACAAGAGTCCTATCATATTGGGGAACACCAAAGCAAAAATCATGGCGTCTGAGAACGTGATCACGGCATCAAGGGTAGCCCCTCCTCCGGCAATTACGAATAACAAAAATAAGACTTTATAGGTTAAATCAGAAACTTTCCCCTTTCCAAAAAGGAATTTCCAGGCTTGAATCCCATAATAAGACCAGCTGATGAGGGTAGAAAATGCAAACAGTATTACCGCGCCGGTGAGCACATAGCCAAAATAAGGAATTCCGGCTTCAAAAGCTGCAGAAGTGAGGTTTACTCCGCTAATTTGGGCACCTTCAGGGAATCCTCCTAAAGGTTGAAGTAAAGTAATCTTTTCCATGGCATAGGTACCATAATCGTAGTGACCTGCCATTCCGGCAAACACAATAACCAAAGCTGTCATGGTACAAACAATCACGGTATCCACAGAGGGCGCCAACATCCCGACAAAACCCTCACTGGCCGGATATTTGGTTTTTACGGCAGAGTGAGCAATAGGCGAAGTTCCGGCACCCGCTTCATTAGAAAAGGCCGCTCGTTTAAATCCAATAAACAAAACCCCTAAAAATCCGCCGAAAACAGCATTGGAAGAAAAGGCACTGCTAAAAATTAATACAAAAGCATCGCCAATCAGTTCCCAATGGGCAAAGATGATAAACAAACCGCCCAAGATATATACGGTGGCCATAAAAGGAACTATCTTTTCGGCCCAACTTGCAATACGTTTAATTCCGCCAATAATGACAACCCCTACTAAAATAGCAAGGACACAGCCGATAACAAAACCGGCACTTCCGCTGGTGAGGTTAAACGAAGAGATTATCTGCATGGCCACTTGGTTAGATTGAAACGCGTTTCCACCCCCAAAGGAGGCGCCTACACAAAAAATGGCAAACATTGTCCCCAAGACTGCTCCCAATTTGCCTTTGTTGTAACGTTCTTTAAACCCCTTTTTCAAGTAATACATCGGTCCTCCATGTACCGTCCCGTCGGGATCGATATCACGGTATTTCACCCCCAATGTACACTCGACAAACTTGACGGTCATTCCAATCAATCCACCTATAATAATCCAAAAAGTGGCACCGGGTCCGCCTATAGCCATGGCCACGCCCACACCGGCAATATTCCCCAGCCCCACAGTTCCTGACAAACCGGCGGTTAGAGCCTGAAAGTGACTAATTTCACCACAGTGCTCGGTGACCTTTCTCCCGGTTACCGTTTCATAGAGATCATCATACTTTCCTTTGACCGTGTTGAATGCTGTTTTGAGGTATCTAAAATTAGGAAAACCAAACCGAATTGTAAAAAAGAAAGCGCCAACTACCAACAAAACCACCACCAGTGGTATTTTAACCTGGTCAGTAAACGATATTGAAGTAAACACAACATCTGATACCGCATTGGCAATGGGAGCAAACCACTCATTAATTCGTTCGTCAACACCTTTATCGCCTGTTGCTTTTGCTGTTGTTTCTTGTGCAAAGAAAACCAGTGGTGTCATAAGGAAGCACACCAGAGAAAAGAATCTTTTCATAAAATTTTGTAATTTCGATTGATAAGAATAATCAAATAGAGTGTTAATAACCAGCCTCGAATTAAAGACAAAAAAATCATTCTGCCATAGAAAAACATGAAAATCTATCATTTTTAAGGCAAAACAGTCGATTTTAAGTCCAAAAACAGACTGAAAAATAAGCAAAAGAGTTTTCCTGTAAATTGTTAAGAAAAGTATTAAATTACTTTAAGAGCTACCTTGCTTGCCCAGTAGTAAAGAGTGTAAAATACTTTTTCCGTCACCGGGACTGTCAAAAAAACATCTGCATTCCAAGGAATAAACAGTTAAAACAAGCCTAATTTTCAAGATGATTTTTTAGCAATTTTATATGCATGCCTATGGCAGGCCGACATATTTTTTTTTCATTTGCACCGCATAAATCCAAAAAACACTTGACCACATGAGCGAACATTCCCCACAAGAATCATTTGAAGCTGCAGACAAGGAATTAAAAAAAGACATGTCTTTTACGCAGTTACTGCTTTTGGGGGTAAGTGCGCAGATTGGTTCGGGATGGCTGTTTGGCGTGCTTGCAGCAGCAGGCATGGCCGGCCCGGCAGCTATTCTTTCCTGGATTATTGCTTCTGTTTTGATCTTCCTGATCTCTTTAACTTATCTCGAACTGGGCTCCATGTTGCCACGTTCCGGGGGGATTGTTCGTTATACCTACCTCACCCACGGCTCCTTAACCGGTTGGATTATTGGTTGGGCCTACTGGATTTCGGTAGTGGCTATTCCGGCTTTGGAAGCAGTGGCGGCACTGACTTATATTGGTGGAAAATGGCCGCAATTGGGATTGCTCACCAATGAACAAGGCGTAGACATGCTGAGTTGGCCCATCGGTATTCTTGCAGGAATTGCCTTGATGATTCTTTTCTTTTGCCTCAACTATTTTGGCAGCAAGTTATTAGCCGAATCTAACAAATGGGTCACATACTGGAAGATTGCGCTTCCCTGTTTGACTTTTATCTTTCTATTTTTCATTTTAGACGGCAGCAATTTTACTGATTTTGGCGGTTTTGTCCCTTTGGGATGGTCGGGGGTTTTCCACGCCATTCCCATGACCGGAATTGTATTTTCACTTCTTGGTTTTAGGCAAGCCTTGGATTATGGTGGAGAATCAAGAAACCCGGGGAAAGATGTGCCGCGGGCTACTTTTGGTTCCATCCTAATTCCGACCATTATTTATGCCTTATTACAAATAGCTTTTATCGGTGCCATCAGCTGGAGTTCTATGGGCTTAGACCCCGGTAGCTGGAGCTTGATGACCAGCGGCGGATGGGCGGACGGCCCCTTGTTTCACGCTTTAGAATCGGCCAATATTGCCATTATGGCCGCCTTTGGCGTTTTCTTGTTAATCGACGCCGCTGTATCCCCTTTGGCCACCGGCTGGGTGTATTTGGGCACCGGATCACGAACCGGCTACGGCCTGTCTATTCACCGTTCCATTCCCAAGATATTTTCTAAAAATAACAAACACGGCATTCCATGGGTTCCGTTGGTCATTTCGGCCATTGTGGGCTGTGCTTTCTTTGTACCGGCACCGAGTTGGTACAAGTTAGTAGGTTTTATCAGTTCAGCAGCGGTACTGACCTATTTGATGGGAGGAATTGGGCTTCCCATATTGCGAAAAACCGCTCCTAACCTCAAACGACCTTTCGTTTTAAGAGGACATCATTTTTGGTCGCTTATTTCTTTCTTGGCTGCCGCCATTGTCCTGTATTGGAGTGGGTTTGAAACCTTGACCAATGTATTTACCATCACCTTGATTGGGCTGCCGGTTTACACCGCTTACGATGCTCGGATAAGAGGTTGGATATCAAAAACCTCGAGTATTATCCTCAGCATTTCATTTTTAGCCATTTTACTATATATTGCTATTGCCAGTGGATGGGTGTTGAACAATGATATTCATAAAAATGTACTTGTCAAAAACAATCCGAAGCTGGTAGAATCGGTGCGTCAAACCGCCAAAGAAAACCCTGAATTTGCCGAGAAAGTCAATGAAAATCCGGCTTTGTTTGCCATTGTTCAAAAGGATCCCAAGGTGATTGAGCATCCTGAATCTGACAAGATGTTACGAGAAAATCCGGAGATGATGGAAACCATTACCCAACATCCTGAAGTTTTTAAAACGGCAGTGGCACATCCCATCATTGTGAAAACCGTATTTCGCAACCCCGATATCGATGTTTCAGAATTGTGGGATTTTTCTACTTTCTATATTTCCTTTGCTGTATTAGTGGTGCTGTTCTTTTTGATATTGCGTATGGCCAGTGGTAAAGTAGGTCGCAAACACGTTGATGCCTCTTGGTGGCTGGTCTTTTTAATGTTGGCCACCATGTTGGTGAGTAGCTTTAGTTATTACGGCCCCTTCAGAGAAGTTTCTCCTTTAGACTTTCCCTATGACACTTTTGTAGAGTTGGGGGTGGGAGTTATTGCCTACATCATTGGGATAAAAACCGGATTCGCTACCGAAGACCTCAAGGCCATTGTCAAAGCCGAAACACAAAAAGTGGAAGCAGCAACTCCAAATGAACAGGAAAAGCATTGATTCTAATCAATTTAGTATCCCAACAAGCCTTTCTGATTTCTTTATATTGAAGTAATACAGAGGTAACCTACAAAATAGCTCAATATTTAGGGATAAATTTCAAATCTCTGTATTAATCCCAATAATTATTGGAGGTTCATAGTTATCTGTGCCTACCAAACAAGGCAGTTTTTTGCCTTGAATTTAAAAACTACTACTGAAAATGTTCTTTTATGAGGGATTTTATTAGCCTGACTTTCTATTCACACAAACGTTTCAGAAGGAGCGTTACGCAATAAATTGTGTGCTCAAAAAAGTGGCAGGGAATCACCTTGTTTCGGCCTCTGATTCTTGATTTTCTCCTTCCTGCTTTTTAGGCGGATTCATTACCAGATAATAAATACGCAAAGTTATTAAGGTAACGGTGCCTTGAATCAAGACCATTGCTATAATCGCTGAAGTACTCATCGTTTAATTGCTTTTAATTTTTTCTCGCTTCATCCTTCTTCCGGCCAAATGCACAAGATAGCCAATGCAAAGGAAAGCTATAGTTAAAATGGCTCTTGAAATCTTAGAATAAAGCTTTTTATCCTTCAACATTGCTATTTTTTCGGGATCTGTAGCGCGAGCCAGCTGCTCATCCAAATTGGCATAGGTGATTTTACTAATGATAGATCCGGAATCAAATTCCCAAGCCTGTCCATGAAACAATCCGCTGATATAGCCTGCCCAATCGTTATTTGCCGGAGTAATTAACGCGCCCAAGAACACGATAATAATTAACGTAGGGGTTACATATTTCAGTAGAAACTTAAAGATCTTAGGGACTCTTATTTCTGCACCTTCCACAATTTCTTTCCAGCCTTTTTCCAATCCAAAAACCCAGGAAAAAATAATGGCTTCAAACATGGCCAAAACGACCAGGCTCACGGTTCCTACCCAAAAATCAAATTCGTCCAGGACGCCGTATTCATAAAACACCACTGCCGGCAGCCCCAACAATAAAGCCACACCGCCTAAGCTCCAAGCCGACTTTTTTCGTGACCAGTTAAATTTGCTTTCAAAGAAGCCCATCCACGGGGTTCCCATGGCCAATGAAGAGGTAATCCCCGCAAAAAACAGGAGTCCAAACCACAATACACCGGCAATGGGACCAATAATATTACCCAATTGATTAAACAGGTAGGGCATGGTTTGAAACGCCATTCCAAAGCTGGCATTTTCTTTCACCCAATCCAAGCCCAAATAACCGGAAGCCAACGGAATCAAAATCAAACTCCCTATGACAATTTCCACAAATTCATTGGTAAAACCTGAAGCCATTGCATTTAGAGCAATGTCGTCCTTGGCCTTAACATAAGAAGCATAGGCCTGAATAAAGCCCCAGCCCAAGCCCAAGGTAAAGAAGATTTGTCCGGCCGCAGCCAGCCACACTTTGGGGTTTAGCAGGGAATCAAATTTCACTTCCCACAAAAAATTCAGTCCTTCCCACGCATTGGCATCAGGCACGGCTTCACTGGCTCCTGAGGTTCCCAAGGTGAGTCCGTGTACTGCCAAAAGCGCGCCAAATATCAGGAGCAAAGGCATTCCAATTCGTGCTACTTTCTCAATTCCGCTAAGTCCTTTAGAAAGGATGTAGATATTGAGCAACAAGGTGACTAAAAAGATTATTAATGAGAAGGAGGAAGCGCCAAAAGACCCGCTTAAAAAACCGGTATATTCTGTAAAGTAATGAGCAATTTGGGTTTGGTTGGCGCCATCAAATGTCCCCATGATAGTTTGGATAATATACCCCAGGGACCAGGATTCGATATAGCTATAATAGGCAATGACCACCATATTGGTAAAAATCCCAAAGACGCCGGTAAACTTCCACATCCAGCCTTTGGTCATCTTATCAAACATAAAAGGAGTACTGTGGTGACCAAACTTCCCACCATAGCGCCCGATAGACCATTCTACCCAAAGCAAGGGCACGCCCATCACGACAAAACACACTAAATAAGGAATGAGAAAAGCGCCACCGCCGTTCTCTACCGCTTGAATAGGGAATCTGAGAAAGTTGGCCAATCCTACGGCACTTCCGGCCATAGCCAAGATTAATCCTAATCGACTTCCCCACGCCTGATTACCTTCAGTTGAGCTCATATAATATTATACGACTTTTAATTTATTCGATTTGTTTTTAGAAATTTTAATTAAATGGAGGTCAATTGATGGCTGAGCAATATGTTAAATCTTATTTCTAATATCATAGATAGATTTAGTGGAGTCATAACTCAAAAAACCGTTTTCAGTTGCTTTTATACCTCGATTTTTTAATTAAACACGGTGTGCGGCAAATAAAAGTAAAATAAACCATAACGACAAATTTACAGCTGGCTTCTCGCTTTTTAGGCGCAAAAAGAGCATTTTCGTCATATTTTCATCAAAAAAAAACAGTTATAGGTCAAAAACCGAAGTACGCTTAGTATAGACCAAATCTTTAAGCTTTAAAAGGAAGGCAAAAGTGAGGTAAACGGCAAAGCCAATTCCAAGGGTTGCAAAGGATAAGTAGATAAAAAACAGGCGTATGCTTTTGGCTCGTATCCCTAAACGATCTCCAAAACGAGAGCTGACGTAAAACCCGTGTCGTTCAAAGAAATACCGTATTTTATGAATCCACCTCAACATGTTACAAATGTAGCTCAAAGGCTTTCCTTTTGCAAAATTTTCATTCCCAAATTGCAATGCAGACAATGGTTTTTGTCGCAATAATTCTTTTTTAACTGAATGAGTGCTTGTGACTCAAAAGCATTTTCGGCGGTTTTAGGACGCAACTTGTTAAACCCCCGGGTAATCCTGTTTTTTTCGGGCGGTAATTTACGCATTAACGCAAAAAGGGCATCGAACTCTCGCTGTCCTTGTTGACTAAAATAGCAAAACCTAAGCGGCACAATGGTGTTGATGATTACCAAATCCATAAATCTGTTGCTGAGTTTTTTAGCGCTCGACTTACTTTCTTTTTTAAAGGTATAATGCGACTGCCAAAACTGACTGGTTTCCACTTTCAGTATTGTGCGAATGGATTTTAGATCGCTGTTTTCTATCAACAAACTGAACAGGTTTTTGTGTTTCATCAGTAAAACCGCGAGCTGTGACAAGCGTATGGTAGGGAAATTCTGAGGTCGCAATCGAAAATAAGAAATGGGCAATACGCCTTTTTTAGACAGTTTAAATTTGTGTTGCAGATAGGCATATTCTGCTTTCAATTTTTTAAAATAATGCCCTTCTTCAGCTTGTGCCAACATTCCGGTTTGCCCAAAAAACAAGGCCTCCATTTGAAGAAGCGTTTTTATTTTTCCAATTACCGCATACGGAAAAGAACCGGCCATGCTTAAAAAGGCCTCTCCATTGACATTTAAACCAAAATTTTTGGCCAACATTCTAAACAAGGTCGCCTCCCAATTGTTGGTGGTTTCTTTTAAAATGGTTCGAATGACTTTAGATTTTTCTTCCAGTCGTTCGATATACAATCGTTCCAGCCAATTGTTCAGTTCAAAATTTGAAAAATCGGGAAAATCTTTTTCACAATTGATCCATTTATAGGTTTTAAGCCCCAGCAATTGCTGATAGTTTTTTAATGCATTTTCAGCGATATACGTTTTTAAAACCAAGGTAGGAATCACCGAATTATCACGGCGATAGACCGCTACATCATACTCCCAAACCACATGAAGGATCACATTGTCATAGGCCGGATCAGTTTCGTGGTGATGTGCATACCAGTCGCTGGATTTTAAGTGAATTTCGACATTCCCCGCCCAGAGCTGTTTACCGATTTTGATTTTTGCATTAAAAAAATCGGGGCCGGATTGGGTTTGATTGTGTATGCCCGTCTGAAAAATATGCAAGGGCTCCCCGGCCGCACTTTCTACGTTTAGAAAGTCGAATTTTTTAAACTTCCAGACATAGTGAAGAAAGTCTTCTTTCATAATCAAAGCCGTTGACTTTTCAATAATCAGCTTTAAAAGATACAAATAATTTGCCTATCAATCTGCAATCGAGTTGCAAAATGAAGCCGTCTGTTTGTTGTCAGTCTTCCTGTTCACTCCCCGGCAATAGGTTTTAGAAACGTTTTTAAATGGAATGGACAATGACTAACTTTGCACAAAATGCAGACTAAAAAAAACAAGGAAAATAAAGGAATCACAAACCCATTTTATCGGGGAGTGATATTGGCAATAGGATGGTTGAGTACCACTTTGGGAATTATTGGTATTTTTATTCCGCTGCTTCCCACAACTCCTTTTTTGCTTTTGGCAGCTGTTTGTTTTTTGCGCTCTTCTCCCAAAAGCTATGCCTGGCTTATCCGGCACCCCACTTTAGGAAAATACATCACCAACTATCTGGAAGGAAAAGGCATCACCTTGACCGCAAAAATCACAAGCATCACTGCGATGAGCCTTGCCGTAGCATTTTCAATTTACTTCTTTATTTCAAATAGCTGGATTATTGCCCTGCTGGTGTTGATTACCCTTGGCGTAAGCATTTACCTCATTCAACTTCCCACGCTTCGTTTTACGCAAACTTCAAAAGAAAAAGACAAAGTCGAAAAAAACGAATAGGCTTTTCATAATCGCAAAACCCCGGTGATGGCTTTCCAAATTTCATTCTATTTTTTGGCGGCAACTATTCTCGGTAAATCCACCAAAATCCCAAGCAGAAAATATTTTGATAAACAGGTGATTTTTGCCGAAAGAATGCACCAATATGGACGTAATCAGCAATTTTGAGAGAAAAACCATATCGGTAAATTAAAAAAGAAATCCA
>CAZPGY010000015.1:0-63788 GCA_964586655.1 uncultured Flavobacteriaceae bacterium
ATTTTTAGTCAACCTATTTTAGGACGGGACATGCTTTTTTATTGCTCACAACGTTTTGCAGCTTGCCGCTGGGGCGGGAAAAGAAACAGAAGCTTCGACTTCAAAACCGACCCGAGCAAAAGCCATTTTTATGTTTTAAATTTAATAAAAATTTTTAACAAATGGCTTTTGCGTCCAAATAAAACCAACCGTTGAATTTTAAAAAATAACCGCCCTTGCGGCAAACTGTTTGTTACAGGCTGGCGGATTTTTGATTTCCAATTATTCTTCACTTAATAAATATTCTACCGTTTTATCATTATAATATTGGGACTCTATTTTATTTATTTTTAATAGGGCAGAGGTGTTTTCTTTTCCAAACCAAACATAGGTGGTGGTTGTCATTTCAAATTTGTTTGGATATTGAATCATTTCATCAGTTTGGTTTTGAGTGATTTTTACTCTTAATACATTTTCATACACTTTATCGTTTGGCAGTTTTAAAGTTCCGTATCCGTCTGCGATTATAGAGACGTTTCCTTTACCTTTGAAATTCATATTGTTAACAGAGTATTTAGTAGAATAACTATCTGAAATGGAATCACCAAACGTAATAGGTCTTCTCATAAACAACATTGGATTTTCGTAATGCATCATCATTCCGCTATTCGGATTTACGAAACCTACCAAATTATTTTCGTCTTTTGATATTGTAAAATAGACCAATCTCCCGTCTGAATATTTTTCTACTAAATCGGCGTTTGAGAAGGAATCGTGATACTTTGTTTCTTTGGGGGATATAATTTCTTCTGTGAGTTTTTCGTCTTCCGTTTCAGATAATTCAGTAAAATCCCAAGTAATGTTTTCGCCTTTTTCTTGCGGGGTTACATTATCTGGCTCACACTTTTGAAAAGTAAGGATGGTTCCACTTTTAAAATTTTCGGCGTTCTCAATTACTAAGTTCTGAGCGTTTAGAAGAACTGGGAAAAGTAGTAATACAATAAGATTTAAATTTTTCATTTCATTTGTTTTATTTAATATAATCGTTTAAGGCATCTACATATTCTTCAAAAGCTTTTTTTCCTTCTTTAGTAATGGCACAACGGGTTTCAGGATAATTGTCTTTAAAACTCTTCGTAACTTTGATATAACTGGCATTTTCAAGTTTTTTAATCTGAATACTTAAATTTCCCGAACTGGCCTTTGTTTTTTCTTTAATGAACGGAAAAGTCGCAGATTCAACATTTATCAATAAGGAAATAACAGACAATCGTAATTGAGAATGTAAAAGTGGGTTTAGTTTCCTGAACATTTCGAGATTATTTTACAGCATTATATTTTCTATAGAGCATAATTCCCGGAATTAAATATCCAAGCAGAATAGCTAAGCCAAAAGCTAAAAGTTGCGTTGGATAATTAACCCAAAAGGCGACGACCCCGAGTGATAATGCACAAATGCTTCCCAACATAAAAGGTAAATACTTAATGCCCAAAGCAAAAATATAAATAGCAAATGCCGTTAAAATAAGAATAAAAGGAATCGGTGAATTTCCATTGAGGGCAGGAAAAAGAATGGTAAAAAAGAGCGCGACTCCAAAGCCAAACCACATATATTTAAGTAGGTTACTGATATGTGTTTTTACGTTTTCCTTTTTAGACTGATGTTTTCCTGCTATAATAGAAAGGATTCCGCCCAAAGTAGGAAAGCTTATCCAAGTAATCGTTATTCCTCGGTTCATTGTTTCTATATCAGTGCTAAGCGTAATTAAAAAATAATTCACGAGCGTTCCAAGAATTAAAACAATTGCCCAAATAATCATAAATATTCCATTATCTGCAAATTGTTGTTGTGAAGCTTTAATCATTCGTTGAATGATTTTGATGCTTTCTTCCGGTTTAAGTTCTTTTTCCATTTTTATCTAATTTACAATATAAATATGAGGCAAATATAAAGTAGTTTATATTATAAACCAAATAATCAAAAAAATAATTTCCTTTTGATTATTGATTTTTTCTTTTTTGTAGCTTGCCTGTAACGGCTGGCAGCTTGAAGCTGGAGCGGGCAAAATAGCCGAAACTTTCCGGTTAAAACCCGCCTTGGCAGAAGCCGTTTTACAATTTTTAAACTTACACAAAAAATTTCAAACGGCTTATGCCGCAAACAGAAAACTGCCTTTGCACAAAAAACATTACCCGCTCTTGCTTCAAACCGTTTGTTGTGAGCAGTATTGGCATTATGTTAGTTAACTCTATTTCTACATAAAGTCATAAAGTGAACCTGTAAATGAGGTACTATTATCCGCTGTAACAACAATAACTGGTTCTATTCCATTTTTAGCCCTGAAGTCCATCGTTCGAGTATAAGTTTTTCCTTTTTTAAGAACATAGATGGTTGCTCCATCGCTTGTTCTCAATCTTGTGCGGTCACCACGAAGCCGGATATCCGAATCACTTATAAAACTGATCCCTTTCGCGTTTTCTAAAGTGATTACGGCAAAGGAATTGACTTCTTCTTTGTCGGTGTCTCCTAAAAGCTGGTCAAACGTGCTTGGAGAAACAAAACGAGATTTATAGAAAATATCGGCATCGGTTTTGTTGATGATTATAAACTCTATTATCCAGGTCGTTTTCCTTTTGGTTTCTTTTGTTTTTGATTGTTTAGCGTATATTTCTATGCCATTTATTTTTCTGATTAACTCGAAACCCTTTGTTTGCGAGTAACTTTCTACAGAAGCAATAATCAAGAAAAAGAGCAAAATATTTTTCATAACGAAATGCTTTTTACGAAAATAGTTAACATTTAAAATTGGTAGCCTATAGACAATCCTAATCGGGGAACCCAGTTATCAAAGGCCTTATTGTCAACATCTCCTTTTCCTTTGAATTCTATTAACCAAGCTGTACCAACGTGCAGGTTTACAGCTATGGTTTTGGCGATTAAAAATTTAAAACCTACTTCTGGCGAAAAGAATGAGAAGTATTTATATTTTCCATAAAATTTGCCATCGCCACCAAATATGCTTGTGTCGTAAACGTTCTCGGCATCAAATTCGATACTGCCGAATAAGAGGTAATTTGCAAAATAAAACCCCCTGTAATGGTGTTTGTTAAAGAAAGTTTTACCGCCTATTTCAACGCCCCAACCATTTCCGTCAATATCTTTAATGTAAGAGCTACTTGAAGTTAAAGTGCCTTGCATATAATATAATTTCAAAACCCCAGTTGTTTTTAATTTTCGGAAGATTATACTGTTTCCTGAACTGTATTCATAAGTTAAGCCCAAGTTAGTACCCACAGCGGCAGAGCCTTCAATATAGATTGTGTGAATTTTTTTGGTAGTTGATACCGAATCTTTTTTTTGTTCTTGAGCATTTGCATTAAAATAAGAACCTACAAAAAGGACGATTAAAAATAGAGTTTTTTTCATTTTAAAAGAGATTAATTGAACCTACTTCTTGTTTAGGGTCATTTTTCGGCTTATTCCGCGACCGCCATAAACAAAAAAAGAGCAGCTTAAGTGTCTAATATTAGATACTTTATGTTCTATGCTGCTTTTTTATTGCTCACAACGTTCCGCGGCTATGCGCCGGGCGGGGCTTTTACCTGGAATTGTTCTTTTGAAAACGCTCATTTCTCGTATCCGTAATTTATCAATCGAAGACGTTTTTCCCGCCTGGCGCATAGCCGTTGTTATGTGCTGCCCTCTTTTGGTCAATGGTTTGAAATGTCAAGTCTGTACTGTCTTTGTGCGGTGGCTTGCTGGCTCTTTTGATTTTTTAGGTTGGAATGTGCGAGGGCAAAAAAGCAAATGTGCCAGCAAATGCGTGGGCATTCGTGGCACAATCTTTTTTTGATTTTTAATTGTTTAGTTTAAATGGTTAAAGCAATAAATCCCTTTTTTGAAAGTTGGAATCCGAAAAGAATCCCATTTTTCGTTACATTAAGCATTTCTGGCAACGTGTTTATACTCACCTTGAACTTACTGAGTGAAAGGCCACAGACAAATACTTTAACACCTAATTCTTCTGCTTTTGTTAAATTGGCTTTAAAAGACTCGTTATCAGAGATGTCCTTTACTGTTTTTCCACATATTATTACATAGAATTCTCCATATTTCTTCCCATCTTCTTTTGCTAAATCAGAGGCTGTTAGCATAATAGGGTTTAGTTGCTTAATATTTTTGGAAAGCACTACATAATTATTTTTTTTAGGATTAAAATTTTGTGCTTGAACTGTTCCGAAAAATAATAAGCACATAGCGGTCATAATTAAAAATAGTTTTTTCATTGTTTTATTTTTTAAAATTTTGGTTAATACTGAAAAAAAGAAGAGCTCCAAGAATTGCTATATTTTTAAAGAGTGGCCCTAAGGTTGTTACTTGCCCAACTTGAATGGTCAAAGTGATAGGAACAAGAATAAAAATCAATATGATTGAAGCTATTTTGGTCTTAAATCCTAACAACAAGAAAATTCCTGCGATAAGCATTATAATACCCGAAAGAATAACGGCTATTTCGGGAGGGCCTAAAAGATGCCCTATAAATCCGAATTTGGCGTTTTCTATTCTGGCTACAATTTTTTCTGGATAAAATAAATGTTTGGTGCTAGCCATAATAAAAATGAGACTAAGCATTACGCGAAATATTACGACGGAAAGTTGATTTACCTCCCAATTTTTTGTTTTCGTGTTTACTATTTTGCTGTGTTCAACTTATAAATGCAACAAATCTATTTTTTAAAACTTCGATTGGACTAAGGTAATCGAATTTTCTGATGGGTCTTTTGTTTATCATGATTTCTACTTCTTTGATTTCCTCTTTGCTAATATTCCTTAAATCGGTTTTCTTTGGAAAAAACCTTCTGATTACGCCTATCCTATTTTCTACCGTTCCTTTGTCCTGCGAGGTATAAGGTCTTGTGAAATACGTTTTCACGTTGAATTGTTCGGCAATTTGCATATGCTTAGCAAACTCTTTTCCATTGTCGAAGGTAAGGGTTTTGACCCAACAACTGTCGAACCTTTCCAAACGCTGGCATATCTTGTCTTTCACTTCCGTTTTGCATTTCCCCGATAACTTTTCCATTGCTGTTGTCAGCGAGGTCCTATCGGTCATTACCAACAATGCTGATTTATGATTTTTGCCCATCATTAGGTCTACTTCTATATCACCAATCCGTTTTCTTTCTTCCACCACTGGCGGTCTTTGGTCAATAGGTATACGGTTTTTGATGGTTCCCCTGCTATCTTTGTAATTGCCTCTCTTTCGTCTTCTTTTGCCATGTTTCAACTCCTTGTAAAGCTTTTTGTATTTGGCGTGCTGACGGTGGTTGCTCTTTTTGGTCTCCCAGATCCATTTATACAAGGTTTCATGGCTTACAAAGGATTTTCCTTCTTTTTTCCAGCGTGCGCTTATGAGTTCCGGACTCCACTTGTAGCGAGTTAACAACTCCGAGGCCTCTTTCTTCAACTTTTCGGTCAAACGGATTTGTTTGTTTTTCTCTTTGTGGCGCTTCCTGCACTTTCTCTCCGCATTTGATGCTGAATAACTTCCCGCCCCGACACCTCTTTTTGGCACCGCTCTTTTCAGTTCCCTGCAAATGGAACTCTTGTGGATACCTAAAATACTGGCGATTTGGGTTTGATTGTGTCCGGCTTTGAGCAAAGCTTCGATTTTGTACCTTTGTTCCAGGCCTAATTGATTGAATTTTTTCATACAACACGAATTTAATTTTTTTGGCTAAATCTTCCGGGGCGTGCCCCGGAAGATTTATAATTATCGTGTTGCATTTATGACTTGAACTTACATTTGGTTAAAATTCTTTTTCTCATAATTATCTTATTTTATTCTGCAAACTCATCCAACTACCTCCGTTGTGCACTTCGGTAAAGCCGCTTGATTTGAGAATCCTTTTTGCCGATGCGCTTCGCATTCCGCTTGCACAACAGGTAATGATTGGTTTGCCTTTTTTCAGCTTGGATAAATTATTGCTGAGTGTATCTACTGAAATATTCATTGACCCTTTTATGTGCCCTCCCTGATATTCGCTTTTACTGCGGACGTCTAAAATAATAGCACCCTCTTTTACTAATTGTGCGTAGTCCACTTTAGGACTTATTCCTAATAATTGCTTAATTGTATCGAACATATCTTTACGCTGTTTGTGATTGATAATAGTTTACATCTAACCAAGAGCCGCCATTGCAACATTCAATTCCCTGTTGCATTAAATATTGTGTGGCCAGTCCACTTCTGTTACCACTTGCACAACACAAAACAAGGGGTTGTTTAAGCGTCTTCAATTCCTCCATTCTATTTGCTAACTCCTGCAAGGGGATGTTGATTGAACCTTCGGCATTGCCACTTCTATATTCTTCCACTGTTCGTACATCCCCAATTGTGCCTCGTTTTTCTTTAACAATTTCTTCCGTGTTCATTTTTATTCCGTTTTTGGCTTTTCCTTTTTTAAAATATTTAATACCAATCCTCCCATTACTGCACCGTACAAAGTACTATTCAATGGTTTTGAAGTAATGGGGCAAGTTCCGGTTGAACAACCAACCAAACTATAGTAAAGATAACCTCCAATTGCCCCAAGGATTATTCCAATAATGGTCAGTTTATGCTTTAATAAGAACTTCATTTTTGAAACTGTTTTACGGCTTCTCCCAAGTCATACACTTGTGAAGTGCCGTTTAGTTTTGATTTTATGATACTGCTTCCTGCCGCACTTCGGTAGCCACCTGCACAATGCACCACTATTGGCTTATGCACAGGAATTTCATTTGTGCGTTCTCTTAATTCGTGCAAAGGAATGTGAATGGCGTTTGCAAATATTTTGTTTCCCTTTACTTCCGAATGATTGCGAATATCAATGATGGTAAACGCTTCTTCCGTTTGTTTCAATTGTTCGCTGTCAAAATTTTTCATTGTTTCATCTCCATAATCCGATGTAAATGCGAGAGCAATCTGCTTTTCGTAGCCTATTTTTGCGGTTCGTTCAATAAGTTGGTTTAAAACGGCTTCATTGTCAGCAATCAAATAAAATGGCTCGTCAGGATTTACAATACTTCCCAACCAGGTTTCAAATTTTGCACCCTCCATCAGGTTGATGGCATTTTTTAAGTGTGCTTTTTTAAATTGTTCTGCCGGGCGGGTATCAATAATTAAAATATCCGGATTAAGTGAATTTGCGCAGTTCTCGCAGGTAATGGGTTCTCTTTGTTGCACTTTTGCAAGGCTTTCGGCAAAAGCAGCAGCGCCTTTTTTGTTTTCGGCTACATCAAATGGAAAATACTTTGGGATAAATGGTTGGTCAGCCAACAACTCTTTTACAAAATCGGCTTCGCTCATATCTTGCAAACTCCAGTTGCTTATTTTCTCGGCTCCAATGGTGCTGCTGTTTTGTTCGCTCAGGCCTTTGCCGCACAAGGTTCCTGCCCCGTGCGCAGGATATACCGTTACATCATCGGGCAAAACCATCAATTTATTGCGAAGCGAATGATACATTTGTTTTGCCAATTCCATGCGGGCAGCGGTTATACCCCCTGCATTTTCCCGCAAATCGGGTCTGCCACAATCGCCAATAAACAAGGTGTCGCCTGTAAAAACGGCTTGTTCTTTTCCGTTTTCATCAATGGCAACGATACTAATGCTATCGGGCGAATGTCCCGGCGTGTTGAGTGCCTTGAGCGTACTATTTCCTATAGAAATTTCATCGCCATCATCAAATGTTTGATGCGGATATTCTGCACCTAAAATTTTGCTTACATAAACCGTTGCGCCTATGGCATTGTGAATTTCCAAATGACTGCTTACAAAGTCAGCGTGTGGGTGTGTTTCAATGACCGCCGTAATTTTTGCATTCTGCCGTTTGGCAAAATCGTAATAGGGTTGCGGGTTTCTTGCCGGGTCAACCAATGCCATTTCTCCGTTGCTCACAATTGCATACGAATAATGTGCTAAATTTTTATCTTCAAATTGTTGAATCAAGAATGTTGTATCCATTTTAGTTTTTTATTTTGAATTGATATTAAGTGATATTCAATAAGGCAGCTTTTCACGGAAATAGCCAAAGACCCAAGTCCCGAAAATCGCACTTAATAAGGTAATGCCTACTACTAAAAAACCACTTCCTATTTGGGCAAACAAAGGGCCGGGACAAGCACCTGTTATTGCCCAACCAATACCGAAAATGAAACCGCCGTAAATTTGCCCCTTATTGAATTTCTTGTCTTGGAATGTTATTTTTTCCCCATTAAAGGTTTTTATATTGAACTTTTTTATCAAAAAAACAGATAGCATTCCCACCCCTATAGCCGTGCCGATTACCCCATACATATAGAACGATTGCAAGTGAAACATTTCCTGTATGCGAAACCAACTAATGATTTCTGATTTTACAAATACAATCCCGAAAACCGTGCCTACCAATAGGTATTTTAAATGTTGCATTTTAGATGATTTTAAAGATTAAAGGTAAAATAACGTTGGCGGATAAAAACCCGCCCAACATAAAGAATACAGTGGCAATAAGCGATGGCACTTGTAAATTTGATAGGCCCATAATAACGTGGCCACTTGTGCATCCGCCTGCATACCGGGTGCCAAAACCCACTAAAAACCCTCCAATAACAAAGAAGAATAGTCCTTTTAACGTAAAAATGTTCTCAACGGAAAATATTTGTGCAGGCATTAGTTGGCTATAATCATTAATGCCATAATTTGCCAGGGTTGCTTGGGTACTTTCGGCCACCACTATATCATTGGGATTGCTTAAAAACTGTGTGGCAATAAAACCACCTAAAAGTATGCCTGCAACAAATAGTAAATTCCAAGTTTCCTTTTTCCAGTCGTATTTAAAAAAAGGTATTTTGGCAGGAACGCACATTGCACAAACGTGGCGAAGCGACGAAGAAATGCCGAGTTTCTTATTGCCAATAAGCAGTAGGACAGGAACGGTCAAACCAATCATAATCCCGGCTACCGACCAATGCCAGGGTTGTGTTATAAATTCCAACATATTTATCCTTTTCTTTTGGATGTTGAGATGCCAAATGGCCAATACAGTGGGCAAAAGCTAATAAAACTTGTGATAATAAAGATACCGGCAAGAATTAATAATATGATGGCGACTGTTCCCGAAATGACGTTTGCGAAATACAAACCTGCGATGACGATAGCAGCAAGTATTCTGACTACCTTATCTGCTGTTCCCATATTTTTTTTCATCTTCTTGATGTTTTAGTGAATAAATAATTATGTTACAAAGATTCAACAATAAAGCTTATTGTACAGCTACTTTTGTTACACAAGCCGGTTTTATTTTAATAGAATTTCTTTAACGATGATATAAATTCCCATTGCCAACACAAACCATCCAAAACCGGTTTTCAACTTTTTACCTTCAATTTTGGTGGATAAATAACTGCCTATCAGAATGCCGACAACGGCGATGGCGGAAATGCTTAAGATAAATTCCCATTGCACAAAGAGGTAAGACAAGGAAAACAGAAAACCGAGAAGGGAATTAATGGAAATGATTACCAGAGAAGTCCCGATAGCCGTTTTCATAGGAACTTTCAATAAATTCACTAAAACGGGAATTATCAAAAACCCGCCCCCTGCGCCAACCAGTGAGATTATTGCCCCAATAAAAATTCCCTGTATGGCAATCAACCAGTAATTTGAAGCTGTTGTTGCCGCATCGTTATTGTTTGCATCCTTTCGGCCTTTTATCATAGTGTATGAAGCAACAATCATCAAAATGGCAAACAATAGTAGCAATAGCAGATTTTTTGAAACCTCAAAACCTTCGATGCTGAAAACCTGTTGTGGAATGGCCGGAACGATAAACTTTCTTGTAAGAAATACGGCTAATACAGATGGTACCCCAAACATAATGGCCACTTTTGTATCAACTAACTTTTTTTTGAAAAACGATATTGAACCGGCAACGCTTGTTGTCCCAACAATAAAAAGCGAATATGAAGTTGCCAAAAATGCGTCTATATGGAATAGGTACACTAAAACAGGTACGGTAAGAATACTGCCCCCGCCACCTATCAAACCCAAAGAAATGCCAATAAAAATTGATGCCAAGTATCCTGCAATGTCCATAGATTTTTGAAATTAAATTATACCGCAAAGTTGCGCTAATTCAAAAACCTTTACAGCTACTTTGGTTACATAAGGATTATTTTATTTCTGCCAAGGTTTACTTTTCCGTCCGCTTCCAACTGTTTTAACAAGCGGGAAACTACAACGCGGGCCGTTCCGAGTTCGTTGGCCAATTGCTCGTGGGTAACTTGGAGAGTATTAGATTGCGTAAGTTCCACTTTTTTATGAATGAGGTTCAATAATCTTTCATCTACCTTTTTAAACGAAATGGCATTGACAACTTCAAGAAGCTCTTCAAAACGTTTGTGGTACAAACGGAAAATGTAATCCAACCATTCGGGAAACTCGTTAATCAGCAAGCTCACTTTGTCTATGGGAATAAAAAGTATTTCCGTTTCTTCTTCTGCAATAGCTTTCACTTTACTTGTGTCGTGGTGCATACCACCCAAAAAAGACATAATGCAGCTTTCGCCTGTTTTTATGTAGTAGAGCAAAATTTCTCTTCCGTCTTCGTCTGTCCGCATAACTCGTATGCTGCCAGTTGTTACAATAGGAATTGCTTTAATATATGCGTTTTCGTTTAAGATTGTTTCGCCTTCGGCAAATGTTTTGGAAAACCCAAAATCAGCCAGTTTTTCCCTAACTCTCGGTGAAGATTTGAATGCTATGATGTCGTTTAATTCCATTGAGCAAAGTTAGTGTTTTTTTGGATGTGGTATGCTTTGAGAGCGATAGGGCAAAAATTAAATGTGCTGCAAAAGCGTTGGCTTGTGTGTCGGCTTGCAGCTCTTTTAATTTTGCGAAGGGTTGGCATTCTTCCTTGATTTTTGTCGGTTAGGGTCGTTCTTTCGGGTCTGTTATGTGCTGCCCTTTTTCTAAATGTGTTTCGTAATTATAAATCCTATCCATACGGCAATTATTCCCACGATAATACTTGTCCCGATGTAAAATAGTGCTGTCCAATAATTATGGTTTTGTAGCAAAGTAAAATTTTCGGATGCAAAAGCTGAAAATGTCGTGTATCCGCCACAAAATCCTGTTATAAGTAAAAGTTTTAAGTTTTGATTTTCTTGGATGTTTTGTCCGAGCAACCCGATTAAAAATCCGATTAAAAGACAGCCTAAAATATTGACCGTGAAAGTCGCAAGTGGGAATAAACTTGTGTTATATTTTTCGGTCAGTACGGAAGTCAAATAGCGTAAAATACTTCCAAGTCCGCCACCAAGTCCTACGAGTAAAATTTGTTTTAGCATTTTTAATTTCCGCTTTACTTAAGTCTTAATTCTTTTTTCATTAAAGTTTTTTTGAGTTCTAAAGTCATTTTTTTGTTGCTATGTTTTTTTCTCATTTTAGTTGTTATTATCTCGTATCGTTCTTTAGGGTTGCACATAACACCCAAATATATGAAACTTCCCCTAATTACAAACAAAACACTAATAAAATTTTAAAAACCGTTAAACCGTAGGTTGTTAGCGGGAGAACAGTCGGTTATAGCTGCGCAATTAGGTGTGAATTAATAAAATAATGATTTATAAGTATTGCGCAAGTTTATACAAAATGCGCATGATAAAATCATTTTATTTTCATCTTATTAAAACACATTTTTTTGCATTTCCCTCTTTTTTCTATCGAGGTCATTTAAATTTTTAGGAGTGAAGCGAAAAATAGAAAGTTTAAATGAGCTCATATACTAAAATTGATTCCTCTAATTTGCCATGCCGTATGTTTACAATTATACCAAATCTTTAACGACTTCAGCAGCAGCTTTCAAAACGCTAACAGCGGTATCTACCTAATAATTTGTTTTGCTCTTGAGTCTTTCAACTTCTTAAGCCATTTGTCAAAACCTCTTGTTTTTTTCAATAAAGTACATTTTTCAGAACGAATAACCTATTCTAAGATGCAAGTTTAAGGCTGCTTCGCCTTTATTTTCGGCATAGCCCGCTTGTTTAGCAAAAATATATCTGTATCCCAATCCAATTCCTGCTTCGTAATTAAAATTCTTGCCAATATTTCTTCTAATTCCCCAAGTTGGAATAATGGATATGTCACTAATGATTTTGATGTTTTTATAATTTGAAATGGTAAACCAATCGGGATGAAAGCTTGTTTTTAAAGAGATAAAATTTCCGCTATTATGGTCTATTCTTTTCGATTTGTTTGCTCTTTTATTTAGGTTGTAATACCAGCGAGGTTCAATAGTTATTACCGGGGTCAATACGAATCCTGTTTTGTCGTAGAAATCTCCACCCCAAATACCGCTATCGAAGCCGAGTTCACTTCTTAAAGCGATTTGGTTAGACAGTTTAGTTTCATGATGTACCCAAACTCCTAAAAAGCCTGTTTGAATTCCAAATATTGATTTTTCAACGCTAATGTTTTGTGATTTGGCTGTAAAAGTTAGGCATATGAATGCCATCAATGTCAATAAGTTCTTTCTCATTTAAATAATTTTAAAGGGTTAATTTTTTGTTTGTGGTAATGGCGCATAACATCTGAATTTGAGTAGGCAACGATAAATATTGTGTGTTTTCCATTTTTTTAAGAACCGTGTCTGCTCAAACGGAACCATGTTCCTCAAGGTATGTGGAGGTTTGTGGCCCCACATTAAACAGTAAATCCAGAATAGAAAGGTTGGGGATAAATCCGTGTTTTTCCTGAAATACTTGCGCATACGGTCTTAAGTCTATCGAACTTTCTCGCTTGGCGACAATTAAATTTCTACAATCCCTGAATCCGTTTTCTGCTGGGTAATCTTTTTGATAAACCGTAGTTTTATCGGTGGGGGCTTCCAATTCAATACACCTCAATACGGCTTCTGTACAATGCAGGTTAAAATCCATTAAAAACTTGAATTTTCGGTAGAAGAGGGGGCGCAATTCATCTTCATAAAATTCAAAATAGGGAGAAGTGCGATAAGCGCTTTCAAAAGATTTCCAATGGGTGTGCTGCCAGTCAAAATCATTTTCTATAAGCACCGCTTTATATTTTTGTCTTCCCTGGTTTTTGTGGGTGTGCTGCACAGGAATATTTAAAGACAGCTTGCCATTGGCGCCATAAATATATTGCCGATTCCTATAGGTTTGTTTTTGATAATTGTCTTCGTTTTCCCATAAGATTTCATCGGCATCAGCCCAAGCACAAAATTGATCAATGGGCCCAAAATATCCCGGGTGCAACAATGTTTTTGCCATTATATTCAGTCTTTTTTCTTGCGTTTCTTTCTGAAATAGAATACCCCGATAACAATCACGACAGCACCGACAAAATAGGGGAAGAACGAAATGGGTTCGCCTTGGCCTCTTACCGTGGTAAACAGTCGATCCCAACGAATTTTGTTGAGCAGACCTTGTGCGTGATGATCAATACTCATCCAAATGAAAATGGGTTTACCCACAATATGGGTTTCCGGAACAAATCCCCAATAGCGACTGTCTTCACTGTTGTGGCGATTGTCTCCCATCATCCAAAAATAATTTTGATGAAAAGTGTAGTGATCAATGGGAGATCCGTTCATGTACACTTGATTGTTTTGAACCGATACCTGCTGCGTTCTCCCCATTTCCTTTCCTTCATAAACTTCGATAATGCGTTGATAAAAAGGCAAATTGGCAGGAGTCAATTTTACGGTTGCGCCTTCTTTTGGGATATAAATGGGACCGTAATTGTCAATATTCCAGGTTAAAGAATCAATTTGTGGAAATACATCTCCGCGTTTTACTCCTTTTGGATAGGTAATCTTTTCTATGGAAGCTACATTGGGATTGTAACTCAGTTCTTCAGCATTCTTTTTGGTCAAAGACACAAAGACATATTGATGGGGTCCGGTGCGATACAGGGGTTCGGTATAGTTGTATTTTTCATAGAGATACCGCCGGTTAAAGCCTCTGCTTTTAGTCGTCACCTTATAAGACCTGGCAATTTTGGCTCGCCCCGGAAGTTGATTGGGTTGACCGTCAATATACACCTTTCCGTTTCGGATTGACAAGGTATCGCCGGCCACTGCTACGCAACGTTTGACGTAATTTGACTTTTTATCAATGGGTTTAACAATGTATTTTGTACCGTGGTAATGAAAATGTGGCACTGTATCCGTCGGCCAGTTAAAGACTACGATATCGTTTCTTTCTATTTTTTCGAACCCGGGTAAGCGGAAATAGGGAAGTTTAGGCCATTTTAGGTAAGAGCGTATCCCAAGTACCGGAATGGTATCATGCACCATGGGAGCAGCGATAGTGGTCATGGGAACTCTGGGGCCGTAATTGATTTTGCTGACAAACAGAAAATCACCTACCAACAGGGTTTTTTCCAATGAGGAAGTGGGAATGGTGAAAGGCTGAATAAAATAAGTATGCACGATAGTGGCCGCCACTATGGCAAATAAAATGGCATTGACCCACTCTCCCGCGGCTGTACGCGGTTTTAGGCTGCGGTCTTCAATATAATTGACCTCCAAAGCATAATTGACATAAAAAATATAGAACCCGAGGCTTAAAAATGCCAACCAAGTATCTGCCGTGGAGTGCCGGCCAAAGCTGCGAATGGTCTCTACCCAAATCACCGGAAACATAATGAGATTGACAATGGGAACAAACAATAAAATCACCCACCACCAAGGGCGGTTGATAATTTTCATTAAAACAAAAGCATTGTAAACGGGGACAAGAGCTTCCCAAGCTTGTCGCCCGGCTTTTTTATAAAGCTTCCAAGTGCCCAGAAAATGAATGACCTGAACAATAATGAAAAATATAAGCCACAGGGATATTGTCATGTTTTAAAATCTTTTAAATTGGTTGAGGTTGAATGTATTACAAAACCTTGCAAACATACTTAATTTATATTTTGGAGCACTTCTTTCATGGAAAAAACCCCTTTTTTGTCCACAATAAATTCGGCAGCCAGTAGGGCTCCTTTGGCAAAACCCGCTCGAGAGAAAGCGGTGTGTTTAATTTCAATAGCATCAATATCAGACTGATAGGTGATTTTATGGGTGCCTTTCACATCTTTTAAACGCCGGGCACTCACCGGAATTATCTCTTCAGGCAAATTGCTTTGGTGGTTGTCTTCAGTTAATTTCCAACTGTTTTTTGCAGAACGAGCCATAATATCTTCGGCTAAACTAATGGCTGTTCCACTGGGTTTGTCGCGTTTTTGGGTGTGGTGGATTTCTTCAATAGACAGCTTATAGGAGTCTGAGAAACCGTCCATCATTTTGGCCAGGGTTTGATTGAGCTGAAAAAACAAATTCATTCCAATACTAAAGTTTGAAGCATATAAAAAAGTACCGTTTTCTGCGGCACAGATTTGCAAGGCTTCTTCATATTGATCGAGCCATCCGGTGGTGCCGCAAACCACAGGAATGCCGGTTTTAAAACAGGTAGTAATATTTTCAAAAGCCGCTTCGGCTACGCTAAAATCTATGGCCACATCGGCGTGAGCCAATCGCTTAGGTTGTATTTTTTCTGAAGTTTTATAAACAATTTGATGCGCATCAGCCAGGGCCAATTCTTCAATAATCTTACCCATTTTGCCGTAACCTAATATTGCAATCTTCATAATTTAAAATTTACTGTAAAACCGTAATTTGATTTTCCGGTCATTTGATTAAAATCGTAATGGGGACGAAGGGAAAGCTTGGTGTTGACATTAAATTGATTGAGGTGCGCAGTCACATTGGCCCAAATAATATTTAATGCATAGATGACCACGGTGGAAATAATGGAGATTTCCTTGTTTCGCTTATATATTTTCTGAGCTTCAATAAGGCCTTGCGTACTGAGCCGCCCTTGGTATTCATCATCTTGATAACCGGCCAATCGACGCTTATAGGCCTTGCGGTATCGGTCATAATGCTCATCATTCATGACATAAAAATAGATACTGGTACCCAAAGCAGCATAAATCAATGGAATTTTCCAATAGCGGTGATTGAAAGCTTGCCCCAGTCCCGGCAAGACGGCCGAATAAAAAGCAGCCTTGGCCGGAGCCAAAGGTTTGTATTGGCTTTCGACCTGATCTTTTAGCACCTGCTCAGATTTTATATACTTGATATCGTGGGGTTTTTCTTGCGCAAATCCATTGTGGATGCAACACAGGCAAAGCACGACAAATAAAATAAAACCGTCTTTCACTCTTTAATTAATTTTTCTAAGCGTTTGAAGTCTTCTTGAGAGGAGAAAGGAATGACAATTTTCCCCTTTCCTTTTTTATTGACTTTCACCTCAATTTTTGCACCAAAAAAATTGGAAAAATCTTTGACCGAGGCTTTCATCTCTTTGCTTAGCTTGGGTTGCTTCTTTGTCTTTTTGCGGCTTCCCCCTTTTCTAAAGGATTTGACCAATTTTTCAGTTTCCCTAACGGAAAGCTTATCGCCAATTACTTTTTCATAAATCTTCAGCTGTGTATCTGAATCTTCTATATTGATAATGGCTCGGCCGTGGCCCATACTTAAAAATCCATCGCGCATCCCGGTTTGAATAATGGGATCGAGTTTTAATAGACGCAGGTAATTGGAAATGGTAGAACGGTTTTTCCCGATGCGCTCGCTGAGTTTTTCCTGAGTCAAGTCAATCTCTTCGAGCAGGCGTTGATAGGACAAAGCGATTTCAATGGGATCTAAATCTTGGCGTTGGATATTTTCCACCAGTGCCATTTCCAGCGTTTCCTGATCGTTGGCAATTCGAATGTAAGCCGGAATAGTTTTTAATCCCACTAATTTTGAAGCGCGAAATCGGCGTTCTCCGGAAACCAATTGAAAGGTATTAAAATCAGTTTTACGCACTGTAATAGGCTGAATAACACCGAGTTCCTTTATTGAGCTGGCCAATTCCTTTAAAGCGGCTTCATTAAAACTTGTTCGGGGTTGATGAGGATTGACAGCTATGGATTCGATTTCCAGTTCAACAATGCTGCCGACCACCTTTTCGGCATTTTTATCCTTGGCCGAAGTGATGTCATTATCGGGGTCTTTTAATAATGCCGAGAGTCCGCGTCCTAATGCTTGTTTTTTAGTCGCTTTTGCCATAATTGATACTTAATTGTTTTTTTTAATGATTTCATCCGCCAAGCTCAAATAATTGTTGGCGCCCCGGCTGCTTGCGTCATAATTGATGATGCTTTTGCCATAGCTGGGCGCTTCACTTAAACGGACGTTGCGCTGAATGATGGTGTCAAAAACCATTTTGTCAAAGTGTTTTTTTACTTCTTCTACCACTTGATTAGACAGTCGTAAACGAGAGTCATACATGGTCAGCAGCAAACCTTCAATAGCCAAATCGGGATTGTGCAGCCTTTGTACGCTTTTGACGGTATTCAACAGTTTCCCCAAACCTTCCAAAGCAAAATATTCGCACTGAATAGGGATAATGACCGAGTCTGCTGCTGTCAAAGCATTGAGGGTCAACAGTCCCAGTGAAGGGGCGCAATCGATTACAATATAATCATAATCAGATTTGAGTTCCCGAATCACTCGGCGCAACATAGATTCCCGCTGGTCTTGATCGACCAATTCGATTTCAATAGCCACCAAATCAATGTGTGCCGGAATGATATCGAGATTGGGGGTATCGGTTTTTAAAATGGTGTCTTCTGCTTTTTGAACATGTTCTAAGAGCTGATAGGTGCCTGTTTCCACATTTTCAACATCAATACCCAAACTCGAACTGGCATTGGCCTGTGGATCGGCGTCAATAATCAATACCTTTTGTTCTAACACACCAAGCGATGCGGCCAAGTTCACGGCGGTGGTAGTTTTGCCAACGCCGCCTTTTTGATTTGCCACTGCAATTATCTTACCCATTCACTTTATTTTAGCGTATAAAAATACAATTTATTATATCAATAGTAAAACCAAAATCCCCGAAAGGGGAGTTGTTAACTTAATTTTATATCAATCTTTCTTCTTGATGACCTTGTTTAAGCTTTAAAACAATACTTCTCTTTGTTTTTTTACATTCCTTTAGTCAGGTTTTGAACTACTTTATATTTGCCCAAAGTCTCTTTGGCAATTACCTTTAAAGCCGTATAACTGGGCACGGCGACAATCATTCCAAAAATGCCAAAAATAAGACTGGCAATAATGATGACCAAAAATATTTCTAAGGGATGTGATTTGACACTTTGGCTAAAAATCAGGGGCTGATTGATTATATTGTCGAGGAGTTGGATGATGAGATAACCCACCAATACATATAGGGTTGTTGGTAAAATTGTACTTGAGAAATCGGAACCCAGATTGGTGGTAGCGGTAAAAAACACCATCAACACCCCGGCAATAATAGGGCCGACATAAGGCACAATATTGAGAAAGGCACAGATAAAAGCAATGGCCACCGGATTTTGAATATCAAAAATATAGAGCAAAATGGCATACAATACAAAGAGCACAAAAATCTGCAGGGCAATGCCGGCAAAGTAGCGGGAGAGCAGGTTTTTGATTTTGGTAAATATCCGTTCAAATCTTTCCTCATTTCCTTTTTTAGAAAAAGCCAGAAAGCTTTTAAAAAGCAGGTTGCTGTCTTTTAGGAAGAAAAAAGAAATAAAAAGAATGGCAAACACTCCGATAAACAAAGAGCCTACTGTCCCAAAAATGGAACCCATAAAAAGCGGAATGGATTCAAAATTAAAATAGGACAATAAGTTTTTGGGGTTGAATTCTTCCAACAAATTGGTGGGTTTCAAGCCCAAATAATCCTGAATTTGATGAATGAGAGAAGTGACATTGTTTTTGAGTGCTGCATAATTAATCCGTCCCAAGTTTTCACTCTGTTGACTGATGATAGGGATAAAAAGTGCCAAAATCCCTACAATAATCAAGAAGAAAGAGAACAAGGTAATTATCACGGCCAATTGATTGGGGATGCGTAATCGATGCCTTAAAAAATAGACCACCGGGCGGCCAATTAGTGCCACTACGGCGGCAAAAGAAATATAGAGTAAAACCGACCTGATGGCATAGAGGAAAAGACAAAGCACCAAAATCCCTACCGTGATGGCTAATGCTCGTAAAATGCCTTGAGAAATTATTTTAGCGTCTTTCATAATCATTTAATGTTCAAAAACGTATTTAATAATATTAGCTCCCATTCTCAAAGCTTTCAATCGAACACTTTGTGGGTCTTTATGAACGGCTTGGTCTTCCCAGCCGTCGCCCAAATCACTTTCGTAAGTAAAGAGAAGCACCAGACGTCCTTTAAGCGTTATACCAAAGGCCTGTGCCGGCTTGCCATCATGTTCATGAATTTTTGGAAGCCCGTTTTTAAAGCGATGGTAGCTCGAAAAAATGGGGTGATCATCCGGCAGCTCTTTCAGCTTGTGGTGGGGAAACAGTTTTTTTATTTCTCTGCGGATATAAGGCGCCATTCCATAGTTATCGTCGATATGCAAAAAACCACCACTTTCTAAATATTTTCGCAGATTGACTCTTTCTTCTTGGGTGAATATCACGTTACCGTGTCCGGTCATGTGACAAAAAGGATAGTTGAAAATATCGGGACTGCTCGGCTCAACTACTTCGGGTTTGGGATTGATGTGTGTCCCCAGGTTTTTATTGCAAAAGGCTATCAGATTGGGCAGAGAAGTGGGATTGGCATACCAATCACCACCGCCGCCATATTTTATTAAAGCAACCTTTTGAGCATTGGCCCATAAAGCAAAGCTCATAAAAGTTATACATAAAAGGTATTTTTTGCTCATTTGAGAAATTTTAATCAATGTGCTTTCTCATATTTTAGGACGCTTCTACGGGATAGATCAATACTTTTTAAAAAATTGTCGGCTCCGACAATGTGGGATGCTTTTTATCCGATAGAAGCGTTTTTTATTTGAACGACTGTTTGCTAAAATGCCTGGGGCAACGCGAATACTGTCACAAACCGGCTGCATACACTTTTTTGTGGTTTCCCGAGTACCCGAGGCTATAAAAAACGAATGACAAATAGCAAAGCAGGTCCTGCTGTTATTTTATGCTATAAATTCTCCTTTTCCGTTTCGGATAATCTCAGGCTGGTCGCCGGTGAGGTCAACCACAGTAGAAGGAACATTCCCGCCATATCCGGCGTTGATTACTACATCGACAATCTTTCCCCATTTTTCAAAAATCAGCTCGGGATCAGTGGTGTATTCAATCACATCGTCGTCATCTTTGATGGAAGTGGTGATGATGGGATTTCCCAATTCTTCAACCAATGCCTGGCAGATATTGCTGTCAGGAATGCGGATACCGACATTTTTTCTCTTTTTAAATGCTGAAGGCAAATTGCTGCTGCCGGGCAAGATAAAAGTAAAGGGACCGGGCAAATTGCGTTTTAAGATTTTAAAGGTTTGGTTGTTGATTTGCACATATTGCGATAAACGACTCATGTCTTTACAGATAAAAGAAAGCTTGGCTTTTCCTAATTTCAATCCTTTGATTTGGGCTACTTTTTTTAATGCCGCTGTGTTGTTGATGTCACAACCCAGTCCGTAGACCGTATCCGTGGGATAAATGACAAGTCCGCCGTTTTTCAGGACTTTGGCAATTTTTTTAATGTTTTTTTCAGAAGGATTTTTCTCAAAGAGTTTGATAAATTCTGTCATAAGGTTTAAGTTAAATGAGAAATTAAAATTAAGTTTTTATGGGCTGTTATCAAAATAACCCCATGATATTCCGTCTTTTTTTTGTGGTATCCATAAAAAACGGAGATAAGGTTATTAGCAGGCCATAGGATAACAGCTGTTTTTTTCTTTACCGGCTAAGATAACTTAAATGACTTCTAATTTGGCAAAACGGAGTAGTATTTTTTTCACGCCGCCATTTTCAAAATCTATTTCAGCTCTTTTATCGGCTCCGGCTCCTTCGATATGGAGTACTTTTCCTTTACCAAAACGCTGATGCTCTACAATTTGTCCGCGTCCAAGGTTTAACGTAGCACGCGCCTTAGTGCCGGATTTGCCGTCCTTGGGACGCAGTCGCCTTAATTTCCTAAGCTGACTTTCTGTAGGCTTGTGGGCCGGGGGAGGCGTACCTTTTCGAGGTTTTTGTTGACGCAATTTACTTTTGTCCACTTCTCCAAAAATATCATTGTCGATCAAAGGTTTATATTGATAATCTTCCTCGGGAACCATGGAATCAATATACTGCTCATCAATTTCCTCGATAAACCGACTGGGCTCGGCGTCGTTGAGCTTTCCCCAACGATATCGCGATTGGGTGTAGGTGAGGAATACCTTTTTTTCGGCTCGGGTCAAAGCCACATAAAATAAACGACGCTCTTCCTCTAATTCGGCTCGGGTGTTTAGGCTGAAAGCCGAAGGAAACAAATCTTCTTCCAATCCGACAATATAAACATAAGGAAATTCAAGCCCTTTGGCCAAGTGAATGGTCATTAAAGAAACGCGATCTTCGTCATCGGTTTCTTTATCCAAATCTGTAATCAGTGCCACATCTTCTAAAAATTCGGCTACTGATCCGCGGGCATCGACCACATCTTTTTGGCCTTCTACGAAATCACTAATCCCGTTGAGCAATTCTTCAATATTTTCTACTTTGGTGATGCCTTCCGGAGTGCCGTCTTTTTTCATCTCGCGCAGTAATCCCGTCTTTTTGCTGATTATATCGGCCATTTCAAAAGCATCTTTGGTTCGTGCTTCCACTTGAAAGCTTTTGATCATGTTGATAAAATTAATCAGCTTTCGTTGGATACCTCTGTTGATGTTCAGATTGAGTTTTTCAACGTGTTCAATCACTTCAAAGAGCGAACGTTTGTAATGATTGGCGGCAATGTTGAGCCGATCCATGGTGGTGGCACCAATTCCGCGTGCGGGATAATTGATAATTCGTTTTAAAGCCTCCTCATCTTTAGGATTGACCAAAAGGCGCAAATAGGCCAAAACGTCTTTAATTTCCTTGCGTTGATAAAAAGAAACCCCTCCGTAAATACGATAAGGAATATCTTTCTTGCGCAATGCATCTTCTATGGTTCGGCTTTGTGAATTGGTGCGATAGAGTACGGCAAACTGCCCGTTTCGCAGTTGGTTTTCCATTTTCTCCTCAAAAATGGAGCGGGCCACAAATCGTCCTTCTTCGCCATCGGTCAGCAAACGGTTGACTACAATTTTGGCCCCTTCATTATTATCGGTCCAAACCTTTTTCTCGAGTTTGGTCTTGTTTTTATCAATCACTGAATTGGCTGCATTGACAATGTTTTTTGTCGACCGGTAGTTTTGCTCTAACCTATAGGTTTTTACGTGATCATAATCGCGTTGAAAATTGAGGATGTTGTCAATATTGGCTCCGCGAAAAGCATAAATACTCTGCGCATCATCACCCACCACACAAATATTTTGAAACCTATCACTCAACGCCCTGACAATGAGATATTGAGAATGGTTGGTATCCTGATACTCGTCGACCAGAATATAGCGAAATCGGTTTTGATATTTGGCCAGCACCTTGGGAAATCGGTTGAGCAACTCATTGGTTTTGAGCAATAGATCGTCAAAATCCATGGCGCCAGCTTTGAAACAGCGCGCTACATAAGCTTTGTAAATATCTCCCAATCGTGGACGTTTGGTCATGGCATCGGCTTCCTGAAGCTCGGGATTTTGGAAATAAGCCTTTACGGTAATCAGGCTGTTTTTGTAAGAAGAAATGCGCGAATAAACCTGTTTGTATTTATATACGTCTTTGTCCAAGTGCATTTCTTTGATAATATCCCTAATCAAGCGTCTTGAATCTAAAGTGTCATAGATAGAAAAATTGGAGGGATAGCCCAATTTGTCGGCTTCTTGTCGTAAAATTCGGGCAAAAATGGAGTGAAATGTTCCCATCCACAAGTTTTTGGCTTCACTGGAACCAACGATTCCCGAAATTCTACTTTTCATTTCTCGGGCCGCTTTATTGGTAAAAGTGAGGGCCAATATATTAAAGGGGTCTACTCCTTGATTCATCAAATGAGCGATGCGATAGGTCAATACCCTGGTTTTTCCTGATCCCGCACCGGCAATGACAATCATCGGCCCGTCTTTGTGCTCAACAGGAGCCCGTTGTGCATCATTTAACTCTGCTAAATAATCCTTCACGTCTCTCGATTTATTTAAATCGTGAATGTAGTAAATTTGAGTAGAATTTAAGAAGAAAAAATCTCTTAAAATTAAAAAAAACTTGAACCTGCACAGCCCGTGAATCTTAGCATTTTTTTTTGTAAATTAGCCAATATAAACTCAATTTAAAATTATGGAAAGTGTATTGGAATTCCTCGGGAACATTCCCTGGTGGGCTTGGATCATAATTGTATTGGTTTTGATTGCGCTCTATGATGTCTTGTTCAATAAAAAACATACTATTAAGCATAATTTTCCTTTGGTGGGACGATTGCGCTATATTTTGGAAGAAATAGGCCCCGAATTGCGACAGTATATTGTGGCCAATAACCGGGAAGAACTCCCCTTTAACCGAATTGAACGCACCTGGATTTATACCTCGGCCAAAAACCTTAACAACTATAAAGGATTTGGTACAGATCGAGATATTTATGCCAGTCAATATATTTTTGTCAACAACTCTATGATGCCTTTTAGGCTTCCCGAGCATCATCCCAATCGGGAAGATCCCTACTTTTTGCCCTGTGCCAAGGTAATAGGTGCATACAATCGTCGGAAACGCCCTTTCATGCCGGGGTCGGTAATCAATATTTCAGCAATGAGCTTCGGGAGTTTGTCGGGGCGCGCAGTTAAAGCGCTGAATATCGGAGCCCGACTTTCTAATGCCTATCACAACACCGGAGAAGGGGGATTGTCTCCTTATCACAAACAAGGATCCGATATTGTATATCAAATTGGAACGGCCTATTTTGGGGTTCGCGATGAGGAAGGTAATTTTTCGATGGAAGCTTTAAAAGAACTGGTAAAAGAAAATCCGCAGATCAGGGCCATTGAAGTGAAGCTTTCTCAAGGTGCCAAACCGGGGAAAGGAGGCGTATTGCCTGCCACCAAAATCACAAAAGAAATTGCCCACATACGGCGTGTGCCCCTGGGGCGCGATGTGATTTCACCGCCTTATCACACTGCCTTTGAAGGGGTAAACGGACTGATTGATTTTGTGGAAGATATTGCTAAAGAAACCGGACTGCCGGTGGGCATTAAAGCAGCTATCGGAAAGAAAAAGCAATGGAAAGAATTGGCCTATCGGATGAAAAAACGAAATTGTGGACCCGATTTTATCACTATCGATGGCGGGGAAGGAGGAACAGGAGCCGCTCCGCCAAGTTTTGCCGACCATGTTTCCGTGCCTTGGGTTTATGGGTTTAGCTCTATTTATCAGGTGTTTAAATTTGAGGGACTATGCGATCGGATTACTTTTATTGGCAGTGGTAAACTCGGACTGCCGGCAGCAGCAGCCATGGCGTTTGCAATGGGAGCCGATTGTCTCAACGTAGCCCGAGAAGCCATGATGAGCATTGGCTGTATACAGGCGCAGAAGTGCCATACCAATAATTGTCCGACCGGAATCGCCACCCAAAAGAAATGGTTGGAATCCGGAATTAATGTAAAAGATAAAGCACAACGCACCAACTATTACTTTAGAAATTTCAGAAAAGAACTTATCGAAATTACTCATGCCAGTGGATATGAACACCCTTGCCAGTTTAGAATGGAGGATGTAGACATTAATTTAAGCGATCAAGACTTTACAAAGAACCTGGCGGCGGCTTATGGATATCACAAAGTAAAAGTACCTTTTGAAGGAGTAGAAGCTTTGCGAAAAAATCCATATCTTGGCGGCCATTATCACAAAGAGGATGTCGATAAAGAACACATCCGCTATTAATTATTGTTTATGAATCCCGAAAATATTTTACAGGCTGTTTTGGCCATAGCCCCCAGTGTTGTCGTTGGTTTGGTGGCTTATTACCTCTTCAACAACTATATGAAAAATGAGGAAAATCGACGCTATTATCTGTTGAAAAAAGAGAACCAAAAAGAAGTATTGCCTTATCGCATCCAAGCCTTGGAACGCATGACCTTATTTCTGGAACGCATAGATCCGGGGCAACTGATTGTTAGGGTTAAACCCAAAAATGAGGATAAGTTTGCCTATGAAACTATGCTTATCAAAACTATTGAAAAGGAATTTGAACACAATCTGACTCAACAAATTTATTTGAGTACCGAATGCTGGCAAGCGATTATTGCAACAAAAAACGCAACCATTTCGATGATTAGAAAAAGCAATATGAATGAACAGATTCAGACTGCAGACAAATTACGCGAGGTGATCTTAACGGAATTGCTGGACAAGTCTTCCCCCAGTAAAACCGGATTAGCATATCTTAAAAAAGAAGCCAAGAGTCTGTGGTAATCACTATGATGTCGCTGCGTGCCACAAGGCATTTTTAGGGGTGGGGGCTTCAAAGAGAAAAGTTTCTTTGCGAACGGGGTGTTTTATTTTTAAAGACTTGGCGTGCAAATGAATGCCGCCATCCGGGTTGTTCTTATTAAACCCATACTTCAAATCGCCCACTATAGGACACTTTATTTGAGACAGTTGACTCCTTATTTGATGATGCCTCCCGGTTTCTAATTTGATACTCAAAACACGATGTTGTTTCAAGGTTTTTAAAAGCTTGTAATGCAGCACGCTTTTTTTACTGCCGGGTATTTCGTGAAGATGGGCGTAAGATTTGTTGTTTTTGGGGCGGCGTTTTAAGTAATGAACCAGCGTATCGGCTGTTTTGGGCGGCGGGTTTTTGACAATGGCCCAATATGTTTTTTCCGGTTGATTCCGGGCAAACATTCTGTTGAGACGCGTCAAAGCCTTAGAAGTCTTTGCAAATAAAACCACTCCGCTGGTGGGGCGATCTAATCGATGAACCACACCGAGGTAAACATTACCGGGCTTGTTGTATTTTTCTTTTAAATAAGCTTTGACAATTTCATTCAAGGGTAAATCTCCTGTTTTATCACCCTGAACCAAATCACCACACCGCTTGTTAACTACAATGAGATGGTTGTCTTCATAGAGAACTTGCAAATTGTCTTTATGAGTGTGATTTCGTTGCAAATAGTAAGTTTTTAAGTTTGACGAAAAGGTGAGAGTTTGGCATACCTCAGCTTTATCACAGACCTTCTTTTCTAATTTTAAGGTAGAAAAGAATATTATAACCTGAGTTTTTACCCGCTAAAATTTATTGAATTTCAGCGCTTAGGCCGGCTTCAAGTAGTTTGGTACAGCGCGGTTCCAGCTCCTCGTAGGTGCCCGATTTGACTCCGCATTTTCCTTTGTAATGAATGAGCAGGGTACATTGCTCAGCCTGTAGAAAATTGTGATCACAGGTTTCTATCAGCAGACGAATTACATAGTCAAAGGTATTGACCTCGTCGTTATAAACCACGAGTTCATTTTCGCGTACTTCCTTTTCTAAAGTTTCGGTAAGTTCTTTTTCTAAAACTTGTTCTTGCGTACTCATAACTTAAAATTGTATGGTAAAGATAAGTATAAATCAAGTTTGCATCAACTTTTTAACATTTTTAGCGCGACCCATTTCTTCTTATTTTGCTGTGCAACACTGCGAATACCGTATGATTTCGCTTCTTTTTCAAGGAGTGGAATGTCTTTTTTATAAAACCCGCTGATCAATAAAACACCGTTTTTTACAAGGCTTTCAGCATAAGTTTTAAGGTCTTTCAACAAAATGTTGCGATTGATGTTGGCCAGAATAAAATCATATTTTTTCCCGGTTAACAAGCTCGCATCTCCTTGTAAAACAGTGATACGCTTGCAATCATTCAGCTTTGCATTCTCTTGGGCATTGTCATAACACCATTCATCAATATCGATGGCATCAATACTTTTAGCACCTTTCATTTCGGCCAAAATGGATAATACACCGGTTCCGCAGCCCATATCGAGTATTTTTTTCTCTTTGAGGTTTTCCTGCAACAAAAAGCGAATCATCAACTGAGTGGTTTCGTGATTACCGGTTCCAAAGGCCATTTTGGGATTGATGACAAGGTCATAATCCACCTTTTTTTGCGGATGAAAGCTCGCCCGAATCTGGCAACTGTCATCAATCACAATGGGGCTAAATTTGCTTTCCCATTCGGCATTCCAATCTTTTTGAGGGATCTCTCGACGGGTATAGCTAATGTTGGATGCTGCTGAATGTAAGCGGGAAACCTTTTTGCGTAAATCTTGATTTTCCTCATCTGAAAGGATATAGGCCAATAAGCCTCCTTCGACCTCTTGAAAACTTTCAAATCCAATTTCGGCCAATTCCGCCAAAAGAATTTCAACGCCCGGTTTTTCGGGGCTGACAGTGAAATGATATTCGGTATAAGTCGATTTCATTTTATAGATCTTTTTCTTGTTTGGGGAGAAAAAATCTCAAGATTAACCCCCGGAATGTGAAGCAGATTTTTAAAAAGCAGCAGCAATGTCTAAAAAGTCTTTTGCCTTGAGAGAGGCACCGCCAATTAATCCGCCATCGACATCGGCTTTGGCAAAAATTTCGGCTGCATTGTGCGGTTTGACACTGCCGCCGTATAGAATGGCTACTTTTTCTGCCACTGCTTGCCCGTATTGATCAGCAATGGTTTTACGAATAAAAGCATGCATTTCCTGAGCCTGATTGGCCGAAGCTGTTTTTCCGGTACCTATGGCCCAAACCGGTTCATAAGCAATAATAATTTGCCCCCAAGCCTCGGGTTTGAGATGAAAAAGGCTGTCAGCCAGTTGTTGTTTTACTACTTCAAAATGATTCTCTTGCTCACGATCTTCCAGTTGCTCCCCCAAACAAAACATAATTTCAAAATTGCAATCGAGGGCGGCGTCTACTTTTTGGGCCAACAATTGGTGACTTTCTTTAAAGTAATTTCGTCTTTCACTATGGCCTAAAATGACTGAACCTACACCGACGCTCTTCAGCATATGGCCTGAGACTTCTCCGGTAAAGGCGCCACTTTTTTCTTGGTGCATATTTTGAGCGGCCACCGCAATGGGGGTGTCTTTTAAGCTTTCAAAAGCAAAATAGAGATTGGGAAATGTGGGGGCTACAATAAGTTTTACCGCATCATACTTTGAAGCGTACAAATCTTTTAACTCGTTGAGCAGTTCCTTGGTTTCTGACAAACCACAATTCATTTTCCAGTTTCCGGCTACAATTTTAGTTCTCATATACAGTTTAATTTTTAGCGTGTGATACTTTAGGGTCTAACCATCCATAGATGATATCGACAAAAATATTGATTATAATGAAAACCACCGCGATGGTCAGGACAGCACCCATAATTACGGGTAAGTCCATTTTCATCAGGGCGTTGACAATTTCTTTTCCCAGTCCGTTCCATCCAAAGATATATTCCACAAAAACAGCGCCGGCCAATAAAGAGGCAAACCAACCGGAGATGGTGGTTACCACCGGGTTAAGCGAATTTTTCAAGGCATGACGGGTGATGACTTTATATTGAGATAAGCCTTTGGCACGGGCGGTTCTGATATAATCTTGTTGAATAATTTCTAAAAGCGAATTGCGCATCAACTGGGTAACAACGGCCACCGGACGAATGCCGAGGACAATGGCCGGCAGGATCAGATTCTTTAGTTGAATGCTGTAGTGTTCGCCAAAATCATCAAGCGCATACAAGCTTCCGGTCATATTGAGATGGGTGTAATTGTGCAGCACATACCCAAACAACCAGGCGAAAATAATAGAACTAAAGAAAGAAGGAACGCTCATGCCCGAGGTGCTGAGTACTTGAATGCATTTGTCGATCCAATTGTTTTGATTTAAGGCCGAAAAAATCCCTAAGAAAATTCCGATCAAAAGAGAAAGCGCAATGGCAGTCACGGCCAAAACCAAGGTGTTGGGCAAGGTGTTTCCAATAATAAGGGTCACCGGTGTTCCTTGTTTTTGAAAAGATTCACGGAGATAAGGAAATTTTAAAACTACGGTTGTTTTGGCGATGGAGAAAAGTTTTACAGCCTTGTATTTTCCCTTGTCAAGATGGGTGTAAGCCGTTGGGTCTTGAGCGTGGAAGGAAATGGGAGAGAGGTCGTTTAAATAATATAAATATTGGGTAACGACGGGTTTGTCAAAGCCATATTTGTGGCGAACCATTTGAAGCTGGTCTTGGCTTTGGTTTTGGCCGAGCATCATTCGAGCCGGGTCGCCCGGCAAAACGGTAAACAAAAAGAAAATGACCGTAACCACCCCAAAAAGTGTCAAGAGGGCATAACCTATTTTATGCAGAATATATGTAAACAAATGCTTGGGTTTAAAAAATCAATACGGTTTTTAATGGACTAATTAAATTCCAAATCTTCTGCGTCGTTCCAGTGTGCTTTTTGAGTGATGGTTCCCTTGTGCAGGGTCAGTAACCCCGGATTGGAGCGGACGATGGTTTTTACGGTAGTGGCATCCATTCCGACAAATTCAAAATTCAAATCATATTTTTCTTCAAGATTCTCAACCGTTTCTCCATAAGAAGCAGTGAGTCCAATCACCTTATAACCGTTTTTTAAAGCGCGATCGGTAGCTTTTTTAACTGCTTTCCAGCCTTCGGGTGCACTGAGGTGCATATTATAACTGCAAACAAAAAGCACCTTATCCTCATTGAGAATAGAATCGGTTTGGTCCACTCCGTCTTGGAGAATATAAAAGTCGTGAATGGGCGGTAGTTTAGGGCCGTCAGACACCATACCCTCTTCTATATTGGCCCCCACTTTATAGGGTCTGAAATCGATAATGGGCAGGTGCATCAAAACGTGGTATGTCAACCATAAACATCCCATAAACGTCACAAAAACAGCCCACTTACTGACACTTACTTTAAATAAAGGTTTAAGGTATTTGAGGTTGATGAAAATAAACAAAACCAGCACCAGCAGGATAACGTCTTTGGTAAAACTTTGCCATGGGGTCAACGGAATAGCGTCTCCAAAGCAACCACAGTCGGTTACTTTATTAAAATAGGCCGAGTAAAAGGTGAGGAAAGTAAAAAAGATAGTCAGCAGCAGAATAGCCCAACCGGTAAATTTTTTGGCATACCCCAGCAGCAGCATCAATCCCAATATGAATTCAAAAATAACAATGGCGATGGCGATGGGAAGGGCAAAAGGGACTAAAAAATCGAGTTGAAAAACATTGGGACCAAAATATTCTTGAAGTTTATAGGAAAAGCCAATGGGATCCACCATTTTGACAAATCCGGAGAAGAGGAACAACAGTCCTACCACAACTCGGGCCGCCGTGACAAATACCTTTTTCATATTGATATAGCGAGGTTTTGGGGGTTATTAAGCGTATTTAAATAAATGTTTAATAACGAAATCGTTTTTTTTTGGTTTCAAAGCGGGAATATACCCTAATTTTTTTGGATATAAGGCCTTTAGCTTGTGATACTTTAAACAGTCGGCTAATTTGTTCGGGCTTATTCCTTAAGAAGGATTAGCGCAAAGACGGCATAGTTCAGCATGTCTTGATAATTGGCAGCAATACCTTCGCTGACAATGGTTTTTCCCTTATTGCTTTCAATCTGTTTGATGCGCAATAATTTTTGCAGAATCAAATCGGTTAAAGAACTGATGCGCAATGAACGCCAGGCCTCGCCATAATCGTGATTTTTGTTTTCCATCAAGGCTTTGGTTTCGGCCACTTTAGCATCGTATTGGGCCAAGGCAGCTTCAGCATCCATATCAGGTTGGTCGGCGATTCCTTCTTCCAACTGAATCAAAGCCATGACCGAATAATTGACAATGGCTATGAAACCCGACTCTTCACTTTCTTCAACTTTTTGAACTGCATTTTCCTGCATGCCTCGAAGCCGTTGTACCTTGATATAAATTTGATCGGTTAAAGAGGGGAGACGCAGTACACGCCAGGCACTGCCATAGTCTTTCATCTTGTGACTGAACAAGGTGCGGCAGCTGTTGATAATTTTGTCGTATTGTTTTGAAGTATCCGGCATAGATTTTAATTAAATTTCGGTAAATTTCGAGGATTTTTATTCATTTTCTCTAATAAGCACATAAAGAGCTCATTTAAACTTTCTATTATTGACTGCAAAATGATCTTTTTGCCCCATATTTTGTCTTTTCCTTACTCCATAGCTACGGCTATGCAGTGCAAAAAAGACTTCATCTGGGACAAAAACCTCTATTTTTCGCTTCAATCCTAAAAGTTTAAATGACCTCAAAATAATTATGCAATAGAACAGCGCGTTTATATCAAAAGGATTTATAGGCCTTTTGGGTATTAAATGAGCTCGTTGCAACGGCAACAAAATTAAGCATTTTATAATATAACAACAGTACTGTAAAAAAATATGACCATAAATTGTAAGGGAAATTTGATTTCTTTTGATCGCCCCAAGATAATGGGGATTTTAAACATTACGCCTGATTCCTTTTATGATGGCGGGAAGCATCAAAGCGATTGGGATATATTGCATCAAACCGAAAAAATGCTGTCTGCAGGTGCCTGTTTTATCGATGTGGGCGGGCAAAGCTCACGACCGGGCGCGACAATGTTGTCTGCAGAAGCAGAAAACCAACGCGTGCTTCCGGTTATTCAATTGATTTTAAAAGAATTTCCCGATGCTTTGATTTCGATAGATACTTTTCAGGCTGAAGTGGCTCGGGCATCCATAGCAGCAGGAGCAGCCCTGATCAATGATATTTCTGCGGGAAATCTCGACAAAGAGATGTTGCAAACGGCGGCACATTTGCAAGTACCCTATTTGATGATGCACATGAGAGGAGAGCCGAAAACCATGCAAACTCTAACCAATTATGACGACTTGATCACGGATATATTGGCCTATTTCTCTCAAAAAATAAATCAAGCAAGAGCACTGGGAATCAATGATTTGATAATTGACCCCGGCTTTGGGTTTGCCAAGACCATTGCTCAAAACTTTGAATTGCTAAAAAAATTAAATTTGTTTAAAAACTTGGAATTACCTATTTTAATGGGCGTTTCTCGAAAATCTACCATTTGTAAATCCTTGCAAATTACTCCCGAGCAAGCCTTAAACGGTACTACGGTACTCAATACATTGGCCTTGCAAAATGGCGCAAATATTCTTCGGGTTCACGACGTACGGGAAGCGCGAGAGTGTATTGAATTGGTAGAACGATTTAATGCCTGATTTTTTATACTTTTACAAAAAATTAAACTAAAGAGAATTTGGATTTTATAGACCTAACCTTTTTAGATGTCCTTGACATCGTTTTGCTGACGGTTTTGCTGTACTATGTTTATAAGCTGGTCAGGGGAACGGCAGCAGTCAATATTTTTATCGGGATAGTCATTTTTTACATCTTTTGGCAATTGACACGAGTACTCGGCATTGAAATGATTAGCGGAGTTTTTGGCGAATTCATAAAAGTGGGCGTATTGGTTTTGGTGGTGGTTTTTCAACAAGAGATTAGAAAATTTTTACTCATGCTCGGCTCGACAAAATTTGCCAGTAAAAGTCACTTTTTACGACAATGGCGATTTGCTAAAGATGAGAGTGATGAAATTCTTACCGATATCAACAGTATTGTTAATGCCTGTGGAAAAATGGGAAAGACCATGACCGGAGCATTGATGGTCATCGGTCGAGAAACCAGTTTGGATTTTGTCAAAAACAGTGGTGATAAAATGGACATCAAAGTGAATTCGCCTATAATCCAATCTATATTTTACAAAAACAGCACCCTGCACGATGGGGCAATTATTATTGAAGACAATTCCATTACCGCCACTCGAGTTATTCTACCGGTGTCCAACAACCGCAATATCCCCCTGCGCTTTGGACTTCGGCATAGGGCCGCCTTTGGGATTACCGAAAAAACCGATGCCTTGGCTTTGGTGGTCAGCGAAGAAACCGGAGAAATATCTTACATCAAAAACGGTCATTTTGAACCTTATAAAGATACGGAGGAACTCTTGGATAAGCTGCGACGGGATCTGCAATAAACTTCTTGCCGATAAAATGAGTATCGGTGTAGATTTTTATCGATATGTCTCCATTTCTTTAACGATAAAAAAACCATCATTACCCTGTTTTTGGTAAAGAGGCATTAAAATGAATCCATTTTCCGGGGATTTAATACTTCCCTGTTGATCTTTAGCCAGGCATTCTCCTTTTTTAATAGGTTGCAAATTGTGATAGCCCGGTCGCATAACAAATTGATTGTCGGGTTTTATGGGATGTTTATACACCACCCGAACCAAATGCGGATTCTTTTGGTTTTGTTCGGCCAAATAAGCGGCAGCAGTTTCAAATCCCGGTAGCGGAGTGTCGATTAAACAGCCTGTTTTCTCAAGGGTTAAAGCCATTACAGCCGAAATATTTTTAACGGTAATATCAGCATCGTGCGGTCCGCCTTCAAAGACAAATGTGGTATACTTTAAATCCTGATAGAAGCTGAAAGCTGCTCCTTGTACCGCCCTTTCTATACCGACAACAAGGGGTATTTTCAACTGAGAAAAGAGGGCTGTATTCTTAGGACTATCACGAGTGATGGCAAACATAGATCCATGAGATGAGAAGGAGTGCAAATCGGCTATGATTATGGGATGCTCCGTGTTTTTAGGATGCTGTGCTATAAAAGCATCTATTTTAGCCAATAAATCTTTTATTTCTCTTCGTTCTGAAGAGACCAATTTTTGTTTGGGAGTCTTTCTAATTTTATTGATGATTTCCGGAAACCAGATGCGGTTCATATCTTCATCAATAAAACGAACCTGCTGTTGAAGAGCAGCCAGATTTCCTCTTAATGCTAAAAATCGTCCGCGAAAATGAGCATGATTCTTTCTGACTTTTTCGGTGATTCTTTCCAAAGCTTTTACACCTGCCGATTCATTGCCGTGGATACCGCCGATGGCAATTAACGTCGGTCCTTCAGCTTGCCCTTCAATCGAGTCGATTATGCGGTCTAATTTTTGGGTGACAAGAGGTTTGTGCATAAAAAATATTGTTTTGGTCTTTTATAACTAATCCCGATTTGGCGAAATTCTCACAAAAATACACAAAGTCACGGGTATTATCGAAATTCCAAAATTTTATTCGTGAAGTAACACCTGACTGCAGTTTGAAATGAAACAATTTTAGAACATTCCGCATGCTGAGTAGTTTTACGGCCGAGAAGATGCTGCGCAGACTATGAGCTAATCTGCTTTTTTATTGTGCAGTGCTCTGATTAGGCGTTTGGCAATATAAATGAAATTTTGCTCGGTAATAATTCCGATTAAACGATTATTTTTCACCACGGGTAAACAGCCTATTTTTTGACTGCCCATAATGTCCATGGCTTCAATAATAGAAGCTTCAGGATGAATGGTAATTGGATTTTCAATCATGATTTCTTCCACGGTTTCCGGAATGGACTCATTGTGATTTACTTTTTTACTGTAATATCGAAACAAGCCGCGCATAGTCATTAATCCGACTAAGCGATGGTCTTTGTCTTCCACCGGGACATAGCTGATTTTTTGCCACTCTATTAAATTGGCGGTAAACTGAAGTAAATCTTCTTTGTGCACCGTAAAAAGATCAGTAGTCATAAACTCTTCTACCAGTAGGGTAGCGGGTTTCCAATTGTCCAGTTCTTTCATAAAGACCCGTCCCCATTGGTGGGCCGGTTCTCCCTTCTTTTGGTTTTTTACCATGGCGGTGGTAATTGCAGCGAGTACCTGCTCTCGTGGATTTTCTTGTTTGCGCAATCGGTTGTAATTATTAACCATCCAAGTGGAAGCCGTTTGTTGTTTTTCGAGACGCTGTGCAATAATTCCCAAATAGTTCTCGACATCACTATTATTGATATTGGCTTTTTGCAATCCTTCCTTAGCGATAGGAAGCAGTTCTTCTTTAATTAAATCAATTGCATTGATGCGTTTCCCGTCAATCCATTTAAAGGTAGTGTCTAAGCCCATTTTTGCAGCGGTGATAAAATTGTGTCGGGCGGTATGAAAATCCATGTGTTGCCGGATATCGGGATAATAATCATCCATTTTATTGAGAAGCCCCAGCCAAAATGCCGTGTTTGCCATTTCATCGCTTACGGTGGGGCCGGAGGGAAGGATGCGATTTTCTATTCTCAGGTGAGCTTTTCCTTTTGCGACTCCATAACAAGGGCGGTTCCACCGATATACAGTACCGTTGTGCACATTGAGTGCATTGAGATTGGGAGCAATGGATTGTTCGAGCTTTTTCTTGACGTCTTCGGTTTGCCCCGAGCTCAACATGATGCGATACCGCGCCGCATCTTCACGGTAAATTTCTAAGATACTCTCATTGATCCAATCGTTACCAAAAGTGACCCGTGGGCTGTTTTCACGCAGGTGCCTGCTTATTTTTCGGGTGTCTACCGATTGCTGAAACAGGGCTATTCGGGTTTCTTCCCACAAGCGCTTCCCAAAAAGAATAGGAGAGCAGGCTGCTGAGGCCAAAATGGGACCGGTAACGGCTTGGGCAATATTATATTTTTTGACAAAGTCTTTGGGAGCCACTTGCAAATGCATTTGAAACCCGGTGTTACAGGCTTCCAATAAGGGCGAATCAAACTCCATCAGCAATTCGTCAATTCCCGAAATCTTCAAGTCGAAATGACCACCTCGTAAATGCTTTATGGCTTGACATAATGCGCGATAACGATTTAAAGGGGTGATATTTTTCATGTCGACATCTGACTTTCTAATAGTGGGTAAAATCCCGGCCATTAAAATATTACCGCCTATTTCTTCGGCTATTCGTCGCACTTTGTCCAAATCAGTTTGCAAATTAGTTTCCATTTGTTGCAAACAATTTCCTTTAAACTCTAAGGGCTCAAGATTGATTTCCAGATTGAATCTGGCAAATTCAGTGGTGAAATTGGGTTCGTCTTTTAAGCGCTCCATCACTTGCATGGCCCATGGAGCTGCTTTGGCATCTTGATCAATCAGGCAAAGCTCTTGCTCGGCGCCAATACGGATGGGATCAGTTTCAAAGCTATCTGCCATAAGCATTTGGTCGAGTGCCCGAATATCTTGAAGCACGGCTTTCATAAAACGTTGTACTTCCGCCTTGTTGGTAGCCAATTGAACGCGTTCCTCTCCCATAATTCTAAGGTTTTAAGTCAGTTTCTTCTTATCAAGGCCAAGATATAAAACTTTGTTAATATAAATTAATATTTATTAAAAAAATAAATAAAATCTTATTTTTAAGGGTGAATATTTTGGCTGATAGCCCATAAAAGTCAATAACAGCTGGTATTTAAAGGCAGGAACAATTAAAAAGCCACAAAGGACACGAATACACACGAAGGAGATAATTCGTGTAAATTAGTGCAATTCGTGGCTAAAAATAAAACCACAAACGACAATTAAAAAGCCACGAAGGGCACGAATACACACGAAGGAGGTGATTCGTGTAAATTAGTGTAATTCGTGGCAAAAAATAAAACCACAAACGACAATTAAAAAGCCACGAAGGGCACGAATACACACGAAGGAGATAATTCGTATAAATTGATGCAATTCGTGGCTAAAGCAATCACAGTTAAAAAGAAATAGTATGAGTGAAATTATCCATAAAGAAGAAAGCTATCAAATCATCGGAAAATGTATGGAAGTGCACCGGCATCTCGGGAAGGGTTTTCTTGAGGTTGTTTATAAGGATGCTTTAGAATTAGAATTCCGAAAGGCGGGTATTCCCTTTGAGCGAGAAAAGAAATATGAAGTCAATTATAAAGGTCAGCGTTTATTTCATCATTTCTACGCAGACTTTGTTGTATTCGATAAAATTATTTTGGAAGTTAAAGGGGTTTCAGGTATTGCAGACGAGTTTATCGCCCAGACTTTGAACTATTTAAAAGTATCCGGAAACAAATTAGGATTGATTGTTAACTTTGGAGAAATGAAGCTGAATTATAAACGTATTGTATTGTAAAACTACAAATGACAATTAAAAAGCCACAAAGGACACGAACGCACACGAAGGAAATAATTCGTGTAAATTAGTGCAATTCGTGGCTAAAAATAAAACCACAAACGACAATTAAAAAGCCACGAAGGGCACGAATACACACGAAGGAGGTGATTCGTGTAAATTAGTGTAATTCGTGGCAAAAAATAAAACCACAAACGACAATTAAAAAGCCACAAAGGACACGAACGCACACGAAAAAAATAATTCGTGTAAATTAGTGTAATTCGTGGCCAAAAGAAGCACCATCAATTTTAAGAATTCAATAGGTTTCTTTTGGAAGAATGTCCTTATCTTAGCCCTTTCACTATAAAAACACAAAAAAGCATGTTTTTTAAACATATATACGACCAAACTTTGTCACAAGGCAGTTATATGATTGCCTGCCAACAAACTAAAGAAACCTTGGTAATCGATCCCAAGAGAGACATCGATATCTATTTGGAAATTGCCAAAAAGAAAAACTTAAACATCACCCATATTACCGAAACCCATATCCACGCCGACTTTTTAAGCGGGGCTCGAGAGCTGGAAGCGGTTACCGGAGCCGAACTCTTGCTTTCGGATGAAGGAGGAGAAGGCTGGCAGTACGAATTTCCACATACCGGACTAAAAGACGGAGATGAGATTAAAATTGGAAACCTGTCTCTTAAAGTAATGCACACCCCCGGACACACTCCGGAAAGCATCAGTTTTTTATTGACCGATCACCCGGCTACCGATCATCCGACGATGGTTTTTACCGGTGATTTTGTTTTTGTAGGCGATGTGGGGCGCCCCGATTTGCTGGAAACTGCGGCCGGAATAGCCGGTACCAAAAAGCAAGGCGCCCAACAAATGTACCATTCCCTTAAAAAATTTGCCGCCCTTCCGGATTATGTTCAAGTATGGCCGGCACACGGCGCCGGATCAGCTTGTGGGAAAGCACTGGGCGCCGTTCCCTCTTCAACAGTTGGCTATGAGAAATTGCAGAATTGGGCCCTGCAATATGAAGATGAAAATGAATTTATCGATTTGCTTATCGACGGGCAACCCGAACCACCAAAATATTTTGCCATGATGAAGCACCTCAATAAGGTAAAACGTCCTTTGAGAGTTGCCGTGCCTCATTATCCGGAATTGACCCAATCACAGTTCTTAGCGGCTTACCACAAAGGAATGACCGTAGTCGATACCCGAGACAATCAAGATTATGCCAAAGCCTTTTTACCCCATTCTCTGAATATTGAAAATAAAAAACCTTTTGCCACTTGGGCCGGATGGTTGTTAGATTATGAAGAGCAGTTTATGCTCATTGTGAACGAAAATGAAATTGAAGAAGTAACCCGCAAGCTCATGCGCATCGGTTTAGATAATGTTTATGGCTACATTACTTCGATAGAAGAGTTGGGGCTCGAGCTGCAAAAAGGAGAGTATATAGGTTATAACGAATTTAAATCTCAAGTAGGAAAGCCCGATGTACAAATTGTCGACGTGCGTAATAATGGGGAATTTAAAACCGGTCACATTCCGGGAGCAGATCATGTTTTTATAGGCACCCTTCCCGATCATTTGGATAAAATCAGTAAGGACAAAGAAGTGATTGTGCATTGTCATTCCGGACTGCGTTCGACTATCGCCTATTCCATTTTGCAGAAGAACGGCTTTAAAAAGCTCAAAAACTTTACCGGTGGATGGGCCGAATGGACCCGACGCGAAGCAGAACAAAAGAAAGCCATGGCCTAAATTAAAAACAAAACTATGTTTGGAATATTTAATATCCTTAGCGATAAAAAAGCGGATATTGTACAAGCCTTAAACAACAAAGCCTATCTGGTGGATGTACGCACTCGAGAGGAATTTGCCGAAGGAAGTGCCCAAGGAGCAGTTAATATTCCGGTAGATGAAATTCCCAAAAAACTGAGTGCTTTTGAAGGAAAACAAGAGATTATTGTTTTTTGTAAAAGTGGAGGGCGCAGTGCACAAGCAAAGCGTTTTTTGACCCAAAAAGGTTTTGAAAAAGTAACCAACGGAGGAACTTGGAAAAAGGTGCAGGAATTGCTCAATGAAAAGTCTTAAAAAAATAGTCAATTCATGGTCTTGGATCAGGGGATTCAAATTGGCATTGGGACTCTGTTTTGTCATCAATGCTTTCTATGATGATCAAGCGGCGGTAATTTCTGCTTTAGCGGGAGCTTTTTTATTATACGGAGCAATTTTTAATACCGGATGTGGAAATGCTTGTGCAGAACCTCCTTCGGAAGATTATCCCTAAACTACCTACGGATTATTTCCGCACCACCTAAATACTATTGGTTGAGCGTCAAGCTATTGCAATCTAAAGGTCATCAGTTTTTTGTGCGCCATTTATGGTCTCGCAGTGCTATTTTCTTTGTGTTATCGACTTGTGGATGCTTTTAGATTCATTGGTTGAGGAAAAATTATCGGGCTTATCCGCTCCTGTTTGTGTTCTCACTTTTCATCCTTTTCGGAATCAAATTGGCAAGAAACAGCCATCCAACGGAAACGGGATACAGCAGGGTCAATCCGGCTAAAATGTAATAATAACTCGAGAATAAGGCAAAGCCCAACCACATGGCTATGGCCCAATAAAAGATGAGGAGCTCTGTCGAAATATAAGCCAGCAGATATAAGCGCATGCTGTTTTTAGGAATTTTAAGAAGCCCTAAATTTTGCAAAAACACTACTATTAAAGGAACGACAATTCCCAAAAATTCAAGGTGCAAATAACCGATAATAAAGTCTCGATAGCTAAAAGCCAATTCGGCAAAATAGGGGAGGGCCGAAAGGACTTGCAGGCCTAACTTGATTATTAAAAGTCCTCCTGCCATTTTGAGCAATGAAAAATTAAAGGAACTAAAATGTTTTTTTAAGCAGCCAAAGTGTGGACGCAATAACCGGTAAAAAATACAGAAGGCCGCCACTTGATACAACGCTCCGATTGCACCGAGGATATAAAATACCGCATGGGGTTTGCTCCATAAAACAGACAAAAAATAGGTTAAAAATACTCCGATATTGAGATAGCTGTAAAACCTGTCCAATTGTTTGTTATCAAATTGGCAGCCTTTCTTTTCGAGTAGGTAAAAAAAGACCCCGAGCAAAACCAGGTAGAACCAACCGTTGGATAAAAAATGCAAAAAGAAATAAAGAGCATTGTGAAAAAGATTCGATTTCATGCCCATCGTTGCCGATATTGGACCAATGGCCCACGTGCCCAGGGTAGAAAAAATGAGATAGAACAAGGCGATTCTAATCAGTTTCCACGAAATCTTCGATTGGAATTCTTTGGGAATATATTTGAAACAAAACCAAGAAAAGCAATAACTCGAAACCAAAAATAAGGATGAGAAAATGATGGAATATAAGCCGTATCCCTGAAAAGGGAAAGTGAACAACATACCGAGAATGCAGAAGTTGGTGAAATAAAAGATCCGCCGGTATATTCGCGGTTTATGGGCTTTTTCTAAAAATAATTTGTAAATCAAAGTAGTTAATCCCAAATAAACCCACCCCAATAAAGCGGTGTGTGAATGCGCGTGAAGAACATATTTAAAATTGAAGTTCAACGGCATTACCACAAACAAACGAAGAGACAATCCCAAAAGAGCCACAATAAAAAAGTATCCTAAAGCAATTGTGCTATGTCTCTTCAAGTTGATCAAAACTATATTTGGCCTTGATTAAGACTACAAATATCTTCAATTTTTAAGAATACAAGTTGCCGAAAAAAAATGTTTTTATACGATTTTAAAACCAACTCATTCCCCATCCTGTTTGTAAACAGATAATGCTCTACCACAAGCTCAATGAAGGTAAAGTTTATGGTTCTACTGTTATTTTAGTGGAAATGACTATTTTTCGTTTCCCCTCAACCCCAAAAGGGAGCCGGAAAATAGTCATAATAGCGGCCTTAAAATCTTCCATTAAGTTTGTGGTAGCATCAAATTTATATTTACTGAGAACCCTTTCATACAATATTTAACAAGCTGATTTTCACAATTTTAAAAAACATTGATGGGAAGCCCTGCTTTACTATCGTCCAAAATGGTCTGTGAGCAGCAGAAACCGCATTTGTTAAATAAAATTCATAAAATCTTTATGCCGTTCTATTATTAGTAAATTTACCCCTTTAATAAACCTGTGGCTTGACAAAAGAAAGGACAGCACATAAACAGCTCCGACAATCTCCAAAACATCGGTCGTGGTGGAAACGCGGATTTCGTATTTTGGGCAGAGCCCTGCTTGTCTTGTTGCTAATCCTAATTTTGTTGCTGCTTTTTATCCGCAGTCCGTGGGGACAGGATATTATTGTGGGAAAAATCACCAATTATATCTCTGAGAAAACGCATACAGAGGTGGCCATCGATAAATTATTCATCAGTTTTTCGGGAAAAATCGAGTTAGACGGGCTTTACCTTGAAGATGCACAAGGAGACACCCTGATTTATTCCCGAGAATTGGAAGCTGCTATTCCGATATGGCCTGTTATCAAAGGAGAACCTATTTCTATTAATCGATTGGAATGGAATGGTTTACGGGCTTATGTAACCCGAAAAGACAGCATTCACGGATTTAATTTCCAATTCCTGATCGATGCTTTTGCCTCCGATTCTACCACTGTTGAGCCGGATACTACCACAAGCCCTCCGCCGGAAATTAGCATTGGAAGTATTGATTTTTCAGATTTTAAAGTGATTTATAAAGATGCCGTCAGCGGGATGGAAGCCCAACTCGATTTGGGAGAATTTCATTTTCAAGGAGATGATATCGATCTGGAAAAAATGCGTTTTGAAGTCGATGAAATTACGTTAAAAAACACCTCTATTTCCTATGTATTGACCCAAGCGACACCTCCGAAAGAAACAGACACTACAAGTGTGACAAACCTGCCGTTTTTTCGCTTGGGAAAACTGCAGCTGGAAAATGTTAACCTGCATTATCAATCCGTCCCGGATGGAATGATTGCCGATGCCCGACTATCTGATTTTTTACTTACAGTCCCTAAAGTAGATTTGACTCATCAACAAGTTGTAGTAGATCAATTATTGCTTTCCAATGCCGACCTTCAATTCAGTATGGAAGCGCAAAAAACAAAAAAGCCTACTGCAGCAGCAGCTTCAGAAAAAACCGATAGTCTGGTGGTTTTTGAATGGCCGGATTGGAATGTTCAGGTGGGAGAAATCGCTTTAAAAGATAATCATCTGCACTACCAAAACGGTCCCATTTCCAAAAACACCCAGGGTTTTAATCCCAATAATATCGAGCTCAGCGATTTTACCTTAGAAATAGAAGCGCTTTCCCTGACTGAGGAAGAGCAATTTACAGCCCAATTAAACGCGCTTTCCTTTCGAGAAGCGAGTGGAATGACCCTGCAAAAACTCCATTTTTTAATAGACTTGGATACTCGGCAGCTTCGGGTTGACAATTTTGATTTGGTATTTAACCATTCTTCCATTTCAGCTTCGTTCCGTGCCGATTATCCTTCCCTCAGTGCATTGATTAACCAACCGGCAGACCATTCTTTTACCCTGAATCTGGATCATTTCTTACTCGATCCAAAAGATGCTTTCGCCTTGCAACCCGATTTACAATACAATGCATATTTCAACTCTTTAAGTCAGAAAAAGATACAAGGAAGTTTGAAAGCCGAAGGATCGCTGGCACAGTTAAACCTCAAAAAATTTATTGTAAAATGGGGGGCAAATACCCGTCTTCAAACCCGTGGATATTTTCGTCATTTAACCCAACCCGACAAATTATTTCTCGCGGTTGAGGAGCTAAAATTCAATACGCTAAAAAAAGATGTGATTCACTTTATTCCTGAAGATTCCTTGGGAATTGCGCTGCCGAAGTCTATTGTTTTAAAAAGCCAAATCCACGGGCAATTAGACAGCCTGAAAACCGAAACCCAATTGATTACTTCTGATGGAAATATATCCTTAAAAGGATATTATAAACAGCAACAGGAAATGGCCTTTGATGCCAATTTAGAAGTTGAGAACCTGGCCTTAGGACAGCTTCTGAAAAATCCCGATATCGACCAGCTTTCTTTTACCCTAAAAGCCGTAGGACATGGAGATTCCGTATCGACAATGACGGCAGACTTGAAAGCCAATTTTTCGGAATTGGGCTATAAAGGATATGATTTTTCAGCCTTGCAATTTCAAGGGGAAATGGAGCATGGCGAAGGAAATTTGAAGCTGACTTATGACGATTACAACCTGAAAATGAAAATGTTGTCTGACTTTGAATTGGATTCAAATACCCGACGCGTCAACCTCGATTTCAACTTGAAAGGAGCCGATTTAAAAGCCTTGGGATTGACACAGCAAGAGCTGAAAGCTGCTCTACAATTGTCGGCCAAACTGGTGCTGACCAAAGACAAGATGAACCTTCAAACCCAAATTGCGGAAGGCACGCTCATTTATAAGGAAGAGGCCTATCACTTGGGAGCAGTAGACCTTTTTGCCATGTTGCATCAGGATTCTACCTCGGTGGATATTCACAGTGATTTTTTAAATGGAAAACTGCGATCAAATGCCAATGTCAGTCGTCTTTCAACTGCCATAGGCCATCAATTTGAACGTTATTTTTCTGATACGATTCAGCAGCTCTCAGATTCCGTATCCATGCCTGCTCGTTTGGAAGCCAACCTGGAATTTCATCCCAACAAAATGATTACTGAAGTCTTTGTGCCCGAAATTAAAGAAATGGACACCTTGCAATTGCAAGTCAACTTTAATCAGGAAAAAGATGTTTTAAAAGCTCAAATGAGTTTGCCTTACTTGAATTATGCCGATAATGTTATTGACAGCTTAGGGTTTAAAATCAGTGCTACCGAGCAAGCAGGGCAATTTGTCTTCGGATTCAAAAAATTGGACGCCGGAGCTTTCGTCATGAATCCTACCTTTTTGAAAGGCGATTTGGAAAACAGCATTCTAAATATAAGTTTCAATTCCTTAGACGATGAAAACAAGCCTTTCTACTTGATCAAGACTCAGATCTCGGGTAAAAATGACAGCCTGAAACTTCACGTTCTTTCCAAAAAATTATTGATCAAAGGTGAATCCTGGCATACCCCGACCGACAATCAGCTTCGTATTGAAGGGGGACAAATTGTGGCCCACAATTTCTTTTTCTCCCGCGCCGGACAAAAGGTAACCCTCGCCAATGACCTTGAGCCGGTTGATAAAAACAATATCGGAATAGGGTTTAAAAACTTTAGCTTGGCCAATTTAATGGCCTTGTTTAATGAAGATGAATATATGGCTTCCGGAGATTTGCAAGGAAATATCGTGTTGGTGGATCCATTGGGAAAACTCGGTTTTATCGCTAATTTCGGAATCACTGATCTGGAAGTACTTCAAGCAGCATTGGGAAATTTGAAGCTCGAGGCAATCTCCAAAAAAGAAGACCATTACCAGTATGATTTATCCCTAAAAGGACAGGATGTCGATTTGAAACTTCATGGAAATTATAAGGCTGTCGAAGAACCTCGTTTTGAACTTGCTTTAAATATCGACAGGTTTGGTTTTGAAACTATCGACAAACTATCGGGTGAAAACCTGAAAGAAGGTGAGGGTTATCTCTCCGGAAAAATACAAGCAGAAGGGGCGGTTAACAATCCTGACTATCATGGTTTTATACGTTTTAACGAAGCTTCTTTTCGCATTGCGCAACTCAATTCCAAGTTTTATTTAACTCGGGATAAGATTGTATTTGACAAGAAGGGAATTACCCTAAATAACTTTTCTATAGGCGATGAAAATCATCATAAACTGAGTATTGATGGAACAATTCTAACCGAAGATTTTAGCAACCCCGAATTTGACTTGAGTTTCGATGCAACTGATTTTCAAGTAATGAATTCTACCGAAGAAGACCATGAAGATTATTACGGACTCATCAATTTTGATGCTACGGGAAACCTGACCGGTACTTTAGATTTCCCGAAGGTAGAGATGAATATTTCGGTAAATGAAAATACAGATTTCACTTATGTGCTGTCTGAAACGCAAGCAGCCTTGGAAAAAAGAGAGGGAATTGTAGAATTTGTCAACAAGGCACATCCCGACAATATCCTCACTCGTGATGAGGATTCGGTGAAAGTAGCCAAGATCACCGGAATGCAGTTGCACGCCCGAATCAATGTAGATCCGGAAGCCACATTTGGCGTGGTAGTTGATCCGCGAACGGGCGATAACCTTCAAATTTCCGGAGAAGCCGCCTTGGATTTCCGTATCCTGCCCAATGGCCAAATGACTTTAACCGGCCGTTATACAGTAAATGACGGGCATTATGAAATGAGTCTATACAATTTGGTGAAACGCAAATTCTATTTTCAAAAAGGAAGTACAATTAAATGGAATGGAGATCCCATGGATGCCAGCTTAGATTTTACGGCCATCTATAAGCTCAAAGCCTCAGCGGCCGATTTGATGGCCATGCAAATTTCTGCTGTTGGCTCTGTAGAACAAAATAAATATCGACAAGCCTTGCCGTTTTGGGTATTGATGCATATCAACGGAACACTGGATAATCCCGATCTCAGCTTTGGACTCAATATGCCTGAAGAAGCCCAAGGAGCCATCGGGGGATCGGTTTATACGCGGGTCAATCAGCTCAACCAAAACAAGGCTGCGCTCAACAAACAGGTATTCTCGCTCTTGGTACTCAACCGTTTTTATCCCCTGCCCGGTTCTGATGGCAGTCGAGGCGGAGTGGCCAGTGTGGCTCGTGATAATTTAAATAAAGCGTTGTCTGATCAACTCAATGCCTTTTCCGATAAATTGATGGGCGATACCGGAGTTCAGCTCAATTTTGGACTGGAGAGTTATACCGATTATCAAGGGAAATCGGCAGAAACGCGCACCGACCTGAATATCACCGCTCAAAAAACGCTTTTTAATGACCGATTGGTGGTCAGGGCCGGAACGGATGTCAATGTACAAGGAGAAACACATCCGGGGGAAGAGAATGCTTTCTTGGGAAATGTCAGTATTGCTTATTTGCTCACTCCTGACGGACGCTGGCGAATACGCGGATTCCGAAAAAGTCAATATGAAAATATTATTGACGGTCAAGTATTTGTCAATGGAATTGGTTTGGTTTTTCAATATCAATTCAACCGATTCCGACAATTGTGGAAAGGTCTTTTTACCCGACTCGAAAACCCTGAAAAGGAGCAAAAAAAACAAGAAAAAGACGCCGAAGATCGTCAACCAAATAAAACCTTAAAAGAGGATTCTTAATGTGCCGATTTAAAAACATATTGTTGTTGGTTTTGTTGTCGTGGATTTGCTATGCTTGTAGCGTTAAAAAATATATCCCCGAAGGAGCATATTTGTATAGAGGCGGTACTATTCATATTAAAGATTCACTCCATCCCAAAAATCTTTCTCAACTGAAAGAAGCCATGAACGCCGCCTTGTTTCCCGAGCCCAATTCTAAGTTTTTGGGCATGTATCCGGGGCTGCATTATCACTACAAATCTAAACAAGAACACCCGGGTTTTATCACGCGTTACCTCAATAAAAAAATGGGAGAGGAGCCGGTTTATCTCACTGATGTCAATCTGGAAAACACCGTAAAACTTCTGCAAAACCGCATGGAAAACAACGGTTATTTTTATGGCGATGTCAATTATTCCATAGCCATAGACAGCCTTGATAAAACGGCAAAAATAGATTATAACGTCAGCATTGGAAAACCTTATAAAATGGCTGATTATGTCGTTGAAAAAGAAGCGAGTGATACCCTGGCTATTTATGATCATATTAAAGCTTCTCTTGAAGAATCTATTTTGAAAGTAGGAGATCCGTTTACCTTAAGCGCTTTTAAAAAAGAACGAAACCGCATTGATGCCTACCTCAAAGAGAAAGGGTATTATTATTTTAATGAGGATTTTATCCTGTTCCAAATCGATACAAATTCATATAAAGGCAAACGCTATAAACTCTATCTGAAGCTCAAGGAAAGTATGCCGGAGAAGGCAAAAATTCCTTATGTGCTGAAAAGCGTGGAGGTTTATCCCAATAAATCTAAAGATACTGCCCAAGATAAGGATACTATTCAGATTGATCAGATTGATTTTATTCAAGCGGAGACCTTCATAAGGCCCGATCGTTTGCGACCGTTTATCTTGCTACATCCCGGTCAAACCTATAGTCCCGAATCTTCAAGCTATACCAGCAGGCGCTTGTCGTCTATTGGGGTGTATAAGTTTGTCAACATTCAATATAAAGAAATGGATTCTTTGGTGAATGAAAAAGGGCAGGGGTTGCTAAAAAGTAAAATTACACTTTCCCCCATGCCGTTAAACAGCATCCAACTCAACCTCAAAGGGGTGAGCAAGTCCAATGATTTTACCGGACCGGGAATTGGATTTACTTATACCAATCGGAATATTTTTAAAGGCGGTGAAATTTTTAATATCAAAGGTGATTTTGGCTACGAAAAGCAATTTTACAAAGGCAATAAAATAGGATCCAGCAGCTTGAGCTGGGGGGTAAAAGCTTCTCTGCTGTTTCCGCGATTACTTTTCCCCGGACACTATGAAGGTGCTTTTCGCTATGCCATTCCCAAGACTGAAATTAGTGTGGGTTATGATTATTTGAATCGCACCGATTTGTATACGCTCAATTCCTTTTCCACCGCTTTCTCCTATATTTGGGAGGAAAACCGATTTGTTACCCACCGGCTGAGCCCGTTAAAAATTGACTATGTCAAACTGGCCAATACCAGTAGGCGCTTTGATGAAATCCTGGCCGCAAATCCTTTCCTAAAACACAGCTTTGAACAACAGTTTATTGCCGGGTTGTTATACTCCTTTACCTATAACGAACTCTCAAATAAAGATGATAAGGGGCAGTTGTATTTCAGGTTCAATTTTGATATTGCCGGTAATGCGGTCAGCCTTTTTAGTAAAGACGAACCGGATGGAATAAAAACTTTTCTCGGACTAAAATATGCCCAATATGTCAAAGGAGATATTGATGTGAGTTATCATTATCAATTGAGCCATTCGGGAGAAAATGTTTTGGTGGGCCATATTTTTGCAGGAATAGGTATCCCTTATGGCAATGCTAAATCTTTGCCTTTTGTCAAAGAATATTTTGCCGGCGGTCCTTCAAGTGTGCGTGCTTTTCATATTCGTTCCTTAGGACCGGGAAGTTATAAACCCGAGCCGGGAGAATATTCCTATTTTGACCAAGCCGGAGATATCAGTTTGGAGGCCAATTTGGAATATCGATTTCCTATCATCTCGGTTCTTAAAGGAGCCGTTTTTGCCGATGCCGGTAATGTGTGGCTGCTCAACGGGAATGAATACTTGCCCGGCGGAAAGTTTTCGTCTGATTTTATAAATGAATTCGGTGTGGGCACGGGAGTAGGATTGCGTATTGATATCCAAGGATTTGTGCTGCGTTTTGATTTGGCCGCTCCCCTAAAACGGCCTGCAGAAAACTGGAAGTTTGAGTATAAAAATCCGGTGCTCAACTTTGCTATCGGCTATCCTTTCTGATCAGAATCTTTTGAGGAAGAGTAATAACCGGTGGTCTTAAAATGCTTCAAAAGACTTGCCGTAGAACTGTCATGAGTTGCTGGGCTCTTTTTATGGGTGATATCGTCCATAATTGTTGTTGCCAACTCTTTGCCGAGCTCTACTCCCCATTGATCATAACTGAAAATATTCCAAATAATTCCCTGTACAAATATTTTATGCTCATAAAGGGCAATCAAACTTCCCAAATTTTCCGGGGTCAACTGTTCAATCAAAATGGTGGTGGAGGGTTTATTGCCCGGAAAAGTTTTATAAGGAGCCAACAGCATTCGTTTTTCTTGGGGTAAATCTTTGAGTTCTTCCCATACTTTTGCTTCGCTTTTTCCTTTCATCAAGGCTTCCGTTTGGGCAAAGAAATTAGACATTAGTTTACAATGCATAGTTTGATGACCCTGCAAAGGTTTTTTGAAACCAATAAAATCACAAGGCACCAATTTAGTTCCTTGATGCAGCAATTGAAAAAAGGCATGTTGTGCGTTGGTTCCGGTGGATCCCCAAAGCAAGCTTCCCGTTTGATAGGAAACAGGTTTTCCATCACGGGATATATTTTTGCCGTTGCTTTCCATAAAAGCCTGCTGCAGATAGGGGACGAGCTTGCTCAAATAATCAGCATAAGGAATAACGGCTTCCGATTCTACTTGAAAAAAATTATTATACCAAATGCTGATTAAGCCTAAGACGACCGGAATGTTTTCTTTAAAAGGCGTTTGATAAAAGTGCTGGTCCATTTCATGAGCGCCGCGAAGCAGTTTTTTAAACTCCTCAAAACCTATGGCACAGCAGAGGGAAAGGCCTACGCAGCTCCATAGCGAGAAACGGCCACCCACCCAATCCCAAATCGGGAAAATGTGACTGGCATTGGCGCCAAAATCAAGTGCCTTTTCTGTGTTGGAGGTAACGGCCACAAAATGACGATCAATTGCTTTTTCTTGTGTCTTTTCAAGAAACCATCTTTTAAAAAAGCGGGCATTAGTCAATGTTTCTAACGTAGAAAAGCTCTTTGATACCACAATAAAAAGAGTAGTTTCCGGATCGAGTTTTTCACTTAATTCTGCCGCGTGATCTCCATCTACATTGGAGACAAAATGAACGCGCAGGTGATTTCGATAGTATTGTAAAGCTCGGACGGCCATTTGCGGTCCCAAATCACTGCCACCTATACCAATATTGACAATATCTGTGATTTTTTTACCGGAATAAGATTTCCATTTTCCTGAAATAACCGCTTCCGAAAAGTTTTTCATTTTATCCAAAGCGGCTCTCACTTCCGGTGATTGATGGGGTTGTCGCAACGCTGTATGCAAAACAGATCGGGCTTCAGTTTCATTGATGAGAGCGCCGGAAAATTGTTGTTCAATCGCTTCTTGAAGTCGGGTTTCTTCTGCCAATTCAAGCAGTAAAGACAGGGTTTGGGGAGTGACTCTGTTTTTAGAATAATCTATTAAAAAATTCTGCCACTCTATTTGAAATCGGGCAGCCCGTTTGGGATCATCTACAAACCAATCCTTCATTTCCTCAGATTTGATTGCTTCAAAATGAGATTTTAGCTTTTGCCAAGCTTGAGTTTGGGTAGGATTTATCTGCGGTAAAACCATCACAAAAGTTTAAAGTGTCGAATGTATTAATTTTTGAACAAGTTCGGGAACTCCTTTTACGGCCTTTTCAGGGATAATCTGCAATTTTTCGGTGGGAGCCACTGTCGGATTGGGGTCAATAAAATAAATGGGGCAGTCTTTGGGGGCATATTCGATAAGCCCTGCCGCCGGATACACTTGCATAGAAGTGCCAATCACGATTACCACTGCTGCTTTTTCAACTATATTGACTGCCTTGGTCAGTTCGGGAACAGCTTCACCAAACCATACCACATGAGGCCTTAATTGACTTCCTTTTTCACACCGGTCTCCAAGGTGCAAATCTTTCTTCCACACTTGGATCAACTGAGGATCAACAGTACTCCGCACTTTAAATAGCTCGCCATGCAAGTGCGTTACCTGTTGGCTCCCGGCACGTTCGTGCAGGTCATCCACATTTTGTGTAATGATATCCACCGTAAACTTTTCCTCCAGTTTGACGAGTGCTTTGTGTGCCGCATTGGGCTGTACCTCGTGCAACTGACGTCGTCGTTGGTTGTAAAAATCCAATACCAACTCTTTATTTTCTTCCCAGGCCTGTGGCGAAGCAACTTTCATTACATCGTGTCCTTCCCAAAGTCCGTCTTCATCGCGAAAAGTTTTAATTCCACTCTCGGCACTCATTCCGGCACCGGTTAAGATGACTATGTTTTTTTTCATAAACATCAATATCGGATTAATTTGTATTATGCGCGCTTATTCTTATTTAATTGCGGTTTAAAGCTTTGTACCGTTCATAGCATTCACTGATGGCATCAAGCACTTGCAGATCGTTTGCAGTCTCAATGAAAGTCTTGGAGTAATTGCAGTGTTTTAAAATCTTTTTAATCTCTTTTTCGCTTACGTGAAGCAGAACCATCAGGGTTTTTCGATCAAATTTGGTTTCCAGCAATTGCCGTATCCCTTTATCTTCCTTCATCGCCCTTAATTTTTCCATTTGAGGCGCTTTTTGGGTAAAGATGAGGTGTAGAAAATCTACCGGATTAAAGATAGAAGACAAGGTAGCCGAAAAACCTATGGGCTGCTGATAGCCGGCTTCATACCCTGAATTTAAATTGGAAATTTGATATCGGTAATCATTGTAAATGGGAATATTTTTGGTGTCAATTTGTAAGTATCCGGTAAGCTCAATAGGTTTGAGTACCACAGGATCCAGTGCAAAGGCCATTTCGGTCATTTTAATTTTGACATTGCCAAATTTGATCCAATCATCGGTAATTCCAATGCGGATTGGTTTGAACCCCAAGTATGAAAAATAAAGGGTATCCCCCACCTCAGCAGGGATTTCAAAATAGCCTTTTTCATTGGTAATGGTTCCGCTAACCTGAGTGAGGTTGATGATATTCACTCCGGACAACACCTTGTCATTAGCGGCATTTAACACCTTTCCCTTCACGGTTTGAGGTTCGTCACTTTGTCCATAAACCGTATAGCCAATCAGAAGGATGACAAATAAAAAAAGACATTTTTTCATATTAAAGCTCACAACTATATGCTTTCAGCGATAAAATTATGCTGCAAAATAATATAAATATATTTCCTAAACGATTTTTTGACATAGAGAAACAGCACATAGATTCGGAAGCCAATTAAGGTTTCTTAATGAACCTCCGGTATCGCTATGCGGCTTTTTCATATCTGCTTTCTGCTGTTCCATTCTTATACCCGATTAGCCCCACAAAACAGCCCAATAAAATCTATAGACTATTTAATAAACCTAACTGGTATTATTTTTTTCTTTTCTTTTTACGCCGATTGATAGAACTTTTGATGTTGTCTTTTCGTTTTCCCTTTTTTGAAGAGGGTTTGAAACGACGACCACCTTTTCGTTTTCCTTTTTTCGACGTGTGTCTTCCACCGCCTTTGTTTTTGGTGAGCTCAACATTGACCGTTCGCCCTTGGAAATGATAATTTTTAAAAGTTTCAAAGACCTTTTTTTGTTCCTCGGCAGCGGTATTAAAGAAGGAAAAATTTCTTTTGACATCCACGCGATTGACTTCGTCTTTGGAAAGCTGTAATGCATCTCTCAAAAGGTCTTTAAGTGACCGCCAATCAAAGCCGTCACGGGAACCTATATTGATGAAATATCGAATGCTCGTTCCGTCGGATTCTCCTTCTCGATAGCTCTGTTGCGCCTTTCCGTTCAAATCACGAGCATCTTTATAATAATTGTGAAATCGAGTGAATTCAACGGAGAATATTTTTTGAATCAAGTCCTCTTTACTGAGTGCTTTAAAATCGTCTTTTAAAGCTTCGATATACTTTTCAATCGCCGGATTTATTTCCGTATCCCGAATGTTTTTGGCCAAATGAAACAATTGAACTTGACATATTTCCTCTCCGTCGGGAATGGATTTTTGCTCAAATTTTTGTTTGATTATTTTTTCAATTTGTTTGATCTTTCGCATCTCACTTTTGGTGACCAAAACCATGGAAATTCCACTTTTTCCGGCGCGTCCGGTACGGCCACTTCGGTGGGTATAGACCTCAATTTCGTCCGGTAGTTGATAGTTGATAACGTGTGAAATATCGTTTACATCGATTCCGCGAGCAGCCACATCGGTGGCAACAAGCAGTTGAACCTGGTGATTGCGAAAGGATTTCATCACCAAATCGCGTTGACTCTGACTCAAATCGCCGTGAAGAGCCGCTGCATTATATCCTTCTTCGGTCAGGCGTTCTGCTACCTTTTGCGTATTGCGCTTGGTTCGGCAAAAAATAACGGCAAAAATATCGGGATTATAATCTGCCAAACGCTTTAACGCACGGTATCGATCCCGGGCATTGACCAGATAATATTCATGAGAAACATTTTTAGTGCCTTCATTTTTGGTGCCTACGGTAATCTCAACAGGATTGTCCATAAAATCTTTGGCAATACGAGCCACTTCTTTGGGCATGGTAGCACTGAACAACCAAGTATTTTTGGTCTTTGGAGAATATTTTAAAATGTCGGTGATATCTTCATAAAAGCCCATATTCAGCATTTCATCGGCTTCGTCCAAAACACTGTATCTGATTTGACTGATATCAATTTTTTTTCGTTGCAGCATGTCTTTCATCCTGCCCGGCGTAGCCACGATAATTTGCGCCCCGCGTTTGATGTTTCGCTCTTGGTTGGTAATGCTGGCCCCACCATAAATGGCCACCACATTCACGCCTTGTATATATTTGGCATAGGTGGTGAGTTCTTGGGTGATTTGCAAACACAACTCTCGGGTGGGGGCGAGAATAAGTGCCTGTGTTTGTGGTGATTTAGGATTTATCTTTTCCAAAATGGGAAAGCCAAAAGCGGCGGTTTTACCGGTTCCTGTTTGGGCCAATCCCACTAAATCAGTTTCTTCTTGTAATAGGACAGGAATGGTTTCAGCCTGAATATCACTGGGTTCTTCAAAGCCCAGATCTTCTACTGTGTGAAGAATTTCAGCACTCAATCCTAATTCTTGAAAGTTTTTCATATCGTATAAAAATAGCCGGCAAATATAGACATTCATATGGTCCTATCAGGAAATATGGATAATATTAACCCACTATTTTAAACTCATTCTGTTAATATGGAATTCAATGACCTTGGCATCGCTTTTAGGTCAGCGACCCGCAGATCACTCTTGGAGTTTGGGATCCCTCCAATAAAAAACCGACCCCATAAAAGGAATCGGTTTTTTAAACAAGCCTTTTCAGAAAAAAGCTATCGCGGTGAGCTCAATTTCAAAAAGCCTATTAAGCTTCACAGCTCACGCAATCGACCAAATTATTGACCACAAACTCTTTAGATACACTTTGGCTGCGTTGGTAATACAGCGTTTTTATCCCGAGCTTCCAAGCTTCAATCAAAAGTTTGTTGACTTCCTTGACCGGCAGATTTGAAGGGATATTCAAATTTAAACTCTGCGACTGATCAATATATTTCTGTCGGATGGAAGCCTGTTGTACAATCTCTAACTGACTGATTTCCTTAAAGGTTTTAAACACTGCCTTTTCGGTCTCATCGAGTTCGCGAAGGTGTTGTACACTGCCTTGATTCAGCATGATGCTGCGCCAAGTTTCTTCGTTGTCAATGTCCTTTTCAATCAGGAGCTGTTTGAGGTATTTGTTTTTCCGAATATAATTCCCTTTGGCCAGTCCGGCTTTGTAATAATTGCTGCTAAAGGGTTCTATTCCCGGAGAAGCTTGGCCCAAAATAGCCGAAGAGGAGGTTGTTGGCGCAATAGACAACAAGGTGGTATTGCGGCGGCCGTATTCTTGTAGAATTTCCGGTTCTCCATAAATATGGGCGAGTTCTTGAGATGCGGTATCGGCTTCAGAACGAATGTGTTTAAAGATTTGGTTGGTAAGCTGTTTGGCTTCCATGCCTTCAAAGGGGATTCTGTTTTTTTGCAGATAAGAGTGCCAACCCATTGCGCCCAGTCCGATCGCTCGGTGTCGTTTGGCGAAACGATTGGCCGATTGCAGATAATAATTACCTTCCGTTTTGGCAATGAATTCTTGTAGCACTGCATCGAGGAAGAATACTGCCAGCTGTACGGCATTGGTGTCTTTCCATTCGTCATACAACTCGAGATTCATCGATGACAAGCAACAGATAAAAGATTCATCAAAATTGGAGGGCAGCATAATTTCAGAACAAAGGTTACTCGAATTGATAACCCTGTTTTTATCCTTATAGACTTGCGGTTTATGACGGTTGACATTATCGCTGAAAAACAAATAAGGAAGTCCTTTTTGCTGGCGTGATTCCAAAACTTTAGCCCAGATTTGTCTTTTTTCTTGATCGCCTTCAATCATTTCATGCATCCAATAATCGGGAATACAAACCCCAAAAAACAAGTTTTGCAAAGGGCTACCGATGTCTTTGATTTGCAAAAACTCTTCAATATCCGGATGATCGATATCGAGATAAGCGGCAAATGCACCACGCCGCACACCACCTTGAGAGATGGTGTCCATGGCGGTGTCAAACAATTTCATAAAAGAAACGGCGCCACTGCTCTGGCCGTTATCGGTCACGGCGGTGCCGCGGCCACGCAATTCACCAAAATAACCGGAAGTACCGCCGCCGATTTTGGTTTGCATAATTACTTCCCCCAATTTGTGGGTAATGCCTTCAATATTGTCGGGCACATGCACGTTAAAACAAGAGATGGGCAGACCGCGTTCAGTCCCCATATTGGCCCAAATGGGCGAACTGAGGCTCATCCAACCGTTCTCGATCAAAGCCATAAACTCTTCTTTCAGTTCGGGTTTGTAAAGACGTTTCGCGGCAGCGTTAGCTATGCGTTCAATTGCGCCTTGAACGGTTTCGCCCTTGAGCAAATACCCGCGGTTTAAAATTTGTTCACTCTCTTCGTTGAACCACCATAATTTTTTCATAAGACAGCTGTAGGTTTATTGTGTTCGTTTAAAGCAACAAAAGTGAAAGTCCCTTGAATGGATTTTTCTCTTGTGCCTTCTTCATACATATTTTCTTGGTAAATGATAACTTGTACTTCCAAACTGGTTTGGCCCAGTTTGATAACTTTCGCGACCAATTCGATAATCGTATCGGCCGGAATTGGGGTCTTAAATCGATCTTACTCGTCGACAGAGTCACCACCTTTTTTCGGCAAAAACGAGTGGCTGCGATAAACGCCGTTTCATCCATTAGTTGCATGGCGGTGCCACCAAACAAAGTGTGATAGTGATTGGTGGTATTGGGAAAAACAACTTTCACCACACGGGTTTCAGATTGTGCCATGCGCTCTTTGAGAGTTGCCGCCATCCTTAGAATAAATCGGCTGCACTAATACTCTTGTCGTGCTTGGTATATTCGGTGGGTCGTTTGGCAAAGAAATCGTCCAGCGAATTGGCAAATACTTCCTCTTCAAACCAAGCCATGGGGGCATATTCCTCCGGAGTAATGTGGAAGCGCTTTTCCATTCCGATTTCCTGAATGCTTTCATCAATACGGAATTTCATAAAATCGAGGAGGTTTTTAGAACTGATGCTTTCGAGTTCTCCTTCCTCAAAAATCCAGTCCAATATTTCCCCTTCTACCGCAATGGATTCATCGATAATTGCTCCGATTTCGACTTTTGTTTCCGCATCAAAGAATTCGGGATATTCTTTTTTGATCTGATTAATCAGATAGGTTCCTGCGTTGGCGTGTACCTGCTCGTCTACCGAGGTCCAAGCGATGATATTGCTCACATTTTTCATCAGTCCGTTGAATCGGGTAAAGGATAAAATAATGCCAAACTGACTAAACAAGGATACGTTTTCAATCAAAATAGAAAACAGAATCAGAGAGAAGACATATTTCTTACGGTCGTCAGCTCGGGTATATTTAAGTGCTTTTTCTAAATAAGCAATGCGTTTTTTAATGGCGGGAACTTCTACCATACTTTCAAAAGCATTGTCATAGCCCAATACAGTGAGCAAACGCGAATAGGCCTCAGAGTGACGGAATTCACATTCGGCAAAAGTACTGCCTAATCCGTTGAATTCAGGTTTGGGGAGGTGATTGTACAAATCGCCCCAAAAGGATTTAACGGCGACTTCAATTTGGGCGATGGCCAGCAAACTGCGTTTCAAAGCCTGTTTTTCGGGATCACTCAAGTGAGATTGAAAGTCTTGTACGTCAGCCGTAAAATCAATTTCAGAATGCACCCAAAAAGAACGATTGATTGATTCGGTAAATTTTAATACCTCGGGGTATTCAAAAGGTTTGTAATTGGTTCGTTTTTCAAAAATGCCCATTGTAAAATACGTTTTAAAAGGTGAAACAATGGCACAAAAAACAAAAGGGGAGGAGGGATAGCTTCCGACAAACAGGAAAGAGCAGTCACTCGAACTTTGTTCTTTATGCGAAACAAAATTCATATTCCCGGAGAAGGTAATCTGGCTTACGGATCAAACCGCTTACAGTTGCGCAACAGCTCATGATTTTCACATGATTCCCCCATTTTTTCGAAGGACGCCCCGGCAATAAGATTTGAGACAAAGATAGTCCGATTTTCCGTGAAGTCAAGCTTGAGTTTTGCACAATACTTTGTTTATAAGTAGCGCAAACTCCCATGATCGTTATCGTTGCTCCACTCAAATAATATAAAAAACAAGTTGTCAACAAAAAGTGTTTATAAGTCAATAAAAGCATTGATTTTAGAGAGCTAAATAATTTAAAGTTATACTTAATATAATAGTTATAAATTTACTACAAATCAGTTTATTACAATTAATAATAATTAACCACTCACATATAAAACTTAAGAAGGTAATCGACTGTAGATCGGTTTGTTATTAATCGGATAAAGCGCAAAGCCTTCTGAAAAAAACTTTGTTTTATATTTTCTGCTTACTTTTGTTGAAAGGAGTAGATACCTTAATCGTAGATTTATTTTTTGGAAAGTTTGTTGGGCACTTTTTTTTAAACACTTAATATTTTCATCTCAGCAAAAAAAATTATGAATGCTTTGCTGAATTAATGCATGGTTATGCCGGATAATAAAATTAAAAAATTCTTTCGCAGCGAGTTCAAAAAGGCCAATTTTAAGTCTTTTGTGCTTTTTCTTTGCTTATCATCAATCATTTGGATATTTGTTCAGTATTCCAAAAAATATACTGAAGTCATCAACGTGCCCTTGCAGTATGTCAACGCCCCCAAAGACAAATTGGTTACCGACAGAAGTGGAAGACTCCAACTCCGTGTAAAGCAAACCGGTTTTCAAATGGCTTGGTTTAAAATATTTAAGCCCAAAATAAAAGTAGACTTGGCTGCGCTCCCCGCTGATAGCACTGCTTTGATATACGATGTTGTAAAGCATCATAAAAAGTTGTCGCAGGTGCTGCCGCTAAACATGGATAATGCCCAATTTGTAGAGCGCAGGATACGCATTCCTTATGCGCGAAAAGCCATTAAAAAGGTTCCGGTTGTTCCACAAATAACCATTCAATATGCGCCCGGTTATTCTTCAGTACAACAGCAAGCGATTTTGGTTCCCGATTCGATTAAAATTAGTGGTTCACACGCCATCCTGGACAGTATAACTCACATTTCTACCGAGCGGATAAGCTTAAAAGATATCAATTCGGATGTAAAAGGAGCAGTAGCTTTGGACAATCCCAATCGCGAACTCACCCTATTTCGCAAAGAAGTATCTTATCTTTTCAAAGTAGAACGTTTTACAGAGCGCCAGCTCGAAATTCCCATCACAGTAATCAATAAGCCCAAAGGCGTGGACATTAGCTTGTATCCTTCATCGGTAAAAATTACTTTTAATGTGAGTTTAAAAAAGTTTAATCAGTTCCAAAAGATGGATTTTCAAGTGGTTTGTGATTACCGGAATATTTCCCAAAACAAACAATTTCTTATTCCCAGTATCAAAAGAAAACCGGATGAAGTGCATCAAATCAGACTTTCTCCACGAAAGGTACAATTTGTAATCAAGCAATGATGGTGGTTGGTTTAACAGGCGGTATAGGCAGTGGAAAAACCACGGTGGCTCGTTTTTTTAAAGCCTATGGCATTCCGGTATATATTGCCGATGATGAAGCCAAATCCCTGATGTTGAAAGCGCCCATTAAAAGTGAAATCACTGCGCTTTTTGGACAGAAAGCCTATACAGTTTCCGGACAGCTCAATCGAAAATACCTCTCTTCTCAAGTATTTAAAGATAAAGATTTACTCCAAAAACTGAATGCAATTGTTCATCCTCGGGTAAGGGCAGATTTTAAACAGTGGGCCTCAAAACAAAATGCTCCTTATGTACTTTACGAAGCGGCGATACTGTTTGAATCGGGACAACACCGCAATTTGGCTGATTACAGCATATTGGTCACCGCTCCAAAACAAGACCGCATTTTACGGGTCAAAAAACGCGATCAAATCTCCGAAAAACAAATCGAAGCCCGAATGGAAAACCAATGGTCCGATGAACGCAAAAAAAGCTTGGCCGACTGGGTAATTGACAATCGCGACTTAGCCTCCACGCAATCAGCAGTCTATGAAATTCACCATAGGCTTTTAGATCTTTAAATAATTCCTTAGGAAACTGTGTTAATTTTTGGTTAATCAGTTGATATTACCAAAATACAAATGTTAAATTCGCATGTATGAAGAAAAAGATGTTTCTTTTACTGATAGCAGTAATGAGCCTGTCTTTGATAGGAATCATCTTTGTGCAGGTATATTGGATACAAAAGACCATTGCTGCCAAAGAAGCCCGGTTTTCTTTTAATGCGCGTCAAAGCTTGTTGACGGTGGCCGAAGAAGCCAAAAACAATGAGCTGGACAAGTGGTATGTAAAATTTGCTTCCTTGGCCGATTCTATAAAAATACCGGATAAGACAAAGTTTACGCAATTGTTTCAGGTGAAAAAAAACAACTTGACCAATGAGACTTTTTATATTACCAACAGCATTCTCCAACAGGACTATAAAGTACGCTCCGAGCTTCCGGGATTTGGTGGAGACAGTGTAAATTTTAAAAAGCTGGTCAATCGGAAAGTCACCTTAGTACGAGAAGAAAATTTGGAAGAAGAAGTGGGGTTGAGCAGCCGAAAGCGTTGGGAGAAAGTAACGAGGCTTGACCATGCCGAACGAAGGCTTTTAACTGATCAAATCAATCGCATTACCGACAAACTGCCGGTTTATAAACGTATTAGTCAAAGTGAGCTAAAACAAATGATTGACAAGCAATTAAATAGAAGAGGAGTGAAATCTGATTACGAGTTTGGAATCTACAGCCGCGGATTGGCCACTAAGGTATCGACGGCCGGTTTTTCTTTGGGCTCTCCTGCCACTTACGGAATCAGTATTTTTCCTTCTCACAACACCGATTATAAACTGTATATCAATTTTACCGATAAACAAAAAGAAATCTATTCTTCGGTTGTTTGGATGGCCACTTTGAGTATTGCATTCACCATTATCATCATTTTGGCTTATGCAGGTGCTATTTATCAATTGCTCAAACAACGACGAATAGCTGAAATTAAAAACGACTTTATCAACAACATGACCCATGAATTTAAAACCCCTATTGCCACCATCAATTTGGCCTTAGATTCAGTGGGGAATGAAACGATTTTAAAAAATCCGGATCGCATCAAAGATTATTTAAAAATGATTCGTGATGAAAATCACCGGATGCATGCTCAGGTTGAAAATGTATTGCGTATTTCCAGATTGGAACGCAATGAACTCGACCTGAAGAAAGAAAGGTTGATACTCCACGACTTGATTAAAGACGCGATAACGCATGTGAGTCTTATCGTTGAAAATCGAGGTGGATACATCCAAACCCACTTTGCAGCGTTAAAGAGCTCTATCTTGGCCAATGAATCTCATTTTATTAGCGTATTGGTCAATATTTTGGACAATGCTGTCAAATATTCTGAAGATTCTCCCAAGATTGACATCTACACTGAAAACGTAAAAAATTACCTTATTGTAAAAATACGTGATCAGGGAAACGGGATGAGCAAAGGGGTACAAAAAAAGATTTTCGAAAAATTTTACCGCGAACACACCGGTGACCTGCACAATGTTAAAGGGCACGGGTTGGGTTTGGCCTATGTTCAAAAAATTGTGCTGGACCATCAAGGTGAAATTTCGGTCGAAAGTGAAAAAGGAAAAGGAAGTACATTTATTATTAAATTACCATTAATCTCTTAAATTATGGAAACTAAAAAAGAAAAAAAGAAGATTTTACTCGTAGAAGACGATCCCAATTTCGGAACCGTACTCAAAGATTATTTGAGTATGAACAACTATGATGTCACCCACGCCAAAAATGGTATGGAAGGTTTCGAAAAGTTTAAAAAGAACGACTGCGATTTGTGTATCCTCGATGTGATGATGCCCTACAAAGACGGGTTTACCCTGGCTGCTGAGATTCGAGAAAAAGATGATAATATTCCCATCATTTTCTTGACGGCAAAATCAATGAAAGAGGACGTTTTAAAAGGTTATAAAGTGGGAGCAGACGACTATCTCACCAAACCGTTTGACAGTGAGGTGCTGTTGATGAAAATTAAAGCTATTATGCAGCGCAAATCTGTCGATAGCGTAACTGACAGTAAACAATTTGAATTTGAAATTGGAAATTTCCACCTCAATTCCAAATTGCGTTTCTTAAAATATAAAGACGAAGAAGCCGAGAAATTGTCTCCCAAAGAAAATGACCTTTTGCGTTTGCTCGCTCTTCACAAAAACGACTTGATGCCACGTGAATTGGCACTGACCAAAATATGGCGAGATGATAATTACTTCACCTCAAGAAGTATGGACGTTTATATTGCTAAACTGCGTAAGTACCTGAAAAAAGACGATGTGGTTCAAATTTTGAATATTCACGGAGAAGGCTTCCGCTTGGTGGTAAAAGGAGAAGACGAAATTTAACCCACCGATTGCGTGAGTAATCCGGCAAGCCAGATTATGCAATCTGTTTGCGGATAAAGTCTTCAATTTCTTTTGGGGCACACCCGTGGGGAAACCAGGTAATGGATTGATCCCGACGGAACCAGGTTAGTTGGCGTTTGGCAAACCTACGGGTGTTCTTCTTGATTTCTCCGATTGCTTCGGCTAAAGAACACTGCCCATCAAAATATTGGTAAAGCTCTTTGTAGCCAATGGTGTTTAATGCATTTTTATGGCGCTGTGGATAAAGTCGTCGAGCTTCTTCAAGCAAGCCTTTATCCATCATATGATCTACACGATTTTCAATGCGACGGTAGATGACTTCCCTTGGCGCATCCAATCCTATTTTTAGGGTTTTAAAAGGTCGGGGCGATTTCTTTTGATTTCGGAAAGCGGAGAAAGGTTTGCCACTGCCCAAACAAATTTCTAAGGCGCGAATTACGCGACGTGGATTATCCGTAGCCGCCTCATTGTAATATTTGGGATCCAGTTTTTTGAGCTCCCGTTGAAGCGGTGCCAATCCTTCTTGTTTTAAACGCTCATTGAGCCGTTGACGAATTTTGGGATCCACTTCAGGAAAATAATCTAAGCCTTCGTTAACTGCTTTTAAAAAAAGTCCGCTGCCGCCCACCAAGAACACACATTGATGCTTGGCAAACAATTCTTTCAGTTTTTCTAAGGCCTCTTTTTCAAAATCTCCCACATTATAAGCATCATCAACAGAAATATGTTGGATAAAATGATGGGGAACTTGCGCCTGTTCTTCAGGGGTGGGAACGGCTGTGCCTATGGTCATTTCACGATAAAATTGCCGAGAATCTGCCGAAACAATTTCCGTGTTGAAAGCCCGAGCCAAAGCAATGGCCTTATCGGTCTTCCCAATAGCCGTAGTACCAATTATAGAAACTAAATAAGAATTCATCACAGGCGCAAAATAGGCAGGAATTACCATGGTTTCCAAATGATATTCCGTTTTAATCTGCGGGTTTATTTTTTATAGCGCAGTTCTATAAGCATAAGAAACTTGCTATCAGTGTGTTATTTACTTAAATGAGCATGTCTTTCCAAAGCAATACTACCGAAATTGTTTAATGTTAAAATATAATACCAAATCCATTTATGAAATAGGCCAAAGATTCGGTATTAAAAATCTCAAAGGTCAAAGCAAAAAACACCGACATAGCCATGACAGGTATTTAGCCGATATTGAACGAAGTCGAAATGCAGGGATTTGTAATCTTAACAGGAAGATTAGTCTGTTCTTAAAGTCGCTTCTGTATTGCAAGTTCTTTTTGTGAACTTCTTCCTTGATAACAGGAAGGTATATTTATTAAAAAAAACTCGATTAGTTTCCTTTCTTTACTTCTTCAGCTCCTTTAATTACTTTTTTCTTGAGGTTTTCTTTGTACTCCATGATGCGCTGACGGATATTATCATCAGTGGCACCGAGGATTTGTGTGGCCAATATACCGGCATTTTTGGCGCCATCTAAGGCTACAGTGGCCACTGGTACGCCTCCCGGCATTTGCAAAATGGAAAGAACAGAATCCCAGCCATCTATAGAGTTGCGTGATTTTACGGGTACCCCAATCACCGGTAGCGGAGAAACAGAAGCCAACATTCCGGGCAGGTGAGCGGCGCCACCGGCACCGGCAATGATAACCCGAATTCCACGCTGATGTGCATTTTTACCATAGTCCATCAGTTTATCCGGCGTGCGATGCGCTGAAACAATATCCACTTCTACATCAATATCGAGTTCTGCCAATACGTCAATGGCTTTTTCCATGATGGGCATATCGCTTGTGCTGCCCATGACGATTCCTATTTTACACATAAATTTATTTTTTAAGGCTGTTATCTTATCTGATAATAATGAGTTCAATATTTTTTCGGAATATGAAAAAATCAGCTGAAAGCGAATCCGTTAATTCCATACAATTCATCTTGACAAATGAATCCGAAAATTCATATCTACAAAGTTATAGGAAAATTGATATTGAGTGCTATTAAGCTTATAAAACTTTAAGGTGCTATGTTATTTAAACGGGAGGGTAACCGATTGCGATCAGGACGATTCCTTTGACGACTTAGGGCGATCTTGTCGAATAGGAATGTTATACCAAAGTGATTTATTAATTGTGCTAATATTTCGTGATGAAAATTTCAAAG
>CAZPGY010000016.1:0-46955 GCA_964586655.1 uncultured Flavobacteriaceae bacterium
GAAAACCTTTGAAAAAGTGTAATAATAATGGTCAACGTATTTCAGGACAAGACATACGTGTATAACTCTTTTTGTTGATATGACTGATATGGATTTTTTAAATTGATTAGGGGTAAATTACTCGGCATTCTGGACAGTCCGGAGGTGTGGTTGGCCAATTCTTTAAAAGTAATGGTGACTGAATCGTGAAAAGGAAACGAAAAATAAGGGTTGATAGGGGCGTTTAATGCTACCTTATTTTTTTGAACCATTTGGGCTAAGACCGTGGCGGTAAAGAGTTTGGTAATAGAACCTATTTCAAAAATACTATCTTGATTAACAATGCTTTTTAGGGTGTCTTTTTCTTTTAATACCCCATAAAAATGGGTGTTGTCTTTGTTGAGTATAGCAATAGCCAATTGTGTGTGATTAGGAAACGCTTTTGCCTGTTTAGCAATGGCTTTTGCTATTGGTTGAGGAAAATCGGCAAGCTCAGAAACAACCGGGTTTCTCGATTCTTGGTAAGGTTTAATAGCAAAGGTAGTAAGTTGTTGCGCCTTGTTTACCGCAAGAATGATAGTCATGGTACCTTTCTCAAAAACAGCTTTGTATGCAGCTACTTTTTTAGGAGACAGGGCTAAAAAGGAAGTTTGTTCTAATTTGCCAAAATGTTGGTAAACAGCACTTAAAAATTGGTTGGTTTTAGGCAGTGGTAAAAGCTGTTGCATACTTTCTGAAAACGATTGATATACGGCTTCGTAATCTTGTGCATTGTAATGCTTTTGAAAGTTTTGTACGGCTTGGTCATACGCTTTAGTCTGCGCCAAAGCCGTATTAAGAGAAAATAGGAATAAGAAGACAACAAATATTTTTTTCATAATAAAGTTTTTATTGAAAAACAACATAGTAACCTGTTGTGCATTGGTGATTCGTTTTGCTACCAAATATTATTTGATACTTAAAAAGAATCCGTTAAATGCACAACAGGTTTTAGTAAGTTTATTTAACGGCTCCTTGGCCGCTTCCGTTTCCTTTTTGAATACGACTTTCTTGTTGTTTGATACTAGATTCTTTGTGTTTGCGAACCTTTACTTTTTGGTTCCCAAAATTCCAGGTAAAAGTAAGGTTTACGGCACGGTCATTCAATTTAAACTGATTGTGAAGGTGTAAGTTACCAAAATCTGTATTGGTTGCAAATTTCATAGACTGAAAAACGTCTTGCACATTAAGTTTAATAGAGCCCCGGTTGTTCCATAACGATTTTTGTACACCTATAGAAATCATTTTTATAGGATCTATTTTAAACGGTCCCATAATAGAAGCACCGCGATACATACCGGTTAATTCTGCTTTCCAACCTTGTGCTATACGAAAGCTTTGGTAGGTGTTTAGCATAAATGAAGCAAAGCCTTTGTCTAGTTGAAAGCCGTTGTATAGCCCTTCATATCGGTTGTAAAAAAACTGTGCAGAGTTGTAAGTGCTCCACCATTTTGTTATGGTAACAGGAATACTTAAACTCAACCGGATATTATCCATCTGGCTAATGTTGTCTTGGGTTTGGTGTATGATATGGGTTATATCGTTTTGTCGAACCACCCGCGCCATAATATCGTTTGTGCGGCTATAACTCAATACCGCGTTATAACTTCTTTTAAAGGTATAAGTTAAGGCAAATTTATTGGTGTATTCCGGTTGTAAATAAGGATTTCCGGAATGATAGGTATATTCATCCACATAAAACACAAACGGATTTAAACTCTGGTAGTTAGGTCGATGAATACGTCGTGTATATGACAGACTTAGTATATTGTTTGGGTTAATCGTTTTTGACAAGGTGATGTTAGGGAACAAATCAATATAATGTTGCTCATTAATAGAGTCTGTAGTGACTTGGTTGGTTTTTATATTGGCTTGTTCTGCCCGAAAACCTACTTTGGCACTCCAACCTTTGGTAAATGTTTTATCTAAACTTACATAAGCAGCGTTTACATTTTCTTTATAGATAAAATGATTGGTATTTCTCGCATCGTTTTCCCAACTTCCATTATCATTTAGTTCAAATTTACTGTTGTTATCGGTTTTTACGAAGCTGGTTTTTAGTCCGGCTGATAGTTTATAATTATTTTTTAAAACCTGTGTATAATCTAATTTGGCAGCATAAATATTAATATCATTCGGTTGCTTTCCACGTCTTTTTAACGGGGTGCCAATCGTATTTCCTGAGGCATCTTTAATAGAGGTTTGTATAGACTGTGGGCTGGTTTGATAAAAGTGACTATAGTCTAAATTAGCTGTTAGAGCGCTTCCTTTATCATCTAATTTAAGGTTGTAGTGCAGGTTTCCTTGCTCGTTTTCCCAGTTATAACCATTGTGGTTTTTAGAGGTTGAAATAGAATCTAAACTACCGGAAGCATTTAAAAAATGAATAGGACTAAAGCTGTTAAAATCGCCGTTATTAAACGAACCATTTAATACAAATCCAATACTTTGGTTATCATCAATTTGGTAATCCATCCCCAATTGTGCGGTTTGATTATGCCCTTTAATTTCCATCTGACTAGATTGCGTCATAAGACTTGTCAACGCATTGGTGTTGGGATCAATAAACTGCCGAGTCATATCCATATTAAATTCATTGCGCTGGTGCTTGTAGTTGTAGTTAGCATAAAAACTTAATTTTTTACCACCATAATTTACATTTACCCCGCCGTTATATTTCCAAAACTGTCCGTAACCGGCCCCCAGTTTAAGACTTCCATTCCAGCCGGTGGCTACTTTCTTTTCCATAATGATGTTAATAATGCCGGCGGTTCCCTCTGCAGAATATTTTGCCGGGGGTTGATCCATCAACGCAATTTTAGCAACCGAGCCTGCAGGAACATTTTTTAGAAAAGCCGCAAGTTGATCACCGGATAGATGAGTTGGTCGGCCATTAATCATTACCATAACGCCGCTTTTTCCATTTAAAGAAATTTTGTCGTTTTGATCTACAAAAACGCCCGGAGATTTTCGGAGTAAATCCATTAGCGAATTGCCCGCACTCATACTAGTGTTTTCTAAATTTACAAGGGTTTGCCCTGGTTTGTACTCAATTAAAGGGCGGGTGCCTGTAATAAATACAGTCTCCAGAGTATTATTAGACTGAAGAGTAAGGGGTGGTAAGTTAATGGTGGTATGTGCCGGCCCTATCTGAAAAGGTTGACTTATAGTTGGTTTAAACCCAATTAATTGCACTTTAACATAATAATGACCTTGGGGAATGGCCTTGATAATAAAATTTCCTAAGGAGTCTGCGGCTACACTTTTTACCAGACTAGAGTCGGTTGCTTTGTGCAAGTGTACATATAAATAAGGAATGGCTTTGCTTTGCCAGTCTTGTATATGGCCGGTAATAGTTCCGAGGGCAGTGCTATTTTCTTGCGCATTAGTTTGATGTGATACAGCAAAAAACAAGCTGAATAGAAGTAAACAAAAAGAGATGTTTTTAGCAGTTTTCATGAGTACGGCTTTATAATAAAAATGAAAAATTCAATTTAAAAGATCGAAGGTGTTTCGATTTTCTGATACAAATAAACGGGGTAGGGGAGCTTCTATAAAAATGTTTTCGGTAGATTGCCCTATAAGACAGATAAAACCCAACATAAAACCCATTAATACATTTTATAAGACGTTTAGCCGGGTTGGTCAACAAATTATGGGCGTTTGTCGTCGATTTTTAGTGATTCGTAGGTTTGTGAAAGTTTTCTTTCCTTTTTTTCCTATTTTCGTGTATGGATTTTTGGAAAAGACTGTGGGAAAAGAGTTTTGAGGTAAGGGGCTATCGCATCACACTTCACCTTATTTTTTGGGCGTTATTTTTTACCGCCTTTTCATTTTATACATACCACTTACTGGTCATTACGCATTGGCAAGGCATCAACTTATTTAAAAGTTGGTTGATTAGTATGGGGCTTAATATCGTATTGGTTTTGGCGAGTTATTACGTTACTATTCGCACAGCCTATAAATACTTAGTCAAAAAACATAATTACACGAAGTTTTTTATAAGCCTTATTGCAAATGTTATAGGTTTTTCAATAGGATTATGGTTTGTAAAAGTAGCTAAGTATGAACTCCTATTCTATTTTGAAATTCCCTCTCCTAAAGGGAGGATGGATATATATGAAATATTTGAAAATCGTTATTTCTGGTTTATTATTCAAATGGTAATTGTCTATTTTGCTTTGTTGTGTGTGCCGGTAACGGCTAAGTTTTTTAGAGATCAGATGCGACAACAACAAAAAGAAATGGCATTGCAAAAACAAAATATGCGACTGCAGATGGATTTTTTAAAAGCACAAATTCACCCGCATTTTCTTTTTAATACATTAAACAATATTTACTCTTTAAATTTAGCGGCGCAGAGCGAAAAAGCTTCGCAGATGATTTCTAAGTTGTCTTCTCTTTTACGGTATGTACTTTACCAAGGAAAAGATGAATTTATCGCGCTGGAGAATGAGCTCAAAATGTTGCAAGATTTTATTAATTTAGAAGCCATCCGATCCGACAATTTAGATTTAACGCTAGACTTTCCTGAAGAAGTTTCTCCAGAAATTTATTTACCTCCTTTTTTGTTATTGCCCTTGGTAGAAAATGCCTTTAAACACGGGGTAAATGCACAGTTAGATCGTTCTTTTGTGCATATATCGCTACGCGTTTCAACAGCCTTTATTCAGTTAGAGGTTGGCAATAGTTTTGATAAAGATTATCGCCATAAAAACGCCGGCGGATTGGGGCTGTCTAGCCTGAAACAACGACTGCAATATTATTATCCCAAGAGTTATAAGTTAACCATAACCGAAAAAGAAAATCAGTATACCACTCAACTTCAAATCCCTTTACAATGTCCCAAATTCACTGCTTAATAGTCGATGATGAACCCTTGGCGCGTAAGTTGGTAAAAAGCCATGTTGATCGGCTGCCTAATTGGGAAGTGGTAGCCACGTGTAAAAATGCTTTAGAAGCTTATGAGATTATCATGTCTCAATCGATAGATGTACTCTTTTTAGATATTAATATGCCGGTGGTAAATGGTACCGATTTTTACCGTTCGTTAAAAAAGCCACCCCTCTTAATTTTTACAACGGCTTATCCCGATTATGCCGTTGAAGGCTTTGAACTAGATGCTATTGATTACCTGGTAAAGCCCATAACATTCGACCGATTTTTAAAAGCCGCTAATCGGGCAGAAGAACGCTATCATGCGGCAAAAGAAAAAGGGAAAGAATTGGTCGTAACCAACTCCGTTCTTCCGGAAACCGATTTTATTTTTATCAAACATTTTAGCAAGTTAATAAAGGTAAATTTTGAAGACATAAAATACCTAGAAGCCCAAAAAGATTTTGTAAAATTTGTAACGAATAACAAAGAACTTCTGGCCGGAATGACCATGAAGTTAGCCGAAGAACAGCTTCCGTCTGCTCTTTTTATTCGTGTACATCGATCGTATATTATTGCCATTAAGGCTGTAACGGCTATGTATGGCAACGTTATAGAAATAGGGAAAACCCAAATTCCGATAGGAGCCAGTTACAAAGAAGCAGTGCTTCAACGGTTTAAATAAATAAGTTCAAGCTGCTAGGGTAAAAACTTTTAGCCTCCATTGAGTGAATCATTTATAAATGCTGTGCTTTATTTCTTATACTAGCTTATCAATCAAAACGTATAGGTCAGTTAACCCACATTTCTCGTTAAAAAAATCACGTTTCAATTAGAATCGGTAAAGAGCTGTTCCAAATTTGCATTGAATCAGAGATAAGCTTCACACACTTTAAAGTACTCCCCATTTCCTGGACCAATATCAGGCAGACTTAAGTTTGTTTTTGGTTTGACAATAATACAAATTTATGGGCTTTTGGTCTTTTATTCCTTGATGTTTCCTTTGATTATATCCTTTTATAAATTCATCTATTCCTCGGTATAGTTCTAAACCGGATTTCAAGGGGTTCAGGTAAATGTAATCATACTTTATGTCTCCAAAACCGTTCAATATAAATGTTATTCAGTGCCCGGCCTTTGCCATCCATACTGATTTTTACTTGATGTTCTTTTAAGCAATTTATCCAGTTGTTGGAAGTGTATTGGCTTCCTTGGTCAGAATTTATAATCTCCGGTGTTCCATATTTGTCAAATAATTCTTCCACCAGTTCAGTTTGTGTTTCTTTATCCAAGCTGTTCGATAGCTGCCAACCCAGCAAGTACCGACTATAGACATCGATTACGGCAGTTAGGTACATAAAGCCTTTTCGCATTGGGATATAAGTAATGTCAATACTCCAAACCTGATTAGGACGGTTGATGTTCAGCCCTCTCAATAGGTAAGGATGAATGTATTTTGCACGTCCGAGCTTGCTCAAATTTGGCTTTGGGTATACGGCATTTATATTCATCTTTCACATTAATCGTCTTACTCTTTTCGGGTTGACTTTACATCCGGTTTCTTCTAATTCATTGACCATTCTAATTACTCCGAAGCTTGGGTGTTTTAAATGAATCTTATCGATCTCTTTCATCAGTTGGAGATTGAGATCAGACTCCCCTAAAGGTTTGAAATACAGGCTGCTCCTGCTAACAGTAAGCAGCTTACATTGTTTGCGTTGACTTAGCTTTTTATGTTTTGGCTCAACCATTTCCAATCTTGTTTTCATAGGTCGGTTCTGTACAAGTTTTTTTTTTAGAAAGTCATTTTCGATTTCCAACTGACCGATCTTTTGGTACAGTTTGTCCGTTTGATCTTTGTCTTTTTTCTTTTTAGACGATCTTTTTTCAAAAACTCCTTCCGAATTTTCTAAAAACCTTCGTTTCCAAGTGCTTATTTGGTTGGGGGGAAGCTCAAACCGTTCTGCCAATTCTGAGAGTGTCTGGCGTTCTTTTAGGGCTTCAATGGCCACTTTTGCTTTAAATTTCGATGAGAATTTTCTCCTTTTATTTTTCATATCCATAGGGGTTAAAGTTAGTAAAAATTTCAACTTAGCCTGTGGTCTGAATTTTGGGGAGTAGTATATATGATTCCCGTTTAAAAAGAAATCTGAAGTAAATAAGCGATTAGATGAGGCCAGTAGAGCGTCGAAAGCTTGTATTATGCGGCAGTGTTTAAGCCACAAATTTATACCCAACGCCTTTTACCGTTTGAAAAGTGGTGTTGCCGAGTTTTTCGCGAAGCTTGCGGATATGCACATCAATGGTTCGTCCGCTGACAATAACGTCACGTCCCCACACGCGGTCGAGAATCGTATCGCGCGAGAATACCTTTCCGGGTTTAGAAGCCAACAAAAATAACAACTCAAACTCTTTTCGCGGTAGAATGATTTCGCGGTCCTTATGCAGCACTTTATACGCCTCGCGATTGATGGTCAGTTCACCCACCTGACGGATGTTTTCTGAAGAATCATCTAAGGTTAAACGCCGCAAGAGTGCCTTCACTTTGCTGAGTAATACCTTAGGGCGAATAGGTTTGACGATATAGTCATCAGCGCCGACATCAAAACCGGCCATTTGCGAATAATCTTCCCCACGAGCGGTGAGAAAGGTGATGATCGTTTGCTTTAAATGCGCCATTTCCCGCAAGTGTTCACAAGTCTCCATACCGTCCATCTCCGGCATCATAATATCTAAAATAATGAGATGTGGCGTCTTTTTGTCGGCTAACTTTAAGGCTTCTTTTCCATTTGAAGCTTTAAATACCTGGTAGCCTTTAGCGGATAAATTATAGCCTATAATTTCTAAAATGTCGGGCTCGTCATCAACGAGCAAAATGCGGATATCTTGGTTTTTCATAACGTTTCAAAAGTAGTAATTAATCCAAAACGCTAGGTTAAGAAAAGGTTATGCTTTCCGTTGAGTTGGTAACCTAAACGTGCACTTATCTTAATTTACCGCTAACGAACAACGTTTGTTGGTTTAGTTTCTTTGCAGAAACAAAAACTTGTATACATGAAACTTGTTGTATCTTTATTACTACTTTTCCTGACCAACGTTTCTTGGTCACAAACTCCTACAGGGAGCATCTTTGGCACCTTGTCAGATACTAAAAACACCGAAGTGCCCTTGGCTTTTGCTAATGTGCAACTCAAAGGCACTGATCGCGGAGTTATCTCTAATTTTAATGGTGATTATATCATACCCAATGTTAAACCTGGTCAATATACCTTAGTAATTAGTTATGTCGGTTACGAAACGGTTACGATTCCCGGCGTTAACGTGCCGCCTAATGACTCCGTAGAAGTGGACGCCGCTTTATCGCCGAGTACGGCAACTTTGGGCGCTGTCATGCTAGAGGTCGAAACGAGTCGCGCTAAAGAAAGCGTATTGCTCATCGAGCAGAAGCAATCGAAGATAATGCTCGAGGCCATTGGCGCGCAAGAAATGGCGCGAAAAGGCGTGAGCAACCTCGCTGAAGCTGTCACAAAAATAACCGGTGTAACCAAGCAAAATTCTCGCGGTGTTGTTGTTCGTGGCTTAGGAGAGCGCTACAACTTTTTAACTGTTAACGGCCTGCCGATCATCACGGGTAACCCCGACAAAAAAATTATTCCTCTCGATAATTTTACCACCGATATTGTGCGAAATATCAATGTTTATAAAACCTTCCAAGTCGATTTATACGGTGACTTTGCCGGGGCGTCTTTTAATGTGGTCACCAAAGACATCCCGACCGAACCGACCACGCACATTCAACTCGGTGTGGGGGCTAATACGCAAACCACTTTTCAAGATTTTAAAATTGACGCCGAAAGTAATGTCGAAGCATTGGGGATAGCTGGCGGTAGTCGAGCGCTGCCGGATGCTTATGATGAGAGCCTGATCAAACTCGGCTATGCCTCAACTCCTGAAGAGTCAAAGCACCTGTTTGATACCGATTACAATGTCGATACGTATTCAGCACCGGTATCTTCTAGTTTAGAAATCACTCACGGAAATACGCTGCCATTAGCTGAAGAAAAGGAACTTTCACTGGGCTACTATGTCGGGTTTAATTTTAGTAATAACTATCAAACCAACCCTAGTACAACATTGCGCTCACTGAATACCCAAGGCGGATATAACGCTAATTATGAAGATGTTGAGGATTATACCTTATCGACTAAAAAATCGGCTTTGTTCTCATTACTGCTCGAACAAGATGATAAGTTTAGCTTAAAGCTGAATAATATTTTTATGCAGACAACCTCCAATTTTACCCGCGAGCAACTGGGCTATAATGCTGAGGCTAATGATGATTTCTTTGCGCGCACATCGCGGTATCGCCAAACCTTAGTCAACCAAACGCAATTGTTAGGGGAGTGGCAGTTGTCAAAACGATCCTTGCTTTCTTTTGGGAGCTCCTATGGGTTTAGTACCTATGACGAGCCTGATCGAAAGTTGCTATATGCCGAAGGTAAAGGCCCTGATGCGGCGCTGTTTATTGCCAATTCAAGCGAGCCAAATCGGTTTTATGCCGACTTAGATATTAGCGATGTGAATGCTTACCTCGAATACCAACTCGGTATTGGCGAAGGTACGGGCTATAACAAGGATGAGTTTGCACATAACCTGACTGTAGGCGCTGATTTTGACCAGTTGAAATACGACTATTTCAGCCGAACAATTCGCTTAAACATCGACCCATTGGCTATTCCTTCTGCGGCGGGCTCACTTAAAGACATTCCGCTCAACACCGCCAATCCTGAGGCGTTTATTCAACAAGGATTTAATCAAGGATGGCTGAATTATAAGGATGGTAGCGACGCTAGTAAATTTGTCGAGATCGATCAAACTACGGCTGCAGCTTATGCGCAGTATAACTTTGCGGTAAACGCGTGGAACTTCACCCTTGGACTCCGCGGCGAGTATTTTAAACGTATTATCTATTACCGCACTCCAACGACCGGTGTTTTTGCGCCGTATTTGCAGGCTGAAAATGATAACCAGTTCAACCTGATGCCGGCTTTAAACATTAAATATGCCTTGACCGAAAATGCTAACTTGCGGTTTGCCGCCTCGGTGACGAGCACGCGTCCTCGCGTTCGTGAAATTTTGCCGATTCGCTACCTCGCCGGGCCTTATGCCTTGATTACAGGAAATCCTGATTTAGAAAATTCGACCAATTATAACATCGATTTGAAATATGAATTTTTCCCGGAAGAAGGGGGTATTTTTTCGGTTACCGGATTTGGTAAATTTATCGATGCCCCGATTGAAACCATTATCACACCCATTGCCGGCGGCTCTTCTGTCGGGTTTACCAATACCGAAAAGGCCGTTGTGCTCGGTGCTGAAGTCGAGTATCAAACAGATTTTAAACAACTCTTTGGTGCTGAACAGCTAGAGCCCTTAAAAATTGGCCTTAATGCTATAGTGATGTATTCGCAAGTGACCCTTGATAAATCGAAGCCAGCACAACAATTCTTGACTAATGAAACTCGTAAGCTTCAAGGAGCGGCGCCGTTTATCATCAATGCAGACTTGAGCTATGAAGCTGACTTCTCAAAAAACTGGAATAGCTTGTTCACCTTGGCGCTTAACACTTTTGGAGAGCGTATTTATGCCGTGGGTGGTTCAAATCTCAACGATACGTTTGAGCAGCCGTTTAGTAAACTCGACTTTATTTGGAAAAATACAGTAGGCGATTTTACCATTGATTTTGAGGTAGAGAATTTATTGAACAGTGTTGTCAACGTGGAGCAGACCCCTTCAGCCGTGAGTAATGCGCAACCGATTAGCGTGTTAAAATATAAACCGGGGATGAATTTCTCACTCTCAATTGGCTACACGTTTTAATAAGCAGAAAGTCGTCAACTAGCTGTGTAGAGCAGAGTAGACGGTTACAATAAAAAAATCAGGTTGTGCTGCCGTAGCATAAACCTGATTTTTTTTGTTTTCATGACTCGAGTTTAAGAGCCGAAAACTGATTGAGCTATAGGCCTGCTAAAACTTAACATGGCTTAATCATGGCTTAATCCTGCGGTAACATTCCTTACGAACTTCCAGCTTATTTTTGGCATATCTTATTAATCTAATAAATTATAAAACAGATGAAATTAAGAACACTAAGCGCAATTGCTCTTGCTGGTATTTTTGCAGCATCTTGTAGTGAAGATGACTTACCGTCGAATTCGGTAGATCCATCGAACCCGGAGGCGACAAATGTCTTGACAGGGTCGATTACAGCCGTTAAAACCTTGACAGCTGATGAAACCTATACCCTAAAAGGATCGGTGATTGTAGAATCTGGCGCTAAACTAGTTATTCCTGCCGGAACACGTATCGAGGCCGATAAAGCTGATGGTTTAGATGCGTTAATTATCAATCAAGGTGCTAAAATTGAGGCTAAGGGAACAGCTCAAGAACCAATTGTTTTTACTGAAGTTTCTAAAACCATCGGCTCTTGGGGCGGTATCGTTATTCTTGGCCGCGCGCCAATTAATGTGCCTGGTGGAACCTCTTCTCCTGAGTTTAGTTCTGAACTGACGTATGGCGGACAGAAACCGGCTGATAATTCCGGAACCTTGTCTTATGTTCGCGTGGAATATGCCGGTGCCGGAATTATTGAAGGCTCGGTAGAATACAATGGGTTTGGGTTTTATGCCGTTGGCTCAGGAACGACGGTAAATCACTTAGAAACTTATAAAGGCTCAGATGATGGCTATGAGTTTTTTGGTGGTACTGTAGAAGCTAATTACCTGATTTCTGTCGGTGATGAAGACGATTCTTTTGACTGGACAGAAGGCTGGACCGGTGGCGGATCCAATTGGATTGCCATCAAAGAAGGCGCTGCCGATAAAGGGATTGAAGCTGATAACAACGGAAATGACAATACTGCTCAACCGATGTCTAACCCAACGATTAGCAATGTGACACTTGTAGGAATCGGTATTGAAGACGGGATGCGTTTGCGCCGCGGTACAGCAGGGGAGTTTACAAATGTCTTGATTAAAAACTTTGAAAACGGTATCGATGTTCGCGATGAACAAACTATTGCTAACATTCAAAGTAACAGCTTATCAGTAGCCGGTAAAATTAAAAATGTTGCTGCCGACAAAGTAGTTGGCCAAAACTCAGCTGGTGAAGCTGTAGATGTCTCTTCAATCTTTACCGTAAAAGAAACTGCTACAGGTGCTGACGATGCCTTTGCTGCTGGTTGGACACGCTATGCTTCAGAAGGCTATAGCCTAAACTAAAATCGCTTGAATTTGGATTGGTTCAGGATGAGGTGACGTATCCATAATGCTTCGTCCTAAGTGTAAAAGCTTCCTGTAAAGGAGGCTTTTTGCTGTTGTGATAATACGATAAAATTGTATTTTTAAGGACACAACAAAAAATACGACGTATTATGGATTTATCTTGGCTGACAACACCTTGGTCCACCGTGTGGATTACCCTTCTCTCTGCGGTTTTAATTTACATTGCTCTGGTGATTATCACACGCATCAATGGCGCGCGGACATTTTCTAAATTTTCTAGTTTTGATTTAGCTATCACCATAGCCGTAGGCTCAGTGTTGGGGCGTGCCTTGGTAGCCAGTGATCAAACGTTGCTGCATACTGTAGTTGCGGTGTTAGCCTTGTTTGTCTTGCAGTACAGCGTCGATTACCTGCGCAGCCGCTTTAAATTATTCCCCAAGATGATCGATAATAACCCTATTCTTTTAATGGAAAACGGACAATTGTTAGAAGAAAATTTAAAAAAAACACGGATGACTCCAAAGGCTGTTTATCACGAATTGCGGCAAGCTAATGTGGTGAACCTTTCGGAGGTGAAAGCCGTTATCTTAGAAGCTAATGGCGAGGTGTCGGTCTTGCATCACCTTGACGGTAATTGCACCATTGATTGCGTTTTATTAGATGGAGTCGAGCGATAGTTAACCCTGATAGGGCTTTTCTTCAATCTTATAGACGGAAATACCACTTAAAGCTACATGTTCTCAGGGTTATTTAATAAGTTTAAATGAACTCAGCTTAAAGAATTAACCCGGAGACTTCATGAGATTTATTTTGGGTAGATTTACAACAAAAAAGACGGCAAAATAAAGTCGAGCAATACGGGTGCTGCATAGCTTAAATTTGCACTATCTCATTTCGGCTATTTTACCATTCAATGCTTGGGTTATTAATGTGTTTTTTTAAAAAATTCATCATTTTACGATAAATTTTTCAAGTAATGGAGGCTGGAGCGTGTTCCTCATTTTGGTATTTGCAATAAAAAAAACTGCCCTTCATGAAGGGCAGTTCTTACTTCAGAATATCAACTGTAGACACAACCAACTAAAACTAAAACAATCCTTATTTCACGGTAACTTTACCTTTCATTACCACGTGGATACTACAGTAATATTCTGAGCTTTTTTGGGCGACCATTTTCCAAGAATCACCGGGCTTTAATTTTGGAGAAGCCCATTTGTCATTCTTTTCCGTAACATCGTGAGCCACAAAACCTTTGTTGATAAACACAATGGTGTCGCCTTTGTGAACTTCGATGTTAGGCGGATTGAATTTCATTTTTTCAATGACCACCGTATGTTTTTTAGGGGGTCGTTCGATTGCTAATATCGATTTTGGCGCTATTAAACTCGAAGAGAATAGTAGCAAAATCAATGCCAAGGTTCTGAAATACATAACAGGATTAATTAATTTCTTTTTGAATCATTTTGGCATGGTGCAAATGTCCTTTTAAAATGGGCATGGCTTTTTTCAACAAGTCTTTGAGTTGTTGGTTGTCTGCCTGTGGGATCAAAACGTTTTTCACCGCATTGATCACGGCTTTGTGATAGGCTACTTCATTGTCGACATAAGCTTTTTCAAAGGCTTCTCCGGAAAGAGCATTGAGTTTCTTTTTGGTTTTTTCCGCTCCTTCCAAAAGTGACTTTGTCACCGGATTCATCTTTGGGGTTACCCCGAGTTTGTTGGCCAAATCAACAGCCATTCCGATGATGGCGTTGTGATCATTGCGCATATTGGTGGCAAAATCCATTACCTTGCCGCTGATTTCTTTTTTCCAAGCTATTCCCGCATAATCCACGTCAATGGCATTGGCAGTTACCGCAACCGATGCGATTTCTGCATCTGTAAGTTGAGGCGTGTTTTGTGCGTTGGTATTAATGCTGAAAAATAAGCTGAGTATTAATACACTGGTCGTTAAGGACAATAATTTTTTTGTCGTTTTCATAATAAAGGATTTTTTAGGATTAATAATAATGCCTTTTTTATATAGGCTTCTATCCCATTAGAGTTGGTTAGGTGGAAGAAGGTTACAGAGAAAATGTTCTTTTTTTTGTGGGGGCGTGCGGATCTGCTGGAAACCAATGGGTACCCTATATAATCTGTAGCCCGAAGGATATAGTACCGAATTCATTTTTGACCAAGGTCGCAATGGGCATATTAAAAATCAAGTATAGGCAGTATAATCGAAGTGTCACTGTGCACCCGTTGCGCAGTCGGTTCTTATACGGAAATGACATTAAAAATAGACTAATCTTCCTGTTAAAATTACAAATCTCTGCGTTAATCCCGCACGTGCGGGACGCCATAGCTATGGCTATGCCTGTGCTTTTTGCCTTGACCTTTGAAATTTTAACGACAAAATATTTAGTCTATTTCAATAATCACTTCCGTATTATTCTTTTTTGTTGGGTGATTTAGCGCGCTCTTTAAACCTGTTCTCGACACAAAATCACCGGTGTTCTACTGTGCCACATACCCTTAATTTCGCTACCACTGCCGTGTTTGTGTGAAAAATTGATCAACAGACACTTTAAAATCGGTGTCTTTTGCTGTTTTGATTATATTTTTGACTTCTCTCTAAGAGATGTCATCTGCCTAAGGCTTTAACATGTTTTTTAATGGGATTTTGAGCTTTCCATCGAGAAGATTAAGCAGAGGAATGGAATCTTGTGTTATGGCTGTTGAGTGATGCGTTTAAAGTTTAGGTCTTGAAAATCAAAACTAAAATCGGTTAGGGGGGAAATGGGTTTCATGGTAAAACCATCGGCTTTTCCTTCGATATCCAGCGTAAAGTTGACAAAAGCGTCGGCTTTTAAGAAACGTTCATCCCAACGTACTACAAAAGTATTTCCTTTGTAGTATTTTAAAGTACCGGTTAAATCCGGTGATCTCAGGGCATAAAAACGGAGTTTTCCATCTTCTTTTTTTAGGGTTACTTTGCCAAACCAAGGGTCTTTAAAGGTTCCGCTGTAATTGGAAAGCTTCACTTGCTTATCTTTACGTTTCAACTGCATGGAAATGGAGGTTTGAACGGCATTTTTGATGCTGTCAGCGCGTTGCTCGGCTTTTGTTCTTGCTTTGTGATAGGCTTGAATGCGATTAGCGTCTTCGATACCGAAATAAGCATCCTTAATGCTGTTGGTGATGGATCGAAATGCAGCTCCCGACTGCTGATTGGTAAGGACAATAATACCCAAATCCAATTCGGGAATCAGGGTCACCTGACTGAGGATTCCCAGCAGTCCGCCGGTGTGCCAAATCTGTAAGTATCCGTTGACATCTTTAAGAAACCATCCCAACCCGTAGGCCATAAAGTGAGAATTATAAGGACCTTCTCCGGTTCTGATGAGGGTTTGAGGGGTCCACATTTCTCGCGCTTGCTCTTCGCTAAACAGGGTTTTTTGCAAATTTTCACCATAACGACCATAATTTAATCGGGCTTGCACCCATTTGGTCATGGCATCGATGGAGGCATAAATCCCGGCAGCGGGTTTTCCCACTGCGGTAAAAGTTCTTCCGGCAATAAGCAATTCGCCATTTACCGGCACATGCCCATCAATACAATTGGGATCTTGCTTGATCTTTTCAATATCCATGGTGACTCGTTTCATTTGTAGCGGCTTAAAAAAATGCTGTTCGATATAAACCGGGTATTCCATTCCCGAAACCCGGGAAACAATCTCCCCGGCTACGATATACAACAAATTGTCATAATCAAAATGAGCCCGAAAGGCCGATTCCGGTTTTAGGTACCGCAAATTGTGAATCATTTGTGATAAAGTAGTTTTGTTTTTGGCAGGAAAGACCATCAAATCTCCGGCACCAAGTCCCAGTCCGCTTCGGTGGGTCAGCAAATCTCTGATGGTGAAATTTGAAGAAACATAGGGGGCATAGAGTTTAAATTCCGGAATAATGGTCCTCACTTTGGTGTCCCAATCAATTTTGCCGGCGTCTACCAATTGTGCTAAAGCCGCAGTGGTAAAAGCTTTGGTGTTAGAAGCTATTCCGAAAAGAGTTTGGGTATTTACCGGCTGTTGGGTTTGTATGGAACGTACACCATAGCCTTTTTTAGAAACGATTTCGCCGTCTTTTATCACCGCCACCGCCATGCCGGGAACCTTAAAAACCTTCATGCTCTTTTGCACCAGACTGTCTATTTGATCGGGAGTGAGTTGGGCAAAAGAAGGAAGGCAAAGAAAGAATAAAAGCAGGCTGAGCAGTCTTGTTTGAACACTTTTCATAAGTAGCATTTGTTTTTTCGGAAAATAAAGCATAAAGGTAAAATATTTTTTATTCTTACCCGGTTGATGAGGGGGCTTTATGAGCTGTTTTTATGTTTGAAATGCCAGAGGAAACAAAATTAAAAACACAAACAAACCTATTTTTTTCGGCACCTAAATATTTTTTTATACTTTTATTAACCCTAAAATGGCTCTATTGCTAAGTAGATTGGCTATTACAAACACATTATCAGTCGTTTATCGCTTAGAGCCAGCAGACTTAACAATTTTAAAACACATTTAAATGAAAAAATTATTTGTAATTCTCTTATGTTTTGCCCCGGTTGGGCTTTTTGCTCAGGCTTTTCAATTAAATCTTCAAGGAACCCGCCAAATTGGAAAGGGAAGTACGGGGATGGCTCAACCTACTGATGCCACAGCGGTATTTTACAACCCTGCAAGTATGGTTTTTTTAGAAGGAAATGATGTTACGCTTGGGGTTACCCCGGCCATTACAAAAGGGCAGTTTACCTTGGCCGGCACCAATAGGATTAGCCATACGGATAATCAGGTGCAAACCCCTTTTAATTTGAGTGCCACCTTTGGCAACTCGGAAAGTGATTGGCGTTTTGGAATCTCCGTCTACACTCCTTTCGGATTGACCAACAAATGGGAAGAAGGATCAGCTACCCGTTTTGAAACCACCAAAATGTCATTGTTGTCTATTTCATTTCAACCTACTGCGGCCTATAAGATCAGTGATAAACTGGGGATAGGCGTGGGATTGATATACACCTATGGTCAAGTAGATATGGAGCGTGATTTGCCGGTACAGTATATGGATGGTTCATATGGAAGTGCCGCAATCAAAGGGTCGGCCTATGGGTTTGGTGTTAATGCCGGCGTGTATTACAAGCCTTCCGACAAAGTATCTTTGGCATTGACTTATAGATCGGGAATTACCATGAAAGCAGATGATGGAGATGCCGAATTTATGGTGCCTGCTTCTTTGCGCGGCAATTTTCCTTCACAAAGTTTTAAAGCCGAATTGCCACTTCCCGATATTTATGGAATTGGAATTTCTTACAGCCCATCTGAAGAATGGGTAGTGAACGGTGAAGTTTACTTGTCTGATTGGCATGATTATGACGAGATTGTCATTCATTATAAAGAAGCACCGGTCAACGGTGAAAATAATACGACCTTGGTCAGACATTATGGAAATGGCTATAGTTTTCGCGGAGGCGTTGAATATCTTCCTGAAGGAAAGAAATATGAAATACGAGCCGGATTTTTATACAACTTGAGTCCTGTTCCTGATGATTTGGTCAGTCCCGATGTGCCCGATGCCGATCGCATCAGCCCTGCTGTAGGATTTAGCTATAATTTTTCTGATAAATTTAGAGCTGACTTTGCCTTTCTCTACGAATTTGTTCACCGTGAAGGAAAAAACAGAATTACCGGTATGAACGGAACTTATAACTTTGATTTATTCTTCCCCTCTATCGGAATAACTTATAACTATTAATTTTTCAAACTACCTCTATGACACGTAATATAAAAACTTATTTGCATTATTGTATAGCACTCTTACTGGGTGTGATCTTGGTTTCAAGTTGTTCTACCCAAGATGAAACCATGGACTTTACTAATGGAGAAGCCGATTTTAGTACCTATGTGGCTTTAGGAAATTCTCTGACGGCCGGATATGCCAACAATGCCTTGTATCGTGAAGGGCAGTTGGTGTCTTATCCCAATTTGATAGCCCAACAAATGAAAGCTGTGGGCGGTGGAGAATTTGTACAGCCGCTGGTTGATCCCGGTTCAGTGGGAGTGGGGAGTAGCGGCAATGCTCGTTTGGTATTGGCAATTGTTGATGGCGAGCTCTCTCCCGTCCCGGCAGCCGAGCATGGCGACCTTTCTATCTTGACTACCAGTGTGGCCGATCAAGGGCCTTTTAACAATATGGGGGTACCCGGAGCCAAGGTGACGACTGCCGTTTATCCGGGATACGGAAATCCGGCCAACGGAGCGGGTAACTTTAATCCGTTCTTTACTCGTATGACGACTGATCCCGCTTCCGCCTCTATGCTTGGTGATGCGGTGGCGCAAAATCCTACCTTTTTTTCGGTATTTTTAGGAAGTAATGATGTTTTAGGATATGCCACCAGCGGTGGGGTAGGCGATGTGATTACCCCGATGAGTGGGCCGGCAGGAATTGGTTTTGAGGCCAGCTATGATGCCATTATCTCTGCGTTGACCGCCAATGGCGCTAAAGGTGTTGTGGCCAATGTGCCCAGTGTTACAGCAACGCCCTTTTTCACAACCGTACCTTATAATGGACTGGTCTTGCAGGACCAATCTAAAGTAGATGCTTTAAATGCTGCTTATCAACAATTAATTGCTGCCGGATTGGTGCAGACTTTTGACTTGGGCCCTAACGGATTTATTATTGAAGATGCAAACTCTCCGGTGGGTTTTCGACAAATTCAGGAGGGAGAGCTCATTTTGCTCAGTGTGCCCGTTGATCAGTTGCAAGCAGGGCTGGGGTCTATCACGCCTATTCCTGATCAATATGTGCTGACGGCCGATGAATTGGTCCAAATTAAAACGGCAACTCAAGCTTTTAACGCCAAGATAAAAGCAGCGGCCGAAGCCAATGGTCTTGCTTTTGTAGATGTAAACGCCTTTTTAAATAAGATAAAAGAGCACGGCATTTATGTCAATGGTCGAATGCTGACTACCGAATTTGTATCGGGCGGTGCTTTTTCGCTTGACGGTGTTCATTTGACGCCGATTGGCAATGCACTCTTAGCCAATAAATTTATTGAAGCTATTAACTCTACGTATAACGCGACGATTCCAAAAATCGATCCTTCGGGATATGGAAGCGTACGTTTTCCTTAACTAAAAATCTTAAGTAATGATGAAAAAAACAGGAATAATACTGATTGTTTTGTTGAGTTGCATGAGCTTTAAAGCTTATGCCCAGGAAATCACCGGGGTTTGGTTCAACGAAGAAAAAGATGCGAAAATCAAAATTTATCAAAACAGCAATGGCCTGTATGAAGGAAAAATTGTTTGGCTAAAAAATCCCACGGAGAATGGGCAGCCCAAGTTAGATAAAGAAAATGACGATGAAGCTTTGCAAGATCGCCAAATTATGGGATTGGTGATTTTAACCGGATTGGAGAAAGATGGAAATAAATATGAAGATGGAAAGATTTATGACCCCAAAAGTGGGAATACTTATTCCTGTGAAATTACTCCGGTTGACAATAATAAGCTGAAGCTTCGCGGTTATATTGGCATCAGTCTTTTTGGACGCACTGATTATTGGACGCGTGCGAATGACTAATTTCAAATTGATTTATAAATTATAGGCCAAGGATAACTTGGTGTTTAATAACGAAAGGGGCTGAAGCGCCCCTTTCGCTGTTAAAATACTACCTTTATTATTCTGCAAGAATTTTTATGGTAGTCCTTCGGTTGGCTTGGTGTTGCTTGTCAGTACAAGGAACACCGTTGGAACAGCCGTTAACCAGTCGTGTTTCACCATAACCTCTGGCTACTAATCGAGACGGGTTAATTCCTTTGTCAACTAAGTATCGAACAGCAGATTCAGCCCTGCGTTGTGACAAATCCATATTATAGGAGTCAGAACCGCGGCTGTCTGTATGAGAAGACAGTTCGATTACCAAAGTAGGATTGTCAATCATGATTTTGTAAAGATCGTCCAAGATAATAGCGGCATCAGGTCTGATATTGGCTTTGTCGAAGTCGTAATAAATATTCTTGAGTTCAATAATAGACCCTTTCTCCAATTTGCTCATGGCTAAACGCAAGTCTACATAAAGCGTTTTACTCCTGTCCAGTCCTTTGGTACTAATGTTTTCCCGATTAGAGAAATATCCTTTCTTTTCGGCATAAACACTATAATCGCTGTTGGGGTTCAATTGGAAACGGAATTCCCCTTCGTTGTTAGAGGTCTGGAAGTTGTCTTCTCCATTTTTCTTGTTGTGCAAAGTGGTTTTGGCCCTTTCAATTGCTTGCTCGGTACGAGCTTTCAAGGTGTGTCCTACCAAGGTGAAACGCAGGTCGTTGTGCAGTAGTTCTTTATGAATCACTCTGGAATCTCCTTCAAAATCAGCGGGCGTCAATGTAACAACAGTCGTTTTAATTCCGTTGAGCATTCCTTTGATGGTGTAATTGCCGGATTTCATATCCTCTATTTTAGGAACAGCGCCATTTACATCGGTCATGCCGGTATAAAATTCTTCTCCATCTTTATAAACACTCACTTGTACACTACTCAAAGCCAGTCCGGTGGGCTTGTCTTTAACGGTAATCAACAAGTCTTTGTTAGAAGTTTCAGCCGATTCCAATTTTGGTTCCTCCGGTTCTTCTTCTTTTTTCTTTTTCTTGGGCTTATCGCTACCGCCAAACCAATAGCGAATACCGATGTTGGCACTGATAAGTCCCAGATCTGAACGTTCAAAGTCTCGCTCATAGGTGTATTGCGATACCCCATTAATGATGGGTTCCCCGCCGGTGGCCGGTGGTGTAATATTAGGATCACCGGCTCCCGGGGCAAAATCTGGTGGAAGTTCTCCCTGAAAAATATTAATTCCTCTGTTGGTGAGCTGACTTTCCCAATCCGGAGTCATGATATACCAATAGGAGGCACTGGCATTGAGCGAAAGTTTGGGGGTAATAAAATATTCCAGTCCCACAGTTCCTTTGGCCATAAAGTTGATTTGTGTGCCGTCATTTATGGTAACAGCGTTAAAATTGGTTGGAGAACCGGCTGCCACATAATCTTCTTGACTCATTCCATACTGAATAAAATGGCTTCTGTTTTTTACATCTACAGGCCCTAAAACTTGGCCGTAGGCTTGGGAGTAATAAGGGTATGACAAGGTGTTTGTGGAAGTGGCTTTTTCGGTTTGTATAAAATAATGACCAAATTTAGTCATTCCTACACCGGCATGAAGACTGACAAATCCTTGTAGCTTCTTTTTGCCAAACCAAAATTCTGGACCGGTCATGGCATAATATGAGGTCATATCGGTTTTTTCAGAAAGATCGATCTCGTTTTTATCGAACAAGAATTGACGATCGTCTTTTTCTATTTGTGACCACATCCAATTGGGAGTGGAATGTTGCAAGACTTCATAGCCATTGAGGGCATATCCGGCATTGTTTTTAAATGGAAACTCCCGTTGGATTGTCAATCGACCTATGTCGAGGCCCCAGCCCAACCAGTTGTTGGTAGCTCTCCAGCCTACATTGAGTTCGGCAAAATAGCCTTGGTCGAGATAAAACGCCGGATCCTCGGCGATGTCTTTATTTTTAAACAAATAACCACCCCTTGCACCGGCATAAAAACTTGAAAGATGCTCGGGGTAGGTTTGTAGTTCTTCCGGCTGATTCATTTTTTCTTGTGCCTTGGCCGGGAGGCATACAAGGCTGCTTAAAATCATTAGGATACATACTTGGATAGACTGAATTTTTCTCATCACTTAAGATTTTAGGGGTTACTATCTGCCCTTATATCAAAACCAAAAGAAAAGTGTTACCCCCTTATTGCGTTTTTTGAGGGAAAAGAGAAGTCTTGGAAATACTATAATGCAATTAGATAAATGCTCCCTTAAAGAGAATAGCCAAGAATAAACCGACGAGGCTTAGGGAAATCAATAGAATTTCTTTGAGGCGGCGGTGTTTTCTAATTTCAAAGTAACGTCCGCCGATAAGGGCTGCCGGAATGATCAGAAAGAGTAGCATGGCACGGGATGAAGTGTTGGCAAACAGCAGGGTTCCCAGGCTGGCGATTAGGGTGATAAAGAGGAGAAAAGTTGCATTTTTTTCGACTTGTGTCATCTTAATCGTGTTGGTTGTGATATTAAAATAGGCCCAGATGACAAACAATACATAAAGGAGCCCCGGCCATAGAAATTGAGGAGATTTTAATAAGCTGTGATCGATTAAACCAAATGAATAGTAAGCTAAAGGATTAAAAAATTGATCATAAACGGCGAGCATAAAGGCGGTTTGGAGAATAAAAACACATAAAATGGCCATGGAAGGAATCAGCCAGGTTTTGTAATTATTAGGGGCATAACAAAGGATGCCGAATCCGGGAACGAGCATAAAAATAAGACTTGTTGGAAAGAACAGGCTGGCAACGGAAAAGCAGAAGAAACTATCAAATATTTTTTTGGGGAGGTTCTTTCCGGTTTGCATGCCTAAGGTACGCCATAAGCCTAAGGCCACAAAAAACCCGGATAGGATTATGGCACTGTCGGTTAGGGTAGAGGGGGCCGCCAAGCAAAATATAAAAGCCAAAAATAGGACATAGCTGTGTCGTCCTTCAGATTTGTTTTTGACAAGAATAAAGTTTAAAAAAAACAAGAAAAAAGCGAACACAATAAACACTCCGGCTTTAAGCAGGAAAAATAAGGCTCCACTTTCTGTTTTTGAGCCGGTGAAATTAAAAATAATGTAGGCCACTGCGGCCAATAGCGTAACAACGAAGAAGTTAATCAGTTTTGATTTTCTAAAAAAAGTTATCAGCATTGACAATTATTTGTTATTTTTGCAGTAGAAAAACGTATTAAAGATGTATTATTCTTATCCCGCAGCTGACTTTTGGCATTGGATTGGCCATATTTTCGAAGATTTCTTCTTGATACCACTTACTTATTTGCGTCATTGGCAAGATCAAACCTGGTGGGGAGCCAATATTGTAAACTGGGTCTTTCTCATTACATTTTTTGTATTGTTTTTTTACTGGTTGTATAAGTTAAAAATATTTAACGATTACGATAAAAAACACACCCCTGAGAACTATCGTTAAGCTATTTTCTCTATATCTTTTCCCAAATCAGTTCGATAATACATTTTATCAAACTTTATTTTTTTGACCTGTTGATAAGCTTCTTTTAAAGCTTCTTGATAGGTGTTGCCGAAAGCTGTTGTCGCCAGAACGCGTCCGCCGTTGGTTAAGGTTTTATCTCCTTCTAAACGGGTTCCTGCTTGAAAAATTATACAGTTTTCAGTTTTTGCTATTCCGCTAATTTCCTTTCCTTTTTCATAAGCTTCAGGATATCCTCCCGAAACCAACATAACGGTAGCCGCATGCTGAGGATTGATATCGAGTTTGACTTTGTCCAGCTTTCCTTCTGCTAATTTTTCAAAAACGTGCAACAAATCATTTTTGATGCGGGGAATCACCACTTCAGTTTCCGGATCGCCCATTCTCACGTTATATTCTATTACATAAGGCTCATCATCTACTTTCATCAACCCGAAAAAGACAAAGCCGTGATAAGTAATTCCTTCTTTTTTTAAGCCTTCGATAGTGGGCTGAACGATGCGGGTTTCTACTTTTTTCATAAACTCCTCATCCGCAAAAACTGCCGGGGAGATGGCGCCCATACCACCGGTATTGAGGCCGGTGTCGCCTTCACCAATGCGTTTATAATCCTTGGCCGTGGGTAGTATTTTATAGTTTTTCCCGTCGGTAAGCGCAAAGACACTCAGCTCGATTCCGTCTAAAAATTCTTCAATAACTACCGTATTACCGGCTTCCCCAAATTTTTTGTTGGTCAACATATTCTCAAGCTCATCTTGGGCTTCTTTTAAGTCTTCAAGAATCAAAACTCCTTTGCCTCCGGCTAAACCATCTGCTTTTAATACATAAGGCGGATTTAAAGTGCTCAGAAATTCCTTTCCGGATTTTAAGTCTTTGGCGGCAAAGGATTTGTAGGCTGCTGTGGGAATATCGTGGGCAGACATAAATTCTTTTGCTCGTTCTTTGCTGCCTTCCAATAGGGCTCCTGCTTTTGAAGGCCCTATTATTTTGAGTGCCCCCAAATCACTTTCATTTTTTAAGTAGTCATAAATTCCTTCTACCAAAGGCTTTTCCGGTCCTATCACCAGCATATCGATTTGGTGCTTGAGCAGGCAATCTTTGACGGCTTGGAAATTGCCGATATCTAAAGCAATATTTTCTGCTATTGCAGCCGTACCGGCATTTCCGGGAGCTACAAACAGTTTGTCGCACTTCGGGCTCTTGACGATGGATAATGACAAGGCGTGTTCGCGACCGCCACTGCCTAAAACTAATATATTCACGTTTTTAAATTTAAAGTTGTTCTTAAAATATGACTTCCTTACTCAAAAAATCGCGCTATGGCGACGGTTTGGTAGCGGGGGTGTGTTTTTTTTTCGCTCGCTTTCAAAAATAATTGTTCGACTACGCTTCCCCTAATATTTTGAGATAAATTTTTGAAATACCTTCCGCTTAAAATGAACTCCTTTTGCAGGCTATGAAACACAAGCTTGATCAATAAGCCTTTTTGTCTCCTTTGATGGAGTTGTAAATGGTTTGTAAAATGATTTTGATGTCAAAGAAGAGCGACCAATTTTCAATATAAAAGATGTCATATTTCACCCGGTTGATGATGTCATTTTCATTTTCTACTTCTCCGCGATAACCGCTTACTTGTGCCAGTCCGGTGATGCCGGGTTTAACAAAGTGACGCACCATAAACTTGTCGATGCGGGCGGCATACATGTGGGTGTGGCTCACCATGTGTGGGCGCGGACCTACGGTAGACATTTCACCCCGCAGGACATTAAAAAATTGTGGGAGCTCGTCTATACTGGTTTTCCGCATGAACTTTCCAATTCGGGTAATCCGTTTGTCGTTTTTTCGAACCTGATGAATATTGGCCTCCGGATTGAGTTTCATCGACCTGAACTTGTAACAATAAAACTCTTTATAATCCAGCCCATTGCGAAGTTGTCTAAAGAAGACCGGGCCTTTGGAGCTCAACTTGATGAAGAGCGCCAAGATGGGGGTGAGCCAAGATAGGATACAAACAATCACCAAAATGGATAGTACGATATCAAAACCGCGCTTGACCAATTGGTTTAAAGGGTCTTCAATCGGTATTTCCCGAAAGGAAAGAATGGGCAAGTATTCGTAATAATCCAGCTTGAGATTTTTGGTATAAATGTCTTTATTATCGGGAATAAATTTGAGCACCTTTAAATTATTGTCGGCAAAATCAACCAATGCTTTGATTTGTGAATTGCTCAATTCACCAATGGAGCAATATATTTCATCAACATGCTCGTTAAGGATATAGTTGAAGCAGTGCTCCAAGCTAACCGATTTTTTGTTGTTCTCCTTATTTTCAGAGGTGATATCAAACATTTTTTTAAGCTTATAGCCGTAGTTGGGCTGATGCATAAAAAAATCCATTAGTCGACGGGTCTTGCTGTTGTTGCCAATGATGACCGTAGTTCGGTAGTTTCCTCCAAAATATTTACGATAGTGTTGCAGCAGGTAGTAGATGGTCAATTTAGCAAAAAGAACGGCCGCAAATACTTCGGTGACATAGAGCAGAATGAGCAGTACGCGTCGAGAAACTTCATGAAAGATTCCGAAGAAAGAAAAGACAATAAGGGTAAACAGAATAATTTGCTTTACACTGATCGAGATGATTTGCGTGACTTTGGTAAAGCGGTATATTTCGTAAAATTTTGAATTGAATGACAGAAACAACCAGCCTAAGGACACATAAACGACATAAATGGTGTAGGTGGTGGGGTAAAATTTAAATTGTAGGCCCAATACCAAAATAATGGCCAAGTCAATCAAGTAGGAGATTGGTCTGAGGTAAATAGAATATCGGCCTGGTTTCGGGGTCATGTTTGATTACTGAAAATAGGGGTTGCCATTCCTGCTTCTTGTTTTCGTAAAAGTGATCACCTTATCGTTATGGCGTTCTTTACCGAGAAAACAGGAAATAGGCGATGTCAACGGTTTAAAAATTTTTCTTTCAGCAACAAATATATGAACTTTGTGTTTCCCACAAGGTATCTTTTCCACATCCGTTTGGGTTCTTGAATAAGTCGGTATAGCCATTCGAGTCCGCTGTTTTGCATCCATTTGGGGGCGCGTTTGGTTTTTCCGGCCAGCACATCAAAGCTGCCACCAACGCCCATAATGAAATTAACGCGGCTTAAGGCCGATTTGTGGGTGTTGATAAAAATCTCCTTTTTTGGGGAGGTAATGGCGACGAAAAGCATGTGTGCGTTGCTTTTTATAATGTCTGCGACAACCTGTTTTTCTTCGGCTTCGGAAAAATATCCGTGCTGGTATCCGGCAATGATTTCAGGGGCATACTGTGTTGATATTTTTTGAACTACAGCTTCTAAAACCGCCGGTTTAGCACCGAGTAGGTACACTTTATAATCTTTTTCGTGAGCCAAAGCCAATAAATTGGTAAACAAATCAATGCCGGCTACCCGTTCTTTGAGTGGTCGATTTAAAAATTTTGATGCCCACACCACGGCTTGACCGTCCGCATTGATAAGGTCGGCCTGGTTGACACTTTCGCGGAGTTCCTTGTCTTTTTGTAGTGCCACGATTTTCCCTGCATTGACGACCACATGGTGGATTTGTTCCCCTTTTTCAATGCTCTCCTCCACTTTTTCAATGGTTTCCCGCATGGTCAAATTGTCGATTTCCGTGTTAAGAAAATGGCGTCGGTTTTCCATTCTTTTTCCTGACCTAAAAATTAAAGGACAAAAATAGGAAGTTTAAAACGTTATGAGTGATAGCTGCCCCCAATTTATGATCAAACTTGTCAGGAAAATTCAGCGGAAGGTTTTAAATGGATGTTGGTGATGATTTTCTTTAATAAAATCTTTCATTTTTTTCAAAGAATAAGGAGAGAACGCCTTGGGATGGCCTATAATAACAAAATTGGCGGATTCCGAGCAATTTTTTTGATACTTTTTAAACGATTTTCTCAAATAAGACGCCTTAAACCCGTCCATTGAAACCACGCTGTGGGAAGGTGTGAAAAGCATCCTTAAGATTTCATTTTTAGGCTTTTGTATAGCCTCCCCCTTTCCAAAGGCCCTGTGTTTTGGGGAATTCATAATTTTAACAAAGGCAAACCGCCAAAAGAAAAGCGGATTGACCTTAATGGAGCTGATCGGGTATTCTTCAAATTGGCCGGCCTCATTTTTTTCCGTTATCTTATCGGAAAAACGGTAATAGGTCGTGTAATCTTCGACTTCGGAATAGTCATAGTATTGATTTTCGGAATGGTGCCGCCCTTTGGGAAAAACGGTGGAATCCATCAGCACCCCATTTTGCTTCAAAGCTTCTTTGATATGGGCAAAAGGCTGAATACTCCAACCGCCGGCACGGAAAGCCACCGGTTTTTGGTTCGACACCTCTTTTAGAACTTCCGTATATTTGGTGACAATTTCGAGCACCTCAGGTTTCGAAAAGTCGGCTAGTTTATAGCGTTCAGTATTAAACTTCCATTTTTGGCCATCAAAAAAGGAATCTTCCCAGTGGGGGTGGATATGCAACTCAATACCATGTCCGTTTTGGGCCAATTCCCTGATCTGGGCAGTGACTTTTTGCCAATCCTCTTCAAGTTGGGGGTGGGTTTCTTTTTGTTCTTTGAGCTTTATCAAATAGCCCGCATCGACAAAAAGATTGAGCTTGATTCCATAAGGCGTTACAATATCCAACAATCGATTTGTCGGTTCGATCATGCAATTTTCGGGAACTCCGCTTTGAGCGCCAAAGAAAATTTCATAATCGAGCGTAATCCATATATGCATTGGGCGTGAATTCAGGGGTGATAACGATTTAACCACATGAACGGGCAAGATAAAATATAATAAGCTATTTGCTGTGTTTTGGTAAAATTTTTTTGCCATGCCTTGTCTTTACTCAAGCTTATTTTCTTTTTGGCTTTCATGCGGTTCCCCCCGATAATATGGGGCATTTTAAAATCATCGGGGAGCTGAATCTCTCCAGGCTCTTTTTCAAAAACATGCCGGTAAATTTTAGCAAGACTTTCTTCTGGGGTTTCGATCAAATCTTCATAACGTATCTTGATCACGTTCTTGTCAAAATGTGCCACGAGTTGCCCCCAAAAATTAATGAGGTTATAGTAGAGAATGGCCGAGAATGGCTTTTTAGGGGTTTGTACATTTTTTTGAAAGGAATGAACTACTCCACGAACATCACGAACCAGATAAACTCCCTTGATATGGTTGGACGGATTTTTTTTCAAGGCCAAATAACGGGCAATGTATTTAGAGGAGTCCAAAAGCCATTGTCGGGGATGCTTTTTTTGAACTTCCCGAAATACTTTTTCATGAACCCGAGTATAGGTTTCATTTGTTTTTTGGGTGCACCATTCCCGGGGAATTTTCCGGTGTTTTTCAACGGCTTTGGTAATTGCAAGGGCGGTATCAATTTCTCCGGGTTTAAAAGCTAAGGTTTGGACAATAGGTTGCCAGACGGGGCATTGCTGTAATTTTTCACCGCAAGAACAAGGTTTTTTCGCTTGCAAGTGTTCAAAAAATTGAAGCATTTCTCCAAGTGTAAAAACAGCGGGATGTGCGTGCAGCAAAGTAGCCAATAAGGTAGTCCCGCTGCGGCCGGCTCCCAATAAATAAATAATATGATTCTTACGGGTTGAGTTCATAGCAATTTAAATCAATGACTCAGCTTTTTTTGGGGTGCCTGCAAATATTTTCGGTTCTCCAAATAGAAAAGTGTGCTGAATACTGCGATAAAATTAATGCCCATATTGCGGTATAGATAATTTTCAATCAGCAATATACCGAGTATCATTATCAGGTACTCGATAAAAATAATTTTTTTGTGCCGGAGGGCCAGATAAAAATTACCCGAGAAAAAGATCAGTAACAAAGCAAGTCCAAAAACTCCGAAAAGCACCATATAGCTAAGGAATTGGTTATGAGTATTGTATTTATATTGATGGGAGGCTTTCATGTGGTACCGCACATATTTTTGGTCCAATAATTCCCTTTCGGTTCCGGAACCATGGCCAATCACAGGTTTTTCCAAAAAGACCTCCCAAGCCACGATCCAACGCGACATTCGCGAATCGGCTTTAATGTCCACAGAAGTATTATGGGTTCCAATATTGGGGCTCAAATCCCATATCGTGCCGTAAACAAATTTATGAAAAGCATAGGTTTGTTCTAATTTGGGTAAACTCAATACGAACAAAATAACAACGGCCGTGCTCAGTGCTGCAAAAGTTTTCCAAGAAAGATGGGTTAAAAAAAACAGAAACAAAATGACGAAAGTGGAAAAATAAGTAATCCGGCTGTTGAGGAAAACAATAGCGACCAGGAGGATAAGGCTCAGGATAAAACGCAGCCATTTTTTAAGGGATGTCCCGGGGTTCAGAAGAAATATCAGCGCCATTGCATAATAAGAACCTATATAAATCGGGTGCATGTGGCTCAGCGGGGCTACAAACTTCATATTGGTATACCAATAACTGAACACCACATGCCAGTTGAGGGTTTCCTCGAGGGATAAACGATAAAAATTGATACTGAGCAGAATGACCGCACTGACAATGCTGCCTGCAATGAGGCCGTAGGCTCCGTATCTCATCAGTTTTTTAACATTCAAATTTTTGCGGAGGATCAAAAGAGGGACAAATAGGAAGAACAAAACTTTGATGACCTCGTGGAAGGCTTCCCCCTTCATCTGGGAGTAAAAAGCTCCAATCAACACAGGGACAAAAAAGATAATGGGACTTAGCAGATAAAAAGACCTTTTTTTTAGAGGTGCGGTGTTCACGCCCTCCAAAAAGAAAGAAATCAGGGAGGTAGTCACCAAAAGCCCGAGCCCTACATTGCTGAATGAAGTTTTTAAGGGCAGGCAAAACAAGGCCAAAAATAAACTGATATAGGTGCCGTAACACAGCTTCTCTTTTAAGCTCGAATGGTTTAATTTAGTCAATTAATCAAGGTTTTAAAATTCAGGTGCTTTGGTGCCCTAAAATAACAAAATATTTTCCAATATGCTTTCCCCTTTTTGCATTCAATAGGGAGAAAAAAGCTAATCCGGAGCCTCCAGGGCTTTCATTTTAAGATAAAGCTGTTTGGTCACCTTGTTTTTATCGTACTGTTTTGCTGTACGTAGAGCCTGCGATTTCATGTTTTGTCGTTTCGGTGCGGGCAAATTAAAAAAATAGCCTATTTTTTCTGCCAAATCCCCGGCGTCCCCCGGATTGAAAAACAGTCCGTTGAGTTGGTCTTCCAAATAAGTTTCGACTCCGGCCATCTTGCTACCGATAACGGGAACCTGGCAAGCCATGGCTTCTAAGCCGACCAAGCCCAAACTTTCAGGCAAGGTGGAGGAAAAAACAAAAACATCAAAACCGTGGTATAACCGGGCGAGTTCCTGCTGAGGCACGGCATCGATAAATTCAACTTCGTGATCGAGGTCAAGCTGGGTTATTTTTTGTTTTAACTGATCTATTTGGGATCCGCGCCCAATCATGGTGGCATGGAATTCAAATTGCTGTTGTTTCAGTTGATACAAGGATTCCAGAAAAATGTCCCAGCCCTTTCCCGGTACGATTCGCGAGATAAAACCGATCTCAGGGATGTTCTTTTCTTTTTGTGGATTTTGAGGGGGATAAAACACTTCCGGATCAATCCCGCCGGAGGGGGAAATGTGGTAAACAGCATCCCCAATATCTGGATATTGTTTACGCATAATATTTTTGAGGTATGCTGAAGGCACCACGATCAAATCGGCCCGTTGGAGCACCCAGGCATTATAAATGTCGATTTTTTTATCTCGGGATTTAAAGATGTCCGATCCGTGAATATTGATGCATAACTTTTCTTTTTTTCCAAAGATCTTCATCAACAGGTATAAAATTGGGGTGTGGTGGGAAATAAAATGTACGTAAACCACCTTAAAATCATCAAAAACATAATGATAGGCAATACCGATATAATGGAAAAGATAACGAAAGCTGTTTTTTAACTTAGAAGTAGATTTTCCACGAATGACACTACGGTGTGAAAACCGGACGCCCCATTTTTTTAGGGACTTCACCACATTAAAGACAAAAGTACCATAGGTAGGTGTTTTTTTGGAGGGGTACATATTGGAAATGAGGAATACTTTCATTTTTGAAGATTTTTTATACCGGGATTGAACCAACACGGCCAAGGCGGCAAACCAAAGGCTGGCGGTGGTATTGAATAAAAACTGCCCGGCAAGCGCACCACAGATCAACACCAAGCCAAAACCGATTTTAAAACGGGATGGGGTGGAGCGGAAATAGGTTTTGGCATAAAAAATTGCAAAGAAGAGGCTTCCGACGAGGCCAAAAAAGATCAATAAATCGGGCACGGCCATTTCCACGAGGAGTCGTCCTGAATCTCTTCCACCAAACAGGTAGTTCACCCAGGTCCAATGCTCGGCGTAATAATGGGAGGCCTTTAAGAGAAGATCGCTTCTAAAAGAGGTGATGCTCGTCCAAAAGCCTTGTTCTTGATAAAGATGAAAGAACATGGTAAGTGTGGCTTTCAACTTTAAGGGGATCAACAGGAAAATAAGTGTGCCCATGCCCAACAAAATAGCCCCTATCAACGCAAAGAGTTTAACTTTATGCTGGGATTTGAACAATAAATAAACAACGACCATCCCGAGGAACAAAAAAGGCAGTTTGGTGCCCAGGATGGGGATCACAATCAAAATAGCAATTAAAAGAATTAGATACTTTTTGATGTCCTTCCTAAAGAAATAAACCCAAAGCCCGGCAAACATAATAAAATAAGAGGCGTCGATAGAGCGCTTGAGCAGACCTTTATAGCCAAACCTACCGGCAACATAAGTTTGGAAACCATCGATATGAAAGAGGAGTCCGAGCACGATGGAAACAATCCCCAAATAGATGAAAAAAAGTCCACATTTAATTAAAAATCGCCGTTTTTTATCAGTATTTAGCAAGGTTTTAAAGGCGTAAAAGTAGATAAAAACTGAGAGGTATTTCAGCAACATCCTCAAGTTGTCAAAGTTAAGGAGTTGAAAGCTGTACCCGATTAAAAAAGAAAGGCCAAGCCCAAGGAGAATTACAGGCAAACGAAAACTTTTCTTTAGGGCGATCAGGGTCAGCACTAAAATAATTACGGCTTTTGCGGCGGTAAGCGCAAAAAGATTTTGAGGGTGATAAAATTGCCATTGCCCTTGAACAATATCCAAAAAGACCAAGCCCAGAAAGCAAAAACCGGGAAGGCAATACTTGTATTTTGTAACTATTTTATAGGTCATGATTCACGTGTTCTCCCCATTTAAAACGACAATAAAGACGGCTATCGTTGGGGGATTGGATGGTGTTTTTCGGTTTATAGAACATTAGGGCCAGGGCAAAAGCAAGCTGAAAAGCGGCAATTCCCGAGCTAAAAACATGCCCGGCCAAATTGGCTACAAAGCAAATGAAAATAAGGAAGACAAAGACGCTTTTGGCATAGGGATATTTTTTTATGGTCATTAACAAACGGGCGTTCATAAACCAATAGGCAACGACAAATAGCAACACCAATAGCCCGATGATGCCGGCCGAATAAAGCCAAGTGATAAAATCAATTTCAGCAATATTACTCACGTGATCAACATAAAATGTTTCTCCCACTCCAAATATTTTTTCCGACACCGAATAATTATGCATGAACAAATCCCAGCCTTCGGCCACAAAGTGATTGCGGTTAGACAATAAGACGGTCAAAAAATCATAATTATTGATTCGGGCTTTGTATTGCAGGTCTTTGATAACCCCGGTTTCTACAATTCCTTTATAAAAAGCATAGACGATTAAGGGAATCCCGACGATGGTAAAATAAAAAAGGCGCCTGACCCATTTTGCTTTGAATTTAGCGGGAATGGCACTGATATAAGGGATGAGAAAAACAATAAAAACCCCGGCCAAAACGGTTTTTGAAGTTATCAGTGCCGCAAAAAAAAGGAAACAAAGAAAGAAGATCAAGTTGGTCACATGTTTCCGGTTTTGTTTAAAATAAGCAGCTATAAGGAAACCCAACGCCAAAACGAGGATGGTAAGCTCATTACCGGCATAAATAAAGCCTTTGGTGCCCAGGGCGTTTTCGTATCCGGCGTGGTAAAAAGGTTGACCCAGTCCCAAAGCTCCTAAAAGCATATTAACCGTAATAAAAAAGAAAGCCCCGCCGATCATTAATTTAAAATAAGGACGCAAGCGTTCACTGTAAGCGCTCTGAAACAGGGTTTTGAAATAGAAAAAAGCAAGGGGAATGCAAAACCATTTGACGGCAAAAATCACATCTTGCACAAAATTCGAAAAGCTACCGGTCCGCAAGAGCCCAAAAACGGGTGCGGTTTGAAAGCAAACTCCGATCAATAGGATAAACCCAAAATCTTTGGAAGGGATCATCCGGATAAAGATTAAAAAGATAATAAAAGACTTAAACACTTGACTAATGGGGATATCAATGCTGTGGTTGATGAAAAAACCATTAAACATATCCACGATCACCGTGAAAGTAAGCAGGATTAGGACAAATTGGTCGTATATTTTTAAGTTGTTGTGCAAGCTAAGCGTATTAACTCAAGAAATTAAACTTTGAAAGCTAAGAATTTTCTATTGATTTAAAGGGTTTAAAAGGGGTAGAAAAAAATCCTGACTTTAAATTTTCGCCAAGCAAATACGGCTGCCAGGATATTCCAAGTACTCACCCCAACAATACTGCTAATGGCCGCACCGTAATAACCATAGGGTTTGACCAAGAAAAAATCCAAAATCAAATTGACCAAGAAAGCGATAAAAACCAAGTTCCGGAAAATTTTTTGATGACCGGTCATTTCAAAAACGGCTCCTGTCGGACCACAAAAAGCGTTGATAAATTGACCAATGCAAAGTAAAATCAAGAGGGTATCGCCCACTATAAATTCCGGTCCGAAAAGTCCCAATATAAAATCCCTAAAGACAATAATGCTCAATAAAACAATCACCGCAAAGCAAAAATTGATTTTGGCGGCAAGTTGAATTAATTTCTTAAAGGCGTGCCGGTTCTTTTCAGCATAGGCTTTCGCTAATTTTGGAGCCAGAATGGAGTCAATGGCATGAACCGAAAAAACGACGACGGTGGCTATTTTCAACACTGTATTAAAAATTCCCACCTCAGTTTTGCTGCGGTAAATTCCTATAAAAATAGTGTCTGTCCAGCTTAAAAAAAGCATGATTCCCACGGAAAAAAGCATGGGAAGGGAACTTCTGATATAGGCGTTGAGTTTAAAATCCCCGCGTTCGCTTTTTTGAGCACCAAGATATCGGTTCACCCAATAAAAGGAGTAAATACACAAGGCAAGCAAGCCAATGGTGTGCGCTAATCCGGGGATAAATTTTTCTTTGAAGCCCAACAAATAAAACCCCACTACAAAAAAGATAACCCCAAAAAAGAACCGAGCCATGTTTTTGATAAACGCCATTTGTTTGATATCTCGTAGCCCCCTCAAGGCCGCTGAATTAATAGCGATCATGGTCCAAAGGGGAATGGAAATCGCACCGTAAACAATATAGAGGGAAGAGTCAAACCCAAAAGCTGAGGCCAGAAAATCCCGCAGGAAAAAGCAAATTGCCCCCATGATCACTGATAAAATCAGAGATAACTTCAAGGTTTTACGATAGACATATTTGGCCTCCCCCAAGGTTTGGGAAGAAAAGGTTTTGACCAGGTTGATATCGAAACCCATACGCGGAATTAAGGAACCAATCAAAAAAACAGAAAAATAAATCGATACCAAGCCTTGTACCCCGGCACCATATAACCGGGTGACCAGCAAGATAAATCCATAGGCCGAAAGCGCCCCAAAAACCTTGATGAAAAAAAAGGAACTGCTTTTTAGAATCAATTCCTTGATATCGACATCTTTTATATATTTTGATAAGATCTTGATCATGACAGGGGTACGGGGTTTAGGATTCAAAATGAAGTTTAAGTCCCAATAAAACCGTCAAGGCTGCAAACTTATTGCGATAGGCAAAAATGTTATTCCGGTATATTTTACTCAGGTCTTTTTGTAATTCGGGATGATCTTCCAGCAACACAAGGTGTGCTTTAAAAATGGTATCAAGCTGCTCAAGAAGTTCTGGGGCTTTCCTAAACCAAGTGTCGTAAGGGTTCATGTTATCGTATTTCAGTCCCAAATATTTTTTAGCGCCGTTGACATATTTTTTAAAAAACCTTCCGTGATTGATTTTATATTTATTATTGGGCTTTAAGCCTATACGCTCCCATTTGTAATCGAGCACCTTTGGATGTTTTTTTTGGAGCCAGCTAAAAAACAATCGCTGATTGATTTTATATTTATTGGGAATGCTCAGGGAATAACTCAAGAGCTCGTCATCGTAAAAAGGGGAAGCGTGATCGATAAAGTTATTAAAAACATTATCCCCCATCAACGTAGCGGTACAGACGCGTTGTTCATAGGCAAAAATTTCATAGTCCGTGTGCTGATATCGGTTGATCAGTTCCTTTAAAAATGCTGGTTTTTCCAATAGGGATTTGTTTTTTACGAACCCGGTCAATCCGATGCGGGATTTTTTAGCTTCAAAATCAAACCCCTCTTTAATGAGGGAACCAGCAATAGCATCCCCGATTTGACCGGAATGCACCAAACCGTAAGGCTGGAGGTTAAGCTTTGAAAATGCATTATAGATCGTGGCATTCGACATAAAAAAGGTGAGCCCATCAGTGGCTTTCACATAATTTTCAAGAATGTTCTCCAGCATGTATTTACCGTTGTCAAGATTGTATTGCAGATGGGCATATAAATTTTCCTTGCCTACCTGCTGCGCAATTCTGACATCGCTGGAACCAGAATCACCATAGGTGTAGCCGGTAATTTTATCAAAGCCGAGTTCTTTGGCCAATAAAATATTGATGCGGGAATCCAATCCGCCACTCAGTAGAGCAAAATGACTTTGATAGCCGTTTTCACGGTCTTTTTCCCATTCCCTTTCTACCGCTTGTAGCATTAGCTCGTCAATCCGCTCGATGATATCGTCCAGTTTTTGAGGAACGATATCTTTTTGTAGCCGGAAGTATTTCTTTTGTTTGAAGATCGATGAGGAAACCTTATAATCGATTCGGCTTCCATAAGGCATTCGTTTTATTTGTTTTACCAAAGTGAAATCATCGAACATCTGCCCGTATAAAGCCATGGCGTAGATCCCATCGTAGTCATAATGAATTGGGATGTCATTTTGGCGCAATATTTTTGAAAGCACATGCATTTCCGAGGAAAAAGCAAAGCCGTATTTTGGATCGTGGAAATAATAAATGTCCTTGGTCGATAATGGATCGTTGAACAACAGGAGCTGACCGTGTTTTTTTGAAAAAATAAACCCTGAAAAATTTCCTTTTAAAGCGGTCAAAAAAGAGGTGTTATCTTGTTCATAAGCCTTGATAAAATCTTCGGGATTTTTGATGGAAGAATAATTGATCCCTTCAAAACAGATTACATAATCGCGGTTTTGGTATAAAAAACGATCCTCGTTGAACTTATCTAAAACCGAACGTCCAAAGGTGAAATCCGAGCCTTTTATCTCTTCTTGGACAGTATGGGCAAATTCCGCGTTGTAAAAGTGGCGGTAAATTTTACGTTCTTCGTTTGCTTTAAGCAATATTCCGTATATGCCGGCCATAATAGCTATGAATTATATAAAACAGTTGGGGTCAATTCGATCGCAAGGTATAGTTAAAATCATCAAAATAAACAGCAATTGTGTCCGCTCTTTTATAATTTCCGTAAAGTCCCATTTTATAGTAATTGGGCACGGGGTTAAATTGATTTGCCCCATGAACTTTGTGCGCTTTATCCTCGCTTTCAGCAACCAAATACCGCCCGTTGATTTTTGGGATGGAGTAACCCGCCCCGGTCAAACTCCAATAAACCGTATTTTCAAAAGTGTACCAAACCCCGGGTTTCAGGAATTCGGAATAGGTGTAGGTCTGTTTGTGGTTCATATCCTTATCCCAAAGCCCATAAACATACACGATGCGGTTTTTATGATCGGGAAGCATTTGAATATAAACCGCTATCGGCGGATGGGTCTGCCGATGATAATCACTCCAACTCACGCCCTTGGGCGGTCGATCATGCCATTGATGAAATATAACCCAGCTCCTCTCTTCCCGGGACTTGAAAAAAGTTTCGGGAAACATAAATCGAAAAGAATAATGGATGGTATAGCCCAAACTGTCTTTGGTGGACAGCTTGAGTTCATTCCTTTTCCCATTTTGAATTTCCTCTCCGGGGAAAAGGTACATGTGGAGGGCATAATTATTTGGATTGCCCGGAACAGGCACAATTTCATAGCTTCCCCCTTTCTGGGTCTCTGTGGTATCCCAAAAAGGTTTCAAATAATCAAAATGATCGCGATAGACCTGAACCGTTTCAAGTTGATCCATATCCGTATCATCTCCTTGACTGCAAGAGGTGAGCAGCAAAAGTGCAGCTATCAATAGAACGATTGGGTAATTACGGATTATTTTCATAAGTTTCATTAGAATTGTAGTGGCTTCTCATAAAGATTAATAAATTTTCCCTATTTTCTAATTCATTAATTATTTAGGTAACAAATTGATTCAATCTTTTTTACCTTTATCAGACTGTTTGGGGTTCAGTTCATAGGTAAAATTATCAATATAAAGGGTAATGGGTTTATGGATGTCTTTCTTTTTTCCGCCATAAAACCCGATTTTAAAATAATTGGGCGAGCGATTGAACATATTGGCTCCAAAAACCTTTCCCGATTTGTTGGTCTTTACCAAATTATGGCCGTTAATTTTAGGAATGGAATAAGCGGTGCTGTCCATTCCCCATTTCACGGTATTTTCAAAGGTGTACCAAGTATTGGGTTTTAAAGCTTGGTCATAAACAAAATCCTGCACGTGTTCTTGTTCATTGTCCCACAAGCCATAAGCATAAACAATTTTATACGGTTGCGGATTGGGTCTGATGGCGATGAACAAATTAAGCGGTGGATGGGTTTGACGGTGATAATTAGCCCAAGTTTTGCCCGGTGGAGGTTGGGCGTGCCATTGCTGGATAATAATCCAAGTTTTCTGTGGCTTTTGCTGAAAAAAACCGGGGGGTAACAAAAAATCAAAGGAATAATGAATCACCGAACCCATCCGATCTTTAGTCGGCAGTTTCAACTCGCTCCGTTTTCCGTTGCGAATTCCGGTGTCCTGCGGGTAAAGATGAATGGCCAAAACACTGTTTTCCGGATTTGTCGGATCGGGTACTATATTATAATTATCAGCACTTTTGGTTTCATCTGTGTTCCATTGAGCCCGTAATGTATTAAATTGATCGGTATATTGCTGTGTTATCACGCAAGAAGTGAGAAGACAACAGCAAACAACAGTAAATATAATTGTCTTTAAAAATCTCATGGGTGCAAAGGAGATATCAATGTTAACTTCTTTTTCTTGGCGACTTAAATTAATTATGTATTGTCAATCAGTCGTTTAGCCTTAAAATATAATCTTCTAAACTGCATGAAAATGAAAAATAAAATCAAGAACAAGATGGGATAGAAAAAGAGATTATTTGTAATCCCCTTTTTGACTTTGTGAAATTCGGGAACATTTAAAAGGCTAACAATATGATCGTACTTTAATAAGTCGATCTTCAATTTTTCTGTTTGCGACAACAAACGGTTTTTCTCTCTATACAGCATGTAGAGGTTGTCGTTTTGCAACTGGTTGAAACTAAAGTAAACAGAGCTTCCTTCGCTGTGTTTTGGAGTGCTCTGCTTATGTAATTTCGTTATATCGTCTATCGCTGAAATACTCTTTTTATATTCTTTGATCTGTATTTTGGCACTTTTAATACCTATTTTTTTAGCTTCTTGTAATAACTTGTTGCTGTTGAGGTAATCCAAAAGAGCTTGAGTGGCTTTTGAACTATTTTCAATCGTCGTTTTGAGCGTGATTTTATGAGTTTTGTACTGTGGAAGCAGCATTTCTGAAGTCAATAGACTGCCTTCTAAATCGGATTTTTCAAATAGGGTTTGCAAGTATTGGATACTCGAGTAACTCACCCGATCATCTTTAACCATAATATCTGATATATTGATGATGGGTTCTATTTTTACACTGTTGATAAATAATTTCTCATTTTGTATTATGCCGACCTCTTTTAAGAATTCTCTGTCATTATCACGGATTTCATTGTTTAATTTGTCAATGGCATTGTATACGTAATAAGTTGATCCAAAATTTAGCTGAACTTGAAGTATCGCTTCTTTTTTCAAAGAATTACTGCTGTATAGTCCCGCCAAAACCCCCAGTATGATAATCCCAACAATCAAGTACCACTTCCTAATTATAAACTGAAGTCCGTGGTACGACCAAATTAAAAATTTGTGGTATTGATTGCGTAGACCGCTGAATATCATCCCCAAATCAATCTCTTCTCCTGAATTATCCTGTTCTCCCATGATAATTATTTGTTTAATACTCTTTTATAAACTTTTTCCTAAACCGTTTAAAAATAGACCTTTCAGATTTATTGACAAAAGAATCTTTTTTATTTTTTTAAAACCCCACAAAAGTCCAATATAACTTTATTTTTGGGTAAGTCCAAGGTTTTAAATTCTTTGTGCGCTACCAGAAAAGCAAGGATATCGGCTTTTTGAACAGCTTCTCGGTAATCGGTTAATTTAAATACCTGATGGTCTTCAAGGTTGGGTTCTACAATAAAATAGGGCTCATCATGGGCTTCTTGCAACACTTTTTGCACAATATATTTTGCCGGGGATTCCCGTAAATCATCAATATTGGGCTTAAAAGAAAGTCCCATAAGGGCAATAGCCGGTTCTTTGTCGTTTTTGATTTTAAATTCTTGTCGGGCTTCCTTGATTTTTTCAGCACACCAAACGGATTTGTAATTGTTGATTTTTCGGGATTTCCCAATTAATTGAGATTCAGAAGGAAATTCTGAAGTGATAAAATAAGGGTCCACCGCAATACAATGACCGCCCACTCCGCAACCGGGCTGTAATATATTTACCCGTGGATGTTTATTGGCCAATTGAATCAACTCCCAAACATTAATATTGGCTTTGTCGCAAATCAAGGAAAGTTCATTGGCAAAGGCAATCTGGACATCGCGGGAGGCATTTTCGGTCAGCTTACACATCTCGGCGGTTCGAGCATGGGTTGCATGGAGTTTCCCTTTGACAAACTGCCGATAGAAGGTTATGGCTTTTTCGGTACTCTCGGCATTGATCCCTCCAATTACCCGGTCGTTGTGTATCAATTCTTCAATTGTGTTTCCCGGGAGAACCCGTTCCGGGCAATAGGCCAGGTATATTTCATTTTCTAATTCCGGACGTTCTCGGAAGATCAGCGCTGCCATTTTTTCTGTGGTGCCTACCGGGGAAGTGGATTCGATAATGTATAAATCCCCGGGTTTTAACAAGGGAAGGATGCTTTGGGTGGCCGATTCAATAAAAGAAATATCAGGTTCGTTGTTGTTCTTGAAAGGAGTGGGAACAACGACCAAATAAGTGTCCGAGACTTGGGCGACCGTATCAGCTTTTAAAAAACCCGATTGTACAGCTTCCTTTACAATTTTATCGAGATCGGGTTCCACGATATGGGTCAATCCTTTATTAATGGTTTCGACCACTTCCGTACTGATGTCTACTCCGTGAACGGGTATCTTATGGTTTGCCAGGATAGCCGAGGTGGGCAGTCCAATATATCCAAGCCCAATAGTTGTTACCTTTGGTGGCATAATCTTAGTGTTTAGAAATAAATTCGACAATACGTTCACAAGCTCTTCCATCTCCATAAGGATTGTGCAATCTACTCATCTTTTTATAATGTTGAAGATCGTTTAAAAGACGCATTGTTTCCTCAACAATTTTTTGTGGAGAGGTGCCTACTAAAATAACCGTTCCTGCGGCCACAGCTTCCGGGCGTTCTGTGGTTTCTCGCATGACCAATACTGGTTTGCCGAGACTTGGCGCTTCTTCCTGAATCCCACCGCTGTCGGTAATCACCAATTTGGCGCGATCCAGCAACCAAATGAAATGTTGATAAGGCACCGGTCTGATGAGTTTTATGTTTTCAATACCACTCAAAATACGATTGACCGGTTCCTGCACTTTGGGGTTAAGGTGAACCGGATATACAATTTGGGTGTCCGGTTTTTGTAAAGCAATTTCCTGAAGAGCTTGGCAAATGCGCTCAAAGCCTGCTCCGTGATTTTCACGCCGATGTCCTGTGACCAAAATAAGTTCCTTGCCGGCCAGTTCTCGATCAATCTTTTTTATCCATTCATCGGGGTGTTGACGAACTTTTTCAACGCTGTCGAGCAAGGCATCAATCACGGTATTTCCGGTGACCACAATGTTTTCTTCAGCAATATTTTCCTTTAAAAGATTGTTCTTGGAGGTGTGGGTAGGCGCAAAATGAAAATCTGCCAGTCTGCCGGTGAGTTGCCGGTTTATTTCTTCGGGGAAAGGGGCTTGTTTATTCCAGGTTCGCAATCCCGCTTCGACATGTCCAATTTTGGCTCCACTGTAAAAAGCGGCTAAACTGCCGACCATGGAAGTGGTGGTGTCCCCATGAACCAATACATAATCGGGGTTAAAATCAGCCAACACCGGTTGCAACTGCAGGACAAGGTCGCTGGTAAGTTGATACAGGTTTTGCCCCGGTTTCATTAAGTTGAGGTCATAATCCGGCCGGATATTAAAAAAGTGAAGCACCTGATCCAACATCTCTCGATGTTGGCCGGTAACGCACACCCTGAGGTCAAATTTTTCAGGATACTCCCCAATAACCCGAATCAATGGAGCCATTTTTATCGCTTCCGGGCGGGTGCCAAAGAGAATAAGGATTTTCTTCATGAATAGTGGAGCATTAAAAGGCTTCTCTTTCCGGTTTCAAGATGCAACAATCCGGTAAAGGTTGCTTACCGCTTTGCTAAAAAATAGGGGTTTAACAAATTTTCTTTGTTATAGCGCAGGGGTTTATTGTCTTCCATATTAATCACTTCGATGCCCATTCCTCTCAACACCGCATGTGCTGCTGCGGTATCCCATTCCATAGTGGGCGCAAAACGCGGATAAATATCGGCTTTATCTTCTGCCAAGAGCATAAATTTCAAAGAACTGCCCATGGAAACAGTTTCTGCATCATCAAATTTGTTGAGATAGTCTTGTGTGTCTTGATTGAGATGGGAGCGAGAGGTGACAATTCGAACCGGTTTGTTGCCTTTGGAAGCAGGCTTCAGTTCGTGCTCCGGCTGCATATTTACATCGGTATATGCGCCATGGCCGATCCCGCCAAAATAAAGCTTGTCAATGACCGGCGCAAGCACCACACCCAAAACCGGTTTGTTTTGATGAATGAGCGCAATATTAACGGTAAACTCTCCATTTCGTTTGACAAATTCTTTGGTGCCGTCCAGCGGATCCACCATCCAAAAGGTCTCCCAGTCTTTTCGTTCTTCATACGAAATGTCTTTACCTTCTTCCGAAAGAATAGGGAAGGAAGTGGTTTTTAGCTTCTTAACAATTGCTTGATGCGCTTGGGTGTCGGCACGGGTCAACGGACTGTCGTCGCCTTTTAGCTGTACGTCGAAGTCATTGGAATTGTAGACCTCTAAAATTTTTATGCTCGCATCCCGTGCGGCATCAATAATAAGGGGTAGGTATTGTTTGGTGTTCATAAGGGGTTGTTTTGTCGGCAAATATATCAATTTTAAACCGATTGAAATTCAATAATGTCTTTTAGCCGATAAGATAAAGCTCGGATTATTCATGGCGTTAGCTTTATACAGCGCTTAAGCTCTATTATAACAGAAGAATCAAGCGGAGTAAGCACAAAATGAGCCCCATCAATATGATAAAGAACAAGCTGCTGGTGAGAATTTTAGCTGTAGTTAAAAGAAGAACGTCTTATGTCAATGCGTTTAAATAGGTGGCTTAAATCAAAGATGTTTTTTGGGGTGCTGCTATTTGTTTTCAAGCAAGCCGCTTCAACAGTTTTTATAAAGTTTGATGAAAATAATTTTGTGACAAAAATGTTTAATTGTAATATTGCGATTAAATAATAAATGAAATGGGATTAACTAAATCTGAAATATTTACGGATGAACAAAACCAAATTGCAGACTTTGCCAAGGTGTTTGGACATCCGGCACGGGTAGCTATTTTGCAACATTTATTCAAGATTGAAGGTTGTTTTTGTGGCGATTTGGTCAAAGAAATCGACTTGGCACAACCCACGATTTCACAACACCTAAAAGAGCTTAAAGGTTTGGGGTTGATTAAAGGAGATGTAGAAGGAACAAGTGTTTGCTACTGCATAGCGCCTGAAAACTGGAAAAAAATGAAAGAAATAATGAACGAGTTTTTAAATCAGGACATTCCTCAAGCGGATTGTTGCTAAAAAAACAAATCCTATAATCCCGAGAAACAAATAAATATGAAGTTATCAGCAGTGAAATCGGTTTTAAGTGAATTGGAGACAATCACTTTTCAATTGCCTAATGGAGAATTGGTTCCCCACCATTTCCACGTGACGGAAATTGGAGAAATCAATAAAAATTTTATCGATTGTGGCGGAACGGTAAGAAATGAGAAGCTTGTAAATTTTCAACTTTGGAATGCCAATGACTATGACCACCGGCTACATCCCGAAAAATTAATGCACATTATCGAGTTGTCTGAAAAGACTTTGAATATTGGCGACTTTGAAGTAGAAGTGGAATACCAAGGGCAAACTATTGAAAAATTCGATTTGAATTTTGACGGAACGAATTTTTTACTGGTCCCTAAACAGACCGACTGTTTGGCGAAGGAACAATGTGGAATTCCGACAGAAAAACAAAAGGTAAAATTAAGCGACCTGCAAAATTCTTCCTGCACCCCGGGCAGTGGCTGTTGTTAATTCAAGATTATAAAATTTATGCCCGCATTTCAAGAGTTGAACAAATTCATTTCAAACATTGACACCGCAAATATTACGGATGAAAGAAAAGGTGTTTTACAACCTCTTGTAAATTATATTCAACAGAAAGTGGCTCAACACAAAGAGGTTAGGCTCAGTTTTATTTGCACCCACAATTCACGGAGAAGTCATTTTGCACAAGTTTGGGCGCAAACTTTGGCTTATTATTTCGGAATAGATAAGGAGTTTTGTTATTCGGGCGGTATGGAAGCTACAGCACTTTTTCCAACCGTTGTGGATACACTTCAAGACATAGGCTTCCAAATTGATAGATTATCCGAAGGGCAAAATCCGATTTATCGTATTAAATATGCTGAAAATGAGCACCCAATTATTGGTTTTTCCAAAACATGGGACAGCCCTTTTAATCCCCAAAACGGTTTTGCAGCCATTATGACCTGTTCGCAAGCCGATAAAAATTGTCCGTTTATCGCAGGGGCAGAAAAACGCATTTCCATTACTTATGGCGATCCTAAAAATTTCGATAACAGCCCCCGGCAAATTGAAAAATATAAGGAGCATAACCTACAAATCGCCACCGAATTATTTTATGTTTTCTCTCAAATTAAAAAGCACTAATGGCAGCAAAAAAATTAAGTTTTCTCGATAAAAACCTCACGCTATGGATTTTTATAGCAATGGCTATTGGCGTTGGAATCGGCTATTTCTTTCCGAAATTCCCCAACTTTGTCAATTCTTTTAGCAGCGGGACAACCAATATTCCCATTGCCATAGGATTGATTTTAATGATGTATCCCCCCTTGGCAAAAGCCAATTATGCCTTACTGCCAAAGGTTTTTAAAAACACAAAAATACTTTCCGTTTCATTGGTCTTAAACTGGATTGTGGGGCCCATTGTCATGTTTTTATTAGCCATTACCTTTTTAAGGGATTATCCCGAATATATGGTTGGTTTGATTTTAATTGGCTTGGCGCGTTGTATCGCTATGGTTTTGGTATGGAATGACCTTGCCGAGGGCAGCAGCGAATACGGGGCAGGATTGGTGGCACTAAACAGTATTTTTCAGGTCTTTGCGTATAGCTTTTACGCCTGGATCTTCATTACCATACTCCCGCCCTATTTTGGTTTTGAAGGAGCAATGATCGATATTTCCATTTGGACAATCGCAGAAAGTGTGGCCGTTTATTTGGGGGTTCCTTTTCTGATGGGCTTTTTAAGTCGATTGATTTTAGTGAAAATCAAAAGTGAAGAATGGTATAACCGAAAATTCATACCGACTATTTCCCCCTTGACATTAATTGCCCTTTTGTTCACCATTATCATAATGTTCTCGCTGAAAGGAGAGTTAATCGTTGAAATCCCCATGGACGTGCTGATTATTGCCGTTCCATTGCTCATTTATTTTACCGTGATGTTTATTATTGGGTTTTTCACGACAAAAGCAATGGGCACAGATTATGACAAGACCGCTGCGGTTGCATTTACAGCAGCAGGGAATAATTTTGAATTGGCAATTGCGGTCGCCATTGCCGTTTTCGGACTGAATTCGGGACAAGCCTTTACCGGTGTAATCGGCCCCTTAGTAGAAGTCCCTGCGTTAATATTATTGGTTAAAGTGTCATTTTGGTTGCGAAGAAAATATTACAAAAAAACCACCGCTTAAAGTGATACACATTTACAATTATTCACGGTGTTTTTATTGCTTGTCGCGCCTCCAAAGTGATCTGTTTTGTGTTAACGACCTGTGGACGCACTTGGAATTGGGTATGAAATAGCAATATTATAAAATCTTTTTTATGGAATCCCTATCTTTAGCGAATTACAATCTTATAATCTGAACCTTTGAACACGCTTTCTCCACACTTATTGATTATTGGTCTTACCTGGCCCGAACCCCAATCGTCTGCTGCAGGAAGCAGAATGATGCAGTTAATTCAACTTTTCGAGTCCGAAGCTTGGACCATTACTTTTGCCAGTCCGGCGCAACCCACCTCTTTTTCTGAAGATTTGAATGCGCGGGGAATCACCACCCTGCAAATCGACCCCAACAGGTCAGAAACAACAGAGAAATTGAAGGATCTCTTGCCCGATGTGGTGTTGTTTGATCGATTTGTAATGGAAGAACAATTGGGGTGGCGCATTCAGGAAATGTATCCGGATGCCCTGCGAATTTTAGATACCGAAGATTTGCACTTGTTGCGACAGGCCCGTCAGAAAGCAGTTCGCGAAAACAGGGAGTTGAAAGAATCAGATTTGTACACAACAACTGCCAAGCGTGAGATTGCCGCTATCCTGCGCTGCGATTTGTCTCTAATTATTTCGGAACCCGAGTATAAGCTGTTGGTAGATACTTTTAAATTAGCCCCCGATTTATTGCATTACCTTCCTTTCTTATTGGAACCGATTTCCACTGCACAAAAAAAACAGCTTCCATTGTATGAGCACCGAGCAGGGTTTATGTTTATCGGAAATTTCCGACATCCGCCCAATTACGATGCAGTAGTATATCTAAAAACAAAAATATGGCCCCTTATCCGTAAAGAGCTGGCCAAGGTCAAAATGAAACCATCGAGCGAAGCCGAAATGAGGTCATTGAGCGGAGCCGAAATGAGGTCATTGAGCGGAGCCGAAATGAGGTCATTGAGCGGAGCCGAA
>CAZPGY010000016.1:47055-62587 GCA_964586655.1 uncultured Flavobacteriaceae bacterium
ATGATAGTTTACGGTGCCTATATGCCTCAGAAAGTCAAACAGCTTGAAAACAAAAAAGAAGGTTTTATCGTCAAGGGCAGGGCCAAAGACTTGCCGGCCACTTTCAGGAAGCATCGGGTATTGCTGGCTCCTTTGCGTTTTGGTGCCGGATTAAAAGGAAAATTGGTTGAAGCCATGCAAAATGGCACACCGGCTGTGAGCACGACAATGGGAGCAGAAGGCATTTGCGGAACCTTAGCTTTTCCCGGAGCTGTTGCCGATCAACCCGAAGTTTTTGCCCGAGCAGCGGTCAGCTTATATTTGAAACAACAAGATTGGAAAAAAGCACAAGACCAAGGCCGGACGATACTCCATACGCGATTTGATAAAGAGAAATTTGAACGTGATTTTCTCCATCGACTTGACCATCTTCGCACACAATTAAAACAACACCGGCAGACTCATTTTATCGGTCAGTTGCTCAATCACCATCGCCAGCAAAGTACCAAATACATGAGCCGGTGGATTGAGGCCAAGCACAAACAGAATTCCTGATGAGAAATACTACTGACCGAGGAGGTTAAATACCTGTGTTTTTTTCGATTTAACAAGGGGGAAGAAAATGAGATTAATTGCATTAAATAATGTATTTTTGCAACACGGAAAAATTTGCTAATACATACTCCCTATGAATACAGATTCTTTTGCCTTAAGGCACATTGGTCCTCGACCTGAAAATATAAAAGACATGCTTGATGTGATTGGTGTAGCATCCATTGAGCAATTGATGTATGAAACTGTTCCTGACGATATCCGACTGGATAAAGAGCTCGAATTGCCTGAAGCATTGTCTGAACAAGAATTTGCAGCACACCTCCATAGACTTGCCGATAAAAACAAATACTACAAAACCTATATAGGCTTGGGCTATCACGCCACCATTATGCCGGCGGTTATCCAGCGTAATATTTTGGAAAATCCGGGCTGGTACACGGCCTATACTCCTTATCAAGCCGAGATTGCACAGGGGCGTTTGGAAGCCTTGCTCAATTTTCAAACCATGGTCAGCGACTTGACGGGATTGGAATTGGCCAATGCCTCCTTGCTCGATGAGGCCACAGCAGCTGCGGAAGCCATGACCATGCTCTATGCCGTACGCGAAAGAGCAAAAAAGAAAGCCAAAGCAAATCGCTTCTTTGTTTCTGAAGAAGTCTTGCCACAAACTTTGGCGGTTTTGGAAACTCGAGCTCGATCCTTGGATATTTCCTTGACAATAGGTTCGCATGAAGACTTTGATTTTGGAGAAGAATTCTTTGGCGCGCTGTTGCAGTATCCGGGCGCTTCCGGAAGGGTGTATGATTATGCCGACTTTATCGCTCAAGCTCAAAAAAATAAAATCAAAATAGCCGTTGCGGCCGATATCTTGAGCTTGGTAAAACTTCGTGCCCCCGGAGAAATGGGAGCCGATGTCGTTTTGGGAACAACCCAGCGATTTGGAATTCCTATGGGATACGGCGGGCCTCACGCCGCTTATTTTGCTACCAAGAAAGAATATAAACGCCATGTTCCCGGAAGAATCATCGGAGTGACCAAAGATGCTGACGGCAATGTGGCTTTACGGATGGCTTTGCAAACCCGTGAACAACATATCAAGCGCGCCAGGGCCACTTCCAATATCTGCACGGCGCAGGTGCTGTTGGCAGTTATGGCAGGAATGTATGCAGTATATCACGGTGCCGAAGGCTTGGCTTATATTGCCAATAAGGTGCATCGCGCTGCGGTGGGCTTGGCAAAAGCATTAGAAAAATTGGGATATACCCAAAATAACCCGCTCTATTTTGATACCCTTTCCATAAATGCCGAGGTCTCTTTGATTAAGGAATTTGCAGAAGCCAATGAAATCAACTTCTATTATGGAGATGACAATACGGTGTCTATTGCCCTGAATGAAACCACAACTGAAGAAGACCTTCACAATATTGTGGCCGTATTTGCACAAGCAGCTGGAAAAAAAGCCGAGGAAGTGCAAAGAGCCGATCACGGAATTATAGAAAACTCTTCGGTGTCTCGAACCACTGATTTCCTCACTCACGAGGTGTTCAATAACTATCGTTCGGAAACCGAAATGATGCGGTATATAAAGAAACTGGAACGCAAAGATTTGGCGTTAAACCATTCTATGATTCCGTTGGGATCCTGTACCATGAAACTCAACGCCGCTTCAGAAATGTTGCCTTTGAGCGATCCGCAGTGGGGAAATATTCATCCTTTTGTGCCGGTATCGCAAGCGGCAGGCTATCAGCAAGTGCTCAAGCGTTTGGAAGACCAACTCACCGCCATTACCGGATTGGCAGCCACTTCTTTACAGCCCAATTCGGGGGCGCAAGGTGAATTTGCCGGTCTGATGATGATTAAGGCTTACCACGAATCTCGGGGAGAAGCACATCGTAATATTTGCTTGATTCCGTCCTCCGCTCATGGAACCAATCCCGCGAGCGCTTCAATGGCAGGAATGAAAGTTGTGGTGACCAAATCGGGCGATAACGGCAATATAGATGTAGATGATTTGCGAGAAAAAGCCGAAAAGCACAAAGATAACCTGGCTGCATTGATGGTGACTTACCCATCGACCCACGGTGTATTTGAATCGGCCATTCGCGAAATCGTTCAAATTGTTCACGACAACGGCGGACAAGTATATATGGATGGTGCCAATATGAATGCGCAAATTGGATACACCCATCCCGGAAAAATTGGCGCCGATGTTTGTCACCTGAATCTGCATAAAACTTTTGCCATTCCTCATGGTGGCGGCGGTCCCGGTGTAGGTCCCATTTGTGTGGCCGAACAATTAAAACCCTTCCTCCCTTCTAATCCCATCGTGGAAACCGGAGGAAAGCAGGCCGTTAAAGCTATTTCTGCCGCGCCTTATGGCTCTGCCTTGGTGTGTTTGATCTCTTATGGATATATCTCCATGTTGGGCAAAAACGGACTGAAGCAAGCGACTGAAAATGCCATCCTAAATGCCAATTATGTTAAAGATCGCTTGGCCAAACATTTTGATACCTTGTATTCCGGAGAGCGCGGACGAGCAGCACACGAAATGATATTGGATTGTCGTCCCTTTAAAAAACAGGGAGTTACGGTGGCCGATATTGCCAAAAGACTAATCGATTACGGCTTTCATGCGCCCACGGTTTCTTTTCCGGTTAACGGCACTATGATGATTGAGCCCACCGAAAGCGAAAGCAAAGCAGAGTTGGATCGTTTTTGCGATTCCTTGATTTCCATTAAAGCCGAAATCGACAAGTTGACCGATGCAGAGGCTGATAATGTATTAAAAAATGCCCCGCACACCATGGAGTTGTTAACAGCCGATGAATGGAAATATCCATACTCCCGTCAGGAAGCGGCTTTCCCGCTGCCATTTGTGAAAGACAATAAATTTTGGCCGGCGGTACGACGTGTAGATGACGCCTATGGCGATCGAAACTTAATGTGTACTTGTCCGCCTATTGAAGCTTATGCGGAAGTAGAAACAGTTTAATTTTATTTCTGTTTGTTAAGGAAAATGTTATTTATTGCTTAGTTTTGACTTTTATCCAACTGAGGCTTGGAGATTGGATTTAAATAATCAGGGAGAGAACTCAGCAATTCAATTAATCTTTGTTATAAAAAAGTGCGCATGTCTATAGGCATAACAGGAGTAGGAAGTTACATTCCGGACAACCGGATGAAGAATTCTGATTTTTTAGATTCCGAATTCTTTAAGAGTGACGGAACCAAAATTGATGACCCTAATGAGGTCATTGTCAAAAAACTGCAAAAAATTACGGGAATAGAGGAACGCCGTTATGCAGACCGAGATGAGGTGACTTCCGATATGGCTACCAAGGCTGCCAAAAAAGCCATAAAAGATGCCGAGATAGACCCCGAAACCCTCGATTATATCATCGTAGGACAAAATTTTGGAGATGTGAGCTTTGGTTCCCATCAAACCAGTCAGGTGCCCAATATTGGCGCACGTGTCAAGCACAATCTCAAGATTAAAAATCCGTCTTGTGTGGCTTATGATGTTATTTTTGGTTGCCCCGGATGGTTGGAAGGCGTGATTCAGGCACAAGCCTTTATAAAAGCCGGAATGGCAAAAAAATGCCTGGTAATCGGTGCCGAAATGCTGTCGAGAGTGGTGGATCCTCACGATCGTGATCGCATGATCTTTGCCGATGGCGCCGGTGCTACGATTATAGAAAAAACCGATAAACCCGGTGGACTGCTGTCTCACCATTCTGCCTCTTACACCTATAGCGAGATGCCTTATCTCAATTATGATTGCTCCTACCACAAAGAAAAAGCAAAGGAGAAAATTCGATATATTAAAATGACCGGGCGTAAGATTTACAACTTCTCATTGACGAAGGTGCCTCAGGCCATGAAGGAATGCTTAGACAAGAGCGGCTATAAGGTTGATGACCTAAAAAAAATACTGATTCATCAAGCCAATGAAAAGATGGATGCTGCTATTGTTGAACGTTTCTACAAACTCTTTGACAAGCCTGTTCCCAAGCATATTATGCCCATGAATATTCAAAAATTGGGAAACAGCTCAGTGGCCACTTTGCCTACTTTGCTGGATATGGTTCGCCGTGGTCAGTTGAAGAATCATGAGCTGAATGCCGGGGATGTTTTACTTTTCGCCAGCGTGGGCGCCGGGATGAATATCAACGCTTTTGTTTATCAATATTAATACGATACAGGGAGTGCCGTATTTTATGCTTTGCAGGTCATTTATGTCAAAGTGATTTGGAGTTGAGGTATAAATACCGGGCTAATTAATATTCCATTTTGGCATTAGACATTACTACTCATCATTCAATGACCGCTGAAAGCGTCGTTCCGGTACAAGCATTAGGGGCCTGAATTCCCAATAAAGCTGCAATCGTTGGGGCAATATCAACCGTTGAAGTGGCTCGTGTGGTTTGGCCTTTCCGAATACCTTTGCCATAAAAAATTACCGGCGTATGGGTGTCATAAGTATAAGGACTACCATGGGTAGATCCGGTGGTGGAATAGCTGATGGTGGCCGGATCGAGAACAAAGGCGAGGTCTCCGCTGCGGGTAGGGTGGAAGCCGTTTTTAATACGCATGCCTACTAAACCGGTGTAAGAACCACTTTCTAACATCTTGCGGGTGTAAACTTGCGCAATTTTCGGGTAATTTTGAATGAAATGAAGGAGGCTTTTTCCGAATTTATCCGGAGAGATATTCCTGTTGTTCAAGGCCTTGTAATTGAAAAAGATTTGATGATTTGAAATGTTTTTGAGCAGTGAAGTTGTGGCAAAATGCTTCCCGATAAAATGTTTTAAATCTTCTTCAAATTGGTCGGCATCAAAATATCCCGCAGCCATGTTGTGAGCATGCAAATAGGCAGGAACTTGAACGCCGGCGTGATCGGCAGTTAGAAAAACAGTATAATGACCGCGTCCTATTTTCTGGTCAAGTGAATCCAGCAGTCGCGCAATTTGGCGGTCTAAGCGCAAATAAGTGTCTTCTATTTCCTTAGAATTTACCCCAAACTGATGCCCCACATAATCGGTACTCGAGTAGCTGATCGTTAAAAAATCAGTGTACTCATCTTGTCCCAATTGTTCGCCTTCAAGAGCTGCAAGCGCAAAATCGGTAGTGAGATTGTTGCCAAAAGCAACGCGCTTAAGAATGCCGAAGCCGTAGTGCTCATATAGCTTTTTGAGGTCATAAGGGAAAGTGGTGGTGGCCTTTCCTTTAAATTTCCCTTCAAACCGACTATCGTCTTTTCCGCTTTCTGTATAGGTGGAAATGGGGTAAAGGGTGTGCCAGGGCTTGAGGTATTGCTCGGTTTTTCCTGAAGCGTTAAATTGTTGAACCCAGGTAGGCAAACTCTCGCGATAATAGGAGCTGGTAACAAAATGACCTTCCTGACCTCCTACAAACCAATAGGCCGCATTGGCCGAGCGACCGGCCGGTAAAATGGAAGCGCGGTCTTTTAGAGCTACCCCAATTGTCTTTCCGCGAAATTGCGTGGCCAAGCGATTTTGATCGCAAATTGTGGAGCTGAGAAGACGGTGCGGCGATCGCTGTCCTTCATCGGTTTGGGTGCCCACGGAAGAAACGGTATTGTCGGCAACACAATAAACATACTGATCGGTGGTTTTGTCATACCAGGTATTGGAAATGATGCCGTTAAACCGTGGGGAAGTGCCGGTGTAAACACAAGCATGCCCGGGAGCAGTGTATGTGGGAACATAATTGAAGTGATTGTTCTTTAAAAGATAGCCTCCGCTGATAAGCCGTTTAAAACCGTCATCGCCATAACGATCCCAAAACCGCGTCAGGTAATCATAACGCATTTGGTCAACAACAATGCCCACCACCAACTTGGGACGTGTATATATTTTAACAGCGGAGGAGGCAGGTTGCAATTGGGAACGAACAATTTCTTTTTGTGCCGTTTTCCCGGATTGACATTGGATAAAAAGTAATCCGGCTAAAAAAATAAATGTGATTTTTTTCATGGGTCGGAGGGATTGAGATACAAAAATATAAAGTTTTCTCATTCTAAAGATTAGTTGCAACTTAAATGTGATGGCAATAATTTTTAGTATTTTCGCCTATCCAAAAATAAATGCATGAAATACCTGAGGCGAATTGGGCGATATTTTATCATGATTAAAGAAGCTTTTGGACGCATGACCAAGCGTTCGGTTCTTTATGAGTTGATTGTCAGGGAAATCGATGATTTGATTATTGGTTCCCTGGGTATCGTGGTCTTTCTCTCTTTCTTTATCGGAGCGGTTGTCACCATCCAAATGGCCTTGAATTTGAGTAATCCGCTGTTGCCTAAATCCCTGATTGGATTTGCGGCTCGCCAGTCTATTATTTTGGAATTTTCTCCCACTTTTATCTCCATTATTATGGCGGGAAGAGTGGGGTCTTATATTACCTCCAGTATAGGAACCATGCGTGTTACCGAGCAAATAGATGCCTTAGAAGTTATGGGAATCAACTCCTTGAATTACCTGGTTTTTCCCAAAATTATTGCGCTCTTGTTTTACCCTTTTGTAATTGCCATTTCCATGTTTGTCGGTTTGGTCGGGGCTTATTTGGTAGGAACCTGGGGCGGATTCCTTACGGCAGATGCCTTTTTACAGGGACTTCAGCAAGATTTTATCCCCTATCAACTGTGGTATGCTTTTATTAAAACTTTCTTTTTTGCCTTTATTTTGGCTACCGTACCTGCTTATTTTGGCTACTATATGAAAGGAGGCTCCTTGGAAGTAGGAAAGGCGAGTACCACTTCCTTTGTATGGACCAGTGTGGTCTTGATTGTGACTGATTATGTATTGACCCAATTATTGTTAAGCTGATGATAGAAGTAAATGATTTACATAAAGGCTTTGATCAACAAGAAGTGCTCAAGGGAATTAGTACTACTTTCTATAAAGGGAAAACCAATTTGATCATCGGGCAATCGGGCTCGGGAAAGACCGTTTTCCTCAAATGCTTGCTCGGCCTTTTCAAACCCGATAGCGGAACCATAAAATATGATGAAGAGGTATATAATGATTTGGATGAGGAAGAACAACGCGATTTTAGAAAGCAGATGGGCATGGTTTTTCAGGGCAGTGCCTTGTTTGATACGATGAATGTAGGAGATAATGTCATGTTTCCACTGCAGATGTATACCAAAATGTCTCGAGAGGAGCGCTTTGACCGTATGATTGAGGTCTTAAAGCATGTGGGATTGGAGAATGTAGAAAATAAAGAAGCCTCTGAGCTCAGTGGAGGTATGCAAAAACGAGTAGCCATTGCCAGGGCCATTGTCAATCGCCCCAAATATTTGTTTTGTGATGAACCCAACTCGGGCTTGGATCCCCAAACTGCTATTCTTATCGATGATTTGATTCAAAAAATCACCCATGAATACGATATGACTACGGTGATCAATACCCATGATATGAACTCTGTCCTACAAATAGGTCAACATATCGTATTTCTTAAAAATGGCGTTCTGAGATGGCAGGGAACCAATGAAGATATTTTCAAAACCGACAACGAAGCTATTTCTGAATTTGTTTATTCTTCTGATTTATTTAAGGAGGTACGCAAGGCTCATTTGAAAAAGGAGAGCTGATCTTTTATACCAATTTTATTTATTAAGTAGCCCAAAGATTTATAGGATAAATTTTAAAGTTCAAGGCAAAAAACGTAGGCATAGCAGTAGCTATGACGAGGCTTTTTAACGCAGAAATTTGAAATTTAGACATGAATATTGGGCCATTTAGTATGTATAATTGGTATTAGGCCAAATCTTTACCAAACTTCTGTTGCACCCGGCTTCGAACAGCTTTGATTTCCTGCTCCTTTGCCTTGGGATAAATTAAGAGAACTTCTTCGTTGTCTACAATAATATGATCCGATAAGTCTTTGATAACTACAATCTTTCCTTTTGGGGTGCGGATAATGTTTTCTTTAGAATTTTCTAAGGAAGTTTGTGCATTGATGATGACATTATCTTCGTCGTCTTTTTTCAGCTTGTCGTATAAAGAGCCCCAAGAACCCAGGTCGTTCCAGTCAAAAGCAACGGGGAGTACATAAATATTGTCTGCCTTCTCTATGATGCCATAATCAATAGAGATGTTTTCTGCATCACTGTAGACCTTATCGATAAAGGCTTTTTCGGCCTCGGTGTTGAGCTGATCTTTTCCTTGTGCAAAAAGTTGGTACATGGCAGGTAAGTATTCTTGAAAAGCCGCCAAAATCACCTGAGTCTGCCAAATAAAAATGCCGGCATTCCACAAGTAATTCCCGGCCTCTAAAAAGCCTTTTGCCGTTTGGTAGTCAGGCTTCTCGGTAAATTTTGAGACGCGTTTGACCGCATCTTTTGCAGCGGTATCAAACTTGATGTATCCATATCCGGTATGCGGAAAATTGGGCTCAATTCCCAAGGTCATCAAAGCCTTTTTTTGTTGAGCAGCCTCAAAAGCGGCCTCTACATTTTGGGCGAAATGATGTTCGTCTTCTATCCAGTGGTCACTGGGAGCCACAATCATGGTCGCTTCCGGATTCTCTCGGTGTATTTTTAAAGCCGAAAGCAGAATGCAGGGCGCGGTATTGCGCATGCTGGGCTCCATCACTATCTGCCGATCGGTAATTTCGGGAAGTTGGGTTTTGACCAATTTTTCATAACGAGAGTTGGTCAAAATAAAAATATTTTCCTGGGGAATAATCTTACTTAATCGTTCAAAGGTTTTTTGAATAAGTGTCTGTCCGCTGCCCAAAAGATCGAGAAATTGCTTGGGCAATTTGGTTTTACTAACCGGCCAAAATCGCGAGCCGACTCCTCCCGCCATGATGACAGCATAAAAATCTTTGTTCATAAGTAAGTGTTTTTGACAATAAGAAAAATTATTTCTCCGCAGGCTTAAGGTGTTTTGATGAGCTCTACCTCAGCGTTGGGTTGAAAAATATAAATCTTCCCGGTAGAAAGCTCTTTGCATTCATATCGCTTGACTCGCTTGCGGCCTTTTTTAAAAATCTTTCCATTATAAATGCTGAAAGTGCTTCCCGAGGGAATTTCAAATATATAATTTTTATTGGAATTCGGTTTGGAATCATAGCTTTTTAGGGCGATAGACAGCTGCGCATCGGTATCACTGCTCGCCCGAGGGTTTTGAAAATGCCTGGCAATCAGCGGCAATAAATCTGTAGGGAAAATATCGGGTTTAATAAAAGGCAACATTAAATGCTGAAAGGTGTGTTTCCATTCGCGACCGTGAGGTTTGACGCGCTGTCCATAACGAGCAAAAGTCAACAAATGCGCCACTTCGTGTATCAACGTAATCAAAAAACGATATTTATTGAGATTGGCGTTAATGGTTATCTGATGTTGACCATTTTTGAGCAAACGGTAATCACCATGTCGCGTTTTGCGCTCCCGCACAATCTTTAAATAAATCTCATGCTGTTTAATCAAACCGCAAACGGGTTCTACTGCACGCTCGGGAAGATAAGGGGTTAAGGTCTCTCTCATAGGATCAATAATACGGAAAATCTTCGGATAAAAATATGAAATCCAGGGTTTAAGGAGTTGAATTGGAGGCTGACAATACCTTTCCGTTGTAGATTTTATGGCCGTTTAACGCAAAATGTTTAATGTAGGCAGCCATTTCTTCAGGTTGAAGCGATGCTTTTTGATTGGGGAAAGCAGCTTTAAACATCTCTGTCTCTACTGATCCTAAGGCTAAAGCATTAAAAGCAGGACCGGTAGCATGATATTCTTCGGCAAGCACTTCCATCAGATTAATGACCGCAGCCTTGCTCGAACTGTATGCGCTCAGCTCCGGAAATTTAACGCTGCCTTGCACTCCGCCCATGCTGCTGATGGCAAGTACGTGGCTGCTTTTTTGCAGGTAGGGAAGGAGCGCCTGCGTCAATCCATAGACACCAAAAACATTGGTTCGATAAACGGCTTCAAGGCTTGTTAAGTTGATATTGTCAAACCTATCTTTAAAGAATTTCCCCGCATTGTGAATCAGGATATCCAACGTTTTAAAATGAGTGGCAGTATATTCGACAACTTTTTGATATTGATTGGGTTTGGTGAGATCAAAAGCCAGGGAATGGACATTGGGCAAGGCCAACTCTTTTGTGGGAGCAATATTTCTCGACAGGGCTAAAATTTGATGACCTTCCGCTGCCAACTGCTTGACTAATGCTAAGCCGATACCGCGACTGGTTCCGGTGATAATAATGTTTTTTTTCATCTGTTTAAAATTTATGAAGACTGAAGCCTTCAAAGCTTCTTTATGCCCATTTGTATATTTATGGGGATTAATTTTGTATCGAGCTATTAGGCTAATTTGTAAGCCGTTAGGCTATTTATCATTCCCATGAGTGATGGCTCTATTCATCATGGGGATGTATAGCGGGATAAAGGTAAGAATTGTGATCTTGGCTGCCGTAAGATAAGAGCATAATTTTATAGATTAAACCTTTTACGGAAAGAACACGAAAGTCTCGAATCCGTAACCAAGCACGATTGACACAATCAAGATTGAAAGATTTTTTTTGGGATGGTTATCAAATCCGTTTCACGCTTTTGTGGAATAGCTTTTTTATTCCGTAATTTTGAAATCGAATAAATTCTCAGCCATGAAATACGCAAAGCTTTCTGAAACCGATTTACAAAAATTTAAAGATATACTGGATTCATCCAGGGTTTTAATAGACGAAGAAAGTTTGAAACGCTGCGCTTCCGATAAGACCGAAGATTTCGTCTTTCTTCCCAATGTGGTTTTGCAACCGGAGTCTACTAAAGAAGTTAGTCAAATTTTGGCCTATTGTAATCAACAAAACCTGCCTGTGGTGCCTCGTGGTGCCGGAACAGGATTAAGCGGCGGTGCTTTGCCGGTTTACAGTGGAGTTGTTTTAGACATGCAACGCATGAACAAGATTGTCAAAATTGATAAGGAAAACTTCCAAGTTATCACCGAACCGGGAATTGTTACACAAGAATTAATGGATGCCGTTCTGGAAGAAGGGCTTTTTTATCCTGTCGATCCTGCCAGTAAAGGAAGCTGCTTTATAGGCGGGAATATTGCCGAAAATTCCGGCGGAACCCGGGCTGTAAAATACGGAGTAGTCAAAGATCAGGTGCTGAATTTAGAAGTCGTATTGGCAAATGGAGCGGTGTTCTGGACAGGAGCCAATACCTTGAAAAATGCAACGGGATATAATTTAACGCAACTAATAGTAGGATCGGAAGGTACATTGGCGGTTGTCACCAAAATTGTTTTAAAACTATTAAAAGCTCCAACAAGAGATCTTTTGGTCTTCGTTCCTTTTTTATCGGTAGAAGAAGCTTGTGATGCAGTTCATAAAATATTTATGGCAGGATATACGCCTTCTACGTTGGAATTTATGGAAAGAGCAGCCTTGGATATTGCTCAGGAGTTTCTGGAAGAGGATTATCTCAAGCTCGATGATTCTATTAGAGCCGGTTTGTTAATTGAAGTTGACGGAACTGATGAGGAACGCCTGATGGAAGAAGTGGAAGGGATTTTTGGGGTAACTGAACAGTTTGATACGGGAGAAGTCCTTTTTGCCGATACCGATGCACACAAAGAAAAGCTTTGGAAAATAAGGCGCGTAATGGGAATTGCAGCAAAAAGCTCGTCTATTTATAAAGAGGAAGATACCGTTGTGCCCCGGGCTTATCTGCCTCAGCTGTTTAAAAAAATTAAAGACCTTGGAGAAGAATACGGGTTTGAATCCATTGTTTACGGACATGCCGGAGACGGAAATCTACATATCAATATTGTCAAAAATGATATGAATGATGAGAAATGGGAGAAAGTCCTTCCGGAAGCTATTCAAAAATTATTTGATTTTACGCACAACTTAGGGGGAACCATCAGCGGAGAACACGGAATTGGCTATGTGCAAAAAGCTTATATGAGTCAAGTTTTTTCCTCTACGGCCTTAGATATTCAGAAAGAAATCAAGAAAATCTTCGACCCTAAAGGAATTTTGAATCCGGGGAAGATTTTTGAGTGATTATACCCAAAATAAAACCGGCAATCCTTATAGATGCCGGTTCTGATTTTATGGAGCAGCTTTTTATCGATTTTCGGTTGCAAGCTTAAGGCTGTAAGAAAAACGATCTTTAGCAGAATGCAACTATGCCAGCATGCTTACCGGATTTTCCAAATAGGTTTTTAAGGTTTGTAAAAACTTGGCACCCGTGGCTCCGTCTACCGTACGATGGTCGCAGGCCATGGTGATTTTTAGGGTGTGTCCTACTACAATTTCCCCGTTTTTGACGATGGGTTTCTCCTCAATTGCCCCCACCGATAAAATAGCTGAATTGGGCTGATTGATGATGCTGGTGAACTCTTGTATTCCAAACATTCCCAAATTAGAAACCGTAAATGTACTGCCTTCCATTTCATTGGGTTGGATTTTTTTGTCGTGGGCTTTTTGCGCCAGTTCTTTTACATTGGCATTAATTTGGGTCATAGATTGTTGATCGGTAAATCGTAAAACGGGTACTACCAATCCCTCTTCAACCGCCACGGCCACGCCAATGTGAATGTGTTGAGCAATTTTTGTGGTTTCACCATTCCAAATTGAGTTGACTTGAGGGTGTTTTCGCAACGCCATTGCTGAGGCTTTAATCACCAGGTCGTTAAACGAGATTTTGGTGTCGGGCATCTCGTTGATTACTTTTCGGGATTTTATGGCATTTTCCATATTGATTTCTACCGTCAAGTAATAGTGCGGAGCACCAAACTGAGATTCGGTCAATCGCTTGGCAATTGTTTTGCGCATTTGCGAATTCTTGACCTCTTTAAACCCTTCTGTTCCGGCGGGTGCCGAAGCAGTTGTTCCGGCAGCAGCTTGCTCCGGTTTTTCAGCGGGCTTGTAGTTTTCAATGTCTCTTTTGATGATCCGTCCATTGTCGCCTGAGCCTTCAACATCAGTCAGGTCTATCCCTTTATCGGCAGCCATGCGTTTGGCCAAGGGAGAGGCGAAAATACGGCCGCCGTCTTTGCCGGTATTTTTGTTTTTCTTGGAAGAACGATTTTTTGAAGTCGACTCTTTTTGGTCTTGAGAAGCCGCTTTTTCTCCTTTCTCTTTTTTCTGATTGGCAGATTTGTCGGCGCCTTTAGCATTAAGCTGTTTGAGTACCGCGGAAACATCAGTGCCTTCAGGTCCTATTATAGCCAAAACATCATCTACAGGAGCGCTTTCGCCTTCTTTAATGCCGATGTGAAGTAGGGTGCCGTCATAGAAAGATTCAAACTCCATGGTGGCTTTGTCGGTTTCAATCTCGGCTAAAATATCGCCTTCTTCCACTTCGTCTCCTTCTTGTTTCAACCAAGAGGAAACGCTGCCTTCTTCCATAGTGTCAGACAAGCGAGGCATTTTTACAATTTCGACACCTTCCGGAATTGCTTCGGTATCGGTGTCTTCTTGTGTTTCTGCAGATTCATTTTCTTCTTCTGCCTCTTCATTCGCGGTTTCCTTGTTTGCTGTTGTGTTGTCAGACGAGTTAATCAGCTCATCAATATCTTCTCCTTCTTCTCCAATGATGGCCAAGATATCGTCGACAGGAGCACTTTCGCCCTCTTCCAGTCCAATATACAGTAGGGTTCCGTCATAGAAAGATTCGAATTCCATGGTGGCTTTATCGGTTTCAATTTCAGCCAGAATATCGCCCTCTTCAACTTTGTCGCCCTTTTGTTTAAGCCATTTGGCCACGGTACCTTCTTCCATGGTGTCACTCAAACGGGGCATTTTTACTACTTCAGCCATAATTTATTTTATAATTTGTGGGGTAAAAAAGGATAATCTTCTTGTTCGTATACAGCGTCATACATCACGCTTTTGTCGGGAAATTCAGATTCCTCGGCAAACTTCACATATTCTTTGATTTGTGCTTTGACCTTTTTATCAATTTCTTTGAGGTCGTCTTCTGAAGCCCAGTCATTTTCAAGGATTTTGTCTTTAACCTGAATAATCGGGTCGAGTTTGTGATACTCTTCTACTTCTTCTTTGGTGCGGTATTTTGCAGGGTCGCTCATGGAGTGTCCGCGATAGCGATAAGTTTTGAGCTCGAGTAGGGTGGGACCGTTTCCTTTCCGTGCCCTGTCGATGGCTTCGTCCATGGCTTCGGCAACTTTTGCAGGATTCATCGCATCTACCGGGCCACTGGGCATGTCATAGCCCAAAGCCAACTTCCAAAGATCTTGTTGATGCGAAGTGCGCTTGGTTGAAGTTCCCATGGCATAGCCGTTATTTTCAATACAAAAAACAACGGGCAATTTCCACATCATCGCCAGGTTTAAGGATTCGTGAAAGGTGCCTTGAAAAGCAGCACCATCCCCCAAAAAGGTTAAGGTAACGGAGTCTCGTTCAAAATATTGGTCGCCAAAAGCCAGTCCGGCTCCCAATGGAATGTGTCCGCCGACAATGGCATGTCCTCCAAAGAAATTGTGTTTCTTGGAGAAAATATGCATCGACCCGCCCAAACCTTTTGAGCTGCCTGTTACTTTGCCATACAGCTCGGCAAAAACATGTTTGGGATCGAGCCCCATGCCAATGGGTTGAACGTGGTCGCGATAAGTGGTGATATAACGATCCTTTTTAGGGTCCATGGCGTGAAGAGCGCCGGCAAGAACCGCCTCTTGTCCGCTGTAAATATGAAGGAAGCCGCGTATCTTTTGTTGAATATAAACTTGCGCGAGCTTGTCCTCAATCTTACGCCATAAGTACATATCTTCATACCATTTCAGGTAGGTCTCTTTGGTGATTTTTTTCATGGTCAATAATTTTGTGCTCAAAAAATAGCAAATACAAAAATAAGACAATAAGCCTAATGTAAAAAATGCTTTTGGAGTTAATACCAATTATACATACAAAATAGCCCAATATTTATGTCTAAATTTCAAATCTCTTCGTTAAAAATGCTCGTCATAGCTATGGCTATGCCTGTGCTTTTTGCCTTGACCTT
>CAZPGY010000017.1:0-59491 GCA_964586655.1 uncultured Flavobacteriaceae bacterium
GGCACCGTAAAATAATATCCTCATTTATCAGCTTAGCTTTTTTGTTTCAAATGTTGTTTAGCTTATCCATAACGGACTGGCACTTGACGAGGGTGCGTGAAAACAAACCCAAAATTCGCGGTTTGACACAGCCCTAAACAAAAGTCGACTCTACTGTCAAATCCCCTTCCAAAATAATCAAAATTGGCTTTTGCAGCAAAGAAATCTCAATTTTTATAAATCAGCCCTTCATACGAGGTTTTGCGTATATTGACCTCATTATAAAAAGATAGAACAAAATTCCGGTCGAGAGTGGAGTACTTAAAAATACAACACGATCATAATGAACGATTTAATTCATGTGTTCTATGAAAGGACAAAGATTTTTAAGACGAATTTTTATTGCTCAAAACATGAAGCACTACTGCTATAAAATGCGCAATTGGAAATACCATAAAAATCAAAAAAAATTCCCGACACTTTTAAATAAGCATCGGGATAAATCATATAAAGGAGCCGGCTTTTAAACAAGCATCGACTAATTAAGCCTTTGAGGAGGCTTTATTTTTGGTAAACATTTTTAAAACCACGGGGGCAGTTACCACAACAACTAATCCCATGATGACATATTCAAGGTTGTCTTTTACCCAAGCATTTTCACCGAGTACATATCCCAATGTGGTAATACTCACCACCCAAAGCACAGCGCCTAACAAATTGTAGGCACTAAACTTCTTAAGATCCATTTTCACCATTCCGCCTATCAAGGGAACAAAGGTTCGTACAATGGGCAAGAAACGAGAAACAGCAATGGCAAATCCACCTTTCTTTTCATAAAAATCATGAGCCGAATCAATGTGTTTCTTTTTATAAATCCAATTGTCTTTCTTGCCGTGCAGTACCGGCCCAAACTTAGCGCCTACCCAGTAACCGAGATAGTAGCCCAACAGAGTGGCCAAAATAAAAAGGCTGATCCAAAACGACAGATTGAGCAGTTCGTTATCAAAAGGGTGGGCAGCTTCATTAGAGGCGGCAATCACCATGCCCGACACAAACAAAAGCGGATCACCCGGCAGGAAAAACCCGAAAAAAACTCCTACTTCTACAAATAGAATCAACAGCACAAGGTATAAACCGCCGTTGCGCATAATCCAATTGGGATCAAGAAGGTGTTGAAAAGATTCGAGTATAATTTCCATCGGTCTAAAATTTTGAGGCAAAAATAACTCATATCAATTTATATCAACTTAATTTTTTCCTAATTTTACATCAAAAGGGGCTATAAATTGATCTAAAGGTTTATGGGATATGTTTTAAATATGAAGATTAAAACCTGCTTTGTTTGACAAATATAAGCACCGATATAGTTGTAGCTATGAGAGTTGGTAACTACCGGGATTAACGCAAAAATTTGAAATTCAGTCCTAAATATCGGTCTTCTATTTTTATGGACTGTTTTGACATTATGCTCTGTCGATGTTTTCATTTTGGCACACAACAACAAAACCCGTTAAACTTACTCATTTAACGGGCCTGTTGATAATAAAGCTGTTGAGATTAGTTTTATTTAAGTACCATTAAATCGACAAAATCATTGACTTCCAAATCGACAAATTTATCATAATCCAAACTGTTGTCAAGAATTTGCTGTTGTTGCTTTTTAGGAAAAACCCGGGGCAAATTGGTTTTAAATTTCTCTATGAGTTGCGGGATTCCCTCTTCCCTTCTCCGTTTATGACCAATGGGATATTCTACCAATACTTCGTCCAATGTGGTTCCGTCTTTAAATTCAACGGTCAATCCATTGGCAATAGAGCGTTTATCGGGGTCGTGATAATCTTTGGTAAATTGTGGGTCTTCTACAGTTTCCATTTTATCTCTTAGCACATCAATACGCGGATCTGAAGCTATATTATCTTCATAATCGGCAGCGGTCAATCGACCGTAAATTAAGGGTACGGCAATCATATACTGTATACAGTGATCACGATCGGCCGGGTTATGTAAAGGCCCTCTTTTGTCGATAATTCGAATAGCAGCTTCATGAGTTCTGATGGTGATTTTTTGAATATCATCAGTTGACTTCCCTTTTTCTTTTAGGAGCTCATGCAAGGTCATGGCGGCTTCTGCAGCAGTTTGCGCATGGAATTCGGCCGGGAAAGATATTTTAAACAACACATTTTCCATTACATAAGAACCGTAATCGCGTTGAAATTTGAATTCCTTACCTTCAAAAGAGACGTCATAAAAACCCCATGTTTTTGCCGTCAAGGCTGATGGATATCCCATTTCTCCGGTCTTGGCAATCAAAGCCAAACGCACGGCGCGAGAAGTGGCATCACCGGCAGCCCAAGATTTGCGACTTCCGGTATTGGGGGCATGTCGATAGGTGCGTAAAGATTGCCCATCAACCCAAGCCAAAGAAATTGCATTTATCAATTCTTCTCTGTTGAGTCCTATCAGTTTCCCCACCACTGCAGTGGAAGCAATTTTTACCAAAATGACATGATCCAGTCCAACGGCATTAAAAGAATTTTCTAAGGCCAGTCCGCCTTGAATTTCATGAGCCATAATCATGCCTTCAAGCACTTCTTTCATTTTTAACGGAGCTTCACCGGCGGCTTTTCGGGTTCTGGACAACCAATCGGCCACAGCCAAAATCCCTCCTAAATTGTCAGAAGGATGACCCCATTCTGCCGCTAACCAGGTATCGTTAAAGTCGAGCCAGCGTATCATGGCGCCAATATTAAAAGCAGCTTGTACCGGATCGAGTTGATAAGAAGTGCCGGGAATTTTTGCTCCATTTGTAATACGGGTGCCTTCCACAATGGGCCCCATCAATTTGGTACAGGCCGGATAAGTCAAGGCTTCAAATCCACAGCCCAAGGCATCTAAGCAATTGTAATGCGCCGTTTTCCAGGCCAGATCGCTGTCTATTTTGTAATCCAATACATAATCGGCAATATCGGAAATAACCTTATCGGGGGCGGGTCTGTTGTTCGTTTCTTTTAATGACATTTGTTTTTGTTTTTTTAGCGTACTATTGATTGTTTTTTCTTGCATCCCTTTCTTCTTTCTTACATAGAAAGGGGATGAATTCGGATTTATCGTTTTGAAATTTCTACAAATTCTTGATTTTCAGGGCCGGTATAATTGGCGCTGGGTCTGATGATTTTACCGTCTTCTCGTTGTTCGATAATATGTGCACACCAACCGGTTGCGCGGGAAACCACAAACAAAGGGGTAAACATTAACGTGGGAACTCCCATTTGGTGATAGGAAACCGCAGAGAACCAATCGAGATTAGGGAACATTTTTTTCTCCTCCCACATCACGGATTCAATACGTTCTGCCACCTCAAACAGCAGGGTATCTCCCGCTTCTTTTGACAAGTTCTCAGCCACCTCCTTAATAATTTTATTTCGAGGATCGGCAAGGGTATAAACCGGATGCCCAAATCCGATAATAATTTCTTTTCGGGCCATTCTTTCTTTGATGTCCTTTTCGGCCTCATCGGCAGAATTGTAACGGCTTTGAATATCAAAAGCGACCTCATTGGCGCCTCCGTGTTTTGGACCGCGAAGCGCACCAATCGCACCGGTAATTGCAGAATACACATCCGATCCTGTTCCGGCTACTACCCGACTGGTAAAAGTAGAGGCATTAAACTCGTGCTCGGCATAGAGAATAAGAGACACATTCATTGCTTTCACCCATGATGCCGATGGTTTTTTGCCGTGTAGCAGATGCAGAAAATGACCGCCTACGGAATCATCATCCGTTTCTACTTCAATTTCTTTACCATTGTGAGAGTAATGATACCAATACAACAAGGCTGAACTAAAGGAAGCTAAGAGTTTATCGGCAATATCCCTTGCTCCTGCGGTATTGTGATCTTCTTTTTCGGGTTGAATGGTTCCCATTACTGACACTGCAGTTCGCATCACATCCATGGGGTGAGCGGAAGCGGGAATTTCTTTCAAAACATCTTTAACCACCTGGGGCAGTCCTCGTGCAGCTTTCAACTTGTCTTTATAAGCTTTTAGCTGAGCCGAAGTGGGAAGCTTTCCATAAATCAACAAGTAAGCAACCTCTTCAAACTCGGCTTTTTCGGCCAAGTCGTATATATCATATCCGCGGTAGTGCAAGTCATTTCCGCTTTCTCCTACCGTAGCCAAGGCGGTATTTCCGGCAGCCACTCCGGAGAGGGCTACGCTTTTTTTAGGTTTAAATTTTTTCTTCTGATCAGCCATTTTTCTGTTTTTTAAAAAGGTTATCTAATTTTTCTTCATATTCATAATACCCGATACTCTCATACAGTTCTTTTCGGGTTTGCATGGTGTCCAAAACGTTTTTTTGGGTTCCTTCTTTGCGCAGGTGTTCATACACATTTTGGGCCGCTTTATTGGCCGCTCGAAATGCCGACAGCGGATATAAAATCAAATCGACATCGGCTTCTTTTAATTGGTCTACAGTATACATATCAATCTTACCAAATTCAGTGATATTGGCCAATACCGGAATTCCGGTGGCTTCGACAAATTTGTGGTAATAGCTCAAATCGGGAACGGCCTCAGCGAAAATAAAATCGGCCCCGGCTTCTTTATAAGCCACTGCTCTTTCCAAGGTTTTTTCCAAACCCTCGCCGGCAAAAGCATCGGTACGTGCGCCGATGACAAAATTCTTATCCATCTGATTACGGGCGTGATCGGCCGCAATTATTCGATCAACCATTTCTGATTGACTGACCAATTCTTTGTTGGGGCGATGTCCACAGCGCTTGGCTCCCACTTGATCTTCCATGTGTAAGGCGCCTGCACCGGCTTTGATTAAAGATTTTACGGTACGCTCAATATTAAAAGCGGTGGGACCAAATCCGGTATCTACATCTACCATCAAGGGTAAATCGGTGACATTGGTAATCCGACGAATATCAATAAGGACGTCTTCCAAATTGGTAATCCCCAAATCGGGAATGCCCAAAGAACCGGCTGCCACTCCGCCGCCGGACAAATAAATAGCTTTAAAACCGGCTTGTTCTGCCAACAAAGCATGGTTGGCCGTGGTGGCTCCCACTATTTGCAAGGGTTTTTCATTTTCCATTGCTTGCCTAAATTTTAGTCCGGCCGAGTTTACAGGTGTTTGATTCATATCGCGATTGATTTTTATTAAAGGGACTTGCCTTAAATTTCTTATCGGGAGTTCGTCCCAAATTCTGCTTACCACGCTTCAGTTGACCCCAAAAAGGAGTAAGCCTTTTGCTTTTGTCGCTTTTTATCGACAAACCGCCCAAACTTAAGAAAAAATAGGGAATTTGAAAGAAGTTTAAACGCATGTTTTATCGGGAATGCTTGTCATGAACTTCAAAACAAAATGTCCTGCCGGCAAGCAAATCCCTCTTTTGGAAAAAGGGAAATTATTTCACGCTTAAAAAGAAGGGTTCGACAAGCCGAGTGAAGTCTTATACCAATTATACATACTAAATAGCCCAATATTTATGTCTAAATTTCAAATTTCTGCGTTAATCCCGCACGTGCGGGACGTCATAGCTACTGCTATACCTACGTTTTTTGCCTTGAACTTTAAAATTTACCCTATAAATCTTTGGACTATCTAATAAATAAAATTGGTATTATTTCCGATTTTTTATACCGCAGCAAAATATGTATTTGGTTTTATTTAACAGAAAAACCATTCATTATTTAATACCTTTAGAGCGGTTATTGGTATCTGAGCATTTCCGATATTTTCCTACCCTTCAAATCAAGTCTTTTCTTTTTTGTAAATATGGGAATTGCTCAACCCAAAATAACTTCGTTTAAAACTCATTTAAAAATAGATTTTACTATGAAAATACCACAAGACTTGCGTTTACGCACCCCAAAAGCCTATGAAGAAGCCTATCGAGAAAGTGTAACTCATCCCAAAGCTTTTTGGGCACAAGTTGCTGAAAAATTCACTTGGCAAAAGAAATGGGAATCCGTTTTGGCGTACGACTTTGACAAACCTGAAATCAATTGGTTTAAAGACGGCGTGCTCAATATCACCGAAAATTGTCTTGATCGGCATTTAGAAAGCCAAGGAGATAAAACCGCTATCATTTGGGAACCTAATGACCCCAATGATAAAGCACAGCACCTCAGTTATAAAGTCCTTCATCAACGGGTGTGCCGCTTTGCCAATGTCTTGAAACAAAACGGCATTAAAAAAGGCGATCGGGTATGTATTTATATGCCCATGATTCCACAGTTGGCCGTTGCCATGCTGGCTTGTGCAAGGATTGGCGCCATTCACAATATCGTATTTGCCGGTTTTTCTGTGGAAGCGATTGCCAAACGCATCAACGATGCCGCTTGTAAAATGTTGATTACTGCCAACGGCAATTATCGCGGAGAAAAATACATCGACTTAAAAGGAATCTGTGACGAGGCTTTAAAGAAAACCCCGTCGATTGAAACCGTGATTGTCTATCGCCATGCAGCAGAGCACTTTAATTTTAAAGAAGGACGCGACAAATATTGGTCTGACGAAGTGAATAAAGCCAATGCCGATTGTGCGGCTGAAGCAATGGATGCAGAAAGTCCGCTTTTTGTTTTACACACCTCCGGATCCACCGGTTCACCCAAAGGCATGGTGCACACCACAGGCGGTTATATGGTGGGAACGACTTTTACCTTTCAAAATGTTTTTCAACCGGATGAAAATGCAGTGTATTGGTGTACTGCCGATATCGGTTGGATTACCGGGCATTCCTATGTCATCTACGGCCCTTTGGCTGCCGGTGCCACAACGGTGATGTTTGAAGGGGTCCCTACTTTTCCCGATGCCGGTCGTTTTTGGCAGATTATTGAAAAGCACAAAATTACGCATTTCTATACGGCGCCCACCGCCATTCGCTCTTTGGCTACGCATTCTTTATCCTATGTAAAAGCCCATGATTTGAGTTCGTTAAAAGTTTTGGGCAGCGTTGGAGAACCCATCAATGAAGAAGCTTGGCAATGGTTTTATAAAAACATCGGAAAAGAGAATTGCCCGCTTGTCGACACTTGGTGGCAAACCGAGACCGGAGCCATTATGATTTCAACCTTGGCGGGAGTAACCGAGAGTAAACCCACCTTTGCCACCAAACCGCTTCCGGGAGTGCAACCGGCTTTGATGGATGAAGAAGGAAACGAAATTGAATTTCAGGGGAAAAAGATTTCAGGTCGACTGGCCATAAAGTTCCCTTGGCCTTCCATGGCACGCACGATTTGGAATAATCATGAACGCTACAAAAAAGTATATTTTTCTACTTTTAAAGGCATGTATGAATCCGGTGACGGGGCATATCGAGATGAAGAGGGCAACTATCGCATTACCGGTCGGGTAGATGATGTGATTATTGTCTCCGGGCACAACTTGGAAACAGCCCCTGTGGAAAATGCCATTAATGAACATCCCAAAGTTTCAGAAAGCGCTATTGTGGGTTTTCCGCATCCCGTTAAAGGAAAAGCACTTTATGCTTATATTATTCTCGACAATCCGAAAGATGCCTCCGAAGAATTACAACAGGAAATCAAAGCCATCGTTGCCAAAACCGAAGGACCTATTGCCAAACCGGATAAAATTCAGTTTGTTGAAGACTTGCCCAAGACCAGGAGTGCTAAAATCATGCGGCGCATCCTTCGAAAGATTGCTGCCGGAGCTTATGAAGATATAGGAGACACTTCTACCCTGGTCAATCCGGAAATTGTGGAGTCCATCAAAAAAAATGCGCTGTAACACGAAAGCTGAAGATGGTTTATATTAATTGTCATTACGGTATAATCCTGAAGGTTTTTAACTAAAAAAAATAACCATTTCACACGACAAACGGAGGTTGAAAAGTTTGAATTCAACCTCCGTTTATTGTGTATCGACCGTTTTGCAACTGTGCCTCAGTGGCGAGAACTTACATATTTCTTCGGTACTGCCCGCCTACTTCAAACAAGGCATCTGTAATTTGCCCCAGAGAACAAACTTTTGTCGCTTCCATCAATTCTTCAAAGACATTCTTATTCTCGATGGCTGCGGTTTTTACTTTTCCCAGTGCCTGTCCGGCGCTGTTTTTATAAGTTTCTTTCAGTTTATTAAGGGTTTCAATCTGATGCTTTTTTTCTGCTTCGGTCGCCCGAATGACCTCTCCCGGCCGTTCAGTTGGGGAACCTTTACTACTCAAAAAGGTATTGACCCCGATAATGGGCATTTCTCCGCTGTGTTTCAACCTTTCATAATACAAACTTTCCTCCTGAATCTGCATGCGTTGGAACATGGTTTCCATAGCGCCCAATACACCTCCGCGTTCGTTAATGCGATCAAATTCGTAGAGCACGGCTTCTTCGACCAAATCTGTTAATTCTTCAATGATAAAAGAACCTTGAATGGGATTTTCGTTTTTGGCTAACCCCAATTCTTTATTGATAATCAGCTGAATAGCCATTGCTCGACGCACCGATTCCTCGGTAGGCGTTGTAATTGCTTCATCATATGCATTGGTATGCAGCGAGTTACAGTTGTCATAAATGGCATACAAAGCCTGTAGAGTGGTGCGAATGTCATTAAATTGAATTTCTTGTGCGTGTAAAGACCTTCCGGAGGTCTGGATGTGATATTTCAACATCTGTGCTCGCGGATTGGCGCCGTATTTATGCTTGAGTGCTTTAGACCAAATTCTTCTGGCCACTCTGCCAATCACTGCATATTCCGGATCGATTCCGTTGGAAAAGAAAAAGGACAGGTTGGGGCCGAATTCATTGATATCCATTCCGCGGTTCAAATAATACTCTACATAGGTAAATCCGTTGGAAAGCGTGAGTGCCAATTGGGTAATCGGATTGGCGCCGGCTTCGGCAATATGATATCCGGAAATGGAGACCGAATAAAAGTTACGGACTTTATTTTGGATAAAATATTCTTGAACATCCCCCATCAACCGCAAAGAAAATTCAGTAGAAAAAATACAAGTATTTTGGGCTTGGTCTTCCTTCAAGATATCGGCTTGAACGGTACCGCGTACTCTTGAAATGGTTTCTTTTTTAATTTTTTCATAAACTGCCTTGGGCAACACCCGATCTCCGGTTACCCCCAAAAGCATCAGTCCCAATCCATTATTTCCTTCCGGAAGGTCGCCGCGATATTGGGGACGCTCTATGCCACTGTCTTTATAGATTTCAGCAATCTTTTGCTCCACCTCTTCTTCCAGTCCGTTTTCCTTGATATATTTTTCACATTGTTGATCAATGGCAGCATTCATAAAGAAACCCAACAACATTGGCGCAGGCCCATTAATAGTCATACTCACGGAAGTTTTTTTATCGGCGAGGTCAAATCCGGAATACAGTTTTTTGGCATCGTCTAAGCAACAAATAGACACTCCGGAATTTCCAATTTTACCATAAATATCCGGGCGATAATCGGGATCGCTTCCGTAAAGAGTTACCGAATCGAAAGCCGTGGAGAGCCGTTTGGCCGGCATATCGAGACTGACATAATGAAAACGTCGATTGGTTCGTTCCGGTCCGCCTTCTCCGGCAAACATTCGAGTGGGATCTTCTCCTTTGCGTTTAAAGGGATAGAGCCCGGAAGTATAAGGGAATTTTCCGGGAACATTTTCTTGTAATATCCACTGGAGTAAATCGCCCCAAGCTTCGTATTTGGGCAAACTAATTTTGGGAATTTGAAGATGAGAAAGCGATTCGGTGTGGGTGTCTATTTTGATGTCTTTCCCACGAACCTGATAGGTATATACCGGCTCTTTATATTTTTTTACCACTTCATCCCAATGCGTGATTTCTTCCCAATTGTAAGGATCTAAATCCATTTTTACTCGGTCGAATTGTGCTTTTAAAGCCTCAATCAATTGACCGTTATCTTCGGTTTTAGCGGCCGCCAATTCTTCCTCATCAAGCCCATTTTTAGTAAGCCCCACCTTAGTATTGGTAACCGTTTCCAAGGTTTTATAAATTCCGTATAATTTTTGAGCCGTTTGCGCTTGGGCTTTTACTTTCTCGTCATAGCTTTTGTTGTTTTCAGAAATTTCAGAGAGGTAGCGAACGCGTTTAGGCGGAATGATGTGTATTTTTTTTGACATCCCTTCGGTAAGCTGATAATCACTTTTCAGACGGCCATCGGTATTTTCTTCCAGCGCATCCATAATTTTGCGATACAGGGTGTTCATTCCTGGATCGTTAAATTGAGAAGCGATGGTTCCATAAACCGGCATGGTTTTCAAATCGGCATCCCAAAAGCCGTGGTTGCGTTGATATTGCTTTCTCACATCTCGCAAAGCATCTAAAGCACCGCGTTTATCAAATTTATTAAGCGCAACTACATCAGCAAAATCGAGCATATCAATTTTTTCCAACTGGGTTTGCGCTCCATATTCAGGAGTCATTACATAAAGAGACACGTCGGAATGGTCGGTAATTGCCGTGTCGCTTTGTCCAATTCCCGAGGTTTCTAAAACAATCAAATCATACTGAGCAGCTTTCATAATATCCACGGCATCTTGCACATAGTCCGACAACGCTAAATTGGCATTTCGTGTAGCCAAGGAGCGCATAAAAACACGGTTATTGTCGATAGAATTCATGCGGATGCGGTCTCCCAACAACGCTCCTCCGGTTTTTCGTTTGGAAGGATCTACAGAAATAATTCCGATGGTTTTATCTTCAAAATCCATTAAAAAACGTCGCACCAACTCGTCGACCAAAGAAGATTTTCCGGCACCACCGGTTCCGGTAATTCCCAATACCGGAGGTTCATTGGTTTTCTTCTTAGGCGATTCGAATAATTCGGCAAAAGTATCCCTGTGATTTTCTGCTAAAGAAATTAGTCGGGAAATAGTGGTTACATTTTGTGACTTTAAGGCCTCAGCAACGTCTTCTCTTGACGGATTCTGGATCGGGCTTTGGTCTTTTCCCTTAAAAATAGAAAGCTCAGGATTGGTAAAATCCGATTTCTTGACCACATCATTAATCATGCCTTGCAAGCCCATCTCTCGCCCATCGTCAGGTGCATAGATTTTATCAATGCCATACTTTTCCAATTCTTTAATTTCTTCGGGAAGAATAACGCCGCCGCCGCCGCAAAAAATCTTGATCTGGTCAGCTCCTTTTTCGCGAAGCAGGTCGTACATGTACTTAAAATATTCAGTGTGTCCACCTTGATAAGAAGTCATGGCGATGGCATTGGCATCTTCCTGAATGGCCGTGTTGACCACATATTCCACACTGCGGTCATGCCCCAAATGAATCACTTCCACCCCGGTGGATTGGATGATTCTACGCATAATATTAATGGCTGCATCATGCCCGTCAAATAGCGAGGCTGCCGTTACAATGCGAATAAGGTTTTTGGGCTTATAAGGTTTTTGATTTTTCATGAGTTTCTTAAGGGTTTTGCTTGGGGTCTATGTCAAATTATAGTGAGAAAAAGCAAATAAGTCAAAATTTACAATCCTGTCACTTTGCACAGTTAAGGCTGCTTGTCATGGGCGCCCCTCGATTCCGCTCAAGAGAACCGCTCTATTTGACGGAGCCTGCCCTGAGTCGCACCAAAGGACAAAACCTGATTGTAATTGACTATTTTTATCCTCTTAAAATAACATAAGACCTTTATTTTTATCGATTTAAAATCCCTGCTGCAACTTAATTTATAGAACAGCATTGTGGTGTGGTGTGCTTAAACTTTTTGTTGATTCGCGCCACTTTTAATTGGAAAGAGACAAATTTACGAAAAATAGCAGACATTAAAGTCTGCGCAGGCTTCATTTAGCTGCATTGTTTATGGAAGCAAGAAAAATCTGAATTTCGGCTGCTCATCTTTACCCAAAAAATTCACCACAAATTAAGGAGTAATTAAATAATTTACAGATTATCAAGGAATTAATGACGCAAATAGACAAAGTATGAAGGCCCAAATTTGGGCTATGGAGAATTCCTATTGCTTGGATTTATTTTGACGTTTTTATTTCGATGACACTCAATACAGGTTTCGTTGCAAACTCTTTACAGTCCCGTAGGTACGGGACAGCTGCAGAATTTGACGCACTTCGGCAAACTCAGCATACCCCTCAAATCTGTCTAAAATAAATCTCATGAATTTTCCGGGTTTAGGGAATACGGAAGTGATTCTTGAAATAGACGCGTATTTGGTCAGAATTGAGCAAAAATCTCGCATTCATAAAATGCTTCTGTTTTATTTCTGCATTAGACCGTCTTCAAAAACTCGGAAAGTTCTTTAACCGCATAATCAATTTCTTCTTTGGTGTTAAAGGAAGATAAGGAAAAACGTACGGAAGGGTGTTTCAATTGTTCGGGGCTGCTGATGGCTTGCAAGACGTGAGAACCGGCATCACTTCCACTCTGACAGGCACTTCCTTTGGAACAAGCAATTCCTTTTAAATCAAGTTGAAACAACAACAAAGGCGCTTTTTCAGAAGCGATGGGCAAGTTGGCATTAATGACGGTGTAAGTACTGTGTTCCGGATCTTCACAACCTCCATTGAAGGTGACTTCCGGGATGTGGGTCTTTAATTCAGCTATAAAATAGTTTTTAAGTTCGCTGACATAGGCTTTATCTTCTGCCAAATTCTCATAGGCCATGGTCAGGGCTTTATCGAGCCCCACAATGTTGTGAACCCCTTCGGTACCGGCGCGAAAACCGCGTTCCTGGGCGCCCCCAAAAATCAAGGGACGAAGTCCGCTGTTTTCACGAATAAAAGCAAATCCCACGCCTTTGGGGCCATGAAATTTATGGCCGCTGACCGCCGCAAAATCTACCGGAATCTCATTAAAATCCACCTCAAGATGCCCTATAGACTGCACGGTATCGCTATGAAACAAGGCCTTGTAATCTTGACATAGATCGGCTACTTTTTTAAGATCGAGAATGTTGCCGATTTCGTTGTTGACATGCATCAGGCTTACCAAAGTTTTTTTGTCAGAATTTTTAAGCAATTCTTCGAGGTGTGCGTAATCGACAAATCCTTTTTTATTCAAATGTACAAAATCAACCTGAATGCCATATTTATCCTCCAATTCTTCCAGCGTGTGAGTAACGGCGTGGTGCTCTATGGGGGAAGAAATAATTCGTTGTACCCCGAGATCGCGAACTGCACTGTTCAAAACCAAATTGTCGGCCTCCGTTCCGCCCGAAGTAAAGATGATTTCTTTGGCTTTTACATGAAGTAATTTTGCAATGTTTTTTCGAGCTCTTTCGATGAGTGATTTTGACGGTCTTCCGAAACCATGGGTAGAAGAAGGATTACCAAAATTATCTTTCATGACCTTGGTCATTTCTGCAATTACTTGATCCCGCATTTGTGTGGTGGCGGCACTATCAAAATACACTGCTTTCATCTGGCTTAAATTTTTATAATGAATAATTGCAAAATTAATCAAAATAAAAATTCCTTTTGTGTTTAGGGCGTTGAAATTATGAATTCACTTACTTTTGCTAAAAATGAGCATTATGAAAAAAGTTCTCTGTATCCTACTTCTGGTCGGCTTCTTTTCCAGCTGCGACGATGGCGAAATTATTGTAACTGATTTTAATTTTGATGCGGGCAGTTCACTTCAATTTTGTAAAGTTTCCACCACCAATGTGCTTTATATCATTAACGCCAATCCCAGTGAGTCAATTGCCTTTACCTTTGAGGACGAAAGTTTTGACGGTACTTTTGCCGACAGTCTTTCTCAGCAAACTCAACAAATAAGAAATATTCAGCTCAGTTCATCAAATCCTTTGGTATATAGAGGGTATGCCAGCGCCATTTCAGAAGATTATTTTTGCAGTGGAATTCCGCCTACTGAACCCGCCATTACCAGTGAATACAAGGCTACCACCGGCACCATCGAAGTTATTACTTCCTTAATCGATACCCAGTTTGAGGACAGCACCCTGGTTAAAACTTTTTTGACACAGGCCATCGCTCATGACATTACCCTTAAAAGCACATCCGGTGAGGATGAAATTATTAAAGAAACCTTGGAATTAGGGGCTTTTGAAAAGACAGAGCATTTGGAATAACAACAAATCATCTACTACAACAGGGGGCTTTAACCCGAAAAAATATCCATAAATTAAGGAATAACTATTAGCAATACCGGTAAAAACCAGGCCTAAACCCACGGCGATCAACATGATACTCGCCACATTTATCTTACTCATTGCTAAGATATTGTTTGCTTTAAACCGGTTTTTTTAGGGCATTTACATCCAAGTCAAATTCTTTTTTTAAAGCCTTGATGCCCTTTGGGGTCACCACGTGTTCTCGGGAATTGGGCTTGCGTTCAACCCAGCCTTTAGTTTTCAGGGTTTCTAAAAAAGCCACTCCAAGTTTACCGCCCAAATGATGTTTACGTTCACTAAAATCCAAGCAGGCTTTTGCAAAAACACCTCCTTTCTGCTTTAATCTAAGGATATCAATTCCAAAATCTCTAAAAAAAGATTCTCCTTTCGAACTTAACACAAAAACATATCGATCTCCTGCAGCCTGCTTATAAAAAAGTCCTTGTGTCTGCATTTTTTGTGTCAGTTCGCGGCCTACGAGTCCGGCCAAATGACCGTGACAGCTGCGGCAATATCTTAAGGGAGTTAGGCTTTGTTGTTGATAGGGTTTGGGGCGATTTCCCATTTTAGGCCATAACAGCCGGTGCAGTTTTTGGACCATAGGATCATCGGCTATTCTAAAATAGTGGTGTCGGTGGTTTTCTTCAACCACTACTCCACTTTTTAAAAGGGCAGTGCATGCGTTTTTTATCTCCGCCGAAGATTCACCAATATTGTTTACCAATTCCTTTGCCGTATAAGCTCTTCCACCAGTGAGGGCCCACAATATTTTTCGTTTTACCGGATGGTCAATCAGCGCCAATAAATCAGGTTGATTTTTTGTTCTCATAACTTCAAAGATACATAAAATCAAGCGGATTCTTTTTAGAAAGACCAAACAGCACAATCCCATACAAACAGATCATTATTCCAAAAACTTTTGCGAAGTTTGTAGGAATATCAAAATAGTACTTATGCCATTTTTTGAAAATAAGACGGCTTTGATTACGGGAGCTTCTCGCGGAATTGGAAAAGCCATTGCTTTAAAATTAGCCGGTGAAGGAGCCAACATCATCATTGCCTCCAAATCGGTAGAGGAGCATCCCAAATTGGGCGGAACGATTTTTTCGGCTGCCAAAGCGGTGGAAGCAGCAGGCGGACAAGCCTTACCGGTACAGTGCGACATCCGTTTTGAGGCGCAGATCAAACAAGCAGTAGAACAAGGAGTGGAGGCTTTTGGCGGCATTGATATCCTGATCAACAACGCCTCGGCCATCAACCTGAATCCTATCGAAAAGATGGAGCCCAAACGCTATGATTTGATGCAGGACATTAATGTCAGGGGAGCTTATTTTACGGCTCAAGCTTGCCTTCCTTATCTTAAAAAAGGGAGAAATCCACACATCCTTACCCTCTCCCCTCCTTTAAATTTCAAAGGCAATTGGTTGGCCAATCACCTGGCCTATACCCTCAGCAAATATGGAATGACCATGGTGGCACTCGGCTTGTCGGGAGAATTAAAACAATATGGCATTGCCGCTAATTCACTTTGGCCACAGACCACCATTGCCACTGCAGCCATCCGCAATCTTCTCGGCGGAGAGGAAATGATGAAAAGAAGTCGAAAACCGGCTATATTGGCCGATACCGTTTATTATATTCTCAAACGAGCAGCTACAAAATGCACCGGCAATACTTTTATTGACGAAGAAGTATTGGCTGCAGAAGGAATCACCGATCTGCAAAAATATGCGGTTGATGAAACTACCGATCTGCAGCAAGATTTGTTTTTATGAAAATGATAAGGCTAAAACCGTAAAACATATTGTGGGCATTATCACACAAGCAAACCTCAGAGAATAATGTGATCATCCCTGACACTATACCGGATAATTGAAATTTCGCCATTTTACTGTATAGAATTTTGTCTGCGGAATTTGGACGTGAATAATCATAGATAAAGCATATCAATGGAAATCAGCGGCACGAAATATTTGGAGCATCTATTAACTCCGGAACTTGGCATTATAAATCAAATTGGCATCATTTAAGAATAATCAAAAAAATCATTCATGGAAAAAACAAATAAAAAACAATTGGATTGGCGCTCCTTTATGAATGTTGAGATGAGGGTGGGAACCATTCTCACTGCTGAAAAATTTAAAGAGGCACGAAACCCGGCGTACAAAATGATTATAGATTTTGGAGAATATGGGACTAAAAAAACTTCCGCACAGATAACCAAACTTTACGCTGCTGAAGATTTAATCGGACAACAAATAATAGCCGTAGTCAACTTTCCGCCTAAACAAATTGCAAATATGATGAGTGAGTGTTTAGTATTAGGAGGGGTCGGAAAGAATAAAGAAGTGACGCTGATTAAACCCGAAAGAAAAGTAGAAAATGGAACTCGAATAGGATAGCAACAGCATTCAACAATCGTGATCACATCCGCAGAACAAACAATAAGGGGTAGTATCTAAAAAAAGTATTTTTACCAATCAAAATCAGGATATATACTTCAAAATCAATAGCTTTGAAGAACTGTTTAAAAACATTAAAACCTATAAAAAATAAGTTTATGTCAGTTTGGAGAAAAACCGAAAAAGGATTGAACCGCAGTTTTTCGTTTGATTCCTTCACCGATTGTATTGACTTTCTTGCCAATATTGCTGCGCATTGTGATGCGGTGCAGCATCATCCGGATATTGTTTTTACCAACCCGTTTGAAATTGAGCTTTATTTATTTACCCACGATCAAGGTCAAATCACGAAAAAAGATGAACTATTGGCAAAATTTATTGATGAAGTCGCCAGTTAACACCAACAAAACCCTCTATATCAGACACTTAAAATAATCAAAGGGATCACCACAGTCCTTGCAGACAAATCGCGCTTTACAGGCTGTGGACCCAAACTGACTGACCATTTTGGTGTGAGTAGAGCCACAATTTGTGCATTTTATAATATGTGATTCGCCTTTTAAAGCTCGTCGATCTGCCGTAGCATCTTTGGGGGGAGCAATGCCAAATTCTTCCATGTTTCTTCGGCCTTCTTCTGTAATCCAATCCGTAGTCCAGGGAGGATTGATAACTTGTTTGACCTCATAATCAAATCCGGCTTGCTCCAAGGCCATTTCTACATCAAATTTAATCATATCCGTGGCCGGACAACCACTGTAAGTCGGAGTGATTTTTACCTTGGCCATGTTTTCTTCAAGTCGCGCTTCTCGCACCATGCCCATATCAATGATGGACACCACGGGAATCTCCGGATCGGTTACCTTTTTCAGTATCGGATACAACTCTTTATCTATGGCTACCTTATTCTCTAACACAATCATAGTTCTCTATTTTTCAGCAAATAGCCTTTTATTTTAATCAGCATTGTTTATAACTATTCAGTCATTACAAAAGCAGAACTGTTTCAGGTCTTTTTTTCCTTCCTCTAAAGGGGGAAAGACCTGAAATGCGCTTGGCTACCTTTATCACGTCCGCCGCAGGAGAAGGGCTGGGACAAAAACAAGGGTATTTCAGAACTTGACTGAATAGTTACCATTATTTAACCGAAGGTTTTAAATTCGGTCGACCTCATCACCATTCCATTCCCGGAAAGGTGCGTTGCATATACTGCATCTCGGTCAGCAAGTGCCCCATATGCTCGGTATGAATTCCATTCTTCCCTCCTTTTTGAAAGTATTTTGATTCGGGAATTGACAAGGTGGCTTCTTCGATAACAGCTTGAATATTTTGGTAATACGCTTCTTTTAATTTGCCAAAATCTACACCTATGCCCTCTTCAATCATTTGCTCATCAGCTTCGGTTTTATAAAACAATTCATCGGTATATTCCCAAAGCTCATCCAGTGCATTCTGCATGCGTTGATGACTTTCTTCAGTACCATCTCCCAAGCGTTTGATCCAGTCGGAAGAGTATTCCCGATGATAAGCAACTTCCTTTAGGCTTTTTCGGGCAATGGAAGCGATATGGCCGTCTTCAGAATGTTGTAATTCTTTGAGAAGCAGGTAATGAAAGTGATCATAGAGGAATTGACGTCCTATGGTATATGCAAAATCTCGGTTAGGTTGCTCGACCAACAATACGCTTCTGAATTCTCGTTCGGTACGAAAGAAAGCCAAATCATCTTCGGTTTTTCCTTCGCCGAGCAATTCAGCGCCATATTGATAATAAGACCGTACCTGGCCAAATAAATCCAAAGCGATATTGGTCAATCCCATATCGGTCTCCAAGGAAGGGCCATGTCCGCATAGCTCACTCAAGCGCTGCGCGAGAATCATGGAGCTATCGGCCAAACCATAAATAAAATCCAGCTTCCCACTTTTCTTGGGATAAGGCGTTTGATATTCTTTAGTTGCCATAATTAGTTTCTTTTATACTTTTTTTAATCGCTTTACATATTTTTTACGCCTTCCGGCAAATCATAGAAAGTGGGATGACGATAGACCTTATCTTCGGCCGGTTCAAAATATTCTCCATTTTGCTCGGGATTAGAAGCTTTAATTTCCTTTGAGGGTACTACCCAAATACTCACTCCTTCCATACGTCGAGTATAGACATCGCGAGCATTTTGCAAAGCCATATCGGCATCTACGGCGTGTAAACTTCCAAAATGTCGATGTTCCAATCCGTTTTTACTACGAACAAACACTTCCCATAAGGGCCATCCGTTCTTGTGTTTTATTTCTTTTTTGTTTTCTGTATTTGACATGTTTTTTCCGTTTTTACATTTATATTCAGTATTCAGTATTGAGTATTGAGTATTGAGTAATTAGGATTTTAAATATTTGATTAAAGCATAATTCATTTTTTGAATCTCTTTTACCTCTTGAATGATGGGTTGGGTTTTTGACTTGGTGGCTAAGCTTAAACGATGAGAAAGAATCAACTGTGTAAACAGTTCATAAGAAGACCCGGAAGCGATACTTAAAAAATTTTTGAATTCGCCATTTGTCTCACGTCCTGCACCTTCCGCAATATTGGAGGGTACTGATATGGAGCACCTACGAATTTGACTTATTAATCCGTACTTTTCTTCCGTAGGAAAGTTGGCCGAAAGTTTATATACCTTCTCAGCAACATCCATCACTTTCTTCCAAATCTTTAACTCCTCTAACTGATGCATTCTCAAATATTTATTTAGCTCAATAACTTTTTCTAAATACTTAATACTTTATTCTCAATACTCAGTATTTACCCTACTTTTCGCGTTGTTTTATTTTTCTGTTTATCCGCATAAGCCTCAGCGGCTTCACGCACCCATTTTCCTTCTTCCCAAGCTTTGGTTTTATCACGGATACGTTCTTTGTTACAGGTACCATGTCCTTTGACCACTTGCCAAAATTCGTCCCAATCAATTTCACCAAACTCGTAGTGTTCGGTTTCTTCATTGTACTTTAAATCGGGGTCCGGGATGGTCAAACCAAGGATATCGGCTTGGGGAACGCATTGGTCGACAAACATTTGGCGCAAAGTATCATTGGTTTTTATTTTAATCTGCCAAGCCATGGATTGGTCGGTGTGGGTCGATTCGGCATCACGCGGACCAAACATCATCAGTGATGGCCACCACCAGCGGTTTAATGCATCTTGAGCCATTTCTTTTTGCTCCGGAGTTCCGTTGGCCAAAATATACATGATTTGATATCCCTGACGTTGATGGAAGCTCTCTTCCTTACAAATACGAATCATTCCTCTTGAATAGGGACCAAAGGAAGTGTGAGTGAGGGACACCTGATTGACAATAGCTGCGCCGTCCACCAGCCAGCCAATCGCACCAATATCAGCCCACGTCAAGGTGGGGTAATTAAAAATACTGGAATATTTTGCTTTCCCCGACAAGAGTTGTTCGGTCATTTCATCTCGGGTAATCCCTAAAGTTTCGGCGGCACTATACAGATAAAGTCCGTGTCCGGCTTCATCTTGTACTTTAGCCAAGAGGGTCACTTTCCGCAACAAAGAGGGAGCGCGAGTGATCCAATTGCCTTCGGGTAGCATCCCAACAATTTCAGAATGTGCGTGTTGAGAAATCTGACGGATATTCATCTTTCGATATTTCTCGGGCATCCAGTCTTTGGGTTCAATTTTTTCTCCATTGGCAATCCGTTCTTCAAAAATCTTCTCCAAATTTTTTATTTCTTGTTCGCTCATAATCTTTTCCCGCAAAGGCGGAGATTTTTTTAAAGGTTATACTTCTTTATCTTTTCACTTAAACTCTTTTCAACTATCATGTTGACAGCAGTTTATGCATCATAATTCACTCTCAATTTTTCTGAGGTGGGTACCGACTGGCAACTCAGCACATAGCCTTTTTCCAAGTCGTCTTTTTCTAAGGCGTAGTTTTTCTTCATTTCTACGCTGCCTTCCTCCACTTTACACTTACAGGTGCTACACATTCCGTCTTTACAGGCGAAAGGCACATCGGCACCATTGCCTAAGGCAGCATCGAGGACATTGTCATAGGCATCTGACATGACAAAATCGATTTCTGTTCCTCCTTCTACCACAGTTACTTTTGTGCCTTCATAGCGTTTTTCCATAGCAGCTGCAGCGCGTTTTTTATCCTCTTCTGACAACCCGGTAACGAACAGCTCATAATGTATTTTTCGTTTTTCGAGTCCGAGATCCACCAAGGTGTCACGCAAGCCGAAAGTCATGTTTTCGGGACCACACATGAAGCAATGATCAATTTCTTCTAAATTAATCAGTGTTTCTGTCAAGCGCTCCATCTTTTCGCGTTTCAGTAAACCACTAAACAATTCAACATCTCTTTTCTGATCCGACAGAATGTGGTACAACTCAAAGCGCTCCATATACTGATTTCTCAGTTGCTCGAGTTCCTCCCGAAAGACAATGGTTTGCATTCTTTTGTTACAATACAGCAACTGACAGCGAGCCATGGGCTCTTGCTCAAGAACCATCTTGACCATAGAAATAATGGGAGTAATTCCACTTCCGGCAGCAATAAATAAAAAATTTCGCTGTTTGTCCGGTTCCAATTTTACATCGGTTCCAAATTTTCCGGTGGGAGAACTCGCTTCGACATAATCTCCTACTTTAAGTTCGTTATTGACATAGGTGGAGAACTTACCTTCGGGGATTTGCTTGACACATACTCGCCATTTTCGAGAAAACGGGTTGGTACACAAAGAATAGGTTCGACGGATTTCTTCTCCTTCGTGGTCTTTTTTAAAAATGATATGTTGCCCGGCGCCGTAACGAAATTCTTTACGGAGCTCCTTGGGGACTTCCAGCTCTACAGAGGTACAATCGTTGGTTTCTTTCCGAACGTCTTTGACCTTGAGTTTATAAAAATCAGCCATAATTAAATCGTTTCCTCACAAAACTAACGATTGTTAGTCTCGTATGCAAATATTGAAAGCATAAAGTTAGATAAAAAATTGTATAACGACAAACTCATCCTCTGCGGAGAGGGGAAATTTTAAGCTTGGGGGTTATATTTTAATTTTAAATTCTGACTTGTTCTTGCGTTTAAAAATATATTTCAATTGAAAATAAAGCAACGCACCAAAAGCAGGAGACAAAAGCAGGAGAAAAACACAGAGTAATTTCTGTGGCGTTTTGACTCCTTTTTGTCTAAACAGGTCTATAATTGCCCAAATAAGAAGGAATACGGAAAGTATTCCAAAAAGGGACATCACAATAAGATTTACTTCTTCCATGCTATATTATTGTCCATTATAAAAGTCAAATGAATTATCGCAATATACGCAGAAATACGATATCCGAACGGATGCCTTAAAGACAATTGCCTCCACAAAGTTAAACGCCCTCGAATCGCTACGGCCCAAATGGTTTTGAAGAAAGACGACACCACTCAGCCTAAGAATTTTCCTCCACTTTTCAAGTTTCTCTGTCAAAATTTGCTAATCAAAACCGGCTTTCCTTACAATAAGAAATCGATATGCGTTGGTATGCTCAACAATAAATTTGGGTGGAAATTGGGCAAGATAAACCTTTCCGTTTTGAATCAATTCAATTCAATATTCAAAACCGAAATCTATTTTTTTTATTTTAAAAGCCTAATTGTTAATTCTTTATAAATCGACCTTCTTTATCTTTAAAGCTGCCTACTGCAATAATAATAAAATCGACAATCGTCCATATTCCCAGCCCCCCAAGGGTTATAAGCATTAAAATACCGGTACCTATCTTACCGGCATAAAACCTGTGTACTCCTAATGAGCCGAGGAAAAAGCACAGTAGCAACATGGCTACAAAACTTTTATCGCTCTTTTTCTCAATCTGATTGTTTGGGGTGGTTTGTTCTTCACTCATGATTTTTAATTTAAGGTTAGTGCAGTGTTTATTCATACCAAATGACCGTTCAATTAGTTCAAGTATTTAAACCAATTTATAAATCAGTTTGGCATTACGTTAAACGTATTTCAAAATGAATTTATCTCTCGCAATATACAAATATATTGTTAATATTTATCTGAATTCTCTTTTTTACATCCGTTCCGGAACCTCAATTCCCAAAAGGGCAAACGCATTTTTAATCACTTGCGCCACACACTGAGACAATTGCACCCTAAATATTTTTTCCCATTCGGTATCAGCCCCTAAAATGCTGACATTTTGATAGAAGGAATTAAATTCTTTGACCAATTCATAAGTATAATTAGCCAACAAAGCCGGGCTATGCTGGGCTGCTGCAATCTGAATGGTTTCGGGGAAAGACTGCAATTGTTTGAGTAAGGATTTTTCTTTTGCTCCCAAAGTATAATCTGTCAAGGCCTGGGTGTAATCAAAATCGGCTTTCCTTAAAATAGATTGTATACGCGCATAAGCATACTGAATAAAAGGACCGGTATTGCCCTGAAAATCAACCGACTTTTGCGGATCAAACAGCATTCCTTTACGGGGGTCCACTTTTAAGATAAAATATTTGAGAGCTGCCATTCCTATTTGTTGATAAAGCTCCTGTTTTTCTGCCTGGGAATATCCTTCGAGTTTTCCCAATTCCAGGGTATATTTCTCAGCGGTGTCGGTCATTTCCTGCATCAAATCATCAGCATCAACCACTGTACCCTCGCGACTTTTCATCTTCCCACTGGGCAAATCTACCATTCCGTAACTCAAGTGATAGAGGTTGTCGGCCCATTGATAACCGAGTTTTTTCAGAATTAGAAACAAAACTTTAAAGTGATAATCTTGCTCATTTCCTACGGTATAGACCATGCCATCAATATCAAACTCCTCTACACGCTTGACGGCAGTTCCAATATCTTGGGTCATGTATACTGCGGTTCCGTCGGCGCGCAAGACGAGCTTTTCGTCTAAACCTTCATCACTTAAATCTATCCATACGCTGCCGTCTTCTTTTTTATAAAACACACCTTTTTGCAGCCCTTCTTCAATGATTTCCTTCCCTAATAAATAGGTGTCACTTTCATAATAATTTTTATCAAAATCAACGCCCAGGTTTTGATAGGTCTCTTCAAAACCTTTATACACCCAATTGTTCATTTTTTCCCAAAGCGCTACAGTTTTCTGGTCGCCGGCTTCCCACTTTTTGAGTGTTTCTTGGGCTTTCAGCATTAGGGGTGCCTCTTTCTTGGCCTGTTTTTCAGGCATTCCGTCAGCTACCAATTCGACAATTTCTTTTTTATATTCTTTATCGAATTTAACATAATACTCCCCAACAAATTTATCGCCTTTAACCTTGGCAGACTCCGGTGTTTTGCCCTCGCCAAATTCCAGCCAAGCCACCATACTTTTGCAAATATGAATACCACGATCGTTGATGATTTGGGTTTTATAAACTTTTTTTCCGGCTGCTTTTAAAATCTCAGCAACCGAGAAACCCAGCAGATTGTTTCTAACATGTCCTAAATGAAGAGGTTTATTGGTATTGGGAGAAGAATATTCTACCATAAGGGTTTCGGATTTATCGGTAGTTTGAGTCCACCCAAATTTGACATCTTCCTTTATTTTATTAAAAAAACGGAGATAATAAGCATCACTAAAAACGAGATTTAAAAAACCTTTGACCACATTGAAATCCTCAATTTCAGCAACTTCTTCTTTTAAAAACTGCCCCAGCTGCTCTCCTATTTTCACAGGATTGTCTTTAACCTGTCGCAACAAAGGAAATACCACCAAGGTAATATCTCCTTCAAAATCTTTACGAGTGGGCTGAAATTCAATGGTTTCTACCTGCACTCCATACGCTTTCTGAAGGCATGCTTGTGCTTTTTGTGTCAACGTGTGTTGCATCTCCATAATTCTAAAATTTTGAAGGGCAAAGATACTTTAAAAAGTAGGGGATTTAAATCGGACTTCCGGTAAATTGTTTTTACGAGTGTAAAAAAACTAAACAAAACCCGCAAAATTCTCCCGAGAGTTCAGGTTGAACCCAAAGATGCCAAAAACAATAAGACCAAAAGCCTCCTCAAAAACTTTCAACATTGAAAAAGCCTTCTTAACTTTGGAAAATTGGCTCAATACAAATATTTATCTTCCTGTGATTAAATGAAACGCATGGGTATAATTAAAAAAAGGAAGGCTTGAGAGCCGTAGCCTCCACAAATTTTAATTCGATGAAAAAAAAGCTTCGTATCAACGGTCATTCACACCTGTTGCCTTATCCTGAGGACATTCCTAAATTCATGAAAGAGAAAGAAATTTTTTGGGTCGATGACGACCGCAAATTTATGCTGCAAAAAAATTGGAAACGCCCGGTCACGGATTCCAGTTTTTTCTTGGAAGAGAAATTGGAGTGGATGGACAAGTTTAATATTGATCACGCCGTAGTGCTCAATTTATCACAGCTTTACGGCAATGGCTTGCGAGTAGAAGAAATGAAAAAAGCACTGCGTTTTCAAAATGACTTCAATGCTTCGGTGCAGCACAATCATCCGGCCAAATTTACCTGTGGATTTGTAATTCATCCGGGGTTTTTGCGCAGTGCCTTGTGGGAGATTGAGCGCTGTGTAGAAGAATTAGGCATGCGCCTGCTTTGTCTTCCCACGCATTATATGGACAGTATTGGCACTTGGCGCTGTATTTTTGATCAAGAAAACGAACCCATTTTTGAAATGGCCGATAAGTATAATTTGGCCATTGAAGTACATCCTTATGATGGCGAAAAATTTATTAAACTCAAAAATACCGCTTGGCGTTTTCACCTCATTTGGATGCTGGCTCAATGTGCCGATGCTTATCACTTTCTCACGCTGCGCGGTTATCCCGACAAGTACAAAAACATGCGCGTTTCCTTTGCCCACGGTGGGCAATTGGCGCAAATCAATCTCGGGCGAAGGATTCAAGGTTTTGACGGACGCCCTGATTTGTTTGAAGGAATGACCCATCCGCGTAAATCAGTGGGACACAAAAATATCTTTTTCGATTCGCTGGTTCACGACACCGGATCAATGAAACTCTTGGTCGAAAATCAAACTGCCAAACAGGTGATTGTAGGCTTAGACGACCCCTACCCTTTGGGAGAAATGGAAAGTGCCGAACAATCTTCTTATCCCGGCAAGTTGCTCGACCTGGCTGTAGAACGCGACATCATCACCCCGGAAGAATATGATGACATTTGGGAGAAAAATGTACTTACCTGGCTATTTGGGGAGGATGAAGAAGCCAAAAACAATTTGAAAAAAGAAATATTAGCCGGTTAATTCAGTAAAACAAACTCATTATCATGATAGAAAACCTCGCCCCCGAGATAAAGAATTATGCAGAACACATTACCGATCAAGAGCCCGAACTCCTCCGCGCTCTGAACCGAGAAACGCATCAAAAAATCATACATTCACAAATGTTAAGCGGGCATTTGCAAGGGAGGCTGCTCAGCATGATTTCTAAAATGATTCGCCCGCAATGTATTTTAGAAATCGGTACTTTTACCGGGTATTCTGCCCTCTGTATGGCCGAAGGACTGCAAAAAGATGGCAAATTGCACACCATCGACAAAAATGAAGAACTCTATGATTTTCAACGTAAATATTTTGATCGATCGGGTTTCGGAGAACAAATTATCCAACACACCGGGAAAGCCTTGACGGTGATTCCAAAAATTGACGCCTCATTCGATTTGGTCTTTATCGATGCCGACAAAAGCAATTACCTTAATTATTTTGATCAGGTCATTGAAAAAATAAATCCGGGCGGAATTTTTATTTCCGATAATGTACTGTGGTATGGAAAAGTTGTGAAACCGACGGCAGAAGGAGACAAAGACACGGCGAATTTAAAGGAATTCAATCAAAAACTTCACGATGATCCGCGGGTAGAAAATATTTTGTTGCCCATTCGTGACGGTCTACTCCTTTCGAGAAAAAAATAATCTCTCACCAAGATACTCATGGATTTAGAAAAAGAATTGCATAAAACCGGAGAGTTTACCAACCTGGATTTACTGGCTCAACAGGTGGTGGAAGGATTCATTTCAGGCATTCACAAAAGCCCCTTTCACGGATTCTCAGCAGAATTTGCCGAGCATAAAATCTATAACCAAGGAGAAAGCACCAAGCATATCGATTGGAAGTTATTTGCTCGAACTGATAAGCTTTACACCAAACGCTATGAAGAAGAAACCAATTTGCGTTGCCATTTGATTATAGACAATTCGGCCTCTATGCATTATCCCACAGTGGCCCAACCGGGGATCGATTCCCTCAACAAAATCGGATTTTCCGTTTTGGCCTCTGCCGCCATTATGACACTCCTCAAAAAGCAACGCGATGCAGTGGGACTCAGCATTTATAGCGATGAATATGAATTTTATGCTCCCGAGAAAGGCAGTGAACGCCATCGGCGAATGCTGTTAAACATGCTTTCTAAAACCCTCCGAACAAAGGCAAAAGACAAAGGCACACAAACCTATACTTACCTCCATCAAATTGCCGAGAAACTAAAACGCCGGTCACTTATCTTTTTATTTACCGATATGTTTCAATCTTCTCAAGCAGAAGAAAAACTTTTTGAAGCCTTGCGCCATCTCAAATACAACAAACATGAAGTGGTACTTTTTCACGTATTTGACGAAGAAAAGGAATTGCACTTTAATTTTGAAAACACCCCCAAGCGCTATATTGACGTAGAGACCCAAGAGGCGATCAACCTATATCCGGAAAACATTCAACAGAATTATGAACAAGCGGTACGCCGCTATTTTAAAAAACTAAAAACCCGATGCATCCAATACCGCATCAAATATGTTCCGGTAGACATCAACCAAAAATTTGATCAAATTTTAATCCCCTATTTAATAGAAAGACAAAAATTTCAATAAATTTATTTTTTTATTTACCCTTGATTATCAGCGACTCATATTCTCTGTTTTTCAAAAACAAAAAATATTGAAAAATATTTAGCAAAAAGCCTTGTTCAAAATACAAACTCTCCTATATTTGCAACCGCTAAAAAGCACATGTTCTTTTTAAACTTTTGGTCTGGTAGTTCAGTTGGTTAGAATACCTGCCTGTCACGCAGGGGGTCGCGAGTTCGAGTCTCGTCCAGACCGCTTTTTTTACAAAGTTGTGTTGGGAGTATTTTTTAATATTCCCTTGGTTTATGGAAATAAACCCATGAAGAGCTTTTTCATCCCTGATGAAAGGGCTTTTTTTATGTCGTAAAAGTTTTAATCGCCCCGCCCCTTCCCACTTTATTGTTTCTTAATTTGGTTTATTCCCCCTTTCCCAATTCATAAAATTAGGGTAAATTTTTGTACCCAAGGCCGGTTTCCATTATCTTGAACCCTAAAAAGAGATGAAACTAATCCTGCGCATACTCATCACTGCTTTTATTGTGGTGGCTTTGGCCAATTTTCTTCCGGGGACAGCCATTAAAAGTTTTGGTACCGGAATATGGGTAGCCATCATCCTCGGCCTGATGAATGTTTTTGTAAAACCCATTTTAGTAATTCTCACCTTACCGGTGACTGTTTTTACTTTTGGTCTTTTTTTGCTGGTCATTAACGCACTTCTTATTTTACTGTGCAGCAGTTTGGTTTCGGGGTTTTATGTAGATGGATTCTGGTGGGCTTTATTGTTTAGCTTGCTGCTTTCCTTTTGTCAATCCATCTTGTTTGCCACCCTTCAAAACAACCCTAAAAATCCACAAGGATAAAAACTTGGCAGGCAATCAAATAAATTGTAATTTTGCAACCTAAAATTTAGAAGGATTGTCCCATGAACATCAGTAGAGAAAACATTGACGAGCTCAACGCCGTTGTAAAAGTTGACATTGAAAAGAAAGACTACGAGTCTAAAGTAGATAAAATTTTAAAAAGCTATCGCAAGACAGCCAATATCCCCGGGTTCAGAAAAGGTCATGTACCCATGGGGCTCATCAAAAAGCAATATGGCAAAGCGGTATTGGTTGATGAGGTCAATAAACTCTTGCAAGAAAACCTCAACAAATACCTCACCGAAGAAAAATTGGATGTATTAGGAAATCCACTTCCTAAAGAGAAGAAAGATTTTTCTTGGGAAGAAGAAGACTACAGTTTTGAGTTTGAACTGGGGTTGGCTCCGGAATTTGAAGTAAACTTAGACACTAAGGAACCCATCACCCACTATAAGATAGTAGCTGACGACAAAACTATCGACCATCAAATTGAACACATTCGTCAGCAATTTGGCAAGATTAAGACCAAAGAGGAGGTAGAAGAAAAAGACCGCATTGCCGGCACCTTTATCAATGAAGAAGAAGGCATTGAAAATGACAGTACCCTTTCCTTAGAAGACGTCAAAGGCAAACGCAACCTCAACAAGTTTATAGGTTCAAAAGTGGGCGACACCCTCAACCTCAAAACCAAAAATCTTTTTGAAAACGAACAAGACCTCACCCGTCATTTAGATATCGACACCGAAAAAGCCACCGGTTTGGACATTGAAGTTCAATTCAAAATCAACGAAATCAACGAACAAGAACTGGCCGAGGTAAATGAAGATCTTTTTGAAAAAGTTTTTGGCAAAGACGAAATAAAAACCGAGGAGGAATTCCGTGAGCGCATTAAAAAAGACGCCGAGCAACAATTCCAGCAACAGAGCGATCAACAACTGCTCAACGATGTGACAGAAACCCTCATTGAAGAAACTGATTTTGACCTTCCCCATGCATTTTTACAAAAATGGATTCAAGTCAGTGGCGAAGAAGAACTCAACGAAGAGGAAGCTAAGGAGGAGTATGAAAAATCAGAAAAAGGCCTTCGTTTTCAACTTATTGAGAGCCAGCTGATGAAAGCCGAAGACATTACCGTAGCGTTTGAAGACGTCTTGGAAATTGCCAAAGACCGCATTAGAATGCAAATGGCTCAATTTGGTCAAATGGATCCCGCCGACGAACAAGTTGAAGACATTGCCAAACGCGTATTGGCCAATGAAGAAGAAGCCAAAAACCTTTCTGACCAGGTGAAAAACCAAAAGTTACTCAAGCTCTATAAAGAGAAAGTCAATTTAAAGGAAAAAGAAACCAATTACGACGACTTCATCGAAGCCGTAATCGGACAAAAAAAATAACCAATGGACATCAAAAAGGAATTTGAAAAATTTGCGACAAAAGACCAAGGCATCAACAGCAATTATTACGACAAGATCGTAACCAGTATGCTGCCGGTAGGCATGACTCCCAATATTATTGAGGAGCGAAAAATGAATGCCGTTGCCATGGATGTTTTTTCGCGATTGATGATGGATCGTATTATCTTTATGGGAACTGTGGTAAACGACCAAGTGGCCAATATTATTCAGGCCCAGTTGTTATTTTTGGAAAGCACCGATGCCTCAAAAGATATTCAGATTTACATCAACTCTCCCGGAGGCAGCGTATATGCCGGACTTGGAATTTACGACACCATGCAATTTATCAAACCCGATGTAGCAACCATTTGTACCGGAATGGCTGCTTCTATGGCTGCCGTACTGCTGTGTGCCGGTGAAAAAGGCAAACGCAGCGGGCTGCCCCATTCACGCGTGATGATCCATCAGCCTATGGGCGGTGCACAAGGACAGGCCAGTGACATTGAAATCACGGCCCAGCAGATTGTAACCTTAAAAAAGGAACTCTACCAAATTATTGCCAATCAAACGGGGCAAACTTATGATAAAATTTATGAGGACAGCGACCGTGATTATTGGATGAAAGCGAAGCAAGCCAAGGAATATGGCATGATTGATGAAGTATTGGAACGCGAGTAAACCTCAAAAAACAAAATTATGGCTAAGAATGATTTAGAATGTTCTTTTTGCGGAAGAAAAAAATCGGAAACCAACATTTTGATTGCCGGGTTGGATGCACACATTTGTGATCGTTGTATCGAGCAAGCTCACGGCATTGTGGTGGAAGAATCAAAGCAAGAGAGCACCCAGGAATTGAATGAAGAATTGATGCTGCGCAAACCCAAAGCCATTAAAGAGTTTTTGGACAGCTATGTTATCGGGCAAGACCACACCAAAAAAGTGCTTTCCGTAGCCGTTTACAACCACTACAAAAGACTGTTGCAACCCCACAACGAGGACGAAGTCGAGATTCAAAAAAGCAATATCCTTATGGTGGGAGAAACCGGAACCGGAAAGACTTTGACCGCCCAAACCATTGCCAAAATGCTCAATGTCCCTATTGCCATTGTAGATGCCACGGTTTTAACCGAAGCCGGCTATGTGGGAGAAGATGTAGAGAGCATTTTAACCCGACTGATGCAGGCTGCCGACTACGACTTGGAAAAAGCCCAACGTGGAATTATTTTTATTGATGAAATCGATAAAATTGCCCGCAAAAGCGATAACCCCTCCATCACCAGAGACGTGAGCGGAGAAGGGGTGCAACAAGCCCTGCTCAAACTCTTGGAAGGATCTAAAGTAAACGTTCCCCCCAAAGGCGGACGCAAACATCCCGATCAAAAATTTATTGAAATTGATACCAGCCACATTCTATTTATCGCCGGTGGTGCCTTTGACGGCATCAAAAGGCATATTTCAAAACGGCTGAACATGCAGGCAGTAGGCTACAATATTTCTAAGGCAGAGGAAGAATATGACCAAGAAAATCTCCTGAAATATATAGTCCCTACCGACTTAAAAGATTATGGATTGATTCCTGAGATTATAGGCCGTTTACCGGTATTGAGCTACATGAATCCCTTAGATGCCGATACCCTGCGTTCCATTTTGACCGAACCTAAAAATGCTTTGGTCAAACAATACGCCAAGCTCTTTGCTATGGACAATATTGAGTTGGAGTTTACGGACAAAGCATTGGATTATATTGTAGAGAAAGCCATTGAATATAAGTTGGGCGCTCGTGGATTGCGATCACTGTGCGAAGCTATCCTGACCGATGCCATGTTTGAAATGCCTGATGGCGATGAAAGTGAATTGAAAGTTACCCAATCCTACGCCGAAAAGGCCTTGGCAAAATCGACCATCAAGCAGCTTAAAGCGGCTTCTTAAAAACAAGGCTTTATCAGGAGGCACTTTTTAACCTTAAATCTCGACTATCGAAATTTATTGCTCTATACGGCTCGCACCTTGCAGCTTTTTATAGTCCCTACTTGATAATTAATTGTTTTGTTACAGAAGTCGATTCTTGCAGCACTCGGATCAGGTACATCCCTTCAGGTAAATCTGTTGTGATAATACGCTGTTGAGACTGTGTACTCCTCCCCTGCTTTAGCAATCGACCATTTAAATCATAAACAAAATATTCAAATCCTGACGATCGAGGAAGTTCGAGTGTAATATAATGGGTAGCCGGATTGGGATAGAGGGAAAAATTTAACTTGTTCTGTTGACTCACTCCTAAATCCACCAGTCCGGTAAGCTTGACATTGTCAATAGTCCAACGGGTAGCCGCGGCTCCATTAGCATTGTCATATTTAAAACCCAAATAAACCTGACTCCCTTGAATACCGCTGACATCCACTTCGGTGAAATAATGTTCAATCGGATTTCCACTTCCGTTATACACCGGAATACTGAGATTAGGAACCGGCTGCCAAGTGTAATGAGACGGATTTCCATTTCCATCATAATCGACAGAATATAGCAATTTTAACGGAGTAGCGCCAAAAGTAGCTTCCGCAAAAAAGCTCAAACGTTCGGTGGTATAGTGGTCAAAATCTATGGGATTCGCAGTAATCAACCAATCTTTACTCGGCACTTGTTGTCCATTGACATAGCTGTTCATCTGCATGGCTCCCGAGTTATTGACTCCGTGTGAACTGATGCAGGTCCAGTCTTCAGCACTCAATTCGCTTACTGCAACAAAATCGAGATTTGTGCAATCATCAAAATCTTCCATGATTAAATTCTGCTCGGTGGTCGACGGCCCCCAAATCAGTCCTACAAATTCAGGATGATCGATAAAAGGGTTCCTATTGCCTTGAAATTGATATGCAGCATTATTACGATCTATTTCTCGCTGGGAAACCGGGTCCATTTCATGCCATTCCAGCAACATATTCAGCATCCAATCGTCAAAAACCTGCGTAGAAGTCCCATTAAAAGTATGTTCACTGCCTACATTAGCATGCTCCCAACCACTAATTTGATTCTCATAGCGCATAGCCATATAAAAATAGGCGCGGGCAATATCTCCTTTAAACTCATCAGTAGGTTCAAAAACAGCTCCGGTATAAGCGCCCGTAAAATTATATGCATTAGGGCCCTTTTTACAACCGATATCAGAAACATAGGAAGGCGCGGCCACCTCTCCCAAAGGCAAGTGCCCATGTCGGCCATTGACATAACCGTCGGTAGGATAAATATGATGCACATCGGTAACCATGGGAGCGGCATCAGAAAACCAGCTCTTGGGCATTAGGTGCTCGCGATTATAGCAGTCTCCCTCCTGTGCATAATTGCCACATTGATCACTGGAAGCCACATAATCATATGGATCTGTAGCCGAGGGATTTTCAGAATAAATATCGAGAATCGTCCCGTCATTTTCATAATAAACATCAAGGTCGTGTTGTGCAAAAAATGACCATAAGGCATTATAGGACTGTGAATTATATCCTTGTCCGGTAATCTGACTCAATTTTGTCTTTAGGGCATAACCGGTCAGTCCGGCGGTGCCGTTGTAATAGCCCGCAGGAATTTGAGCCCAGGCAATCTCGATAAATAGCAAAAAAAGAAAAAGTAATACTTGTTTTTTCATGGAATTATGGTTTAGCATCATTTAAACACCGTACAGCGCAATTATAAAAGTGGCTTAAAAGTAACTGTTTTAGCCATACCCCGCAAGTACAAAGGAAAATATTCGTTTAGGAATTCATTTGCTCTTTTAGTGTCCCATAAGGAAATAGATATAACGTCAGGTGATCCCGCCCTCCTGCTTTTATAATTCAGTCCCAAAAAAATACAAAATGGCAAAATTTTTGTGGGGTCTTAAATCCAAAAGGATGAAGTTGGAGAATATGTAAATTCCAACACAAGCAATTTGTTCATTCCTCAATATCTAATTATTTCAAACCCCTGAATTTTAGTATATTATAAATGAAAAACGCCTCATTTGTAAAATCTGCATTACTGTTTTTTTGTAGCGCACTCCTCTTTACCGGTTGTGCCAATTATCCAAAGAACAAAACCATCCCCAACAATTTTAAATCTGTTAAAATCGACAAGGTTTTTGCGTGTTCTTGCAGCATTCGGGCACTTATTGCCAACCGACAACATATCTTTTTTGCGGGATCTAACGGGACGTTTGGCTATCTCAATACTGCCGATCATTCGGTTGAATATGTGGGGGATATTGCGCATAAAGACCACTACCCCGATTTTCGCTCGGCGGCAAGAATAGGGACGTCCAATCTTATTTTAAGTGCCGGCAATCCGGCGCTGTTGTATAAAGTGAATCTTTTTGGGAAACGCAAACTTCTCTATACGCAAGACAGCGAGGGCACTTTTTACAACTCCATGGCTTTTTGGAATCAAGCGGAAGGCCTTGCTATCGGGGATCCTGTTGCGGGTTGCCTAAATATGCTTATCACTCGCAACGGAGGGAATACCTGGCAGCGTATTGATTGCAGCAAACTCCCCGAAGCTGTAAAAAACGAAGTCGCTTTTGCGGCCAGCAATTCAAATATTGCCATCGTAGGGGAAAAAACATGGGTACTTACCGGAGGGCCACAAACGCGGGTATATTACTCTCCCGACAAAGGAGAAACCTGGAAGGTTTTTGACACACCTTTGATTGGAGGTAAAAATACAACCGGAGGCTATTCCATCGATTTTTATAATGCCAAAACAGGCGTGATCATCGGCGGAGATTATACGCAACCGCAACACAACAAGGCCAATATAGCCATTACCCACAACGGCGGAAAAACCTGGCACCTTGTTGCTGATGGAGAAAACCCGGGATATAAAAGCTGTGTGAAATTTGTACCGAAAAGCGGAGGACGAGAATTGGTAGCAGTGGGGCCTTCAGGAATCAGTTATTCTGCCGATCGCGGAAAAACATGGATTCAATTATCAGGCGAAGGATTTTACACCCTCGATTTCATCAATGATTTTACCGCTTATGCTGCGGGTAAAAACAAGATTGTCAAACTCACTTTCTTGGCTCGTGAGCAAACCAATTAAAGGCTGCTGACATCTAATTTTTGCCCCACTTTAATGATGTTGCCCGAAAGTTTATTTTGCGCCTTGAGCTCTTCCACCGAGAGTCCAAACTTCTTGGAAATACTGTATAGCGTATCCCCGTCGTGCACAATATAGTAACGTTCTTCACCTCCGGAAGCTACCGGAGCAGCAGAGGGATGCCGATTGGAAAGCTTGATGTGATTGATTTCGTTATTGGAACGAGCGCCTATACTTTTATATTTTCGCAATACTTTTTGATCGTATTTATAAAGCTGATAGCGTCGAATGAGACCAATCAACTTATCCGGATATTTGGGATCGGTAGCATAGCCTGCTGCTTTCAATCCGCGCGCCCAACCGCGATAATTATCGGGATCCAATTCAAATAATTTATTATAACGACTGCGACTGGTTAAAAAGAGGGAATGGTCGCGAAACGAATACAAAGGATTTTTATATTTTCTAAAACACTCGTCATTCCTGTCATCATCATGATATACCCTTGCTCCTTTCCAACCATGACACTTGATGCCAAAGTGATTATTAGATTTTCGGGTCAGCGGTGAATCTCCGGCACCGGATTCTAAAATCCCTTGCGCCAAAGTAATACTGGCCGGAATTCCAAAAGTGACCATTTCTTCCATGGCTACATCCTTGTATTGGTAGATATATTTATGAACATCACTTTTAAAATTAGGGGTCTCTATTTCCAAAGGATTGGGCAGCTCTTCAATGCTTGGAATATGCCGACCAATCTCAGCTTCAATATTAGGATGTGGTCTATCGCTGTGGCGAGAGGTTGTTTTTTTACTACCGCCACAAGAAACCATTACAAATGTTACCACTACTAATGTTAATAATCTTAGCTTCATGTTTATATTTTTATCAATGGAAGTCCTTTTTTATTCAATCGAAGATTCATTCCCGGAATACCTTGCAAGCCACCGGTATGGATGGCCAAAATACGGGAATTTTCCTTAAAATATCCACTTTTTATCTTTTCTCTTAGCGAAAACATCATTTTTCCGGTATAAATCGGATCCAAAAGCACCGAATATTCCTGTTTAAACGCATTTATAAAACTGATCAGTTCTTCATTTATTTTGGCAAAGCCCCCAAAATTTTCCTCCGGAAGACACGCAAAATCAGTTCGGCGGGTAAAAGCTGAAACGGAGGCTTTTAAATCGGCCTTTAAAGCGGCAAAACCGATGACCTTTTGGACGGGAGCAGCGGCATTGATTATTCCCGCCATAGTGCCGCCTGTTCCCACCGGCACACAAACCACCTCAAAAGTTTTATCCTTTTCGTCTAATATTTCTTTACATGCTTTTACGGCTAATGTATTAGCACCTCCTTCGGGCAATTCGTAATACGCGCCAAATTTTTGTTGTAAACGCGTCCGAAATTCGGCGGTATGTTTCAGTCGATAGTCTTGACGAGAGACAAATTCAAGCTGCATTCCGTTTTCTCGGGCATTGGCCAAGGTTGGATTTTCCAACAGTGTTTTTTCTATATTACGCCCCAGTTCATCGCCACGAATAATACCGATGGTTTGAAAACCTGCTTCTTTTCCCAAGCGAGCCAAAGCCGCAATATGATTCGAAAAAGCACCGCCAAAAGACAAAATAATCTGCGCTCCCTGTCGGCGAGCTTCTTTGAAATTGTACTTTAATTTATAAGCCTTGTTGCCTATTCCCTGCGGAAATTGTAAGTCCATGCGTTTTATCCACACCTCAATTCCCTTAGCTTCATCTCGATATAAAAACTGATTGACGGCCGATCTCATTTTTTGTATTAGGGTTTGTTTTTAATGTGATACCAATTAGGCCAATTTATAAATCATTTTGGCATAAGGTTCTGGCAAAAATAGCAAAAGCCACCTGTTTTACGAGGCGGCTTTTGTGCTGATTATTAATCGAGCATCTTACACTCTTTTTTAGAATGGAAAGGTGTAAAATTCATCCCAAAACAATTGGGTTTCCGGTTCATCACCTCCAATGTCACTTGCAGCAGCACTGTAGTTTCCATTGTTCAGTTTTTGTTCATTTACCGGATAGGTATAACGAACCGGGAATCCGGATACTGCACGATCAGGTTGAGTTAAAATAGGGTAATCCAATCGGCGGACGAACAAATACGGCGCAAAGCTTCTGTTGTACAAAGCTATCCAGGCTTGTGCACCAATAACTTCCTTCCAAGCGGGACTTGAAGAGCTGTTTGCCAAAGCGCTGGTGTAATCCACTTCAGGCTGTAGCAGGTAGTCTTCTACTCCCGGTGCTCCCCATTTTAAGAAGGAAGCCCTAATTGCATTTTTATAGTGTTCTTCGGCATCTCCGCTAATAAGATTGCGTTCTATAGCTTCTGCCAATAAAAACTCTTGCTCACTATAAGACAAGATGGTTCCGGGTAATGTAGGAACTGTCATGGCACGATTAGGGTGACTGTATTCAATATAAGGAGATTTTTCGCCAATTTCCCCTCCTTTAAAGATTGCACAAATCAATTGATCCCCTGCAGAAGGCAGTTCGCCAACAAATTCAACATCTATGGTATTGGAAGTAGAACCGGTAACGGTTCCCACCAATGGCGGGGTTTGTGATTCATCCGCAATATATACCGTATTTCCAACTACAATGGAGTCAAGCGGATCGACAAACGTAATTGTAGCCGTAGCGCCACTATTCGCAGGAGTAACACTGGCCACTTCACCCAATGGAAAGTTGATATTAGGGTCAAAATAATAACCTCGTCGTGGATCCTTCAAATCATTCATGGCACTGATTAAGGTTTTGGCTCCCACATAGTCATTTCGTCCACTCAAAATCAATTCGTTGTTAACCGGATTGTTATTGGGGGCTGCACTGGAATAGCTATAAGTGGCATCATCCACAATCCCGGCAAACAGCATTCCGTCTGTGAGTACTGAATTAACTATGGTTTGGGCTTTTCCCTGATTAACATCGGCCAACATTACTCCCATACGAAGCTTGAGTACATTACCAAATTTAAGCCATTTTTGAACGTTTCCTTCATAAATCAAATCTATGGAAGCATCAAACGAGCCCTCGGCCAGGTCTATTGAGTTTAAGGCCACATTCAAGCTGTCAATCAGTTTTGAATATACCTCAGCTCCATCGTCATAAGCCGGTAAGGTAGTATTGATATCCAAGGCTTCGGTATAGGGAATATTACCAAAAGTCTCTACCAAATTGCTGTAAACATAGACATTTAAAATCTCTATAATTGCCAGTTTATTGCCTTTTTCGGCATTGGTATTGGGATTATCGGTCTTTTTAATGATTTCGGTAGCCTTTTCCAAATTCTTAAGAATACGGTACATCTCATCCCAATGATTGTCGGGAATGGAGCGGGTTACCTGGTCATAGTTACTTTCATCGACGTAAGTAGTTTCCTGCCAATATTGCACCCATAACCTGAGGTTATTGAGGTTCACATTGGGGCTGAGCATCTGATCGGTCAAACGCTTTTGTGCGGCTGCAAAAAGGCTTTCACCACTCACATTTGACGGGTCCTTTTTATTCTTGTTCAAACTTTCAAGATTATCGGAACAAGAGGTTGCAAAGACAATCGTTAATAATATAATTGCAAATTTCTTCATAGTTTCTATTTTTTAAAATTGTAATCTCACATTAAATCCGTATCGTTTTGTAGTCGGCATAGCCCCGGCAATATAACCTTGCAGGTTACCGGAACTCAGTCCTGCTTCGGGATCGGCATAAGGAATGTTCTTATGAATAATCCACAAATTGGAACCGGTAAGACTAAATTGAACGTCGGTCAAGAACGTATTTTCCAATAATTTTTTGGGCAAGGTATAGGTCAAACTAACCTGTCTCAACTTCACATAGCTGGCATCATAGACAAATTCTGAATTAGGATAAGCGCTATAACCAAACTGTCCAAATTCACTGGCATCAACACGGTGATCGTTTTGACTTCCATCAGGAAGCACACCGGGATTGATAAAACCACCTCCTTGGTCTCTCGGCAAACGCACCGGATTACCCAAGTCGTTGATAAAGGTTGAATTGGGATAAAGACCGGTAGCCTCTCCATAATATTGGTCGAGAGAAAAGACCGATCCTCCTTGTTGTATGTCAATCAAGAAACTAAAGGTCAAGTTTTTATAACTAAAAGAGTTTGAAATACCCATCAACCAGTCAGGATTGACATTTCCTATAATATTGTTAGAGCTTCTGGTAATCTGATACATTCCATAGCCCGGAGCATCGGGATCAGAAACGCCATTAATCAATCGGTTACCATTGTCATCATACACATAATCTGTTCCTCGGATCACCCCAATAGGCTGACCTTCTGAGGCTTCAATGGTAACACCACCTTGGAAGCTTCCCAATTGAATGGTGTTGATTCCTTCGGGGAGTTCCAACACTTTATTTTCGTTCTTTGAAAAGTTGGCGGTCAAATTCCAAGAGAAATCCTCGGTTTTAATCGGAGTCGCATTAAGGGTGATTTCAACTCCCGTATTCTGCATTTTACCGGCATTCAACAGTTTTCTAAAATAACCGGTAGCAGTAGAAATCGGAGTTTCAATAATCTGATTAATTGACTTAGAATTGTAATAAGCCACATCAATACCCAATCGGCTATCCAAGAAGCGCATGTTTAATCCCACCTCAAAACTTTTGGTACGTTCGGGTTTAAGATTGGGATTGTTATGGGTTCCGGGCACATTTGTTCCGATATCATTTCGAATTACATATGTATCATAGAGTTTATCAAAAGGAGCGCCGTTACCTACCTCGGCATAGTTGATTCTAAACTTACCAAAATCAATCACTTCTGAATTCAATACCTGGCTGAACAACCAGCTGGCAGAAACAGAGGGGTAATAAAACACACTATTATCTTCAGGCAGAGTAGACACGTGGTCTCTACGAATAGTTCCATCGAGATACAGCATATTGTCATATCCAAAAGAAGCACTGGCATAAATTCCGTCAACGCCAATTTTTTCGAGACGTTCTATCGGATTAGGAATGGCATTAACACTGTTTTGAAGTGAATATAATCCGGGGATTCTCAATCCGCCTGCTGTTGAGGCAAATATTTCATTAAACTCACTTCTACGGATATTGGTTCCCAAAAGTCCGGCAAAGTTCAAGTCGTCAGTAATATCGGTATCAAAATTCAACATCAAGTCGTAGTTGGTTTCATAAAAGGAAATATCCCTCCTCAAATATCCGGAACCAACCGTTCCTCGGGTAACACCAAAATCGGCAGGCACTGACCCCACAGCTCGCCGTTCTTCCTGAAGGGCAGTATAGGTGTCAGTAGAAACACGTCCCATGATATTGAACCAATCGGTCACATCATAGCTCAACTGAATTTTACCAATAAATCGGCTACGCCAGTCATTTTGATAATTTTCGTATCGTGTCCAGTATGGGTTATCCCAAAACAAGGGAGTGGCACGAGGCACAGAACTACCGGGGTTCCAAGAAACATTTCTTCCGGTCTTTTCATACATCTTACGCAACTTTTCAACATCTACGTTGGTTTCCCACCATTGACGAAACATGGTAACAATATTATCATTATATCCGGTGGAGTTACGTCCTTTGGTTTTGGTTTTGATATAATTGGCAAAACCACTCACGTGTAACTTATCAGAAAGGTCGAAATTACCGCTAAATTTAAAGTCATTTCGGTGTAAATGACTGTTAGGCATCAAGCCGGTTTGGTCTTTTTTGGTGTAAGAAATACGGAAAGCTCCTTTTTCATAACCATCGCTCACCGAAACAGAATTACTCAAAGTCACCGGCGTTTCAAAAAATTCGATAGGTCCGTTTTCTGCCGCCACCCAAGGGGTTTTCTGCATATAATTGGGAGAAGCAGGATCAAAGGCATCCCACTGATAAATCTTCAAATTCGGATCAAAAGCCGGTCCATAAGAAGCATCATCAATATAATTAGAGACTTTGTCATCAACGCCGTCCCCGTCAATATCTTCAAAACGAAATTTTTGACCTTCATATCCGGCTCCATATTGATCTTGATAGGTGGGCCAAGTGCTCTTGTCAATAAAACCTACTTCTACGCCGGAGTTGATAGTAACCCCCAATCCCGGTACTTCTTTTCCTTTCTTGGTGGTAATGATAATTACTCCATTAGCGGCACGCGATCCGTAGAGCGCAGTTGCAGCCGCACCTTTCAACACGTTGATAGAAGCGATATCCTCCGGATTAATATCTGTTGCCGCATTACCATAATCATAATTGGTTCCGCGAGCGGTTCGCTGCCCTTTTGTATTGGTATTTCGGTTACTGATCGGGACCCCGTCAATAACAAACAGAGCTTGGTTATTTCCTGTAATAGAAGAACTTCCACGAATGATTACATCAGTAGATCCGCCAAAGTTATTGTTACGGGTAATGTTGAGTCCTGAGACCCTTCCCGACAAGGAGTTGATAAAGTTCGTCGGACTTCCTTCCGATATTTTATCACCTTCCACTTCTTGTGTAGCATATCCCAAGGATCGTTTTTCCCGGGAAATCCCCAAAGCCGTGATGACTACTTTATCCAAGGTTGTCCCTTGTTTTAAGGTAACATCAATAACACTTTGATTGCCCACAGTTACTGTATAGTCTTCAAACCCCACGATGCTGAATTTTAAGACATCTCCTTGTGAAACTTCAATGGTATATTCTCCATTAAAGTTAGTCACAGTACCCTGTGTAGTTCCTTGAATGGTAATGTTAACTCCGGGAAGTGGCATCCCGTTGTTATCGCTAACCGTACCAGTTATTGTTTTTGTTTGATCTTGTGCAAATGCCACTTGCATCAATAACACTAAAACGAGTGTTAGAAAAACTCTAAGTTTTGTTTTCATAGGTAGTTTTTATTTGGTTTGCTATCTCAAATATTAAGCTTTATTTAACCAATTTCAAGTATAAGCCTCCTTTTTTTATCAAATACCCCTTAAAATTATTTGAATAGAAACAAATATTCTATATTATATTAACATAATAAATCAATTATAATATCATATTTACACATGCAAGCTCAATGAAAATATTAATTTGCAACATATTATATATTTTAAAAAATTATAAATTTCTACAAGAACTTACAGGCTATATTTAACAATTTATTGGCAGTAACTATAAAAAAAAAAGAATAGATCCTCTTTTTTCAACCATAAATTTGTTTCCCTTTCAACCCTGCCCTTCCCCATCACAAGAAGCTGCTGATTCAACCGAATTATTCATAAGCTTCAATTACTACTTGAATTCAGTTCAAACACAAATTGATAAGGATTTTTTAGCAGATGATTTTTTTTCTGGATTAGACCGTTATAACATCAAATAAATTAAAATCTACAAACCGGTCACTTCGAACGCAATCGAGCCCTCTCTGCGATGAGCAACCGCTCGACTCCGATAGAAGGGATTTTCTTATTTGACAAAACCTGCTCTACGTCGTGTCAAAGAGATCAACCTGATTGTAAACGACTCTATTTTTTTCATTATATCAAAAATAAATTATAAATTGGCGAGCCGTTTGTAAATCGAAAAGCATCAATACAAAAGGCTTATAGCGTTTAACTCATGAAGAAGCTATTTTTGATGATAAATGTTAAAACCTAAGAAGACCATGATATAGACTAATAATTTGAAGTACCTTTAGTCTAATTAAACGGAAAGACCAACCAAGGACGCTATTTACAATCATGCTACTAATTAAAGTAGCTATGGTATGTTTATAAATTGAGGAATGATGAGTAAACCACAACATCTTGCGGTCTTAACCTCGGGAGGAGATGCTCCCGGAATGAATGCAGCCATTCGCGCTGTAGTCCGTTGTTGCGCCTATCATCAAGTGAAATGTACCGGGGTTTTTAGGGGGTATGAAGGTTTGATTGAAAAGGATTTTAAGCTATTAACTGCCCGTTCGGTAAGAAACATCATCAACCGCGGTGGCACTTTTTTAAAATCAACGCGCTCTGAGAAATTTCGCACCCTTGAAGGACAGCAAATAGCCCATCGACATTTAAAAGAATCAAAAATTGATGCCCTTGTTGTTATTGGTGGAAATGGCACCCTAAAAGGAGCGCAAGCTTTTTCAGAAGCTTTTGACTTTCCGTTGGTCGGAATTCCCGCTACCATCGACAATGATATTTACGGCACAGATTACAGTATTGGCTATGATACTGCGCTCAATTCTGTGGTGCAAGCAATTGACAAAATCAGAGACACTGCCAATTCTCACAACCGTCTTTTTTTGGTTGAGGTTATGGGCCGCAATGCCGGAGATATTGCTATGAATGCCGGAATTGCTGCCGGCGCTGAAGAAATTCTGATTCCGGAAGAAAACTTGGGAATAACGCGATTACTTCAATCTTTAAAACGCAGTCGAAAAGCCGGAAAAACCTCAAGCATCATCGTAGTTTCAGAAGGGGAAAAAACCGGGAAAGACACCTTTGAACTCGCCGATTACCTCAAGACCCACCTGACAGGTTATGAAGTGCGGGTTACCGTTTTAGGACATATTCAAAGAGGCGGAGCACCGAGTTGTTATGACCGTGTTCTGGCCAGCCGATTAGGAATAGAAGCGGTAGAAAAATTATTAAATGGGCAACAAAATTTGATGGTTGGCGTTACCAATAAAACGTTGACACAGATAGCCCTTGAAAAATCATTTTCTTATAAAAAGAAGTTTGACAGTGATTTATTACGCATCAATACCATTGCTTCTTTTTAGAGAAATTATAAAAAAAATAATACTAAAAAAAGAAAATTATGATTTTAATTGCCGATAGTGGCTCAACAAAATGTGACTGGATCTTATTTGATAAAGAGGGTGAAGTCATCTTTAAAACGAATACTGCCGGGTTGAACCCCAATATCCTGACCACACAAATGCTTCATAAAAGGATTGCTCGCAGTCCCGAGTTGTCTCATGTTAAAAACGATGTGAAAGAGATTTATTTTTATGGCGCCGGCTGCGGAACCGACAAAAACCAGATTCGGTTACAGCGTTTCCTGGAAAAATATTTTAGATGGTCCAAAGCAAGTGTTGCCGAAGACCTTTTGGGCGCTTGTCTTTCAGTGACCGATAAAGAAGGGATTGTCTGCATTTTGGGAACCGGCTCCAATGCCTGCTATTTTGATGGGAAAGAAACCGACATCCACTCCCCTTCTCTGGGGTATATGATCATGGATGAAGCCAGTGGGAATTACTTTGGAAAACAGCTTTTAAAAGAATACTTCTATGGAAGAATGCCCGATAAGATTGCTGAAAAATTTGAATCCTCCTTTGACTGTGACCCACAGGTTATTAAAAACAACCTTTATAAAGGCGAAAATCCCAATGTATATTTAGCCGATTTTGTTAAGTTTTTCTTCCTTTTTGATCCGATTCCCGACTATCTCATCCAAATTTTGTCTCGCGGGTTTCAAGATTTTATCGACCATTGGATTAAAGTATATCCACAATCCAAATCGGTTCCTATCCATTTTGTCGGCTCTGTAGCCTATCACTCAAGAAAAATACTGGAAGAAGTTTTAAAAAGTAACGGACTCACCTTAGGAAAAGTAGAGCAACACCCCATTAAAGGCCTAACCGAATATTTTAAAAATAAAATTAAATCGGCATAAACCTGTACTCCGCTGTTTTCATATAAAACCACAACCCCAATTTTAGACGCAGTGCTATAATTGGGGTTGTGTTATTTCAATAACATAATTCTTGAGCATTCCTATAAGGCCCAAAAATTAAAAAAACCTTAAGAAGACGTGGTTGAAAAGGTCTTTTTATAATCCTCAATGGCGGTTTTGATAATCTCAATCGCTCTATCACGACCTTGAAAACCTTCAACTTCAACTGATTTTTCTTCAAGTTTTTTATAAGTTTCAAAGAAGTTCTGCAACTCTTTACAGAAGTGCGGCGGAAGCGCTTCAATCGAATCGTACTTATTGACCATCTCGTCATCGTTGGCAACGGCAATAATTTTATCGTCGAGTTCGCCATCATCAATCATGCGCATCACTCCGATAACTTTGGCCTCAACCAAACACATGGGATGAATGGATTCCTGTGACAGCACAATGATATCAAGCGGATCATTGTCATCTCCATAAGTTTGCGGTATAAACCCATAATTATCAGGGTATTGCATAGAAGAAAACAGCACGCGATCCAACCGAAGCATTCCGGTGGCTTTGTCCAATTCATATTTGGCTTTGCTGCCTTTGGGAATTTCTATAATCGCCTCCACAATTTCAGGGGTCTTTTCGCCTATGGGCGCTTCGTGCCATGGATTGTAACTCATCTCGCTGATCGTATTTTAAAATTTCTATTATTAATTCTCTTTTGTTGCTCGTCGATTTATCTCGATCATTTTAAGTACCAGCTAAAAAAATTAAAGGAATGCTGTTAAAGCTTAATTACTCCTCCTATTCTGGAGAAACGTCAAGATTTTTAATCGAGCCGCGCAAATATAGGCTTTTTTGATATTTCAACCAACAATTTTTAAGCCGAGCAGGGAGTTTAGCCCTCATTATAAAGTTTTTCAGTCCTTTATTTAACTGACGTCCTTAATTCAGATACTGTCCTAAAAAATGGTAATACCAATTAAACCAATATTTATAAATTAAATAGAGATCAGATGGGCTTCAAAAAAAATAAGGAAGCTGTTTTGTGGAGCACGCAAAAATGCTTTCCTCTTACCTCTATTTTACTTGTAAAAATGAAGAGGTATGTCGACAAACGGTCTAAAGCCAAAAAAAGGGATCAACCAAAGTTCATCCCTTTTTTTTGTGAATTTAAAAGATATAGCCTCATTTTAGCCCTTATTGAGCGAGTCCATCATCTTTTTATATTTTTTTGCTTTTTCCGTTTTTCCAAACTGAAGGCTGATTTGATACAAAGAACGAATCAGCTCCTTGTTTTCAGGTTCATACTTCAAAGCTTTCTCCATATAGGGCAAGGCTTTTTTAAGTAAAGCCTCTCGCTTCTTTCCAAGTTGATTATACTTTTCCATATCGGCATCAGACATGCCCAGGGAATTCATTTCCTTGACAACCTTTTCTTGTTTGCTCAAGTAAATATTGGCCATACCTCGATAAGCCTCAACATTTTCTGCATTGGCTTCAATGGCTTTTTTATAGTTCTTTTTGGCCAGTTCTCTTTTACCGCTCTTCTGCATAATGTCTCCGAGCATCAGGTAATATTTATCGGCATTATCAGGATCAGCAGTAATTAATTTACTCAGCAATCCGTCGATCTTATCGGTTTTACCCATTTTTTGGTAGATAATAACCTGAGCCTTCAGCATTTGAACATCGTTGGGATTAGCCTTTACCGCCTCTTTAATAGCTTCCAGCGCTTTATCCTTTTTATTGTTTCTCAAATAAAGTAGGGCCAGTTGCTTAACGACATCTCCGGCTTTTGATTCGGCTCGTTTTAAACCGGGGTCGGTATATTTTCCGGTTTTCACCAAAAGATCTCGCTGGGTCTTGTTGCCAAAAACCTCAACCTCTCCAGTGCTTGCATTTTTGGCTGTGTATTGAAGAGATCGACCTTCATAGCCCATATTGCGCAGCTTCTCAAAATATTTAATCGCCACCTCATCATTTTCTGCATAATAAGCATTATTGGCAGCGGCAAATAAATAAATAGTGTCTTGTGGATAAAGGCTGTAAACAAAGTGAAAATTTTTAGCGGCCTGTTCAAAATTATGCGATTTACTTTCCTCAAGACCGGAGTTTGCCGCCATGCTTCTAAGTTGATCCAGCTTATTAATGGCTTCTTCTTTTTCGCTGTCTTTACCAAACTTCATTACTTTTTGATAGCTCTTTGCGGCTGATTTCAAGCTTTCTAAGCTACCAAATTGCTGACTCATAAAGAAGTATAAATCTCCTTTAACGGCATAAAAATCAGCTTTGACCTTATCTTTTTCTGAAGCAATTTGAGGCTCCACTTTCTCAATCAAAGCTTTTGCTTTAGAGAGTTCATTATTCTCCAGGGCTTTTTCAGCATTCCTGATTTCTCGTTTTTGTCCAAAGGCCACAACACTCACCATAAGCAGTGCGAGGCTTAATAACTTAATCTTCATGTTTTCTATTTTTATTCAACAATTTTTTCACTCTTCTTCCTCAGAAGGATTTGCTTTGGGGTTATCTCCCTCAAGGGTTGTGCCATTTTCATTTTCGCCAAGTGTTTCGGTTTCTTCATCTTCCTCATCATCTTCATTAACAATGCGAGCCACCGCTGCGATAGCGTCATTTTTTCGCAGGTTAATCAAGCGTACTCCCTGAGTAGCACGTCCCATAACGCGAAGATTTTCTACGGCAATACGAATGGCAACCCCCGATTTATTGATAATCATCAAATCATCGTTATCCGTTACGTTCTTAATAGCTACTAAACTACCGGTTTTTTCTGTGATATTAAGAGTTTTAACGCCCTTTCCACCGCGGTTGGTGATTCGATAATCTTCAAGGCTTGAGCGCTTTCCATATCCATTTTCAGAAACCACCAAGATATCGGTTTCTACATCATTAACTGAAACCATACCGATGACTTCATCTTTATCATTTGCCAACCGGATACCGCGAACTCCGGAAGCGGTTCGACCCATAGGTCGAGTTTTACTTTCTTCAAAACGTATGCACTTTCCACTTTTTCCGGCCAGCATAATTTGACTGTCACCGGTTGTGAGCTTCGCAGAAAGCAATTCATCTCCTTCTCGGATGCCGATGGCTCGAATACCATTTGATCGGGGACGTGAATACTGCTCGAGGATGGTCTTTTTGACCTGTCCTTTTTTGGTAGCCATGATTACATAATGACTGTTGATGTATTCCTCATCGTTCAAGTCTTGGGTACAAATAAAGGCTTTCACCTTATCTTCCTTGTCAATATTAATCAGGTTTTGAATGGCTCGTCCTTTTGAAGTTTTACTGCCTTCCGGGATTTCAAAAACACGCATCCAATAGCACTGTCCGGCCTGAGTAAAGAAAATCATATATTGATGATTGGTACCGACAAACAGGTATTCTAAGAAATCTTCGTTACGGGTGGTGGAAGCTTTTGAGCCAATTCCTCCTCGACGTTGTTTTCTGTATTCGGTCAAGGGAGTTCGTTTAATATATCCGGCATGAGAAATGGAAATGACCACCTGTTCATCAGGAATCATGTCTTCAATATTCAATTCACCTCCCGAGTATTCAATTTGAGAGCGACGTTCGTCCCCAAACTGCTCTTTCACTTCTAAGAGCTCCGCTTTGATGATTTCCATACGTCGATCTTCACTGGACAGAATATCTTTCAAGTCCTTAATGGTCTCCATCAATTCTTCATATTCGGTACGCAGTTTATCTTGCTCCAATCCGGTCAATTGTCCCAGCCGCATTTCCACAATGGCTTTGGCCTGAATTTCAGAAAGTTCAAAGCGTTCCATCAATTTGTTGCGAGCTTCTTCACGACTTTTAGAGCTTCTAATCAGTTGGATAACCTCATCTATATTATCCGAAGCAATGATTAATCCTTCCAAAATATGAGCGCGTTCTTCTGCTTTTTTCAGCTCATATTTGGTACGTCGCACCACTACATCATGGCGGTGATCGACAAAATGGACAATCAAATCCTTCAAATTGAGTTGCTCCGGTCGGCCATTGACCAAGGCAATGTTATTGACGCTGAAAGAAGATTGTAGCGCAGTGTGTTTAAACAGAGTGTTCAAAACAATATTAGGAATAGCATCGCGCTTTAGCATATAGACAATACGCATTCCCTTCCGATCCGACTCATCGCGAATTAGCGAAATTCCCTCAATTTTTTTCTCGTTGACCATATCGGCCGTTTTTTTAATCATGGTGGCCTTGTTGACCAAGTAGGGAATTTCAGTCACCACAATACATTCACGGCCTTTAATTTCTTCAATATGAGCTTTACCGCGCATGACAATACGTCCGCGACCAGTTTTAAAAGCATCTTTCACCCCATCATAGCCATAAATGGTGCCCCCGGTAGGAAAATCGGGAGCTTTGATGTACTGCATGAGCTCATCAATCTCTATAGCTCGATTATCAATATAAGCAATGGTTCCATCGACCACTTCAGAAAGGTTGTGTGGCGCCATATTGGTAGCCATTCCTACTGCAATTCCACTGGCTCCGTTCACCAATAAACTGGGAATTCGGGTAGGTAAAACCGAAGGTTCTTCTATGGTATCATCAAAATTCAATTGGTGGTCAACCGTATCTTTCTCTATATCGGTCAGCATGGCTTCACTCAGCTTACGCATTTTTGCTTCGGTATAACGCATGGCAGCCGGGCTGTCACCATCTACCGAACCAAAGTTACCTTGACCATCCACCAACATATAGCGCATACTCCATTCCTGCGCCATTCGCACCATGGTGTCATAAACCGAAGTATCTCCATGCGGGTGATACTTTCCTAAAACCTCCCCCACAATACGAGCCGATTTTTTATGGGACCTGTTGGAAAATAATCCGAGTTCATGCATCCCAAAAAGGACACGGCGATGAACCGGTTTCAAACCATCGCGCACATCGGGCAGCGCACGTGACACAATGACAGACATTGAATAATCAATGTATGCCGTTTTCATTTCGTCTTCAATATTAATAGGGATTAATTTCTCCCCTTCTCCTTCAGCCATATAGTTATGTTGTTTCTTTTTGTTAGCGCAGCAATTTAATTATTTTTCGGAGATTATAAAATTTAAATGCCTACCTATTTATTAACAAATTCTTGGGTTCATTTCGTTAATAAGTATCTTATCTTTATTTTTGTCAAGAAGTCAAAACTGATTCCTTGGCGATTTGCTATATTTAGGAATAGTTTTTGACCCCTAATTTATTAGAAATTTCATATTTAGAGAGGATAAAAATGGATGATAATTTTTCACCACGAGTAAAAGACGTAATTACTTATAGTAAGGAAGAAGCACTGCGTTTGGGGCATGAGCACATTGGAACTGAGCATTTGATGCTGGGTTTATTGCGCGATGGCAATGGCAAAGCCATAGATATTTTAGAAACCCTGGATATCGATTTGGATTATTTACGCAAGAAAGTAGAAATCCTCAGTCCGGCCAATCCGAGCACTCATTCAACGCAAGAAAAGAAAAACATTCACCTGACCCGTCAGGCAGAACGAGCCCTGAAAACCACTTTTTTAGAGGCCAAACTATTTCACAGCTCTACCATCAACACGGCGCATTTGCTGCTGTGTATCTTGCGCAATGAAAATGACCCTACCACCAAGTTACTCAATCGTTTAAAGGTTGATTATGACAATGTAAAAGGCGAATTTAAAGCCATGATTACTCACGATGAAGATCACACCACACCGCCTGAAGCCTCTTACTCTGAAGGTGAAGGATCGGCTAAAGACCGGCCAAAACACAATCCTTTTAAAACAGGAAAAAGCGGCGGATCCGGACATAAAGGCAGTAAAAAGTCCAAAACCCCGGTACTCGATAATTTTGGTCGAGATCTTACCGCCATGGCCAATGCCGACAAACTGGATCCGGTTATCGGTCGGGAGAAAGAAATTGAACGTGTGTCTCAAATTTTGAGTCGTCGCAAGAAAAACAATCCTCTGCTCATTGGGGAACCCGGCGTAGGGAAAAGTGCCATTGCCGAAGGATTGGCTTTGCGCATTATCCAACACAAAGTATCACGCATTCTCTTTGAAAAACGAGTGGTCACTTTAGATTTAGCCAGTTTGGTAGCCGGCACCAAATACCGCGGACAGTTTGAAGAGCGCATGAAAGCAGTGATGAACGAACTGGAAAAAAATGACAATATCATCCTCTTTATCGATGAGATCCATACTATTGTAGGAGCCGGTGGTGCCACAGGAAGCTTAGATGCCAGCAATATGTTTAAACCGGCCTTGGCACGCGGAGAGTTACAATGTATTGGAGCCACTACCATGGACGAATATCGTCAACACATCGAAAAAGATGGAGCTTTAGAAAGACGCTTCCAGAAAGTGGTGGTCGAACCCACTTCGGTAGACCAAACCATTGAAATTCTCAATAATATTAAGGATAAATACGAAGCCCATCACAATGTTATTTATACCGATGCTGCCATTCAAGCTTGTGTCAAATTGACCAATCGATACATGACCGATCGCTTCCTGCCCGACAAGGCTATCGATGCTTTAGACGAAGCAGGATCGAGGGTTCATATCACCAATATAGAAGTTCCTAAACGCGTATTGGAGCTCGAGCAAAAACTGGAAAAAGTTAGAGCCTCCAAAAATTCAGTGGTCAAAAAACAAAAATATGAAGAAGCTGCCAAGCTTCGTGATGACGAAAAAAATATCATGGCCGAATTAGAAACCGCCAAAGAACGATGGGAAGAAGAGTCTAAACAACACAAAGAAACGGTATCTGAAACCAATGTAGAAGATGTCGTCTCTATGATGACCGGCATTCCGGTAAACCGCATTGCCAAAGCAGAAAAAAGCAAGTTGGCTGCATTAGATGAAACCATTAAAAACCGAGTCATCGGGCAAGATGCAGCGGTCAAAAAAGTGGTCAAAGCCATTCAACGCAATCGCGCCGGGCTCAAAGACCCCAACAAACCCATAGGTTCTTTTATCTTTTTGGGACAAACCGGAGTGGGTAAAACCCAACTTGCCAAGGTTTTGTCATGGGAGCTCTTTGACAGCCCTGATGCACTCATTCGAGTGGATATGAGTGAGTATATGGAAAAATTTGCCGTTTCTCGCTTGATTGGTGCGCCTCCGGGATATGTGGGCTATGAAGAAGGTGGAGAACTGACCGAAAGGGTACGCAAACACCCCTATTCTGTGGTCTTGCTGGATGAGATCGAAAAAGCTCACGCCGATGTGTACAACACCTTATTGCAAATAATGGATGACGGTTATATCACCGACAGCTTGGGGCGAAAAATAGATTTTCGCAACACTATCATCATCATGACTTCTAATATTGGAGCTCGTAAATTACAAGATTTCGGATTGGGAGTAGGTTTTGGCACCAAAGCACGTAAAGAACAAGTGGACAGTGATATTCGAGGTATTCTGGAAAATTCTCTTAAAAAAACCTTTGCACCCGAGTTCTTAAACCGAGTTGATGATGTCGTTATCTTTAATCCGTTGGAGCGTGAATCCATTGACAAAATCATAGACATCGAATTGTCCAAATTGTATGAGCGCGTTCGAGAATTGGGCTATACCATCAGTATGAGCGACCAAGCCAAGGAATTTATTGCTGAAAAAGGTTTTGATCGACAATATGGAGCCCGTCCTTTAAAACGAGCCATTCAAAAATATGTGGAAGAAGAATTGGCCGACAAGATTGTCAATTCAAAAATAGAAGAAGGTGACACCCTGTTCATGGAATTGGATGAAAAGGAAGAAGAACTGGTGGTAACCGTAAAAAAAGAAAAGAAAGAAGAGAGCGATTCCGAATAATATAAAAAAACTCCCCCTTACTTAAAAAAATAAGTGAGGGGGAGTCTTATCAAATGCCGATCACGATCACCAATACAACTTCCGCTCGGTGACCATTAGATTCTTTTAATTTTCGCTCCGATATTGCGGAGGCGTTCATCGATTTTTTCATATCCCCGATCGATTTGTTCAATGTTGTGGATCGTCGAAGTACCTTTGGCCGACAGTGCGGCAATCAACAGCGAAATACCGGCACGGATGTCGGGACTCGTCATGGTGGTCGCTTTTAGGGAACTGGCAAAATCATCGCCGATCACCACGGCGCGATGGGGATCGCACAAAATAATTTTAGCGCCCATATCAATGAGCTTATCAACAAAAAACAAGCGACTTTCAAACATTTTTTGATGAATCAATACACTGCCGCGAGCTTCGATGGCCACCACCAAGATAATACTGATCAAATCGGGGGTCAATCCCGGCCACGGTGCATCGCTAATGGTCATAATAGAGCCGTCAATAAAACTTTGTACTTCATAACCTTCGGTGTGTGCAGGGATAAAAATATCATTCCCTCTTCGCTCAACCTTTATGCCGAGTTTACGAAAAACATCGGGAATAACACCCAAATTATCCCATCCGGCCTCTTTAATGGTAAGCTCACTTTGTGTCATGGCAGCCAAGCCAATCCATGAGCCTATTTCAATCATATCGGGCCATACGGTATGTTCGCAGCCATGAAGTTGCTCAACGCCTTGAATGATAAGCATGTTGGAGCCTATCCCCTTTATTTTTGCTCCCATGGCCACCAGCATATTGCAAAGCTGCTGAATATAGGGTTCACAGGCAGCATTATAAAGGGTGGTTTTTCCGTTTGCCAGCACGGCAGCCATGATGATATTGGCTGTTCCGGTGACTGAGGCCTCGTTTAAAAGCATGTATTTCCCGGTTAGCCCGTCAGGTGCTTCTACACTGTAAAAACGCTTGCTTTTGTCATAATCAAATTTTGCTCCCAGTTTCATAAAACCTTCAAAATGCGTATCCAAACGGCGGCGTCCAATCTTATCGCCTCCGGGACGCGGAATAAATCCTTGTCCGAAACGACTCAACAAGGGCCCCACAATCATAATAGATCCGCGGAGACTGCTTCCCTCCTCTCGAAATAATTCGCTCTCAAAATAATCAAAATTAATGGCGTCACTCTGAAAAGTATAGCTCCCCTCTTTTAGTTTTTCCACCTTCACCCCGGTATTTTTGAGAATATCAATCAGCTTATTCACATCTCGAATATCGGGGATATTATGAAGGGTCACTTTTTCTGAGGTTAACAAAACGGCACAAAGCACTTGCAAGGCTTCATTTTTTGCGCCTTGGGGTTTTATTTCTCCTTTGAGGGAATGTCCACCTTCGATTTGGAATGTCGCCATAATATTTTTCTATTTTAAATTTTAGTAATATGCTTTATCGTCCATTTTCATGATGAGTCTGCTCCCATTTCCACGCACTGTCCAAAGCTTCTTCCAAGCTTCTTTTTGCTTTCCACCCCAACACTTTATTGGCTTTTTCGGTATCAGCATAGGCGGCTGTAATATCACCTTCTCGCCTTCCGGCAATGTGATAAGGCAATTTTTGTCCGGAAACTTTTTCAAAAGTCTTGACAATCTCCATAACAGAAGAGCCGGCTCCGGTTCCCAAATTAAAGACCTCATAATTGTCTTCTGCTTCATTATTAATCAGGCGTTCCAGTGCTTTGACATGGGCTTCAGCCAAATCCATTACGTGAATATAATCGCGAATGCAAGTGCCGTCGGGAGTATCATAGTCATCGCCAAAAACGGCCAGTTCCGACCGTTTCCCTATGGCTGTTTGGGTAATAAAAGGCACCAAGTTTTGGGGAGTTCCGATAGGCAATTCTCCAATAGATGCAGAGGGATGGGCGCCAATGGGATTAAAATAGCGCAAAGAAGTCGCTTTAAAATCAGGGTCACTTTTACAAAAATCAGCAATAATATCTTCTCCAATATGCTTGGTATTGCCATAAGGGGATACTGCTTTTTTAATGGGGGCATTTTCGGTAATCGGCAATTCATCGGCTTGGCCATAAACCGTACAAGATGAACTGAAGATAAAATTACTCTGCCCCTTTTTACGCATCTCCTGCAGCACATGAATTAAAGTATTGATGTTATTTTCATAATAAAGCAAAGGTTTTTCTACGCTTTCTCCCACTGCTTTAGACGCTGCAAAATGAATGACCCCGTCAATATCTTGGTGAGCATCGAAAAAATTGACTACCGCAGTTTTGTTTCTCAAGTCGATTTTACAAAATTCGGGCGCCTCATGAGTGATTTCCGTGATGCCTTCCAACACGGCAAAATTGGAATTGGATAAATTATCTATAATCACCACCTCATGACCATTATTCAACAAAGCCACAACGGTATGTGATCCGATATATCCCAAACCTCCTGTTACTAATATTTTCATCAATAAGTATTTTTTTTCAAAAATAGGAAAATTTGGAGCTATGGCGAATATAGCGAGGTAAATATTACTTCCCTGATATAGAATGAGGGCAGAAACCTTCAAAAAGGTATGAGGCAGGCTCTGATCACCTTTCTAATGCAGAGAAAAAAAAACGAAAAAACAGTATCCCTTTCTCAGTGGTAAAACGCTGTAAACTCGCCAAGTTAGCAACTGCCGTAAGCCGTTATCTCTCCAATTCCCTTTATACTATTGCCGGGGTTAAGAAGGTAAATGGCACCCATAATTTTTCCGCCCCCGCAAGGCTGGGAAAATATCGGTGGTTTAAGGTTGGGAGAAAATGAATGCCATGAAAAGTTTAATATCCTCTTGATTTTCTGTAATTGCCATAAAAAAAAAAGAAAAATTGTAACCTTTTCTAAGGATAACTACTCTAATGGGATAGCAACCCCTATCTATTTTATTGTATAATTTAAACTTAGAAAAACATGGACAATTCAAAAATAAAACCAACAGTTAACCTATTGCACTATACTTTTGGGATTTTACCCATTGCAGCCGGCGCCGACAAATTTATGCAGGTATTAACCGACTGGACACAGTATCTCAATCCCTTATTAACTGATCTAATTTCCTTTTCTCCCGCTACTTTTATGAGTATTGTGGGAGTGATTGAAATCATTGCCGGAATCATTACCTTGGCCAAACCGAAAATTGGCGGTTATATTGTTGCCGCATGGTTAACCTTAATTGCCTTAACTTTGTTGAGTGGTTGGATGTATGTAGACCTTGCAGTTCGCGATCTTGTCATGGCCATTGCAGCATTCTCCATGGCTAAACTATCAAATATCACCACAAAATGAAAACAGATTTTAAACATTCCAAGCTCAATGATCAGCAGGTAATCGATCGGGTGATAGCCGGTGACACTTCGCTATATGAAATCATCATCAGGCGATACAATCCCTATCTTTATAAGGTGGGGCGTTCCTATAATTACAACCATCAGGATACAGAAGACTTGATGCAGGACACCTTTGTAGATGCTTATAAAAATCTTCGTAAATTTGAAGGTCGGTCACAATTCAAAACATGGATTATTCGCATTATGTTGAACAATTGTTACCGCAAAGCAAACCGATCGCGCTATAAAAATGAAATTCCCTCTGAAATATATGAAAACGCTAAACCCATGTATGAAAGAACGCCTAATAAAACCGATGAGCTCGTGCATAATCACGAATTGAAACAAGTTATTGAAGAGGCTCTGATGCAAATCCCTGAAGACTATCGCATGGTATTTGCTTTACGAGAAATTAATGCTTTGTCTACAGCAGAAACGGCAGATCTGCTCAATATTAGCAAGACTAACGTCAAGGTAAGACTCAATAGGGCCAAGCACAAACTGAAAGAGCAGATTGTAAAAAAACACAAGCCCCAAGAGCTTTTTGAATTTAATTTAATTTATTGTGATGCCATTGTAGAAAATGTCATGAACCGAATAAACGCTTTATAAAATTTATGCAAAAAACAGATGAAATCAATTTAAACGGGGTCGTACCCGATATGGAAATCGAAGAAGAAAAAACAACATGCACCGATGAGGAAAAGATAGCGCAAATTCAATATCACTTTGGGGAAATTATGAAGGTTCTCGGGCTGGATCTTGAGGATGACAGCTTAAAAGACACCCCTAATCGAGTGGCCAAAATGTATGTTAAAGAACACTTCAGCGGATTGAACCCGGCAAACAAGCCCAACATCAGTCTTTTTGACAATAACTACGGGTATCATCGGATGTTGGTAGAAAAAGACATCAGCCTATACTCCAATTGTGAGCATCATTTTGTACCCATCATTGGAAAGGTGCATGTGGGCTATCTACCGGGTAAAAAGGTAATTGGGCTTTCAAAAATTAATCGATTGGTGCAGTATTACGCCAAGCGTCCTCAGGTTCAAGAACGGCTGACCCAGCAAATTGCCGAGGGGATGAAGCAGGTGTTGCAGCACGACAATGTAGCAGTGATCATTGAAGCCGATCATTTGTGTGTGGCTTCACGAGGTATTAAGGACACCAACAGTCAAACCGTGACCGAACATTTTTCGGGAGATTTTGAATCCAAAACTTTACAAGAAAAATTTTTATCTTATATTCACTAAAACTCAAATTCTTATGGCACAAGCAGTAAAAATTAAAAAAATAGAATCTTTAAGTCACGATGTCTTGCGCATTGTACTTGAAAAACCGGCCGGCATTTCATACCAACCCGGCCAAGCTTGCGATGTATCTATCAATAAAGAAGGCTGGAAAGAGGAACTGAGACCTTTTACCTTTGTCTCTCTTGAAGATGAGGATCATATCGAATTCAATATTAAAACCTACACCGACCACAAAGGCGTGACCAACGAATTGCGCTCCTTGAAAGTGGGTGATGAACTTTTAATTGGCGAGGTCTTTGGCGCCATTCAATACAAAGGAGAAGGCATGTTCTTGGCCGGTGGCGCCGGAATTACCCCATTTTTAGCCATTTTCAATAGCTTGCACCGCGCAGGAAAAATGGGTAATAACACCTTGCTCTTTGGCAACAAAGAACAAAAAGATGTATTCCTTGAAGATAAATTTAACCGAATATTGGGCAAAAACTACATTAACGTGTTGTCTGATGAAAAAGTAGAAGGCTATGAAAAAGGATTTATCGATGCCGATTTGATTAAAAAATATCAGCATGATGACCTTAAATATTACTATGTCTGTGGTCCGGATCCCATGATGGATGCTGTTTTAAAAACATTAAAAGATCTGGGCATAGCCGATGATAAAATCATCACAGAAGAGTAAATAAATAAGGGAAGCTATTCGCCTTAGGTTTTCATACCAAAAAGATTTGCGAATGAGTTCAAATTGAGGTCTAAATCCCAAATCTTTAGACCGATTGAGCAATCGTTTTGGTGTTACCGAGCTGCCTTATAAACCCAAAGGCAGCTTTTTTCATTTTCTAAAATTCCATAAACAAGCACGACAACACCCTACGAACAACCCTTCTTGAAGGGTTATACAGGCTTGTTAACGAGTGACTAAAAAGCCTACAATCAGCCTAAAGAATTGATGAAGGAGAGACTACGAGATATTTAGAGATCTGCCTACATACCTGACAGAAGAAATTATTTTCATATCCCTGTAATGCTTCACATAACGTCGATTAATCCTGTAAAGCAAAGACTTTTTGCAACAGATCGGTGGTTCTGGCACTCAAGTCATTGCGAATCTTCTTTTCTTCCTTGGCAACCATGAGATAAACCCCATCCAGTGCTTGTTGGGTAACATAATCTGTAAGGTTGGGATTGACGTCTTCCACCAGCGGAATACTGTTGTATTTATTAATAATCTTGCGCCAGATTTGATCGGCTCCCACCTTAGCAAAAGAAGATTGAATCTGCGGTTTAAATTGCTGATAGAGCTGCTGACTGGTTTCGTTTTCCAAATAAGTAGTCGCCGCATGATCATCACCGAGCAAAATGTTTTTGGCGTCATTAAAACTCATGCTGGTAATAGCATTGATAAAAATTGGCGTGGCCTGCCCTACTGCATCTTCAGCTGCGCGATTGAGGTATTTTATTCCCTCATCTACCAAGCTGCCCAAACCTATTTTTCGCAAGCCGCCGGCTACTTCCTGCAACTCTTGAGGCAGCATAATTTTAACCAGGGGATTTTTATAAAACCCATTCTCTGCCGTAAGTTTACTTACTTCTTCGCTTACTCCTTTTTTTAGTGCAGCTTTTAAACCGTTCCCTATTTGTGTTTGTGTAAGCCCGGGCCCATAACCGTAGTCGGGCAAATTATCGGCTACTTCTTGCAGTTGTGCACAAGAGAACAAACAAAAACACAGCAATAACATACTAATCTTTTTCATCATTTTATATTTTTTTAAGGTTAAACATTGCGCTTCTCATGAAACGGCTATAGGAGGAGAGTCCTCCAAATTATTTCAATAGCATTCTTATTGTTAATACCAATTAGCCCTACAAAACAATCCAATGAGATTATTTAATAAATCAAATTGGTATAAGAAAGGGATAAAGATAAAATAATTTAGGGATTTTCCTGACTCCTGTAAAATGAACTCCAAAATAGCGGGTCGATTTCTCATATTTATCCTTACTTTAGCTCGTCCTATTAGGCGTAAAATTCCATGAAGAAAAATCGCAAAACACAAATTGTCATCACTGCCGCACAGCTGTTTAGAGAAAAGGGCTACAATGCTGTTTCTATGCGTGATTTAGCGGATAAAATGAACATTCGAGCCGCCAGCTTATACAATCATATTTCCTCAAAGCAGGAGATCCTTTCACTTATCATACTCGATATTGCCAAGGAGTTTACCGCGCATATGACAAAGACCGTAAAACTTAAGGAAACTGCTATTTTTAAATTGGAAGCAATCATCAAAATGCATATTGACCTCACCATCAGAAAATCGGATGCGCTGGCCTGTATGAACAGCGAGTGGATGCATCTCAATTCTGAAGACCTCAAGGTGTACTCCACAATGAGAGACAATTATGAAAAAAACTTTCACCACATTATCATGCAAGGAATAAATTCGGGGCATTTTGTTGCATGTCATTCCGAAGTTATTGTTTTTTCGCTACTCTCTACCTTGCGAACTTTGTATTTGTGGTATGCCAAAAACCAAAACTTTAATCCAAATGACTTGAAAGTTGATCTTACCCAAACGCTGATTAAAGGAATCAAAAAGCAATAATTTTACAGACCATAAACCTCAACTCCCCTCAAGGAAAGCCGGTCTACTTCCATTTGTCACAGAAAACTGATAAAGAAAAACCCCCTCATTCCGTTTATATTTTTGTATGTTTTATACCAATTTTATTTATTAAATAGTCCAAAGATTTATAGGATAAATTTTAAA
>CAZPGY010000018.1:0-55829 GCA_964586655.1 uncultured Flavobacteriaceae bacterium
CTATAAAAGGATTCTGAATACTGATAAGAAGAAAGCCTTGATATCCGATAGCTGTCATTGTTGAAGATATTGGAGTATTTCAACTCAAAATCAATATTCTTTAAGGAATACCGATAGGTGAAATCGGCAAAAAGATTGTTTTTAATGCCACTCATAAATTGGGTGTTAACCCAAGTGGTTGAAAAACCGATATACTGTTTTTCATTGGGGGAAATTTTCAGTTCTAATTTTTGACTGATATGGTGCGTTGACGGCATTGAATAGCTTTCGAATTTGCTTTGGTAAAAGCTAAAATTGGCCGTATAATTTGCTTGAAACCAGGTGGCAAAATTATGGCTGAGTACGCCCTCGAAAGATTGACGGCGGTTTTTTACAAATACTTTGTTATCATCTAAGATCATACTTGAATAAGTCCACCCCAATTCAGGTTTGAATTTTATGGTAGTTCTAATCCAATCGATCAGAGTGATCAATTCACCGGAAATTTGATGGTGCCCCATGATATTGTCCTCCCTGCGAGTCACTATCTGTTGAGCGCCTCCAGGCAAAATTTTTGTGTCCGTAATCAGGTTTCTTTTGATTTTAGAGAAATGGTAATCCAACTTCCAAGAAAGAAAATTTAAAACATTACCGTAGTTTAACCCGGCATGAAATTGCAGCCCTGTGTTTTTAGAAAAGGGACTGTCATAGCTTTGGATATTTCGGTAATTTGTCAAGATCAAGCCGGGATACATGGCTCTATAATCTTTATAAGAAGTACTATATCCTGCCGAAATTGTCCCACTCGTATAATCAAAAAGGCCAAATCTCAACTCGATAAAGGGATTAAAAATAAAGGGGTGAAGGGATTGGTTTTCAAAGTTTCTGTTTTGTAATTGGTAATTATCAAAAGATATATTCGTCTGAAATTCAACAGAAAAACCTTCACCATCATATCCAATGGAAGGTGATAGATAAAAACTACTTTTGAACCAAGTAAGTTTATTTTTAGATTTTGCATCCGTCAGGAGGGTATCGTCGGCGAAAATACGGGAGTTTAGTTTTTTATATTCAAGGTAAAAACCTAAAACAGAAGAGAGCTTAAAATTGTCGAGTGATTTAGATAAAAATATTGAATTATCAGTTTGAAAAGATTGTATTTTAAAGTTTTGACGAAGTTGATCATAAGGATTACCGTTGTTTAGCAATTCTGAAAATTGACCAGGTTTTACAATCAATTGTTCGGTAGATTGACTGAGAGACGTTGTTGAACTAAAATTAATTAATTGCTCGCCCCAAAGAAATGCAGTTTCAAAAATGTTAGCCACCCCAATATCGCGAGAGTTCAAATCTTCATGCACTGGATTGTTAAGACCTGAGATATGGCCTTGAGCGTCATTCCAGTTACCGTGAAATTGTAATTTGTCGATAAAATATTTTTTATCAATATTTTTTTGAAGGAGGAGGTTGACGTTAAGTTTATGGCTATAGATTCTGTTTTTAATTTCCTCAAAAATAGGGATAGTATCTGTGGGCGTATAATAACGGGTTTCACTTCTTCCATACTGATCAACGCGGTTGGTCAAATAGTCAATATTCACCCGAAACCTATAATCATTAGAAAGTTTTTCAAGATAATTAGGAGAAAACAACAAGGCGCTATTGTCTAAATAGCGCACACGAGGAATACCGCCGGGACGGGCTTGAATAATATCCAACCATGGGTTGGAAAATAGGTCGGGAGAGGAAGCTGTGATCCCTGAAAAAGCCCCTGTATTATTTATTTTCCGAGTCAAATCATTTCCGACGTTATTGCTTTGTAGGGAAGCTAAGAACTGTCGTTTTTTGGCAAACACCATGGGGGTTAAATTGGCATGCCACAAGAGCGGAGCCAATCCCGCTCCTAATTCAGCTTTCCCGGTGAAGGTGTAACTGTCTTTCAACGTTAAATTGATGGCTGCCTGCCCCGAATACCTTCGACCTTGTAATATTTTTATGGGTTGATGATGCCTCAATACTTGTACTTCCTTTACTTCTTTATAGGGTAGGTTTTCGCTGGCAAGGCTATAATTACCACCCAATAAATCCATGTTTTCAATATAAAACTTGTTAATTGGGGTGCCGTTAAAGAAAATTTTTCCGTCGTCATTAACTTCTATACCAGGCATATTCTTCAACACATCGGCAATACTCCGATCAGATTGTTCTGTAAAGGCACTGACTTTGTAAATTAGCGTATCCCCTCTCTCTTCAATGGGAGTGTAATCTAATTTCACCGGTTCAAGTTGAATCTCTGAAGTAGCTAATTGATAGTTGTGGATTCCGGTTTTGGTTGCAATGGTATCCAAAATGGTTTTGAACCCCATGGCAGAAATTTTGATTAAAACATGACCTGCATTGCTCCTGAAGGACAACGTATATTTCCCTTCGATATCTGAGAACCCGTAGGTGATGATGTCTTTTTGGTCAAGCGACAGAATCTGCAAAGTAACTTGGGGAACGCCCTGTTGGGTCGAATCCACAATCCTTCCTTTGATTGTATTTTGCCCCATTAAAATCGAAGGGAACAGGATATAAAAGGCCAAAATAAATTTGCGCATTAATAAGCATTTTTATTCTTTTTCTATAGGATTGTAAGGTATTGAGCCTGCATCTCCCCAGTCATTTATAAAAAGCTCGGGGTGTTGATAGAAATTTCTTCTCAGCTTTCGGTATTGTTTACGTGTTATGGTTTTCATGCGATCTTCTGTTCTTCTATAGATAGCTTTCTGTTTTTGATCAATACCGGCGAGGGTAAAATGAAAATTATTTTCAGTGTCGTACAGCTCCAAAATAAGCCCGGGTAACCCCTCAAAAATGTAAGGACCGTACGGCATCGGAATATCTTTGGCAAAAAAAGCTATCCAATCCCTCCCCGCATAGTGCACGCGCGCTTTTTTTACCTGATGCCCCAAGATTTCCTTTTCCTCCGAGCCTATCTCCCAATCAAATTTTGGGGCTTCAACGATATACCTATATTTACTAAAAGGCGCTGTAGGTTGATACAATATTTGTTGCTTTTGAAGATCGATAAAGATATTGTTTTTAAATATACTTCTAAGCGCTAAAAATTTATTGACCTGTTCAAGCGTGAGTGTTTCTAAATCCTTAAAAGCCTTGTTCAGGGAATCCGATTTTAGGATATTTATATCTGTAAATTTTAGATGTCTTTTGCCGACTTGCAGTACGGTCATGCCGTGTTTTTTGTCTTCTTTTTTAGCAGGATTGGCGGCTACATCAAAACGATAATAAAACTCATATCGTGTCTGATCGATAATGGTATCTTGATAAGGATCAGGAGGGTAACCGCTATCCCCCGTAAGTCTAATTTGTGCTTGACAGGTTAAAACGGGAACCAATAAAAAAAGGACAACGAAGTATTGACGGTCAATATTTAACATAATGTAAAAATAGGGATTTATTTTATTCGTTAACCGATTTCTGGTAAAAAGTTGAATTTGAAAAATCTTATAAACAAGGGCTGAAGTTCTATTCAATTCCAGCCCTCGTTTTAGGTTCAAAAATTATGTCTGTTTAGACGCTATTAATTAGTTCGACGGTTTTCTTAAATTATAACTTAAGTGCATCGCTTGTAAATTATCGCAGTCGGAATAATGTTGATCGGCCCAGCAGTTAGCTCTAATTATAGCATCATGCATGGTTAAATCTACACCACATTCTTTATGGATAACCCCGGCACCGGGTGCGCTACAGTCTTCATTAAAACCGATAACAAAACTAAAACAAGTCTCTTCTTCAGATACAAACATTTGATTAACATCAGTGTTTTCGATGTCATTGAAACTTTTGGTAGCGAATGAAGACACGATAAAAATAGATAAAATAAGATACTTCATAATCTTGAAATTTAGGGATTAATAAATAAGGTCATTTGATTAATAAGATGGTTTTAAAGCGCGCATTGAACCATTCTACTTAAATCAATACTGACTTTGAGAGACGAATATATATATATATATATGCATCTATCCAAATTATTTGCTAAAAATATCTTTTTTTTAACTTTTGCAATTTGAATTCAAGTAGTAAATGTCGCATATTAATGTATATGCGTGATAGAACATTGACACAGTTTTTCAAAACAGAAAAGACAAAAAGAAGCTGTTTCTTATCGCTTTGATAGAAAGATACACTTTACATCAGCCTTAATTCTTCTGTCCTTCGCGAGGAGTTGGGGTATGGTAAATCCAAAATCATTAAAAACCTCAATGAAGCTCTGGGGAAAGAACTGATCAAAAAATTGGTGCTGCGATAGATTTGGGACGCTGGAAGAAGTTGTAGTATCAATTAGCCCTACAAATGAGGTGCTAAAAAACACAAACGACCCGTGAAACACACGAGCCGTTTGCAGTATCAATGCGTAGTTGGTAGTGCTTAAAACACTTCTTTTTGTGCAAAGTGGAAAGCGCCTTCAATTTGGGCATTTTCATCACTATCGCTACCGTGGATTGCGTTTTCGCTGATAGAATCAGCATATTTTTTTCGGATGGTTCCTTCAGCAGCATCTTCGGGATTGGTGGCGCCAATTAACGTGCGGAAGTCTTCCACCGCATTGTCTTTTTCCAAAACGGCAGCCACAATCGGACCGCGGGTCATATATGCTACCAATTCACCAAAAAACGGACGTTCTTTGTGAACAGCATAAAAAGACTCTGCCTCGGCTTGTGAAAGCTGTACCATTTTCATGGCTACAATTTTAAATCCTGAAGCCGTAATTTGTTCTAAAATAGCTCCGATATGGCCTTTTTCTACCGCATCGGGTTTGAGCATTGTTAAGGTTTTGTTTCCTGCCATGCTAATGTGTTTTTTAAAATTTTGTGCAAACATAAACATTTTGTACTATAAACACCCCACCCCTATTTTTATTTATTCAAAATTATCGCCCAGAAAAATATAAATTGTATCTTCGGCCTATGGAAATAGAACAGGTAGACGCCCTTAAAGCACGGCTGCAAAAGCCCAAAAAAATTGTTATTGTCCCCCACCGAAGTCCTGATGGAGACGCCATGGGATCCACTTTGGCCCTGCAGCAGTTTTTAACTGTTCAAGGGCATCACGCGGTGGTCATTGCCCCCAATAATTACCCCCATTTTTTGAAATGGTTGCCCGGAGAAGACGAAGTTATCCGCTTTGACAAAGCCACTGACGAGGCTAAAAAGTATATTGACAAAGCCGATTTTATCTTTACTTTAGACTTTAACTTGTTGTCGCGAGCCGGAGATATGGAAGCCTCACTTGAAGCGGCAAAAGCTACTTTTGTCATGATTGATCACCACCGACAACCCGATGATTATGCAGAATTTACTTATAGTGATGTAACGGCCTCCTCTACCTGTGAATTGGTTTATCAATTTATTGAAAAAATGAAGGAAGTCCATCAAATTACTCCGGAAATGGCTACTTGTCTATATGCCGGTATCATGACCGATACCGGATCCTTTCGCTTCTCTTCAACATCGAGCCAAACCCATTGTATTGTCGCACGGTTAATCGACAAAGGAGCCGATAACGCTCGCATCCATCAAAATATATTTGATACCAAATCAGAAGATCAGTTAAAATTGCTCGGCGTGGCTCTAAACAACTTAAAGGTGTTTGAGGAATACCGTACAGCCTATATCACGCTTTCTCAAAAAGAATTGGATACCCATCATTTTAGAAAAGGAGACACCGAAGGTTTTGTCAATTATGGTTTGATGCTTGACGGAATTGTTTTTGCCGCCATTTTTATTGAAAATGCCGAAGAGGGAATCGTCAAGATTTCTTTGCGCTCTAAAGGAAATTTTGATGTCAACACCATTGCCCGAAAACATTTTAACGGCGGCGGACACCTCAATGCAGCCGGCGGAAAAAGTGAACAGCCCATGACGGAAACCACCCGTTATTTTGAAGAAATATTAAATACTTATAAAGATCAATTGCAGAAATCATGAAGAAAATCATTCCTTTATTGGCCTTGTTCTTTGTTTTCGCCTGCAAGTCACCTACTCCGAGAAAACCGGTGACTCAGAAGACGAGTCATTTTATGGAGGAGTCTAAAAAACGCAATAAAGAATTGCAGGAACAACAAGAAAAGCGCATTCATAAAATCATTTCTCGTGATACGCTCCACGAATACCACACCTCACCCAACGGATTTTGGTATCGTTATGACAAAAAAGTGGATGTCGATTCCTTAAAAACCCCAAGCATTGGTGATTTAGTATTTTTTGAATACAATATTGCCACCCTGAACGGCACTCCTATTTATTCTCGGGATGAATTGGGAAAAAGAAAATTGGTTATCGATAAAGAGAATGTTTTTACCGGTTTGCGACAAGGACTAAAGCTGATGAAAATCGGGGAAACCCTAACCTTTTACTTTCCCTCTTACAAAGCTTTTGGATACTATGGCGATAATAAAAGGATTGGCCATAATGTCCCGATAAGATGCACCATTACTTTAAACGACATCAAGTTTAACCACAACAATAAAAAACAATTCATTAAACATCAGTAATCTTATGAAAAAACACAGTTTATTAATCATCCTGGCAGTGATACTGACCACCATGGGATGCAAGGAAAAGAAGTACACCAATTTAGACGACGGTGTTTATGCCGTTTTCAATACCAATTACGGTGATTTTATTGCTAAACTTTACTACAAAAAAGCACCTTTGACCGTGGCCAATTTTGTTTCTTTGGCAGAAGGCACCAATCCATTGGTATCAGAACAATACCAAGGGAAACATTTTTATGACAGCCTAACTTTTCATCGCATCATCGATGGATTTATGATCCAAGGAGGCGACCCGATGGGAAGTGGAATGGGCGGTCCGGGATACAAATTTCCCGATGAGACCAATACCGGCCTAAAGCACGACGATAAAGGCATCTTGTCTATGGCCAATGCCGGGCCAAACACCAATGGGAGCCAGTTCTTTATCACGTTGGCGCCTCAACCCCGACTCGACGGGCACTACTCGGTGTTCGGAAAAGTCATTAAAGGCCAACAGGTTGTCGATTCTATTGGGCAAGTAGAGGTGCAAACGCCCACCAATAAGCCGGTAAAAGAGGTCATTATGAAAACCGTGCGTATCGTCAAAAAAGGCAAGGACGCCAAGAATTTTAAAGCCGGTAAATTGTTTAAGCAAAAGATGGATAGCATTCAGCAAGCTAAAGAAAGCCAGCAAGAAAAACTGGAAGCACAAATCAATTCAATGGCCAAAGGCTTTAAAAAGACCGACAGCGGTTTGCGTTATAAAATCACCAAAACGGTAGAAGACGGAGAACAACCAAAGGCCGGACAAATGGTTAAGGTTTATTATAAAGGGATGTTGGAAGACGGTACTGTTTTTGACAAACGCTTAGCCTCAGAAGGGCAAGAGCCTATCGCCTTTAAAGTGGGAGTAGGACGCGTTATCCCCGGCTGGGACGAAGGAATTTTATTGCTCAAAGAAGGAGAAAAAGCCCGATTTATTATTCCTCCCTACCTGGGTTACGGCAAACGCGCCGTGGGCCCCATTCCGGCAAATTCTATCTTGATCTTTGATGTGACTTTGGCAGAAGTAGGACAATAAACTTGTGAACCTTCCCACAAAGACTTCTATAAAACGCCTCCGAGATTGCACTCAGGAGGCGTTTTTATTGGTCTTAAATGATCAACTTTAATCTCTAAAATTTTAAGCTGCAAATGGCACGAATTTTCACAAAACAATTTGTGTGAATTTGGTAATTCGTGGCTGCTTTAAAATTGGGCTTTCAGTCCGAAACCAAACTGTAGACTTTTAGTCCACAGTGGTTTATTTCTCATTTCCCTTGAAGTGCAATTGTTTATGTTGAAAACACCTATTATTCCATTTTTATAAGCTTTATAGCGAATAAATTTTACGTATTTTTGGAGATGACTCTAATAGATTCTATTCCGTTTTAAAATGAATTATCGCAATTTACTCATGAGCATAATAGGTTTTCTTTTGCTCACCGGCTGTGCCGTTCAAAAAAATAATCTGGAAAAAAATATTCAACTTCGATTTTTAGCAGAATACATTATCCCCCCCGATCTCGATATTCAAGGGGTGAGAATTGGCGGCTTGTCAGACTTATATTATGACAAGAGCGAAGGCTACTTTTACACGCTTAGTGATTCGCACCGTCAGCCCCGAATTTATAAGCTGGATATAGTCATACGCAATCAACAAATCGATACGGTTCGGTTTGTAAAAGCCCTCGCCATTAAAAAGGATTCGGGAAAAGCCAAAAACCTAAATTTTGATGCAGAAGGTCTTGTTTATCAGCCGCAAAGAAACCTATTCATTCTTAGCAGCGAAGGTCATATCAATGGCGGTAAAGACCCATTTATTATCGAGTTAGACAGCCTCGGCCAAGTGATTAAACAATACCGGATTCCCTCCTATTTTAAAGCCGATTTTGAAGAGGGACCGCGAAACAACGGGCTATTCGAAGGCTTGACGCAAAGTGTGAATCCGTCGGGAATTTGGGTAGCCAATGAGCTCCCACTCAAAATGGATGGCCCCAAGACCAAACTTTACCGCACAAAATCTCCGGTTCGTTTTACTTATTTCAATACAAAAACCGGAAAAGCAGAGCAGCAATTTGCCTATCGCTTGGGGCGCTTGCGAAAAATTCCTTTGCTCCCCTTTGCCATGAACGGGATTAGCGCTATTTTAGAATACGCTCCCAAGCAATTTTTGGTTTTAGAAAGGGCTTTTTCTGCCGGTCATGGCAGCCATGGAATTAGGGCCCGACTCTATCAAGTGGATGCCAGAAAGGCTACGCCTACGCTCTCCGTGAAAAACTTGCATAAAAAACTCGGAAAGCAAGTTATTCCGGCCAAAAAAACACTGGTATTGGATTTTAATGAAATTCGCAATAAACTGACTGACAGAATTATAGATAATTTAGAAGGCATTAGTTTTGGTCCTCGATTAAATAACGGGCATCAGAGTTTGCTTATCATTTCCGACAATAATTTTAATAGTTTTGCCCAACAACTCAATCAAGTTATTTTAATGGAAATCATTATTCCTCAATAAATTATATCCCCCATGACGACTTATTATTTTATTCGGCACGCACAAAAAGAACGCAATGGGCAGCGCAATCCTCATCTTACTAAACTGGGAAAATCCCAAGCCCGACATTGGGCTGAGGTTTTGGCTCCCAAAGGCATTGATTTGATTTTTTGCACTCCTTTACGCCGCACACAAGAAACCGCCGCTCCGCTGGCGCAAAAATTGGGATTGCAACTTCAAATTTATAACCCAACAGATTTGTACAACGAATCGTTCAAAGCACAAACCCAGGACAAAACCGTTTTAGTCGTTGGCCACCAAGATACCACGCCGGCCTTTATCAACAGGATTTTAAAGGAGCGTCGATATGGTTTTATTGAAAGTCACAATCATGGCAATCTTTATAAAGTGAGCCTCGACGAACATGGAAAAGCACAATCAACATTGACAAACATTAAATTTTAACCACATTTGCGGTCGCTCAGCTCAACTTTTATGGCGGTGAAATTTATGGATTTCATCTTTTTTAACTGATTTTGTTGAAAAGCCCGAGCAGCATCTTCCAAAGTCAGCGTATCACTCTTAGGCCGGTACAGCTCATAATCTACAAAACGAATGCCGTTGATTTCTCTCGGGTTTATGAGCTTTTGAAAACGCAGCTTTTCTTGATGCGCGCCTCGATATGCTGCGGTATAAGTGAGGGTTTTGTTTTCCTTATCAATCCAAAGAATACTTTGTTGAATATCAACCGGATCAGCATAAAACCGAATAAAAGCAATTTTAATTTTTTCATACCACTTCCTGCCTACCTGCTCATCTCCCAAATACCTCTTGCGAACGGTAATTGAATTAAGTCCGAATGGAAATTCTGCCTTTCTGACAAGCGTGGCCAAGACCTCTTTTGACTGCCTTTCTTTATTTGAAGACAGCTTTTGCTCCGCTCCGTTTACCCTTTGTTTAAATCCGGTATTCGTCAATTTAGAAACCAAAGTATCTTTATCGGAATTGACCGAGATTTGTACAAATTCAAATTGCCCACAATTCCGTTTAATACGATAGGTATTAGCTTTCAATTGAAATTGAACGGTAGCGGCCATCCGGTGGGCTGTTCCATAAATTCGGGTCAAGGTATCCAGGAGGGCTTTCCCTTTGGCATTGCTCTGCAAAGTCAGAACCGGAGTGTTTTTTGTGGAAGGGTCTAATTCTTTAACGGCTTTCTTTTTAGGGTCTTGTCGGCAAGAAAGTAAGACCAAAAAGGTCAAACAGAATACGCAGTAATATTTTTTCATAAAAACAATTCTTTATCGCCGACGAATTTAAATAATTCTCACAACATCTTTATCCCTTTATCACAATAGAATTGTATCACATTTCGAGTATCCCTATACTACTCCCCAAAATTCAGACCACAGGTTAAGTTGAAATTTTTACTAACTTTAAACCCTATGGATATGAAAAATAAAAGGAGAAAATTCTCATCTAAATTTAAAGCAAAAGTGGCTATTGAAGCCATAAAAGAACGTCAAACACTCTCAGAATTGGCAGAACGATTTGAGCTTCATCCCAATCAAATAAGCACTTGAAAACGAAGGTTTTTGGAAAATTCAGAAGGAGTTTTTGAAAAAGGGCCGTCTAAAAAGAAAAAAAACAAAGATCAAACGGACAAACTATACCAAAAGATTGGTCAGTTGGAAATAGAAAATGACTTTCTAAAAAAACTTGTACAGAACCGACCTATAAAAACAAGATTGGAAATGGTTGAGCTAAAACATAAAAAGCTAAGTCTACAGTTTGTGATAGTTATTCTAAAAATAAGTTCGGCTCAATGTTTTTAAGGATTCAAGACAAGCCCACCATGTACAAACCTTGGCGATGGAGTTTCTTAAAAGGTAAAACGGGGGTGGCGGCTTCCGGTTTTAATGATTTGATAAGTGTTACCCAGGCAGCAAAACAGATGAGTTGCCGCCGCAGTACAATCTATAGGATGATCGATGAAAGTAAATTAGAGGCCATCAACCCGGGTAAGCGGCTTACCAGGATTCGAAGGAGGACATTGAAGCACTATTGATGTAAAATGTCGTTGTATCAGTTAGGGTGCAATTTTCAAGTTATTGTTTTGTCATTTTGCAAAAAATGAAGCTTGTTTAAGAAAGAGAACGTGCGTTCTCTTTCCCCTTTTTAAGGAGCAATCCTCAATTTCGTGTGCAAATCATGTGCAAGGCAATATGCCCTAAAAATAATAATACACTGATTTAAAGTATATTACAACTTGAATAAGTGATCGCGGCAGGATTCGAACCTGCGACCGTCTGCTTAGAAGGCAGATGCTCTATCCAGCTGAGCTACGCGACCTTGTTTTTATTTTCGTTATTTCAATAGCCAATCTTATAATTGTAACAAGATTCAAATGCTGTTTCTGGCAGCACTGACCCTGCGCCCGTCCCGCATAAAAGCGGGATGCTCTATCCAGCTGAGCTACGCGACCTTGTAGCTATTTAGGGTTAATTTTAAAAACTTTGCAAATATACTAATACCACTTTACTATCCAATTTTTTGAGCAGCGATTTTCTACAACAATCCTCTTGCTTTCATCTCCAAATACTTATTAATGGTATTGACCGTCAATTTTTTGGGTGGAGTCAAGATGGCTTGAATTCCATTTTTACGCAATTTTTTAAACATTCGTTGTTTATCCTCAGCAAATTCACGAGCAATGGTTTGGTCATAAATACCCGAAATACTTTCTACAGGGCGGTCCCGCAACGCTTTTAATTCTGTGTTCTCAAAGAAAACTACTACCAAGAGGTGTTTCTTGGCAATCGCCTTAAAATAAGGCAATTGTCTTTCCAAGGAAGTAATATGCTCAAAATTGGTGTACAGCATAATAAGACTGCGTTGAGTCACTTTTCGTTTTAGATGCACGTAAAGCCGGCTGAGGTCACTATCTAAAAATTGGGTGTCTACATTATACAAAGCTTCCAAAATATGCTGAAGTTGCGTTTTTTTATTGTCGGCCGGTAAAAAGTTGTCAATTTGATGCGCATAAGTAAACATCCCAATTTTATCTTTCTTTTTGAGGGCGATATTGGAAAAAGCCAAAGTGCTGTTGATGGCATAATCGAGAAGTTTCAGGCCTTCAAACGGCATTTTCATCACGCGACCTGCGTTGATAATAGAATAAATGGGTTGTGATTTTTCGTCCTGATACTGATTGACCATCAGTTCGCCGCGCTTGGCGGTAGCTTTCCAGTTGAGGGTGCGCACATCATCTCCCAGCACATAATCTCTAATTTGTTCAAACTCCAGGGTGTGACCAAGTCGTCTTATTTTCTTTAATCCAATTTGAGCAATGCGGTTGTCAATGGCCAAAAAATCATACTTCTTCATTTGGATAAAAGAAGGGTACACTTTCACCATCTGCTGGTCTTGGAAGGAATAACGCCTTTTGACAAGTCCGATTTTAGTAGCGATATAACAATTTAATTTTCCAAAGATATATTCTCCGCGATCGACCGGTTTAAGTGCATATTCATAATTTGTTCTCCGTTTCGTCGAAAGGGAAAGTTGTTTTAAAAAATCTCGTTTTTGAAACTGTACAGGAATCTCATCGATGACGATTATACGTATAGGAAAAGCATATTTGTTTTCAAGATAGAGTTTGACGGGATTGCTGTCGCTATTTGAAAATTTATCCGGTAGTTGTCGAGAGGCAAAAAATCCGGATTTGCCATACAAAGCGACCAAATCTCCTAAAAAAAGTAGTGCAAAAAACAACACCAGCACCCACACCACAGCATATAGAGGCGGCCAAAAGAAGGAGACCAAAAACAACAAGGCCACGGCAAAAATCCCATAGAAAAAGCGGGGATGCAGATAAAGCGATTTAAAAAAACGAATTACCATTAGCGCGGAATTTCAATGGATTTGGTAATCATTTCGATGACATTTTCGGCTTTCATTCCTTCCATCTCTCGTTCAGGAGATAAAATAATTCGATGTCCCAACACCGGATACAGGGTCTTTTTGACATCTTCCGGCAACACAAAATCACGGCCGCTAATGGCGGCAAAAGCTTTAGCTGCATTCATAATAGCCAGTGACGCCCGCGGAGAAGCTCCCAAAAATAAGTGCGGATGATTGCGGGTTTTATTTACAATTTGTGCAATGTATTTTACAATCTTTTCCTCAATAAGGATTTCTTTTAATTGGGCTCTGTATTGTATAATATCTTCGGGATCAAATACACTTTCTACTACTTCCAAAGGATCAGTTTGTTTGCGCTCGTGATGTGTTTTCAATATTTCAACCTCATCTTCCAAAGAAGGATAAGTAATATTTATTTTAAAGATAAATCGATCTAACTGCGCTTCCGGTAAAGCATAGGTTCCCTCCTGCTCTATGGGATTTTGGGTGGCCAACACCATAAAGGGCGGTTTCATTTGATGAACTTCCCCGTCGATGGTCACCTGTCGCTCTTCCATAACTTCAAAAAGGGCCGCTTGGGTCTTGGCCGGCGATCTATTGATTTCGTCAATCAAAACAATATTGGAAAATATGGGCCCGGGTTTAAACTCAAAATCAGACTTTTGAGCATTTAAAATCGAAGTTCCCAAAACATCACTCGGCATCAAATCGGGGGTAAATTGAATTCGGTTAAAATCGGTTTTTAAAGTCTTGGCAAATAATTTGGCGGTCAGGGTTTTGGCTATTCCGGGGACTCCTTCTATCAGCACATGACCATCTGCCAAAAGCGCAACGATCAAAAGTTCAATAAAATCATCTTGCCCCACAATCACTTGATGCAATTGTGAGCGAAGTCGTTCTACCGATTTTTTTAGCTCATCAAGAGGTATTCGGCTATCAAATTTCAGGTCGTTTGTCGAAGTCTCAGCAGCGCTATTTTCGGTAAATTCATCCGATTTTTTTGAGGGTTCTCTTTCAGCTTTATTTTTATTTTCCATGGTTTGGGGTACTTACTGTTTTTTATTTTTACAAAGTATTTTCAACACTGTTTATCAGTATTACTATATTTGTTAATTACTATAAATCAATATTATATACATCATTATCTAAACATATAGTTTATGTTGTGTGTTTTTGATTTATTACAAGTTATTTTTAAAATCATTAATTTTTTCATTCAGTGACAAAAGCTCTTTTTTGGAGACATTTTGACGATTTTGCAGCTTTTGAATTTCTTCAAAAAGTGTTCGTATATCATCGGTCGAATTATTGGTCAGATCTTTTAATCGGTTGAGCAATTGTTGATCGATTTGGTCTACTTCGGTCTTTAATGCCCTTCGAATAAAATTTAAAAATTGATTAATCTTTTTACGGGTAATGGCAGTATGATCTTTTTGATCCAAATACATTCCGGCAATGGTTCGGGTATAATCATAGCTCTTATTTTGCAAAGGCTCCACCACTTTAATAGATTTTTGCTTTCTTTTACCCTCAAAAAGTACAAATAGAACCACACCGATAATCACAAAATAATATGCCCATTTCAAGTATTTGTTATTGAGCAAAAGGTATAAAATAGAGGTGTGAACAGTTTTGGTAACATCGTGATATATGTCATAATAAACCGGTTTATTGACATCGATATAGGCCAATATATCCTCTACATACCGATAATTATCGTCATGCAGCATAAAAAAATTGGTGAATACCTGAGGAGCAGAATGCAGTAATATTTTCCCTTTCCCAAACGGAATCTTCAAGAAATTAATATACATGGGGTTTGGGGTTTGGGGGTCATTTTTTAATCCACCTTGCCCCAAAACCACTTGCTTGGTGGTATCTACAATTTCAAAATAAGCAAGCTTGTGATTGTGAGCAAACACATAGCTGCTATCCCTTTGAAATTTAGGGTTGACCAATTCGTATTCCGCATAATTAATCAGTGCATTTCTGCGCAACTTATAGCGCAAACTAATGCCAAGCGTATCGAGGAAACCGTAGTTTACCCAATTGGCAGCAACAAAAAGTGTGTTTCCATTTTGCACCCAATTGAGCATTCGATCTACCAAAGCTTCATTGAACCCGGCGCGATTATACACCATGAAATAGGTTCCCTTTATGGTAGAATCCGATAAAAATTTGAATGCGGGCTGCTCAACGGTTTTTAAATCAGTCGTCACCTCTTTTAGGCTGTTAAAAAAAACATAAGTGCCCAAGGGGATTTTGTCATTTCGCGAATAAGTAGGTCGCCAGTTCACCGGTTTGGGTCGCGAAGCCTCTACATACACAATAATCCCGAGGAGGAGAACAATTATTCCCAGCACTATTTTATAAGTTCTACTCATCCGTTGTGTTTTTTAAGAGATCATCAAGCTTGTCAAACACTGTTTTAGCTTGAGCGTATTGCCCTTGATTCATCGGAAAATCACCATACCAAACAAAATCGTATAAATGAGTAGCCCGATTGAATTGACGTCCTATTTCCGGAGATTCTATTTCTTTTTGATATTCCTGATTGGTTTTTTCGTGCTGATATTCAATAAGCTCCTTATCCTGTAAGGTTTTCAACATCAACAGATAAGAATAACGCAAGGCCAGGCGATAATCTCTTTGTTGCAAGGCTTGATGAATCAACGCAGGAATATCTTCTTCATGAATAATTTTTTCCTCTTCAGAGAGCAGCACTTCAGGTGGGGCTTTGGTTTTTAGGAGTGCTTTTCCGGGATTCAAACGGACAAACAGCCAAATAATAAAAAATAAAACGCCGGCAATCAAGAAATATTTAACGATCCCAATCACTGTATACAACCAGCTACCGGGTGTAAAAGACCCAAAAATACTTTCCAAAAAAGACGTGAGTATATGGTATAACCAATCCTTGAAGCGCTGCCACCAATTTATAGCGTCAATTTTTCGGGAATAATCAAAATCTTTATCATTTTTATAGTTAGCAAGCTGTTGTCGGTCAAAATGTACCGGCTGAAGATCAGTGCGCTGGTCATAGCGGATTTCCTGTGACGACAATATTGTATCAGACGGTGTAGCAATAATTTGACCGGGGAATACCAAAAAGAATAATATTGCAAAAATCGAATACAAAGTCGATTTTCTTTCCATTTCAATCCTAAACGCCCCCCCAATTGAGGAAGCACCAAACTGAAATGTGTTGGTCATATTCTTTAAACTTATCCCCATATTGCTGATTAATCAATTCTCTTTTACTTGTTTACACGATCGGCTCCCAAGCTTTCAATAGCTTCATAAGCACCGGTTTTGTTTTTCTTTTCGTTCAGGTTAAAGAAGATAAACGTGCTGCAAATAATCATCAAGACATAAAAAACATAGCGAGCTATATAGGCTATCAGGCTCAGTAATATATAAATCCAATCTACAATTTCAGACAAATCTGCTGTTCCGCCAACCGCTATATCTTGTGAAACGGTCATGGCTTTGACCAGGGAGTAGATAAAAACCGGCACCTGAAAAATACTGCTGCCCAAGTAGTAAATAATTCCCATAATAAAAAGGGTCAAAAAACTCATCCACCAATTACTTTTTATCAGTTTAAAGCAATAAGCAATAGAATCCCCTACTCCCATATCATAAAAGGCCATAATGGCAAATACCAAGGAAAGCGGTACATAGAGATATATACCGGGAATTATACAGAAAAACAGTCCCACAACCACCATCAGTCCCGCCAAGAGGGAGATGCCTGTAAATCGTCCCCATGTTCGGCGCACATTGGCAGCCACTTCGTCAAACAGAATGGTTCCTTGGTGATCGATATAGGACTTGATAGCATAATTGATACTGGCATAAAACACGGCGTAAAACAAGACAGAAATTGCGATAATAACCACCCCCACCAAAAGAGTCATTCCAAAAAACTGCCCAAATACAGTGTCCACATTTTCCGGATTACTCGACAGAATTGAAAACAAACCCACGCCCTGCCCAAACATCAAATACAAATATCCGGTTACCGCCAAGAGCAACACCAACAAAATGGGCCCCACCAACTTAAAAATAACTTGAAAGAGCGGCTTGTAATTGTATCGAAGAAAAGCAAAACTATCGCCTAATATATCCCCTAAATCCCGTTCGCGTTTAAAATCAATGTAATTAGCGGTTTCCATATTTTTTATGTTTTAGGTGTAAATACTGTGGATAAAAGACGTAATAAAAAAGCATCAAACACAGTGATGAAATAATAATTAACAGAGCCAGCCAATCGGGCATTTCGGTATGACGAGTCACAAAACCTTCCAAAAAACCGGCAATGATAAAAAAGGGGACGGTGCTGATTACTATTTTGACCCCGTCCTTCACTCCTTTTATAAAAGAAGTAAGTCGGGTATAAGTTCGTGGAAACAAAATACTGCGTCCCACTACCAATCCGGCACATCCCGCTACAATAATAGCAAATATTTCAATGGTTCCATGAATCCAAATGGTGCGTACCGACTCCCAAAAGTAGCCATGATCATACATAAAGTATTGAAAAGTGCCCAACATGACCGCATTGCGCATCAACATAAACAAGGTGCCAATGCCCAAAAGGAGGCCAAAGACAAAAGTGTATAAGGCCACTTTAATATTATTTAGGGTAATCCCCAGAAACATATTCATTTCAGATTGCTGTTTATACACGGCCATAGGATCGTTGTTTTGCATGTTCTGTAGGGTCATATCAATATACCCGTCTCCCATAATCATGCGAGCAAAAGAAATATCTGTACTCGTTGAGAAACAGCCAACCGCTACAAAAAGCGCAAAGGTTAAAAACGAAATCAGCAATTGTTTTTGATAGGGATAGAAGAAAAGCGGAAACTCGTGCGTAAAAAAGGTAATCAACCGATTGCGTGATTCTTTTTGGGTTTTATAGATTTTTTGATGCGCCTTGGTCGACAGCATATTCAGGTATTGCGCAGTTTTACTGTTGGGATAAAAGGTTTGTGCATAGCTGAGGTTTTCAGTCACCTCCATATACAATGCAGAGAGCTCGTCGGGAGAAATTTCAATTTTATTGAAAACTACCTTTTCAAATTTCTCCCATTTGTCTTTATTTTGTTTTATGAAGGCTGCTTCGCGCATAAATTTTATGATCTAATACAAAATCTAAGGATATTCGGTGGGTTTTACTTTGGTTTTTATGCTTATCTTTTCGCCGTTCTCCGGATAAACCTAAAAGAGAAAACCAAAGATTATGCTGTAAAAATAAATATAATCGAGTATCCATAAAAACATTTTCAAAGAAACATCATAAATGAACAATTCTCAAATCGAAACGGCTCAAAATGTCCAATTGTCTCAAAACATTGCCAACCTGGGAGATCGCTCCCTTGCTTTTCTACTCGACACCTTGGTCATCGTTGCCTATGAACTGCTCATGATTTTTTTGGTCAACTCAATGGCGCTGAGTGGATTCTCTAATTGGATTTTTGTGTTGGTTTTTGGCCTCCCTCCTTTCCTCTATCATTTGTTGATGGAAGCATTTAACAACGGACAGTCCATCGGAAAAGCAGCACTGCGCATTCGTGTAGTAAAACTGGACGGCAGCCGCCCCACTTTTTCCAGCTATCTCCTGCGTTGGTTACTGCGAATCATTGATTTTACCCTCACCTCGGGCGGGGTAGCTATCATTACTTTTTTACTCAACGGAAAAGGACAACGCTTGGGAGATATTGCAGCAAAAACCACGGTAATTTCAGAGCGGCAAACCATGACCCTTGAAGATACGTTGGGAATTGACGTTCCTGATCAATACCAACCCGTTTATCCACAGGTTACCATCTTTTCTGACCAAGACCTGGAGAAAATAAAGTCCCTGTTGCGCAAGGCACAAAATGAAAAAGATTATCAAATCATCAATTCATTGGCCCAAAAAACAGCTTCGGTCATGGAAGTTGAACTTCAAGAAAAGCCCATTCCTTTTTTGGAGCGCGTAATTACCGATTACAATTATTATACACAACAAGCATAAGTCTCCACAACTTCTTTGCTTCCCCCACTGTCATCGTCATTCTTTGAGAAAGGGCAAGTCCATCTATAATTTCTCTTTATCTTTGCTACCGACAAAGCAACTTGGATGTAATATGCAGATCGACTATATTTTTATCCTCGACCTCGTTGGTGTGGTGGCTTTTGCCATTTCGGGCGTGCTGACCGCGATGAAAAAACGCATGGATCCATTTGGAATTTTAATTGTCGCTTTTGTCACCGCCATAGGCGGCGGTACTTTACGAGACCTGTTGATTAGCGTGCCCGTAGCCTGGATGAAAGATATGACCTATGTTTATGTCATTATCCTCACCACCATCTTTGCCATTATTTTCCGATCAAAATTGAGGTATTTGCGTCGCTCTCTGTTTTTCTTTGACACCATAGGACTTTCTATCTTTACTTTAATCGGACTTGAAAAGGCTTTGGAAATGGGTTTCTCACCTCCAATTTGTATCGCTACCGGTACCATGACCGCTTGTTTTGGCGGAGTCATTCGCGACATTCTTTCTAATGAAATTCCCGTTATTTTTCGTAAGGAAATTTATGCCACGGCCTGCATTCTTGGAGGCATTATCTATTTTGCCTTAATTAACACCGCTATTTCCGATTTCATTGTCTTTATCATCACCGGATTGGTCGTATTCATTGCCCGTTCCATGGCCGTCTATTTTGATTTGCAATTACCCAGTGTTTACAAGAAAAATAAAAGGTCTCATTAAAAATAAACCCTTATGGACTAAAATCCATAGTTTGGTTTCAGACTGAAAGTTCAATCTTAAAGTAGCCACGAATTACACAAATTCACACGAATTGTCTTCTGGAAATTCATGCCATTTGTAGCTTAGAATTTTTAGAAACTAAAATTGATGCACTCAAAGTGTATAGTTTTAATCTGTATTTGAGACCTATAAAAAATATTTTTATCAGTAGCCGTCAAACCAACACTCTTTTTGTTTTCTCCTTTCTCCTGCTCCCCAAAGCTGAATGATGTTTTCGACTTGCTTTAATGAAAACAAAGCTTTCCTATGACATTTGAATTAGACCGCTTATTATCAACTTATTAGCATTTAATACTTTTAAACATCCAACCCTCGATTGGAATGCTTTTGGGGCTTTTTATAATATACGCAAAACCGCGCATGAGAGATGCATTTATAAATCAAATGAGGATCAAATGGAGTTTAAATCTTCCATTAAATTCATGGTGGCAAAAAAAATATAAGCAGCGCCAGCACATTTATGAAATCATATTTAATAAATTCATGAGACAATCCCTTTATCATGTTATTATATTAAATATTGAGTACTAAATTATCATATTTTTATAAATTTCAGTCATAATCACCATTTTTGTTAAAAATGACTTACCCTAACAAGATGTTGAAAAAATTTACGTTATTGCGCCGTATTATCCCCCCCCTTATTTTATTAACCACAAAAAACCTATCGGAAAAATCCGGTATGGGTTTACTTAATTTACATTGCACTATGAAAAAGTTTTTTTTAGGGCTGTTTATCGCAGTCTTCATGATCCCTTTAAAGGGTCACAGTCAAAATTCACCACAGCATCGAGGGCTGTATATTGATGGTTTTGAAGCCATTATATCCAGTGGAGATCAGGAAATTGAAGAGTTGTTAAATTATTTGGAAGCGAATAATTTCAATACCATAACACTTTATGATTTATCCCACATCAATTACCAAAATGCTACAGAAACCAATAAGCTGGCCAGTTTTATTTCGGCCGCTCGTCAACGCGGAGTTACTTCCGTAGCTGCTGCTTCTGAAATTGTCAGTTTCTTTGAAGACAAAATCATTCCTTACAACCACACCCATCAATCCAATGAACGTTTTGATGTATTAAATTTTGAGTTTGAATTCTGGGTGCCCGATTGGTATGAATACGGAGGGATTTACTGCAATAAATACCTGAGCCCAAATGGCTATGCTTGCTCTGAAGCCGGAGCCTTTAATTTCTTTATGGATCAGCTGACACAAATTTATCAATTGGCTCAGGAGGAAGGCTTGGAAACTGAAATTTATCTCGGATGGTTCTCTCAATCACAGATCAATCAGATGATTGACTATACCGATCGGATTATCCTGCACGCCTACCGAAAGACGCCGGCATCCACTTTTGCTTACAGCAAAGGACGTTTGGAATATATTGAAAACACGCATCAGCCAGTGGAGATAGTTGCTTTGTTCTCTTCAGAACCCGCCTTTATGCACAATTGGCTGGTAGAAAACAATGCCGACCTTCCCTTGGTTTATCAAACCTATCACAATGATTTGATGCAAAATAGAAACTGGCATTATATCGATGTCCAAGGCTACCATTGGTTTACCTATTCAAGTATGCCAAAGATTGAACTTTCTGTACCCAATGAAACGCCCGAAGAACCGACTCCACCTCAACCCGAACCAGATCTTGATTTAAGTATTGCTCCCAATCCAACCTCCGGAAATGTGCAGGTTCTCGGCAATTCTGATTGGGTTAATCGCATAATTATTTTAAACCTCTACCGAAATATCGTAATGGATTTCAGCTTCCAAAAACAATTTTCGGTCGCTTCCTTAAATCAAGGGATTTATATTGTTAAATTTATAGGCAATCACGGACTTTCACAAACAACCTTCATCATTAAACGATAGTCCGTTGCACAGAAAAAACAAACCCGAATCTTTTAAGACTTTACCATCATTGTCTTGAAGATTCGGGTTTTATAATTTTTACGGTAATGGGGATGTCATCCATAGGCCAATCCTCAGCTCCTGTTTTTACTTGTGAAATTTTTTCGGCCACTTCCATCCCTTGCACCACTTTTCCAAAAACGGTGTGTTCAAAATCTAAATGATGGGCGCCATTTTTATCCATCACAATAAAAAACTCATAAGGCGAAGAAGCTTTACTCACATTTTGCTGATAATATTTTGACATGGACACCGCCCCATAGCTGTGCAAATGATGCTTTTTAAACTCGCTGGGAAGAAGGATATTCCCAATGAGCTTGCGCATTCTCGAGGTCATTTCATTATCGCTATTTCCCGCTTGGATGACAAATCCCTCTATCACCCGATAAAAATAGGTCGTATTAAAATATCCCAGCTCTGCCATTCTGATAAAATTGGCGCGATGTAAAGGAGTATCTGTAAACAGTTTAATTTTGATATCTCCAAACCGAGTTGAAACCACCGCATAAGTGGCTGAATGAGCGGCACCAAATTTCTTTAGAAAAGGAATCAGATGTACCTGGTCAACTCTTTTAATCGTATCAAGACGATATTGTTTCTCTCTTTTCTCCGGTTCATCCAATACTATAGACGCCGAATCCTGTTGTTTAACTTTTGAAGTTTTCGTCGGTGAATTCTTTTTAGTTTTAGTATCTTGACAACCCGCAATACAGATTGCGCAAAGCAAGATTATAATAATTTTTTTTATCATGGAATATTCGCATTTTATCAAACAGGTATCAAAAGTAAAAAAAATAGATTCAGATGTAGCCCAAGCCCACCAAGAAATGATGCCTTCAACGCGAGAAAAACGGGTTAGAAATTCCGATTTTAAAAAAGACACCGCTTTAAACGCAGGGGTAATGGCGCTGTTCTATCCCAATCATAAAAACGAAACCATGCTGGTGCTCATCCTCAGAAAAACCTATAAAGGCGTACATTCGGGACAAATTGGCTTCCCGGGCGGACGCGAAGAAAATCAAGACGAGGACATCATGGACACCGCACTGCGCGAAACCTATGAAGAAGTGGGCGTAAGACCCAGCAATATTGAAGTCATCCGTCCATTGGAAAAAATTTATATCCCTCCCTCCAATTTTTGGGTATATCCCTTCTTAGGGATTTGTAAAAAACGCCCCCGTTTTAAACGTCAAGAAAGTGAAGTTGAAGAACTTATTTTAGTCAAATTGGAAGATTTGATGTGTAAAGACAACCTGGTAACCGAAGTTTTGACTACTTCATATGTTGAAGATCTCGAAGTGCCGGCTTTTTCTTTAAACCGAAAAATAATCTGGGGCGCCACCGGTATGATGCTGAATGAAGTTAAGTATTTGCTCCAAAAAGTACTGTAAACTGTTGTTTATCCCCCATAAAGAATCAAAGAAAAGGAATGTTGCGCTTTACGGTTAATTGATTTGACAGGTTTTCGTTTCCGTTCCACAAATTTAAACCGCCTCAATTCGTATATTTGCCGACGAGGTTTAAAAAAACACAACTGCACATGGCCTTGTTTAAAAAAGATCCATTTGGACATTTCCTATTTTTAAAAAAATGGCTTGTCCGCATTCTGGGGGCGATAACCCACAGGCGCTATCGCGGTTTTAACGAGCTGCAGATAGAAGGTTCTGAAGTCATTAAGGAGCTGCCGGGGGAAAACGTTCTCTTTATTTCCAATCATCAAACTTATTTTGCTGATGTAGTGGCCATGTATCACGTATTTGCGGCCACCCTCAACGGACGGGTAGATTCCATTAAAAACATTGGCTATCTGCGCAGGCCCAAACTCAACATCTATTACGTGGCTGCCAAAGAAACCATGCGCTCCGGATTATTGGCTCGGGTTTTATCCTATGGTGGTGCCATCCCCATTGAGCGCACGTGGCGGAAAAATGGAAAACCGGTCAAGCGACAGGTAAAAATGAGTGACGTAAGCAATATTGGTCGTGCCTTAAATGACGGGTGGGTCATCACTTTTCCACAAGGAACCACCACGCCCTGGAAACCCCTGAGAAGAGGAACCGCCCATTTAGTCAAGCGTTATAAACCCATTGTCGTCCCCATTGTTATCGATGGTTTTAGACGGTCGTTTGACAAAAAAGGCCTGCGCATCAAAAAAAGAGGCATCCTGCAGTCCATGGTGATTAAAGAACCTTTGGATATCGATTATGAAAATGAATCCATCGATAGTATTATTGATAAAATGGAATATGCTATCGAACAGCATCCCTCCTTTCTAAAAGTTATTTCTAAAGAAGAGCTTAAAATCCAAGAGGAACTCAATGAAATGCGCCGCTGGAGTTATAAAGAAGAAAAGGAAGACAAAGATAAATAATTTAACCCCGTCAACCCTTAGTCACCAATTGAACGGTACCCCGAGTCAATTGCTCTAACAACACCGATTTATTTCCCCTTATTTTGTCAATAGAAGCCTTGTCAAAATGTCGAATGGTATACAGATTGACCTTTTTATTATAGCTCACCTTAAAATTTTCCTGCAACCGGGCAATCAACTGATCGGCATGTCCAAATTTATCCTCCACACACACCGAGAAACTAATGGCTGAATTTTGAATCAAACGCACTTTGGATTGAAATTTATGGAAAAGTGCAAAAACCTCACTGACATTTTCCTCCATAAAAAAAGAAAAATCTAAAGTAGAAAGAGAGAGCAACACCAGGTTTTTCTTTACAATAAAGCAAGGAATCTCAGGGAAGATCTCTACCCCTTTAGAAACACTTGTTCCGGCACGGTCGGGATGATAAAAAGACTTGACAAAAAGAGGAATCTCCTTTCTTTGTAGGGGTTGCAAGGTTTTGGGATGAATGACCGAAGCGCCATAAAAGGCCAATTCAATGGCTTCTTGATAAGAAATATGTTCTAAAAGGCTTACTTCTGAAAATTCTCGCGGATCAGCATTGAGCACACCGGCCACATTTTTCCAAATACTCACGCTTTCCGCATCGAGGCAATAGGCCATGATTCCGGCGGTATAGTCACTGCCTTCGCGCCCTAAAGTAGTGGTCCATTTGTTTTTTTCTGAAGCAATAAATCCTTGAGTAATACTGAGTGAATCCCGAGAAACAAGCCGTGTAATACGCTCTTCTGAGGCCCTCCAATCGACCTTGGCATCGCGAAAAACCATATCGGTTTTGATGAGTTCTCGTGCATCCAACCAGGTGTTGTCTATTTGTCGGGTCAAAAGGTATTCGCTAACAATAGTGGTGCTCATCAGTTCGCCGTAGGCCACCACTTGGTCATAAACATAGTTGTAATTGGTACTTTTGTTTTGTTTTAAAAAAGTATCCAATTCAATGGTATAATCTTCAATCTTACGATGAATTTGATGGGTGCTGTCAAACAGTCCTTCACAAATTTTCAAGTGAAAATCACAGACAAAATCCAGTTTGCTTTTTACCGCTTCCGGCTCATCAAAATAGGCATCGATTACGGCTTCGAGGGCATTGGTCATTTTTCCCATAGCAGAAACGACCACCACTTTTTGGGTGACTCCCGTTTTTTGTAAAATAGCAGCCACGTTTTCAACTCCGGCTACATCTTTTATGGAGGCGCCACCAAATTTGAATACTTTCATAAAAATTAGACGTAAATATTAATCTGCATCAAGATTTACCAATAATTTTGGAGCATTGCCAGTAGCTTTTCTTCCTTCTGTTCTCCGGCTTTACGCCACAACATTTCTCCCTTTTTGTAAATTAGAAAAGTAGGAAGGCTGTCTATTTTTAAAGCCTCGCTAAGCTTTTTATTCGCATTGACATCAATCTTGACAATCTTGGCTTTCTCGCCCACTTCCTGAGCCAGCTTATTTAAAATCGCATCACCCGGATTGTTATGCTTATAAAAATTAATAAGAACAGGGATATCTAAATCAATGAGTTCTCCAAATTTAGCCATATTTCGATTTTAGGTTAACAATATCTTGCTGAGACAAAATAAACAATTATTTAAAAGTAATCTTACTCAAACCTTCTTTTTTTTGAGTCGAATGACCGTAATTTCAGGCCAAATCCCCACCCTTCCCGGATAGGCAAGATAGCCAAAACCACGATTGACATTGATATAACGTCCAAATTCACGATATATTCCCGCCCAATATTTATAACGATATTTAATGGGACTCCATTTGATCAATCCGGGAATTTCAATCCCAAACTGCATACCGTGAGTGTGACCACTGAGCGTCAATTGATAGTTTTTTTTGTCTTTCATAACCCTTTCTGCCCAGTGAGACGGATCGTGGCTGAGTAAAATTTTAAAATCCTCCTTTTCTAAACCCTGGCTGGCTTTATCTAAATCACCATATTTTGGAAATCGGCCATTGCCCCAGTTTTGAACGCCAACAATATTGATTTCTTGTCCGTCGCGTTTAATTTTTCGATGCTCATTAAGCAATACCTCCCACCCCATTTCTCGTTCGGTTTGAATCAAATCACGAAGATTTTGAGCTTTGGCCTCTTCAGAATCCCACTTGTAATAATCACCATAGTCGTGATTTCCCAAAATAGAGTATACCCCGTCAGGTGCAGCAATAGAACCAAATAAATCGGCCCAATTCTCGGTCTCCACTGCCCTATTGTTTACCAAATCACCGGTAAAGAAAATGACATCACTCTTCTGCTGCTTGATCAAGTCAACCCCATAGGATATTTTTTCTTTATTATTAAAACTCCCACAGTGAATGTCGCTAATTTGGGTAATTTGATAGCCATCAAAGGCCGGAGGCAGGTCTTCAAATTCAAGTTCATATTGAAGCACTTTATAGTTATATTTTCCTTTGAACATTCCATAGATAAGGGATGAAAAAGGAATGGCAGCCAAGCCTAAAGCCATTTTAGCTACAAAACTACGTCGAGAAGGCCAGTGAAAATACCCGGAATCATAATTGCGTTTCCCAAACAATTTCATAAAAAATCGCACGATATCTTCGGCAAACATCCAAACAACAATGACAATTTGCGCAACAACCAAGGCTATTACCAATCCAAAGGCGAAAGCGGTTTCATCGTGAAGTACCATGGCCTTGTCAGGATTGATCAAACGGAAAAAGAAATTGCCCAATACAGCCAGACACAATGCAAAATAAAGGTAGTGTATAAACTTAATCTTAGTAGCAGTTCTCACCGCCTGAAAGGCATAAATGCTCAACAAGGCAAGCACAATAAAGACAATAACATAGCCCATTTTTTTTGGGCAAAGGTAACCTAAAAAGAAAAAGTCACCAACCTACCTTTCCGTTTAACGCAAGATTGGCATTATCCTTACAAGTCGTTTTTTTTTTTTACACATTACAATCCACTTCCCCCTTTAATTCTTCTTTATTTATGCGCTCAATAGAATAAAGTAATAGAGCAATAACCTAATACAATGCTAAAAAGCTTTTTTCAAGACAAAAAATTCATAGTTTTGTAACATAATTAATAAAACAAGAATTATGGCAGTAGAATTCACAGATGCAAATTTTGAAGAAAAAGTATTGAAAAGCGATAAACCTGTAATGGTAGATTTTTGGGCAACTTGGTGTGGTCCCTGCAAAATGGTAGGCCCCATTATTGAAGAGATTGCCGAAGAATATGAAGGAAAAGCCGTTGTCGGAAAAATGGACGTTGATGCCCATCAGGAATTTGCCGCTAAATATGGAGTTCGTAACATCCCAACCGTTTTGGTTTTTAAAGACGGAGAAATGGTGGCTCGTCAAGTTGGCGCCGCTCAAAAATCTGCATACGTCAAAGCCTTGGACGAAAATCTATAATTTTAGTCAATACTACTTATTTGATTGATAAAAACCCCGACCTAAATGGTTGGGGTTTTTATATGGTTTAACCGCTATAAAAATTTAGTATTTTTATCGTAGGCATAACGAAAAACTAAAGAATCGTTCAGCCCACAAATCCTTCATATAACCAAAATAGAAAACTGCATATCCAACGGGTGGAGTTCGCGGAACAGCTTGTCAAAAAGCTCCGTTCCGTACGCTTCATAGAACACGCTAAAATTCAGCACCCGTTCTTGCAAATTGCCGTGGGGAAACAATTCCTCTTGTAGTCGAGTGGCTCGCGCTAATTCATCCTTCAACTTTCGTTTTTGGGCTTTTAACAAGCGTTTTTCGAGATGATCCAAACCATTTAACTGCTTTTTTTCTTGAGCTGCCACGGCTCCGATAAAAGACATATCCGTTTTTTGGGCCAACGTATACAAATCTTTAAACTGTTGTTGCAAGTGCTTTTTCTGAGGAGAAAAATCTATGGGAATTGCCGAAATACGCTGCGTTTGTCGGGTGAGTAAATCGGCTTGGCTCAAAAACAAATCCGCTTGCTCCAAACCCAATTTTTGTCGCTTTTTCTCCTGTTTTTGGTTCATCAACAGCACCGAATTTCGCATCAACAAGGAAGGAAAGACCACATCCACCCGCTCAAAATATGCCTTGAGTTCCAACCAATAAGCCAGTTCGCCGCTTCCTCCTACATAACAAAGATTGGGCAAAACCACCTCTTGAAAAAGCGGTCGCATAATGGCATTGGGCGAAAAGCGTTCAGGATGTGTATGCAGTTCTTTTAAAATTTCGGCTTTAGAAAATTGAAGATCGGTTCCCTTTACCCGATAAATTTCTCCCTCTTGCACCAAGCGTTCACGCAATCCTTTTTTGAGGTAAAACAAATTAATTTCGCGGGGGTTGACCTGAACTTTATAGCCGAGTTCACTTAATTTCTCTGCACTTGCTGTCACTTGTTGATGGGCGGTATGCTGCAAGAGCTCATCTTCCACATACGGAGCAAAAACACGTTTTAAGTCTTGATCGTCACCATCGACAATCACCAATCCTTTTTCTTTAAAGAATTCATTCCCCAAAAAACGAGTGGCTGCGGCAAGGCTGTCCTGTTCCAAATAGGCCTTTTGAAACAAGGTTTGAAGTTGTTTTGCAGAAGTAGAATCATTCAATTCCGCTTTAAAATGTCGATAAACCTGATCGAGCCCGCGAGTAGAAAATGCGCCTACCGCTCCGGTTTGCTTACTATCCCAGCACAGTTGCTTGTTCTTATAGTTAAAAAAATTAATCTCCTCAAAATCATGATCTTCACTGGCCATCCAAAAAATCGGAACAAAATTATAGGCCGGATATTGAGCTTTCAATTCCGCTGCCAACTTGATGACCGAAATAATCTTATAAAAATAATACAGCGGACCGGTAAACAAATTGAGTTGGTGACCGGTAGTAATGGTAAACGTCTTTTCATCGGCCAGAAGTTCAATATTTTCACGAGTTTTTGCCGAAGTTTCTACCGACCGGTATTGCTCTTTTAGCGCTGACACCAAGGTTTCTCGGGTTTCCTTTTCAAAAGCATCGGCTTTTTCGTCCAATTGTGACTTTAAATTGTTCAAAGACGGGAAGCGCTTATAAAAAGCTTTCACCTGTTCTTTCTCTGCCAAATAATCGAGCATTAAATCGGTGTAATACGGAATACTTTTATAAGGAATACAGTCAGCCATTATTGCTAAGAAATTAAAAGTCCAAAGATAAGAGAGTGACCATACATTATTGAAAAAAAATCGTTAATATGAGGAAGAAAAATCATGAAATTAACAAGGGTTATTTTTGTAGCTTTGCAACTCTATTACTATAAGTCACGCAAAGCGCTATGAAAATCCTTGTTATCCAACAAAAAAAAATAGGCGATGTTCTGTTCTCAACCGTCCTTTTAGAAGCGCTGCGTAAAAAATATCCCGACGCAAAGTTGCATTACTTGGTCAACTCGCCGAGTTTACCGGTGCTGTACAACAACCCTTATATTGATGAGCTGGTAGTTTTCACCCAAGCCATTCAAAATAATATTTCTAAGTACCACAGTTTTCTCAATAAGATTAAAAAAGAAAAATATGACATTGTAATTGATGCTTATGTCAAAATCAGCAGTGGTCTGATGACCTTTTTTTCAAAAGCCGAAACCCGCATTGCGTATCACAAAGACTACAAAGATTTTATTTATAACAAATCAGTACAACGCATTAATACCCCACTTCACGATCACAGCTTGGCCATAGAAAACAGGCTGCGGCTTTTGGAACCTTTGGGCATCCCTTTTGCGCCTACTTATCCAAAAATATATTTATCCAATGAGGAAATAGACAGCGCAAAAACCAGCTTGTTAAATTGTTTTATCAACTTGGATAAACCGCTGGTAATGGTCAGTGTATTAGGCAGTCTGCCTCAAAAAACTTATCCCTTTGAATACATGGCCAAGCTTTTAGATTACTGTGTAGCCATTCAACCTGAAATCCAATTCTTATTCAATTATTTGCCGCATCAGAAAGAAAAAGCCGAAGCCATTTATAGACAAACCGAAGAACAGACCCAACAACAAATTGCGCTAAATATCTTTGGCAAGGGCTTGCGTGAGTTTTTGGCACTCACCGCACATTGTGATGCGTTGATTGGAAATGAAGGCGGGGCAAATAATATGGCAAAAGCCCTCGATATTCCAACTTTCACCATATTTTCGCCTTACCTGCCCAAACACAATTGGTTTGGCAAGGTGGAGACAGAAAAACACACGGCGGTACATCTTACCGATTTTATTGATGTCGACGAGGAACATTTTTTTAAAAAAGCAAAACAAAATCCCTCTGAATATTACAAAAAACTAAAACCCGAGTACCTGAAAAATGCACTAACCTCCTTTATTAAGCGCTCAATCCCGTCATGAAACTAAAATTTTTAATCTATATCTCATACAGTTATGCCTTGCCTATCGGGGAGCCGCTTGAAAAAGAAATTTTAAAACAAGGGCACGAGGTGTTGTGGTTCAGTGATTTGAAAAACGGGGCACAAAGCATTGCCAACAAGCGCAACAGGATTTATGATGTTCAAGAATTACTTCAATATCAACCTCATATTGTATTGACGATTACCGATGCGGTTCCCGATTTTATTCCGGGCTTAAAAGTTCAAATCTTTCATGGATTCAATGCCGAAAAGCGCTCCTTTAAAAGAGATCATTTTCGCATCCGCGGACTCTTTGATTTGTACTGTACCCAAGGCCCTTCAACCACCAGCGTATTTAAAGAATTGCAGCAAAAAAGCCCTCATTTTGAAGCCATAGAAACGGGCTGGTCCAAAGTAGATCCCCTTTTTCCCATTGAAAAAAACACCCAACAAAACGCCCATCGCCCTCCTACCATCTTCATTGCCTCTACCTTTACCGAGCGCTTGAGTTTGGCTTATAATGAAGGCGTTTTTAAAAAAATTGAGGAATTGGCCCAAACAGGGAAGTATTTTTTTATTATGGTTTTGCATCCCAAACTTCCTGCTGATATTATAAAAAAGTGGAGAACCTTAGAAGGTGAATATTTCTCTTATTATCAAACCACCAATCTCATTCCGCTTTTCAGAAAATCTGACATCATGTTTTCAGACACCACCTCAGCCATTCAAGAATTTGGGCTGCAGGGAAAACCCATTGTCACTTTCAAACATCATGTTCCCAAAGACTACCTCCTCAACATCACCAAAATCGAAGAAATTGAACCGGCTTTACAGAAAGCTTTAACGTATCCGCAAGAAATCCTTGAAAAGCTCGCAACCTTTAATCAAGAATTGCATCCATATAATGATGGGGAATCGAGTAAAAGAGTGGTCAACACCACTATCGATTTTCTACAAGCCGATAAGTCTCATTTAAAAAAGAAACCCTTGAACCTCGTTCGGAAATTAAAGTTGAGGAACCGCCTGCACTTTTATACTTTTAAAAGTTACCGCGATCCTTATACCTTTAAAATACCGAAAAGCTCGCCAATCACCCGAGAACCCGTTACCGCCATAATCCCTACCAAAAACGAAATCCACAATATTGAAGCGGTAATAGCATCGGTCAGCTTTGCCGACGAAATATTTGTAATCGACAGCTACAGTACAGACGGCACTTATGAAAAGGCCAAGGAAAAAGCCGACAAGGTCGTTCAGCGCAAATTTAAATACTTTGCAGATCAAAAAAATTGGGCCATTTCTCAAGCCGAAAATGAATGGATTTTACTGGTAGATGCCGATGAACGCGTCACTCCGGTGCTTAGGTTAGAAATTCTCAAAACCCTGGAAAACCCTTCTAAAGAAAATGCAGTCGGCTATTGGATTGGTCGAAAAAATTATTTTATGGGGAAGCAGGTGAAACACAGCGGATGGAAAAACGATAAAGTGATCCGCCTGTTTAGAAAAAGTAAATGCCGATATAGAGACCAAAGAGTACATGAAGAAATCCAAACCGATGGCAAGGTGCTTAAGCTGCAAAACAAACTCTTTCACAACACCTACTCTTCCTTGGACGAGTATATTGAAAAGATGAATTTTTATGCCGGCTTACAAGCTGAAGATTACGACAAAACTACCGGCAGGCTCACGGCTTATCACTTTGTATTTAAACCGCTGTGGCGTTTTTTTAAACATTACATCATCCAAGGCGGCTTTCGCGACGGCGTGGTGGGGCTTTCTATATCCTATATTCAGGGCTATACCGTCTTTATGCGCTATGCAAAATTATGGCTCCTTCGAAAAAGCAGAAAATAGCTTCTATCTTCATAGCGAACGTTAAATCCATTCCAAGTTTATCGCCAATAGCTTCAAAATTCCGTAGTTTTGTCTTGCTATGAAGTTTCGCGTGCAATCAGATTTCGAACCCACCGGAGATCAACCGGAAGCCATTGAGCAACTCGCCCAAGGCATTGAAGCCGATGAAAAATACCAAACTCTTTTGGGAGTCACCGGTTCCGGAAAAACTTATACCATGGCCAAGGTCATTGAAAAAGTGCAAAGACCTACTTTGATTTTGGCACACAACAAAACCCTGGCGGCTCAGCTGTATTCTGAATTCAAACAATTTTTCCCCGACAATCGGGTGGAGTACTTTGTATCTTACTATGATTATTATCAGCCTGAAGCCTATATCCCGACTTCAGGCACTTATATTGAAAAGGATTTATCCATCAATGATGAGATCGAAAAGCTGCGGCTCAGCACCACCTCTGCCCTCATGTCGAGTCGGCGTGATGTATTGGTCGTTGCCTCTGTCAGCTGTATTTACGGTATTGGAAATCCAATAGAATTTCAAAAAAGTGTCATTTCCCTCAAACGCGGGCAAATCATTACCCGCACCGAGCTGCTACAACAACTGGTGCAAAGTCTGTACTCGCGGAATGAAACCGAATTCCAGCACGGAAATTTTCGCATCAAAGGCGATACGGTAGATATTTTTCCCAGTTATGCTGACGATGCTTTTCGCATTCATTTTTTTGGCGATGAAATTGAAGAAATTGAAGTTTTTGACGTAGTCAACAACAAGATTTTAGATCGTTATGAGCGACTGGATATTTATCCGGGAAACATGTTTGTAACTACGCAAAGTGTACTTGACAAAGCCATGCATCAAATCCGCATAGATTTGGGAAAACAGGTGGATTATTTTTATGAAATTGGAAAACCTTTGGAAGCCAAGCGTTTGGAAGAGCGCACCAATTTTGATTTGGAGATGATGCAAGAACTGGGATACTGTTCGGGTATTGAAAATTATTCTCGTTATATGGACGGTCGCGCTCCCGGAACTCGCCCTTTTTGTTTGTTGGATTATTTTCCCGAGGATTATGTCATGTTTGTGGATGAGAGTCACGCCACCCTGCCACAGGTTGGAGCAATGTATGGCGGCGACCGATCGCGAAAAGAGGTTTTGGTAGAACACGGCTTCCGATTACCGGCAGCCATGGACAATCGCCCTTTGAAAAAAGAAGAATTTGAAAGCATGCAGCAGCAGGTGGTCTATGTGAGTGCGACCCCGGCAGATTATGAGTTGCAAAAAAGCGGAGGAGTTTATGTGGAACAAGTCATTCGTCCCACCGGACTTCTGGATCCGATTATTGAAGTGCGTCCCAGTCTGAATCAAATTGATGACCTGATTGAAGAGATTGAAGCCCGTACCGAAAAAAATCAACGCACCTTGGTCACTACCCTGACCAAGCGAATGGCGGAAGAATTGACCAAGTACCTGAGTCGAATCGATGTGCAGACACGGTATATTCACAGTGATATTGATACCTTGGAACGGGTGGAAATAATGCACGATTTGAGAAAAGGCGTCTTCGATGTATTGGTGGGGGTAAATTTATTACGCGAAGGACTGGACCTGCCGGAAGTTTCCTTGGTGGCCATCCTCGATGCAGACAAAGAGGGGTTTTTACGCAGCCACCGCTCATTGACCCAAACAGTAGGCCGAGCGGCAAGGCATTTGGAGGGAAAAGCTATTTTGTATGCCGATAAGATTACGGACAGCATGCAAAAAACCATAGACGAAACCAATTACCGTCGCGAAAAGCAAATGGCCTACAATACCAAACACCATATCACCCCTACGGCCCTCAACAAATCATTGGACGATGCCCTCGCCGGTAAAAAAACCGAAGCTTATGAAATTGAAAAAGCTTCCAGCCTTCAAGCAGCAGAGGAAGAAGTGAAATACTATACCGACAAGCAACTCAAAGAACGCCTGCGAAAAGTGCGCAAACAGATGGAACTGGCCGCCAAAGAACTCGATTTTATGCGTGCCGCCGAGTTGCGAGACGAATTAAAAATGCTGGAATCTAAACTGGAAAAGACAAAAGCTTAACCCGCGTATCCCCTCAATAAACTGTTTTTTTTATCCCTTTTTTTTATTTTATACGAAAATGAAAGTTTTTATAGACTAAAAATTGATTCCTTAAATTTGTCATGCCGTATGTTTACAATTAAATAGAGCAGCGAAGCCAGGAGCTGAAGCTGGTCTATATTAATTGTCATTACGGTATTATTCGATAAACAACCGGTACATTATAAAACCGGCCATCAGCAACAACGTGAAGATTAAAATGATTCGCTCTTTTTGCTCCGGTGTCTTTATGGTTAATTTTTGACGGCGTATGGAACTCCCCCAGCTATAGCTGAAAGCTGCGCCAAATATATACAGCAATACATTGGAAAGACTCCACAAATTTAAGGGTTGCGCTTTCATACCATAAGCCAACAAACAATCGTTAATGGTGATACTGTAGTGCGTTACTGCCGCCATAAACAGCATTGTCTGTAAAACTATCGCAATAATACCTGCTCGCCAAAAAGAAGAGGCGGCAAGTATTAGGCTCACCACCAAAATGAGCAATATTTCGAATACAAAAACGGCCTTTTTTCCCTTTACACAATTTTTGAGCCGCGCCGTATTGTCTTTTTCGGTTTTTAATTCATTTTGCCCCTTAACCACCGGCGTTTTAGAAACGTTTGAATGCAGGTTCGTATTTGCTATATGGTCACGGTGAAAGTTGTTGCCCTCATGGTCAACAGGATGGCCGAAAACGGTAAGTGACAGACTCAAAAAAAATAGTAACAGTAAGCTTAGTGATAATTTTTTTTGCATAAGATTTCTTTCTATTTCTGCGGATAATCCAAAAGGCTGAAAACCTTTGATGCCCATCCCGGTGGAATGCCTTGGATTGAGAGAACTACACAAAAATACAATACCCTGAAAAGATAAGCTAAATTTAGCCCTGAAAATAATTCCCATCACAATCGATTATTCTTAAGACCAAAGCAACAATTTCAAATCCTCCATAAACAAGAGGACCAACCCGGAAAATTCATGAAATTTATGTTATACCAATTATTAAATAGCCCAATATTTATGTCTAAATTTCAAACTTACGGCCAAGAAAAACGGATGATTTTCTACAATGAAAATGAAGAACAAATAACTAAACAAGCGTTTATTGAAGCCAGGGATTACAGGAATAATTTAGACTTATATTTTGAAAACGATACTGCTATAATCGGAATATTAATTACGCGACGGGGATTCGGACATTTAAATAAAAAGACGTTTAGCAATCTAAAATCATATTTAACTGAGCTAAGCGGAATGCAAATTGATTCAACCGAAAATATTGTTATAAACTACCTGACAGCCTATCCAAAAAAAGAAGATGACACGAAATCGAAGTCAAGTTGGAATGTCTTAGATAGAAATTATCCCAGGAAACTTCACAAAATAGCCGACATTGAGCAATTTTGGATTAGTTCTCCAAAAATAGACAATCTTCAATATTATTACCCCAACAGAATTAATTGGATTGAAGATAAAAACAATTTTTTTGAAAGGGTATTTTTCCCTTACATAGTAAAATATGGGAATTATCTTCTTATCAAACCCAATGGCCATTATTACTATCACCTGGGAGAACACAGTAAATACCGGGTTTGGGATCAAGCCAAAAAATATTTTCGATAAAAAAAACGCCGTTAACCCGCATTATTCATAAATCCACATCTCGCTTCAATTTAGAATCGGTAAAGGGGGTTTTCTGAGGTCTACAGGCTTGTCAAGGAGCGGCTAAATAGTTGCAAATTTTTCTGACTAATTCTACTTTGACACCCTTATCTGATTGAACAACAGCACAAGTTGGTTCATGAAATTTTGTTTCATCTAAGGACTAAACCCCCTTGTTTTTCCCTACCCCTCCTCCTGCGGCGGACGCGGTAAAGGGAATCAAGGGTGTTTTTCGGGGATTCTCCCTTTAGGAATGGAGTAAAAAGTCCCGAAAAATAGAGGCTTGTCGGATTTTTTTAATCAGTCAAAGTAGAATTAAAACGGAACACCTTTTATATCGTCATCTTCTTCCAAACCGTCTTCTCCTTGATATCCTTCGGTTGTCTTCTCCAATGGTTCTTTCACTTTAATACGGTCATATTTTTCAACCATTTTGTTGCATAGATCGACAAAAGTACTCATAAAATCAACGCAGAGATTAAGAGAGTTAATATCAATTTTCAGTTCTTTAATCTTAAAGAAATCCAATTGATCGCCTCTATTTATTTTGTACGCGGCTACCAAATGAGAGGCCCTCATCGATATGTCAAAATAGAGTTGTTCATAGTTGCTCAACCACCTTAAACACGGCATTTCCCAGTTGGTGTCGAGCTGTCGATATTCTTTTAATGCCTTTAAATACACATCTTCCTTGGCAACTACTTTATCCAAGGTCTGAAACGCTTTATACAGCTCATGAAAGGGGATCATCGTGCGATATGAAATGGCTGTATACCCCAAGTATTTGTACAAAAAATTATGTTTTTTTAGCCAAGGCTTATAAATTGAGGGACCAATAATTTGATGCGGATGTTGTGTTAACTCTTCAACGGCATTCCGGGTTCTTATCATTAAGGTCAATGTTTCATTAGAAGGTTTAAAATCGGCCTTTTCATCTCTTTTTATTATTATTGATAAAGAGAAATCTGTTGCTATTTTTTTATGCGTATCAAATAAAGAGCAACAATAAATATCCTGAATTTCTCCATCTTCCTCTTCAAAGATCAAATCCAAACAGATTTTAGAATGGTTCCCGACAAACCGCTTGCCTTTTTTGCCGCAGTTTTCACAGACTTCCGGTTGGCTGCCGCAGACTCCGGCATACATGGTCAATGCGGTATCCCCCTCAAACTTAAAGCGATCAAAGATTTCTTCAATTTTTTGAATGAACACCTGTTTTTCAGCATCTTGATAGGTTTTGTCCTCATCGAGAACCATCTCCAGCAGACTGCTATCCATGGTTTGAAAGGCTTGAAAAATAAGTTGTTTTTTGGTTGTGATCATAGTGTTTACAGCTTGTGAATTCGTTTTAATTCAATAATATCAAGTTTGTCTTTGGGGCGATTGGTTTTGGCTTTGGCGGTTATCAGATCCCTAAGCGCTATGACCCGGTATCGGATGGTTCCGTCTTTCTTCAAAACGACTTTTTCTGATGATTCATAAGCTTCCGCAAAGCTTTTGTTGACATTGAACCGCGTCATCAGTTCAACATCCAAATCAACGGGAGAAAATTTTATAGCAATTATTTTGCTGCTGTTTCTTTACCGAATCGGGGAAATCATCGACATCAAATCCCATTTCACGAAGTGCCTTACCGAGTTTATTCAAATTGGTTTCTTTCGTTTCAATCCAGAAATCTACTTCGGCGGAATGCCTTTGACAACCATAAAAATTAACCGCTCCCCCACCAACCATCAGTATCCTGACCCCATGTTTTGTGGTCAGCTCTAAAAAATCATCGCCATTTTTCTTCCAAATTTTATTCATCCTCTGTGCTGATTACAAAATGTGTTGGTTTCGATGGGGGGAGCGCCTTGGTCTCAAAATGACGAACCCGGCGACTGAGTGCTAAAAATTGCATAAACCGCTCGTGCGAGGACAACTTCAGGAAAGCCGCTTCCCGGGCGCGGTTACTCTCTTCCTTGGTGCAGTATTCAACTTTCATATCTCAAAAATAATGAATTATTAAGAGAACGGACGTCTCCCCCCTTCTGTCAGAAGGAAGGGAACACCCCGCCCTGCGGGCACCCCTCTTAAAAAGAGGGGAATAACTCTCCGCTCCTCAAGAGGAGCGTCCGCTCGCGGACGACGCATTCAATTCCCCGCTTCCCAAGAGGGGTGGTTTGCTTGCAAACCGGGGTGTTCATTCCCCGCTTCCCAAGAGGGGTGGTTTGCTTGCAAACCGGGGTGTTCATTTCCCGCTTCCCAAGAGGAGTGCCCGCTTGCGGACGGGGTGTTCGAGCCGATTTCATTCATCAAAACGGCAAATCGTCTTCTTCCTCATCTTTATTTAAATCTTCCGGGCCCTCCGGAGGGGCTGTTTCGGATCCATTATCTTGCTGTTCGGAAGTAACGACTTCCAAACGCCACACTTTTAGGTTGGTGTACCATTTTTCATTGTACTCCCGACTTTGGATATCAAAATCAATTTTAAGCAGGTTCCCTATGTTGAGTTTATCTTTCTCTATTTTATCATTCCAAATACCCATACATATTTTTTTGGGATATTGGTCTTGGGTTTCTACGATAATGTCTTGGCGTTTCCATTCGCCATTGCGCCCGGTGCCGGTTTGCAACGACGGAATTTCGATAAGTTTTGCGGTAAGTTGCATAGGTTGTTGTTTAATTTATTACTGTTTGATTCATTTTTAATATCAGGGCTACGTTAAATTTACTTGCACCCCCCCGATTCCCTTGCGATAATGTCCTCTTATTATAGCTCGATTCAGCACATCGCTTATTAGAGCGGAAGGGAACACCCCGCCCTGCGGGCACCCCTCTTAAAAAGAGGGGAATTATTCCCCGCTCCTCAAGAGGAGCGTCCGCCCGCGGGCGGGCTGTTCATTCTCTTCTTCCCAAGAGGGGTGGTTTGCCTGCGAACCGGGGTGTTCATTCCCTTCTTCTCAAGAGGGGTGTCCGCTTGCGAACGGGTGTTCATTCATGCCCCCGAAAATTCTTTTACAAGATACGCTTCCAACTCCGTCATCACATTCATCAAATCGTGTTTAACCCGTAAATCTGAAATACGATACACATTTAGTCCTAAACTTTTTAAATAAACCTCTCGTTTTTCGTCGTATTCTTCTTTTCCATTATGGCTTGTGCCGTCAATTTCAATAACCAACCCCAAAGATTTTATGTAGAAATCTACGATATAATTCCCTATAATACGCTGTCGGTCAAAATCGATATGGTGAAATTTCCCTTTATGAACCTCCTTCCAAAAAATCACCTCCGATAAAACCCCGGCTTTCCGTAACGACCTCGCTCGGGAAAGCAAAGCTTTGTTTTTAGGGAGAATAGGCATTTCCCTTCGGTAAACAGGACTACCGTTGATGTAAGTCAGAATTGAGTTCATTTTTAATCTCGGATTTAAATTAAACCTACTGCTCCCCGATTCCCTTGTGAGAATTCCTTTCCATTATGGCTGTGTTCAATACAGCGCTGATAGTGTGGAAGGGAACACCCCGCCCTGCGGGCACCCCTCTTAAAAAGAGGGGAATAACTCTCCGCTCCTCAAGAGGAGCGTCCGCTGCGGACGACGCATTCAATTCCCCGCTTCCCAAGAGGGGTAGTTTGCCTGCGAACCGGGGTGTTCATTCCCTTCTTCTCAAGAGGGGTGTCCGCTTGCGAACGGGTGTTCATTCATGCCCCCGAAAATTCTTTTACAAGATACGCTTCCAACTCCGTCATCACATTCATCAAATCGTGTTTAACCCGTAAATCTGAAATACGATACACATTTAGTCCTAAACTTTTTAAATAAACCTCTCGTTTTTCGTCGTATTCTTCTTTTCCATTATGGCTTGTGCCGTCAATTTCAATAACCAACCCCAAAGATTTTATGTAGAAATCTACGATATAATTCCCTATAATACGCTGTCGGTCAAAATCGATATGGTGAAATTTCCCTTTATGAACCTCCTTCCAAAAAATCACCTCCGATAAAACCCCGGCTTTCCGTAACGACCTCGCTCGGGAAAGCAAAGCTTTGTTTTTAGGGAGAATAGGCATTTCCCTTCGGTAAACAGGACTACCGTTGATGTAAGTCAGAATTGAGTTCATTTTTAATCTCGGATTTAAATTAAACCTACTACTCCCCGATTCCCTTGTGAGAATTCCTTTCCATTATGGCTGTGTTCAATACAACGCTGATAGTGTGGAAGGAAACACCCCGCCCTGCGGGCACCCCTCTTAAAAAGAGGGGAATTATTCCTCGCTCCTCAAGAGGAGCATCCGCCCGCGGGCGGGCTGTTCATTCCCTTCTTCCCAAGAGGGGTGGTTTGCCTGCAAACCGGGGTGTTCATTCCCCGCTTCCCAAGAGGGGTGTCCGCTTGCGGACGGGGTGTTCCTTCCCGCTCCCATTTTTTAATGGTTTTGGACTAAGATACCACAAATCCCTAAAAATATTGTGTGGTAGAAGATGCTTTTAAAAAAGTTACTCCTTCCCCTCAAGCTCCTCTATGCTTTTTAACAGCTTCAAATCGTAAAACACCTGACTGGCACCTTCCTTGGAGATCTTCATGTTTGTCTTTGTAAAATGCAATTTGAACAGCTGTTGAATCATCAAATATTGATTTCCCGCTATAAACGGTATATTGTCGCCCCTTCTTAACTCCTTTAAAATCGAGTTCATCGAAAGTAAACCACATTATTTCATCGGGAAAATGTGCCATCTTGACGATGACAGATCCAGCGTCTTCATCTTTAAAAACAACTCCTATTTTACATTGTATATGCACATTAAGATCATTCCCCGGATGAGCATCATCTTTATAGGTGACATAATGGGTGACGTACAGGCCTTCTTCCTGTGCTTTTAGTCCAACGCAGGCAAGAGTAAGTAGGATCAGGAAAATTAAACGGTAAGGCTTCATAATAATCTGTGATATTGTGATTTATGGTTATTTCACCCGTCGAATAGCCAAAAAATAATCAATTGATTATCTATCCAAACAAAAGCAATGGGCTTTCTTTATAATTTCTTATTTTGTGCAATAGTAAAAACAACCCCTGCAGTCTATCTGCATTTTAATTATGACATTATCCCTATTATACTTTAAACCAATCTTATCTTTAAACTTCTTTCCTAAGTTATCCCAGATCGCGGCATCGAAACCTTTATTTGCTATCCAATTTTTAATTGCTCTTGAGTTAAATTGATTCCCAAGACAAATGGAGAATGTTTTGACATATCGAATTTAATTTCAAAAACATCTACTCTAAATGTTTCGGCTATTTTCCTTCTGTGACTACTGTTGCAGCTTTTTTGCAACATTCCAATATTTTTTAAGAACAGGTTTATTAAAACTTGTTTTCCCGTGTGATGGTTCACCGGAAAAGTGACAATATTTTTCTGGATAATCGGAGTTACTATATCTATTCCATTCTTTATAGGCCTGATAGCACATAGGTTTTTTTAAATCATAAGGAATTTGAGTCCCTGTTCGTATGCAGTACCCTGTTTTATCGGACTTATTTTCTTTCGAATCATCCTTAGCTTTCTTTTTATAGTAATTTGATTGGCTTGGTTTTAAATTTTCTGTTAATTCATCAACCTTCACTATTGATTCTTTATATTTACAAGTTAGACCTAATTTTGTCCTTTCATATTGAGGCTCTTTTTTAAATATGAGTTTTGATTGGTCTATTACCTTAAAAAAATAAGAGAAAGAATCTTGACCTAGCCGATCCCCTACAACAACCCCCCCTATTTTTGTTCCTTTGGTCAGGATCCCAAATTCGATATTATTATTTTGGGAAAAACTATGAAGGTTCATAGAAGTTAAAATAGCTCTGTTCTCACTGGCGTAGAATTTTGCGTGAAGGCGTTTTTGATAATGAATTTCGATGTTTGGAAACTTGCTAAAAAACTGAAAATCATCCATACTAAGACTTTTCGACTTATGTTTTTCATTTTTACCAAAAACAATAATCATCCTTAATTTATCATTTTTTAATTTTGATTTCAACACAAATTTCAATCTGTCATGCAGCCTTATAAAAGGGGATATGATAATCAACTGGTCTTCGGCCTTTTCTATTAAATTCTCTATTTCTGTATTAAGTCTATTTCCTTTTAAGAATGATGGCATATTTATAGTGTAAAATTATAGATTTAGGTATTCAAAAGTAATTATTTTTTATAAATTTTGAACGTTCAAACATCTTTTTCAAGTTTTAGTTAAACAAACTTTCCAGAATGGCTATTACAGAGTGGGCGTAGCGCCCTTTTGGGTTCAAATGGCGCCACTCTTTGGCAGGCGGAAATCAAAGTAAGGAAGAATTTATTCAAGGTCTTCTGTGTTTTCTCCCGGACTTAGGGGTTGTGTCTGAACGTAGGCTGGGTGCGTGTATCCCGAATACTGAATCAAGTTCAACATGACAGGATGCGGTGCAATTGGGATAGCAAACAAACCTTTCAACAATTTCAAGGAAACATCTTAAATTTAACGGTTTCAAGCCGCTCCAATTTTTCAACATATTCATTGTGCATCTTCATAAGGTTTTTAATTCTTTTATAGGTGTATTTATCAAAAATGGTTTCCACGATAACTTGGGAATTTGATTTTTTATGTGGTATTAAATTAAATCCTTGACCGGAGTCTATACTAAAAAAATTTGACAGTACAACACGGTCGTGAAAATCATATGAAGAAGGTTTCAAATCGTTATTGATTAACCTCGATTTTTTTCTAAAATTGGCAAGTCCTCTATTTAGCTTACCAAATCGTTTTTTTGCTGCTACTTTTATCTGTTCATCCCTTCGAGGCTGCTTAGGATTAAAGTCTTTGGTATAAACATCAAGTTTTATTTCCTGTTCGCTCTTACCTTTTAATATGATTTTTAGAAATGGAATTATGTTCTTATCCATCTTTTGACGAGCCTTATCAGTGAGCAAGTAATTATCATTCACCAAGACGTAATTAAACGGAACTTTCTGCAAGGAAACAAAACTGTCCCAACCTGTAAACCCTTCACTTAGATCGATCTTAAAATTCGTATTTTCAATGATTTTAGATATCCGCTCCTCATAATTTCCCCATGTAAAACACAAAGCCCCTTTTTGTTCTGCTTTAGGAAACCATTCCTGTTCATTTTTCATGAAAATCAGGGTTTGTCGACAATTCGCGTGTTCAAAAAAATCCTCTTTGATACTTCTGACAGGTGTAGGGGGCTTCCCATTGGAACCGGCAAAAAACGGATTCTCTATTTTTAATTTTTCTAATTCTTGGGGAGCATTAATCTCAACATCTACAAATCGATCGACCTCTCCATATTCCGTCAATATAGACACAACGACTTTCTGGCTTTGACTGGCTTTATCAGGTTCGAAAGCAATGAAAAAATCATCGAGAAATTCTTTTTCAATATACAGCTCCATATTAGTTGCGTTGTTCTTTATTGAGTTTCATTAATTCGAACTGGAGCTTGGTGGCTTCATCAAAAAATCCCGGACCAAAGGTGTCAGTAAGGTTACCCGATTCTGTAATTTCTATCTCTTTTACTTTGGGTTCTTCTTTTGTTACGTATTTGTCGTCATTGAAGTAATAAATAACAACGTCTTTTGTTTCAAGGGATTCCGGATTATTGACCTTATTAAATTGTCGTTCATCCGTTATTACATCTTCTTTTGCCACTAAATACTGTAATTTTCGAATAAGGTATTCACTATGGGTCTCTATGATAAAAACATTTCTTTTAGATTTATTATACTCTTTAATCAACAAGGCAAGTATATCTGCCAATTTAGATTGAAAATCAGGATGTAAATTAGCTTCTGGTTCTTCAATAATAAAAATGCGTTCTCCTTTTCCATCCTTCTCCTGAAGAATTTTTAGAACCAATGTGAAAATTTGGGCATAGCCAAATCCCAAATCAGCTAAATTTACCTTTTTACCATTTGATTTTTCAAGATAGGGAACCGTAATTGTTTGCTCGTATTGTTTAAGACGTAACTTCCCTTCGACACCTAAAATTTCCAAAGTCTGTTTTAATAAAGGTTTATTAGCTACTTTAATATATTCTTCCATCTTGCCATAATACCCCATCACATCAGCCATTTCACTGTTCCCTGAATTTAGAAGAACCCTTTTTTGAACTGCTCTATTAATTCCAAACTTAACTGTGTTTTTAAAAGGGTTTTGTAAATCTGGGCTCAAACAGCTTATGAAAGTCCTTCTAAATATATTTCCAATATCTTTTTTTTTGATTTTGTGTTCATTAAAATAATCAAACAGCTTTTGGTTGAATATAAGGTCTCCCAAATCAGTTTCCTTTATGTTTACGTCAACATCAACATCAACGATTTTAAAATCTTGGCTGTATTTTTCTACTACTGCAGCTGCTATCTCCTGCTTAATCTGCTTGTTTAACACCACGTCCAAAGCAAATTGAAGTTGTTCGGCTAAAGATTTATCAAAAAAATCAGTATTGTATTGAATCGTTTTTCTTTTTTCAAGTTCATTTAATACCTTTTCCCCATCTAATTTAAAATTCTCAAATAATTCTTTTTGTAACGTCAAAACCAAATCAGGATAGATTTCATCAACTTCCTTTCCATTGACCCAAACTCTGTACAGCTTATAATCCCTTTCCAATCCGTCAATTTTATTGGAAAGAGCTATATTTCTTTGATTGACTATATTCTCAGCTTCAACGTGGTCTCCTTCTATAAAATATGAAACGAAATTATCCAAAGTCAAGAAACCCGCTGTTTTTTTATCATATTCAAATTCTGAAAGGGGTATTTTTTTTCTACCGAGAGATTGTAAGTCTTTCGGTTTTTTATACTCTACCACAAACTTCTTTTCATAAATAAGATTTATCAGCTGAATAACATCAATATTAATTCCAAGTATTTTATTAATACCGCCAACCAAGATTTTTCTATTCATATAATTCATATAATCATAATAACCTTCCTCATATTTTTTCATCTTAAAGAGAGTATCACGATCATTGTGAATTTCGATATTACATTCATTTTCAGACCAATTATTTTTCCAAAAGTCAAACTCTCTATCACCTGTTCTCCTCCCATTCATCTTAGGATATATCATATCCATATCAAAATCGGTCGGTAAGAATTTATGAGGAATTCGAATCCTCATAGCATTCAACGATTCCTTCTTTTTCGTGTTTTCCCAATTCAGTATATTTTCCAAACTTTCAAGTTCATGTGTTCCCTTTTTAAAATCAAGTTTTTCAATGCCATTTTTGAGTAGTAACAGTAGTTTTGAAAAGGAACTCTTACCACTGTTATTAGGTCCCGTAAGAATGGTTAGCGGACGGAGTTGTAATTCGGTCATTTCTTTAAAAACCCGAAAGTTTTTTATGCCTATTTTGTTAATCATAGCGTACTTTTTTAATTATTTGGATTTACTTATTTCAAACACCTTCCACCCCCATTTTTCCTTGGATTTATCATAAGAAAGCATGGCTTTTCCTGTTATCTTTTGGCCATCCTCCAATCCCTCTTTTTGGACAAGTTGTGGGGAGACAAAAACATCATCGATAAAGCCAAAATTTTTATTAGGAATTTCTTTAAAACTTCCCTCAATGTCTTTGACGGCTTCTATTTCCGTACCCTTGTCGGCTGCTTTTAAAGATAATACATGAAAAAAACCATCGTTCCCAACCGCTTTTAGGCGAACCTTTAAAACATCACCAATTTCAGGTTGCTTTAAGTGTTCTGAATATTTAAAAAATCCAGTTTTTTCCTTATTCTTTATAAAGTTCAAAATCTTCTTATTCCGGTTGACATACTCCACGACAACTACCTCTTCCGGTATATCCCGATATAAGATTTCTTCTGCGAGCGGGATATACTTTTGGTAAAAACCTTTATTGCTTTCCTTTTCTTGGGCGTTTTCAAACCACTCTACATGCGCCAGTTTTTTTATCTCATTAGGGATTTTCCATTCATTCTCTCTTCGGGTGGTGACCGCAATCTTTAATTCGGTTTTGGCTTCATCGTAGAATTCATTTTCTACGAGTACCTCAGCAAAATTTTGACGAAATTTAACTAAAAAATCCTCCGGTGTATTGAGACTTGCCCCTTTGGCATAACAAGCCAACTGCTTTTCGTTGTCGTCTTTAAAAATATTCGCCATTAATTCCCAAACCCAAAAATCATTTCTCTTTTGTTTGGCAAAGGGCAGAAAGGCAGACAGCACATCATCGTCGTCGCCCAGTGCAATGAGTAGTTTTGCCTTGTAATAAGTGGTATATTTATAATCCGGGTAATTCTCAATAATGTAATCCAGCGCCGGTAAAAAGTCCTCAATTTTGGTCTTGGGAAGTGGGTTTACCTCCAACAATTTTTTGGAGTATGCGATATAGGCCTGTTCGGCAATCGACATGATCTTTTTTCCATTATCGAGCTTATCTTCGGTAAAATCCTCCGCCCGGAAATTGTCGAAGTCCCACCAATCGGCAAAATCAAGATAAACCAATGGGTTCAATATATCTTTAAGGGTCTTGTGAAAAGCTTTAAAAATAAAGGAATAGGATTCCGATGGTTTGGTAAAGTGGAAGTCCTTGGTGATTTTAACCAGTTCAAGAATTTTGTATTCTTCCATCTGCCCTTCCCTAATCAAAGCAAAAATCAATTTTCCAATCTGCCAGGCAGAGGCGTCAAAAATCATTCGATCCTCTTCGTCAAAATCCAAGTCTCTTATGGCAATTAAATGTTTTTTAAACGACTGGTAATCTACCGAATTTTCATCCTTTTTAAGATAATCATAGTACACCCAAGAAATGGAGCGTTTGTTCCAACTATCTTTTGGATCAGCTTCTAAATCCTCTTGAGCCATTGCTAAGGCTTCTTCCAACTTACCGGATTGGCGGAGTTCTTTGACTTCTTTAAACGACATTTTCCTTTAGTTTTTGAATAAGCTGTTCTAATTTTAAATCCTCTTGGCAATTATAGGTCTTGGGAAGGGCGGTAGTTAAATGATTATTCTTATTGAAATAAAATTGGATATTAGCCGAGAGGGAATCCGTTTGTAAATAATACCGAACAAAATTATTTTCGACAAATTCAACAATATTGGTTATAGGCACTTCCAATTCGGAACAAATATCCTGCATCAAGGAGTAAAGTTCGTCCAGGGTTTTTATGGACGGGGTGTATTCCAAAGTATAATTAAAGCGGAGCGGTTGATTAAAGATATTTTCCAACTCCGTTTTTATCCTATCTTCACAATTCCCGGAAATGACACTAAATCCTTTTTCAAAAATCCCCGAACCGTTATGATGCCCTTCAAGCTGAATTGCATCATCCCCATAACTTACCGTATAACGCTCGAGATGATCCCTCGAAAAGACCTCTTCAATTTCAAAGGGAGTCCCCTCCATTCTCTCTAAAACTCCCCAATATTTCATGCTTTTACAGCGATGTTGATTTTCGTTATGAAAAGGAGAAATCGGAACTTTATCATAAACGAAAGCCTCTTTAGGCACTGTCCCAATCTTCCCTATTTTACTTATCTTAAATTTTGAAAAGGCATTAAAATGAGGGGCATTAATGGCATAACAACTTTCTATGCCCCGTGTTGTGGCTGTATAACACCAGCGTAAAGGGTCTTTTTTTAAACTCACCCGCCCCGAATAATCCACAAAAACCTTATTCCATTCACCGCCTTGGGCTTTATGACAAGTAATGGCATACCCATATTTACACCGAATAGCATTGAAATAGGGATCTGCCAACATTTGTCTTTTAAACTCATCTGAATGTCTTTTGAAAGTTGGCAAGCCGTTTTGCTTTCTCGCTTTTTGCTCTTCCTCAAATCGCATTATAAAATTGACATACAAGGCCTTCATTTCATTATAATTCAAATCGCGCGTAGTAGAATTAAGCAAAGAATCAACAATTGTACTCTCTATGGGTTCGTCTTGATGATCCAACAGGATTTTTACTCTTCTAAAAGTAAGAGAAATTATTTTCCTGATTTTTTTACCATTTTCTTCGACCCATACCGGGGCTGACAGGGTTTCTGTATTTTCATTGGCCTCGAGTATTTTTGCAAAGTCTCCATTATAAATGGGAAAAGGATATGAATTGTAATTGTTGCTCACAATTTGAACAACATCCCCGGCAACAATGTTTTTATTCTTTGGATAATAATTTTTGCGTATGGTATTGTTGTAATGAAAACATTGGGCGTTGGAAAAAGCAATAATCACCCCGTTTCCCAATTCGGGTGAAGGGAATTCTTCAATATACCTCTGAGTTAATTCCACGGTTGGAAGCTTAACGAAAGACCGGGAATCATATTGAAAAGTCAGCTCCTTGGGGTTATCTTCTTTGATTTTGTTCCGCAGTGTAAAGGCATTCTTTAAGATCAGTCCTTCTTCCTGACGCTTGATTTCTGTTAATAGGGTTTCTTCAACCTGTAAATTTTTACTATTAAATAAGACCGGTTCAAAAGCCCAGGATTTATTGTCCGTTACCGGTGGCAGCTGTGCCGGATCGCCTACAAAAATAATTTTGGTGTTGTAGTTATGAAACTGGGCGTAAGTAAGCAAATCCTTAAGGAGGATATCGGTACCGAACTGAAAAATAGGATGCTTGCTCTCCTTACTGGAGATCATAGAAGCCTCGTCAATAATTAATACGGTATTTTTTTGCTCGATTCTTTCTAAAGGAAATAGTAATTTATAGGACTCATCCTTTTCCTTTTTCCCCTTTTGAATTTCTTTAGAAATAAACTCCACCTCTTCAAGCTTATAAATACTTCTGTGAATGGTTTCGCCAAAACCGGTTTTTTCACGAAGTATTTTCGCTGCTCTTCCCGTTGGTGCCATGACCCGAAAGGCGTTCTTTTTTGCTTTAAGATAGCTTACCATCCCCTCTATCAAAGTGGTTTTACCGGTACCGGCATATCCTTTGAGCATAAAAATATCCTTATCATCACTTTCTAAAAAAGCATTGATCTGCTCCAAAGCCTTTCGTTGGTCGTTAGTGAGATTGATATGTTGGAAATGGTTGAGGAGTTGCATTAATTTATGTACTTAACATATATATCTTTTCAATAATTGTATAATTCAAAAATCAAACAATATTTTTGAGTCCTTTTGTTAATAATCCATTTAAAAAAATCAAATTCTCCTTAGTGATGTCTATTTTATCTCCTGTTGTCGTATTTGAATGAATAATATCATTTCTTTTTTTAATAATATCAGAAAGTTCTTCACTATCTAATTTTTCACCTGAGATAAAATCCATAGTGTTTAAAACCTTTAAATCCCAAGGGATATGAGATTTACCACATTTCAATTCTTCATTTGTTCTCAAATAATGTTTTTCATTAATTTCATCTTTCTTGAAATATGTAAGTTTTTTATTCTTAGTCCTAAACTCATAGGTAAAAGATGGCCTTTCTTTATAATCTTTTCCTACGTATTGCGGGTTATCGATATCAATTACCCTATTTGAAATATTTTCCAAAACAGAAAATAAGAATAAAAAGGAAGTGGCTTTTTTTGACTCTGCAAAACTATCCTTACTCAAAACGTCAATACTCAACTTAAACCATTTTAGAACTTCATCTACAAAGTCAATCGGCAAAGGTGATTTAGAATTTTTATAATTTTTACGGGGAAGAAGGCTTTTTTCAAGTTCTTGATAATTAAAATAAAATTTTTTCAAAAATATATTTGTAGCCTTTTGCTCAACCTGATTGATAAATGTCTTAATAGTATCTATAGTGAATTCTCTGTTTGAGCTATTTTCAGGGCTTTCTTTTAGTAAGAATCCATCAACTCCTTCTTCTTGTAGTTCGATTAAATTCCACACTTTATTTGTTGCTGAAAACATAATAACTTGAATGCCGGGATTGTATTCTTTTATCTTTTTTAAAACTTTTAACCCGGTTATTTCAGTAATATCTTTTTTATTAAAATCGTTTGGATGAAGACGAAAATCAAGAATTACAATATCTATATCATTCTCTTTTACTTCCCTAATACTATTTTCTACAATTTTATCTTCTGTTTGTTTACGGAAATCAAGCCCAATACAATCAAAGTCGAGTCCGTTAATATCGTCTAATATTTGACAAAATAATTCATACCAGCCTTTTTCTGCTTCATCATCTATATATAAGATTTTCGGTGAGTTTTTAATGTTTAATTTTAAATCATTTTTAGATAGTTGTATTCCTTTTGATATTGGGTAAACTGCCTGTAAGTATTTAAAATACAAGTTGTGTTCTACACGGTTTATGACTTTTTCTAAATTATTATCCTCCACATCTCCATCCAATGCACCAATAGTCTTTGCCCAACGATAAATGGCCCATTCATTTGATATTGTATGTTGGTTTATCTCATTCTGTTTAATTTCAATAGTATCAATAAAATCTTCCCACTTTAATGGTTCATTTTTCCGGAGTTTGTTTAAGGTTTGTTTAATCTTAGGGGCATCTATTAAAGAATCATTTTCCAACTCAGCGTTAGTAATAATTTCATAGCAATTTGTTTTCGTGATACTCGTATAGTCCGTTAATATTAAATTCGTTATGCTTTTTTGCCCTCCTTCCGCAAGTATAAAAATAGGAATACCCCACTTGGACTCTTTCATCAATCTAAAATAAGTAGTGAACTCAAATATCTCCTGATCACTTCCTATGAAATTCCTATCGAAAATAATTGCATCTACATTATCTATTTTTTTTGAAATAAAATTATACAATGATAGATGATTGTTAGAGTTTTCTAACTCTTCAATTTCAGTAGATATATCAACATCTACAAATTCAATTGCCTCGTTTCCAATCCGGTTTTTCTCCTCTGAAAAAATATATGATATTTTAATCATCTGCCTGCATTTTAATTTGATTTATAACCTTATCTTTATTCTCTTCTGTTATTTCAATACCATCATATCCCAATATACTCAAACATTTAAGGGCAAGCTTTTGGTCAAACTTTCTTTTTAGTTTATAATAACTTGATTTTAGAAACCTCTGTTGATAATTGCCAAAAAACAAAGCAGGCAGATACCAATCATTTACTTGTTGTGAAAACTGTACAAATTGCACTATATTTCTTTTTACAATTTTTCGTGGAATATAAAAAACATACTGTTCGAGATTGGTTAAATTTTTAGATAGCGATGCTCCACCGCTATAGGTAATAAGCTTATATGGAAAATTATTATTCACATATTCCTTTAAATCTCCAATTATTTCAGAAGTAACTCCTTTCTGATTGAAGCTATGATGAATAATGACATACTCATACTCCACCTCGCTTCTAAATTCCTTTTTAGAAGTATCATAAACAGCTGAAATGTCATTCGAGCAATCTACCAACTCAGAATCCACTAACAATTCTTTGAACTTTTCAAGCTCTCCTTCTGTATCTTCAATAATTACAATCTTTTTCATATTTAATCTTTTAGAATTTTAAATCGGTAAAGAACTCCCTCCTTTTCTTTCTCCGATGGAACAGGGGTAATTTTACCTTTTGGCAATAAGGAACAATAAAAAGCTTTTCCGCTTTCTTCTTCAATAAAATATACCTCTACATCGCATACAGAAGCCATTACTGAAACTTCATCTAAAACACTTTTTATAAATTCATTTTTCCCCTTCTTTATTACGCTTTTAGTATCGGTAATTTCTAATACTATGTATTCTTTTCCTTTTCCTTCATCATAATCTTCGTAAGACGAGAAAATGATTTGTTTTTGTTCTGGATCGAAAGGACGATTTCCATCAATATTTGAATGCTTCAAAATACTGCTGATTATCCACTTGAGAAATTTATTTAATGCCGGATTCCATAAAAAAAAGTGTTTTTTACTTAAATCAAAATTTAATTGTGTCTCGTTAAAAAGTGCTTTAGTATCCGAGTTACTAAAACTATAAGTTATATCTCCGTCTGTATGCTTTTCATATTTTGTTATGTTTTCTAAAAATTGAGATAATATTGAAGACTCTGATGATTCTAGATCAAACCTATATTTTCGTTTAAAATCCTGGATAGCCGTTCGGAAAGTCCTGAAATACTTCTTTCTATATGGTTTTCCCCCTCCAAATAAATGCCTTAATTTGTCTCTTTGATCTTCAGATTTAATCTTAATTTCCTTATCTGATTCAAATGGGTGCTTGTTCTCAGATTTGACAATTTCTTCTCCATATAATTCGTATGCTAAAATTAGAGAGTCTAAACTCTTATACAATTTATAGGGTACATCCTTTAACTTCCTAAATTCTTTTCTGGCTGTTTCAATTTTTTCCTTATAATCTTCAATTCCATCAATCGAGTTTCCGTGGACAAGATATTTAAAACCATATTTTGCATCGTTAAACTTAAAGGATTTTAAAATTTCAAAAGTTTGTTCCGGATTGTGCTTAATTTTATTCCGCTTTTTTCTCCTGTCTGATTTTTGACTGACTAATTGTCTTATGTTTCCTTCATTAGTTTTTCCGTCCTTCAAGCCTAAAATTGACTCCTCTATCTTCTTCACTCTATCTTCCAACTCTCTCCCAATATCACCCTCTTTTTTAATCTCCCTTTTTACCAACAACAAAACGCGCTCACGCTGAGCAAGACTAAGATTCTTACTCTCAAGTACCTCCTGTATAAAGTCGTATTTACTCTTTAACCTCTTACTCATATTTTTTAAATAAATCCTTTAAACCAGTTTCTTTTATAGAATAGCAATAAGCTTTTGGGGGTTATCACTCTCTCTATTTTTATTATTATAGAAACACTCCATCGCCTTTTCAATCCCTTCTTTCTCCCAAATTTCCAATACTTGTCCAATGGGGCCCCCTTTGACCGTCAACTCATCAAACCGCTTTTTCAACTTCCTATACGTCGAATTATCATAACCTTTTACCATCTTCAAATACTCCAATTTCCCATCCAGTACGTTTATCATATTGGGTTTTCCTTTTTTGACGTGCCCCTTGTCTTTGGCATAGTCACGACGAAAAATTTCTTCAGCTTTTTTATAGCCGTACTTCTCCCAAAAATACAAGTACATTCGCAATTGCTTTACATAACGACGGTTAACATTTACCTTTTCGTTCACCTTCAGTCCGGTAACTTCCTGGCGATAACCCGATTTTTGCAAGCGGGTCTTCTTAGGGTTTACTTGTAAATTGAGGTCTTCAATAATTCTTAAAAGCTCTGCTCTAAAATTATCGTAATGCCCCTTTTCATTTAAAACCGGATTTTCAATTTCGTTATAGATGTTGTGGTCAGAAGAAAAGGTAATATCATCGGCATAACGTGAATATGTGGCATTGAATCGTTTGGCCAATCCGGCTAAACGACGATCCAATCGCTCACATAAGATATTGGTCAGTGTCGGCGAGCAAGGGCTGCCTTGGGGCAAAACATTTTGGACTTCCCCGTCAATTTCGAAAGGATGTGTACACAAACAAGCCATTAAAAAGGCCAAGGGTTCTTTGGCTTTGTCACCGTTAAAAAAGGCATACCAAATCCCCATTTTGACACGATTGCGGTCAAAAGAATGGAAAAAATCCTTAAGGTCTATATTAAATACGTAATGCTTTCCTACGTGCATTCGCGCATTATCGGCAATGGATTTGTCTAACACAAAACCTGTTGCCGCAGGATGTGGTTCATATAAACATTGTAATACAAAATTCAACGGGCGTAAAACGGCTTTTAAACCTTTTACCGGCGCGTTAATGATGCGTTCTCCGCCGGATTTCTTTTTTACAGTAAAGGTTTTATACCGTTCCTTACAAAATTTCGGGTTGGCGTAATACGTCAAAGATTTCAATCGAACCGGTTTACACTTCTTCCCATAAAGCATGTACTTAGCAACACTTAAAAGACTCGCTAAATCCTCTTTACCCTGCAAGTCGGCAAAGTCCTTTCTGATTTGGTCGATATGTTGTTGTTCGATTTCCATTTTTTAACCCTAATTAAAACTTTGAAAACACCTGTCGTATATTCTATAAGTATGAATTCATGACCCAATGACATAACAAACTTACTGACTCTTTATTAACAACTATATATTAATTAGAATCATCTTAATAATGTTTAATTAAAATAGAGCTTATCAATACCACAGTAACATTCAGTCCCGGAAAACCGGAACCAAGATGCCGATCATTGCCTCAATTTTTCTATTGAAGCCAGCATCCGCAGTCAATATTTTGACAGGTGTTTCAAAGAACTGGTGCAAATATGCTATACAACTGTGCAGTGTATCTGCATAGTGAGAATTATTTTATTATTTTCAATCGTTTAATTTTAAATCCATTAGTATCTATTTTCATATAAACCTCTTAATACACTCCCAATAAACGATTTACCCTATCGCCTTGAACATCTTTCACAATTTGTGGGTTAAGTAAAGGACCTTTCACAACTTTTTTGAGTACTTCCAATTCTTTATAATAAAGTTCCCGGGCATCTGAATTCAAAGGATGGACATTCAAATATGTTCCTGTAAGCTTTTTCCGAAAGGAATTTCCGGTCTCTATAAAATAATTATTGGTAAAAATGTGGCGATCGTGGATTTCCTTTTTTTGGGGAGTATGCAAAACAGACAACTTCACTTTATAATCCAATCCTGAACCTTCTATATATCTTTTAAATTTCAAATAGAATTTTTCAAAAAAACGCTGCTGTTGTTCCGCTCCCCATTTTCGGGAATTAATGTTGTATTTATTCGAAACAATCATTAAATGAAAATCAGTAGACAGTTTTTCCGGTAAAAGGTTCTTTAAAATTAAATAAAGTGAACTTTGTTTACAACGAATATTTTCGAATAAATATTGATCAACTACAATAGCTGAATTGATAGGTAAATCTATTTTTTTTAAAATCTGCCAACCCGGAAAGGTATTATGCCTTTTATCGTTATGTATTTTCATAAATATTGATTGAGAAAAAGGAAGCACTTTTTCTGTTTCTTGAGTATCAATATTTAGTAATCCATATTTTTTTAATGCCAGCTTTTGCTTACTAAGGTAAACGTTTAATGCTCTTTTATTGACTGCTTTTTCAACTTTATCGGTTCGGATTGCTTCGCTTGTTTTTTTGTCTTGTCGGATTCTCCCCCCCTCCAAATGAAGGTGAATTAGCTTTTTAGCCCAGGGATTTTTAGATTCATTTAATTCCTGAAGCGATTTCATTTCATCAAAATATAGCGTCGAATTTTCAAAAATAAGTTTATATAAAGCTGAAAAGATTGTATGCTTTTTATTTTGAGACAGTAAAAGGTTTAAATAATCCTCTTTTGGTATAGAGCCAAAAAAATCATCCAAGTAATCGTGTGTTATATATGTTGGGATGTACTTCATTAATTCATGTCATTTTTAGTCAACTCAAATAAGCTTATTGCCAAGTTATCTGCTTCATCCGTAAAGCCGGTACCAAATCCGGCAGAAAGGATTCCGTTTTCCTTAACTTTTATTTTTCGTACATGCTCCTCTCCCATTGGTATATTATCCGGGGCATGGAAATAATAAATCAAGGTATCTTCTGAGTCAACTTTCTTTTTATTGACTAAATATTGCAGTTTCCGAATAAAGGGTACTGAATGTGTTTCTACAATTATCCTTTTCCCCGAAGAAATATGGCTGGCAAAGAAGTCCGCCAACTTCGACTGCAAAGCCGGATGAAGATTGGTTTCCGGTTCTTCAATTATTACTACCTCATCACGAAACAAACATAATCGAAGTA
>CAZPGY010000019.1:0-48170 GCA_964586655.1 uncultured Flavobacteriaceae bacterium
TTATAGGATAAATTTTAAAGTTCAAGGCAAAAAACGTAGGCATAGCAGTAGCTATATGTCCCGCACGTGCGGGATTAACGCAGAAATTTGAAATTTAGACATAAATATCGGGCTATTTAGTATGTATAATTGGTATTATACCACAATTCTTGAATTCAAGCAACAAAAGGAATTGGATCTATAGCATTAAAAGGTTCACTATTCAAAGGCAAGATTGTGATTTGAACCGCTAAATCGTTTGAATATTTATCAAACTTAGTGCTTGCGTACCCGCTATTTTTAAATCATCATCCAAGAGTATGGCATCAGCTTCTGAAAATCGCGAAAAAAGGAAAAAGCAACCCGGATTAAAACGAAGTATTTCCCGACCACTTCTTATTTTTTATGGAGTGGGTACCATGCTGGGATTGGGAATCTATATCTTTATAGGCAAAGTGATTGGTGAAGCGGGAATGCTTACTCCCTTAGCTTTTGTCATTGCCACTTTGGTGGCATTATTTTCCGGTTTTTCTTTTGGAGAACTCGCCGGGCGTATTCCCAAAAGTGCGGGAGAAATGAATTTTATTCACCGTGCTTTTAATCTCAAGTGGTTGTCTGCCATCATTGGATGGCTGATTGTCTTGTCGGCCATGGTGTCTACCGCCACCGCACTCAATGGATATGTGGGCTATGTCCACGTCTTCTTAGACCTCCCCGGCTGGCTGATCATCACTTTGGTTATCGGCATTCTAACGGCCGTAGCAGCCTGGGGGATCTCTGAATCTACTCTCCTTATTTTTGTTATTTCCCTGCTGGATGTCTTGGCCCTGTTGTTCATCATCTTTTTAACCGGCAGCGTTTTAACAGAATTGCCGGCTCGCCTCCACCAAATGACGCCATCTATGAATTTTGAAGATTGGAGTTTAATTTTTTCGGCGGCTTTTTTAGCTTTTTACATGTTTATCGGATTTGAGGATATGGTCAATCTTTCTGAAGAAGTCAAAAAACCCGGCAAAAATATGCCACAAGGCATTTGGATTGCCTTGGTTATTGTGGGAGTTATCTATCTATTCATTTCAACTATTGCCGTGCTGTCTCCGGTAGATCTCGCCAATAGTGAGGCTCCCATTGCCACACTCCTAAACAAGGAAGCTCCGCGCTTTGACAAAATTATCAGCATTGTGCCCATCATCACTTTAATCAACGGGGTATTGGCACAGATTATCGTGGGCTCTCGTTTGATGTATGGAATGGCACAAAAAAGAATGGCACCCACGGTCTTTGGACGGGTCAACCGAAAAACCCGCACCCCAATATTGGCTACCCTCATTATGGCGGTGATTATTATAGGACTGGCCTTGTCTTTCTCCTTAGAATCCTTGGGACGAGCATCAGTATTTATTTTAATCGTCGTGTTTATTCTCTGTAATCTTTCGCTGATTGTCCTAAAGAGAAGGAATCCTCACCCACAAGGAGTCAAAACTTTCCCCATGTTTGTCCCTATCCTCGGATTTATATTCAGTTTGGGAATTCTATTTATGGAAATTATCAGTTAGTCTTCAATGACATAAGCCTTCTCAGGACGCAGAACTTCTTTATATTTCAAGGCCTCATCTTCGTGAAGCAATAAATAAGCGGTAGCGCGTTGATCGGATATTTTTTGAAACCCGGCTTGTTGAATCGACAAGGCTTTTGCCTCCGCAAATTCCTGAAGGTGAATTTTGTGGTGCTCTGCTGTTTTGACGGCCGGCTCTCCGTAATAATCCCACACAAACTTGATCGTTCTTTGCTTCATGGTAAGAAAACAGTTGCTTTTTTAAAGATTAGTTGTGCGCACTGCGTTTTCGAGCCAACAACGTGTTTTTCAACAGCATAGTTACGGTCATGGGCCCTACACCTCCCGGAACAGGAGTTATAAAATCAGCTTTGGTTTTTATATTTTCAAAATCGGCATCTCCTTTAAGTACATAGCCTTTTTTGGCTTTTTCATCCGGCACCCGATTGATGCCTACATCAATAACCGTTGCTCCTTCTTTAACCATATCGGCTTTTAAAAATTCCGGAGCACCAATGGCCACCACAATAATATCAGCTTTTCGGGTAAGCTCTTTGAGGTTGGCGGTATGCCGATGGGTTAGAGTTACCGTTGAATTCCCGGGATTACCTTTTCGGCTCAGTAAGATACTCATGGGGCGTCCCACAATATGGCTTCGACCAATGACAACCGTGTTTTTCCCTTCGGTGGGGACTTCATAACGTTTAAGCAGCTCCAAAATTCCAAAAGGCGTGGCCGGAATAAAAGAGGGCATCTCCAAAGCCATTTTTCCAAAATTAGTAGGATGAAAACCGTCGACATCCTTATCGGGGTCGATAGTCATCAATACTTTTTGCTCATCAATGTGTCGGGGAAGCGGCAACTGCACAATAAAGCCGTCGACATCGTCATTGCTGTTGAGTGTTTTTATTTTTGAAATCAATTCGCTTTCCGAAATGTTTTGAGGCAGGTTGATGATGGTAGAATCAAAACCTACTTTTTTACAAGCGCGATCTTTACTGTTGACATAAGTCTTGCTCGCCGGATCATCTCCTACAATAATGGCCGCTAAATGAGGAACCTTCCCTCCCTGAGCTTTGATTTTGTCTACCTCTTTTGCGATTTCCGTTTTAATGGCTTTACTGGTTTGCCTTCCGTCGAGAATTGTCATTTCAAATATTCTAATTTATATTTTTGGTAATTGATGGCAATAAGGATTTATAACTACTATTTCTATCTCATGCCTTGCATCATTTGCATGATTTTCTTTCGACCTCCCCCTTGCAGCATCTTCATCATTTTACTCATTTGGTTAAATTGTTTCAACAACTGATTCACTTCTTGCACCGTGGTTCCTGCCCCTTTACTGATGCGTTTTTTTCGGCTCGAATTGATCAGCTTGGGATTGGAGCGTTCTTCCGGAGTCATGGAATGAATAATGGCCTCAATTCCATCAAAAGCATCATCGTCAATATCGACATTTTTCAAAGCCTTACCGGCACCGGGAATCATTCCTACCAAGTCTTTCATATTTCCCATTTTTTTGACCTGGTCGATTTGCTTGAGAAAATCATCAAAACCAAATTGGTTTTTAGCAATTTTCTTCTGCATTTTTCGGGCTTCCTTTTCATCATATTGCTCTTGGGCACGCTCTACCAATGAAACAACATCTCCCATCCCCAAAATTCGATCAGCCATACGATCGGGGTGAAAGACATCAATAGCATCCATCTTCTCGCCGGTACCTATAAATTTGATGGGTTTGTTAACCACCGATTTAATAGAAATGGCCGCCCCTCCACGAGTATCCCCGTCGAGTTTGGTGAGGATAACTCCGTCATAATCCAAAACGTCGTTAAAAGCTTTGGCGGTATTGACTGCATCCTGACCGGTCATGGCGTCTACAATAAAAAGCGTCTCCTGAGGTTTGATAGCTTTGTGGATATTGGAAATCTCTTCCATCATCAGCTCATCAATTGCCAAACGACCTGCCGTGTCAATGATAACGGCATTGTGTCCGTTTTCTTTGGCATAAGCAATAGCAGCCTCGGCAATTTTCACCGGGTCTTTGGTCTCGCGATCACTATACACCTCAACATCGGTTTGCTCGCCCACCACATGCAACTGATCAATAGCCGCCGGACGATAAACGTCACAAGCTACCAACAATGGTTTTTTAGTCTTTTTATTCTTGAGGAATTTTGCCAATTTACCGGAGAAAGTGGTTTTACCGCTTCCCTGTAAACCGGACATTAAAATGACACTGGGTTTTCCCGATAAATCAATTCCGGCCGTTTCCCCTCCCATCAATTCAGTCAATTCATCCTTGACAATCTTGACCATCAATTCACTGGGTTTCAGGGTATTCAATACATCCTGCCCCAATGCTTTCTTTTTAACGGTCTTTGTAAAGTTTTTCGCTGTTTTATAATTAACGTCAGCATCCACCAATGCCCGGCGAACTTCCTTTAAAGTCTCCGCCACATTGACTTCCGTAATTTGTCCGTGTCCCTTGAGTACATGAAGGGCATTATCTAATTTGTCGGTTAAACTATCAAACATATCAGTTGCTTTTTTATAAGGATTGCAAAGTTAAGGATTTGAATGATAAGAATAAAGGCCAGATTTAAAAGTTTATCATTATCCAATACCACTCTTTGATAAATTTGGGGAAAGAAGAAAAATAAGCCTGAGGTCATTTAAACTTTTAGGATTGAAGCGAAAAACAGAGGCTTGTCGGATTTTTTAATCTATCAAAGTAGAACTAATTTATCATGTGGTATGTTTACAATTAAATAGGGTTATGAAGCCAGAAGCTGAGCTGAAGTGAAGCTATATTACCCCAATATGAGACTAATTTGCCGGTCTTTCTGGTATAATTCCGATATATCCTCTAAATTCCCCCGGTAATTAACAAGCAATTTTTAAGCCACCTTTTATGAAAAATCTTCGCATCCTGTTTATGGGAACTCCTGAATTTGCAGTACATATTTTAGCCCATCTCCTTGCCGAAGGAAATCAGATTGTCGGGGTGGTCACCGCACCGGACAAGCCTTCGGGTCGAGGGCAAAAAATACGGGTTTCCGCCGTAAAAAAATATGCTGAACAACAAGGATTAAAACTTTTACAGCCCACCCGACTTAAATCAGACCGCTTTCAAAGTGAGCTCAAGGCGCTGAATCCCGACATTGCAGTAGTGGTTGCTTTTCGTATGCTTCCTGAAAAAGTATGGCGTTTTCCAAAATACGGAACTTTTAACCTCCATGCCTCCCTCCTTCCCGATTATCGCGGGGCAGCTCCTTTAAACTGGGCGCTCATCAATGGCGAATCTACCACCGGAGTCACCACTTTCTTTTTGGATGAAAAAATCGATACCGGCAATCTGATTTTACAAAAGGAGGTTCCCATATCTCCTACCGAAAATGTAGGCGAACTGCATGACAAATTGATGCAAGAAGGCGCCCTTCTGGTTCAAAAAACATTGGATCAAATTGCCAAAGGAACAGTAAAAGAACAGCCTCAACCTGAGGTCACAAATCTTAAACCCGCCCCCAAGCTCCATAAACAAAACACCAAAATAGATTGGACAGCCTCGCTTCAAGACATATACAATCTCGTTCGCGGACTCTCCCCCTATCCGGTAGCTTGGACGTATTTTAAAAATGGAAAAAAAGAAGTTTCCTGTAAAATTTATGCTGTAGAAATGGAGAAATCCGATCACAATTATCCGATTGGAAAACTCATCAAAACAAAAACAGAGCTGAAAGTAGCGGTTGACTCCGGCTTTATTAAGCTTAAAAGCTTACAAATGCCGGGAAAGAAAAAACTGCCGGCCAATAAACTTTTAAATGGTCTGCGCTTGGAGGAAAATGCCTGTATGCGCTAAAGCCTTACAGGGCATGAACTCGGCTAATTTTGAGAAAAACAACCTATTTATATTAACAATTTGTTAAAGTTTATTGGTTTTTTTCATATTTATGCCGCAAAGCCTTGTATAATCAATAAAAGCATATAAATTTGTCGATGAATTAAACAAAATGTTTAACCTACACACTAATTTTAAATTTTTTAAATTATGAACAAATCAAATTTAGTTGATGCTATGGCTGCCGATGCCGGAATCTCAAAAGCCGCTGCTAAAAAAAGCTTAGAATCTTTCTTGGAGAACGTAGAAGGCGCTCTAAAGAAAGGAGATCGCGTATCCTTGGTAGGCTTCGGTTCTTGGTCAGTATCAAGACGTTCTGCTCGCGAAGGTCGCAATCCACAAACCGGAAAGACCATTAAAATTCCTGCTAAAAACGTAGTGAAATTTAAAGCAGGATCCGGACTTCAAAAAGCTGTGAACTAAGAAAATCTTTAAAGATTTTAAATGAAAAGCCACCTCAAAAGGTGGCTTTTTTTTTATCAATTTATTTATACCTCGATTTTAAAATGTGGTTATGCGCTTTCCCTATCATCAGCACTGGGGCCATACATTCCGGGAATAGGAATATCGAGTAATCGCAAATAGACACTCAATTGCCCGCGATGGTGTATTAAGTGATTAACACTCATACTTCTAATCACCTCATACTTTGTGTTATTCAGCAATACAACATCCCCGTTGCGCAGCACCCAGGCTTCTTCAAGGTCCTTTTTGGCTGCATTTTGCAAAGCCGATACCGAAGCCTTGGCCCCTTTTTGTAAAAGAGTGACCAAATCCGTCGTATGCTCTATCTGCGGAGTCTCCAAATCATTATTGGCAAAATCGAGCTCTTTTGTCTGCAACACCAATTCTGGCCAACTGGATAAATGTGCCACATGGGTAGCCAATTGCTTTAAAGTCATGGATTTTTCATGAGGTTGCCAATCAAATTTATCGGCCGGAACACATTCCAACATTCTTTTGGTGTTAGAAGCTTCTTCCTCTATCTCGGTAATTAGTTTGTCAATTAAAGTCATATAGTTTTAATTTTTAGCGTTTGAATGATTGAGGTCATTTAAATAAATCACTAAAATAGACAACTATCTCGACTCTTTATGAAAAAGTATAGACTTTAATCTTCTCTTAATATTTCCGCTTTACAATTTGTATTGAAACTACTCGAAAACTTCAGGCCTGTATTATTTTTGGTGTTTGGCATAGCGGCGCCATTTTTCTATACCCCCCTGCATATCATCAGGAATAACAGAATTAAAATCCATCCAGGCTCCGGTTTCGGGGTGTTCAAATCCTAAAGTTTGGGCGTGTAGAGCCTGACGGGGCAGTATTTTAAAACAATTTTGAACAAATTGTTTGTATTTGCTAAACGAAGTTCCTTTCAAAATCCGGTCGCCTCCATAGCGTTCATCATTGAACAAAGTATGCCCAATATGTTTCATGTGCACACGAATTTGATGGGTTCTGCCGGTTTCCAACTGACAAGAAACCAAGGTAACATACCCAAACCGTTCCAGCACCTTGTAATGGGTCACCGCATATTTTCCCTTTTCGGCTTCCTCTTCATTATAGACCTTTTGTTGCAACCGGTTTTTAGGATTTCTACCAATGGCTCCCACCACTGTTCCTTCGTCTTTTTCGACATCTCCCCATACCAAAGCGACATATTTCCGTTGGCTGGTTTTGTGAAAAAACTGAGCAGCCAACCGGGTCATCGCATTATCAGTTTTGGCCACTACCAATAAGCCACTGGTGTCCTTGTCAATTCGATGTACCAAGCCGGGGCGGTTACTGGAATTGGTTGGAAGGTTTTCAAAATGATAGACCAAAGCATTGAGTAAAGTACCCGAATAATTACCATGCCCGGGATGCACCACCATACCGGCCGGTTTATTAACCACCAGCAAGGCGTCATCTTCATATACAATATCGAGCGGAATATCTTCAGGAGTCAGTAAAAATTCATATGGCGGATGTTCAAACATCACTTTGACTTCATCATGAGCCTTAACCCGATAATTCTGTTTTACTGCTTTCCCGTTGACAAAAACATTGCCGTTTTTGGCTGCTTTTTGAATTTTATTACGAGTGGCGTTTTCTACAAAATTCATCAAAAATTTATCCACCCGCAAAGGCGACTGTCCCTTATCGGCTTTAAAGTGATAGTGCTCATATAAATCATCATTATCGTGTTGTTCTGCTTCACTCATTTACCTTCTCAATTTTGCAAAACATCATTGACCACATCTTTGGCATCTATTGAGTCTGCTGTTTGTTGCTGTTCCATACTGGCACGTTGAGAAATCGGGATATCTGAATTGGGGTCGCCACTACCCAGTACCAAGTCTACCGCTTTATTTTTCATCACTTTATCTCCAGCGCGAACTCGTCTGCCCTCGACATACATTTCCAGCACTGCATTTTCAGCAATATCGCTTTTATAAGTAATTTCTCCCACTTTCAATCCCATGGCGCGCAAAGCAGGAACAATTTCCCGTTTTGTATCCCTGTAAAAATCGGGCATTTCTATTTTTGGAAATCCCGAAGGATTGAGTTTGAGGTAAATTTTCCGATTTTCTTTGACAAAGTGTCCGGGTTTCGGATTTTGTTCAACCACAGAAAATTTGGGGTAATCCGGGTTATAACTCACCGAATCGATGACCACATAATTCAAATCAAGCTTATTGAGCTTGATCTGCACACTGTCTAATTGCATCTTGGACAAATCGGGCACCCTAATTTTCTCACCGTGGTGAGTATAGCTGTTCAGCCACGCCAACCCGCCCAAAACCAATAACACCGTGATTACAAGGGCTAAAATCAATTGAATCAGGAAGGTTTTACTAAAAAGGAACTTAAAAAAATTCATGTATTCTTACGATTGAGGGACAAAGATAAAAAAACAGGCTTATTTTTGTTTCAAAATTACAAGATGTTGATAAATTGGCATCCGCATATAGACTCTTATTTACCATGAAAAGAAATATTGCCATCGCTATGGGCGGCTATTCCAGCGAATTCGAGATTTCCCTTCAAAGTGGAAATATGATTTTTAATCATCTTGATCGTCAAAAATTTAACGTTTATAAAGCCCATATCTATAAAGAGGAGTGGTTTATTGAAACCGAAGCAGGTAAATATCCACTTGACAAATCCGATTTTTCTGCCGTGATTCAAGGCAAGAGAATCCACTTTGATGCCGTTTTTAATATGATTCACGGCACGCCCGGCGAAGACGGTCTATTTCAGGCCTATTTACAAACCCTGGGAATTCCGCAAACGGCCAGCGATTTTTATGCCGCGGCCCTGAGCTTTAACAAAAAGGACTGCATCAGTGTATTGCAAAGCTACGGAATCAAGACCGCCAAAAATTTTACTCTTCAAAAAGGAGAAAACATTGATGAGGCAGCCATTGTTAAACGAGTAGGACTTCCCTGTTTTGTGAAAGCCAACCGCGGGGGCAGCAGTTTTGGTATTTCTAAAGTGCATGCCGTCTCCGATTTGCACAAAGCTATTCAGTATTCTTTTGAAGAAGACGAAGAAGTGATTATCGAATCTTTTTTAAAAGGCACAGAAGTATCTGTAGGCGTGGTTTCTTATCAAGGTAAAGTACAAGCTTTACCGGTAACCGAAATTGTTTCTGAAAACGAATTTTTTGACTATAAGGCCAAGTATTTGGGGCAGTCCAAAGAAATTACTCCGGCTCGTATTACCGCCGCACAAACTCGAGAAGTAAAACAACTGACCGAAAAGATTTATCGCTTATTGAACTTAAAAGGCTTTGCCCGCGCCGAATTCATTTTTCATGAAGGTGTCCCCCATTTTTTAGAGGTCAACACCTGTCCGGGAATGAGTAAAGCCAGCATTGTCCCTCAGCAGCTCCAAGCGGCTAAAATCCCTTTTCGAGATTTTTTTACCGACGTAATCACAACCGCCATTGAAAGGGCTTATTAATTTTTGTACCTTACAGGCAAAACAGCATCTTATGAAAAAAGCAGTTTTTCCGGGCTCTTTTGACCCCATTACTATAGGACATTATGACATTATCAAACGCGGATTAAAACTATTTGATGAAATTGTATTAGCCATCGGAGTTAATGCCGACAAAAAATACATGTTCAGCTTAGAGGATCGCAAAAAATTCCTCGACAATACCTTTAAAGATTCCTCAAAAATCAGCATCAAAACTTATCAAGGGCTAACGGTTGATTTTTGCAAGCAAGAACAAGCTGATTTTATTTTACGCGGCCTGCGGAATCCGGCTGATTTTGAATTTGAAAAAGCCATAGCGCATACCAATCGAAAGCTGGAGCAAATAGAAACCATATTTTTACTGACCTCGAGTGGAAAGAGTTACATCTCCTCCTCCATCGTCAGAGATGTTATCCGTAATCAAGGAGATTTTTCGGGACTGGTTCCTCAAAAGGCCGGAATTTTTCGACCGGAATAAAATTAAAAACATCCATAAAACTGTTTGGCTTATTTTATATTTGTCCATTCAGTGACTATTTTTAAAATAATTTCAAATTTGCACCTAAAACCTACTTATGCCTTCAATATCAAGAAAAGGACGCGTCATGCCTGCTTCCCCCATTCGAAAGTTGACTCCCTTTGCCAATAAAGCACGAGAAGCCGGTAAGCACATTTATCATTTAAATATAGGACAACCCGATATCAAGACGCCAAAAGTGGCGTTGGATGCAGTCAAAAACAACCACATCCAAATATTGGAATACAGCCCTTCCGGTGGGTTTGACAGCTATCGTAAAAAATTGGCCGCTCACTATCGTCACCGCGCCGATATTCCCATTGACCCCGATGAGTTACTGATTACTACCGGAGGTTCTGAGGCCTTGACTTTTGCCTTGGCTGCCACCTGTGATCTGCATGACGAAATCATTATTCCCGAGCCTTTCTATGCCAATTATAATGGGTTTGCTAATACCGTAGGCGTTAGGGTAAAACCGGTTACGGCCAATATTGAAGATAACTTTGCGCTGCCTTCCATTTCAGAATTTGAGAAATTGATTTCTGAAAAAACCAAAGCCATCCTAATTTGTAATCCCGGAAATCCAACGGGGTATTTATACACCAAGGAAGAAATCCATCAGCTGGCGCATTTGGCCAAGAAATATGACTTGTTTTTAATTGCCGATGAAGTCTATCGGGAGTTTGTTTATGACGGAAAGACCCATCATTCTATTCTACGAGAAGAAGGCATTGCCGAAAACGCCATTATGGTAGATTCTGTTTCAAAACGATACAGCATGTGCGGTGCGCGAATTGGTTGCCTGGCCTCTAAAAACAAAGAGATTATAACCACTGCAATGAAGTTTGCTCAAGCCCGCCTTAGTCCGCCCACTTTTGCACAAATTGCCAGTGAAGCAGCCTTAGAAACCCCACAATCCTATTTTAATGAGGTGGCCGAAATGTATGTAGAACGCCGCGACACCCTCATCGGACACCTTAAAAATATTCCGGGCATCAAATTGGCCAAACCACATGGCGCCTTTTATTGCATTGCCGAATTACCGGTAGACAACGCAGAAAAGTTTGCCAAATGGCTACTCGAATCTTTCGACATCAACGGAGAAACCGTTATGATTGCGCCTGCAGCCGGTTTTTATTCCTCTATCCATGCCGGTGAAAAGCAGGTCCGTTTGGCCTATGTTATCCAAAAAGAAAAACTGATCAAAGCCCTTGATATCCTAAAAAAGGGACTTAAAGCTTATCAAAACAGATAATGAAATCAAGCCGCAATCAATCTTTAAAAGCGTACAACACCTTTGGCTTTGACGTTACAGCCAAGCAATTTTTCTCTATTGAAAAGGAAGAAAACCTCAATCAAGCGCTACAAAAATGTTATACCGATGAGCTGTTCATCTTGGGCGGAGGCAGCAATGTGTTGCTGACCGGTGACTTGAATATGACGGTTTTGCACGTCAACATTAAAGGCATTTCCATATGCAATGAAAACGATCAGCAAGTGATTATCAAGGCCGGCGCCGGAGAAAACTGGCATCACTTTGTGCGGCATTGTATTTCTAAAGGCTATGGAGGTCTTGAAAACCTTTCGCTTATTCCGGGGAAAGTGGGCACTACTCCCATTCAGAATATCGGTGCTTATGGCGTGGAAATGCGAGACTGTTTTGTAGAATGTGAAGCCATTCATCGACAGACTTTGGAAAAAAAAGCTTTTCAAAAAGAAGATTGTCATTTTGGTTATCGCGATTCCATCTTCAAAAATGAACTAAAAGGCCAATACATCATCACCAGTGTTACCTTTAGACTAAGCAAAAAACATCACCAACTTCACACCTCTTACGGAGCCATCCAAGCAGAATTGAAAGCGATGGAAGTGGAATATCCAAGCATCGAAGAGGTTTCAAATGCCGTTATTCGTATTCGTCAAAGCAAGCTTCCCGATCCGGCAGAATTGGGCAATAGCGGCAGCTTTTTTAAGAATCCCATCATTGACAAGGCTGCTTTTGAAAAATTACAAAAGAAATTCCCCGAGGTCAAGTATTATAAGCTCAATAACAAACAGTATAAAATCCCGGCAGGCTGGTTGATCGATCAGGCAGGATTCAAAGGCTACCGATCGGGAGATGCCGGTGTGCACAAGCATCAGGCTTTGGTCTTGGTCAATTACGGTACTGCCACCGGAAAAGATATTCTACACCTGGCCCAAAAAATACAACGAGAAATTAAAGCTACTTACGGACTGGATTTAGAAATGGAAGTGAACGTAATCTGAAGGCTTTCGTCAAGTAATTGACCCGCATAAACACAAAGCATTCTTTACAATCAATCCGTAGGCTGTTAAGAGAAGTAAAGAGTGTGATAATTCCTTTAAATTCCTTAACTTTCGACCTATGGAAAAATTAAAGCTTACCCTGATACAGACCAAACTCTCCTGGGAAAACCCGGAGGCCAATCGCACTCATTTTACCGAAAAGATAAAAGCCATAGCGGAAGACACCGATTTAATCCTTCTTCCTGAAATGTTCCCGACCGGATTTTCTATGAATCCTCAAAATTTGGCAGAATCGACAAATGGATTGAGCCTGCAGTGGATGCAACAGATGGCCGAGGAAAAGAAGTCGGCAATATCGGGAAGCGTAATTGTTCAAGATAAAGGGGCCTACTACAATCGATTATATTTTGTTTTCCCCAATGGAGATTTTAAAACCTATGACAAACGACATTTGTTTTCTTTTGCCGGGGAAGACAAATCCTATTCGGCGGGAGACAAGAAATTGGTAGTCAACTACAAGGGGTGGAAAATCTGTCCTTTGATTTGTTATGATTTACGTTTTCCGGTTTGGGCGCGCAACACAGAAGACTATGATTTGTTGTTTTATATTGCCAATTGGCCCGACAAGCGCATTTTACAATGGGACAGCTTATTACAATCAAGAAGTATTGAAAACCTGTGCTATACAGCAGGGCTCAACCGCATTGGCAGCGATGACAATCACAATAACTACAATGGCCATTCGGCAGTTTATGCGCCACTGGGCCAAAAAATAGCAACCCAAAATTGGGAAGGTGAATTTATAGAGACCCTCGTTTTAGACCGCAAGAAATTGACAGAAACTCGAAAAGAATTCCCTTTTCTCAACGACAGAGATCGCTTTCAAATTAAAGACCTTTAAAAATTGGGCTCATTAATATTCCCCCTGGTAATTACCCTTTAAAAATTTGTTTTAGGATTTCTCGGGTAATCAAATAAGTCGGTTTCACTCCTGTAGTTCCCAAGCCGCCGGAAGCCAAAGTACTTCCTGTTTTCAAGGGATTGTCACTGGCATAATAAGCATATCGTACTTTTACATTTGGCGAAATATTCCCCCGCAACTTGGCCGCAGCCTGAATGGCTTTTTGATAGTGTGCGCCTTCCATTTCCAAGCCAATGACATTCCAAGTGGAATCGTGAAAAAACTGTAACACATCTTTGTTTTGCAGTGAAGTTCCCAAAACCGTTACCATGGGGCCTTTATAAACCGAAATTCCATAACCTTCCAGGTCTTTTTTTCTCAGTTCATTTTTAAATGGATAATTATCGGCGGTTCCTTCAAACAAATGAGCACTGGGTATCATAATATCTCCTTTACGACCTTCCAAAATTCCGGCTTTCCCCATGATAGAAACCGAATCTACTTTTAAATGCCGTTCTTTTCCCTCTATTTCAAAAGGTTTAAGCAGTTCATCCATGGTTTCGTAGGCTTGTTCTCCAAAGGCATAATCCATCACTATGATTACCGGAGCTTTTTCTTGGTCTTTTACCTGATAATCTTCCTCAAAATGATCGAGTTTGGCGGTGTCAAAAATTTGTACATCTATGTTGGTTCCGCTTTCATCTTCAATAAAATACATCCCTCTGGAGCGGGCGGTCTTTATCACAGTTTTTCGTTTGTCACCATTTTTCTTCTTACTCAACTCCTCAAAAACGGCAAACCTGTTTTGCGCATCAACTTCTAAAGCCAGCGGTGCATACAAAGTGTTCATCACACTGTGCATATTGGCACTGATAATATGCACTTTTCGCTTGTGTAAGTTTTTTTGTACCAGCTTATATTTGATTTTATTGGCCCAAATTTCGCCGTGAATATGGTGTCCCAATCGTTCGCGAAGCACCGGTGTGAAAGTAATGATGCGTTTTTGACCGTTGATTTTCTCGTCTATGGCCAGTTTCCCCATATAATAAATCAGATGAAGAAAGCGATCTCGATTTTCCGGAACACCAAAAAGCGGATAAAATGCAGTAAGTTCGTCAAAGGTATGCCCAAGGATATTGGCTGCATGGGTCAGAGCTACTTCGCGTTGGGCTTCACTCAGTTCGGGCTGTTGAACCGCCAATTCAATTTTTTTCCAGTCTCGAGTGGTTTCTCCTTCTTCATTTAAAACCACGGCTTTCATAATTTTATCAGACTCGATAAACAAAAAAGTCAAGTGGGTCAGAATATCGTATATCTCAGAACGCCCACGGGTGATTTCAATATTCATCTGTTCTTGGTCAATCCGATAACAGTTGCGCCGGCGCTTGGGAGGGATAATTGGCTTAAAATGAGAGTTTTTATATCCCTCATCACTGGTCAAGTTGATGTATCGACACTGCTCAATTCCGATGGGCAGCCGATTGACGATATACAGCAAGCCATTGAGCTCGAGTCGATCTTCGGCAATAGCGCCATAGATTTCCGGCCTTAGAAACAACAATCCTTCTCGCAAGGAGGCTCCGGAAATTCCCATGGGTTTATAAAACCCGCGGTTAAACAGATGCCGCATGGTCACATACAGTCTTTCTATGGCATTGGAGCTTTCCTGGGCTCGGGTTCGTCTTTTATTTTTAAACTTTCTGGTCATTCTTTGTTCAATTTAGTTAATACATCGGCAATCTTTCGATCATTGGACAATCGCGGAATTTTGTTTTGCCCTCCCAGCTTTCCTATGGATCGCATATATTGCTGAAAGCCGCCCTTTTTTACTTTCGTAATTATCAATTTACGCAAAATTTTCCCTTCAATCAAGTCATCGTAATAGGAATTTTGTTTACAAAGGGCTTGGTCGATGTTTTGTGCAAAAACTTCCATGTCCTTCGGTTCTTCATCAAATTCAATAAACCATTCGTGATATGCTAATCCCTCCGAAGGATTGGCTTGTGGGGCTACTGTAAATTCGCTGACCTTGGCCGTGGATTGATCCAACGCATTTTTTAAAGCCCGCTCCACTTCTTTTCCAATGACGTGTTCACCAAACGCGGAAATAAAGTGCTTGAGGCGTCCCGAAACTACCAATCGGTATGGACGGGTTGTGGTAAACTGCACCGTATCGCCGAGGTTATACCCCCACAATCCGGCATTTGTGGAAATGATCATCACATAATTGACGCCCACTTCCACCTCGCCGATATGAAGACGTTTAGGATTAGTTTCAAAAAACTCATCGGCCTTGATAAATTCATAAAATATACCGGCATTTAGGCGCAGCAACATCCCGGGCTGGTCTTGTTTGTCTTGAAAAGCAAAGAAGCCTTCTGAGGCGGGAAAAAGCTCAATACTGGCCACCGGATGACCGATGAGCTTTTCAAATTTCTTTCGATAGGGATCAAAATTAACGCCTCCATAGATAAACAACTTGAAATTAGGAAAAATTTCTCCAACCGGTTTTCCCGTTTTCTCTCGAAGTTCTTCAAAATACATTTGAACCCATGAGGGAATTCCGCTGATTAAGGTCATGTCTTGCGGCAGGGTTTCCTCAATAATAGAATGCAGTTTGACCTCCCAATCGGCAATAGCATTGGTCTCCCAACTCGGCAAGCGATTTTTCTGCAAATAAGACGGCACATAATGCGCCACGATTCCTGACAAGCGACCGGTGGGAATACCATTGGTGCTCCCCATTTCGGGGCTTCCTTGCAGGAAGATCATTTTTCCGTTGACAAAATCAACTTCTCCGGTTTCAGCAATATAATTTAAAATTGCATTGCGTGCTCCTGAAATGTGGGTGGGCATAGAGGCTTTGGTCAAAGGAATAAACTTGGCACCGCTGGTGGTTCCGGAGGTCTTTGCAAAATAAAGCGGTTTCCCCGGCCAAAGTATATCTTCTTCTCCGGCTATAACTTTGTTAATATAGGGCTTGAGTTGTTCATAATCGCGGATGGGGACTCGCTGTGAAAAATCAGCAAAAGAATGAATTTGATCAAAATGATGATCCTTACCAAAATCGGTATCTTTAGCTTTACTGATCAAAGTATTAAAAACCTTTTGTTGGGCCTCCAAGGGATTTTCTGACCATTTTCGGATTTGTTTGGCTACAATCTTGGCAAAAACTTTGGCGCCTGCTGATTTCAAACTCATAATTTATTCAAATTCTATAAATTCCGTCGGATTTACGGGAAATCCATTTCGCCATAATTCAAAATGCAAATGAGGACCGGTGGAAAGTTCTCCCGTATTTCCCGTTAATGCAACCACCTCTCCTGCTTTTACGGGATCTCCCTGTTGCTTCAATAAAGTAGCATTGTGTTTATAGATAGAAATAAGCCCGTTACCGTGATCTATAATAAGAACATTGCCGGTCTGCACCGTCCATTCGGCAAAGATAACCATACCGTCGGCTACTGCTTTGACCGGCTGATTTTCAGCAGTGGCTATATCCACCGCATAATGCCCCTGATCGGCATCATAAGTGGCTGTAATATGTCCCTTTACCGGTGGAAAAAGCGTAAAGTTCGACTTTTTCACTGCAGGACTGAAAACATTGTATTTTTCTTTTCGCGCCACCTCTTTCCGCAAAAGGGAATCGGCTTTGGAAGGCTTCAAATTTACACTATCGGGACTAATGTGGCTCACTTGCACGGTATCAGCCATTTGCATTTGGCTACTGTCTACCAGGGGCTCGCCTCGCAGCAAATGTTGAATCTTGGCGAAATAATTATTTTGTTGCTCAACCACCCGCTCGAGAGAATCGGTTTTATACACCAAAGCAATCGCTTGGTGTCTCAATTGGGTAGACGAATACCCGGGAATATATTCACGCAAAGGAGTGAAAGCTATCAGAACAGAAGTCATGATAATTAGCAAAATGGCCGAAATCCCCACCACCACAAAAACATTGAGGCGACTCAGTTTAAAAGAAACTCGTTCTTCAAATGTTTCTTCATTCAGAATAACCAAACGGTATTTGTGCAATAACTTTTTGGTTATTTTCTTTTTATTTTTTTTACGCATCCATCCTGTTTAACTATCACAAAAGTACATAATTTTTTTGCATTGAGAATCGTAGCAAACACAATGACAAAGTGGGTCTCGTCTCAAAACGAATTGGCAACTTGTATTTTGAGGGCAAATCCTTCATTTTATCACTTTAGAATACGATTTATTTTGAGGAAGACGTTCTATTTCAATTATTAATTCCTACTTTTGCCTTATAAAACGATATGTTATGGAATTAATGATTTTCTTAGGAGGTATAGGACCGTGGTCTTGGGTACTTATTGCCGGTGCCATTCTCCTTTTGTTTGGCGGACAAAAAATCCCCGAGTTGATGAAAGGACTGGGAAACGGTATTAAAGAATTTAAAGACGCTACCAAAGAAGATAGCGACACGAAAGCGGAAGATAAAGCTTCTTCTGCAAGCGTGGAAGACAGCAAATCATAAGATTTAAGCCTTGTAAAAAAGTTGATCTAACTTCCGAGTGGATTCCCTTGTCCATTCGGATTTTTTTATTTCCGGTTTTTCCGACTTCCGCAGGGTGACTTCTGCCGTTCAATAAATGCATCAGGTTTTGGAAACTTGGCCTGCTTTCGACACCCAATGACAAAAGGGGGGCAAGATTAGCTTATTTTGAATATCACTTCCCTATTAAATCCGCCCATAATAAAAGACCCTCCTTCACTAATTCTCGAAATTCACGGATTTAAAAATGGCCTTTAGTTCGAAGACACTATTTCTTTTTGAGGAGCCGGGTTTAAAGACAAAGCCATCCAACACCAAATAACGATTGTGTTTTTCATCTCGAATGGCATAGTTGACAAAAGGACCAGCCATATAAGCGCCTTTTACAGTCCAGGTTCCTTTGGTCAAATAGGCAAATTTCCCATCTATCTCCGTTTTAATTAAATAAGGTGCATAGGCTTTCTCGGTAATCATATAGCTCCCCTCGGTTTCCCCGGGAATAAATTTTTTCCCGATGGAATCGCGCATTTGTACAATATTTTTCACCACATTTGATCCTTGGTCAATTACTTTCAGCGGCACTTCATACACCAAAATCTCCATAGAACCATGGGGAATCTCGCGACGCAGCCATACGAAATGGTCTTTCTCTTTGGCATAACGATAAACAGAAGGAAAACTCATCGCAATGCCAAATTTATCTTTTAAAATGGCCGTACTCCCCAAGGATTTAGCAATACGCCGTTGGTTTTCTCTGATTTCAGTTTGCTTCAGTGCCTCAACAATTCGGTCGGCGTTGCGCTCAATCAATCCAATGATAGTGGTATCTTGATTCCCACCAATAAAAACTCCGGTTTGCGGACGGGCAAAGGTATCGGTCACAATTTTAAACAAAGGTCCGTTATGGGGTTGCACCTTGATAAAAAGACGACTGGTTTTAGGAAAGCCGGAAAAGGATTCGGGCGGCATTTGAGAAAGGGTAAATAAAGGTTCTTGCTGAGGAAGTCCTAAAACGGGAGCAGCCATGGCCTCACGCAATGCTTCTCCTATTTTCCCTTTCCATAAATCTTCTTTCATCACTACAGAAAGCGCATTGATTCTTCCAGCTGAAGATTTTAAAATTTTACGCTGTTTTGTCGCTCCATTTTTTTTGGATTTTTCTTGACAGCCGGTGGCCAAAACGAGCATGGCAAGCATTAAGAAAACAATGTTTTTCATTTTCATTTTTAATAAAATACCTCTGGGTTCATTAACTTTGGGAAACTTTCAATCGCATTCCCGGTTTTAAAGTATTACCGCGAATATCGTTCCACTCTTTAATTTCACGCACAGAAATATTATTAAATTTTCGTGCAATGTCCCATAAAGTGTCTCCTTTTTGCACCACATAGACTTTAGGGTTTGAAGAAGAAGGCTTAGACTGAGAGTTTTGCGTTGCCCTAACAGCCACAGGTTCATCGGGATATATAATCAAGCGTTGCCCCACTCTAATCATGCTTCCCCGTATGCGGTTCCAGCGTTTGATATCACGCACGCTAACCCCAAAACGACCGGCTATCTTTCCGAGGTAATCTCCCGGTCTCACTCGATAATGAATTTTATCTGATACTTTGTAATATTGGGGAAGTGTGCGTTTCGCAAGTTCTTTTTGGCTGTAGTGATAAATCACTTCTTCATTAGCAACAAAAAGGCCCACCGCTTGAATAGGTAATCGGATCCCGAAATTTTCCTCCGCTATATGCGGAACAATATGCAATTTGTAAGACGGATTTAAAAAAGCGATCAAATCTTCTGTAACGCCGGTGGCTTCTGCAATTTGTTCAAAAGTCACGGTTTGTTTAATACGCACCGTATCGGTAGTAAAATAAATTTCTTTCGGCACATAAGGTTCGTAGCCATATTCTTCAGCATAATTAAAGAGATACATCACCGCATAAAAAGCCGGAACATAATTGGCGGTTTGCTTAGGCAAATAAGGTCTGAGTTTCCAATAATCCATTTGCCCTCCACTTCTTCTAATGGCTTTTGTTACATTTCCGGGACCGGCATTGTAAGAAGCCAGTGCCAGGTTCCAGTCTCCAAAAATTTTATAGAGCCGAGTCAAATATTGTGCTGCAGCCTCCGTAGATTGCACCGGGTTCATGCGTTCATCAACATAGCTACTCACTGAAAGCCCCATCATTTTTCCGGTGGCAAACATAAATTGCCACAAACCGGTCGCACCCACATAAGACTTGGCTTGTGGATTAAGAGCTGATTCTACGATGGGTAAATATTTTAATTCTAACGGCAAATTATATTTATCCAGCACCTTTTCAAATAAAGGGAAATAATAAAGGCTCAAAGACATCAAACGCTCCATTCCTTTTTTATTGCGATGCAGGTAAATTTTAATCATTTGCGCCAAATCCGGGGTATATTTAATATCGAAAGGCGTTTTGGCATTGAGTGCAGCCAACCGCATTTTTAGGGTATCAATAGACAACTCCTGATAATCTGCAGGACTTATCTCGCTGTCTGCATAAGGGGTTTTTAGAATGATTTGCTGCATTTTAGGATACAGATCCGAATTGGTCAACTCGGCCACCCATAGCGAGTCAATTTGTGCGGTCGTCTGATTATCTTTAAGAAATATTTGCCCCATATCACCATCTATATGCGGCTCGAGATCAATACTTTCTGATTGTGGCAAATGTTCTTTAGGACTATCTTCAGCTTCCGGGGTTTTGGTTTGGGCGTGAAGGGAGAATAAGCTTGTCAAAAACAAGATGGAAACGAGGATTCTTTTGCTAAATATCACAAGTGAAATTTTAATGGTTTATAAAAAATTTAAAAAAGACATCGTCCTGAGGACGTATTTTGGTTTCCCAATTGAACAAGTAATTTTATGCATTCTCCCTACTTTTTTTTTTAATTTAAAGCCGCGATACCGGGCAAGGTTTTACCCTCAATCATTTCGAGCATGGCGCCTCCTCCTGTAGAAACATAACTCACTTTTTCTTGAAGGTTAAACTTCTTGGCAGCAGCCACGCTATCGCCACCGCCAACCAAAGAAAAGGCGCCTTCTTGAGTGGCTTGGGCCACTGCCCCTCCAATAGCTTTGGTGCCTGTGGAGAAATTATCAAATTCAAAAACCCCCATAGGACCGTTCCATAAAACAACCTTGGAATTTAAAATCACTTCTGTAAAACGACTGATACTTTCGGAGCCTATATCGAGTCCCATCCAAGGCTCAGCAATACGGTCTATTTTCTCGGTGTGTTGTTGGGCATCATTTGAAAATCCATCTGCCACTATCCCATCAGTGGGCAAGTACAACTCCACTTGCTTGGCCTTGGCCTTTTCCATAATTTCGAGTGCCAGTTTCTCATATTCGGCTTCAATTAGTGAGTTTCCCACTTCTCCGCCCCGGGCTTTTATGAACGTAAAACTCATGCCTCCACCGATAATCAGGTTGTCCACTCTGTCTAATATATTCTCTATAACGGTTATTTTAGAGGAGACTTTAGCGCCTCCCAATATGGCGGTCACCGGTTTTTTGTCAGAATTCAACACTTTATCGAGATTTTTAATTTCCCGCTCCAACAACAATCCGCTACATTTATCGGTGAAGTATTGTGCTATCACAGCGGTAGAAGCATGTGCTCGGTGAGCTGTTCCAAAAGCATCGTTGACATAAAGGTCTCCATGCCGAGCCAATTGTTGAGCAAATGCTTGATCTCCTGCTTTTTCCTCAGGATAAAAACGTAAATTTTCTAACAAAAGTACTTCTCCCGCTTGCAAATTTTTGGAAGCTGCAAAAGCTTCTTCTCCAATGCAGTCTCCCGAAAATTTTACGGCTACCCCCAAAATTTTCGATACGTTCTCCACAATATTTCCTAAAGAATATTTTTCTTCGACGCCTTTGGGTCTCCCGAGATGAGACATCAAAACCACTGCACCGCCTTCCGCTAAAATCTTATCAATAGTAGGTTTGGCAGATCGAATGCGGGTATCATCAACCACATTGAGTTTGTCGTCGAGGGGCACATTAAAATCTACGCGCACCAAAGCTTTTTTATTCTTGAAATTATAGTCGTTAAGCGTTTTCATTTTTTTAAATTTCCCCAAAAATAATTATTTCTTTATTTCCCGCTTAATAGAATAGGAATAATTCAAAAATATTTATTTTCGTCATCTATGTTATTTTCAGATATTCTTGGCCTGGAACACCTCAAAAACCATCTGACCACCAGTGCAGATCGGGGTAGGATTCCTCATGCTCAGTTGTTTTTGGGCTCGCACGGCAGCGGCACTTTGCCTATGGCTATTGCTTATGCGCAGTATTTATTGTGTCAAAATTCAGGAGGCGAAAACAATAATGGCCGAACAGCCTGCAACAAAAAAATGTCAAAGCTCGCTCATCCCGACTTGCATTTTGTCTATCCGGTGAGTACCAATAAAAAAATTAAAAAGAAACCCATATCAACTGATTTCATAGAAGAGTGGCGTGAATTTGTGGCCCAAAAACCCTATGGCAGTCGCTTTGAGTGGTATCAACACCTGGGCATTGAGAACAAACAAGGGAAAATTGGAATTGATGAGGCGCGTTCCATTGCCAAGCAAATGGCCTTGAAAGCTTTTGAAGGCGGATACAAGGTGATGATTATTTGGCAGGCAGAAACCTTAAACCACCAAGCAGCCAATCACCTGTTAAAACTCATTGAGGAGCCGCCGGAGAAAAGTGTTTTTATTCTAATAGCTGAAGACGAAGGGCAAATTATACAAACCATTCGATCTCGTTGTCAAAAACTGGACTTCCCCCCCTTGGGAGAGAAAGTTATACAAGAGGCTTTGATCAATCGGTGTGGGCAGCATGAGGCTGAGGCACAAAAAATCGCTTTTCAAGCCAATGGCAACTATGCCCGAGCCCTTCAAATTCTCCATCGAGATGAGGGCGAACAACAATTTGAACAATGGTTTATCAGCTGGGTACGCACAGCCTTTAGTGCCAAAGGCAACAAGTCTTCAATCTTAAAAATTCTTTCCTGGTCCGACGAAATTTCCCGCGCCAATCGTGAAACTCAAAAACGCTTTCTACTGTTTTGTACTCATTTTTTTAGACAAGCATTGTTACAAAATTACAAAGCAGAAAGTTTGGTTTTTATGAAACCGGAGATCGGAAATTTCAAGTTGGCAAAATTTGCTCCTTTTATACACGGAAACAACATTCTGGAAATTACGCAAGAATTGGAAACCGCCCTGTATCACATTGAGCGCAACGGAAATGCAAAAATGATCTTGACCGACTTATCCATCAAGTTGATACGACTTTTGCATCGCAAAAACTAAACAAACCACAATGAAGAAATCAAAAATCATCCGGTTTATCCGGTATTATATCTTGGCCTGTATTGCTTGCCTGATAGTAAACTTAGGATTTGAATATTTTTTGGGCTGGCCTTTCTCTTATCTTGAAACTTTTATTTTTGCCCTGTTTATCACGCTCATTATGATACTCATCAAAAGGGCTAAAAATTAACAATCCTCATAAGCATCAGCCTATGAGGATTATTTACGCTCAGTTGGAAAGCGGAAAATCAATCGTTAAAATAAAATCCATTGGGGGATACACCCACCTCTATAGTTTGAAGATGGGTTCCATCTACCTTATATACTTCAATAAAACTATCAGAAGTAAAGTCACCGGCATCGGCAATATAAATCTGACCATTTTCTACCGCAAAGCCATACATAGCTCCCCAAGTAGCTTGTGTATTGTAGGTAAGCAAAGGGGAAGCAGGCGCTGAAGTAGCACTACTGGCCATAGCATAAACCGATTTATCAACCGTAAAGTAAACCTGATTGTCATCTACAGCCAATTTTCCGGGAGTTGCACTGTAATTGAGCGAGACACTGTTGGTGGTATTGCCACTCAAATCAAATATTTGAAGGGCAGTTGCAGTCAAGGCATAAACGTGCTGATCTTCTACTTCGATATCGCTCAAGCCTTGTGCTGTTTGAATAGTATCTACAATAATTTTTGCCACAGGATCGATAACCGAAATCAAATTTCCGGTTCCAAAGGCGGCATTTTGTACATACAGCATTCCGTTATCGCCATCTTCTATATATTCTACTGTTTGGCCATTCATGTCTATGGTGCCCGTAACGCTCAAGTTTTGCAAATCAATAATAGCTACATAGGGATTTGATCCTTGATTGGTTACATAGGCTTTACCGTCTTCAACCACCCCATATCGAGGCATTTCTAACCCTTGGTCAATTACGCCCAATTTTTCAAAAGTATATCGATCGACCACGGTAATTTTATTGGAATTATTGGCTACAATATAAGCCCGTCCCTGATCATCAAAAAACATGGATTGCACCACTGATCCGGGAACTTGCCCATTAACTCCTTCATAAATGTGTTGATACACACTATCGAGATCACTGGACACAAAAGTAATGCTCCCCGGGCCGGGAAACTGTCCTTCATTGGTAACAAAAAAACCATCGACATAGTCGCCCTCGGGCAGGTTAATTTGTGTACCGCTTTCATCATCGCTACAAGAGGTTAATAAAATTGCACTGACAAAAATCAGTAGCCAAAACTTACTTGTTTTCATAGTTTAAAAATTTAGGGTTAAGTAAAAATTAAAGTTAATACCGGGCATCTCCCGATATTTTACATTTTGATATACACAATCAAAAATATTACGGACTCTTCCGCCAATGACATAAGTGTTTTCTTTACCCAAAGTATAGGCCAATCCGAAATTGGAAAGACTGTAGGCTTTTAGGTTGTATTTAGGATCATTATCAGTCCGCGTAAACACTTCTCCGTTATACAGCAATTGGTAATCTGCGGTAAATCGGCCTATGGTGTAGGCAACGGAAAAAGTAGCCTTGTGATAAGGCACATAAATGAGCTGTTTGTCGGTTTTGATATTTTTGGAGATGGTATACGCATAGGTTCCGTTAATTTTAAACACCTGGTTGCTAAAATGCTTTTGCCATCCCAAGAGTGCTTCTGCTCCATAGGTTTGAACGTGATCAATATTATGGGGGGCAAAAAGTCCGTTACTTTGTGGAATCCAATGAATCATTTGGTCAATATCATTGAAATAACCGGTCAGCGTCAGTTCCCAATTGTGATAGCGAAAGGTATTACCGAGCTCAATTTGCATAGATTCTTCTGCCTTAAGATCGGGGTCTCCATTGTTTTGCCAATACAGATCATTAAAGGTAGGTCGACGGAAATTTCGGGAAGCCGACAGCTTGGCGGTATAAAAAGGAGCCACTTCATACGCGAGTCCGAGGGTATATAAAAACGGACTCTCATAGGATGAGGTCAGTTCTTTACGCACCCCCAACTGATAGCGAAATTCTGAAGAAAATTGATGTTTAAATAAAAATGCAACAGCCGAAATATCACGGGTATGATGCTCAATATTGGAACCCTGTCCATTGGTGTGTTGATGAGACAGAATAAGATCCAACAACAAATTATTATTCGGTTTAAAACTCAAATCATACTTTCCGATAAAAGTTTCCGCCTTTCCATAGGTGTGGTGTTCTGCATTGATGTCGGGATAATACTGATAATTCTCGCTGAGAAAAGCAGCTTTTAAATTGGATTCAAATTGACCAAACCTACTTTCCCACTCCAACAGATTGCGCATATTCAAATCCCTATACTTGGTTTTATTATCTGACGGATAAACTACCGAGAAGTGCCGGAGTCCTCCGTAATATCCACTGTAAAAGTTGAGCTGATTTTTGGGATTGAGACGAATACCTATGGCTGCATTCAGGGCTGTGTTGTGAAACTGTCCGTTCAAATTTCGTCCTTCGCGATTATGCAGTTTAAAATCATTGTCAGAACTGCTGCGAACCACTGAAAAGCGAAAACTGATGTTTTCATTGGAAGCTCTCAATCGATACCGAGCATCCAAGGTATTAAAACTGCCGTAACCCAAATGAAAAAAGTTTTTAAACTCCGGTTTAAAATGTAGGGTGGTATTCAAGTGTACCGTTCCACCGATAGCACCACTGCCGTATATCACGCTTCCACCGCCGGCTCGGACAGCAATATTGTCATAACTGCCCGTATTTATGGTATTAAAATCGGTTTGTCCCAAAAAAACGGAATTGATATTGATGCCATTCCACAGCACTGCAGTTTGTTGTGCGGTTGTTCCCCTGAAGGAAGGAGAAGAAACCATACCCAGGCCGTTTTCTTTAAAATAAATTGGGGTAGTATATTCCAGTAAATCGGTAAGGCTGGACCGGTGTGCCGTAATCACTGAATCAGACAATTGGGTGAGGGTTTGCCCCACCGAAAACTCATCTAATTTATAATCGGTAATCACCAAGGTATCAAACACGTTCTCGGGACGCACTTGCCCCAGAGCCAAACTGCTTGAAAGCGCAAATAAAAAGAGACTGTAAAAGCTTTTCATAATACCTATGACTTTTTACCCGAAAGTCTATCTATTTTTCAGTTGCTTACACCAAAACGGTCTACAAACTTAGTCCCTGTTTTGGCTTTGGAATTGGCAGGTCTCCTGGCTTGGCTCTTGTTGTTTACCTTCCCATTTGCCGCAGCAAACAGTGGTTAAATGAAGTAGCATCAACAAGCACTCTAACTATTGAGGGATCTCGAAGATTCGAGAACAGCGCTTTACAGTTGCGGGAACAGCTTCCGAATTACACGGAATTCCCATTTTAATCATCGATGTGTGAACCAGACATCAGATGAACCAATTTCGCCACAAAACTAATCATTTTAATGATGTAAGCAGTCAATAATCTTTAAAAAACAGGCGGGATTATAGACAGACCGCATATTACTCCTCCCAGTTTACTCCCTCTTTCCTCTATCGAAAAATGGAGGTATAAAAATCATTGAGAGCCTATTAAGGTTTGGAGGAGTAAATTTTATGTATTTTTGTCTTAACTGATTATTAACACAACCCCTATTCGTCTTTATGAAAAAAATTACTTTACTTTTTGTTTCTCTATTAATTTATACCTTATCGACACAGGCGCAAAACGACACCACTTTTATCCAAACCGGTCAGGTGCAGTTGAATTATTTTGGCAATTTTGACCAGAATGTTACTTTTCCCGATACCACGCAAACTTATCGCAAAATCATCATGACATTGACCTTAGGTCAATATGATTGTGGATCGGCGGCTCAATATTGCCATCAGTGGGATTATGATGTACATATTCAATTGTTGACCGACAGTACTTTCTTTGAATTGGGGCGTTTTATCACACCTTTTGCTACTTCAGGTTGGTCTCGTTTTGGACCGCAATGGAAACAACCTTATGTGTTTGACGTAACTGATTTTTATCCGTTACTCCACGGCCAAAAAACTGTTCGCATCCGTTATGCAGGCTATTCCGGCGGATTTACCGCTAAATTAGAATTTGCTTTTATCGAAGGAACTCCTGAACGCGAAGTACTCGGTATTGAAAAAGCATATCAATTGAGTCAAACTTTTGGAGACCCCGGAGATCCCTTTAATGCGCACTTGCCTACTTTTTCAGACACCGCTCCGGCCGGGACTCAGGCAGCAGCTTTAAAAGTTATTGTTACCGGACACGGTGCCGATGATAACAATTGCTGCGAATTTATGAGCAACTATTACAACCTAAAAAAAGACGGGAATCAAATTGCCCACCAAGAGGTTTGGCGCAGCGACTGTGGAAAGAATGACTTGTATCCGCAAGGCGGAACCTGGGTTCATAATCGCAGTAACTGGTGTCCGGGAGCTAAGGTCATCCCCACTTATCACAAAATTCCTAATATCGCCGGAGGAGACACTTTTAATTTGGACCTGCAGTTTGAAAATTATGTCGGTAGTGTTAATCAAAGTAATGCTTATGGCAATTACAAACTCAGTGGATATGTGTTTTACTATGGAAACACCAACAAAACCTTGGATGCGGCAATCACAGATATTGTAACGCCTACCAATAATCCCAATCATTTCCGCGCCAATCCTTCCGGCAATACGCCGGTAATAAAAGTAAGAAATACCGGTAGTACGCCCATTACCAGTCTGGTTTTTAGCTATGGAGTCAATGGCAATAATTCAGCCACCCACACCTGGACAGGGAGCTTGCCGCCACAAACCACTACTACTATTGTCCTGTCGCCTCTGGAAGCCCTGACCAATCTTTCTCTGGCCGAAACACAAGGTACTCAAAAATTTCAGGTTAATATTACCGCTGTCAACAGTCAAACTGATGACGACGGATCCAATGATACCCGAAGTTCCGTTTTTGAAGTGACACCAAAATGGCCCTATTCCATCACGGTTAAAATGAAAACCAACAATATAGGCAGCGATGGCTATCTCAATTCAAATCCTGCAGATGTGTCTTGGAAAATCTTAGATATGCAAGGCAATATTGTCGCCAGTCGCGTCAACGCCAACACCGCAACCTTATACACCGACAACGTGACCTTTACTAAAAGTGGTTTTTATAAATTCAAATTAACCAGTGTCAACTGTTTTGGACTTCATTGGTGGGCATTTTCACAAGGAATTCCTGCATATCAAGGAGGGAATTTGCGCATTTTAGACGCTAATGGCAACAGCATTCCCATGCACAATTATACTTACGGAACTTATATCTATGGCGAACACGATGACTGGGGTTGCGAATATGTTCAGTACTTTAGTGTCGATGTGAGTGCAGGCGTGGAAACGGTGGCCCCAACCTCTTTCAAAGTGTATCCCATTCCCGCCAAAGAACAGCTCAATATTGATTTTGAACAAAATTTTGAGCCTCCTTATCAAATTCGCTTGATCAATATTTTAGGGAAAACGGTTTACCAAACCACCACCCAAAAAACGCATGTTCAAATTCCGGTCACTTCATTGGAAGCAGGCGTTTATTTCCTCCACTTTCAACACGACAATCACCAAAAACAGGTGCAAAAAGTGTTGATTGGCAAGTAATATATTTTTTTAAGCAGAATCACAGCTTCATCAAACGCCCAATCATACTGGGCGTTTTTTGTTTTATACGGAAGTGACCTTAAAAATAAACTAACCTTCCTGTTAAAATTACAAATTTTTGCATTTTAACTTCATTCAATACGGGCTAAATACTCGCTACACAGAACCCTTCAAGAGTTTATCTCATGGGAAAGAAGGGCAAATTGTCCTTTAAAATTTTAACGGCAAAATATGCAGTCTGTTAATCACTTCCGTATTATTCTTGAAATAGAAAATTCATTTTTACCAATAAAACTTCCAATCCCCCAACTTTCCTTTATTTTTGTCAAAAACCAATCACTATGAACAGAATATTTTACATCCTACTGGGGCTAAGTCTCCTTTTGATTTCCTGTAAAGGGCCAAACAAGCATACCAATAAAGACAAATTATCCAATGGAGACACCCTATCGATAAGCTATGCCCAAGGATTTTCTGTAATCGATTATGACGGGTTTAAAATCTTGAAAGTCAAAAATCCCTTTCCGGAATCTGAAGAGACTTTTACTTATCTGTTGGTAGAAAAAAACACCAAACCTCCAAGAGGCCTGAGTTATGACGCCAAGGTTCGCATTCCGATACAGCGCATCATTGTCACTTCCACCACTCATATTCCTGCCTTAATCGATTTGAATGAAATCAATACCTTGGTTGGTTTCCCTCATCCCGATTTTATCTCTTCATCGGCTGCTCGCAAACGCATTGAAGCAGGAAAGGTGACCAATATTGGTAAAAACACCCATCTCAATACCGAAATTGTACTGAGTCTACAACCGGATGCCTTGATTGGTTTCTCCATGAAAACCAACAACAAAACTTATGGACTCATTGCCAAAAGCGGTATCCCGGTTTTGTACAATGGCGATTGGAACGAGCCACATCCTTTAGGAAAAGCCGAATGGATCAAGTTTTTTGGTGCTTTATACAATAAAGAAAAACTGGCTTCCTCAATCTTCAACAAGATTAAAAAGGCCTATCTCGATGCCCAAAAACTGGCTAAAATGGCAGACCACAGGCCTACTGTTTTGGCGGGCGCCATGTATAAAGATGTATGGTACCTGCCCAAAGGCAGCAGTTGGGCGGCCAAATTTATTGCAGATGCACAGGCTGAATACCTATACAAAGACACCGAGGGAACCGGCAGCCTCTCATTATCTATAGAAACTGTGCTCAACAAAAGTCAAGATGCCGATTTTTGGATTGCTCCCGGCGGATTTACAAGCTATGAGGGCTTGCTTGATGCTTCTGAGCACTATGCACAATTTAAGGCTTTTCAAAACCAAAACATTTATTCCTATGCCGGAGTAAAAGGCCCCACCGGAGGGGTTTTATACTATGAACTGGGCTACAGCCGACCGGATTTGATTTTAAAAGACTTGATTCATATTTTTCATCCTAAATTATTACCCGAATACCACAACACCTTTTTTAAACCCCTACAATGAATCATTTAAAGCTCCTTGCCTATTTCCTTATTGGCGGCTTGTTGTTGCTGGGCTTCTTTATACTCGACCTAAGCTTGGGATCTGTTATTATCCCCTTTAAAGTCACCCTGAAAAGCCTGTTGGGCATGGCCGTTTCACAAGAGACTTGGACCTATATTATTGTGCAATACCGGTTGCCCAAAGCCATCACTGCCTTCTTGGTCGGATCGGGCTTATCGTTAAGCGGTTTGTTGATGCAGACGCTCTTTAGAAACCCATTGGCAGGGCCTTATGTACTCGGCATCAGCAGCGGTGCCAGTTTAGGGGTGGCATTTGTCATCATGGGAAGCGGACTCCTCGGCGGGTTGGCCACCGGATTTCTTTTGTCGTCTTGGGGAATTATCATCGCGGCCAGTTTAGGGAGCTTCTTGGTGCTATTGGCAGTCTTAGCAGCTTCTTTTAAAATGAAAAACACCATGGCCATTTTGATTGTGGGCTTGATGTTTGCCAGTCTCACCTCCGCAGTGGTCAGCATCCTTTCTTATTTCAGTCCTTCGGAAGAATTGCAACGCTATGTATTCTGGTCTTTTGGTAGTTTGGGCAGTTTGGGCTGGGAAGAGCTCTTCATCCTATTTTCATTTTGGCTCATCGGAATAGGAATCAGCATTTTTTGTATAAAAAACCTCAACGCTTTGCTTTTAGGAGAAAAATATGCCAAAAGTCTGGGGACAAACATCAAAAGAAATCGGCTATGGGTGATTTTAGCCACCAGTTTATTGGCAGGAAGCATCACGGCATTTGCCGGCCCCATTGCATTTGTAGGATTAGCCGTACCGCATTTAGTAAGGTTGATATTACCCAAAAGCAACCACCTTATCTTGATGCCGGCCGTGGTTATTGCCGGAGCCATTACCATGCTTGCTTGCGACATCATTGCCCAGCTCCCGGGAAGCGAACTCACCCTGCCCATTAATGCAATTACCGCTATCTTTGGAGCGCCTATTGTCATTTGGTTGTTGATCCGTAAAAAGAAATTGGTATTTTAAATCCTATACATGAAACCTACAAAGACTACACATCAGGTTATTAGCACCCGGAATTTGAGTATTGGTTACCCCGGCAAACGTATTGCCAAAGATCTTTCCCTTCACATAAATACAGGAGAATTGACCGCGGTTATCGGAATCAACGGCTCGGGAAAATCTACTTTATTACGGACTTTTATGGGAGATTTACCAATACATTCCGGAAGGCTTCTTTTAAAAGGCCGCGATTTATCTTCCTATTCTTCAAAAGAATTGTCAGAACACATTAGTATTGTACTGTCCAATGCACCGGTTTCCCAAAACTTTTCGGTCAATGAAGTTATTGCCCTCGGACGCCATCCTTACACCAACTGGCTTGGAATCTTGAATCGGAAAGATAAAATACACATTGTAAATGCCCTGAAACAAATCGGAATTAAAGAGCTGGGGCATCGAAAATGCAATGAATTGAGTGACGGACAATTGCAAAAAGTATTTATTGCTCGCGCTTTAGCACAAGACACCGAACTAATTATCCTTGACGAACCCACCAATCACTTAGACTTATACCACAAATATTTTGTATTTAAACTGCTTAAACAGCTGGTCAAAACCACGAATAAAGCGATTGTTTTTGCCACACACGAACTCAATATGGCACTACAACTATGTGATCAACTCATTCTTATTTCAAACAAAACTGCCGTTCAAGGAAGCCCAAACGAACTTATAGAGAAAGGATACCTCAACAAGCTATTTCCCAATGACTTGGTTGTTTTTGACAAAACCCTCAAAAATTTTAAGCTCAAATAAGCCTGAAAATAATTCCTTTCATCTTCCAAAAAAACCTGATTTATTCGTAATATCGTCAGCCAAGTTTTCTACAATGAGGAAAAAGATTATAATTGTGTTGGTGGGGAGCATTGTTTTGCTGTTGGGTATTGTGTTGTTTTCCAACTGGACCATTGACAATTTTTCTGAAGAAAAGACTTTTTCCGCTGTTGAGAAAATTAAAAAAAATAGAGTTGGTTTAATCCTTGGGACCTCCAAATATTTGGTCGGCGGAGGGAAAAATCCTTTTTTTATTTATCGAGTTGAAGCGGCAGTCAAACTCTACGAAAACGGCAAAATTGATTTTATCCTGGTCAGTGGCGATAATTCACACCGCTATTATAACGAACCGAGAGATTTAACTTATGCCCTACTCAAAAGAGGAATTCCCCGGGATAAAATATTCTTGGACTTCGCCGGGTTTAGCACTTTAGACTCCGTTATACGAGCTAAAAAGGTATTTGGTTTAGACAGCGTCACCATTATTTCTCAGAAATTTCACAACCTCAGGGCGATATATCTGGCCCGACATAACGGACTTGAAGCGATTGGCTTCAATGCCAAAGATCCGCCACACGGAATTGAATTGAACATTCGGGAATACTTGGCCAAAACCAAAGCTTATTTTGATGTGTTGTTTAACACGCAGCCCAAGTTTTTAGGCAAACCGATTCAAATCAAATAGGCTGTCATTTTTATACAAGACTGTAATAATACTAATTAGACCTACAAGACAGTTCAATATTTATGACTAATTTATAAATCAAATCGGTATAAACCGCAAAACCTAAAAACAATTAAAAAAATTGTGCTGTCAATTTTTATGCTTAACTTGTTTTGCACGTTTTTTGTGGTAAATTTGACTATGATGTTTAAATATGTGCTCGGTTTATGTTTTGTGCTCCTTTCCTCTGCTCTTTTTGCACAGGAAGAGGAGTCTCATTCCATTGCTATACCGGCAGTGCATCAACAAAATCAAAAAGATTTGTTCAGCTCATCCCTGAGCTTTCGACAATCTCCTGCTTTGGGTTTTGGTATGTTTAAAGTAAGGCGATTTATCTTGCCCACTATTGAAGAGCTTCAAGCGATAGATTCCAATCGCAGTATTAATATTTTGGCGATTGGCAGAGCAAAAGCACGCTACAAACAATCTTATATCGGAAAAACCAAATCTATTGCCCGGCAAATGGCGCAAATCGAGGCCGGTACACAAATTATGATCGAGCGAACAAATCCCTGGGAACGAGGAAACCTGTCTTATTATGATCGCGACAATGTTGAAAACGAGTCGCTGGAATTATTTCATCAACCTCTTACTTTCCCTACTTATCACACTTATTACAATGCATATCGATGGGGATATGGACGCTACAATGTTCCGGGCAGATTCTATTTTTATTGAAGATAGATTCCCTTTTGAGGTACAATCTTAATTTCCCGTTTTTTATAGAGTTTCCCAATGGCTTTTTTAAAACTTTTCTTGCTCATCTGTAACATTGATCGAATTTCCTCGGGATTGGATTTATCATGAAGGGCCAAAAAGCCATCATTCAATTGAAGCTCGTGCATGATTTTATCAGCATTGGGTTCTATACTGCGATAACCCGGACGCTGAAGTACTACATCAATTTTATGATCTTCTCTTATCTTTTTAATCCATCCCTTAAGCTTGTCGCCGGTTTGCAAATTTTGAAATACATCGCTGTGATAAATCAATCCCTGATGCAATTCGTTGACAATGGTGTTGTATCCCAATTCGGTTTTATTGGTCACAATAAGTTCTACTTGTTCAAAGGGCGCCACCGTCAAATCGGTGTTGTCTAAAAAATGGTTCACCTTACTCGATGCTACCAAGCGTTGAGTTTCTTCGTCAAGATAACAAAACACAAGATACCAGTGTCCTTTTTCCATGGGATAGGCTTGTTCTTTAAAGGGAACAAACAAGTGTTTTTCTAAACCCCAATCGAGAAAAGCACCTATATTAGTCACCTCCACACAGCGCAAACGCGCAAATTCATCCAGTTTGATAAAAGGTTGTAAAGTGGTGGCCACCGGGCGCTCCTCATGGTCGAGATATACAAAAACCTTCAGTTCTGCTCCAATCTCAACATTTTCAGGAATGTATTTATTGGGCAAGAGCACTTCATCGTTTTCCTGATTGATCAAGTACATCCCCGGAGGCGCCTGCCGATTGATGGTCAGGGTTTGGTATTGGCCTAATTTCAACATGAAAAAATATTTGGAACAAAAATACACAAAATTTATTCCCTGTGATTTTTATAAGCCTACAATGAAAAAGATAGAAAGTTTCTGAAGGGAGAAACTAAAATTAGCCGCATTAAAGACATTGCATGTTTTTTAAATAAAGCCTATACCTCCTCGATTTTCACTTTGTAAACGGCTTCAAACAAATCGAATATCTTTTGGGCCATTTTCTTTCTTACCGAGATAAAAATCTGGCAGTCTATTCTTAAAATTTGCTGCGTTACAGTCAGGTTCTCTCGATTGATAATGGCCATCACCTCACTCATTTGGGGATAGTCAAAAGAGATTTTAAATTCGACATCAATGGTTTTGGTTTTGATCTTTGAAGCTTCCAACGCAAGTTTGGCCGAGGTCTTATATGCCGTAATCAATCCGCCAACCCCGAGTTTGGTGCCGCCAAAATAACGCACGGAAACCACCAAAACATTGGTCACCTCAAAAGCTTGTAACTGTCCATAAATTGGCATCCCGGCCGAATTGGAAGGCTCACCATCGTCATTGGCGCGATAACGGTCATAGTTTTTCCCCAATTGCCAAGCATAGCAAAAATGTCGGGCTTTGTGGTGTTGGGTTTGCAGCTGTTCCAAGGCTTTTTCTACCGCTGCTTCTGTTTTTACCGGAAAGGCATAACCATAAAATTTACTGCCTTTATCCTTAAACAAGGTTTCTCCGCCGGGGGCATCGATGGTTTTATAAAGATCTTTTTCCATGTTGTTTATGTTAAAAACACCTACAAAAGTTACGCCGGATCGGTCACAAACACAACAATCAATATCCTTGTAAGCTCGCTTGTCGCAAAGAGTCTTTTTGGCCTTCGGTCCAGTCATACTTACCTTGGTAAATTCCCTTGCTCTCCCAATCACCATAGGCCGGATTGGGAAGGACAATAAATTTTTCCCCAAATTGATCTTGAAGACGATCTGCCAAAGCATTGCGTTTGGCAGTGGAAGGCGCTCTAAATTTTGAAGTAAAATCAGACAGGTTATCGCCTATATACAAAATTATCGTCCGCCCTGCTGCTACATCTTCAAAACGTGATTTTTTTGCACTTTCATCTTTTCTCAGCAACAAATGAGCTTCATCGGCATAAGGAAATCCGAGTTTTTTCATATTCTCAATCGTCGCCTTTTCCTGACTCTGCAAACGATTGGAGACATAAAACACTTCCACTCCGCGACTTTTTGCATATTTCATAAACGCAACAGCACCCGGAATGGCCTCCGCTGTTTTGCGTTGTACCCAGTCATCCCATGTGTCGGCAGAATATTGTTGATTCAGCTCAATCAGTTTTGCCTGATAAGGACTGTTGTTTAAAACAGTTTCATCAATATCGGTTATGATGGCCAAGTTCTTACCCGCCGTATCCTGCCGGGTCAAAAATAAATCCAATCGCATTTTAGCGACATTAAAAGCTTGATAACAAAGGGCGCGATACTCGGCTGCATTTTGCATCCATATCACCGACTGTACGGAGTATTCCCGAATATTTTTTTTGTTTTTTTCTGATGTGACGGTATTATCTTCAGGCGTATTTTGACAGGCCGAAAAACACAGCCCCACCACCAGCAATGACAGGAGGTACTTTTTCTTTATAAGTTGCATTTCTCAAATTTTAATTGGGCTAAAAATAAGGATAATTAAATTTATCCCCGCATCTTTTTGAACAGAAGCCGTTAAACAGAATTGATTAAATTGACGTTTGATTTCGTATTTTTGTAAAATTAATCGGTGATGCAAGATTACTGCCTCATCATAAAAAAATATTTTTTATGAACAAAATTATTGCTCCCTCTATCTTGGCCGGTGACTTTGCCAATCTTCAGCAAGAAGTAGAAATGGTAAACAACAGCCAAGCCGAATGGCTTCATATTGATATTATGGATGGCGTTTTTGTGCCCAATATTTCATTTGGAATGCCGGTCCTGAAAGCCATTAAACAACACAGCGAAAAACCCTTGGATGTGCACCTCATGATTGTTGAGCCCGATCGATATATCGAAACTTTTGCGGCACTCGGAGCCGATGTGTTAAGTGTTCATTATGAGGCCTGCTCGCATTTGCATCGCAGTTTGCAAATTATCAAAGAAAACGGCATGAATACCGGTGTAGCTATAAATCCACACACCAATGTGATGTTACTTGAAGATGTTATTGAAGCTATTGATGTGGTTTGTTTGATGAGTGTTAATCCGGGATTTGGCGGACAAAAATTTATTGAAAATACCTATAAGAAAATTCGACAACTCAAAGAATTGATTATCGACTGTGGGACATCGACAAAGATTGAAATAGACGGCGGGGTTAACAATCAAAATATTAGCCGGCTGTCCGAAGCCGGTGCCGATGTTTTCGTGGCCGGCAGCCATGTGTTTAAAGCTGCAGACCCCACACAAACCATAGCCGAATTACACCAGATTGCCAATTCATAAAAAATAATTATTCAATGCTTGATTTGCTGATTATCGGTGGCGGACCGGTGGGCATTGCCACTGCCTTAGAAGCTCAAAAGGAGAACCTGAATTATCGAGTCATCGAAAAGGGACCTTTGGTCAATTCCTTGTACAACTTTCCTACCAATATGCGATTTTTTTCTACCGCTGAAAAGCTCGAAATTGATGGAATTCCGTTTACCAGCACCAACCCCAAACCTACGCGACAAGAAGGCCTGGAATATTATCGAAAAGTAGCGCAATCCAATCGCTTAAAAATCAATCTTTTTGAAAAAGTAGAAACCGTAGATAAACAAAACGAATCGTACACCATCACCACGAGCAAGCAGGTTTATTCGGCCAAAAACCTTGCTATTGCTACCGGGTTTTACGGAATTCCTAATCTGATTAATGTACCGGGAGAAAAACGGTCTAAAGTATCTCATTACTACAATGACCCTCATTACTATTACGGCGCTAATACCATCGTCATTGGGGCCAGCAATTCTGCTTGTGACGCAGCATTAGAGATTTTTAGAAAAGGTGGGCAAGTGACAATGGTGGTACGAAAAAGTGATATTGGCAAACGCGTCAAATATTGGGTACGTCCGGATATCAAAAACCGGATCGCGGAGGGAAGCATCAAAGCCATTTTCAATGCCAATGTAGTCGACATACGTGAAAAAGAAGTGGATATACGTCATCAAAACGGGGTAACAGAAACCCTCGACAATGATTTTGTACTGGCCTTAACCGGCTATCGGCCTAATTATCGTTTTCTCAAAAAAATGGGAATTCGCATTTCAGAAAACGAAGAAGCCGCACCGGAATACAATCCGCAAACCATGGAGACTAATCAGCCGGGCATATATCTGGCCGGGGTGATTTGCGCCGGTGCGCATACCCACAATCTCCTGATTGAAAACTCTTTGATTCACGCCAAGAAAATTGTCGCCGATCTTGTCAAAAAATAACACCAAAATAATTTATAAATTGACCTAAATAATTCATTCGCAGGTCATTTTAGTATAAAATCCCAATACTGAATCTGACTAAAAAACGGCTCCCAATTCATCAACAATGTCCCCGGCCAACAAGGATTCGAATGCCCGGTTTTTTACTGCAACATCTCCGGCTTTCCCGTGAAGATAAACCCCTAAAACGGCTGCATTTATCGAGGAATAACCCTGAGCCATCAAACCGGCAATTACTCCGGAAAGCACATCACCACTACCCGCCGTAGCCATCCCCGGGTTTCCGGTGGAATTGACATAAATTTGATCTCCAAAAACTGTTAGCGTAACAGCATCTTTGGCCACAACAACCACTTGATATTTTTGAGAAAAGGCTTTGAGCTTATCGATCTTATCAAAACTATCCGTCCATGCTCCTATCAGTCTTTTTAATTCTCCGGGATGTGGAGTCAAAACGGTATTTTTCGGAATCAAATCAAATAAATGTGGATGTTGAGCCAATAAATTTAAGCCATCAGCATCAATCAGCATGGGTTTTGTGCAGAACTGCAACAGGGCTTTAAAAAAGTGCGCCGTTTGCGGATCGGTTCCCACTCCGGGACCAAAACAAATACTCTCCACCGAAAATGAAGGCGGGGTAAAATGACGTAGAATTTGATCGCTTTTATCGGTTAGCACCATAGCTTCAGGCACACTGATTTGCAGAATATTATCGCCACATTTCGGGGTCATACTCGTCACTTTTCCGGCGCCGGATCGCAAAGCCGCTCGAGTAGCCAAAACCACACTGCCCATTTTACCATAACTGCCTCCTATAACCAGGCAATGCCCATAAGTCCCTTTGTGAGAAAAACGCTTCCGAGGCTTCTTGATGAGCTCTACATCTGCCTTTTGAATCAGCTTGGCCACCGGTGTCAAACGATCGAGATATGCCTTATCTAACCCGATGTCAAGAACCATTACTTGCCCGGTATAGGCAGATGTTTCCGGAAGATAAAACACCAACTTGGGAGATTGAAAGGTCAAGGTTAAATCGGCTTGCAACACTTGCTCTCCTCGTTTGGGTACTCGATTTGAAAACAGACCGGTAGGTAAATCTATCGCAATGCGATAACAAGATTTGTTGTTGAGATGCCGCACCAACTCGCTCACCCAATCGGGCAAAGGACGATTCAATCCAATTCCAAAAACAGCATCCACGACAACTTCCTCCGGATCAATTTCAGGAAGATGCCGCTCTTTATGAAGCCATTTAATTTTGTCAGCAGGCACCCGTTTCTTCAAACGTTTTAAATTGGCCGTAAATTCCGGGGAGTGTTTGGGGCTGTACTCCACTATAAATACTTCAATATTCCTTCTTTTTTCTGCCAGCTTACGAGCTATGACCAAACCATCTCCTCCATTATTGCCAATGCCGCAAAAAAGCTTTATGACAGATTTTTCACGGCTTCGCTTCTCAAGCTGTTGATAGGCATCAGTTGCTGCGCGCTCCATCAAATCCAAAGCAGAAATATCCTGGGCTTTAAGCGTTTGCTGATCAGCTTGATGCAGTTGTTGGGCGGTAAATATCTTCATGGCAGAACGAGTTTTACTCACAAATGTACGTTTTGTTCCATACAACAAAGGGCAATTTGTTTGAGAACCGGAATGTCTGTGCTTTTATTTGCCTAAACAATGCCACTATTGATGGATTTGTGCCTGTTTTTATGAGGCTAATTGTGCCGCTTAATGATGACAAAAGCAATTGATGCGAAAGTGATTTTTTTAAATAGTTAAATATCTTGTCGTAAAAACTTCAAAGGTCTCTAAAAAAACCAGACTGCTCAAGAAATAAAAAAACCGGAAGCCCTGATGATGACCTCCGGAATTTTAGCATTATATTCTTATAGACTATCGAATGGTAGTGCTGTATGGAAACAGCAACTGGATACCTTTCATTTCCGTTTTGTGTTTGACTTCTTGCCAAACAGTATAAATTTCTTCTCCCATAGCTTCTTTAAGCACCGCTGTTTGAGACATCGTTAATCCGTATTTCTGAAACATTTTTTTCAAATCCACTTCAAAAACCGGATACTCCTGTATTTCATAAGATTCAATCCCGGCTTGTGCTGCGGCATACGCCAAAGCTTCGTCAAGTCCTCCCAATTCATCAACCAATCCGTTTTTCAAGGCTTGTTCTCCGGTCCACACGCGACCTTGGGCGATGGCTTGCACTTCTTCCATACTCAATCCCCGTCCTTCAGATACGCGGGTTTTAAACTGATGATACACTTTTTTGACGCCTTCTTTGATGTATTTGCGTTGGGCATCGCTCATTTCTTCAAAAAGACTATAAGAAATCGCATTGTCATTGGTTTTTACTTGTTCTGCATTGATGCCAATCTCATCAGCTAATTCACTCACATTCGGCAAGAGGCCAAAAACGCCTATGCTGCCGGTGACCGTAGTGGGCTCAGCAAAAATATAATCGGCACCCGAAGAAATGTAATAACCTCCGGAAGCTGCATAATTCCCCATAGAAACAATAACAGGTTTCTTCTTTTTGGCCTCATCCAAGGCCTTCCATATCAATTCACTGGCCAAGGCGCTTCCTCCGGGGGAATTCACACGCAAGACAATGGCCTTAATATCCTCGTCGTCCGCTGCTTTTTTTATGGCCGCATTCATCTCATCAGGAGCAATTTTATCAACCGTTCCTTTTCCATAAATGATTTCCCCTTGGGCATAAATTACGGCAATTTCATTACTGTTGGATTGATAGGCCAATTGTTTGCCTATCTTATTGGAGTAACTTCTCAAAGACAATCGCGTGAGTTTGTCATCCGGATCAACTCCCAATACCTTTTTTAAAAGTTTGTTGTAATCACTGTAATAAAGAAGCTCATCGACAAGTCCCACTTTTAAAGCACGCTGTGGATTTCGTGCCAACAAATTTTCGGCAATACTGTCCAATCGCGCTTCACTCAGCCCCCTACTCTTGCCTATTTCCTGTTTGAGATTTCCCCAAATAGAATTGAGGTAAGACAGCACTTGCTCTTTATTTGCCTCACTGATGGTGTTACGCAAAAACGGTTCTACGGCACTTTTGTATTTCCCAATACGGATCACATTCATTTTTACCCCCGATTTCTCTTGGAAATCCTTAAAATATAGAATCTGTGTGGCCAATCCTTTAAACTGAATATCCCCGGTTGGATTGAGGTAAATCGTATCGGCAACCGAACTCAAGTAATAAGCTTTTTGCGTATAGATATCGGAATAAGCCGTAATAAATTTTCCGGATTCCTTAAACGCTATCAGGGCTTCACGAAGTGCTTTCAACTGCGATAATCCCGCTTGAAGTCGGCCGAGCTCTATAGAAATTCCTTCAATATTATCATCTTGGGCCGCATAAGCAATTGCCGTTTTTAAATGATAAAGTCCATTCCGTTTGTTTTCATTTAAAAAGGGAAAATCTTTATACTTAATATTGCCGCTATAGTCTTTTAGCGGATAATTGAGTTTGAGTTCCAAAATGGTTTGATCGGCAATTTTGTTTTCATTTTCCTGTGAAGCTTGAACAAGAGCGCCAACACCAATAAAAATTAGGATGCATATTCCGATAAATAGAATAATTGCGACAAGGGTCGATAGAACACGGCCAAGAAATTTCATAATAAAAAAATTAAGTTAATCTATACTGTGGCGAAAATTGACGCAACAGCATGATAAATAAGGGTTTATTTATAATTTCGCGCAAAAGTACGTATTTTTTTTGTATAATAATTTCACAAAAGCGCAATAATCCTTTATCAGACGCTTTGAAGTAAACTTATCATTGATTTTTTTCGATTTTGATGACATTTAATACTTACCAGCATCCTTTTATAAAAATCACTCCGTTTTCCTCCTGACACAACGGCAGCCGGCGTCAGCATTATCATCGCATTTTTTCTCTCAGTCAAAAAATAATTTTCTTTTAATTTTATTGACTGCGCATGTTTTATTGACAAAACCAGACTTTGGCAAGCAGTATTTTGAATTTATTTTTTTACAAAACAACGCACTGATTATTAGCGTAATAACCTACATTTCTTTTATATAAAATTTTATTTTTCTCCTCACCGCCGACTTTCGTTTATAAACACTATTTTTTCTTGCTTCAATACGCCGCTTTTCCATCCCGTCGAGCTTCAAAATAATCAGTAGCTTTTGCATTGAAAGGCAGGGTTTTTGCTTGTAATATTGTGGAGAAAATCCTATCTTTGCGATTTTCCCGTAAAAAGAAATGAAGAATTCATTTCAACAATTACACAAACAATAATTTATGAGTCAAGTAAAAAAAGACGACACCGTAAAAGTGCATTACACCGGAAAATTAGACAATGGACAAGTTTTTGACAGTTCATTAGAGCGTGATCCCATTGAGTTTAAAGTGGGCGAAGGCAAGATGATTCCGGGATTTGAAAAAGGTGTTCTCGAAATGAAGTTGAACGAAAAGAAAAACATTTCCATTCCCTCAGAAGAAGCTTATGGGGAAGTACAAAAAGATCTTTTTCAAGAAATTCCCAAGAGTCAACTTCCGGAAGACATTAAACCCGAAGTTGACATGGCTTTAGCGGCTCAAATGCCCGATGGCAGTCAGCGTCAACTCCGTATTGCCGAGGTTAAAGAAGACGCCATTGTGGTAGATGCCAATCATCCGTTAGCCGGAAAAAACCTCAACTTTGAAATTGAAGTGGTCGAAATCAAATAACCTCTCCAATTGTTTAAGAATTAAGCCTATAACCCCCTGTTTTAAACTCGAGGTTCATAGATTAAAATTGCGATGAGCAATACTTTTTTATTATTTAAATCGTTATTTTTTTAAGTTAAAGCAAGAATCGGTATATGAGACAACTCAAAATTACAAAACAGGTTACCAATCGTGAATCAAAATCACTGGACAAGTATTTGCAAGATATTAGTAAAGTGGATTTGATCACCGCTGAAGAGGAAGTAGAATTGGCACAACGCATTCGCGAAGGCGATCAATTGGCTTTAGAGAAATTGACCAACGCCAACTTGCGTTTCGTAGTTTCGGTAGCCAAACAATACCAAAACCAAGGCTTAAAACTTCCCGATTTGATCAATGAAGGAAACGTTGGTCTGGTTAAAGCGGCCAAGAGGTTTGATGAAACCCGCGGATTTAAATTTATTTCCTATGCCGTTTGGTGGATACGTCAATCCATTTTGCAGGCTTTGGCCGAGCAATCAAGGGTGGTTCGTCTGCCATTAAACAAGATTGGGGTTATCAATAAAATCAACAAGGCTTTCTCTCATTTGGAGCAAGAATTTCAAAGACCGCCATCGGCTGAAGAGATTGCCAAAGAGTTGGATATGGCCACCAGTCAGGTAAAAGCAGCCATGAAAAACGCCGGTCGTCACCTATCAATGGACGCGCCCTTTAAAGAAGGAGAAAACGACTCCAACCTTTATGACGTTTTGAGTTCCGGAGAATCTCCCAGCCCCGATGACACCTTGATTCAAGACTCCTTGAGCATTGAAATCAACCGGGCTTTAGATACGCTGTCTTCTCGAGAAGCTGATGTAATTCGTCTCAATTACGGAATTGGCAACCAACCGGCCATGACCTTGCAAGAGATTGGAGACACCTTTGATTTGAGTCGTGAACGTGTGCGTCAGATCCGTGAAAAAGGGATTCGACGCTTGAAACACGAATCAAAAAACAAAATGCTCAAAAAGTATTTGGGTTAAGCAACACCGATTTGTATCACATTGATAAAAGCTGTCTTATTTGTAAGGCAGCTTTTTTTTTGAGACACCACACAATCTCTTTCCCCCAATCCCAAACAAAAATCAACCTCAAAGCAAATTGAAAATCAGTTTAAATTTTAAACCGCTGCATTAAAAGAAACGTCAATTAAAATATATTTGTTCATAATTGATTATCCTTGCAGTTTATATGTCAATTTACTCAATATTATGTCAGATCAAATTGAAGAGTTTCGTGCTTATAGGGAAAAAATGACCGGGAAAATCCTCAGTGAAAACAATAAAGTTTTAAAACGGATTTTTAACCTGGACACCAATGCCTTTGTGGATGGTGCCTTAGACAAAAAAACCAAAGAAATGCTGGGTCTGATTGCCTCGCTGGTTCTGCGTTGTGACGATTGTGTTTACTACCATTTAGAGTCGAGCTATAAAGAAGGGGTCAACAAGGATCAAATAATGGAAATATTAAGTATCGGCACCTTAATTGGCGGAACCATTGTCATTCCTCATTTGCGACGTGCCTATGAATATTGGGAAGAATTGGAAATGAAAGGAAAACCCATTTCATAAAAAATCGCACCCCAAAATCCATTATGTTTTCTGGGGTCACCACAAATTTAATGGAAGACTTATAATTCATTTTTATTGACCTCGATTATGACTATTTTTCGGCTTCCTTTAGTTTTTTTGGAGAAATGAAAAATAGTCATTCCCACTAAAATAACAGTAGCCCCTATTTTCTCTGTAAGAACTTATAATTTACATCAAAAAGAATACAGACCATGAGTTCACTTCATAAAAGCCCAATTTTTTTCATTGCGTTTTTATGAAATTTTCAATACAAAAATTTTATGTACTTTTGAGATTATGAAACTGAGTACCGATAATATTGTCAAAGCCTATAAAGGTCGCAAAGTAGTTAAAGGCATTAGCGTAGAAGTAAACCAAGGGGAAATTGTTGGACTCCTCGGCCCTAACGGCGCCGGAAAAACCACTTCTTTCTATATGATTGTCGGCTTGATCAAGCCCAATAGTGGCCGGGTCATGCTCGATCAAACCAACATCACCAACTTCCCGATGTATAAACGCGCACAAAAAGGAATTGGCTACCTGGCACAAGAAGCCTCGGTGTTTAGAAAATTGAGTATTGAAGACAACATCATGAGCGTTTTACAACTGACCGATTTGTCTAAAAAAGAACGTCAGCTAAAAATGGAAAGCCTCATTGAAGAATTTGGCTTGGAACACATCCGCAAGAGCCGTGGAGATTTGCTTTCGGGCGGTGAACGCCGACGTACCGAAATTGCTCGAGCGCTGGCCACCGATCCTAAATTTATCCTGCTCGACGAACCTTTTGCCGGGGTCGATCCCGTGGCCGTAGAAGACATTCAAAGCATCGTTGCCAAACTCACCGATAAAAATATCGGCATTTTGATTACCGATCACAACGTACAAGAGACTTTGGCCATCACAGACCGTACTTATCTAATGTTTGAAGGCAGCATCCTTAAACACGGCGTCCCCGAAGAACTTGCCAAAGATGAAATGGTGCGTAAAGTTTACCTCGGGAAAAACTTTGAACTTCGCAAAAAGAAAATTTTTAAATAAGTTTTCCCATCCTCTCAAAGATTACACTTCTATCGCACTCCGTTAATGAGCACTAAAATATGTTACCTAAACATCAGAATAATTCATAGGTTATACCAAAATGACAAATTAATTAGTCCAATCTTTCTATGAAAATTCCAAATCTCTGCGTTAATCCCGCACGTGCGGGACGTCGTAGCTTCGGCTATGACTGTGCTTTTTGCCTTGATCTTCGAAATTTTCATAACGAAATATTAGCACAATTAATAAATCACTTTGGTATTATTTGGGTATTACCCGATAAAAAAGCTGCCTTTTTGCACCACCTCTAAAAAAAGCCACTCCTCCACCTGACAGGTTTTCACCATTTCCCTACAAGATGTCAGGTTTACTCAGCTCCATCTTTTTAATAAAAATAAGATTTTATAGGGTAAACCCGTATTTAATTGACAAATTCCATTGTTATTTTAATCATTATTAATATATTCTCAATTTGGGAAATTAGTTTAAATATTCCCCGTTTATGTATGGTCCTTGCGCTATACAGGTAAATCATTTTTTAACTAAACAAACAACACATGAAAGTATTAATGATTGGCGCCGGAAACATGGGAGCAACCTATGCAGAAGGTATGGCAGAATCAGAATTACTCAACGGAAAAAAATTACAAATCTTCGACAAGGACACCGAAAAGATGAAGCTTCTTGCTGAGGAAGGCATCTTTGACACCTATGAAAACTTAGCGGACTGTCTTCCAAAGGCCGATATTGTATTTATTGCAGTCAAGCCCTATCATATTGAAAGCCTCTTTGAAGAAATGAAACCGCTCATTAACGACAAGCAAATGTTTGTTTCCTTAATGGCAGGCGTCACTTTAGATACCATCATCAGTGGTCTCAATGTTAAAAAAGTGATTAGAACCATGCCCAATCTTCCTGCACAAATTGGAAAGGGCGTGACTTCTTATACCGAATCAGAAGAGGTCTCTCGACTCGAACTGCTTTTGGTCAGAAGCTTCCTTGACATGACCGGAAATTCTATTCATGTTGAAAATGAAAACTTTATTGATGCCTCTACCGGCATTTCGGGCAGCGGACCGGCATATGTTTTTTACTTTATGCAGTCCATGCTTGAAGCCGCTAAAAAAATGGGCTTTTCAGACTACGACTCACAGGTATTGGTTAGCAGCACTTTTGAAGGAGCTGTTCAATTGTTCAATGACTCCAACCTCACCCCAAAGACTTGGATGGATCGGGTGGCCTCAAAAGGCGGAACCACTCGCGCTGCTTTAGATTCTATGGACGAAAACCACGTAGAAGACCTGATTAAAGAAGCGGCTTATGCTGCCTTTGATCGCGCAGTTGAACTCGGTAAAGAATAAATACTCATCCTTTAATTTGTAAAAATGCACAAGAAAAGAATCGTAGTTAAGGTGGGAACAAATGTCATGACCAATCGGGACAACCGCATTGTGGGGCCCATTTTGAGAGAATTGGTCAGACAAATTGCTTATTTATATGAACGCGATATCATTACGGTGTTGGTTTCCTCCGGATCGGTTATTGCCGGAAAAGAGATGTTTTCTGAGAATAATATTGAAGACGAAAGAATCCGTCGACAAGTTTATTCCGCCATCGGACAACCCCGAATGATGCGTCATTACTATAGCATCTTTGACAATTTTGGAATGCGTTGTGCGCAGGTGGTAGCCACAAAACGCGACTTTGCTCCCGGAGAATATCGAGACAATATGATCAATTGTTATGAAGGCCTGTTGTCGCAAGGCATTATTCCCATAGCCAATGAAGATGATGCCACTTCTCTACACAAGGGAAAGTTTAGTGACAATGACGAATTGGCCAGCCTCGTTGCCGAGTTGACCGGTGCCGATCAAATGATCCTGCTCAGCGATATTGACGGAGTTTATAATGGCAACCCCAATGATGAGCACACCGAAAAATTGAGTGTAGTTAAAGTAGATGAAGATGTTGAGAAATATGTTCAAAAATCTACTAAAAAAGAAGGCGAAGGTCGAGGAGGAATGGAATCAAAGCTGAAAATTGCCAAGAAAACGGCAGCCAGTGGCATTCCTACGACTATTGCACGCGGAAAAACCAACAACGTCATTGTCGATATTGTGGAAGGCAAAGACATTGGCACAAAGTTTATTCCCTAAATCAAGTTTAATTTTTTAAAAAGAATAAGAAATGAAATTATTAAGCACAGATAAAAAAAATAAAGTTCTAAACTCCATGATTGAAATCATGGATCGAGAACGCCAATCGCTTATTGACGAGAATCAAAAAGACTTGGATGCTTTTCAAAAAGACGATCAAGCTCTCTATGACCGATTGATTGTGGACAATGCCAAAGTAGACTCCATGATTCAAGCCATTAAAGAGGTCAAAGCCCAAGCAGATCCGGTAGGGCAAACCCTTTTTGAAGACACCCTGAAAAACGGATTGAAAATCGTTAATAAAACCGCTCCTTTCGGCACCATCCTGATTATTTATGAATCGCGTCCCGATGTGACCATTGAAGCCGCAATGTTGGCCTTTAAAGCCAATAACAAAATCCTTTTAAAAGGCGGAAAAGAAGCGCGACACAGCAATGCGATCTTAGAAAAATTTTGGCATGAAGCTCTTGAAGAAAATGGGCTGGACAAAGATTGGATTACCCTTCTTCATCTCAAACGAGAAGAAACCCAGGGATTCCTTAAAAATCCGCCTATGAAAATTGATCTCATCGTGCCTCGAGGCGGTGAAGGACTGATTAAATTTGTTAAAGAAAATGCCGCTTGTGCCGTATTGGTCAGCGGACGTGGAAATAATTTTATGTACGTTTCCACCAAAGCCGATTGGGAGAAAACCAAAAAGGTAATCATCAATGCCAAAACCAATAAAACCTCGGCTTGTAATGCATTAGACAATGTGTTATTTGACAAAAACATTCCCGATATTGAAGGAAAGCTCAAGGATTTACAAAAAGAACTCGCTGAAGCCAAAGTAGACATTGTGGTAGATGACAAGGTAAAGAAAACCTTGGCAGAGGAGAATTCCATTCCGAATGAAGAGGCTTGGTATGAAGAGTTCTTAGACATGAAAATCCTTCTTGCCGAAGCCGATGATATTGAAGATGCCATCAGCCGAATTAATAAATATTCGGGCGGTCATTCTACTGCTATCCTCACAGAAGATCAAAATGAAGCCGATAAATTTATGGCTGAAATTGACAGTGCCGCCGTTTTTCACAACGCCTCTAC
>CAZPGY010000020.1:0-38556 GCA_964586655.1 uncultured Flavobacteriaceae bacterium
CCGATAAATTTATGGCTGAAATTGACAGTGCCGCCGTTTTTCACAACGCCTCTACTCGGTTTACAGACGGCGGACAAATGGGCGTTGGCGCAGAACTGGCCATTAGCACCGACAAACTGCATCATCGAGGACCATTGGGATTACCACAATTGGTCACTAATAAATACTATGTTCACGGAGATGGTCAAATCCGTGAATAAGCAGTTGTTTAGAATCATAATAGAAAAAACCGGGAACAGTCCCGGTTTTTTTATGCGCAATCGCCTAAACTTACCCAAGCTTCAATTTGTAGAATAGATTTTAAGAGCCAAGACCGAAAAGGCTGACATACCACAGCGAGTATCTTTACACACTTTTCTGGGACTCTACCACTTTTTAGGGACAGTATCGGAGTCTACTTTTAAAGTCACTTCTGTATAAATTAAAAACCGCCTCCAACTTTAAGCTTGAGGCGGTTTCTTATTGAAGTCATCTTTTTATACAGCAGGCTTATTAATTTTTGACCTCCTGTTTGGCTTCGTTCTGCATTTCTTGATTGGCCATGATAGCTACTTCTACCCTTCTGTTTTTAGAACGGCCTTCTGCAGTACTGTTGTCATATTTGGGTTGGGTTTCTCCATACCACTTTGTTGTAATACGACTGGCGGAAACACCGTTATTTTTCAAATATTGAGCAACCGACTCCGCTCGTTTTTCCGACAAGCTCATGTTATAGGCTGCTCTACCGGTATTATCAGTATGTCCTTCCAACAAAATATTGGTTTGATCATATTTCTTAAATATTTTGATCAATTTATCCAAGGAAGATTTAGACTCTGCATTAAGATCATAGTGATCAGTAGCAAAATAGATTCCACTGTTTTCGCTAAAAGTGACGCTAATCCCTTCTCCTACTCTTTGTACATCGGCTCCGGGAACTACTTCGTCAATTTCGCGGGCTTGTTTATCCATTTTATTACCAATCAATGCTCCGGCAGCACCGCCAACAACAGCACCAAGAATAGCACCAACAGCAGTGTTGTTTCCATCACCGACATTGTTGCCAATCACTCCTCCGGCTACTGCACCGGTGGTGGCTCCGATAACCGTTCCGCGTTGCGCATTATTAGAATTTCTGATGGCATCACAGCTTGTAAAGATCAAAAATGAAACAAGCATAAGCCCAATCATTGAATTTTTCAAAAGTTTGTTCATAATAACAATTTTTAGAGTTTTAGAATTTAAAAAGTTAAGAATTAGTTCTCCTCTATTTTAGAGAATTCAAATTTAATTACAAAAGGCTCTCCCTCAAAGGAAACCGTTTCTTCCCAAACCATATAGTTTTGAGTCAAGGTCACTAATTCCAGCTTTGAACCTGATTTGGCTTGACGAGCATCACGTCCTTTTTCCGCCCTTTTCAGGGTGAAATAAAACAATCCGCTATCAGAGTTTCCTACCACATTCCATTGAATGGGGCGTTTCCCCGGATTACAGTCGCTTTTAAACAGCTGATAATACCCGGAATTGTTGTTGGAAATAAAGTGCCATTTAGAGTTCAAGAAGCATTGTCTTGAGGCATCATCAAAGAGGGTAACGTCAACAAAACCACTACTTCCGGGATAGGTAATATTGGTTAGGGTCCAATCTCCCTTAAAAGTACGTTGTGCCTGACGTTCAATTTTAGTCGTTCCGCAGGACGCTACAAGTCCTGCCAGTAAAAAAACAAAAATTAGCTTTTTCATAGTGTAAATGGTGTTAAGTGATTCCATTATATAACAATGGAGTAATTAAAATATTATAAAGTAGCACCCAAAATAAGGTTTTATTCATAATAACTCTTAAAAAAGGCGTTACTTTAACTATTTTTAGCATTTTTTGCAAAACTGAAACCTTAATAAGCGATCAGTTGCAATAGCTCTTTTTCAAACCGGGCATTGGCCAAGTATTGTTTCTCAAGATTTGCGGCAAAAGGAACGGGTGTTCTTAAACTTCCCACTCGTTTTACCGGGCCGTCAAGAGATTCAAAACAATTTTCGGTAATCACTGCAGCAATATCTGAAGCAATTCCTCCGAAAATGGAATCTTCTTCCAAAACAATAGCTTTTCCGGTTTTCCTGACTGACGCAAAGATTGTGCCAGTATCCAAAGGTTCCAAGGTTCTAAGGTCAATTAAATCGGCAGAAATATCATGCTTTTCCAAAGTCTCCAAGGCCCAATGCACACCGGCTCCATAAGTGATAATAGAGATATCTTCTCCCGTTTTCAGCTTTGCGGCTTTCCCAAAGGGTAATGTATAATAGGCAGTGGGCACTTCTTGACGAATACGGCGATACAGCCATTTGTGTTCAAAATACATCACCGGATTGGGGTCATTTATAGCGGTGTTTAACAAGCCTTTGGCATCATAAGGAAAAGCGGGATAAACTACTTTTAAACCGGGGGTTTTGGTAAACCACGCCTCATTGGTTTGGCTGTGAAAAGGACCGGCACCTACTCCGGCACCACAAGGCATTCTTATGACTACATCGGCATTTTGGTTCCATCGGTAATGCACTTTGGCCAAATAGTTGACAATGGGATTAAAACCGGTTGAGGCAAAATCACCAAACTGCATTTCCATTACGGCTTTCATCTTATTGATAGACAGCCCCATGGCTGCTTCTACCACCGCAGATTCACAAATGGGCGTATTGCGGATTCGGTCTTTACCAAATTGATCGACAAAATTTTCGGTCACCTTAAACACGCCTCCGTATTCGGCAATATCTTGTCCCATTACCACCAACTCATTATGACGCTCCAAAGATTGTTTTAACCCTTCAGAAACGGCATCGACAAACCGCAGTTCTCGGGTGTCTTGGTTGGGAAGCACCTCTTCATAAGTCCAATCTCGATATACATCGCCCAATTCATGGGCTATAGAAGCTTCTACCGCTGCTTTTTTATTGACCTTTTTGATATCAGCATTAATCTCGGCTTTAAATTCCTTTTTAAAGGTCCGATCTTCTTCCTCAGTCAGTATCCCTTGGTCGATCAAATATTTTTTATAATTATCTATAGGATCTTTCTGTTCCCAAAAATCCATTAAATCTTTAGGCACATACTTGGTGCCGCTGGCTTCCTCATGTCCGCGACGCCTAAAAGTTTTAAATTCCAGCATCACCGGATGCGGATTTTTACGAATACTCTCTGCAATGGCGGCCACTTGGGTATACACTTCTACAATATTATTACCTGCTATAAGGTGTGATTCCATGCCATATCCTTGAGCGCGATCGACGAGGTTTTCAACTTTATATTGCTCCCGGGTAGGAGTAGAGAGTCCATAACCATTATTCTCTACGCAAAACATAACGGGCAAATCCCAAACCGAAGCTATATTCATCGCCTCGTGAAAATCTCCTTCGCTGGTACCTCCTTCTCCGGTAAAGACTGCGGTTACTTTTTCCTCTTTTCGCAGTTTATGAGCTAAGGCAATTCCATCAGCTACGCCCATTTGTGGCCCCAAGTGTGAAATCATCCCTATAATATGAAATTCGGGAGCTCCAAAATGAAAGCTTCGATCTCTTCCTTTGGTAAATCCTTCAGCTTTGCCTTCCCACTGCGCAAACAAACGAGACAATGGAATTTCGCGAGTGGTAAACACACCTAAATTGCGGTGCATGGGCAAAATATACTCTTCTTTTTCCAAAGCCGCTGTCACTCCAACGGAAATGGCTTCTTGCCCAATTCCACTAAACCATTTCGAAATTTTACCCTGACGCAGTAGAATAAGCATCTTCTCTTCTATCATCCGCGGTCTGAGCATTTGAAAATAAAGAGATTTCAGCTTCTCTTCTGAAAGCGATCCTTTGTGATATTGAATACCGTTTTCAACGGTGGTTTCTTGGTTCATCTATCTACTAAATTTTGCCAAAGTTACAAGTTTTTTATAGAGTCCGCTCAAGTTTTTAAATTGCTTTTCACTTGAGAAAAATCCTGAAAATCTCAAGTGACTCCCAATCAATAGGAAAACACAAGTAAGTGAAGGAATTGCAATAGGCTGTACAAATCAGTTTTCTTGTGCCCCACTGCTCCGGGGAAGTAAGATCACTATCTTTTTATGGGGTAAATTCTATCTTTTTAAAATAATCGGATAGAAATGTGATCAAAAAAGCATAAAACAATAATTATTCATAAATTAGCGAGCAATAAAATTAAACCTACAATATGGCTGATATCACCTATCAAAATTCATCAGATTTTGCCCAAAAAATGGATGCGGAAGATTCGTTGGCGGCTTATAGAGAGGAATTCCACATTCCTGTTATCAATGGAAAGCAACAACTTTATTTCTGCGGAAATTCATTGGGTTTACAACCTAAAATCACCCAAAAATATATTGAAGAAGTATTGGCAGATTGGCAGAAATGGGGGGTGGAAGGACATACCGAAGCTTCTCACGCCTGGAAGCCTTACCACGAGTTTTTGACCGAGCCCATGGCCAAAATCGTGGGAGCCAAGCCACAAGAGGTAGTAATGATGAATACCTTGACGGTCAACCTGCATTTGATGATGGTTTCGTTTTATGATCCCACCCCAAAACGAAGAAAGATCATTATTGAGAAAGATGCGTTCCCTTCTGATAAATACGCCGTCAAATCGCAGATCAATTTTCACGGTTATGATCCAAATCTGGACTTGATAGAATGGAAACCTCGGAAAGGAGAACATCATTACCGAATGGAAGACTTAGAAAAATTATTGCAAGAAAATTTAGGAGAAGTAGATTTGGTCTTGATCGGTTCGACCAACTACTATACCGGGCAATCTTTTCCCCTGAAAAAAATCGCTGCACTCGGGCATGCTCATCAAGCCAAGGTCGGCTTTGATTTGGCGCATGGCGCGGGAAATATTCAGCCTCAACTGCACGATTCTAATGCCGATTTTGCCGTGTGGTGTTCTTACAAATATTTAAACAGCGGTCCGGGTAGTGTTGGCGGGTGTTTTGTTCACGAGCGTCATGCCGATAATGTAGACCTCAACCGTTTTTCGGGCTGGTGGGGGCACAACAAAGCTACCCGTTTTAATATGCGTCAGAATTTTGATCCCATTCCGGGAGCAGAAGGCTGGCAGTTGAGCAATCCCCCCATTTTATCTATGGCAGCAATTCGGGCTTCACTCGATGTGTTTAATCGCGCCGGATTTGAAAACATCAGGGAAAAATCAGTCCGTTTAACCGGTTTCCTCGAATTTTTATTGGAAGAAACGGTTGGAGAAGACCTTGAAATCATCACCCCCAAAAAACCGAAAGAACGAGGAGCTCAACTCTCCATTGAACTAAAAAGAGCCGGAAAAGATTTCTTTCAAAAACTAAAAGATTCCGGTGTTATTGCCGATTGGCGAGAGCCCAATGTCATTCGTCTGGCGCCCATCCCTTTATACAACAGTTATAAAGATGTCTTTAACTTGGTTCAAATCATTAAAAGCCTATTAAATTGATATGAAAAAACAAAATATCCTTATTATCGGTGCAGGACTGTGCGGTTCTGCTTTGGCTTTGCGTTTGGCACAGCGCGGTCATCAAGTACAGCTTATCGAAAAGCGACCGGATCTGCGAAAAGCCAACATCGCTGCCGGACGATCTATCAATCTCGCCCTTTCTGATCGCGGAATTACGGTGATGAAGTTAACAGGCTTGGAAGAAAAAATAAAGAAATTATGCATCCCCATGTATGGCCGAATGATTCACGAAGCCGACGGGCATTCCTTTCTTTCCCGGTATAGCGGGCTCCAAAATGAATACATCAATTCTATATCCCGATCGGGTTTGAATGCTCTGCTGCTGGACGAAGCCGAAAAACAAAAAAATGTTGAAATCTCTTTTAACCTGGGCTGTACAGCCGTAGACTTAGAAAATGCAAAAGCGACTTTTGAAGACCCGAAGACCCATAAAACATGCACTAAATCGGCCGACCTTATTATAGGAACCGATGGCGCTGGTTCTGTCGTACGACAAAGTCTGCTGTTTAAAAAAGAGCTGCTATTTAATTTTTCTCAAAAATTTCTTCAACACGGTTACAAAGAATTGCATATTCCGGCAGGAAACAACGGGGAATTCCAGCTGGAAAAAAACGCTTTACACATCTGGCCTCGCGGAAAAAATATGATCATTGCCCTACCTAATTTAGACGGTAGTTTTACGGTAACTTTGTTTATGTCTTTCAAAGAAGGCAAGGACAGCTTCCAAAACTTGGATTGCGTAGAAAAAGTACGGCAATATTTTAAAGATAATTATCCCAAAGCCTATAAATTAATGCCCAATTTGGAGGAGTTATTTTTTGAAAATCCGACCAGCCCCTTGGGAATGGTGAAGTGCTCGCCCTGGCATTACAAAGGAAAAACCCTAATCATGGGCGATGCTGCTCACGCCATGGTGCCTTTTTATGGACAAGGCATGAACGCCTCTTTTGAAGACATCACCGTTTTGGATCAAGTGCTCGATGAAGAACACCCACACTGGGAATCTGTTTTTGAAACTTATGAAAAACGACGAAAAAAAGATGCCGATGCCATCGTTGATTTGTCATTAGACAATTTTCACGAGATGAAAGAAGACACCGCTTCTCCCCTTTTCCAAAAGAAAAGAAAATTAGAAACGGCCTTTGAAATGGAACACCCCACGGCTTACTCGGCCAAATATCGCTTGGTAGCTTTTCAGGAAGATATTGGTTACCAAGAAGCTATGCTACGCGGGCGAGCACAAGACAAAGCTCTTTTAAAATTATTGGCTGAAGGCACCATTACTGAAGAATTAACAGCACTGGAAGAGAAGATAAAATTGGTAAAAAAAACCAGTGAAGAAATTTTAAAACAAGGCTAAAACTGCTTCTCTTTTTAGCGATTTCTTTCTCACCTGAAAATGACAATTTCAATGGCTAAGAAAATTATGTTAACTTCGTATCTACGAATCCTTATAAACTATTCATTATGAGTATTAAATATTTCTTGCTGGCCATTATTTCTCTGGCCTTGGTAACCAGCTGTAAAAACACAAAGAAAAACGATGAAAAATCAGACGCCGACAAAGCGCAAAAAGACAGCGCTGCTACTGCTTCTGAGAATGTAGAAAAGACCGTTTATTTGGCTCAATTGTCTTCCTTAAACGCCGAAGTTACCGGAACTGAAACCTCCGGAACGGCAAAATTTGTAGTCGCCAACGGCACCATGACCGTTACCATCGACATCAAAGGAGCACCGGCAAACATGAAGCACTGGCAGCATTTCCACGGCTTTAAAGACGGTAGTGATGCTCATTGCGCTACGGCAGCAGATGATGCCAATGGCGATGGTATCATCGACGTGGTAGAAACTGAAAAAGCTTCTGGAACAACCATGGTTCCTTTTAATAAAATTCCGACAGCTATGAAAGTGGGAGCAGCTACTTATCCCAAAGCTGATGACAAAGGAAATTATCATTACCAAGTTGAAATTCCCATGGAAAAATTGAAATCCTCTTTTGCCAAAACGTTTGGAGATTCCGGAATTCAACTGGATAAGCGTGTTCTTTATATACACGGCGTGCAAGAAGACAAAGCACTTCCTGAATCTGTAGCTTCCATTGCCGATATTCCGGCGCAAGTGACTATTCCCATTGCTTGTGGAGAAATTGTAAAACAGTAACTTCCTTTCTTTACCACTTTTTTTTACAAACCCCGATTTATTCATCGGGGTTTTTTATACCAAAGTGATTTATTAATTGTGCTAATATTTCGTGATGAAAATTTCAAAGGTCAAGGCAAAAAGCACAGTCATAGCCAAAGCTACGACGTCCCGCACGTGCAGGATTAACGCAGAGATTTGGAGTTTTCATAGAAAGATTGAACTAATTAATTTGTCATTTTGGTATTATTGAACGGTTTGGCATATAATACGCTATTTTTTAAACCTCTAATCCAAAATGTTGGAAAATATCCAAATAATCTTTATTTTTGGGATATGGAATTACCTTTACAAATCAAACGTTTTAAAGCAATCAGGGAGGAAAACAACTTCACCCAAGTTGAATTTGCTGCCAAATTAGGCGTTAAGAAGACCACGGCCGACATTGAACGCGGCCGAACACGGCTTTCGGGGAAAGTGGTCAAAGAGCTGCTTCGACAATTTGGCATCAATCCCTTGTGGCTGTATGGAGAAAGCCCCCAAAAATTATTAAGTCTCAATGCCGTCAATGTGCTGCCCAAAGTGGTTAGTGTTGATCAGGACGGAAATGAAAATATGTTGTTGGTCGATCAAAAAGCAGCGGCCGGCTATCCACAAAATATCAACGAAAAAGGCTGGCATAAAAAATTACCGGCTTTTAATCTGCCCCTTCCACAATATCGAAATGCCTCCTATCGCGGATTTCAAGTAGAAGGTGACAGCATGATGCCCAATTTGAGACCGGAAGAATGGGTATTGGGAAAAGCGGTGGACGACATTGCCAACATCACCGATGGAAAAATTTATATTATCGTAACCTTGGATTCTGTCTTGGTCAAAAAAATTCACAAACTCCCCGATGCTTCTCAGATTAGATTGATTTCTATCAATACTGATTACAATCCGTTTGAACTCAAGGTAGCCGCAATCCAAGAATTATGGGAGGTGACCAGTAAGTTGACTTTTTCTTTAGAAGACAACTCTGAAAGCCGCTTGCTCCAAGAGCTACAGGCTTCCATGAACGAACTAAAAGCACAAATCAATCAAGGCAACTCCTGAGTTTTGGAGCCGTTTTTTTTTATAAATTATCTGCCAGCAATCATCTTCCTGTCGAAAAATAATATTGATGAAAATATTTTGAGAAAGCCACTAAAAAATACAGGGATAATATTTCTCAAAAAAGGAAAGTAAAATTCACGGAATGCCGCATTATTTTTATATTTGGACAATACTAAAATAAATAGGATTCATCATTATGAAACTCTTAGAAGGAAAAAACGTCATTATCACCGGAGCCAGTCGCGGCATTGGAAAAGGAATTGCCAAAGTTTTTGCTGAACACGGCGCCAATATAGCATTCACGTATCGCTCTTCTGTAGAAGCCGCTCAGGATTTGGAAGAAGAACTAACCCAAAACGGAGCCAAGGTAAAAGCCTACAAAAGTAACGCAGCCAGCTTTGAAGAAGCCCAAGAACTGGTTAAAGCAGTTATGGCCGATTTTTCGAGCGTCGATGTTTTAATCAACAATGCCGGCATCACCAAAGATAACCTTTTGATGCGCATGAAAGAAGAAGACTTTGACAAGGTGATGGAAGTCAATTTAAAATCCGTTTTCAACATGACCAAAGCCATTCAGCGTCCCCTGTTGAAACAACGTCACGGCAGTATTATCAATATGGCCTCGGTGGTTGGGGTTAAAGGAAATGCCGGACAAAGCAACTATGCCGCTTCCAAAGCAGGGATTATCGGGTTTTCTAAATCTATGGCTTTGGAATTGGGATCGAGAAACATCCGCACCAATGTTATTGCGCCCGGATTTATTGAAACCGAAATGACTGCCAAGCTCGATGAAAAGACCTTGGCCAAGTGGCGCGAAAACATTCCATTAAAACGCGGAGGAACCCCTAAAGATATTGCTGATGCCTGTGTTTTCTTAGCCAGTGATTTAAGCAGCTATATCACCGGACAAGTCATTAATGTTGACGGGGGAATGTTGACCTAATTCTTGCTGAACACAGCTCGTTTTATTCTTTTAAAAGCCATCTTCTGCAAATGTCTTCCGCTACCGTTTTACTCATTGTTTTGGCCGGAATTATAGCGGCAGGCTTGGCTTTTGCTCAATATTATTGGGGCAAACGTCAGCCCCAATGGGGCGTTTTGAGTGCTTTGCGGTTTGTTACTTATTTTGGCGTGCTGCTGTTGCTCATCAATCCAAAGTTTCATCAGCAACACTATATTCTCAAAAAACCGAAATTGATCTTGGCCATAGACAACTCCAAATCCATAAGCGAATTGGGAGAAGCCACACAGATTCGGCAATTTGTCAACACCCTGCAAAACAACCACCGATTAAAAGAAAATTTTGACATTCAAAGCTATACCTTTGGCACAGATTTTAAGCCTGCCGATTCTTTGGGTTTTACGGAAGGGCAAACCAATATCAATGCAGTTTTCACCCATTTGCAACAGCTCAATACCGATCAAAGGGCGCCCACGGTGCTCATCACCGACGGCAACCAAACCTTTGGCCCAAATTATGAATTCTCGGCCCAACAATATGAGCAACCGATTTATCCGGTAGTTGTAGGCGACACCAACTCATATAGAGACCTTAAAATAAGCCGATTAAACGCCAATCCATATGCATTTTTGCACAATGAATTCCCGGTAGAGGTTTTTGTAAATTATAAAGGAAAAACCGAGGTGTCTCGTCTATTCACCATTTCACAAAACGGACAGGTTTTGTTTCGGCAAATGCTCCACTTTTCTCCCGACCGTCACGCCTTTATTATTCAAGCGCAATTGAAGGCCAATACGGTAGGTGTGCAAACCTATGAAGCCGCCATCAAGGCTTTGGACAACGAGAAAAACAAAACCAATAACCAATGGAAATTTGCGGTTGAAGTTATCGACCAAAAAACCAAAGTATTGTTGCTCAGCGCATTCCCGCATCCCGATTTGGGAAGTATGAAAGCCGCAATTGAAAGCAATCCCCAACGCCAGGCCGATATTAAATATACCGAAAAAGACGAAATCGATTTTGGTGCCTATCAGCTGATTGTTTTATACCAACCCAATTCTTCTTTTGAAACCGCTTATAAACGCATCGATCAACTCGACCTAAATACATTGACCGTCACCGGTACGGCAACGGATTACAAATTCTTAAACCGGCAGCAAGATTTTTTCCACAAGGCCATCACGCACCAAACCGAAAATTACCTCCCGGTTTACAATCCGGGATATCCCAGTTTTCAATTTGAAGACATTGGGTTTGCCGATTTCCCTCCCCTTTTGGATCAATTTGGAACAATCAACATGAAAACCGCCTATCACCCGCTGCTCTTTCAAGCTATAGACGGTATTAAAATGGAAAGTCCGTTACTGGCTACAGTCGAGAAAGGCAAACGCCGCTTCGGATTTTTATTTGGCTCCAAATTTTGGCAATGGCGCGCCAAAAGCTATCGCTTATCGGGGGCCTTTGAGGACTTTGATCAGTTTTTTGGGAAACTCATCCAATATCTGGCCTCCAACAAACGTCGACAGCGATTGACCGTAAATCATGCTTCTTTTTATAATTCGGGCGAACGCATTGTTTTACAGGCTCATTATTTTGATGAGAATTATGTTTTTGATCCTCGTGCTGAAGTATATGCCATCTTGCTCAATAAAGAAACTCGTGAAAAACAACGCCTGCCCTTTTTATTAAAAATGGATCGCTATGAATTGGATTTAAGCAATTTAGAACCCGGAAATTATAAGTTTACGGTGAAAGTCAACGGCAAAAGTCTCTCCAAAAGCGGCGAATTTACCATTCTGGATTTTGATGTAGAAAAACAGTTTAAAACAGCCAATGTAGAGCAATTAAAACGCATTTCAAATCAAGGACTTTATTTCCCGGGAAAAGCAAATGAACTCATTGATCGATTGCTTGCCGATGACGCCTATAAACCCATTCAAAAAGCTAAAACGCAATCCGCTCCCCTCATTGATTGGTGGTATTTATTGGGCATCATTGCATTGTCCTTAAGCACCGAATGGTTTATTAGAAAATACAAAGGGCTCATTTGATTATCTTTCATCGGCGACAAAAACCGGAAAGGCACAATAATTTCCCGTAAGTTGTTCAATATTTCATGCCGTTTTATTATTTTAAAACCCTAAAAATTTACGTTGGGGAGTCGGCCAATTAGGCCAAAGATTTTTTAGGATAAATTTTATCCCAAATCCATTTGTAAAATCGCCTAAAGATTCAATGCTTAAATTTTCAAAAGTCAAGACAAAAAAACGGTCCTGTCGGCAGATGGCATAAGCCATGACGAGTATTAAGCCGATCGAAATAAGAAATTTGAAATTTACAGCTAAAAATCAAACAAACCTGTAGGAAGTTTTGGCACAATTCCCAATTCCCTTTTATCAGGTAAACCATAAAATCCTTATTCATGAAAACAGTTCCTGCCGAAGCATTGGCTTTTTTAAATAACCTAAAAGCAAACAACAACCGGGAATGGTTTAACGAACGCAAGGCACACTTCAAATCCATAGAGCAAGAAGTCAAAGCGTTCTATACCGTAGTAGAATCCTTATTGCAAGAACACGATGAGCTTCAAAACACCAAAGCCTATCGCATTTACAGGGATATTCGATTTTCTAAAGACAAAACCCCTTATAAAAAACATTTTGCCGCCCATTTTGCCCGGCGCAAACCCGAACTTAGAGGAGGATATTATTTACATATACAGCCTGGCAATCAAAGTTTTATCGGAGGCGGATTCTGGCGTCCCGTTAAAGAAGACTTGAAGCGCGTAAGAAAAGAATGGGAGCTCGATGCCAAAGAAATTCGTGAAATTATCAACAATCCCACCTTTAAAAAACACTGGGGCAAGATGCGCGGAAACACCTTAAAAACCGCTCCCATGGGTTTTGACAGAACGCATCCCGATATTGATCTAATCAATCATAAACAATGGCTGTTTCAGCATTATTTTTCTGATGAAGAAGTTTTGGCTGATGATTTTGCTCAAACAATCAACACCCACTATCGGGCCATTCGCCCATTTTTTGATTATATGTCTGACGTATTGACCACCGATTTAAACGGGGTTTCCCTCATTTAAAAGCCTCCCTCCTGCACTACCAATTTCAGCAGTTCAGTCAGTCTGTCTAAAATTGGCGTTGAAAAAATGACATTTTGGCAATTTCTCACACTTGGCAACAAAATTGACGAGCATAGGATATAAAAAACGAATAAAAATGAGCAAACATAAAAAAGACTCTTCTGCGGAGCTCGAGCAAGAAGCGCACAAAGCCGCAGAAAAAGAAGAGGGCAAACAACAAGCTGAGCTCCAAGCCACTGAAGAAAAGGCAGCACAAGAGGAAGAAAAAGAAGAATCGCTTTCAGAGACAGAAGCTTTACAAGCCGAGCTGCAGCAAGAGAAAGACAAATACATGCGTTTATTTGCGGAGTTTGAAAACTACAAACGTCGAACCGGCAAAGAACGGGTGGAAATGTTTAAAACAGCCGGACAGGAAGTCATGCTGGCCATGCTTCCGGTTTTGGATGACTTTGATCGCGCCATAAAAGAGATTAAAAAATCTGATGAAGGCTCTCATTATGAAGGTGTTGAGTTGATCAATTCCAAGCTTCGGGAAACACTTCGCAAACAAGGATTGGAGCAGATGAACGTCAAAGAAGGTGATAAATTTGATGCCGACCTCCACGACGCTGTAACCCAAATTCCCGCTCCCAAGAAAAAGCTAAAAGGGAAAATTGTTGATGTCATTGAAAAAGGGTATACTTTGGGCGATAAAATCATTCGCTATCCCAAAGTAGTGACAGGAAAATAGTCAGACCTTTTATCAGAAGATCAACAAATTGTAATTAGAAATCGAGAAAAGTGAGGAAATGAAAGAGGATTTTTATAACATACTTGGTGTCGACAAAGGCGCAAGCCAAAACGAAATCAAGAAAGCATACCGAAAAAAAGCCATCAAATATCATCCGGACAAGAATCCGGGAGACAAGGAAGCCGAGCACAAGTTTAAGCAGGCGGCCGAAGCCTATGAAGTATTGGGAAATCCCGACAAGCGCGCCCGTTATGACCAAATGGGGCATGCGGCCTTCGAAGGGGCTCAAGGTTTTGGCGGCGGTGCCCACATGGATATGGATGACATATTCAGTCAGTTTGGCGATATTTTTGGCAGTGCTTTTGGAGGAGGATTCTCCGGCTTTGGCGGATTTGGCGGCGGTCGCGGTCAGCGTCGGGCCAAAGGAAGCAACCTGCGTATTCGTGTCAATTTGACACTGGAAGAAATTGCCAACGGGGTTGAAAAGAAGATCAAAATCAAACGAAAGATACAAGCTGAGGGAACTACCTATAAAACCTGTTCTACCTGTCATGGAACCGGTCAAGTTACCCGAGTGAGCAATACCATTTTGGGACGCATGCAAACTGCAGCTCCCTGTAATGCCTGCGGAGGATCCGGACAAATTATTGATCATAAACCTGCCGATGCCGATGCACAAGGCATGGTTACAAAGGCCCAAACCGTTTCCATTAAAATTCCGGCCGGAGTAGTTGACGGCATGCAGCTCAAGGTATCCGGAAAAGGAAATGATGCACCCGGCAATGGCATTCCCGGAGATTTGTTGGTCGCCATTTCAGAAAAAAAACACGACAGCCTACAACGCGAAGGCGACAATTTGCACTATGACTTATACATCAGCATTTCCGAAGCTGCTTTAGGCGCTTCCAAAGAAATTCAAACGGTGAAAGGAAAAGTGCGCATTAAAATAGAAGCCGGCGTACAAAGCGGAAAAATCTTACGCCTGCGCAACAAAGGCATCCCGAGAATTAACGGATATGGCAAAGGAGACCTCTTGGTGCATGTGAATGTATGGACCCCTAAAACCCTATCAAAAGAGCAGAAAAAATTCTTTGAAAGTATGAGAGGTGACGAGAACTTTGAACCCGATCCACAGCAAAACGAAAAATCTTTTTTTGAAAAAGTAAAAGATATGTTTGCATAACGCTTTCTATTCCAAATATTATACATATCTTTGGTGTTCACTATTCATTTAGTGAAATTTTCTTTTTCATAGCAATTTTCTCCACCCTCGATTTTGTTGAGGGTGGTTTTTTTTGGTCAATAATCAATACCAGCCCTAAACGATTTTTATGTTATTCGTAGCGTTCTTTAAATTCGTTTTCAAAGTATTTCCAATCAATCTTCTTAGCCGAAAGGACTAATACCAATTATACATACTAAATAGCCCGATATTTATGTATAAATCTTGAGACTATTTAATAAATAAAATTGGTATAATTCGTGTTTTAAATTAATAAAATCGGTGAGCATTAGTTGGAATAAATCGATTTGTTTTTCAGGTGATTTTCCTAACATATTTTGCAAGGTTTTGAGTACAAGGTAACACTATCCTTGCAATTTAAGCTATTATAGGACACCAACTCACCGACACTACACCTCTGTTTATCAGTATTTTAATTTTAGTTTGTAAACGGTCAACCTATATCAGGGAATGACAATTCAGAATTCCCTAAAATAATTCGGATTCTAAAGCGTCTATTTGAAAGCAAGTCCTTACTTTTGTTTGGCTTAGGTTATCCTTTTTGACAGTGAACACTATAAACACGGTATATGCAAGACCTTTTAGTAACTGAACACGTTACAAAATCATTTGGTGATTACACGGCCTTAAATGATTTTTCGGTTTCTATTCCCAAGCAGAGTATTTTTGGCCTTTTAGGGCCCAATGGTGCGGGAAAAACCACTTTTCTCCGCATTCTTAATCAAATTACCATGCCCGATTCAGGCACGGTGTACTTAGACGGGCAAAAGTTAAAACAAGCACACATCTCTCAAATCGGTTATCTCCCGGAGGAAAGAGGACTTTACAAATCGATGAAAGTGGGAGAACAAGCCACTTATTTGGCGCGTTTAAAAGGCCTGTCCAAACACGAAGCCAAGTCGCGTTTAAAACATTGGTTTGATAAATTTGAGATCAATGACTGGTGGGACAAAAAGATTCAGGAATTGTCTAAAGGCATGGCGCAGAAAATTCAATTTATTGTTACGGTTTTGCACCAGCCCAAACTGCTGATTTTTGACGAGCCCTTTAGTGGTTTTGATCCGGTAAATGCCAATTTAATTGGCAAGGAAATTTTGAAATTGCGCGACCAGGGCGCCACCGTCCTCTTCTCTACCCATCGCATGGAAAGTGTGGAGGAAATGTGTGATCATATTGCACTGATTAACAAATCTAACAAACTCCTCGACGGAGAAATCACCCAAATCAAACGGGATTACAAATCCAATACTTATCGAGTGGGAATAGAAACAGAAGACGAAGCAAAGCTCCGTCAATTGTTGGAAGCCAAATTTGAGACCTCCCCTACGCAGTTTAAAAGCATTCACAACGACCTCCAGCTGCAAATTAAAATAGCTGAAAACGATTCGCCCAATGATTTGCTGTCTTATTTGACACCTCATGGCAAGATCAATCATTTTGTTGAAGTGGTGCCGTCTATCAATGATATTTTCATAAAAACCGTTACCGAAAATGAATAACCTCAAGCTCATCATAACCCGTGAATATTTAGCGCGGGTTCGCAACCGGTCTTTTGTACTTATGACTTTTTTGAGTCCGATTATCATGGTGGCTATGGTGTTGCTGATTGCTTATTTGAGTAATCTTAACAACAGCGAAACCAAACAGGTAGCCATTCATGATGAAACCGGAAAACTCATAGAGCAATTCCACACAAGTGAAAACGTAAAATTCATAGATTTTTCAGCATTGAGTTTGGCACAAGCTATTGATTCGGCGCAACACGAAGAGTATACCGGTTTATTGGCCATTCCTTCAAGCACCGATATTACTTATTTAAAAAATAATATTCGCTTTTTTTCCAATGGCTCTCCCAATATGGATCTAATTAATCATATAGAGGGAGAACTCTCCGAATATTTTACAGACCAACAGTTGATTCAAAACAACATCAATTTAAAAAAGCTACAAGCTGCACAAACAAAGGTCAGCATTCAGTTGGAGAACTTTTCGGGTAAACAGACCTCTAAGATGTCTACCTATGTCAAAATGATTTTTGGCGGAGTGGCCGGTTATCTGTTGATGATGTTTATCATTATTTATGGCAATATGGTAATGCGCAGCGTAATCGAGGAAAAAACCAATCGAATTGTAGAAATCATTATCAGTTCGGTAAAACCCATTCACCTGATGATGGGAAAAATTTTGGGCTCCGTTATGGCAGGGATTACCCAATTTTTAATTTGGCTGGTCTTTGGTACAATTCTCTTATTTGTAATTGGCGGAATTTTTAATGTAGATATGATGAGTACGCAGCACATCCCGGCTACTGCCGTTACCGACTCCGCTACACAAAACATGGTGCACAATATTGTGATTGCCATCGCCAATCTGCCGTTGATAGAATTGGTGATTTGCTTTATTGTTTTCTTTATCGGCGGCTATTTTCTGTATAGTGCTATTTACGCCGCTATTGGTGCGGCTGTAGACAATGAAACGGACACCCAGCAATTTATGTTTCCGGTCATTGTGCCACTGATGTTGGCCATTTATGTAGGATTCTTTTCCGTTATCGGCAATCCCGACGGCGTAGTGCCCGTTATTTTTTCTTATATCCCGCTCACCTCTCCCATTGTCATGTTAATGCGAATTCCCTTTGGCGTACCCTGGTGGGAAATTGTGCTCTCCATGCTTATTTTAGCCGGTTCTATCTTGGCCGTTTCTTGGGTTGGTGCCAAAATTTATAGGGTAGGCATCCTGATGTATGGCAAAAAACCAAGTTATAAGGAGCTGGGAAAATGGTTAAAATATTAAAACCATCATACATACTTCCCATTTTTTATGTATCTTGGTAAGAAACAGGAGGCAATGAAAACCAAGACCATAGGAACGACCAAACTCAAAACCCCGCCCATTATGTTTGGGGGGAATGTCTTTGGGTGGACCTTGGATAAAAAGGCATCTTTCCGAATGTTGGATATGTTATTTGAACGCGGATATACTTTTATAGACACTGCCAACACTTATGGTCGTAAAGTAGGACATTCAGAAAGCATTATCGGTGAATGGATGAAAAAACGAGGCAATCGTCACCAAATAAATCTGGCCACCAAAGCCGGGCGGGTTCATGAACAGCAAGCCGACGGCAAAGTGCGCAAAAGTGTCAACAATGCACGCACCTATTTGACAGACTGTGCGCATGAAAGCTTAAAACGTCTGCAAACCGATTATATCGATTTGTTTTATACTCATTTTGACGACAATTATACCCCGATGGCAGAAGTACTTGAAGCCTATTACAGACTTGTCCAGGACGGAAAAATTAAATATATCGGCGCCTCCAATCATTCTGATGTCAGGCTTAAACAAGCATTGACACAAGCCAAAGGCACAAGCTTTCCAAAATATGAGGTTTTTCAAACCGAGTACAACCTGATGGAGCGCCGGGAATTTGAAAAGAAATTCAAAGAGATTTGCTATGATTATCACGTGAGTGTAACCACTTATTTTTCATTGGCCAGTGGTTTCCTTACCGGGAAATACCGAAAAAAAGAAGACTTCATGGGAACCGCTCGGCAGGCATTGACCGAAAAATATTTGACCCCAAAAGGAAAGCGAGTTTTAGAGGTATTGGATGAGATTTCTGAAGAACACCATACCTCCAATGCAGCCGTTTCTCTGGCTTGGATTTTACATCGCCCACATATTACCGCCTGTATCGCCAGTGCAACAAAGGAAAGTCATTTGGATGCTTTTGACCAAGCCCTCGATTTAAAACTCTCCAAAAACGAAATCCACCGCCTCAATGAGGTTAGTGCTTATTAATATCAATTGCCCCCACTTGTCATCATAACAAACGGAGGGAATAGATTTGTCAAAATCACTCCGGATATTCTATTCGCAGGTGAAAAATATTATTCACTTTTCGCTTCAATACTTTTTTCACCACTTGAATTTCCTTTAGGGTGATATCGGCATTTAAAAACTGTCCCTCTTCCAACTGCTTATCGATTATCTTATCGACAAATTTGTCTATAACTTGGACGGTAGGATTCTTTAAACTCTTACTGGCAGCTTCTACACTATCGCTCATCATCAAAATAGCCGTTTCTTTGCTAAAGGGACGCGGTCCGGGATATTGAAAATCCTCAATATTGACCTCTTCCCCACTTTCTTTAGCCGCCTCCAAAGCTTTTTTATAGAAATAGTACACCGTAGTAGTACCGTGATGGGTACGAATAAAATCAATAATTCGATCGGGCAGATTATTGTTTTTGGCCATTTCTATTCCATGGATAACATGATTGACAATAATTTCTGCACTTTCCCGAGGAGACAAGTCATCATGAGGATTGACAGAAGTTGTTTGATTTTCGGTGTAATAAGCCGGATTGGTCATTTTTCCAATATCGTGGTGTAAAGCGCCCACGCGAACAAGCATGGCATTGGCACCGATTTCATTGGCAGAAGCCTCAGCCAAATTGGCAACATTCAAACTGTGATGAAAGGTTCCCGGTGCTTTATTAGACAGTTTTTTCATCAATTTGGAGTTGGTATTAGACAACTCTAACAAAGACATATCTGAAACCAATCCGAAGATCTTTTCATAAGCATAAATCAAGGGCTGCACAAAAAGAGTAAGTATCCCGCTGATGACAAACATCAAAACGGTCATCATCTGGATTCCGCCAAAGCTTCCCTCTTGAATGATGGTAAAAGCAAAATAAGCAAACACATAAACCAAAGTAATCTTTCCCACCGAAGCAAACAAGTTGGCTCGTTTATAAAGCTCTGAAAAGCTAATGATAGTCACAATACCGGCCATAATCTGCAAAAACATATATTCATAGCTCAACGGAACCACAAAGCCCAAGATCAATACGGTAATAATGTGTACAAACAATCCCAATCGCGTATCAAAGAAGGCTTTTAAAGTGATGGGAAGCATACAAATAGGAACGGCATAAATATAATTAGCATTAAATTTAAGCATCCCCACCGTCATCAATACCGCCAAAATAACGTTGAAAAAAACAAAAGTGACTTTTTTATTGTTCTCAAAAATATCATGGCAATATTTTTTCATGAACAACAACAGCATAAACAAGGCTAAAGCCACCAATAAAGCATAACCAATGACAATTATATAGTAATTAGAAGACTCCCAAAGCATGGACTGATATTCCAATTTCAGAGATCGGAGTACCTGCAATTTTTGTCCGTCTATAACCTCACCTTTACTGATTATTCGCGTTCCCTGCGAAACGATTCCTTGGGTATAAGAAATGCTGTTTAATTTTTCTTGTAGGTCTTTCCGGGTGAGTTCTGCATTATAAAATACATTGGGTTGAACCACATCAAAAAACAGTTGCCGCAGGTCTATTCGATAAGCCTCAAGTCCGGCATTTTCTATTTGTCTTTCAAAAAAACTCCCCAGTTCCTTGGGCTTAAAAATACTTTTATAAACCACCTCTTCAGCTTTATTTCCCCTAATGAGATAAACAATCTGACTTTCGTTAAAGTGTTGCTGGGGAGATATAATGCCTCGATCATAAAGTGAATTGATCAGCTCTTTACTGAATTTGATTAATCTAAGTCCGTCTACATTTAAAATACTGTCATTAAACGTATTAGCAATCTCCTTATCAAGTTTTGCTTTAACCTCTTCAGCAATCTCCATATTGTAGTCAAAAAAAGGAGTATGATTATTCTTTATCTTTTGCCGTTCGTGTTGAAGTTCCTTATCGCTCTTCCGTATAGCAAAATCAAAAGGCGCAAAAAGGGTTTGGTAATGCCAGGGTTTGCCTTTGGTCAATTCATACTTAAACTTGCTTCCTTTAGGAAACATATAAACAATCAGCACCGAAGTCAATACAAACAGAAATATTTTGTATATCAGCGCCTGATTTTTAAAAATGTTATTCAAGAAATTCCGCATAGACTGTTTGTGTCTGTCAAAAATAGTAAAAAATAAAGGGTAAATAACAAAGCACTTCCTATTCTTTAATTATTTCCTTAAATTCGCACAACTTATAAAAATAAAGAGACATTATGAAAGAAGTTGTAATTGTTAGTGCTGCCCGCACGCCCATTGGCAGTTTCATGGGCAGCCTTTCTACTGTCCCGGCTCCAAAATTGGGAAGTGTAGCCATCAAAGGGGCTTTAGAAAAAATAAACCTTAAACCCGAATTGGTTCAAGAAGTATTAATGGGAAATGTGGTGCAAGCCGGTGAAGGCCAAGCCCCTGCTCGTCAAGCGGCCTTGGGAGCCGGTATTCCCAATCATATTCCTTGCACCACCGTCAATAAAGTATGCGCAAGCGGCATGAAAGCCATGATTTTTGCTGCACAATCCATTGCTTTGGGAGACAGTGACATTGTTGTTGCCGGCGGAATGGAAAACATGAGTCAAATTCCGCATTATTATCACGCCAGAAAAGGCAAGAAATTAGGCAACGGCCAATTAGAAGACGGCATGCTCAAAGACGGACTTGTTGACGCTTATGACAATCAACACATGGGCACCTGTAGCGACTTATGTGCCAGTGAAAACGATTTTTCTCGTGAAGACGTAGATGCTTTTGCCATCCAGTCATACCAACGCTCAAAAGAAGCTTGGGAGGCCGGAAAGTTTAAAGAAGAAGTCGTTCCCGTCGAAGTTCCTCAACGCAAAGGAGACCCCATACTTGTGAACGAAGATGAAGAGTATAAAAACATCAAATTGGACAAGGTTCCCAAACTGCGTGCAGTCTTTACCAAAGACGGCTCCACCACTGCTGCCAACGCCTCTACCATCAACGATGGTGCCGCTGCCGTGGTTATGATGAGTAAAGAAAAAGCCGAAGAACTGGGCTTGGAAATATTGGCTACAATCACCAGCTATGCCGATGCCGCACAAGAACCAAAATGGTTTACCACCACCCCGGCCAAAGCCGTAGAAAAAGCCCTGAAAAAATCAAACCTGTCTACCACAGACATAGATTTCTTTGAGCTTAATGAAGCATTCTCCGTGGTGGGATTGGCCAATATCAAATTGTTGGGAATCGATGGAGAAAAAGTGAACGTAAACGGAGGAGCTGTTTCGTTGGGACACCCCTTGGGCTGCTCCGGAGCGAGAATCATGATCACCCTGATGAACGTTCTCAAACAAAACAAAGGAAAACTGGGCGCTGCCGGAATTTGTAATGGCGGTGGCGGGGCTTCTGCCATGGTTATTGAAAACCACCAGTAGTTTTTATCAAATTTAAAACGTTCAAATGCAATACGGAATCTGTCCCCTCAATTGTGTCCCCGTAAGAAAAGAGCCACAAGATATCAGTGAAATGGTTACACAGCTCCTCTTTGGCGACCACTTTCAAATTTTAGAGAAAAAAGGAAACTGGGTTAGAATCCGTATTGTATTTGATTTTTATGAAGGCTGGATAGACCATAAACAATACCACTCCATCACCGCAGAAGAATATTCAACCTATACTAAAGAAGACGATATATACCTCACTGATTTAGTTGATTTTGCGATTGACAAAAGCAACGAGCTAACCCCTTTGAGTATCGGCGCAAACCTCAAAGCAAATTCACTGCTGAACCTGCACACCGAAGGGGCATCCAGCAACGAAAAAATTGATAAATCTAAATTTATCAGTCTTGCTTCCAATTATTTAAATGCTCCCTATTTATGGGGCGGAAAAACTCCTTTTGGTATTGATTGCAGCGGCTTGACCCAAATGGTGTACAAAATTGCCGGTTATCAGCTTTTTAGAGATGCTGCGCAACAATCTCGACAAGGAGAAGCCCTGAGTTTTATAGAAGAAAGCGAACCCGGAGATTTGGCGTTTTTTGACAATGAAGAAGGACAAATCACTCATGTTGGCATTATGATGCAGAACAATTACATCATCCATGCCCATGGGAAAGTTCGTATAGACCGCTTGGATCACACCGGAATTTTCAATACCAATCTTCGCACCCACACGCACAAATTACGCGTTATCAAACGCATCGTTGCTTGATTCTTCCTGTATAAAAAAATCATTGTTCCCGATTGGGAAAGTATCCTTGAATTCGAGTAGTGCTTTATCATTTATTATAAAAACCTATTCGATTGCATATGCGAATGACAAGGAAAATCTATCGAATTTTGGTTTTTTAGTGTTCAAAGAGTGCTTCCTGATAAACGTCTTCATAGTAAGGGACAATGCGGTTCATGGAGAATTTATCGGCTACTTTTTTAGCGTTTATTTTAAAGGATTGGAGGCGTTGTTCGTCTGCCAAAATATAACAAGCATTTTTGGCCATTTCTTCCACGGCTCCCACCGGGCTCAAGTAGCCGGAAACGCCTTGCTCATTTACTTCCGGCAGGCCACCAACATTAGAGGAAATAACCGGAACGCCATTGACCATGGCTTCAAGAGCAGCCAAGCCAAAGCTCTCTGATTCGGAAGGGAGCAAAAACAAATCGGAGAGGCAAAGAATTTTATCCACCTCATTACTGGCGCCCATAAAAAGGACATTTTCTCGGATTCCCAATTCACGCGCCAAATCCTTGGCCAAATCTACGTCCGGGCCCTCACCAACCAAGATCAATTTAGCTTTCATTTGTCGGTGAATTCCATTAAAAACCTTCACTACATCATCAATGCGCTTCACTTTTCTGAAATTGCTGATGTGGGTAATAATTTTCTCGTCGTCTTTCGCTATTGCTCGGCGTTCACAATCTATTTTAGGATTTTGGCGCTTTGTGATATTAATAAAATTAGGAATAACCTTAATTTCCTTATCGATATCAAAAAGCTCAAGAGTATCTTTCTTAAGACTTTCTGACACAGAAGTGACCACATCACTTTTATTGATACTGAAGGTCACCGCCGGTTTATAAAAAGGATGATTTCCTACTAAGGTAATATCGGTACCGTGCAGCGTGGTTACCATGGGAATAAAAATTCCTTCCTCTCTAAGCATTTCTTTGGCCATATGGCCGGCATAAGCATGTGGAATGGCATAATGTACATGCAAGACCTCAATTTTATGCTTTTTGACCATGTTGACCAATTTACTGGACAAGGCCAATTCATAAGGCTGGTATAAAAAAAGCGGATATTCGGGCACACTGACCTCGTGAAAATGAATATTGGAAGACAGTTGGGCCAAACGAACGGGTTGTTTATAAGTGATAAAATGGACTTCGTGTCCGCGTTTAGACAATTCCATTCCCAGTTCCGTGGCCACCACCCCGCTGCCACCAAAAGTAGGGTAACAAACAATTCCTATTTTCATAACCGCATATAAATTTGTTGCACAAAAATACGTCTTTCAAGAAGTCTTTCAGTCGAATTAAAGACTTAGTTTTCAATATGGGCATACACTTTTTCGGGTACAATAATGGCCTCATAAATAGCTTCTTGAATCTTAGAGCGTATATCCTCATAAATAAAATCTCGATTGGAGCGTTCGGGATAAATACGATTAGACAAACACACGTAAACCAGTTCGGCAGTGGGATCTACCCAGCCGATGGTTCCGGTAAATCCGGTGTGTCCAAAGCTGGCAGTCGTGGCGCTGGCACAAGCCGGCCCGGGTCCGTCGAGCTGAGGTTTGTCAAAACCCAGTCCGCGACGCACCCCTTCGTCTTGGTAGTATCGCGTATTAAAGGTATTGATGGTTTCGGAATCAAAATAACGTATTCCGCCATAATATCCGCCATTCAAAAACATCTGTAAAAGTTTGGCCACATCATTGGCATTACTGAAGAGTCCGGCATTGCCGCAAATTCCGCCAAACATGGCTGCTCCTTCGTCATCTACGGTTCCGCGTATGGTTTGGTTGCGGTAATAGTCATCCACCTCAGCCGGAACAATCTGCCACTTGCTAAACTGCTGTAACGGCAAATATCCCAAGTGATAAGCACCCAAAGATTGGTAAAAATGCTGCTGTGTCAACTGATCCATATTTTTGTCATAATAATTCTCGAGATATTTTTTAAAAAGATAAAAAGGCAATCCGCTGTATTTATATCCCGCTTCGGGTCGCAACTCACTTTCAACGATAATTTTATAAATCGTGTCTTGATAGTCTTCCCGCAGGTAAAGATTTTTAGCCACTTTTACACTAAAGACCGAATCTTTTTCCTTTCGGTAATAATCCGGGGAAGGTTTGCCCTCTTCGTTTAGTGTTTTTTGGTAGAAGGGAATCCAAGCTTTAAATCCGGCATAGTGGCTCAATGTTTTTCGCAAACTGAGTCCGGCTTTGTCAGAACCTTTCAAAAAAGGCATCATTTCCCCCAAAGTCATGTCTAAGTCTAAGACACCTTTTTCTTGCAATTCCATCAACAAGGGCAAGGTGGCCATAATTTTGGTCATTGAAGCGAGGTCATAAATGCTTTCATTGGTGATGCGTCGTTTTTTCTTATAGGTTTGATAACCATATCCTTTTTGGAATACCACTTTCCCCTTACGCGCCACCAGCACCTGCATTCCCGGGGTCATTCCTTCGGTTATGGCGCGGTGGGCAATAGAATCAATTTTTTTTAATTTCTCGGAACTCAGTCCCACGCTTTCGGGAATTCCATAAGTAAGGCGCTGTAAAGCCGGCGTATTATAACCGGTTCCCGATGGAAATTTAGGTCCACAGCTCACCGGTAAGCTTCCGCGAGTGGCGATGGCACCAAAGATAGCCTGAGCCGTTTTCTTTTGGGCAATTTCACTGTTTTGATAACCGATGATGATGCCGTCCAAATTGACGGTTGTTCGCAGGTCCAACAAAGCATAAGGGCTGGTGAAAATGCTCAAGATGGTAGGATACAATCGAGAAATTTCATGAACCCACACCTGATCTTGGTCTGAGAATTCATAACTCTTCCAGGGATTGGCATTGGATTGATGAAAACCGATAATCACCAAATCATAAGGCTTCAATTTCTCAATCAACTTATTGAGGTGCTTGGCTTTAATCCAATCTACTTGATCATATTTTTTAAGCATTTTATAAAAAGCTTCCCCATCGGCACTACCGAGGTGTACATAAGCAATTTTATTTTTTGCCAAATCCCGAATCGGCAGAATGGCTTTGTTGTTCTTGGCCACGGTGATGGCATTTTCAATCAACTTGGCATACAGCAATTTGTTTTCAAGACTGTTCAAGTCTTTTATCAGGTGTTCGGTTTCTACCGGTTTAAAATGTTGAAGTCCGGCCATATACTTCGCCATTAATATTTTTTTTACCGAATGAGCCAGGCGTTTTTCGGTGATTGTTCCGTCTTTATAAGCCTGAATAATCATCTTGGCTCCCTTGGCCATATCGCGGGGAATGATCAACAAATCATTTCCGGCTAAAAAGGCATCGAGACTGGTTTTTCCGGGTTTGTCATAATTGGTAACACCTTTCATATTGAGTGCATCGGTAATCACCAGTCCCTTAAAGTTCATCTCATTTTTGAGTAATCCGGTAATAATGGGTTTGGACAAAGAAGCCGGATGATGAGGGCGCGGATCCAGCACCGGCACATCCAAGTGACTGACCATCACCCCGGCGGCTACATTTTTAGGGATAATTTGATAGTAAGGATACAATTCTATGCTGTCTAAACGCTGTCTCGAAAAATTGAGCACCGGCAAGCCGTGATGAGAATCTACTTCGGTATCTCCATGACCGGGAAAATGCTTTAAAGAGCCCAACACCTGCTGACTTTGCATGCCTTTAATAAATGCCAATCCCTTTGCAGTGACATTCTCGCGATCTTCTCCAAAAGAGCGTCGACCGATAACCGGGTTATCCGGATTGGTGTTGATGTCTACATCGGGGACAAAATTGATGTTAACCCCTATTCGCCGACATTGCTTCCCGATGAGTACTCCGGCTTTTTTGATCAGGCTATTGTCTTCAACAGCCCCCATGGTCATATTCCAGGGAAAAGCAAAAACAGAATCGAGTCGCATGGCCAATCCCCATTCCGCATCTTGCCCGATTAACAGAGGATATTCGGCAAGAGCTTGAAATTCATTGGTCATTTGGGCTTGGCGAATGGGCCCTCCCTTAGAAAAAATAACGCCGCCCAGGTGGTGTTCTTTAATCAAATCTTTAATGTATTCAGCGCGTTGTGGCTGACTGGAATACAGGTCTACCATAAACAACTGCCCTACTTTTTCGGCCAGAGTCATTGAATTGTACAGGCTGTCTACCCAATGCTGCTGGGCCTTATAGTCTTGGGTAACCAAAGGATTTTCGGCAAGCGTAGGCGGCAGATTCTCTTGTGCACCGGTCAACATAGAAAAAAGCAAACAAAAAACAAGCAAAAAAGTATTTTTCATAAAAAGTGTTGGGATTAAAGAATGAAGAAGGCGCTTTGGAACACCATCACAAATAAGTGGTAAAGAAACCCTGGCTCACAAAAATCGTTTGTGCCAGCTTTCTGCCAAGGGCACTTCCCAATGGTCTTCCAATTCGGCTTTGCTGTTGACTAAATTATTAAAGACGATGGTTTTTGGAGAAACAGCACGGGCTTTAACCATCTTTTTAAATTCTTTGAGCTCTTTATGGGCAATATATTCTCCCTGACGGAAGCTGACATTCATTTTATCGAGCAAGTCCACTTGATAAGCCTCTTCGAGATGTTGGATAAAGTGTACGGAGGCATCGATAGAGCAACCGCTGGCTGCAGCCACATCCTGATCGATTCCTAAGATAATAAAGCGTTTGTATTTGATGTTAAAAGCGGCTTTTAAATCAGCACCGTGAACGGTCCATTCCTTGATAAAATCGGTTAATTCAGCACTTATTTTTTCACTTTCTTCCTTGGTAAACGGGCGATTGGATTGGTAAACCCATATTCTGGCGTGATCCGGTAATTTTTTAAAGGGAACAAGCATATCTTATTTTTTATTTAAAAAGGGGATTTATTAAAATTTGGCTTCAGGAGCTTTCTTCTTCCGCTCCTACTTCTTGTAACTGCATAAACAGACTCATATTGTCTACAATTCCTTTTTCACGGACTACTTTTCGTTTTTCCACTTCCAAAACCGTCATTCCGTTGACCACTACTTCTTTGTTTTGGGGTTTTATCCCAAAGAGTAGGCCGTTTTTATGGGTCCCTTTATAGCTCCAAAAAAGGGTGATGTTTTTTTTCTTTTTATTGGGAATAATTTCGGTAATCCTGATGTCGATATCGGGGAAAAAATTATAGGTCGTTTTCAACATTTGCTTATAAGCCGCTACTCCTTCAATTTTATTAAAGTGAGTATATTCAACCACAAGATCGGGATCGGCATAAATATCGAGCAGCCCCTGACTGTCGGCCGTCCAGATATTCATATAGTTTTTGGCTAATTTCTTAAGAGCGTAAGCATTCATAAAAAAAACTTTACAAATCTTCGGCTTCCGCAATCATTTCGGCTACATCTCTAATATCCAAATTATCACCGGTAGTTTGCTTGGTCATTCCGTCTTGCAGCATGGTGTTGCAAAACGGGCATCCGGTGGCAATGGTATCTGACTCGGTTTGCTGTGCCTGCTCAATGCGCATTTCGTTGATTTCTCGATCCCCTTTTTCGGGTTCTTTAAACATTTGAGCTCCTCCGGCACCGCAACAAAGACTGTTTTTCTTATTGTCCTTCATCTCGATGATTTCCATTTCCAGTTTGCGCAACAAATCGCGGGAGGCTTCAAATTCGCCATTGGCGCGCCCCAGATAACACGGATCGTGATAGGTAATACGCTTGCCTTTAAATTGACCGCCTTCCACTTTTAAACGGCCTTCTTCCAATAAGGTTTTTAAGAATACCGTATGGTGCACGACTTTATAATGGCCGCCCAATTCGGGATATTCGTTTTTGATGGTATTGTAACAGTGTGGGCAAGCGGTTACGATTTTTTTTATGCCGTAACCGTCGAGTACTTCTATATTCATTTTAGCTTGCATCTGAAACAGGAACTCGTTTCCGGCGCGTTTTGCCGGATCCCCGGTGCAGCTTTCTTCACTTCCCAACACTGCAAAATCTACTTTTGCTTTATGCAGCAGCTTTGCGAATGCTTTGGTAATCTTTTTAGCACGGTCATCAAAACTACATGAGCAACCAACCCAAAACAAAACCTCGGGCATTTTTCCCTCAGCTGCATATTCCTGCATTGTTGGTACTTTCAACGCATTTGCCATATTTTTTGTTGTTTTTATATCTTGATGTGCCAAAGATAAAGGTTTTTTTGGCTTTTTAGAATGGATAAGGCGGCATTATTATACAGCAGTTCCAACCGTCGAAGGTCAATTCAATTGCCTTTACCAGTCAATCGGTGTTTTTCCTTGCTCTTTTAAATAAGCATTAGCCTTACTAAAATGCTTATTCCCAAACCAATATCCTCTATTAGCGCTCAATGGCGAAGGATGTCCGGATTTTAAAACAAGATGTTTTTGGGCATCTATTTTTGCGCCTTTCTTTTGGGCAAAACCACCCCAAAGCAGGAAAACGATATTTTCTTTTTCTTCGGATATTTTGGTGATAATCGCATCGGTAAAACGCTCCCAGCCTTTGTTTTTATGGCTTCCGGCCTGATGCGCTCGCACGGTTAACACTGCATTGAGCAACAATACGCCCTGTTTGGCCCAGGCGATTAAATTGCCCGTTTGCGGAAAAGGTTTATTCAAATCAGACCGAATTTCTTTAAAAATATTAATCAGCGAAGGCGGCATGGCCACGTGATCTTGTACCGAAAAACAAAGCCCGTTAGCCTGATGCTCACCATGATACGGATCTTGCCCTATGATCACCACTTTTAAATCATTAAAACTACAATGATCAAAAGCAGCAAAAATATCTTTTCGCCGAGGAAAACAAGACTGATTCCGGTATTCTGAGGTAACAAAATCTGTCAGCTGTATAAAATACGCTTTATTAAATTCTTCTTGTAAAATGTTTTTCCAATCAGATGCTATGCTCTCCTTCATTAATCAAGGGGTTTGGACTTTATGCACAAAACACAAATATATCAAACTCCCGAAAACTACGCTGCCAAAGGGAAAGCAAAATCTGGAAATACAACAATCAATCAAATGCCGTTTCTTAGTTTGCACGATCATCTCAACACCATCGGTTTTTCAATGGTTTTTGCTATAGAATTTCAGTGCATAAATTTTATGTATTTTTGCAAAAACCGACTGTGTTTACATGATTAATATTTCTGAAAAGACTTTGAGCGATTTGCAGTTCCCCGAAATCAGGGAGCGATTGAGTGCATTTTGCATCACCACTCCGGGGCGAGACAAGGCTTTAAAAATCAAACCATTTAAAACCGGAGATGCCACTTTTTTTGCACTGCAGCAAACCCGCGAATATCAGCAGTCATTTTATGAAGATGAGCGTATTCCCGGTCATGGCTTTGAAGGAGTAGATCAGGAAATTCACTTGTTAAAAATCGAAAACAGCATTTTGGAGCTTCGGGGGTTTCAAAAGATCACCTCCCTTTCTGAAACGGCCAATGCTCAGCTTCGTTTCTTTAAGAAACATCAAACGATTTATCCGCATCTTTATCAAACTACAGCTCAGGTTGATTATACCGAAGTTTTGATTCAACACATTAAAGCCGTGATTGATCGATTTGGCCAGGTGAAAAACGAGGCCTCTCCTCTGCTTCACAAAATCAGACAATCCATTCACTCAGTTCGGCAACAAATTAATTCGAGTTTTTCAGCAGATATGAGTCGTTATCAGGGGTTGGGGTATCTTGACGACATCAGAGAATCGGTAATTGACAACAAACGCGTGCTGGCGGTTTCTGCCTCATATAGAAAAAAGGTAAATGGTGCCGTCTTGGGGCGGTCAAAGACGGGAAGCATTGTTTTTATTCAACCTGAAAACACATTGAAATATGCCCGTGAACTCAATAATTTGGAGTATGACGAAAAAGAGGAAGTGAAACGTATTCTCAGCGAGCTGACCGAAAGCATTCGTCCTTTCCGAGAATTGTTGATCGATTATCAAGACTTGCTTTCGCAGCTGGATCTTATTTCGGCGAAGGTGAAATTTGGAAAAACCATGCAAGGGGTGCTGCCCAAGATCACCAAAAAGCGAGAATTACATTTAAAGGAAGCCTATCATCCCCTGCTTTATTTGACCAATCAGCAAGCCGGTAAACCTACTTATCCACAAGACCTTCAACTTCAACCTGACAATCGCATCATTGTAATCTCCGGGCCAAATGCCGGTGGAAAGAGTATCACTTTAAAAACTGTCGGACTCCTACAAATCATGTTGCAAAGCGGTATGCCGGTGCCGGTTCATCCCTACAGTCGGATGTGTTTTTTTAAAACGGTCCTCAGCGATATCGGCGATCATCAAAGTATTGAAAATCACTTGAGTACTTATTCATACCGACTTAAAAACATGCGGTATTTTTTAAAAAAATGTGACCGAAACACCCTTTTCCTAATTGATGAATTTGGTACCGGTAGCGATCCCGAGCTCGGCGGTGCGTTAGCCGAAACCTTTTTGGAGGTTTTTCATGAAAAAAAAGCCTATGGCATCATTACTACGCATTATGCCAACCTGAAGAAAATGGCCAATGAAACTGCGGGCATCAGCAATGCCAATATGCGGTTTGACAGCAAGAGTTTAAGGCCTGAATTTAAGCTACAATTAGGAGAAGCGGGAAGTTCATTTACTTTTGAAGTAGCCCAGAAAAACGGAATTCGCTATCACCTGATCAACCGAGCGAAAAAGAAGGTGGCTCGCGGCAAAATTAGGTTTGACCGCAGTATCGCCAAGCTACAACAGGAACGTTCTAAGTTGAATAAAACCCGTCAGCAGCTGGAAGACACCCAATTAGAAACTGCAAAAAACAAAACCCAACTCGATAAAAAAAATAAACGCATTCAAGAAAAATTGGAAAGCTTTCAAGCTCTTTTTGATCACAATCAGCGCTTGATTCACCTGGGACAGAAATTGGATCAGCTCAACCAAAGGTATTTTCACAACGCCAATAAAAAACAACTGATTGCCGATTTTTTAAAAATAGTGGCCGTTGAAAATTCTAAGCGAGAGGGAGAAAACAAAAAGAAAATTAAACAGGAGCAACAACGACTCAAAAAAGCCAAACAAGAAGCGCTTCAAAAAATAAAACCTATTCGCAAAAAGCGGAAAGCCGAAAAAAAGCAAGCGCACAAAAAGGCCAAGAAAGCAGAAGAGAAACGCATCGCCGCTCTGGCGCTTCACGATGAGGTTCGTATTGAAGGCAGTCGAGCCATCGGCACCATTAACCGCATCGAAAAAGGCAAAGCGGTAGTTAATTATGGGATGTTTACCACAGAAACGGCTTTGGAAAAACTGGAATTAGTCAATAAAAAGAAATAGTATCAAATTTCAAGTGCATCCACAGGTCGTTAACCTAAAATCAAGAACTTGAGGTGCTGAAAAGTTTACAGCTTGTAGCGAAACTTATCCTCACAACCATTTTTTGCGTTTAAAATACCAAATCAGTAGGATGATGATGACAACCATTACTCCCCAAACATAGAAGTAGCCATATTTTAAATGCAATTCGGGCATGTTGTCAAAATTCATTCCGTAAACCCCTGCGATAAAAGTCAACGGAATAAAAATACTGGCCATGATGGTCAAGACCTTCATCACTTCATTCATTTTATTACTGATGGTAGACATATAGGTATCCATCAGTCCCCAAATCATCTCGCGGTAAATTTCAATACTTTCCGAAACTTGAATACTGTGATCGTTTAAATCGCGTAAATAGTTATGGGTCTTTTTGACAATTAAGTGGTGTTCGCTTTTTTCCAAGCGTCCCGTAATTTCACGCAAAGGATAAATGCTTCGGCGCAAACTCATCACCTCCTTTTTTAGATTTTGGATATTTTGAACAATCTCTTCCTCGGCCTCTTCCAAAAAAATATTGTCTTCCAACTCCTCCACCCGCTCGCCTACATCTTCTATGACCCAAAAACAGTTGTCCATAATAGCGTCCATCAAGGTATACATCAAATAATCGGCACCCGAATTTCGCACCAGACTCAACTCATTTTTAATCCGTTTTCGCACACTGTCAAATACATCGTTTTCAGACTCTTGAAAAGTCAACAAGTAATTTTCTCCCAACACCATACTAAAGTGTTCTTCGACATAGTGATCATTGTATGCATAAAACATTTTTAACACTACAAAAAGATAGCTGCCATATTCATCAAATTTTGGGCGTTGTCGGGTATTGACCAAGTCTTCGAGCAAAAGAGGGTGCAGTTTAAAATGCTTCCCAATTTCCCCAATGGTCTTGACATCGTTCAATCCTTTGACATTGATCCAGGAAATTTTGTTTTGCAACGGATACTGCAGCACCTCCTCGAGGCTGTCGGTACGGATGTATTTTCTTTCGGTTTTATCATAGGAGGTAATATCAAAGCTTGTGGGCTCGTTTTCTCGCTTACCCACATAAACCATTTTTCCCGGTGCTTGGTTTACGGTTTTGATTTTTGCCATTGCGCTTCTTACTATTGTATTTTTCCGTCGGTCATCGTCAGTTTTCGGTCGGTCATATCGGCCAAATCGGTGTTGTGGGTCACAATAACAAAGGTGTGGCCAAATTCGTCTCGCAGCTTAAAGAACAGGTTGTGCAAATTTTCAGCCGACTCGGTATCGAGGTTTCCTGAAGGCTCATCGGCCAAGATAATTTCCGGATCATTAACCAGCGCCCGTGCCACGGCCACCCGCTGTTGTTCTCCCCCACTCAATGCATTGGGTTTATGATTTTTACGATCTGAAAGTCCTAAGAAATTAAGGAGTTCTTCTGCCTTTTTTTCGGCTTTTTTACGTGGGGTTTTATGAATAAATGCCGGTAGACATACATTTTCAAGTGCGGTAAATTCGGGCAGCAGTTGGTGAAACTGGAAGATAAAACCAATGTGTTCGTTGCGAAACTTAGCCAAAGCCCTTTTAGACAACCCATAGACCTCCGTATCTTTTAATCGCAAAACGCCCTTGTGCCTGGTCGATGGAAAATCTAAAGTCCCTAAGATTTGCAACAAGGTAGTCTTTCCGGCTCCCGAGGGGCCTACAATAGAAACAATTTCCTTTTCAGCAATTTGTAAATTAATATCCTTGAGAACGTGCAGCTCGTCATAGAATTTATTCAGGTTTTTCGTGTAAATCATAAACAACAAAGTATTAAGCGAAAATAGGCAATCTTCATTTCTTATTCGCAATCTGCCATATCTAAAAATCATTTCCAAACAAAGCCTATCGTCTTTGGGGCAAAGGGCTGATAATATTCACATCTTGAAAGGCAATAGCGCCTTTAATAATTCCGGAAATCAGCTCTTGTAAGGCAGAGATAATATGGATTTTAAGTTCGTTTTTACTATAAATCAAACTCACCTCCCGAGCAGGAGCCGGTTTTTCAAATTCAAACACCCGGGAATGGTCTCTTTCTCTCAGGCTGAGGGTGTTGAGAAAGGGCAAAAGTGTCATCCCCAAGCCTTCATTGCAAAGGCGAATTAGGGTTTCAAAACTTCCGCTGTACAGGTGAAAATTTTTGTCGTCTTTTGCCTTATCGGCTTTGCATAAATTTAAAACACTGTCTTTAAAGCAATGCCCGTCTTCCAGCAAGAGTATGTCATTGACATCAAGCGCTTCCGGGGTGATTTTATGGGTATTAGCCAGCGGGTGATGCTCGGGGATATACCCCACAAAAGGTTCATAATAAAGAACTCGTTCCACCAAATCGTCATTGCCCAAAGGGGTGGCAGCAATCCCGGCATCGAGGTGTCCCTCTTTCAATTTTTCAATAAGGTTTTCCGTAGTCAACTCCTCTATTTCCAAATTGAGTCGCGGGTATCTTTGGATCAAACTCCGCAAAAACATGGGCAAAAGCGTGGGCATAATGGTGGGAATAATTCCCAGCCTAAACTCGCCACCGATAAAACCTTTCTGCTGATCGACAATATCGTGAATACGCTCGCTCTCGTTGACAATATTTCGAGCCTGTTTTACTATTCGTCGCCCCACTTCGGTCAATTCGATCGGTTTTTTTTGACGATCAAAAATTTGTGCCGAAAGCTCTTCTTCGAGCTTATGAATCTGCATACTCAGCGTGGGCTGCGTAACCGAAACGCTTTTAGCCGCTTTGGTGAAATTTTGATGTTCTGCAGCAGCAAGTACATAACGAAGCTGGGTAATGGTCATAAATTTTTCGGGTAAAGATAGAATTTACGATCGAAAAAATCTATGAATTCATTTAAAAACATAGTGCGTTGTCGGTCTTGTGAAAAAGGACGAATTCGCTTGTTTGGGTACTGCTTATTCCTCTTCGTCTTCTGCCGGAAAGGTATCTTCTACAATTTTTTTAGCTTGTTCATAATAATCTTCAAGGACTTTGAGCTGTACTTGCCCGGGCAAACCGCCACCAAAACCGGAGCGTAAACCCGATTCAAAGTTATTCTTGACAAAGGAATCAATCCCTTTGTCTTCAAACAAGTTTTGCAGGTGTTGAACATTTACATCAGATCCTGTATAAACGGTAACGTATTGTGCTTCTTTTGCGGCCATCGTGTCTAATTTTTTTACTAATATAACTTAATTTCGATGAACCATTTAAAATATTTAATAAATTTAACTTTGTTTTTCGCCCTTCTTTTTTTGATGTTCCTTTAAGCATTCTCTCATACAAAATCTTCTCGCTTCATCCTTACAATACCAATTATACATACAAAATAGGAGCCCAATATTTATGTTTGAATTTCAAATCTCTTCATTTCGACAGGCTCAATGCTCGTCATAGCTATGCCGGTACCTATGTCTGCCGACGAGGCAGGCTTTTTGCCTTGACCTTTAAAATTTATCCTATAAATCTTTAGGATAGTTAATAAATATAATTGGTATAAGAATGAAAACTAACCCCTATACGAGTTTCATCACCATGGGTAAATACGGTGGGCTCCCGATAAAAAAAACCTCCGGAGATCCTAAGTCCTCGGAGGCCAATAAGAATTGATTCTCTTCTTACAAGAAATTAGTTCTACTTTGACACATTTATCTGATTGAACAACAGCATAAGTTGGTTCATGAAATTTTGTTTCATCTAAGAGCTAAACCCCCTTGTTTTCCCCTGACCCTCCTCCTGCGGCGGACGCGGTAAAGGGAACCAAGGGTGTTTTTCGGGGATTCTCCCTTTAGGGGTCGGGGTAAAAAGCCCCGAAAAACAGAGGCTTATCAGATTTTTAATCTGTCAAAGTAGAATTAGCGCACATTAAAATAATGGCTCTGCCAAACTGCAGGACTAAAGTTTTTCCCTTTTTTAAACAGGTAATAAATAGCGATGGCGCCTACCCACTTAAACATAAAAAATACGATTATAAAAAACTGAGGGCCACTCAAATCGGTACTAAACACATCTTTGGGAAAAATAACGGTGAGCACCAGACTCAGCAAGAAGAGAAAAGCAATCATACAATCCAAATTGCGCATGGGCCACATTATCCACTTGCGCAAAGGGTGCAGGTCATTGCCCCACTTATGAATCAGGTAGTAATATCCATTTCCAATGGGGGCAAAAAGCAAAGGATCATCTGCATTTTTTAAACGAAAAGATTTGGCTGGAGCCATAATCCTAAAGCCTTTTAAAGTAGTTTGATGTTCTTTCTGCAGGTGTTTTATCTTCCGCACGGCTTCATAAGGCAGGTCTTCTTTAAAATAATGACTTTCCAAAAATCGCAATCGATAAACCGTACAAATGCGTTTGAGCTGGTCGAGGTGATAAATATTATCGGCTTCCAACAAATCGAGATTAAAATCATTGGAAAGCTGATCGTCTTTTACAAAACCATGCGTTATTGCTTTGCGTATGGCCGACTCTTGCTTTTCATCTTCAGCTAAAATTGTCTTAATATCCTGAAGAAGCTCATCGCCTGATATGAATTTATCGCGTTGATGTTGCAATCGTTCTTTTATATTCGTTGGCTTCATATTCCTTTTTTTGATGAACGTCAAAACGCGCTTTCATCGTATAAAAAAAAACGGGATTTTCAATGACCGATCATTACGGCAACTCTGCTATACATCGAGGCTAAGTGAAACCTTCTTTAAAACTGACAATCTCAATAAAAGCAGAACTATAAAACCGTTCGACGTTCTGATTTGTTATCCTTTTATATTTCACTAAATTAATTAATAATTATGATAACCCTATTTTGGAATGAGGATTTAACATTTCAGTTTTCTATGGGCATTCTAAAAAAAAACCTTAAATTGCATACCATATAATTATTCATAAGCATCTAAAACATTTTATCATGAACTACTTAAAATCACTACTAATTGCTGTGCTGTTTGTTGGGTTTTCTGCAAATGCACAAACGAACTCCGAAGTATTCGGTTTTTTAAAGCAATCCGGAAACCATACTATTCTAACCAAAATCATTAAATCTTCCAATCTTGATAATTACTTTCAAGGCAAAACTCCTTTAACCTTTTTTGCTCCTACAGATGCTGCGTTTAAAGCTTTAGAGAAAGAGAAACTTGACCAACTGATGAATCCTGAAAACATTGATATGGTCAAAAAATTATTGTCAATTCACACCCTCAAAGGAACCTTGCCTTACAACGAACTTAAAGAAGAAGTCCTACAGCACGGTGGCAAAATGATGACTAAGACTTATCACGAATTAAACGTACTGTTCTTTATTAAAGAAGGGAATGTTATTTTTGTCACTCCTCAACGGGAAATGATTCAATTGTCTCAAGCCGATTTTAAGAACCAAAATATGGTGCTCTACAACATTGACACCGTATTGCTTCCGGGAGATGTATGGTAATATTGACAATCAGACCACAACAGAATTCCTGATTTTCGGATCCAATTGAGTAGGAAGAAGATAGGGAACAACTATTTCCCTATCTGTCCTCTTACCAGTTCTATTGAGCAGTGAAGTTTCTCATGGCTACCGTTCGGTACACGGCGATTCCTCAGGTCGCAATAGACTCGGTCCTTCTGTCATGCACATAACTGCCCCTTCCCACATAATCCTCAGATGTCGTTCTACTCTTTGGGGGGACTTTGACACTTCAAAGACCTTCTGCTTCCTCCCCTTCATTTGACAACTTTCGTTGAATTCTCATCTACTAAACCCCACTTTTCTATCATATTTCACCTCAAAAAGGTCATAAATTCACCTGAAAATTTATAGTATAATTTTTTTAAAAAGCTAAAGCAAAAAGCGCAGGTATAGTCTTAGCTACGGGGAGTATTTTCAGCGCAGAGATCTATGATTTGGACAGAAATATTCGTCTATTTTGAATGTCACTTCCGTATTAAACGCCATGCACAGCACATCATGAAAAAGGCTGCCCAAACGGAGCAGCCTTTTCTGTTATTCTGATTCTCGTGAATCTTAAAACATATATTTCAATGACACATTATAGGTGCGACCCAATCCAAAATAATAGCCATAATTATCCTTTTGGCTGATATAAGAATGGTTAAGCACGTTATAAATATTGGCTGCAAATTGGAAACGGCTTCCCTCTATTTCAAATTTGTAATAAGCTCCCAAATCAAATAGTGAATAGCTGTTCAATTCGTCCGGCTGATACACCTCCCCTTCCAGGGTTGCCAAAGCGGCATCTTCCACATCGACAAAACCATAAAAGTCGGTGTAATAATTCCAGCTGAGATAAGCGTGTAATTTATTGGGAAGAATGTCATAGCTCACTCCCATTCCCGCAGTGGTTTGCGGAGCCTGTCCCACTTTTGTATCTTTCAAATCAGTGTGTAGAACAGTTATCAAACTTTGATCTGTCTTGTCCTGAAATACGTTGACCATTATTATTACACTTTTTCAAAGGTTTT
>CAZPGY010000021.1:0-38189 GCA_964586655.1 uncultured Flavobacteriaceae bacterium
AAGTATTTCCAATCAATCTTCTTAGCCAAAAGAACTAATTCATGTTTTGAATTAATAAAATCGGTAAGCATCGGTCGGAACAAATCGGCTTGTTTTTTTAGGTGATTTTCCTAACATATTTTGCAAGGTCTTGAGTACAAGATAACATTATCCTTGCAATTTAAGCTATTGTAGAACCCCTACTTACCAACATTATACCCCTGTTTATAATAATTTGTGATTAATTATTTGGTTTTTAAGGAATGACTAAATAGAGCAGCGAAACTAAAAGCTGAAACGGGCCTATATTAATTATCATTGCGGCATTAAACACAATCACCCACTATGTTTGACACAGCCTCAAAAAACATAAAAAACCTAAGACCTTTTTACCCCCTCTGCGGCCTGTAAGACAACAGAAAAACGGTTAAAAAGATCTTAGGCTTAATTTTTAAAAGCGATGTTTGATTATTTCTTAATCACTTGTAAGGTTTTGGCTCCTCGGTCGGTTACAATTCGTAAGAAATACGTCCCCGCCGCATAGCCGGAGAAATCCAATTCCAGTTTCAGTCCCGAGTCCATTCGGTTTAAAAGCTGCACTTGCAATTGACGGCCTGATAAATCATACAGCTGTACCGCTGTAATCTCCAGTCCGCAAGACACTTGCAAGACCGACTCTACCGGATTAGGATACAGCTGAAGTTGGGCCAGGTTTACTTCATCAACTCCTAAACCTTTCATTACCAATATTCCCAAAGCATCACTTTCACAGGCTCCGGCCTCTTGTTGGGTAACATAATAGGTCGTGCTGTCTACCAAAGGTGTCGTTATAGGTAGCGGCTGCTGTCTTTGAGCATCGGCATACCATTTCAAATTATCTCCATTCACATCGAGATGGTACAGCATTTGACCGGTTTGAAACATCTGTATTGTATCGCCTTGGGGAAGTGCCGACACCTCTCGAATAATGACTTCCACTCGAGCTATATCACTTACACAAGCTCCGCTCCCTTTGTCTAATACAAAATAAGTCTCTCCATCAACAAGCTTGGTACCCAAACCGAGCTCTGTACCGTACTGATCGTACCAGTGCAGATCGACTCCGGAAACCTGAATGTCAGCAAGCGTGTATTCCTGTTGTGATCCACAAAAGATATAAGGCGATTCTACTTCCGGTGCCTTCGGAATATCACTGCTCACCTCAACAACAACCTTTTCTCGGGGCGATTCGCAGATAATACTATCATTGCTTACCGTCCAATTGTAAAACCAGTAGTAGGAAGTACTTGTCCCAAAACTACTTACCCCAGAGGTTACTTCTCCATAGCTACCAATGGCATAGGGAAAGTTGTTGCCACTTGAATAATCCCTAATCATATCGACGCCTGAAGAGGTTTTTACCAGGTAATAAGATCCGGGACCAGGCACTTCAAAATCTAAGGGTAAAGTTACTGCTACCGGTGAGGAGGAAGAGCCTGAAGGAATGGTAAATGATTTTTGTGCAATCATACCCCCATTATCGTCCTGTAATTGAACGGTAATATCTCCACCTGAACCTGCAGAATACACTTCTACATCTTTAATGGTAAAGGCTTCATCAGCATCAAAGGCCAATCCATAATCGGATAGAGAAGTATTTGCCGTTCCGGTATGGGTCAGCTTGGCTTGTCCGGTAGCATTATCATAAATAACACGGGCTTCAGACACCCAAAAGGTGGTCGTCTGGCTGATAAAACCGGCGTCATAATTTTTCTCATCGCTTACCGCCTCTCCGCCTGTTTGTGAGGTGTACCAACGCAGTCCATTTCCGGCCGGACTGGTTTCTGCCTGTAAAGTTACCAATCCTCCGGGAATACAAATTTGTACCGTATCATTGACCACTACCGGATCTAAAGCCGAACATTTAAACAATTGGGGAGTGACCTTTAATGGTGCACTTTCACAACCCATAACGGTTTGGGTAACATAATAAACCGTAGAGTCCTGCACAATTGTACCATCCGGAAGTGGACTTGTCAACAAAGAATCGCTATACCATTTAAAATCTTCGTTAAATTTGGAGCCTTCAATAGCGAGCATTTCCAAAGAGTCGCCTTGTAAAAAATAAGGATATGCATAGCCTGTCGGAGCCGGCACTTCGCTACAGTCATATCCGTCAATCGATAAATGATAGCTCAAACTATCGGTCATCGCTGCTGAAGAAATCACTATATAGTAATCATGCCCTTGCTCGGCCAAAAATTCAAAGCTTTGTGAGTCCATAATATTTCCAGCAGCAATCCCACTGGTCGGGCAAGCAATTCCTATGCTGTCACAGGCTTCATAAACAAATGCGCCAACATACGGATCTGACAAGCTGTCTAAGGTGACCGTTATCACATAATCTTTGTCAGCCGTGTATTTATAAATCACATCGTTCCCGTCGAGATAGGCTTCGGTAGTTCCGCAACCTGTTCCGGGCACACCGGATATATTGTCTATAAAATCCCCTGTATTTTGGACATCGGTATAAGGCAGGCTGTCCACCTCAAAAGGATTACTGCAAACCGCTCCTTTCTTGGTAATTACAAAAGATACAGAACGCCAAATCGACTGTTCAGTCGCAGAACACTCGCTGCGCACATAAAAATCATAATACGTATTTGTAGCCAGTGAAGTCACCGTAACCGAAGTTGTTCCGGAAGGCACGGTATCGGACTGAACCGGCGTTCCCGTATTGGGATCATCTCCCGAATTCATCACCAACCATCTGTAACCATTTGTCGCTGCAGAAACGGAATCCCAACTAAACTCAGCTCCATTGGCAGGGCTGGCAGATATTAAGGCTAAGTTTTTAGGACTGAAACAATTCGGATTCTCTCCCACCAAAGTTACCTGATAATCATGCACTTCGCCATAACTTGAACCCGGGCTACACGGATCTGTAGGGGCGCCAAACCATTCTACCATCACACGCATTCGGGTCGTAATTATCCCGGCTATATTAGGAACCGTGAATGAACTGGTAAGCGGAGTCGAAGAACTCCCTCCACTGGTTGATTGAAAGAGCATTTCTCCGGAATCGGAAAAATCTCCGTCATTATTCAAATCAATCCATATGGCTAAGTAATCGGACGAAGTGCCAAATGAAGCTTCAAAATTGTAGGTTGTATTTTTGTCCAATTGAAATTGCAAGGCCGTATTCCCGGTATAGTCCCCATAATCATTAGTAGAACAACCCGTTCCCAAATGACTCAATATTGTATTATTCGAATTATCCGTAATGATAAAATCATCGATATAATCCCCCAAATAACAACCTGAACTATAGCTCGGCACACAATACTGTGCCATTGCGCTCGGTATCCCCAAAAGGAATCCCATAAACAATAAACTCCAAAAGTATTTTTTTTTCATAATCTAAATTGTTTTCTACGGCGGATTCAAGTATTCAATAGAAAGAAACGCTATTATGCCGTGTTAATGTTTAATTAAATCCATAAGCACAACAAATATACTACAAATTATGGGGTATACAAATTTACATTGAAAAATATTTTTAATAATTTATTTCAATAAAATAAAAAGTAACTGCAGCCGGTTCTCTTATGCTATATCCCTTATTTTAATGCGAAGCCACAAACAATCAATACATTATATTAAAAATAATAAAACCTCCCGCCCTGACAGGGAGACCGACCTCTTTAATAATTTAACAATATTATAGACATCATCAATCACAAAGCACAAAAAAAGCCTAATGGGACCTAACTTTTCGGTACTCACACAAATTTAATGGAAGATTTAAAATTCATTTTTATTAACCCCCGTCTTAAAGGATCTAAAATGGATTTTAAGACAGCTATTATGACTGTTTTGACTCCCCTTAGGATTTGGGGAAACGAAAAACAATACCGGTCTGTAAATCCCTCACCCTGACAACAAACATTCTTTTCAAATGAAGGTTCACATAGCGTGACAAATTCCTTATCTTTGCATTTTTAAATACCATTATTTATGAAGATGGATGAAAAGCTATTGAATACCATTGATGAAACAGGCGATGACCATTTGAGCAGCAGTCGGGAGACCCCTATGCGCGCAGATGCTTTTGACAAGTCGGAAGAAGAAAAGATGAAACTTATTGAAAAGGACATGCATCACATCATGGAAACCCTCGGGCTCGATTTGACCGATGACAGTTTGAAAGGAACTCCCCGACGTGTAGCCAAAATGTTTATCAATGAAGTTTTCTCGGGCTTGGATCCGAAAAACAAGCCTAAATCCTCCGTTTTTGACAATAAATACCAATATGGTGAAATGTTGGTGGAGAAAAATATCGTTTTATATTCTACCTGTGAGCATCATTTTTTACCCATTATCGGTCGCGCTCATGTGGCTTATATCTCCAATGGAACCGTGGTGGGGCTTTCAAAGATGAATCGTATTGTAGATTATTATGCCAAACGCCCGCAGGTGCAAGAGCGCCTGACGCTTCAGATTGTCGGAGAGTTGCAAAAGGTACTGCACACTCAGGATGTGGCCTGCGTTATTGACGCCAAACACCTGTGTGTCAACAGTCGCGGCATTCGAGATATTGACAGCAGCACCGTAACCGGAGAATTTGGCGGCAGGTTTAAGGATCCGGCTATCAAACGTGAGTTTTTGGATTATATCCAGTTAGACACCCCTTATGAATAGATAACAAAGTCGATCAGCAGACAAAATTTAGCGGTGTGATTTGTTATTGAATTGCCCCTGAAAATTGCCGTTCTGTTCGGTTTGTCTCTATTCAAATCATCATAAAGATCAACCTTATGAAAGAGTACGAAAACCAAACCCTTAAAATCTACAACTCCCTAAAAGGGGAGAAAGAAGTTTTTACGCCTTTGACCAAAGACTATGTGGGCATGTATGTTTGCGGTCCTACGGTATACAACAAAGTACACTTGGGAAACTGCCGTACGTTCATCTCTTTTGATTTGGTATATCGCTACTTAAAACACTTGGGCTATAAGGTGCGTTATGTACGTAATATCACTGATGCGGGACACCTGGAAAATGATGCCGATGAAGGCGAAGATCGAATTGCCAAAAAGGCCCGTTTGGAAAAATTGGAACCCATGGAGGTGGTCCAAAAATACACGGTCGATTTTCACCAGATTCTCTACCGGTTTAACAACCATCCGCCCAGTATAGAGCCCACAGCCACCGGGCATATCGTAGAACAAATCGAGATCATCAAAACCATCTTAGATCGCGGTTTGGCCTATGAAGCCAATGGCTCTGTTTACTTTGATGTTCTCAAGTATAACGAGCAGAAAGATTATGGTATTTTAAGCGGTCGGAAGTTGGAAGATATGGTCACCAACACCCGTGCGCTTACCGCGCAAGACGACAAAAAAAATCCGCAGGATTTTGCCTTGTGGAAAAAAGCAGAACCCCAGCACATCATGCGTTGGCCCTCTCCCTGGAGTGTAGGCTTTCCGGGTTGGCACTTGGAGTGTACGGTGATGAGTTCCAAATACCTCGGAGAAGAATTTGATATTCACGGCGGCGGAATGGATTTGAAATTCCCTCATCACGAATGTGAAATCGCACAAGGACAGGCGGCCCACGACAAAAGCCCTGTTCACTATTGGATGCACGCCAATCTGCTGACCCTGAACGGTCAGAAAATGGCCAAAAGTACCGGAAACAATATTCTTCCGGAAGAACTGTTTAGTGGAGACAATAAAAACCTAAGCAAAGGATATGCACCCGGTGTGGCGCGTTTCTTTATGATGCAGGCACACTATCGCAGTGTACTCGATTTCTCTGATGAAGCCCTGCAAGCTGCCGAAAAAGGATTTAACAAACTGATGGAAGCCTTGCTTTTGCTTCCCGAATTATCCCCCGGCAACAGCTCCTCTTTTGAGGTAAAAGCATGGCGGCAATCCTGTTATGACGCCATGAATGATGATTTTAACAGCCCCATTCTGATTGCTAAACTCTTTGAAGGGGTAAAATACATCAATGCTATTGCCCACGACAAGGCGAAAATCACTGAGGAAGATCTGAAAATGCTGACAGAAACCATGAAGGCTTTTGTCTTTGAAGTGCTGGGATTGGAACCTTCTACTGCTTTAACCGGTGACAACCAAGATCGCAACCGACTGAAAAAGGTGGTGGACCTGCTCATCGATTTACGCAAAAGAGCACGTGAAAATCGAGATTTTGAAACCAGCGACAGGATTCGTGACGAACTGGCAAAAATTGGCATCCAGCTGAAAGACGGAAAGGAAGGTACGCGCTACAACTTGTGACCTCAAGCAAATCGCACAGCTGCATTCATCCGATCGATAGGTTTGTTGAGAAATGTTTAACCTATTGAAGCCCTTTCCTATTCATCAGCGATAAAAAATTGTCAGGTGTTTCAGCGCAGCATTCTATAAACCTGCGTAAGATCAGGATTTTTATCAATCAAAAGCCTCTTAAGTTCGCTCTATGAAATGGAAGAAAATAAGCATCGCACCTTTTGTCTTTTTGGTTCGGATTTATCAATACGCCATCTCTCCTTATTTCCCTAAATCCTGCCGATTTGAACCCACTTGTTCAAATTATGCCATCGAGGCTTTAAAAACACACGGTTTGTGGAAAGGCATGGGTTTGACACTTCACCGCATTGCCCGCTGCCATCCCTGGGGCGGATCGGGGTATGATCCGGTACCGCCTAAGCGGGAGGAATAGTTTTTTGCCTTGACCTTTGAAATTTTTAATACCGAATCTTTGGCCTATTTCATAAATGGATTTCATGTAAATTCTACCAGATGTCCTGAATTTGCTATATTTGTATAGTACCCAAAACACCTACAAATTGACCTGATACGGAAGTTATTCAAACAGACGAATCTTCCTGCTAAAATTCAAAACACCCACTACTATGAACGGAACTTGGCGCGATGAATACCCTATAAAAATATTGGAAACCGAATATTTGACCCACAATGTTAAACGCATAAGAACGACAAAGCCCAAAGGCTATCAATTTATTCCCGGCGAAGCCACCGACATCACCATCGATCAGCCGGAATGGCGGGACAAAAGACGGGCTTTTACTTTTACCGGCTTAAACGAATGGCCGTTTTTAGAGTTTACCATTAAGATTTATAAAAACCGTAAAGGCGTTACCGCAAAACTCGATCAACTACAAAAGGGCGACCCGTTGATTATTCATGATTCTTTTGGCGACATCACTTATCACGGCAAAGGAACTTTTATAGCCGGGGGCGCCGGTATAACACCTTTTATAGCAAACTTCAGGCAGCTTGAAAAAGAAGGCAAGCTGAAAGGCAACAAACTGATTTTCTCAAACCAAAGTGCCAAAGACATCATTTTAAAAGAGGAATTTGAAAATTTATTGGGGAAGGATTTTATCAATACCCTCACCCGAGAAAAATCAGACTCCTACCCTTTTGGCCCTGTTGACAAAGCTTTTTTAGAAGAGCATCTCAATGATTTATCTCAATATTTTTACATCTGCGGCAGCGTTAAAATGATGGAAAATATTAAATCCCTACTCGTTCAATTGGGAGCCGACCCCAATAAAGTAATCATCGAACTCGATTTTACGACACAAGTATTGGAATAGGAAATGAATTTGCTTTTCAATCCCCGCTCTTTTTCTTCAACACGATCTGTTGATAAAACACCAGCGTGATAAACAAGCCGATAAAAGCCAATCCGGCTCCTACCAAGACCGGGGTGTTATAAGCAAAACCAAGGGTAATGGGAATTCCGCCGAGAAAAGCGCCAAGGGTATTTCCCAAATTAAAACTGGCTTGTCCCACAGCTGCTGCCAAGTTTTCTGCTCCATTGGCCGTTTTGATGAGCATGATTTGAATGCAGGGCCCTATGGTAAAAGCCACTAAACCGGTGATAAAAGCCATTGGATAGGCCATCCAAGTGATGGGAGACACAAAGTATACCAACACCAAACAAATAATCATTCCCGAAAGACTCACCATAGAAGCCTTGGTCGGTGATATGCTGTCGGCCAATTTGCCCCCGAGCAAGTTACCAAAAAACATTCCCAGCCCCACTAAAGTCATAATCAAAGGCACCCGATTGGCAGGCAATCCGGAAACTTTTTCGACCAGCGGAGCAATATAACTCAACCAGGCAAAAAGTCCGCCGGTACCAATCCCTACCAAGCCTATGAGATACCAGGCTTCCTTACTTTTAAAGTATCGCAGTTGCCGGCGAACAGGCTGTCCGGAAGCAGCTCCTTCCATATGGGGAAGCCAAAGGTAAATGGAACCCGCCGTAATCAATCCGATTAAAGCGATAAGCCCATAAGAATATCGCCAAGAATAGTGATGCCCTATATAAGTTCCTAAAGGCACCCCCAACAGATTGGCCACAGTCATTCCCGTAAACATGATGGAGATATATCGAGCTTGCTTGCCTTTAGGCGCCATTGTTGCCGCCACTACCGTACCCACACCAAAAAATGCGCCATGCGGTAAACCCGCAAGAAAACGGGCAATGCTCATCGAAGTAAAATCGGGGGCGACGGCAAAGAAGCCGTGAAGCATAAAAAACGCCAGCATCAGTAGGCCCAAAACCTGTTTAGGATTATATTTACGAGTAATCAAAACCAGCGTTGGCGCGCCCACAACAACTCCGGCGGCATATAAAGCAATCAAATGGGCCGCTTGGGGGATTTTTTTGTGCATATCTTCTGCAATATCAGGCAAAATACCCATCATGGTAAATTCTGCCATCCCCAGTGCCAAACCGCCAAACGCCAATGCCATTAAGCCTCTTTTCATAAGCAATTTTTAAAAAGGACAAATTTAAGGCTTCTCGCCTGCTTTCCTGAATTCCAATTGGAATTATCCCGAAAAACTTACCGCAAATTGAAGCCAAGTAAACACTAAGGAGTATTTTCAATATGAAATTCAGACTAAACACACAGCACTTCCTGATTTTGTTATGGAAATCAATCCATTGGTGGCGGAAGGGAACACCCCGCCCTGCGGGTATCCCTCTTAAAAAGAGGGAATCATACTCTTCTTCCCAAGGGTCTCGTCCGCTTGCGGACGGGGTGGGTCTCTGGTGGTTCCGTCATTTCCCTTGCTAAATTACTTTTACCCCTAATTTCAAGAACACTTAATAGGTTGCCAACATAAAGGGACAGCTCACCACAGCCGGACTTTGGAACCGATGAAAATGAGCGGGGAATTCAAAGCGATTAAAATGTTAAAAAGCAGCAGAATAAGCTTTTTAGCTACATTAATTGTCATTATAGCATAATTAATCATCATGCTGATTATTAATCAACTAACAGCATAAATAGACAACATATAAAGGCGCAAAACCTCGTTTTTTTATTCGAACAGAAAGGCAATATCCTCCTCGGTAAGGTTTTTGACAAAGCCGGAATCATCACTGATAACCTCTGCTGAAAGCATTTGTTTTTTGTCTTGCAATTGCACTATTTTTTCTTCAATACTGTGCTTGCAAATCATATTATAAGCAAATACTTTTTGCTGTTGCCCTATGCGGTGTATGCGGTCTATAGCTTGTTGTTGTACGGCTTTATTCCACCAGGGCTCAACCAAAAACACATAGTTGGCACGCGAAAGGTTAATTCCTGTATTGCCGGCCATTAAGCTCACTAAAAACACTTGAATATTTGAGTCTTCTGCTTGAAATTCCTCCACCCGTTCTATACGTTTATCAGCAGGCGTACTCCCTCTAAAACTGCGGTATTCAATCTCCTGTTTTTCAAACTCGCGTGCCAACAGGTCCATGGTGCCTAAAAATTGAGAAAAGACCACCACTTTTTGATTTTTAAGATTGGAAGTAAGCTCATCAATCAAGCTGTTTATTTTAACCGAAGGCATGGCTTTAAAATCATCTTCTTCCCCCAAAAGGCGTGGCGAACTACAGACCTGCCGCAATTTGGTGATTCCTTGAAGAACGCCCAATTTTGCCTTGTTTAGCCCTTTGTTTTTTATGTTGACAAATACGTTTTCCTTAACCTGGCTTTTGATGCGCTCATAAGCTTGGCGCTGCTCGGTATCCATGTCGCACCACATAATCGACTCGGTTTTTTGTGGCAAATCGGGGGCAGCGGTTTCTTTGGTCCTGCGCAAAATAAAAGGATCGGTCAGCTTTTTCAGGATGATTTTTTCAGGAGTTCCTTTTTTATTTTTAATCGGCTTTTCAAATCGTTCCTGAAAGCGCTTGGGAGAAGAAAAGAGCTGTGGCAAAAGGAATTTGAATTGTGGATATAAATCGGATACCTGATTCATAATTGGGGTTCCGTTGAGAATTATCCGACGTTTGCCCTGCAATCGCAAAACGGCGCGGGTTTGCTGAGCTTGATAATTTTTTATTTTATGGCTTTCATCAAGTACAATCCCGTCCCAAACCCGATTGCCGAGCGCTTCAAAATCATTTCTAATTAAGGCATAAGAGGTAATTAATACCCGGTCGGCGCTCTCATAAAAATCAGAAAAGTCCCGTTTTGTGCCGTGATAAATGGCAACTCCTATTTCAGGGGCAAATTTTTTAAATTCATTTTTCCAGTTATAAATTAACGAAGCCGGGCAAATCACCAAAAACCTCGAATAGGGTTCTTGCGCTAACCAATAGGCCATTGCCGTGATGGTTTGCAGGGTTTTCCCCAATCCCATATCATCGGCCAACAAAGTACCCGCATTAACCTCAGCCATCAAATTCATCCACTCATAGCCTTTTTGTTGGTAGTTCCGCAATTGGGCTTTTATGCCGGTTGGCTTTTCATACAACACCGCTTCTGATTGATTCCATTGCTTCCATTTTTCCATCCAGCCTTGTGGCAAAACAATGTCAAGATTTTTCTGTTGTTCGGCAGATTTTTCAGCAGTGAGCAATACCCATTTGGCAAAGCTGATTTTGTCTCCTTCGGCCTTGGCATCTTGCAGCATAAAAGCATAAGCAGCAATCCATTCCTCGGTCAACACGCCCAGGGAATTATCTTTGAGGAGCACAAATTTTTTGCCTTCGTTAAGGGCTTTTTGTAAGACTTTGACAGGCACTTTTTCTTTCCCAAAATAGGTTTCAAATCGGGCTTCTACCTTATTCCCCAAGGTTTTGACAATTTGAAAAGTGGTTTCAATTTGGTAATCGGAATAGCGGAAATAGCTCAACATATCCATACCGACTACTTCAAAATTGTCTTTCAGCTGATGGTGATAAAAATTAAAAAACCAATCCTTTTTAGAAGCCTCCTCAAAAGTGAGGAAAAAGCTGTTTTTTCCTTTAAAACTGGGATGGGCGTTTTCTAAAAATTGACGGGTTTTATTTTCCGCCGCTTTATTTCGTTTATAAACAACTCTCTTGCCATCTTCATAAATTTCAAATTCAGTCTTATCTCCCTCAACAACGACGCCGTCATATGACCATTGCGGAATGAAAAGCAAAAGATTTCCATTGAGTTCAGACACCTGAATAAGTGTATCCGGCTCAATTTCACGAACCTCTTCTTCAAAAGCTTCAGAAGTATCTAAGGGATATTTTTTGAGTCGCTGTTGATATTTCTCCCTAAACTCCTGGTCAGAAAAATCATCTACCCAGTACAAATCTTCCAAAAGCTGCCAGTCTGTTTTTTTAAGGCAATAAAAATCATGCTGATCTTGAACGAGAAAACGGAAGCGTTTTAATCGGTTACTCTTCACCGGCTCACGATCTTTAATTTGGTAGTAAGTCTCTAAAGACAAAGCCTTTCCGGTACGTATCAATTTAAAAGAGAGCCGGGGAAATGTGGCGTGAAAGGTGCAAGGAAAATTTTTATACCGCCGATCTGCCGTCAACACTTTATGACAGATGGGAATTTCTTGCAAAATCGGGCGCAACTTTAGAAAGGATTTATAATAATAAGCGCCCAGGTATTTGTCGATATATTCTTTTTCGTCTTTGGTTAGTCGCAGCTTTTTATAGTTTGATTTGATTTTGTTGGTCTGTTGGGTCAATTGGCCTTCAGCGAGCTGATCCAGAAGCTTAAAATATGCCTCGGGGAACTGTCTGCCAAAACTTTCTTGTAATTTCTCCCGGTTGCATTTCACAAATTTAATAAGGTATTTCCCGTCGAGTTCTTTCCTTTTTAAAAGAGTAAAAGGGGATTGTAATTTTCGCAGTGCTTTGGGATTAAATTGAAGTTTATCAGCCATATCAAAAGGTTGTGAAAAGCCCAAAAATAAACATAAATACAAGTATTTTCCAATAGATTTAGTCCGCCTCCCGAAAATTGGACACGAGCTAAGATAAATCACTGTATTCATTGAGTCTTAAGAAGGAGGATTATACCAAAATGAAGTATTAATTAGTCCAACATTTGTGTCTACATTTAAAGTCCATTACCCGTCAAACACTGCGGCTACAATCGTACGAATTCCTTTAAACATGCAGTATGCTGCTGCGATAATGATTAAAAAGCCTATGATCAAAACCGGGATGTACAAAAATTTGTCCTGATTGCCAAAGGCGCTATAAACAACCGATGGCCCCAGAAAAGCCAAAGGCAAGGAGCCCGCAAGGTATTTGAGTCCTTTTTTTAATTTCCTTTTATTGGTGTGTTGTGCCATATCCCCTTTGAAATATTTTTAAGTCCAAGTAAATTCTTTTGCTGAGCAATGCAGCTTACTCATGAATTGTAATTCTTTTAAAAAAAACCGATAGGCAACCGATTGAACTTTATAAGTTTTTTGCATGGTATCAATCTGCTTTTAGGTGCTCCAAAGCCTTTCGGACGCTGCCGTATTGCTTTAAATATCGCATTGCTTCTTCAGCGGGCAAACCCGTTGCTTCCCGAATCAGTTGGGTCCCGCGTTCGACCAATTTGGCGTTACTCAGCTGCATATCGATCATTTTATTGCCCTTTACCTTTCCCAAACGAATCATTGTGGTGGTTGAAATCATGTTGAGCACCATCTTTTGGGCAGTTCCGGCTTTCATTCGGGAACTTCCGGTTACAAATTCAGGCCCCACCACCACTTCGACTGGGAAGTTGGAGGCTCGAGCCAAGGGACTTCCGGGATTGCAAGTGATGCCTCCGGTGGAAATTCCATTCGACTGACAATCGCTCAAGCCGCCTACCACATAAGGCGTGGTTCCGGAAGCAGCAATGCCCACCACTATATCCTTTGACGAAATCCGATAGGCTTTTAAGTCTTTCCAGGCTTGGCGCGGATCGTCTTCCGCATTTTCCACCGCTATGCGAATGGCGTCATCTCCTCCGGCAATCAGTCCGATTACCAGATCCGGAGACACCCCAAAAGTAGGAGGACATTCACTGGCATCTAAGATTCCTAATCTTCCACTGGTGCCGGCTCCCAAATAAAAAAGACGTCCGCCATTTTTCAATCTGTCCACTACAGCATGAGTTAGGGCACCGATTTGGGGAAGACATTTTTCAACGGCATAAGCCACTGATTGGTCTTCGTGATTAATGTGCTTTAACAACTCGTCAACCGACAAGGTTTCCAAATCGTTATAGCGAGAAGAGGCCTCCGTTATTTTTTTAAAATCAGCCATTTTATAATCTTTTTATATCGGATACTGCTTTGGTTCAGCGCCCTCCATTTTTCAATCCGGCGAATTCCTATAAATTACAGGATTCCTTTCACTTCCCCAAACAATACGGACAAAAGTACAATAATAAAATGGCATTAAACCTGAGACCAAGCCTCGAAAACATTGTCAAAGTAAGTTTGAAAAATAGCAAACGCCTTCTTATCGACAATTAATACCAATTATCGGTATAAAAAATGTCGACAAAGAAGGCGTCCCCTATCAATAACTCACCCTAATGCCGGCTCCCCATCCCAGGTGGTTGTCGTAATTGGCGGAGAGTGCAAAATTTTTAAACACCAAATACCGCAAGCCAAATCTGTATTCTTTATCGGTATTAACCATAAAAGAACCGCGCAACCTGGGAGAAAGCGGAATATCATCTCGACTCAACTCTACCAGTACATGCCCGGTGTGGTCAATTCCGGCATCGGCTACGATAAGCCATGGCAACATATATTGAATCCCGACACGCGCCACCGGTCGGTTGTCTTTATCAAAGCTTTGCCCCAACCAACTCTCGTATCCGGCAGAACCTTTTTGATACTTCCAATCAAATCCGGCGTAGGCATAGAGCCATTGTTTAGGCCCAAAATAGCGACCAAACTTTGTTTCAACTTCATAGCCGTCTTCATCATTATATCCCAACTTCCACTCGCTTTTAAAAGCCCAACGGGTTTGGTCTAAATTTAAAAAGCCTACACTTCCATTATAGGCAAAATCATTACTTGCCGACAAATAAAAACGGCGTTCGTCCATAAACAGCATTTTTTGGGTATGCTTATTTTGTTCAATCTCAGGGTTATCAATAGCAGCGGTTTGAAAAATCCTGCCCATGCCGCCCATCATGTGATAGAGAATATGACAATGAAAAAACCAATCCCCTTCTTCGGAAGCACGAAATTCAAGCGTATCGGTTTCCATGGGCATGATATCCACCACGTTTTTCATCGGAGATCGTGCTCCATATTGATTCAGCAACCTGAAATCATGACCGTGCAAGTGAATGGGATGTCGCATCATGGTATTGTTGTATAAAATAATGCGCAAATTTTCTCCCTGACGGATTCGGATTTTATCACTCTCTCCCACAGTCTTATTGTTAATGGACCAAACATATCGGTTCATGTTTCCGGTGAGTTCAAATTTTAACGTACGCCATTCCCCCTCCGGCAATTCAGTATTTTTTGTCGCTTTCAACATGTTATAATTCAATATTTTAGGTGCTTCATCGTGGTGTTGTGCGGTTGTTTTCTTTTCAACCAAACGCATTCCGCATTTGTCACAAGTGCCCGGTTTTTCAGCAACCACCTCAGGGTGCATGGGGCACTCATATTTTAAAGTTGACTGATGATGGTCGTGAGACTGATGATGGTCGTGAGACTGATGATGGTCGTGAGACTGCCCATGCTTGTGTTTTTCCGTTGAATTCAGTTCAGGATACATCACTGCATTCATATCCATTTTCTGCAAAGACATTTCCATCCCCATGGGATTCATATCTCCACTCATTTTCATCATGTCATTCATCATGGCCATGCCCTCAAAATAATTTAGCTCAGGCAATTCTTTAGCCGGCATCTGCATGCCCTGTCCCAGCCATAAAGAAGCCGATCCGCTTCGGTCTTCTGCTGTTGCTAAGAATTCGTACTGCTTATTTTCAGGAATCGTCAGCACCAAATCATAGGTTTCTGAAGGGCCAATAATCAAGCGGTCTACTTTAACAGGAACAACATCATTACCGTCATTGGCGACAACACTGATCTCGCCACCGCTATAAGTAATCCAAAAATAAGAGGAAGACGCACCGTTGATTAGACGTATTCTAAGCTGGTCTCCGGCTTCAAACTGCGTAAAGGATTGCACTGTATCGCTGTTGATAAAAAAGCGATCGTAATACACATCACTGACATCCATAGCGCGCATGCGTTTCCATTCATTGACAAATTTTACTCCCAATTTACCTGCTTTTAGGGCTTCCCAATAGCTTTGTACCGCATCTTTTTGAATGGCCATCCAATCATTTCCGGTATGAAGCATGCGCTGGATTTCCGCAGGTTTGGTATCACTCCAATCGCTCAAAACCACAGGAATTGTAGGGATTTCAGGTTCCGTTCTTTTGTTAAAGATCAACGCCCCAAACAAGCCCACCTGCTCTTGCAGCATAAAGTGACTGTGATACCAATAAGTACCCGTCTGCACCACCGGAAATTTATAGACATAAGTAGTCTTAGGCGGAATGGGCATTTGGGTTAAAAACGGAACCCCGTCCATCCGATTGGGCAACTGCACTCCATGCCAGTGCACACTGGTGGGTTCATCCATATAATTATGCACATAAATTAAAGCGGTGTCCCCTACGGTAAAAGACAAGGTAGGTGCTTTTAAACTCCCATTGACGGCAATGGAACGGACGGTTTTTCCGGTAAGGTTTATCATTGTATCCGTAACATATAAATCATAGCGTACGGTATTGACGCCGGGAGTGCCTTTGGGAAAATGAATACCGGAGCTGGCTCCGCGTATCGTTTTGTGCACAATATTTTCTTCTTGGTTGGAAATGGGTAACGCTACGGGAGCCTTGAGCGGAGTGGGTTGTAAAACCGGCGTTACAAAACTGTGGTAGGGTGTATAGGTTTTATTGTTGCCATGGTCAAATTCTTGCGCCATAGCCCCAAGGCAGCTCAAAAAGAGGAGCCCTGCAAAAATGTAATTTTTCATAGAATAAGTTTAATAAACTGAATAAAACAATCGATAAAAAGGATAGAAGTGATACCAAATAGACCGATATTCAGATAAAAATTCCAAATCTCTGCGTTTCTTGCCTTGACCTTTGAAATTTTTAATACCGAATCTTTGGCCTATTTCATAAATGGATTTGGTATGAAATTAATCAGCCAAAGATATTTTCTGATTTTTCACTCCTCATAAAAACACCATATAAACCAATTTGTCGCCAACTCAATAGCCATAAGAAGTTATTGATTTATTGCAACAACTTGTTAATTAGGTGTTATTCAGTTTATTTTAGGAGGTCTCCAAAAGAATTGGAATCCAGTTGGCAAAGGCTTGACCGGATAAAAGAAGTGATTTTTATGGGAATAGAAAATTAATGGACTATATGCGTAGCTCAAAAACTCCACCACCGAAGATGTCATCATACAATGACAGGTCTGCGGGCAATCATTCTGCTGCTGATGACCACATTCACCATCGGCTTTATCCTGCTGAGGAGTTTCGGCACAGCAAGGCATTTGATGATGTGTTTGTGCCCGGCTTTCTGCGTGCATTTGTGTCACCATGGCTTGACCCATCGTAGGCAAGAGAAACAAGCTCCAGCAAAACAGCAATACAACAGATGTTTTTTTACGCATTCCCATGGTGCAAAAATACATGATTTTTTTTTAAATCCAAAAACCTGCTCAAATTTGCATTGAATCAGCGACAAACTTTACACATTTTTTGGGATACTCCCATTTTTTGGAATGGGGTGTTGATCTCCTCTTCTACTTTATACCAAAATGAAATATTAATTAGTCCAATATTTATGTCTAAATTCCAAATCTCTTCGTTAATCCCGCACGTGCGGGACGTCATAGCTATGGCTATGCCTGCGTTTTTTGCCTTGACCTTTGAAATTTATCCTATAAATCTTTAAACCAATTTATAAATCACTTTGGTATTACAACGACAAAACCGGACAGTTTCCTATCCGGTTTTTACTATTAATTGGGAATTAATACCAATGTTTAAGCCAAAGAAACTCGTTTAAATCCGGTTACTTCCAGATCTTTTCCAGCTACGTAATCGGCTACGGTTTGGTTTTCATCTTTGATGAAAGCCTGATCCAATAAGGCTTTTTCCTCATCCAGCGTGGTGTTGTCTTTAACAAAACGCTTGATTTTTCCGGGTACAATTTTATCCCATATTTTTTCGGGTTTGCCTTCTTTTTCCAATTCCGCTTTGATGTCTTTTTCGGCTTGCACCATGACTTCTTCAGTCAATTGGGCCCGAGAAACATATTGGGGAATGTGTTTCAGGGTTTTACCCATAATCTTTCGCTCTTCATTTTCTTTGCTAATTTCAGCAATTCGAGCTTCGGTTTCCTTTTCTAAATAGTCTTTGTCAAACTCTTTATAAGAAAGCACCTCAGCGCCCATTGCAGCCACCTGCATAGATACTTCTTTAGCTACTTGCTCAGATTGATCAGAAGTTTTAGAAAGACCTGTTATGGCGGCAATTTTGTTTCCGGCGTGAATATAAGAACCCACAAAAGGAGCCTCCAAGACTTCAAAAGCACCGATTTCCAATTTCTCGCCAATCACACCGGTTTGCTCGGTCAATTTTTCCTCCACGGAAAGCTCTCCATTAAAATCAGCTTTTAAAAACTCCGCTTTGTTGTTATAGTTTAAAGCCAGCTCGGCAAATTGATTGGCCAATTTAACAAAGCCTTCGTTTTTGGCAACGAAATCGGTTTCACAATTCAAGGAAATCACCACGCCTCGCGTTCCTTCTTCATTGGTCTTGGCAATGGCCGCACCTTCAGAAGAATCGCGATCAGCGCGTTTTGCAGCCACTTTTTGACCTTTTTTACGGAGGACTTCCACCGCTTTATCAAAATCACCCTCAGCTTCTACCAGGGCCTTTTTACAATCCATCATCCCGGCACCGGTTGATTTTCTTAGTTTATTTACTTCAGCAGCAGTTACTTTTGCCATAATATTTAAAATTTAAAATCGCAAAAAGCCGTTTTACTGTCAATTAAAAAACATAAAAAACGGCCTTTTTATTAAACGTATAAATGATTTAGGTTAATCTTCTTTTTTTTCGGCCTCCGAAGTAGTCTCGGTTTTTTCTTCGACTTTCTCGGCTTTTTCAGACTTAGCTTCCTTTTCAGACTTAGCCTCCTTTGAAGGTTTGGCTTCTTTAGTCTTGTTTTCCGCTTTGCTTTCTTCCGCTTTTTCGGCAGATTGGTTTTCAGCTTTCTTTGCTTCCTCCTGTTTTGCCTTCTTCTTTGCTTCTTTTTCGGCTTTTTTCTTGGCTTTGGCCTCTTCTTTTTCTTTGCGTTTGGCTGCCAAGTCTTTTTGACGATCTTCCAGACCTTCTGCTACAGCATCAGAAACATAAGATACTACCTTGTTAATGGATTTAGACGCATCGTCATTAGAAGGAATGGCGTAGTCAACTTCACGAGGATCGGAGTTGGTATCAACCATAGCAAATATGGGGATATTCAAGCGTTGGGCTTCTTTTACGGCAATGTGTTCACGAAGGATGTCGACGACAAACAAAGCGCCGGGAAGCCGTGTCATTTCTGAGATAGAACCCAATTGTTTTTCCAATTTGGCACGCATACGATTGATTTGCAACTGCTCTCTCTTAGACAAGCTGTCAAAACGACCGTCTTTCTTCATTTTATCAACGGCATCCATTTTTTTCACCGATCGACGAATGGTTACAAAGTTGGTCAACATTCCGCCGGGCCAACGCTCGGTAATATAGGGCATGTCGCATTTTTGTGCTTCCTCAGCCACAATTTCCTTGGCTTGTTTTTTGGTGGCTACAAAAAGGATTTTCCGACCACTGGCCGCAATTTTGGCCATGGCTTTGGCAGCCTCCTGCATTTTAGCTGCACTCTTGTAAAGGTTAATGATATGGATTCCGTTGCGTTCCATATAGATATATGGCGCCATATTGGGATTCCAGCGGTGTGTCAGGTGCCCAAAGTGAACCCCCGCATCCAATAATTCTTTGATTTCGATTTCTTTTGTCATCTTGATAATAGTTTACGTTCTGTTGATATAGCAATGAATCAGTGGCGATTTTTTTCGACCTCATTCATTTAGATGCTAAACTAACTCCCGAGCTGCTCGGGATAACAACATTCCTTGATTTATAAGTTAAATGAAGTTGGAAAAAGCCCTTGCAAAAAGAGCTTCCAACAGTTTGTATTAACGCTTGGAGAATTGGAATTTCTTACGAGCTTTCTTCTGTCCGTATTTCTTGCGTTCTACCATTCTCGGATCACGCATCAACAAGCCTTCAGGTTTTAAAACAGACTTGTTTTCGGCGTCAATCTCACACATGGCACGGCTGAGTGCCAAGCGAATGGCTTCTGCTTGTCCTTTGATGCCTCCGCCAAACACATTGGCTTTGATATCATATTTTTTCTCGTTATCGGTAAGCGCTAAAGCCTGATTGATTACATACTGTAAAGTAGCCGTAGAAAAATATTCTTCCATTTTTCTGTCGTTAACTTTGATATCTCCCTTTCCTTCAGAAAGGTAAATACGGGCTACCGCTGTTTTTCGTCGACCAATTTTGTGAATAGTTTCCATTTAGACCAATTCGTTTAGATTAATTTCCTTTGGTTTTTGTGCCTCGTGTTTGTGATCGGCGTCTTTATAGACTTTGAGGTTGTTGAAAATAGCATTGCTCAACTTATTTTTGGGCAACATTCCTTTTACCGCTTTTTCTACCAAGCGAGCAGGATCCTTTTCAAACAATTGACGAGCCGTTAAACTTCGCTGTCCCCCGGGATGGCCGGTGTACCACAAATACTCTTTATTATCCCATTTTGTTCCGGTCAATTTGACATTTTCAGCATTGATCACAATAACATTGTCCCCACAGTCAACATGAGGGGTATAATTCGGTTTGTGTTTTCCCCGAAGCATCTGTGCCGCAACTGATGCCAATCGACCGAGCGACTGACCGTTTGCATCAATCACAACCCACTCCTTGTTGACGGTTGCTTTGTTGGCAGAAACGGTTTTATAACTTAATGTATTCACACTAATTCCTTTACAAGATTAAACATCATTTGGCGTTTTTCTAACTAACAGAAAAACAGGCTGCAAATTTACGATTATTAATTTATCGTACAAGTAGGAAAGCTTCTTTTTTTATTTGATGAGCGCTACTCCTCCCTAAAACCTACTGAATGGCGCTTATGACGGGCTTTATCAGGTTGCGTATAGGGTTTTGTACACAATCCATTTCAGTCAAGACCTCAATAGGCATATTATACAAGAGCATAAATTGACAGCAAAAGCCTCCCAAAATAGGAGGCTTGTAAATCATTCTCATTGAAATCGAGTAGGTTTTAATGTACCTCAAATACAATAGGGAGGTTATAAATCACCCGCACGGCTTTACCCCTTTGTTTTCCCGGGGTCATATGAGGAAGCATTTTAACCACGCGTATGGCTTCTTTTTTCAAGACCGGATTGGTGGCTCTGGCTTTTACATCGGTGATATTTCCATTTTCATCTACAGTAAAGACCGTGTAAATGGATATTCGCCCCTGTAAGCCCAGTTCTCGCCCCAATTCGGTATCAAAATGTCGGGCTACAAAGCGCTGAATTTTTTTCTCCATACATTCACGACGCTTATCGTTACTTGAATATTGCTCACAGCCGGGGAAAACAGGCACATCTTCAATGGCGCGGAAAGGCACCTCTGCAATGGGTTCGGGTTCGGGTGCCAGCGCAGCCTGTACGTCACTAATCTCAGCAACCTGCTCGGCAGTGGCCTCCACTTTGGGCTTTTCGATATCTTCTACCGTTTTAATTTCGGTTTCCTCAATCTCCTTATCGTCATCAACAATTTTAATTTTCTCCGGTGCTTTAGGTGGCGGTGGCGGTGGTGGCGTATTGGTTTGAGGATGTGGAACTACTTTAATCTCATCGGGCTCCAGATTACTCAAGTCAACGACCTGCACCTCCGTTGTCGTTTTCTCAGCATAAGTCTTCATTTCAATAACTCGCCAGGAAACGAAAAGGACTACTATCAGTCCCACTTGAAAGAAAATGAGACTCCAGCGGCCAATATCTTTTTTGGGATTTTTCTTCTGCTGCATAATCTTTAGTTAATCATTAGAAGGGGTTAAATGTAAACATTTTTTTTGAAATTTCAACTTGCACCTCGAGTTCTTGATCTTTTTTTGATCCACAACAGGAGGAAAAAGGCCAAAATTACGCCCGCAGCATTGGCCATCATGTCTAAGCCTTCAAAACTGCGGTAGCTGGTCAATATCATCTGAAGTAATTCAACTACTATGCCAAATATAATTAATCCTGCACAAATCCAGAGATTTGGTTTGAATTTTCTCATTTTTGACCGCTTGGCATAAACATATTGCCAAAGCAAAGTCAGTCCAAAATAAGCGGCAATATGAAAAACTTTATCCGCTCCATTGAAGGAAAGCGGGACTTTATTGGTGTTGATTTTAATCAGTGAAACGGCAAGTAATGCCAGGGAATACAGGGCTGCAATCCCCAGGGCCGTTTTAGTTCCCAATAAGTTTCGCATAAGCATCAGCACTCAGGAGCTCTTCAGCAGCCTCGGGATTATCGAGTTTTAGTTTAATCATCCAGCCTTTTCCATAAGGATCGTCATTTACGCTTTCGGGTTCGTCTTCCAACTCTTCATTAAACGCAGTCACGGTTCCACTCAAAGGCAGGTACAAATCAGAAACAGTTTTTACGGCTTCAACCGTACCAAAGACCTCTCCTTCTTCCAGCGCCTCATCCAAGGTTTCTACTTCAACGTAAACAATATCTCCCAATTCATCTTGGGCATAATCAGTAACACCAATAGTGGCCATATCTCCTTCTACTTTCACCCACTCGTGATCTTTGGTGTATTTCAAATCTTTAGGAATGTTCATGTTTTTAAATTTTATTGTTACACATATTTCTAATCTCTTCTAAAACATGGAAAAGACTAATTTTCCACTGCTGATACAAATCTATTTAAATTTATCAGAATTCATCCCCAAAGGGAGCTGATTTTATACTGCTTATCAATTTCCAAAGGTATAACGCAACCTAAGTCCCGATCGAATGGTGGTTTGCGGAAAGGCAGTAGAGACAAAATATTCTGAAAAACTGTGATCGTAATAAAAAATAACAGTCAAATGATTGGTCAAGGCATAATCGGCCGTAAAGTGAATCTGCCAACGTTCTTGTCCCGTGGTCACCTGGCTGTCATCAATATCCAAATAACGCACAATGGTTTTGTTGCGTCGATAGGAAATATCGGCTTTTAAATTTAAATCACTGCTCAACACGCGCTGTTGGCCATTAAATTTGGTAGTAACTTTCAAGTCCTTAATTCGGTAGCCCAACCCAAATCGATATTCGGTGCCTTGAATTTCGGTAAGCAAATTGTTGGCAAAGCTCAAGGACAGAGCACGATCTTTGTCTATCTCGGCCAATATACTCACTGAATTTTTCATTTCCATGTCAAGTTTAATTAAAGGAGAAAACTGTTCAATCAAATTGACACTGGACATTAAAGTTTCGCTTCTAAAATCGCCATTTTGATCTCGGTTGTTGTCACTATATGGACTGCCGTAATCATATTTTAAATTAGACTGAAATTGATTGATGGTGTACCCCGATTTATAGCCGTGTTGAATGCTGAAACGCTCAAAGTTTTCTTGAAAGAAATCGAGTCGCATCAAACCGGTAAATTTTAAATTCCAGTTGGGCAAAGGCGTATCGCGGAATGCTCCCAGGCCTACTGTTGAAGCATCTCCTCCCGTGTAAGCGGCTAAGAATGCAGGCAATAAAACTTCCTGACTGGTTCTGCCAAAACCAATAGGGAAGCCTGTTTCGGGGTTAATATTTTGAGGATTGGTCAAGTCTATACCGGCCTCTTGCGCCAATCGCCGGGCAATTATCAATCGATTTTCACGAAACTGACTGAAAGCTTCGGATCCATTCTCATCACTATGCTGAAACGCCGAGCCTATCATAATGGTAGAGATGTGGAAGTTTCCAAAGCTATGCGGAGTCAATGATCGGTATTGCAGGCTTACCGGGTCTACCCGAAAACTCTCGGCATAATTATGGGAATAGCTGCGCTCGCCACTTAATTCTATGGTCAAATCAGGCAATAAATCGATATCGGCTTGATAAGTCAGGGTCTTGGTTAAATTGGTCATGTATTGCTGGTTATACTCCTGAAAAATAGTTAACCACCCATTTTGCGCAGCCTCTTGCCGAATATCAGCCTGACTTCCAAAAGTAAATAAAGGAGAGGGCTTTAGTGTTCCTATAAAACCGATGTCTTGCAGGTAACCCGGCAAAAAGGTTCCTTGTGTTTCCTGGTAATTGACTGTCACCCGATTTACAGCCGTCAAAATATCAATTCCGGTATTGAGCAAACGATCTCCAAAGGACAATCCGCCTGATTCTTCTTGCGTATCGGCCGCATTACTGTGGGTAAAGCCCAATCGGTTGTTACGATTTCCTCCGCTGCTCTTGGGACCCCCTATTCTTCTCAGCCCGAGATAATCATACAGTTGCTGCATGTTTAAAGTGGCATTGATCTGATGAGTTTGTGAGTTTTGAATGGTATTCCCCAAATCTGGCGTATTGGGCAAGATGTTTAATATTTGAGAGCCTTTCTGCCACTGAAAATTACCGGTATAGGAATATTGTGAATTGATAAAACTCAGGAATGGAAATTTGTCAAAGGGCAAATCATAATTAACCTGCAGACTTTGGTTGTGCTGATTAGGAATTCCCATATCAAAGAAACCGTCCCAAATTCCTATGGTATTGTTTTGCATATTATTCTCATCCAAATAATTGCGGACAATCCTGTTGTTGGAAACATTGAATACAAAATTGAGTGATTCTGTCAACTGGTCATTGATGGTAAATCCCCAATTGAATCGGTAATCGCGCTGATAGAGTTTAGGCATCCCCAATGAGCCCGGAGGCAGATTGATTTGACGGAATCTTTGTTCGTTATACTGGCGCAGTATATTTCCCGTGGCCGTGATGCTGTTAGGCAAAGGACTGAAATTAAAATCTCGAATAAACTGCGCATAATCGCCTTGTAGGAAGCCTATGTTTTTAAAAGGCTCAATTTTTAAAGGAGCAAAGCCATAGTTATAAGTAGCCCCCACATTTACATTTTGACTCAAGCTGTTTTTAATCTTAAAGTCGTGGTGATTGACCTGATTATAGGTTCCTGAAAAGGTGAAATTGGAAATATCAATAGGCAAAGGCACTCCGGTTCCGGTGCGTTCCTTTCGCAACCCAATGACACTTACACTCTGACGTTTGGTGTAGTTTTGTGCCCGACGTCTGAGTTCATCTCGTCTGGCGGCATTGGCTGCATTATCTAAAAGAGTCTCCAACTCAAGGTCTTTGTATTGCGGATCGTATTGTGGGGTAATCAGTTCCTCACCGCGACTGTAACTCAGCGGAATCATCAAGCCCCATTTTTCGGGCAACAATTGTCCGGCATTGAGATTGGTAACAAAGTTATATCGCTGCATATCTTCGCGACTCCTCGCATTGGGGCCTTGATTAATGGCACCAAAGCCCACCGTACTTTTGCGTGCCGTTGCCGAAATGGCCATCAAGTCGGCTAAGTTGGTATCCATATTCAAGATGGCCGCCCAGCCGCCTTGGTTTTTCATATCGCTGAGCCGCAGTTCGTTAAACCACACCTCCCCATAAGCGTCTGTATTGCTGATATTTTTCAAGCCCAACATGATCACGCGAATATCTCCAAAACTGGGATTCCCTTTGATTCCCACGCGCATCCCGCCGGTAAAGGTACTGGGATCAATCGGATTGCCTTGTGCATCAAAGACATTCAAGTCTTGCATGTCATAGGTATTACTACCAATGACCGCCGATTTAATCTTTTGCAACAAATCTAAAGGAATATTCAGTTCATTTTCATCGAGCCAAACTTCCTGTCGATCAGTAGAGCCCTCAGGACTTACTTTTAAAGGGATGACCACCTGATAATAATTGCTTTCAAAATCAGATCCTATTCTGATAAAGGCTGCCAAATCACCATCCATTAATTGTGGAGCCGGACTCGGTAAACTCTGCGCGTGAATAAACATTTTAAGGTTTTTATACTGACGCATATCAACCCTGAAATTTTTATATACTGCTCGCATATCCCCGGGTGCCAGTTTTTCTACCTGTAAGGCCAGAGATTGCTCATCCTGACGAATCCGCTGGTTATTATTGATCATTTCTTCTCGATGAACCCCAGGCGGACTGACATAGTAAGAGGTTTCTTCCTGACTGACAGAATGGGAAGTAAAAGTGGTTTGACTGTTCAACGGATCGGTGCCATTGGGTTCAAATGCTTGATTGTATTTTCGATAATCACCGCGAACCAATTCCAAAGACCCAAAACGCAATACCAAATGCTCATTAAATCCGGTTAGGTACATCCGCATAAAACGAACGGAGCGAAGATCGCCAATCCCACCGACTGAAAACTTGCTTTCGGTACTCAAAGGCACTTTAAACTGCACCCAACGCACCTGCTGCTGTTGTCCATTTTTCAGCGTAACGGTCAACTCCCGAACATCGGTGATATAATCGCGATCTATTCCGGCTATCGAACTGGTATTGTTATTGACACTCATTCCGGGGAAAATCGGAATTTTATATTCAAAATAACTATCGATGGTATTCATGGTATTGTCGCGGTTGATGTCCTCGGTGGTGGGAAGGGTTGTTCTTCCGCGATTGTTCTGCCCTACTGTTGATGGAGAGTTGCCTTCCAGTCCGTTGTAATTGAGGTACCGCTCCACTACCCCGCCATTGGCTTGTAAATAATATTCATAATCATCATTGGAAGGATCAGACAAAGAAGCAAAGGCAGGGAATTTTGCCTTTTCCCGGGCATTGTCTAATCCGTCTAAACCTACATCCTGATTCTCGCGTTGTTCTCCTTCGGTATCAAAAGCATATACCAGAGATTGGGTGGAAGGAACCTGCCCAAATTCTGTCTCTATGGTTCCGGCTAAGCTTCCGTTCTTGGGCAATCCGTTTTCATACTGTTTGCGTCCGTCTTTCAATACATCTTCAGAAATACTACCGAGGTTAAAAACAATTTCACCCTGACTTAAATTGGCATTTTCACCATATATATAGGGATCCATTACCCAGAATTCAATATACTGCACATTGGTGCGCTCAAAGTTGGAGGTTTGTATGCCCCGCATAATTCCCCCAAAATTATTTTTACTCTGTGGCAAGTTATTGGTTCCGGCAGCGGCAGGATTATAATTGTACATTCCGCGTTGTTGGGGATAATAAGACAAGTCTAAAGAGTAAATGGCTTGAGATTGCCCCTCGAGAATATCGGTATTGGGAAATATCTCATCTTTAAAGATGCGTCGGGTGTCGTATTGCGACATGTCATTATCGGTAATTCCTCCCGGGCGTTGTCCGCTATAAAAAATAGGATCAATGGTGTACCAATTCAGTTTGGCTCTTCGGTAGCCCGAGGAAATATCGCCATTTGCTTTTTCTCCTCCCAAACCGAGCGGCACACTGGACAAATACCAAGACTGTGGCGACATAATGGAAATGGAGGTCTGCGAGGCTTCAAAATCATCTACATAAGTGACCGCTTCTCCATTGGCACGGTTGCCCCGAGGTGCTCCCGGGTGTAAATAAGCCAACTCGCCCCGCAGAGAGAAAAAAGACTCTACATCGGTATCGATATTAGGTAATTTGTTGACCAAACGGGTAAAGAAAGGGACTTCAGTATGGTAATTAAGATTGATGCCATACATGGTATTGTTAATCGGTTCATACCCATAATTGGCCTTATAGGTTTGTGGTTTTTCATTCAAATTCAAATAGGTAGCACCCATTTGAAAATGATCGTTGAACCGGTGTTGAATATGCAGGCCGGTAAATCGTTTGGTCTGTTGACCAAACAGCGCGTTGTTCTCGGTAGAAACGCGAATGGGCACATCAGAAGCTTTTAGGGCTTCGTTAATAATTTTGACCCGTCCCAATTCATAGTTTACCGTATAATCTACTCCTTCCTGCAACACCCGTCCTCCGGCCGTTACTTTCACCGATCCACGGGGCACATTGAAAGAACCAATGGGAATCCCTCCCTCTCCCGAGGATTTGTAACTTCCTACCAATCGGAATTTGTTTTTGGCTGCACCAATTTGATTGGCTTGGGTTTTGGTATTGTTATAAAGTGCCCGAAAGACATATTTTTTCTGATTGGCATTGTAAGTACTTTCATCGTCATAGCTCCCTTGCGGCCCGGTGGAAAGTTGTAGTTTTTCAAACAAATATTTACCGAAAGGCTCTACCTTGGTAAAAATGATTCGTCCATTTTGCTGATCAATGGTAATGCCCGGAACATAGTCAAAGAAACCGTCTCCTCCCGACACCGGATCCTGATTGAAGTTGAGATGATCTAAACTAAAAACCCGCAACAAATTGGTTTGAGCCACATCATCGGGCAAAGGAGTGGTGCCGTCATCGGCAGAAGAGATATAGTTGAGCGGTTGCGGATCGGTATAAAAAATATTAAATTGAAAATCTTCTTGTTGCAACTGACGGGCATCAAGGTCATAAATATTTTTCATCATCAAATCCCAAACCGGTTCGTTAACATCGGTTATCGGCCCTTTCAACAATTTGACAACCAAGTTTTTATTAACTGCAATTGGCGGTCCGTTAGGGTTAGAAGGGTTGGTTCCCGGTTGGGTAGCTCCCACTCCACCATTTGAAAATTCTCCCACCTGATACACCTGTCCATTGACCGTATATTGAAAGGCCACCGCCAAAATTTCATCATTCCTGATGCGTCTTTTTAAAGAAATATACCCCAATTTGGGATGCAGCGTGTATTCATTACTGTTCAAAAGGCGGGCATTTTCCAATTTGGCATAGTCCGAACCTTCGTCGACCATTGCAGAAAGAGCACCAAACCCTTGACCTACAGAAGCCATATCCCGTATGGCAGGCGTCAATACAGATTGCTGAGGACCACTGATGCCAAACGGATTGAAATCATTATTGGCATTATCGGGATAAGAACCGGAGGTAACGTTCAAGAACCCGGAATAAGCAGGCGAGTTAATCGGGTTTCCATTGTCATCCAACAACACCCCAATACGTGACGGATTGGATTCTCCTATATCCTGAAGTGCTATAATATTGCGAGCATTAGTCAGGTGTTGTGGCGAATTGGAACGATTGGTAACCCACACTTCAATGCGGGTAATTTGAATATTGCTGTTGATATAAGGGTAGTTTTTAAGCGCCTCATTGTAGTGTTCTCTAAAATATTGGGCCAAAAAGAAGTGTCGATCGGCATCGTAATCGAGAATAAATTTCTTAAAATCCTGAACCGCACCGCCTCCTTGAATTTTGGTCACCTGCCGTTCTGAATTTTGCTCGGCATACACGCCGGTAATGGTGGTTTTTCCGAATTGTAATTTAGTCTTCACCCCAAACAGGCTCTGTGCTCCCTGCATGAGCTGACTGTTCAACGGCATACTGACATTACCCACCTCTATATTGCGAAGAATCGCATCTTCATCGGGGGTATATTGAAGTTTGATTTGGTTTTGAAAATCAAAAGTGGATTCGGTATCATAATTGGCCAAAACCGACAAACGCTTTCCCACATGCCCTTTCATGCTCACATTGATACTTTGGTTAAAGTCAAAGGTCACCGAGCTGCGATTGCGCGGAGAAATGGCAGGATTGTCTTGTTTGGTATAAAGCACTCCTAAGCCGACCTGAACCGACCCACGGGGAATGATCTCAATCTTATTACCACCAAAAACAGATTTAAAAAAATCGTTATTGACATAAAAAATGGGCAGCAAATTGTCTTGCTGTTGCTGACCGTTAGCCGTGCGCCCACTAACGGCATCAAACTTCTGTTTAAAATAGTTTTTCATTCGCTCCTCCATGACGCGTTTGCGAAATTCCTCCGGGGTCAACACCAAGGGGTAAGAAACGTTGACATCTCCTATTTTCTCAGTATAAATGTAGCGATCCAGCAGGGGATCATAAGTATATTTGCTGACGATACTACTAGGGTTCAGTTTGATTTTCGTGGCCTCATAGTTGATAGAATCTCCCACAGGAGGTACTACCTGAGCGGAAACCGTATAACCGGAAAATCCCAATAAAAAAACAAAGATGACCGTTTTTATAGGCAGTGTAAAGTAATCCTGTTTTCCCAAAGTAATTAAAGTTTTTTCAATGCGAGTTTAATGATCTTTTCTACAGAGGCTTGAGGATCTTCGGTAAGAATCTTCCTGACCACCTTAGCTGATTTTTTACGCTTATAGCCCAGCGTTTCCAATGCAGATAACGCTTCTTCTTTTTGAGTATTGCCCTGAGGTGTTAATATTTTGTTTAAACCCTCCACCTCGGTCAGCTTACCTTTCAAATCAATGATTACCCGTTGTGCCGTCTTTTGCCCTATTCCTTTCACACTTTTAATCTCGGCCACATTTTCGGTCGAAATGGCCTCAACCACCTGAGCAGGCGTGAGGGCAGAAAGCATGGTACGCGCCGTACTGGCTCCTATTCCTGAAACCGATAAGAGGTGAATAAAAATCTCGCGTTCCGATTTGTCGTAAAATCCAAAGAGATTGTGCGCATCTTCACGCACCTGTAGATAGGTATAAATAAAAATATCTTCCTTATCGGGAATTTGTGAATAAGTATGCAAAGAAATGCTCAGCAAGTATCCTACTCCTCCACATTCAACCACGATATGGGCGGGATTCTTCTCAACCAATTTGCCTTTTAAATGTGTAATCATGAGTTAACCAAACGTTAAGCCGTCAAATTTATACAATTTATTTAGATCGGGAAGTGTGAAAGAAAATTAAAAGTGAGCAGCAATCAAAGATTAGTCTTTTTTCTTACTTTTCTTTATCCGCGGGCGTTTTTTTCGACCTTTAGTCTTTGGAGGCGGAGACTTGGGGCCACGCAAGTGAATGATCAATCCATCCAAGAAATTTCGCAAAAATTGATCTCCGCATTCTTTATACTTCGGATGCCCTTCTTTCCTGAAAATTGCACCCAACTCGCTTTTAGAAACCCGAAATCCCTTTAAAGCACATATTTTCACAATGTCTTCATTGGTTAAATGATGGGCTACACGGAGTTTTTTAAAAATATCATTGTTACTTAAACCCATTTTGCACGCCTAATTGAATTGAGCGACAAAGATAGGTTTTTACGCCGTATTCCCTTCATGATAACGCCAATTTTGCCCACTGTCTCCTTACCCCGACCAAAAAACACCCCTAAATACCGCAATCAGTCCAAAAATAACAACCTATTAACAATCAGTATTTTAGGTAAACATAAAATTTACAAAATGTCATTTTGTCGCTATTAAATCATCTTTTTATGTCATTTTGTCTTGTTTATAGATTGGCATTGATTTTGACTTTATGAGGGCAGAAAACAAAATAATAAACTTTTAAAAACCATACGATTATGAGCTTAATGAGAAGAACAAACAACTGGTTACCGTCTGTATTTGATGATATGTTTAATACCGACTGGTTAACAACCCACGAAAACTTTGGACACATTGGAACCAACACCCCGGCAGTAAACGTTAAAGAAAACGCCGATGAGTTCGTGGTAGAGGTGGCTGCGCCCGGAAAGAAAAAAGATGATTTTGAAATTGAAGTGAACCACAACGTACTCACGATTTCCTCTGAGACCGAAATGGAAAACAAAAGCGAGGACAACAATGAGCGATTTACCCGTCGCGAGTACAGCTATCACTCTTTCAAACGTTCCTTTAATCTTCCCGACAGCGTAGATCACTCCAAAATTTCTGCCAATTACACCGATGGGGTTTTAAAAATTGAACTGCCCAAGCGTGAAGAATCCAAAGTCAAACCCAAACGATTGATTGAGATTGCCTAAGCATTAGGAAAACAAGGCAACAACAACCGAAAAGAGGCTTCCTCAAGGGCAGCCTCTTTTTTTTTTATGGGGTCCCATGATTATCAGAACCCTTGAAGGGTTGTTCTCGCAACTTTCTCACCACCCCACAAGAACCCTTCAAGTTTACCCTTTAGAGCTACAAAATTATACCGGATTTGAGTCTCCTGTTCTCATGATATAAAACCCCAAGTATTGGAAAACCCCTTTAAAGGAATTATCTTTGCAAAATAATGAGCAAATCAGAAATCCTGCAGAAGTTTGCCCAATCTCCGCAACAGCGGAAATTGCGGGAAACCCTTGTCCAATCCGAAAAAACATCCCCCAAAATCCAACTCAAAGGTTTGGTGGGTTCGGCTTTATCCTTTGTGGTCGCCAATGCATTTAAAGCGACTGAACAACCTTTTTTACTGATTCTTAACGACAAAGAAGAAGCCGCACATTACCTCAACGATCTCGAAGAATTGATCGGCGCCAAAAATGTACTTTTTTATCCGGGAAGCTACCGTCGACCTTATCAAATTGAAGAGACCGACAACGCCAATATTCTGCTTCGAGCCGAGGTGCTCAACCGCATCAATTCTCGTAAAAAGCCGGCGGTTATCCTTACCTACCCCGACGCTTTATTTGAAAAAGTAGTGACCCGAAAAGAGCTCAAAAAGAATACGCTTTATCTTAAACTTGGAGATGAACTTTCCATTGATTTTGTCAACGAAGTCTTATTTGAATATCATTTTAATCGGGTGGATTTTGTAACCGAACCGGGAGAATTTTCGGTTCGAGGCGGAATCATAGACGTCTTCTCTTTTAGCAATGACCATCCTTATCGCATTGAGTTTTTTGGCGATGAAATAGACAGCATTCGACTTTTTGATATCGAAACCCAGCTGTCCACAACAAAGGTCAAAAAGGCTGAAATTATGCCCAATGTAGAAAACAAAATGCGGGAAGAAACCCGAGAAAGTTTTCTCAAATACATCAACGCTAAAACCGTTGTCTTTTTAAAAAACTTTGACAGGCTGGGGGCGCGACTGGACAAACTATTTGGCAAAGCCGAAGACATCTTTAAGGATTTGGCGTCGGAAATCGAGCATCAACAACCCGAAGAATTGTTTTGCAACCGCCACAACCTCCAACAGGAACTGATGAATTTTGCCTTGGTTGAGATGGGCTCCCAAGCCTATTTTTCGACAAATAAAGATGCTTCTCCTGCTATTGTCTTTCATACCAAACCCCAACCTTCTTTTAATAAAAAATTCAACCTGCTTACCCAAAACCTCATTGAGTATCAGAAAAAAGGCTTCCACAACACCCTGTTTTGCACTTCTGAACAACAGGCCCAACGGTTTCACGATATTTTTGAGGCCCGAGATAACACCGAGCGCAAAGGAGTGGACATGCAATACCAAACCACGGTTCTCCCACTCTATCAAGGATTTATTGATGAAACCGGAAAACAGGTTTGCTATACTGATCATCAGATTTTTGAGCGTTATCACAAATTTAGACTTCATACCGGTTATGCCAAAAAGCAAGCCATTACCCTTAAGGAACTCAACAAACTCAATACCGGTGATTTTGTAGTACACATTGATCACGGAATCGGGAAATTTGCCGGACTGCAAAAAATAGATGTCGAAGGCCAACCTCAAGAAGCCATCAAATTGATTTATGCCAAAAGAGATGTACTGTATTTAAGCATTCATTCCCTTCACAAGATCTCAAAATACAACGGCAAAGACGGCACCGAACCTACGCTACACAAACTGGGAGGAACGGCATGGATACGCAAGAAAAAGAAGACCAAATCACGGGTGAAACACCTGGCCTTTGACTTGATAAAGCTCTATGCCAAACGCCAGCTGAAAGAAGGTTTTCAGTTTGCCCCCGACGGATACCTACAAAATGAACTCGAAGCTTCTTTTATCTACGAAGACACTCCGGATCAAAGTGCTGCCACCGATGCAGTCAAAAAAGACATGGAAAAATCCCGCCCCATGGATCGATTGGTGTGCGGCGATGTAGGCTTTGGCAAAACAGAGGTCGCTATCAGAGCGGCTTTTAAAGCAGTGGCCAACAACAAACAAGTAGCCGTTTTGGTACCTACCACCATTCTGGCCTTTCAACATCATAAAACTTTCTCGGAACGACTCAAAGAAATGCCGGTTACCATAGATTACCTCAATCGATTTCGCACCGCCAAAGAAAGGCGAAACGTATTAGAAAATCTGGAAAACGGCCGTTTAGATATTGTCATCGGCACGCATCAGTTGACCCATAAAAAAATAAAATTCAAGGACTTAGGACTGTTAATTATTGATGAGGAGCAAAAGTTTGGCGTCAATATCAAAGACAAACTCAAGACCATCAAGGAAAATGTAGATACCCTCACCCTCACCGCTACGCCCATTCCGCGAACCTTGCAATTCAGCTTAATGGCGGCACGGGATTTATCGACCATTACCACGCCTCCGCCCAATCGATTCCCGGTGGAAACCCATGTCGTTCGCTTTTCAGAAGAGATAATGCGCGATGCCATTTCTTATGAAATTCAACGTGGCGGGCAAGTCTTTTTTATTCACAACCGCATTGAAAACATCAAAGAGATGGCGGGAATGTTGCAAAAACTACTTCCCGATGCGCGTATCGGCATTGGTCACGGACAAATGGACGGCAAAAAATTGGAACAGCTCATGTTGCGATTTATCAACGGAGATTTTGATATTTTGGTGTCGACTACCATTGTTGAAAACGGCTTGGATGTTCCCAATGCCAACACTATGTTTATCAACAATGCCAATAATTTTGGATTGTCTGATCTTCATCAAATGCGCGGACGTGTAGGCCGTAGCAACAAAAAAGCTTTCTGCTATTTTATCACTCCTCCCTATTCGGCCATGACTGAAGATGCCCGCAAACGCATTCAGGCATTGGAACAATTTTCTGATTTGGGCAGCGGCCTCAATATCGCAATGAAAGATTTAGAAATTCGCGGTGCCGGAGACCTGCTCGGAGGAGAACAAAGCGGATTTATCAATGACCTTGGATTTGAAACCTACCAAAAAATCCTCAATGAAGCCATTGAAGAGCTCAAAGAAAATGAATTTAAAGAACTGTATCAGGAAGAAGATCTTGAGGACAAAGATTTTGTGAAAGATGTTCAAATCGACACCGATTTCACCTTAATGCTGCCTACCGATTATGTCAATAATGTAAGCGAAAGACTGAACTTATACACCCAACTAAACAAAGTCAAAACTGAAGAAGAACTCGCCCGGTTTGAATCCGGACTGATTGATCGTTTTGGAGACTTACCCCCGCAAACTGCGGATCTACTTACCAGCATACGCCTCAAATGGATTGCTGTCAAAATAGGCCTGGAAAAGGTAGTTATGAAACGCGGCATTCTCCTCGGCTACTTTATTGCCAATCAGCAATCTCGATTTTATCAAACCCAAAACTTTACCCGGGTACTGCAATATGTGCAAAGTCACCCGCATTTGTGCAAAATGAAAGAAAAAGAAACCCGAAAGGGCTTGCGCTTATTAATCCGATTTGAGCACATTGATTCTATTGAAACTGCGCTACAAACCTTAAAGCCGTTAAGCCTGCAAAAAGAATTGAGTTAAGCCATATCCGTCCAACGGCATAACGCTTAGAAGCATCGTAAAAACTTAGTGTTTCCCTTCGTTCTTTTTCATCTCAGGATAGAGTGAGCCCACATTTTGCAAATATTTTTTAGGATTGGGGCTCCCGCGGTGACACATGACACAAGTTACATCGGTTACTTGAGCAGGTTTGGGATCGGGATAATGGGGTTTGAAATAATTTTCATTAATATCATTAGTCATTTTAATCATCCCACGTGCAATGAGCTTGTGAATCTTTTTATCACTGGCAAAATCCAATTTCTTTGGGTTGTCTTCCCGAGGAGCGTGACAGAAACTACACTTCACTCCAAGGGATTTGCTGTAAGTGTCCATCAGGTGTTTCAAACTGTCTTTTGAAATGTCTTGTGGCAAAACTTTTAAATTTTCCCACTCAGTTTGATTAGGGCCACTGTGCTTGCTGATCTCTCCCGTGGTGAACGCATAAAGCCCGCCTATAACCCCCAAAAAGGCTAAGAAACACAAAAATGAAAAGATTTTTTTTATTGACATAATAATATAATTTTGATAGAACTTCTCTGTTTAGACCTCCAATATACATAAAAAATTCTTGATACACCTAAATTACGGAAAAGTAAAATTGCGACTAATGAGATGAACCCGTTGCAATTTTAGCTATATTCACCGCTCAAAACATCAATATGAAAAAAACGAGCTTCTTACTGCTTTTCTCTTTCATCAGTCTTTCCATCAATGCAAACTCCCCGTACTGGGGAAAGACCGGGCACCGCGCCACCGCAGCAATTGCTTCGGGTTATCTAACGCCAAAAACCGAAAAAGCCATTCACAATATATTGGGCAATAAAAGCCTGGCTTTGGTGGCCAACTATGCCGACAACATCAAGAGTAATCCCAAATATGACCGCTTCTCTCCTTGGCATTATATCAACATTCCAAAGAGAAAAACCTATGCACAAATCAAAGCCAAATTAGGCCCCAACATCATCTCGGCTTTAAAAAAATGTAAACGTAAACTCAAATCCAAAAGCAGCTCAGCAGAAGAACGTCAATTTTACCTCAAAATGCTCATCCACCTGATGGGGGATTTGCATCAGCCTATGCATATTGGGCATCCTGACGATTTGGGAGGCAACAAAATAAAGGTGTACTGGTTTGACGAACCAAGTAACCTGCACAAGGTATGGGATGAGAATATGATTGATTTCTACCGGATGAGTTATACGGAGTTGGCGCTAAATCAGGAACAACTAAGTGCTGCGACAATCGACTCCATTCAAGCGGGAAGTTTTGTCGATTGGATGAAAGAAAACCGGAAAATCACCAGAGCAATTTACCAAACTGTCGAAAATGGGGATCATTTGAGCTATGACTATATGTATCACTGGATGCCGACCCTTAGAAAGCAACTTCAAAAAGGCGGAATACGTTTGGCCAAGGTGTTGAATGATATCTTTGGGTAAATTGTAAAAAAAACAGCTTGTATCAATTGCCCCTGCAAATTGGTGTCAAAAACCGCGCTCTTTACGGATTTGTTCATACGCTTCTTGCACCTTATTAAACTTTTCCTTGGCACCTTTTATATAAGCTTCATCCATCCCCGTCAGTCGATCGGGGTGATATTTTTTGACCATTTTTCGGTACGCCTTTTTAATTTCTGCGTCCGAAGCTTCCTTTTCTACCTCCAAAATTTTATAAGCTTCTTCACCGGTTCCGCTTGTTTGGAACATGGCACTTATACTTTCAAAATCATAGCTGTTGATATTGAGGTAACCGGCAATATTTTGAAGGACAGAAAGCTCGGCTGTTCCTATTTTCCCGTCGGCCATGGCCACTCCAAATAGGAAATGGAGGATTTGCAAACGCATTTCATAGGAAGTTCTCATTCTCATCTGAGCACACACCTCATGGGTATTGACCTGCCGGTTTTTAATCACTTCGTTAAAGGTTCGAAAGGCTGCATTAGCTCGCTCTTTTCCATACATCCGTACAAAATAAGCACGCACGTAATCGAGTTCTTTTTGACTGACAGCCCCATCGGCTTTAATGACCATTGAGGAAAGCGACAAAAGATTGAGCTCAAAATCTCCTTGAGAAGTATAAAAAGCAGATTGCCCACCAAAAGGGCTGTACCCGCCACCTGAAGCCTGTCCGCGACTTCGGCGAATATACATATCGATAATCGATCCGATAATAAACCCGATTACCGCTCCGCCGAACCGACCAAATTCAAAGCCAATAAATGCCCCAAGCCATTTTATCATATTGCGTTTTTAAGCGGTACAAATATAACAGGTTCATCGGCATTTTTAGAAAATAAGCCAAAAAGTGTTGAATAGATTTTTTGTTGCCCTTTTCTAAAGCGTAAGCAGTGAGGCCAACATTTTAGGAGTAAAAAATCGGAGTTAAGATTTATCTCCGCATAAGCCTCTATTAATCATTCCGGCAATGAGCTTTCTTTTCTTATCATACATCAATGTTTCCCAATTGACAATGAGCTTATCTTTGTTAAAAAACACCACAAGATGAAAAGTATAATACACCCTGCCGACACGCGCGGCGATGCCAATCACGGATGGTTACACAGTCGACACACCTTTAGTTTTGCCAATTACTTCAATCCCAATCGCATGCAGTTTGGCGCATTGCGAGTCCTAAACGACGATAAAGTAGCCCCGGGGAAGGGGTTTGGGATGCATCCTCATCAAAATATGGAAATTATTTCCATTCCGCTGGAAGGCGATTTGGAGCACCGAGACAGTATGGGCAATTCAGGGGTCATTAAGCACGGCGATGTTCAGGTAATGAGTGCCGGAACCGGGGTACAGCACAGCGAATACAATAAGAGTAAAACGAATCGAGTTAAATTCTTACAAATCTGGGTTCTTCCCCATACCCGGGACGTCAAGCCCCGCTATGACCAGATTACTTTACAGCCAAAGGACCGTCAAAACACTTTCCAACAAATTCTCTCGCCCAATCAAAATGATGAGGGAGTATGGATTTATCAAAACGCCTGGTTTCATCTGGCTGATTTTGAGAAAAACACGACCCAAACCTATTCTTTTAAAGCCAAGAGAAACGGATTGTATATCTTTGTTTTGAATGGAAACCTTAAAGTAGGCGATCAGGAATTGCATACCCGCGACGGCTACGGGATCTGGGAAACAGACCAAATTGATTTCCAAGCTATAGAAAACAGCAGCTTCCTGTTGGACTAAACCTACGGTAGCTTTAAATCTATATTGACTAACTTAGAGGATTA
>CAZPGY010000022.1:0-17455 GCA_964586655.1 uncultured Flavobacteriaceae bacterium
CGATTTTATTGGAACCATTGGCATAAGCATTGTAGCCAATAGCCGTAGAATTGTTTGCAGTTGCGTTTACCGTAGCACTTGCCCCCAAAGCAGTGTTTTGCTTCCCCGTGGTAGTTGAAGCCAAGGCCCCTTGTCCCACAGCCGTATTGTTTTTGCCTGTGGTGTTTGATTCCAGAGCAGCCTGTCCCACAGCGGTGTTGTTATCGCCCGTAGTATTGGCTTTTAGCGCATTACGGCCCAGAGCCGCATTCCAACTTCCTGTGGTATTGCTCTTTAAAGCTGCACTACCCGTAGCTGTGTTATGAATTCCCGTGGTGTTGGAATAAAGTGCTTTATCCCCAAAAGCGGAATTGTAACTTCCCGTGGTGTTGGACCGAAGCGCCTGCTGACCAAAAGCGGAATTGCTCGCTCCCGTGGTGTTGGACTGAAGCACCTGCTGACCAAAAGCGGAATTGTAATCTCCCGTGGTGTTGTGTTGAAGCGTCTGCTGACCAAAAGCGGAATTGCCCTTTCCCGTAGTGTTGGACTGAAGCGCCAGCTGACCAAAAGCGGAATTGTAATCTCCCGTGGTGTTGGTATTAAGCGCTGCCCAACCAAAAGCAGAATTGAAACGTCCTGTGGTGTTGTTATAAAGCGCATAACCCCCAAAAGCGGAATTGTAATCTCCCGTGGTGTTGGAATAAAGCGCCTCATCCCCAAAAGCGGAATTGTAATATCCCGTGGTGTTGGCTTGTAAAGTTAGATACCCTAAAGAAGTGTTGGATCCGGAGGAAATCTTTCCTGCTACTTTGTTGTTTACTTTAAAGCGCAGCGCCTCATCATTTGTGGTTCCAATAAAATCACTGGTGTCAGCTGTATTTCCGGTAAGTTTCCATCCGGCATTACCGGCTTCTTCTGCATACAGTGCATAGGGGACGCTCAACAATTGGCTGGCACCGGAGATGCTGTAGCTGCTTCCCCCGGTGGGGTCGGCTTCAGTTTTGATATAATAAGATCCCGAAGACCAGTTGACTCCCGAGAAACTTCCCGAAACCACGCTGCCGTCTCCAATGATAAGGCTTACTAACCCGTTGGCATTGGTTGTGGGGGTTTGGGTTTCTACATAAACCGCAGTGCCCGAAGGGGAGTTTTTAAGGATGCTGATGCGCATGCCCACTTGTTGGTTCATAACCAGATCTCCGTTGTTGTCGCGGATCACGGCTTGATAGCTCATTCCTTGCGGAGCTTGTGCCCAAATGGGGGCAAAGCAAAATAAGGCCGCAAAGAGTAAAATGCTGTGTTGAAGTATTTTTCTTGTTTTCATAATATAAATTTTGATAGGTTGTTGTTTAATTTTTAATGACTTTAAAAGTTTTGACTGCCCGATTATCTTCGGTGGTAACTTTGATAAAATAAGTGGCCGAAGCCAATTGGGTCATGTCAATTTTAGTGTTTCCGCTGCTGATGCGTTCGGCCGATATCAACCTGCCGCGCAGGTCAAAGAGTCGGTAAAACAAATCGCCGGTAGCACTTTTATGGACTTGTAGATTCAATATTCCTGAGGTAGGATTGGGATAAATCCGTAAGGAGATATCAAATTTGGGATCATCAACGCCCATGCTGTAAATTTCAAAGGCGTGCTGCACTCCTTGTGCTGCACTGCCACCAGATCCGCTGACAGCGGTGTACACGACTTGCCCTACGGAATAGGCGACGCTGCCGCCACTGCCGGAAGCATCGCCTCCCGAGGCATTGACCGAGGTTTGGGCTTGAACGCCCACGATCCATAACAAGCATGCGGTCAAGAGTGCTATGGTTTTTAAAGTTTTGTTTTTCATAAGCTTATATTTTTAATTGGTTAATTTCAATCAAACTTATAACTAAGATTCTTAATAATCAATAGCGAATGAGTATTCGGCGGGTTTGAATGAGTATTTGGCGGATATGAATTAGAATTGAAAATAAAACCATAAAAAAAGCCGTCCTTTTGTGAGGACGGCTTTCACATTAGTATAAAAATGAGGATACTTATTCGATGGTGAAATTATCGAATTGTAGGTTGTAATTTGAGTTTTTTCCAATTTTCAGCGCAAAAAAGTCGGCTGAAGTATCAGTAGTATTCAAGTCATTAATTTGAGACAAGTCCAATTCGATGAGCACCCATTCTCCGTTGGTGTCTATGGTTCCATTGTCATACTGATTGCTGGGAGATTCTTCTATAATCGCATCTGTTGTAATGGTTTCTAAATTAAACCGATGATAACCGGAGGCAGAATAAACATTGATAGATACTGATTTGTCGGCAGTTCCTTTCATGTAGAAGGTAATTCTGCTGTAGCTTGTCGGCAGGTTTGCGGTAGCCAAAGCAGTAAAGACATAGTCATTTCCGCTGGTGGTACTCGGGTCGGTTACAATTTGGAGTGCAGCGCTTCCGTTTATGCCGGTTCCATTGCTTTCCGTAGCATAGCTTTGAATACCATAGCTGTTCAATCCCCCGATAAAAGTGTTCCAATCTTCAAAATCTCCTCCGGCAAAAGCGAGGCTGGCATTGGCTGAAGGCGGTGTGGGATTGTCACCACCATTGCCATTTCCGGGATTGGTTCCGCCACCTCCCGAACCGGATTCGGCGATGGACACATCATCCACCTGATAAGTAGAGGTAACGCCGTTGGGATCTCCTACATATTTGAATCCGATATAAACGGTTTGTCCTACATAGGTTGATAAATCTACTTCCCCGGAAGGAATAAACTGTCCATAACCACTGCTGTGTCCTTGGTTGATGGTCGCCTGATTGGTAAGTTCTGTCCACGTAGCAGTGGTGGCATCACCGGCAAAGTCAGTAGAAACATATACTTTTAGCGCGTCCCCGTTATAATAACCATCTTCGGTTTTAAAGGTGAGCACCGGAGCACTGGCACCGCTCAAATCTACGCCCGGAGTAATCATCCAAGTCTCTACAGCACCATTGGCTTGGTAGGCCGACATTTGCGCATATTGGTTATTGTCGAAGCTTCTGGCCAGCCAAACTCGGTCATTGCCGCTGACATTTTGATTGGTCCAGCCGGTTAAATTGTCGATGGGGTCATAGTCGAGTAAGCTTTCAAAGTCTTCTGTAAAAGGATAAGCGGCTTGTCCGGGAGTTCCGGGATTAGTGGGACCGCCGGGATTGGCACCATCACATCGTTCTTCGGTAAAGTGCAAATTGGAGGGGTCGTTAATTTTGAGCACATATTTTGAACCGTTAAAGGTTTTGCTTAAAATGGCAGTGATTGAACCGCTTTTTTTAGGGAGTTTCATGGCCTTAAAACCGGCGAAAGTGCTGGTCAATAAGGTGGTGGTGTTTCCGCTTTCACAGCTTTCTATGGTGCGTTGGGCATCGTATTGCTCACCGGGTTCGGCAGCAAAGGTTTTGGCATTGTCTCCTAAAGCGATATTGGCCGGAAACTCTACGCTGTCCAGTTTGATAAGTAGGTTGTCATATTGACGAGAGAAGTCGGAAATGCTAATTTCAAGTGGTACTACACTGTCCAATACTGTAGTACGGATGATTTTGTCGACAAACTCTTCCGGAGCACCATCGACATAATCGCTTCCGGCTCTGGTGATTCCCAATGAAATAACGCCATTAGAAAAACCAATGGTGAAGCCATCGAGCTCTACATACACTTTTCGGCCTATTTCATATTTGGTAAACAAAGGATTTTCATCAATCATAATTTTAATTCCGGAAGTGGGGTTTACCGCTTTGTCCTGCAGTACCATTTCCTTATAAAAATTACCGGCTTCATCCGATGAAACTACATAGCCTTCCATGTATAAATCAGTACCTTCAAAAGTGAGTTGTTCGGCACCTTGCAGGTCGTTGAGGCTGCTGACGCCTGCTTCTTGCAATAACATGCTTTTGGCAGCAGAAATACTGATGATCTGTCCGTCAATATCAGGAGGGTTGATGCCGATGGGAGGCGTGTCAAAATCATCATCCTTAACACAGGAAGAGAATACTCCTACCGTAATCAACAACATTGAAAATGCGTAAATAATTCTTTTTGTTTTCATCATCTCAATAGTTTAATCGTTTTTTTATCTGTTTAGAAACTAAAGGCTACATTTAAATAAAAGGTCGTTCCGTATCCAAAAAAGTAATTGGTTCCAAACTGAGGGCCATAAGGACTGGATTGGTCACGGTTGTAATTAAAAAAGTTGGCTTTTCTTGAAGATTCAAATCCTCCGGTTTTGTATTCCTGGTTGAGCAAGTTGCTTACTACTCCAAAGACACTCAGGTAATAATCGTCAATCTTCCATGATTTTCCACCGATGAGGTTAACCAGCATATAATGTCCTAATCGTTCTTGCGTCAACAACTCTCGTGCACGTTCAACATCATAGCTGGGCAGTGGCAATCCATCGGCAGCAGCGGTAAAGTTGGACGTGCGTCGGATGTTGGCAATATCGACATAAGCATGAGAATAGAAGTTGGCGGAACCTCCAAAAAACCAGTAATCCGGATCGTGGTAATCAAAACCAACTTGGAAAGCGCGTTCGGGGCCTCCGGCAACGTGATAATTTTCGAGATAGGTCTTTCCGTCGCCAAAAGTTACGGGAGTGCCCGGATTGTTTTGGGCATAGGTCAATTGGTTGCCGTGTAACCAGCCGTCTCTAAAATCGGCACTAACCAAATAAAAATTGGGGTTGTTGGTATATAAATACTGCCCGAAAGAGCCTGCGGCTCTTAAACTGATGGTGGGGGTAACGTCGACTTCAATTCCAAATTCGACTCCGTAGTTGCGCATGTTGACCCCGGTCAATACCTCGTGCACAAAAGCAGCGTCGTGTTGTTCTCCCATTCCGGTTAAACCTTGGGTAAAGTAATGCCCGATTTGGGTGGCGTCTTTAATGCCGGAATAGAATCCGGTAACCCGCGCTTTAATAGTGGAGGTACGGAATAGATAGCTCAAATTGGCAGCCTGAATTTTTTGCGATTCCAGATCAATTACCGGGAATTCGCTCTGGCGCGCATTAGGATAGGAATTACGAATACTGGGAGCTTTGGTCAAATACCCTCCGTTTAAGCGAAGCATGTGCTGGCCGGAAAATTTATAAAGCAATCCGCCTTTTACACCATAATCTTGAAATTCCAACTTCTCTCCTTCACCATAACTGTGCAGGGGATAATGCCCGTTTTTGAACTGTCCCACACGTTGATATGAGGTGTAAGAGAGATTACCGCCAATAAAAAAGTTGATTTTTTTATATTCAAACTGAGCTTGTGCAAAGGCTGAGGCAAAATCGGCATTGAGGTCATAGTTATATTTGTAGCGGTCACCTTCTTGGGCAAAGTGATCGGGATTGTTCAAATTACTTTGGGCCAAGTCTGTGACAAGTCCTGAGATTTCCTTGGGTTCCTCTGCATAAAAATCAACATCGAGGAATCCGGTTCCTCCCAATAAATCGGCTACCATGGCATAATTTTCAGTATGTAAATGGCGATAATTTAAAGAAGCATTCAGTTCAATATGGTCTGAAAGCTGTGAGGTCAAGATGGTATTGGCCATCAATTTGTTGTTTTGCGTACGGCCTTCCTCAACAATATAAACCGAACCGCCTCCTTTTTTCTTGGCAATTTGGTTGGCTTCATAAAGGCTGTTCCAATCCATTTGCCCATCGCGCATAAATTCTCTACGTGCCAAGTAGGCTGCATGGAAATTAGCTGCATCCAAGGTCTCATAACGCAAGAAGTAACTGGGCAGGTTTTGGTAATAATCAGGAGCGGGATTTCGAGCGCCTCCGATATAAGCTTTTTGACCGTCGGGACCCTGTATAATGCGAGTTCCGCCATTATCGATGCGGGTTTGTCCTATATAACCAAACTGATAGCCTACGTTGGTATTTAAACGTGTTTTTGAAGAGATATCCCAATAGTGGTTTAGCATAAAAGTGGGCTCCTGGATGATTTTATATCTCGAATTTCTTACTTCTCCGTTTTGATATCCCCAATAAGGATTGTAATGATTGCCTTTAAGGTCGTGTACCTCTTGGGTTATCGGAGCAGATTTACCGCGACGGTAAGGCACATAGAAGGCGGTAAAGTTTAAGCTGTGTTGGTCATTAATCTTTTTTTCGGCCGAGAAGAAAAATGAATTGGCATTATAAGAAGTTCCGGCATCATATCCGTGGTTGCCAAAGCGTCTGGAAGCCAAGACTGTGAATGCCCAATTGTTGTTCATCAAACCGGTGCTGTAACTGGCCATTACGCGACCGCGGTAAGAGCGGTTGGCTGCCGAAAAATTAACCCGTCCTCCTTGGCGATACTGTGAAGCGCGCATGATGGTGTTGGTTGTTCCGGCCAATCCGCCAAATTGGATGGGGTTGGCATTCCATCCGCTGTAAAAGACCTCGTTACGCATCACGTCATTAAGTCCGCCAAATTCGGAGTATTCGGGGCGACCTGTGGTCATTTTGTTAAATTCTAAGCCGTTGATCAACACCTTTCCGTTTTCGTTACCCAGTCCTCGAGGGCTAAAGAAAGTAGCACTAAAATCATAAGCAGCCGCACTAAAGAATACGTCCTTGGAGGAGGAAAGCAGTCCTGAGATATTGGAAATCGAGCTGCGGTCATTGTCTAACTGTGCATTGGAAAGACTGATTCGAGCAATTTGCAATCCTCTTTCTGTGAGGTCAATCTCCATGGTTAAAACGCCAAGATTTAGGGTTTGCCCTTGGTCAATGACAATAGGATAGCGCTTAGATTTGTATTCTTCCAGCTCCAATATCAATACTTGTTCCCCCAAAGTGCCGTTTTTGATATAGAGGTTGAAATTTCCATAAGCGTCAGTAGTGGTGGATAATTTGCTGTTTTCAATACTGACGACAACCCCTTCCAAAGGATTTTGACTGCCAGATTCTTCAACTTTCCCTTTGATGATGGTTTGTTGAGCTATTGCTCCGGTCAATGAGAAAAGCATAAACAGAAAAGTAAACGCTCCAATCTTTAAATTTAACATGCTAATTATTAATTGTTTAAGTTAAGAAAAACTTATTTTCCCGCCGCAAATGTACATTATTTATTTTAAACACATACTTTTGCAGGCCATATCAATTGAATATTTGTTAACAAAGTTCGCCCTAAAATTATGAGAAAATTTAGTATTCTGTTAATTGTCATAGCCTTAGTGTTTAGTTGTTCGCCAAAAATTAACCAAGCTGAACAGGTGGGGAGTAAAACAACTTTTAAGATTAATACGATTGCTTTTTATAATCTTGAGAATTTGTTTGACACCATCAACGATCCTACTAAGAATGATGAAGCCAGTCCAATGATGGAGATTGCCCCCGAAAGAAGAGGGAAGGTGTATCAAAAGAAAGTTGAAAATATGGCCAAAGTTCTTTCTCGAATAGGCAAAAAAGTAGCTAAAAATTCTCCGGCGGTTATTGGGGTTTGTGAAGTTGAAAACAAAACTGTACTTCAAGATTTGATAAACAGTCCTTATTTAAAAGATAAACACTATGGACTTGTGCATTACCCTTCTCCTGACGAAAGAAGTATAGACGTGGCTTTGCTATATCAAAAAAAGATATTTAATCCCATTTCAAGTTCTTCTCATGAAGTGGTTTTGTATGAAAGGGACGACCGTTCAAAGCGTGATTATACCCGAGATGTTTTGTTGGTTACCGGAACCTTGGATGGTGATACGCTTCACATCATGGTCAATCACTGGCCTTCGCGTTCGGGGGGAGAGAAAGCGAGCTCGCCCTTGCGCGAAAAGGCAGCTTCTGTGGTTAAGGGATTGGTAGATTCGCTGCAAGGAATAGACCCTTATGCCAAAATTATTATTATGGGCGATTTAAATGACAATCCCTACAACAATAGTGTGGCCAAAGTCTTAGGAGCTAAGGGAGAAAAGGCAAATGTTGGAAAACTCGGACTTTACAATCCCATGTACAACATGTTGGTCAAAAACGGCCTGGGTACCTTGGGATACCGCGATACTTGGGATTTGTTTGATCAAATTATCATCTCAAAACCTTTTTTGAAGAAAGATTACAGCTCTTATCGCTTTTATAAACCCGGAATTTATAATCCCGATTATTTAATTACCAAGCGTGGAGAATACAGGGGTTATCCATTTCGCTCTTTTAATAACGGACACTTTACAGGCGGCTACAGTGATCACTTGCCGGTGTTTGTTTATTTGATTAAGAAGGTAAAAAAATAGGATCGTTTTGTACGTATTGATTGGGGAAAGCAAAGCTCAATTTTCTAAAGAATAAGTGCGCTTCTTCGTTTGACCAAGTCAATATAATAGGGTCAGTCTTTGTCTTTAAAGGTTTTTAATGAAAAGTCTTGTCCGTTAAAGACACCATAGGTATAATGGTTGATCCAATCGCCAAGATTGTAATAGGTCGAATCTTGTCCCACGTTTATTTCCATGGGTAAGTGACGGTGCCCGAAGATAAAATAATCATAGTGTTTGGATTGCAGTTTTCGCTTGGCATATTGGGCGAGCCATTCGTTTTCTTCGCCAAGGAATTTGGCGTCTTCATCTCCTGAAATCAGTTTGTTTTTCACCGATAGGTGTTGCCCCAGTTTTACGCCGATATCAGGATGCAGCCAGCGGAAAAACCATTTGGCCACGGGGTGGGTAAACAGTTTTTTCATGCGTTTATAACCTTTGTCTCCGGGGCCCAATCCATCTCCGTGTCCTATGAAAAAACATTTGTTGTTAAAATGAAATTCTTTAGGACGATGATATACCGGAATATTGAGTTCTTTCTCAAAGTAATCATTCATCCACAAGTCGTGGTTTCCAACAAAAAAATGGATGGGAATTCCACGGTCTCTCAGCGCGGCCAACTTGCCTAAAACCCGCACAAATCCTTTGGGAACCACGTGTTTATATTCAAACCAAAAATCAAACAAATCTCCCAAAAGAAAAAGCGCAGCTGCATCAGACTGCACTTCGTCTAACCAACGGACAAACTTCTCTTCTCGGGCTTTGCTCTCTTCTTGCGTAGGGGCACCCAAGTGATTGTCACTGGAAAAGTATATTTTTTTACCTTCAGGGATTTTCATAGACTGATGTATGCCGCAAAAGTACATAAAATTTATTCGTTGCAGATGTCACGGAAATACAATGAGAAATTTGGTGTAAGCCCCCGTTAAAGTCTATTTTAATCAGGAGGTTACTTCTTCAATTTCCGCTCTTTTGTGTTTGTATTTAAAGATAAGGGCAAAGGCAATGGTCACGGCCAGTGCAAATCCGGCAAAGATATACCATGCTATGCGCCAGCCTTCGAGTTGTGCTGCGGCCCCGGTTTGCGAATATACCAAGTTGTTGACCACGGCTCCGGCGGCCAACATTCCTATGGTAGCACCAAAACCGTTGGTCATCATCATAAACACCCCTTGTGCGCTGGAACGGATGTGTTTTTTGGTTTCTAAATCTACAAATAGTGATCCGGAGACATTAAAGAAGTCAAAAGCCACTCCATAAACAATCATAGAGAGAACGAGCATCCACACGCCGTCTCCCGGGTTGCCCAATCCGAAGAAACCAAATCGCAACACCCAGGCAATCATAGACATGAGCATTACTTTCTTTATTCCAAATCGTTTGAGGGCGAAGGGGATAAGTAGGATACACAGGGTTTCAGAGATTTGCGAGATAGAGATTAGGGCATTGGCATTATTGGCTCCCCAAGTATCGGCAAAACTGGGAATCTCTTGAAAATTGGAAATAAAAGGATTGGCATAGCCATTGGTGATTTGCAGTGACACGCCCAAGAGCATAGAGAAAATAAAGAATACTGCCATTCTACGCCTTTTAAACAACTTGAAAGCTTCTAAGCCCAAAGCGTCGTATAGACTTTGTTTTTTGGCCTTTAAACGAGTAGGAACGCCGGGCAAGGTAAAGCAATAAAAAAACAAGAGTAGTCCCAAAGCGGCGGAGACATAAAACTGTCCGTAGGTGTCTTGAAAGCTGGGGAAAGCACCTGAATTGGTGAAGCTGAACATGAATTGCCCGTCTTGCATTCCACCAAAATTGACAAACAACATGGCAAATATGAACCCAACGGTTCCCATGGTGCGAATTGGCGGAAAATCCTTTACGGTGTCATAGTGGTGATCGACCAAAATGGAGTAGGCCACCGAGTTGGACAGCGCGATGGTAGGCATATAAAAGGCCACACTAATCGCATACAGGATAAAAAGTGTAATAAATTCGACATCTGCCCCCATTGTCATTCCATAATATCCGGCTGCTCCAATAAAAATAGCGGCCAAGGCCTGACAATAGCCCAAGAGCCTTTGGGCAGGAATCCACCGATCGGCAACAATCCCTAAGATGGCGGGCATAAAGATGGAAACGATACCCTGCATGGCATAAAACAAGCCTATTTTTGATCCCAATCCGATGTCTCCCAGGTAATTTCCCATAGAGGTTAAATAAGCACCCCAAACAGCAAACTGGAGGAAAGTTAGAATGGTAAGCCTGAATTTTATGCCCATACGAAGTGAAAATATTTTGTATCTGCTTTTTTGAAGCAGTAAAAAAAACAGGATGCTAAAGTAACTTATTTTTAACAGTTGTTCAAACCCTGTGATAAAAAGTTAAAATAGCCCCTGTTGTTTTAAAGGATTAAAAATTAGTCACGGCGGTATTTTTGGGTGTGTTCAAACACCTTTTCCAAAATGGCTTTGTCGGCTTGCGTAAAAGAGATGTCGCGTCTTTTCATCACCATTTCGGCCACTTCATATACCTTGTTTAATTGGTAGGTAGTCATTTTTGAGGCTCCGCCCCAGCTGAAACTCGGGATAAAATTTCGCGGAAAACCGGCGCCATAAATATTGGCGCTCACCCCAACTACGGTACCGGTATTAAACATGGTATTGATGCCGCATTTGGAGTGGTCTCCCATCATCAGGCCACAAAATTGCAGGCCGGTTTGCAGAAAACGAGCTGCCTTATAATTCCATAGTTTTACCGGCGCATAGTTATTTTTGAGGTTGGAATTGTTAGAATCGGCACCAATATTACACCATTCTCCCAATACCGAATTTCCTAAAAAGCCATCGTGCCCCTTATTGGAATAACCAAAAATAACGGTGTTGTTTACCTCTCCGCCTACCTTACAATGAGGCCCCAAAGTGGTGCCGCCGTATATTTTGGCGCCCATTTTTAAAACAGAGTGATCGCCCAAAACAAATGGTCCGCGAATGTGGCAGCCTTCCATGATTTCAGCGTCTTTGCCAATGTAGATAGGGCCGTTTTCAGCGTTTAAAGAGGGATTGTGCAGCTTGGCTCCTTTCTCTATAAAAATATTTTCAGCTCCTACAAAATAACCTGACCCCGGGAGTGGCTCAGAGGTTCTATCTTGGGTAAGTGCTTTAAAATCCAGGGCGATGGCCGCTGTATTTTTGGCAAAGATGTCATAAACCTGCTGAAGGTGAAAAGGCTCCTCAGCAAGTGAAACGGTTTCTTTTTTGGTCAGATCTGCTGTTGTTTCTCCTTTAGATAAAAAAGCAACGGGCTGCTCATTCCACATCAATTTTTTGGTGTGATCCAGCTGCTCGATTTGCGCAATTAGGCTTTCTGAAGGCAGGAAGGCCGGATTGATAAATAAGTTTTCGTTGGAACGAGTTAGCGGCCATTTGGAGGAGAGGTGGGCAGCTGTTTTTGTGGAGGTTTTTGTTTGCAGTGCTTTTTCCCACTTTTCACGGAGTGTCATTATTCCGATACGGATTTCGGCTACCGGGCGGGTGAAAGTGAAAGGCAATAAATCGATGCGCTCAGGGCCGTCAAAGAGTATAGTGTTCATGCAATCTGATAATTTCAGGCGAATTTAAGAAAAGTATTTGATATCAAACCCGATGGGAGCGGGAAGTAGTTTTTTTTGATCGCTATAAAGACAAACTTGAAAGAGGACAAAAACTTTTCGGATGGGCCATTACAGTTACTTAACATAAATTGCGGTTTAGCAAAATCATTCTTTGTCCATGTATTTGTCATATTCCGGATAGAGGAAATTATTGTAAGGATAGCGTTTGATATGAATTTCACGTACCGCTTCATAAGTTTTTTTCCGAAACTCCTCGATATTTTCCTTTTCGGTTGCCGAGATAAACAGCGCTTCTGTACCCAGCTTGTTCATCCAGGTTTGTTTCCATTCTGCCAAAGTATAATGTGCCGGGGTTCGTTCGGTAACCAGATCGTCTTCATCAATAGGTTCGGGACGATAGGCATCAATCTTATTAAAAATCATTAAAGTGGGTTTGCTCAGGCTGTCAATTTCTTCAAGGATTTGACGTACAGAAGCAATATGATCTTCAAAACTCGGATGAGAAATATCTACCACATGCAATAACAAGTCTGCTTCTCGCACCTCGTCTAAGGTAGATTTAAAGGATTCGACAAGTTGGGTAGGTAATTTCCGGATGAAACCCACGGTGTCTGTCAACAAGAAGGGCAGGTTTCTAATAACCACTTTGCGTACGGTAGTGTCGAGTGTGGCAAAAAGTTTATTTTCGGCAAACACCTCGCTTTTGCTGATTAGGTTCATCAAGGTTGATTTCCCTACATTGGTGTATCCCACCAATGCCACTCGAACTAAACTCCCTCGGTTGCCGCGTTGTACGGCCATTTGCTTGTCGATGGTTTTGAGCTTTTTCTTTAGTTTGGTAATCTTATCGCGAACAATACGGCGGTCGGTTTCAATTTCGCGCTCCCCGGGGCCGCGCATACCAATACCTCCGCGCTGTCTTTCCAGGTGTGTCCACAATCCGGCAAGACGCGGCATCAAATACTCATATTGTGCCAACTCTACTTGTGTGCGAGCATAGCTTGTTTTGGCTCTTTTGGCAAAAATATCAAGGATGAGATAGGTGCGGTCAATGACCTTGCAATGCAAGATGCGTTCAATGTTTTTTTGCTGAGCCGGGCTGAGCTCGTCGTCAAAAATGGCCGTGTCTACCTTGTGCTTTTGTACAAAATCACGCACTTCCCGGATTTTACCCGAGCCGATAAAAGTTTTGGGATCTGCCGAATTTAATTTTTGGGTAAAACGTTTCAGGACTTCGCCTCCTGCCGTATAGGTTAAGAATTCTAATTCGTCTAAATATTCTTTAGATTTACGCTCGTTTTGGTGTTGTGTGATTACTCCAATCAACACCGATCGTTCGTATACAATTTTTTCATTTTCTATCATGCATCCTGTTTCTTATGCCAAATGTTTTTGTCGTAATTTTAATGCGCTCCGAAGACTCATTTTTTTGGATTCTTTTTAGCTGAATATAAAAAGAAAACCCTTGCTTTGCAATTTCAACGGGCAAATATACCGTTTAACTTGGCTTTGCTCCATTTATTCTGTATTTAACAGCAATCTTTAGGCCGCTAAAATCGTGACTTTCTGAGGATCGGGACGACGCGTAAAGATCGCTTAAAAATTTTAAGACGTCAAAGTTACTAATCCCTGTAAAACTAAAGCCTGAACTTTTTAATTTTTGGTAAGTTTGCAGTTTACAAAATTTGATCATGGAAGAAAAAGGACCCAATTTTTTAGAACAAATCATAGAAGAAGATTTGAGAAACGGCTATGATAAAAAGCAACTCAAATTTCGCTTTCCGCCGGAACCCAATGGTTATTTACACATTGGCCATGCGTCTTCTATCAATCTTAATTTTGGATTTGGTGAGAAGTATGATGCTCCGGTAAACTTGCGTTTTGACGATACCAATCCGCTTAAAGAAGAGAAAGAATTTGTCGATTCTATCAAGAAAGATATCGAATGGCTGGGCTTTAAGTGGGCTGAAGAGTGCTATACTTCTGATTATTTTCAACAACTTTATGACTGGGCGGTAGAATTGATCAAAAACGGCGATGCTTATGTTGACAGCCAAACTTCTGAAGCCATGGCCGAACAAAAAGGAACCCCTACCGAGCCCGGAACTCCCAGCCCGTATCGCAATCGGTCTGTTGAAGAAAATCTCAAGCTTTTTGAGGCGATGAAAAATGGCGAAACCGAAGAGGGAAAAGATGTGCTCCGTGCCAAAATCGATATGTCTTCTTCCAATATGTTGATGCGAGATCCGGTGATGTATCGCTGTGTGCACAAGGCGCATCACCGCACAGGAACCACTTGGAAAATCTATCCTATGTATGATTGGGCGCATGGAGAGAGTGATTTTATAGAAGATATCTCTCACTCTTTCTGTACACTCGAATTTCAAATGCACCGCGAGCTGTATAACTGGTTTATCAAAAAAATCAGTAAATCCGGTGACTTTGAACCCAAGCAGCGCGAATTTGCCAGACGAAACTTGAGTCACAGCGTCATCAGTAAACGAAAGTTGGCTCAATTGGTGGAAAAGGGAGTTGTAGAATCATGGGATGATCCGCGTATGCCGACAATTTCAGGACTTCGTCGTCGCGGATATTCTCCGGCCAGCATTCGCAATTTTGCCGAATCCATCGGCGTAGGTAAACGCGAAAATATGATTGACCTGTCTCATCTTGAGTTTTGTGTGCGCAATGACCTCAACAAAACTTCTCCACGGGTGTTAGCGGTATTGGATCCCATAAAAATTGTGATTGACAATTATGAACAAGAGGAGGAATGGCTGGAAGCCGAGAACAATCCGGAGGATGAGAGCGCAGGCACTCGTCAAATTCCTTTTTCCAAAGAATTGTATATAGAGCGCAAAGATTTTAGGGAAGAAGCCGGGCGCAAATTTTTCCGACTAAAATTGGGGAAAGAAGTGCGTTTAAAAAGTGCCTATATTATCAAAGCAGAAAGTGTTGAGAAAGACGAGCAAGGAAATATCACCCTTATTCATTGCACCTATGACCCTAAGAGTAAAAGCGGTAGCGGCACGCCCGAAAGCAAGCGCAAGGTAAAAGGGACCCTGCACTGGGTGTCGGTTAAACATGCTTTAGAGGCGGAAGTGCGTTTGTATGATCGTCTTTTTACCGTGGAAAACCCCACTGGCGATAAGGAAAAAGACTTTATGGATTTTGTAAACCCCGACTCCCTAAAGGTGGTTACCGGTTATCTGGAGCCGAGTTTAAAAACGGCAAAAGTGTTGGATCGAGTGCAGTTTCAACGACTGGGTTATTTTTGTGTAGACCGGGATTCTACGGCTGAAAAGCCGATCTTTAACCAAACGGTCCCTTTACGTGATTCTTGGAAGAAGAAGAAAAAATGAATCAATGATGCAAAAAAGATGTGATATTAACCATTATTAACGTCACATTCCAATAAAACCTTTAACTTTGCAGCAGGATTGTAACTAAAAAAATACTTTAATTATGTCTAAAGGAAGTAACACAGTTTTGGCATTTGTTTCAGGTGCAGCCATAGGCGCCGGGGTGGCACTTTTGTATGCACCCGAAAAAGGAGAGGATACCCGCAAGCGATTGGGAGAAGAAGCCAATAAAGCGAAGGGAAGAATGAAAGATCAGTGGGACAAAACCTCTGCCAATTTGAGCGATTCTACCAAAAAAGCAAAAGCCGAGTTTGATGAAAAACTGGACAAAGCACTTTCTTCTGCCAGTTACAAGGCTGATGATATTATTTATTCTTTAGAAAAGCGTTTGGGAGAATTGCGAGAGAAAAACAAAAACCTCTATCAAAAAACGCATGCCCGAGCAGAAAAAACCGCCAAGAAAGAAACTGCAAAGGCTACTACGGCAGCCACTGCAAGCAAATCAGATAAAGCCTAATTGAGTACATGGCATTTTCAAGAATAAGCCAACATATTGACGGTCTTAAACAGGATATTTATGCATATGTAAATGCAAAAATTGAATATCTTGAGTTAAAGATGATCAAAGTAGTCACCGAAACTTCGGCAAAAATTGTCAAAGGAGTGATGGCGGCATTTTTCTTTGTCATGTTTTTGGGAATGGTTTCCATGGCCGTCGCTATTTTTGTCGGTCAATTGTTGGGAGACCTGAGTTATGGATTTTTCATCGTGGCCGGATTTTACCTGCTGCTCATGCTTTTGGTGTTGCTATTTGCCAAAAGGGTATTGCAACGCAAAATCCTGAAAGCCCTTTCCAAGGTGATGATGCAGCGCAAAGCAAATAAAAAATCTTAAATGAGTAGGAATTATGAAGTATTATAAATCCATTAGAGAACTCGACAGAGATTTGGATATCCTTAAACTCAAAACAGAAATTGAACAGGAAAAGGTGAAATTGCATTTTGGAGAGTTGAAGCAATCCCTGTCTCCCAAAACAATGCTTTCCGGAATAGTGCCGCAGGTGGCGAAAGGCTTTGTGCTTAAAAAAGTGTTTGATAAATTTAGAAGAAAGAAGAAAAGAAAGTAAGCTTTTTAGCGATCTTTTTCAGTAAGAATTAAACAAAAATGGCAGCAATTTGGCTGTCATTTTTGTTTGTAATCCAAGCAGATTCTCCCCCACTTCGGAAGTTTGAAAAATAAAAAAATCTTATGTTTGTAGGGTGGGGGCAATAAAAAAAATATTTGATTTTTATATAGACAGCAGCATTCATGTGGCCGTAGAGGTCTGTTGTTTTGCGTTGGTCACCTGTCTGCATTTTGACCTGCCTTTTGATTGGTTTTTTCTGGGGTTTATTTTTTTTGGCACCATAACGGGATATAACTTTATCAAATATGCCGAGTTGGCCAAATTCAGGCATCGCAGTCTGGAACCCAAGTTAAAAGTCATCCAGGTTTTTTCGTTGATTTGTTTTTTGGCCTTTCTTTACTTTGTGACACAGTTGCCCTTTAAAACTTTATTGGTCGCTGCATTCTTTGGAATCTTCACCATCTTTTATGCGGTTCCGTTTTTACCCGGATACAAGAATTTGAGAAGTATACAGGGAATTAAGATTTTTGTAATCGCTTTTGTGGTCTCTGGATTGACAATGATAGTGCCGCTGTTTCACCATGAACGCTACCAGGAGGCAGAGGTGGCATTTGCTTTTATTCAACGCATTACTTTTATCATTGCGGTGATTATCCCTTTTGATATCCGAGACCTTAATTTTGACGATAAAAGACTTAAAACCATTCCGCAGCGCCTTGGGGTGAAGAAGGCAAAAATGTTGGCCATAACTTTGTTGGGGGTATTTTTGATTTTGGGGATTATTGATCCCGTAAATACTGTTTACGGAACCTGCTCTTCCTTGATTATCGCCCTGATTGCCGCCGGTTTTGTGTGGGCTTCTTCTGCACATCAATCGGCCTATTTTGCTTCCTTCTGGGTAGATGCCATTCCCATATTTTGGTTCTTGGAATATGGACTGCTGCTCAAGGTCTTTGCTTGATGAATAGGGCCTTTTTTGAGCAGCGGGTTAAGCACTATAAAAAGATTTATTATGCTGATTTTTTATTTTCCGTCCTTCCTTATCGGTGTTTGGGTTTTGTGATAATCTGTGGGACACTTGGAATTTGACACTGTTTTTTAAGGCACGCTGATGACGCTGATTGTGCTGATTTTCACTGATTGTGCT
>CAZPGY010000022.1:17555-34927 GCA_964586655.1 uncultured Flavobacteriaceae bacterium
GACATTGTTTTTTAAGGCACGCTGATGACGCTGATTGTGCTGATTTTCACTGATTTTTTATCTGCGTTGCCGGAGCATCTGTATTTTTAATGTTTTATATGACGAAATCTTTAATGTAGCGATAATTAGCGCATCGCGATTTGTGGTGATTTCTTTACCGAGGAGGTACTTGAAATTTGTTATAAAAATGACCTCCGTTTTTAAGCGGGCGTTTATGAGGCCAAATGGCTTAAAGCATAATCCAATCGTTTAAGCGTTTCCTCTTTTCCGATGTGACTCATGATGACAAACAAATCGGGGCCAAACATTTTTCCTACCAAAGCCAAACGCAGCGGCATCATCACCTTGCCAAATCCAATACCTTCTTCTTTAATCCAGCCTTTAAGATTAGATTGAAGAGGGTCGATACTAAAATCTTCGGTGTTTTTGATGATGGCTTTTACTTGCTGAAGGATTTGGGGAGTTTGATTTTTCCATGCCTTTTTTACGGCTTTGGGATCAAATTCTTTGGGAGCTTCAAAAAAGAAATAACTCAAATCCCAAAAGTCACTGACAAAATTGGCCCTTTCTCGAATTGCTTCAACTACTTTAGAGACATAGGCAATAGAAACATCAATACCTTTGTCTCCTAACATTTCGCGAAAAGCTTCGGCTTGTGGTAGCGTAGCAGCTTCTTGGAAATAATGGTGTTGAAACCATTTTGTTTTTTCAAAATCGAATTTGGCTCCGCTTTTGGAGACATTTTCAAGGCTAAAAGATTTGATGAGCTCCTCGAGTGAAAATATTTCCTGTTCTGAGCCTTTTCCGGGATTCCATCCCAAAAAAGCCAGCATATTGACCACGGCTTTGGGGGCATATCCGGCTTCGCGATATCCGGAGGCTATATCACCGGTTTTGGGGTCTTTCCAAGCCAATGGAAATACCGGAAAACCGAGCTTGTCTCCATCGCGTTTACTCAGTTTCCCTTTTCCGGAAGGCTTCAAAATAAGTGGCAAATGTGCATATTGAGGCGCTTCCCATCCCAAGGCTTGATAGAGTAAAATGTGTAAGGCCAGCGAAGGCAACCATTCTTCTCCGCGAATAACGTGAGAAATTTGCATCAGATGGTCGTCTATGATATTGGCCATGTGATAAGTAGGCAGGCCATCACTTTTATATAATACTTTGTCGTCAACAACATTCGTTTGAACTTTGATTTTGCCTCGAACCAAATCGGTCATTAAAACTTCTTCGTTTTGTGGAGGCTTAAAACGGATGACATATTTGTCCCCTCTGTTCAGTTTTTCTTGTACCTCTTCTGCCGGTAAGGCCAGAGAATTGTTAAGATTACCTCTTGTTTCCCAATTGTAACTAAAGGTCTTTCCTTCACTTTCATAGTTTTTACGCAAATTGGCCAACTCCTCAGGGGTGTCAAAAGCATAGTAGGCTTGCTCACTTGCCAATAAGCGATCCACATATTTTTTGTAGATATCTTTGCGATGGCTCTGTTTGTAAGGGCCGTAACCGCCATCTTTTTCAGGGCCTTCATCATAGGGAATGCCACACCAGTTTAAAGCCTCTACAATATAGTCTTCGGCACCTTCTACATAGCGCTTTTGATCGGTGTCCTCAATGCGGAGCAGAAAAGTTCCGTTGTTTTGTTTGGCGAAAAGGTAATTGTATAAAGCGGTTCGCAGTCCGCCAATATGAAGAGGACCGGTTGGACTGGGGGCAAATCTTACGCGAATGTCTGAAGCCATAGGATCGATTTTTTTTGCAAAGATACAATCTTATTGAGAATGACCGCTTCCATAGAACTGAAAGCTAATAAATGAAGCCGGAGAACAGGCATAATACCGTAATGACAATTAATATAGCCCCGCTTCAGGCGGCTCTATTTAATTGTAAACATAGGGTGACAAATTAGAGGAATCAATTTTTAGGCTATAAAAATTTTCATTTTCGTATAAATGGCCGGGTAGTTTTTGGAATTACAGTGCTTTATCTTTTTAAAGCAAACCTTGCTCTTGTAATATGTCGGCCGCCTCGTTAACCCGGAAAATTCATGAGATTTATTTTAGGCGGATTTGAGGCGTCAAATCCTGCAGCTGTACTTGCGTACCGCAAAGGGTTTGCAACGAAAAAGACGTCAAAATAAATCCAAGCAACATGAATTCTTCATAGCCCAAATTTGAGCCTTTATATTTTGTCTATTTACACCATTGATTCCTTGATAATCTGCAAATTGTTTAATTATCTCTCAATTTGCGGTGAATTTTTCAGGTTAAACTTTTAAAAATCCTAAGGCTGTCAGTTTGTCAGAACGTTCAATTTGGTATCTTTGCCATTTAAACCATAGAATAAGTTATGGAGAAGGTAATTGATGAAAGTAAGCAAGGAAAAACCTTGGTAAGAGAAGCCAAACAAGGAAATTCCCGTAAATTATATATCGAGAGTTACGGTTGTCAAATGAATATGAATGACACCGAGATTGTCGCTTCCATTATGGAAAAAGACGGCTTTAACACCACCGATCAACTTTCAGATGCTGATTTGGTACTGGTCAATACTTGTGCGATTCGCGCCAAAGCAGAAGAAACGGTTCGCAAGCGACTGGAAAAATACAATGCAGTAAAAAAAGACAATCCCAAAATGAAAGTAGGGGTGTTGGGTTGTATGGCCGAGCGTTTGAAAAAGAAATTACTCGAGGAAGAAAAGATTGTTGATTTGGTAGCCGGTCCCGATGCTTATAAAGACTTGCCCAACTTGGTCAAAGAAGTAGAAAACGGTCGGGATGCCGTCAATGTGATGTTGTCTAAGGAAGAGACCTATGGAGATATCTCTCCGGTGCGTTTGCAAGGAAACGGCGTAACTGCTTTTGTCTCAATCACCCGCGGTTGTGACAACATGTGCACCTTTTGTGTGGTGCCTTTTACTCGAGGTCGTGAACGCAGCCGAGACCCGAGGAGTATTGTTCGGGAAGTTAATGAATTGGCTGCTGGCGGATATAAAGAAATTACCTTGTTGGGGCAGAATGTAGATAGTTATTTGTGGTATGGCGGCGGCTTGAAAAAGGATTTTAAAAAGGCGACTCCCGAACAAAAAGCCAATGCAGTTTATTTTGCCGATCTACTCGATATGGTAGCCAAAGCACAGCCAAAGATGAGGATTCGCTTCTCTACTTCCAATCCTCAAGACATGACCATCGACGTTATCGAGGTTATGGCCAAACATCAAAATATTTGTAAATATATTCACCTGCCGGTGCAAAGTGGAAGCGATCGTATTTTGAAGGCGATGAATCGTTTGCATACCCGAGAAGAATATTTTGAACTGATTGATAACATTCGTAAACGCATTCCCGATTGCGCCATCTCTCACGATATGATGACCGGTTTCCCCACAGAAACCGAAGCCGATCATGCCGATACTTTGTCTTTGATGGAAAGGGTTAAATACGATTTCGGTTATATGTTTGCTTATTCCGAAAGACCCGGAACCAAAGCTGCACGGAAAATGTCGGATGATGTGCCTGAGAAAGTTAAAAAGCGAAGACTGTCTGAAATTATACAGCTCCAACAAGAACACTCCTTGTACCACACCAAGCAACATGTGGGGAATATAGAAGAAGTCTTGATTGAAAAAGAGTCTAAAAAATCAGATCAAGAATGGGCCGGTCGCAATACCTATAACACCATGGTCGTTTTTCCCAAAGAAGATTATAAGGTTGGCGACTTTGTCCGGGTGAAAATCGAAGACTGTACTTCTGCCACCTTAATAGGAACAGCGGTGGGATACAGTGAAAATAATTAAATTCGTATCAATCGAAAAGTTATAAATTAAAGTCATCAACCCCTTACAGGAGCAATACATGGAATCCATACAAGCCATTAAACAGCGATTTGAAATTATTGGGAATGACTCGGGATTGAACCGGGCAATAGAAAAAGCCCTGCAAGTGGCTCCTACGGATATTTCGGTATTGGTTACCGGAGAGAGCGGAGTGGGAAAGGAGAGTATTCCAAAAATCATTCATTCTCAATCGCATCGCAAACACAGTAAATATATTGCGGTTAACTGTGGCGCCATTCCCGAAGGCACCATTGATAGCGAGCTGTTTGGTCATGAGAAAGGAGCTTTTACCGGAGCCACCAAAACGCGTAGCGGATATTTTGAAGAGGCCGATGGCGGAACTATTTTTCTTGATGAGGTAGGCGAATTGCCTTTAACTACACAGGTGCGCTTGTTGCGGGTGTTGGAAAATGGCGAATTTATCAAAGTAGGTTCCTCCCAGGTGCAAAAAACCGATGTTCGTATTGTGGCAGCCACCAATGTCAATATGCTGGAAGCCATAAAAAAAGAAAAATTTAGAGAAGACCTCTATTATCGATTGAGCACCATAGATATTCACTTGCCACCGCTGCGGGAGAGAAGAGGAGATATTCATCTGTTGTTTAGAAAATTTGCTTCCGATTTTGGAACCAAATATAAAATGCCTACCATACGTCTCGATGAAGAAGCCAGTAAGCTTTTGCTCAACAACCCTTGGGAAGGCAATGTGCGGCAGCTGCGCAATGTAACTGAACAAATCTCGGTCTTGGAGAAAAAACGGATTATTGATGCCCATACCCTGCGTAATTATTTGCCCAAAAGCATCAGCAATTTGCCGGCGGTCATTTCTTCTGAAAAGAGTAAAGATAACTTCAGCAATGAACGCGAAATTCTCTATAAGGTGCTCTTTGATATGAAAAATGATATCAATGACTTGAAAAAGCTGACGATGGAGTTGATGAAGAATGACGATAATGATGAGGTAAAGTCGGAGAATAAGGGGTTGATACAAAAGATTTATGGAGATCAAAAAAGGCGTGATGATTTAGATGAGCGCATGGAGATATTGCAAATTCCCGAAAACAAACAGCAGCACCCCAAAGTCGATTCCCGCGAAGACCCCTATTCTTATGCTGAGGACATTGAAGAAGAAGAGCCGCTTTCTCTTGAAGACAAGCAACTGGAGTTGATCAAAAAAGCCTTGGAGCGCAATGGTGGCAAGCGCAAGGCCGCAGCCAAAGAACTCGGCATTAGCGAACGCACCTTATATCGAAAAATTAAACAATACGATTTATAAAAAAGCTATCGGATGCAGATGAAGAAGCGGATAAGATATATTAAAATAGGCGTACTGGCACTTTTGGTCAGTTTGCTGTTTGGCGGCTGTGGGGTCTATTCCTTTACCGGTGCCGACACCGGTAATGCCGAAACCTTTCAGGTCAATTTTTTTCAGAATAAAGCGGATTTGATCGAGCCGGGCATAGATCGTCAGTTCACTTTAAAACTGGAAGAAGTTATCCAACGACAAACCAATTTGGGGCTCACCGATCACAACGGAGATTTGATTTATGAAGGTGCCATTACCCGTTATTATATCTCTCCCATGACCGCCACGGCACAGAGTACGGCAGCACAAAACCGTTTGACTATCGCTGTGAAAGTGCGGTTTATCAATACCTTGAATCCCAAAAAAGATTTTGAACGACAGTTTTCGTTTTATTATGATTATCCCGGTACGCAACAGCTGACCGGATCGACTTTGGAGACGGCTTTACAGGCCATTTTTGAGCACATTACCCAAGAAATTTTTAATGCCTCTCTAACCGATTGGTAAAAAGAAATGTATGAATTCTAATCGCCTAAATCAAATATTGAGTTCTGCTAAGGAATTGGATGCTGCACAGCTGAAAGAACTGGAAGACAGCTTGCGCGAATATCCTTATTTTCAGGCCATTCGTGCGGTACAGTTAAAGGGCTATTATGAAAATCATAACTTTTCTTATCATTCTGCGCTAAAAAAAACAGCAGCTTATACGACAAACCGCGGCGTTTTGTTTGACTATATCACCGCTTCACAATTTGATCAACACAAAGTTGCAGTTCAAATCAAAAACCGACACCAAAAAGACCTTGATACTGAGCAGGATGATTTTGATCAGGCTGTACAAATGGATTCCAAAGAGGCCGATCAGGTATTGGATCCTAATTTGTTTAAAGCAAGGAATGAAAATAGTGTCGAGGCGGAAACGGCGCCTGTAGAAAAAGAGGCTCCGACTCCCACAGCTCCGTCCAAAACGGAGTCGTTTGAAAAGCCGGCACAAGGAGAGGAAACAGAAGAGAATAAAAGCGAGTCGCAAAAGCACTTTAGAAAAGACGAGCGTCGTTCTTTTGAAGATTGGTTAAAACTGACCTCGACACAACCTATTGACCGAGGGCAGAAACAGCCGGAAGAAAAAAAGGACGCTGAAGATCTTTCTGAAGTAAAAATGGACCCGAAAAAGTCCTTACAACGTGAAATTATCAACCGTTTTATTGAGCACAATCCAAAAATAGAACCTTCAAAAAAAACAGGCGGCACTATTTTTATGCGCGAATATGAGCCGGAGAACGCGCTAATGACAGAAACTTTAGCCAAAATTTATGCCGAACAAAAGCAATATCAAAAAGCAATTCAAGCTTATAAGATATTAATTTTGAAAAATCCCGAAAAAAGTGGTTTCTTTGCAGACCGTATTCGTAAAATTGAAAATCATATTGAAAATAAAAACCAATGAGTACATCAATTATATTTTTAGCCCTTATTATACTTGTCTGTTTCCTGCTGGTCATCGTGGTGATGGTTCAGGATCCGAAAGGCACCGGAATAGGTTCATCTTTTGGCGGCAGTAGCGGCGGCGGTCAACTGGGAGGTGTGAAGCAAACCAATGATTTCTTAGAGAAGAGTACCTGGACTTTGGCCACTGTATTATTAGTTTTGATTTTGCTGTACAACGTGTCGGTTTCAGGAGGGTCAACTACTGCAGAATCACGTTTGATGGACGGGGCCACGCCAACCACTACAGCTCCGGCAGCGACTCCTCAATCTACCAATCAAGACAATACACAATCTGTTTTGCCGGGAAGCAATACCGATCAACAAAACCAAACCGGTACAAAAGAAGGTGCTGACAACTAAACAATTTGTATTTTAAAGAATGTAATGCCAACGGGTCAAAATGACAAGTTGGCATTTTTTTTATAGATTTTGTCAGGATAAAATGACTGGCATACTTTTGGTCATAGATTGAGTCGGAAAAAAATTATTAATTAAAAACCGATATAGAAAATGGCAGTAAAATTTAAACCATTGGCCGATCGAGTTCTGGTAGAACCCGAAGCCGCAGAAAACAAGACTGATTCAGGCATTTACATTCCTGATTCCGCTAAAGAGAAACCTCAGCAAGGAAAAGTTGTTGCCGTTGGAAAAGGAACGAAAGACCATGACATGACCGTCAAGAAAAATGACACCGTTTTGTATGGTAAGTTTTCCGGTACCGAGTTAAAACTCGATGGCAAAGACTATCTCATCATGAAGGAAAGTGAAATCTTAGGAACGCTTTAAAACTTCAATTTATTAACCTTAAACATATTTAGAAATGGCTAAAGACATAAAATTTAATACGCAAGCCCGTAATGGGATTAAACGCGGCGTTGATGCGTTGGCAGATGCCGTAAAAGTAACCCTCGGTCCACGAGGTCGTAACGTGATCATCAGCAAATCTTTTGGAGCTCCTGATATTACTAAAGACGGCGTTTCCGTGGCTAAAGAAATCGAATTGGAAGACGGGCTTGAAAATATGGGGGCACAAATGGTAAAGGAAGTAGCCTCTAAAACCAATGATTTGGCCGGTGACGGAACCACTACAGCCACTGTTTTGGCTCAGGCTATTGTAAATGAAGGCTTGAGAAATGTGGCCGCCGGTGCCAATCCCATGGAATTGAAAAAAGGGATTGACAATGCGGTTGCAGCTTTGACCAAAAACCTGGAAAAACAATCTAAAAAGGTGGGAAGCACCTCTGAGCAAATCAAGCAGGTGGCTGCCATCTCTGCCAACAACGATGAAGTTATTGGAGAATTGATTGCCCAAGCCTTTGGTAAAGTGGGAAAAGAAGGAGTAATCACCGTTGAAGAAGCCAAAGGAACCGAGACTTATGTAGATGTGGTGGAAGGAATGCAGTTTGATCGCGGTTATTTGTCGCCTTACTTTGTTACCGATAGTGAAAAGATGACCACAGAATTGGAAAATCCCTACATCTTGATTGTCGATAAGAAAATCTCGACCATGAAAGATTTGATGCCTGTTCTTGAACCGGCGGCTAAAAGTGGTAAACCTTTGATGATTATCGCTGAAGATGTTGAAGGGGAGGCTTTGGCTACTTTGGTGGTCAATAAATTGCGTGGCTCTTTGAAAATTGCTGCCGTAAAAGCCCCCGGATTTGGCGATCGTCGAAAAGCCATGTTGGAGGATATTGCTATTTTGACCGGCGGTACCGTTATTTCTGAAGAACGCGGATTTACCCTGGAAAATGCTTCCCTTGATCAGTTGGGAACCGCTGAAAAAATCAGTATCGATAAAGACAATACAACAATTGTAAACGGTAATGGTAAAAAAGATGCGGTTAAGAATCGTGTAAACCAAATCAAATCACAGATTGAAAGCACAACTTCAGACTACGACAAAGAGAAGCTGCAAGAACGCTTGGCCAAGTTGGCCGGTGGGGTAGCCGTGCTTTATGTCGGTGCTGCTTCTGAAGTAGAAATGAAGGAAAAGAAAGACCGTGTTGAAGATGCCATGAACTCTACTCGTGCCGCAGTAGAAGAAGGTATTGTTGCCGGTGGTGGTGTAGCCTTGGTGCGTGCCAAATCTGTCTTGAGTAAATTGAAACCGGCTACAGCCGATGAGAAAACCGGAGTTAGTATTGTTGACAGAGCCATTGAGGCTCCCTTGCGTACCATTGTAGAAAATGCCGGCGGGGAAGGTTCTGTGGTGATCAGCAAAGTTCTTGATCATAAAAACAATTATGGTTATGATGCCAAGGCCGAGCAATTTGTGGATATGATGAAAGAAGGAATTATCGATCCGAAAAAAGTGACCCGTATTGCTCTTGAAAATGCGGCTTCAGTGGCCGGAATGATCCTGACAACTGAATGCGCTTTGGTTGATATTCCGGAAGAAAATAATGGCGGCGGCGGAATGCCTCCGCAAGGCATGGGCGGCGGAATGCCCGGGATGATGTAATCCTTTGCCGTAAATGATAATTATAAAGCCCGTTTCTGATGAGACGGGCTTTTATCATTAGGAGCAAAAAAAACTTTGTTTTGTCACACTTAATTTCACTATATTTATAATACGGAAATGATTTTTTTTTACCTGAATATTGGTCTGTTTTGTATGTGGGCCTGGTATTAAATAGGGCGGCGAAGCCAGAACCTGCCTGCCGCAGGCAGGGCTGAAGTGGGGCTATATTAATTGTCATTACGGTATAATATCCCCATGCTAAACCCGTTTGTGTATTAAGCAATTATCAAGGATGAAGTATTTTTATGTTTTTCTCTTTTTACTCAGCCCAATCTTAGGGTATTCGCAAACCGTATCAGTTGATGATACCGGTCATAATGCCGAAGATTTGGCACGTTTGCTTTTTGAAAGTGGATGCGTGGAGATCACCAATGCTTCTTTCTCTTCGTCGGCTTCAGTAGCTACTTTTTCCAATAATGGCGGAAGTTTTCCTATTGCAGACGGAATTATTATCCGCAGTGGGAAAGCAAAATATACCCAAGGATCCTATACCGGAAATAACTTGAGTAGTCAAGAAAACAACCTCTCTGATCCCGATTTGCAAAACATTAGCAATGCCGCCGGTCAAACCGGTAATATTACAGATGTGGCCTATTTACAATTTGATTTTGTTCCTTTGTCCAATCACTTTAAATTTAATTTTCTTTTCTCTTCTAATGAATACGGACAATGGCAGTGTTATTCAACCGATGCTTTTGCATTTTTACTCACCAATCTCAATACCGGAGTAACCACTAATCTGGCAGTGATTCCCAATACTACAATTCCGGTTTCGGTCAGTAATATCAGAGACAATACCTATAATCAATCCTGTAGTTCTCAGCATCCCAATTTGTTTGGAGATTTTAATGTGTACGACCCCCAAAATTCGACCATTAATATGAAGGGGCATACCGTGGTGATGAGTGCAGCAGCCAATATTAGTCCCGGGGTTCCTTATCGCATTCGCTTGGTGATTGGCGACTCAAACGATCCCGATTTTGATTCTGCTATTTTTTTGCAATCCGGCAGCTTTACAACTTCAGTCAATCTTGGGGCTAACCGCAGTATTTGTAGCGGAGACAGCATTGCTATCGGCACCGGCCTTGATGCGACTGTGTATACCCATGTTTGGAAACGCAACGGGCAAATTATTCCCGGAGAAAATGCTGCTTCTTTAAGTGTTACTCAGCCCGGAACCTACACCGTGGAAGTTACCAGAGCAGGGAGTACTTGTACGGTTACCGATGAGGTTGTTTTCTCTAATCTACAAGTAAATTCTCCACAAAACCTTTCGGTTTGCAACAGTGGATCCGCCAGCTACTTATACGATTTAACACAAAACAATACCAATGCTTTAGGGCTTAATAATGCGATCTATGATTTGTATTATTATGCTTCTATGGCCGATGTCAATGCCGATAATCCCATTCCTAACGCAGACTTGACCGCTTATCAAAGTGCGGGTAACCAAACCATCTACATTAAAATCTACAATACACAAAGTGGGAATTTTTGTAATGCGGTATATTCTTTTAAACTTTTGGTGGACGCTCCTATACAAGCCAATTCCCCCAATCCTATAGAAGTGTGTTTTAATCCTGCCGGATATACCATTGACTTGACACAAGTCGCCGGACAAATTTTAGGAAGCCAGTCGGCCAATGATTTTACGGTGACATATTACGAGCAGAATCAAGCGGCGCAAAACGGGCAAAATTCTATTGCAGATTCTACCCAATACACCTTGCCTTCCGGGTTTTCCTCTATGACCTTATGGGCACGAGTAACGGATAATGAAGATGGTGGCTGTTTTAACCTTGTGAGTTTTTTGATCCTTGAAAACCCCTTGCCACAGGTGAGCCAATTGCCTGATGTGGTAGATTGTTCGGGCTATACTTTACCGCCCATCACTCACGGAGAATATTATAGCGCTCCCAATGGCCAGGGAGCACACTACAATTCCGGTGACGTACTTACGGCGGATGGGACGTATTATATTTATAGCGGGCCCGATGCCAATGGCTGTACCAATCAAAGCAGTTTTGAGGTGGTTATCTTAGACAATTATGATCTTTCCGGTATCTATTGTGATCATTTTACGGTGCCCAATCCACCGGCAGGGAATTTTTATACCGCCATTGACGGTCCCAACGGTAGCGGCAGCATTATTCCGCCGGGAACTGTGTTGACTACCGATCAAACGATTTATTTTTATGCCGAGATAAATGGAGTGCTTTGTAAAAATATTGGTTTTGATATAGATGTGCATCCACTTCCTCCGGTTGATCATCCAAGTGATGTGGTAACCTGTATCAATTACACCCTTCCGCCACTTACCGACGGTGATTATTACAGCGGCGCCAATGGTTCGGGGACGACTTATTCGGCCGGGGATTTAATTTCCTCTTCTATGAAAATGTATGTTTTTGCCGATGATGACACCTGTACCCATCAAAGCTCTTTTCAGATTACCATTATTCCCAGTTTTCCCGATTCCATCAATGCCTGTGGAAGTTATGTGTTGCCACAGCTTGAGGCAGGTCATTACTATACCCAAGCCTCCGGACAGGGGCAGCAAATTCCCTTCGGGACAGAAATTTTTAGTGATTCTACCATCTTTGTCTATGCGCAAACCACCTCCCTGCCCAATTGTACGGACTCCTTGTTTTTTCACGTAGACATCAAGCCCATTCCGCCTGTTGACTCTTTGGCCAATGTGTTTCTATGTGTGGGGGAAACCTATACCTTGCCAACATTGACCCACGGGGAGTATTTTACGCAGAGCAATAGGAATGGAACCCAATTGTTCCCCGGAGACCCCATCACAACTACACAGGAGATTTATATCAACAGCATTAATAATTTCTGTGCTGATGAAACCAGTTTTACGGTTTCTTTTGATTCGCTTCCTCCGGTTTCTCACTATGCAGATGTGTATTCCTGCGGTGCTTATACTTATGATTTGCCGGACCCCGAGTATGGGAAAGTCTATACCCAACCCAATGGGCAAGGACAGCAGCTGCAACAAGGACAGGTGATTGATTCTACACTAACCCTATACATCTATAACCAATCGGAGGAGCAACCGTATTGTGCCAGTCAGGAAGAGTTTACCATTTACGTTTTTACCGATGTGGAAGTAGGAAATTTTGAGGATGTGGCAGCATGTGACAGTTATACGTTGCCCAATATAACGACGGGACATTATTTTACCAAACCCGGAGGGCGTGGAGATACCTTGTTTCCGGGATATGTCATCGACTCTTCGCAAACTATTTATGTCTATGCTCAAAATCATGAGCGCTTTTTATGTGAAAGTGAAGACTCCATACGAATCAGTATTTCTGAGACCCCGGAATTGCCTGCATTTCACGATATAATCAAGTGCGAAAGTTACACGCTGCCCACCTTGAGCGATTCGTCTTATGTGGTGGATTATTTCCGCAAGCCCAATGGGCAGGACAAGATTACGGCAAACCAATATACTTTTGATGAGCCCGGGACTTATACCATTTATGTCTTTGCTACGGCTCCGGATAATGCAAATTGTTTTGATCAAGAAAAATTCACACTTACGATTAAACCGCTGCAGCAAATGGATTTTTCTAATGCTGTCATTTGTGTAGATCCGCGCACCGGTATGCCGTTAGATTCTATTTACTTCGATTCGCAAGTGGATACCAGTCTTTTTAGGGTGGATTGGTACTTGGCAGGTGAAAAAGTCCATAGCGGGTCGGATTATTGGGCGACAGAAGGAGGGATTTATACGGTTCAAACCGTTAAGTTAGATCCCAATGACACGCTTATTTGTAATTATGAATCTGCACATTTTATCATTCATGAATCCAGTAAACCGCTTATAAAGGCTTATACTTCTGATGATTTTGCCGATCAAATTGATGTTCATGTCGAAATTGTACAGGGAGAAGGAGAATTTGTATATCAATTGGATGACGGGCCTTTTCAAGCCGGAAATATTTTTAAAAATGTGAGCTCGGGTCCCCATATCGTGCGGGTTAAGGATCCGTTGGGAGATTGTGGAGTGGCGGTAACTCGGGTGCAGGTCATGAAATATCCCAAATTTTTCACGCCCAACGGAGACGGGGTTAATGACCGATGGAATATCAAAGATTTGGCTGAGCATCGGGAAGCCCGGATCTTTATTTTTGACCGCTATGGAAAATTACTGGCCCAAATTTTTCCTTACGGATTGGGATGGAACGGACAGTTTCACGGCAAAGACATGCCTACCAATGACTATTGGTTTAAGGTAGTTTATAAGGTGAACGATCAAAAACGGGTGTTCAAATCACATTTTACTTTAAAAAGATAGCGGTATAAAAGACATCACTGGGAAGGCTTGGGTAGCAATTCGGTAAAGTCGGTTATGCTCAACGCCCGATTGACTGAAAAATCTCCTATACGTGTACGGCGCAAGGCAGAAAGGTGGGCGCCGCTGTTGACAGATTTGCCAAAATCATGGGCCAAGCTGCGAATGTAAGTTCCTTTTCCACAAACGACTTTAAAATCGACTTCCGGCAAATCAATGCGGGTTAAGTCAAACTGTGAAAGGTGTACTTGCCGTGGATCCACTTTGACTTCCTCCCCTTTTCGGGCATATTCATACAAGCGTTTTCCATTTTTCTTTAAAGCTGAAAAAATGGGGGGATATTGGATTATATCGCCTATAAAATTAGAAGTGGCTGTTTGTAAGCGCTCTTCCGTTAGATGGGCAGTGGGGAAAGTTTCCGTTATTTCAGATTCCAAATCATAAGAAGGCGTGGTGGCTCCCATGGTAAAACTGCCGGTATATTCTTTTTCCTGTCCTTGAAATTCTTGAATGCGCTTGGTAAATTTTCCGGTGCAAATGATCAATAAGCCCGTCGCCAACGGATCCAAGGTGCCGGCATGGCCTACCTTTATTTTTTTATATCCGCAGTGCTGTTTGATGAGCCATCTCACCTTTTTTACCACTTGAAAAGAAGTCCAGTTTAAGGGTTTATCAAAAAGAAGTACCTGACCCTTTTTAAAATCTTCAGGGGAAAATTTAGTAGGCATACCGGGAAATTAAAAGAGGTTTAAAAAATAACCAACAGCAAAAAACGCTTATTCTTTTTGCTTATTAGGATTGAGCAGAATGGCATAAACTTGAATTCCAAAACCGATTAAAACCAGGGTTGGTGCCAATCGGATACGTCGCCAGCTAAAGATATCGGGGTTAAAAACATTGGGATTGTCACTGCCGCCACCGGACATCAATATAAAACCTAATCCGATGACCCCCAGCCCGATGAGCATCCACATAAAATTCTTTTTTTCAAAGATAAAGCGGGGTTTGGATCCGGTTTTTTTATTGCTCTTTTTTGATTTGTTTCTTTCTTTACTCATACTGTGCGGTTATAAAACCCAATGTTTTGTTTTAATAATATAAATCGTCGGTTCTTAAATTCAAAAAGCGCTGTGTGGCAAAAAAGGTGCTGATCCACGTTAGAATAATACTGAGCAAAAATATACCAATAAATATTCCCCCCAAAATTATTCGGTCTTGTAACAAGGCCAATTCGGGAAAAGCCCCGTTGATGTAATACAAGACCAAGCCCATTCCCAGAAGGGCCAAAATTCCGCTTAAGATGCCCAATTTAACGTTTTTCCAAATAAAAGGACGGCGGATAAAGCCTTTGGTAGCGCCCACCATTTGCATGGTTTTGATGGTAAACCGCTTAGAATATACCGAGAGTCTGATAGAGCTGTTGATGAGCAGCACGGCAATAAATAAAAATACTCCGCTGACAATCAACACCCAAAAACTAATACGGTTAACATTTTTGGTCACCAGAGACACCAAGGGTTCGTCATAAACCACCTCATCGACAAAATCCTTTTCTGAAAGCTCTTCTGAGATTTCGGCAATTTTATCAGAGGTGACATAAGCGGCATTAAAATGAACATCAATCGAATTTTGCAGCGGGTTATAGCCGAGGAACTTAACAAAATCTTTTCCCAGGACCGTTTTTTGCTTCTCGGCAGCTTCCTCTTTAGAAACATAATTGATGCTCTTTACATAATCGGCCATCTCCAAGCTTTTCCGCAGCTGATCAATTTCTACTTCCTCGGCGGCATCTGTCAAGTATACCGTCAAGGGAATCTGTTCCTTAAAGTAATCGGCTGCTTTCTTTGCATTAAGTACAACAAGGGCTAAAAACCCCAACAAAAAAAGCACCAGGGCAATGCTGATGATTACCGAAAAATAGGAGGTGATTAGCCGTCGTTTCTGATAGCGCTCAAAAGAAGAACTCATAGAAGATGCTTAATAATATGTTGTAAAAATAAAAAAGTAAATTCAACTACCTTATAAGAACGGCAAATATTTATTTTTCTTGTTAGTGAGAGCGTATAATACCGAAAAGCCCTGCAAGTTAGTTCAGTATTTAGGGCTAAACTTCAAGTTTCAGCATTAAGCCTGTATATATGAAGGCTCATAGTCATGGCTATGCCTGCCGATAAGGTAGATTTTTTGCCTCGATATCCAAATTTTATCTCTTTTATGCTGGCAACCCGGGAGCTCTTGAAATTTGAGATAAGGTCAAAACGGCCTGACTTGAAGTAGAAATGGTGAGATTTTTATTAATGTTTTATTGTGGTTGTTATCTAAGCCCTGTGAAGGGGAGCAGCAACAACCGAAAAGCGGGGGTTGAAGAACGTAAGTAAAGTGGATTCAAGAATCAAAAACCTCCAACAACTCGCAAAGGGCTTTTAGATTAATATTAAAATTTATAGGATGTTATTATAAATGCTTATATGTATAAAAACTTAAGTAATTACCGATAAATGGATCGGGTATGCTCCCTTAAAGCTCATTTAAACTTTCTATTTTTCGCTTCACTCCTAAAAATTTAAATGACCTCGATAGAAAAAAGAGGGAAATACGAAAAAATGTGTTTTGATAAGATGAAAATAAAATGATTTTATCATGCGCATTTTGTATAAACCTACGCAATACTTATAAACCATTATTTTATTAATCCATACCTAATTGCGCAACTATAACCGACTGTTATCCCGCTAATAACATACGGTTTAACGGTTTTTAAAATTTTATTAGTGTTTTGTTTATAATTAGGGGAAGTTTCATATATTTGAGAAGTTAGGCAACATTTTAAAAAACCGAGAATAATAAATGAATTGGATAATTTCAGCAAATTCCAAAATGTATGACCATTCAAGTTCTTTTGAACATTATGGCTCTATAGATTGGAGACAAGGAAAAGCAAAGTTTGAAGTTGGAGATACTGTTTATATATATTGCACTCGACCTTTAATGATGATACAGTACAAATGTATCGTTGATAGAATTGACCTTAATTCTGACCAAATTAGAGACGATAAAGAATATTGGCTTGACGATGAAGAATATTTCAAATCGCTAGACGGAAAATTTATGACTTTAAGGCTAGTCGAACAAGTTTCGAATAATCAAATGAAACTTAAAACTCTTAAGGAAAACGGGCTAAAAGCTGCACCTCAAGGTCCCGTTAAAATAAAAGATGAAAATCTTCTAAAACACATTGAGACCTATTTTACAGACAACTATCAAACTGACTTTTTCCCTGATACTGTGAACGAGGATGAAACAGAATATGAAGGAGCTAAAAAAACAGTAATAGTAAACAAGTATGAGAGGAGTTCAAAAGCCAGAGAAAATGCTGTAAAGTTTCACGGATTGAATTGCAAAGTTTGTGGTTTAAACTTTAAAGAAATGTATGGTGAAATTGGAACGGACTTTATCCACATCCACCATTTGATTCCAATTCACGAAATCGGAAATAACTACAAAATAGATTATAAAAAAGATTTAATTCCAGTTTGTCCAAATTGCCACTCAATGCTCCATAGAAAATTAAATGGTAAAGAACCGACTGTTGAAGAATTAAAAGAAATGATTAATAAATAAAAGAAATGATTAATAAATAAAACGTTGCCTAACAAACGGTTTTATGCAAGAGCGGGTTAACGGCTAAGTTGAATGTTTTAGGCTTCGATTACCGCAAAAAACCACTTGTTTTTTGCAAAAAAGAATTAAATTAGCAAAAACCCAAGCGGTTTTTGCTTTGGTTGTGGTAATTTGAAAGTTTCGGCTTCATTTTCCACTCCTGCATAAAGCCGCCAGACGTTATATGCAATTTAAATTATGTCCCGTCCTAAAATAGGTTGACTAAAAATTGAATAGTAAACATCAAAAAC
>CAZPGY010000023.1:0-33311 GCA_964586655.1 uncultured Flavobacteriaceae bacterium
GAGGCTTTTTTTATTTAACTTTCCTAAAGTTCCAAACTTTAGGAAAGTTTGAAAGAAAAGGGTTTTAATGCGGTTCTCATATTGTTCCTTGAGCTCTTGGAGGAAATCGTAATATGATTAATCTTTCCGAATTGGTGGCAATTGATAAACACCAAGCTGTCTTCAAAAGAGGTCAAATCCACCGGTTTGATTTCTTCTCGCTCTATTTTGTTGTAAGCCCGTTGAGAAGTTTTAAGCGCACTCGTCATATATTGCTGGCTAAGCTCTTTTAGTTCCCTGATTTTCCGTATTCTTCTTTTATAATACTTGCATTCAAGATTGAATTCAAGTATTAAATGCAACAAAATGAATTGCGGGTGCTATTGGTATTTTTCAAAACAGAAGAGGCAGAAAGGGGCTGTCCTTGTTGTTTTGACTTAGGGGTTAATTTTGACCGCAAACAGTTTTATGTCAATGCCCAAACAGTGTCAAATACGCAATTAGAAGTAGGCGATATTGTGTTAATAATAAATGGAACTGCCTGCCTAAAGTAAAGAAGAATGTGGCTTAGAAGCTTTTAAAAAGGAAAAATTCAGTCAGGTAATGAAAGTGACTGCCCTGTGTGATGGAAAAGAAAAAGTGATTGCTTATCGGGGGCTTACCACCCTCCATATAGGCTTTTAATTTACTGAAGAATAGAATCTTAATGATGTTACTTAATTTAAAAGTTCAGGTTTTATTTACAAGTCCATTGTTTGTGTAGCTGTAATTTTTTTCATTCTATTTTTGGCATTCGCCACAACACCCAAAATTTGATAACCGTATTTTTCTGTTTGTATTCTGCCGGGAATAAAAAAACCGTTATCAGGGGATAACGGTTTTAAAGACGTTGTATGAAGGAATTTAATTGGTAAAGAATTTTTCAATTTTTTCCTTTTCTTCTTCGGCCAGCTTGGGATCCACCAAGATGCGACCGCTGTGTTCATCGATAATAATTTTTTTACGGGAAGCAATCTCCATTTGAACTTGCGGAGGGATGGTGAAAAATGAACCGCCGGACGCGCCGCGTTCAATGGGGGCTACAGCCAATCCGTTCTTTACGCTGCTGCGGATTCGGGTATAGGCCTTGGCCAATCGGTCTTCAAGTTTGTTCTTGTATTCTTCAGACTTTTCAATGAGTTCCTGCTCTTCTTTTTCAGTTTCGGCCATGATGGTATCCAACTCCTTTTTCTTTCCTTTCAAATGCTCTTCTCGCTGGCCTATTTTTTCTTTAGTCTGCTCGATGACTTCATTTTTATGCTCTATTTGGGCATAAAATTCTTTGATGTGCTTTTCGGCCAATTCGATTTCCAGTTCTTGGTATTCGATCTCTTTGGTGATGGCGTTGAATTCTCGGTTATTGCGAACATTGTCTTGTTGCTCTTTATAACGTTTCATCAAGGCTTTGGCCTCTTCTATAAAATTGCGTTTGTCTGCAATCTTTTGTTCAGTCTCTTTTACTTGCTGGCCAAATTTCTCCAAACGAGTGTTGAGACCGGTAATTTCGTCTTGCAAATCCTCAACTTCCAAAGGCAGCTCCCCGCGGAGGTTACGGATTTCGTCAATGCGAGAATCAATAAGTTGCAAATCATATAGGGAACGAAGTTTCTCTTCGGTGCTGATTTCTTTCTTCTTTTTCTTTGCCATAATCAAGTATATTGAACGGGATTGGTGTTTTTGTCTGATAAAACGATTGCAAAATTACGAAATTTTTTGATAAGAAAAGTATGAATCAGTTCTTTTGTAAACCGCTCAGACTCAAAATGTCCAATATCGGCTAATATCAGCTGATTTTCGGCCTGAAAGAAGTCGTGGTACTTTAAATCACCGGTGATGTAAATATCGGCTTGACAGCTTTTAGCGGCTTGAATGCCAAAGGCTCCGCTTCCTCCCAAAACCGCTATCTTTTTGACGGGACGTCCCAAAAGTCGGGAATGTCGAATGACCGATAGCTTAAAAACTTCTTTGACTCGGCGTAAAAAAGCAGTTGCTTCCATTTCTTGCTCGAGCTCGCCTACCATGCCGATCCCAATATGCTGATTTTTGTTTTCTAAAGAAGTTACCTCATACGCCACTTCTTCATATGGGTGGCTGCGGAACAAAGCCTGTAAAACCGCAGTTTGTCGATCTTTGGGGAAAGTAATATTGAGCTGGGTCTCTTCTTCAAATCGCAGTTCACCGCGTTTTCCAACTTTTGGATCGGAGTCTTCATTGCCTTTAAAACTGCCTTTTCCGTCGATGTTAAAACTGCACTGATCATAATTGCCAATATTGCCGCCGCCCGCCTTAAAAATAGCCTGACGCACTTTGTCGGCCTCTTTACGGGGAACATAAGTCACCAGTTTTTTTATGGTGTTTGCCTGGGGAATCAATACCCTTTTGTGTCGTAGGTTCAGTTTCTCACACATCATGGCGTTCACCCCCTTAAAGGAATTGTCCAGTGCCGTGTGAGTGGCATAAATGGCAATGTCGTTTTTGATGGCTTTCAGGACAGCGCGTTCAACATAGTTTTTGCCGGTCAGGCTTTTGAGCCCTTTAAAAATAATGGGATGAAAACTGATGATCAAGTTGCATTTCTTCTCCAGTGCCTCTTCTACCACTTCTTCCAGTGTATCATGGGCAATTAATACCCCCTCAACTTCTGCGTGGTAGTCTCCAACCAATAAGCCGACATTGTCAAAATCTTCGGCGTAGGAGAGAGGAGCCAGTTCTTCTAAAGCTCGGGTAACGTCCTTGATTTGCATAAGCAGATGAAATTTATAATGCGAGGTTTATGTTGTAAAAATATGTGCTTCTCGGGAATTGTAAATGATACCAAAATGATTTATAGGATAAACTTCAAGGGGCAAGGCAAAAAACTCGCCTTATCGGCAGACGCAGACATAGCCTTAGCCATGACGGGTGTTGAGCTCGTATTGAGTCTGTCGAAATAAAAAGATATGGAACTTAACTATAAATATGGGTTTCATTTGTATGATCTTTTGGTATTAAGTACAAAGTCTCAAAAATACATAAAATTTTTGTATTGAATTTTTCACAAAAAGAGGTCGTTTAAACTTTTAGGATCGAATCGAGAAATAGAGATTTTTGTTCCAGATGAAGTCTTTTTTTTTGCACTGCATAGCCGAGCTATGGAGTAAGAAAAAGGCAAAATATGGGGCAATCCCGAAACTTCGGGATGCAGTCAATAATAGAAAGTTTAAATGAGCTCTTGTTATTGATAAGACCGGAGTATAAAAAAAAATTAAAGTTTTCAATAAAATAAGGCGGAAGAAGAGGGAGGAGAAGAATGAGTTTTTAATGTGGAATCTAAAACTGAAAGACTGACTGAAACAGGCATATTTCAATTGAAGAGGGAGGATGTGGACAATCTGTTTTTGAGATGAGACTGATGAGAATCAAATAATAAATTTAAGTGAATAAAGCAGGATATTTCGCGACTGACAAAATGTCAAATATATAATTTAATTTATTTATTACCAGTTTTTTATGTAGTATCATATAAAGTATAAGTTTAATATTGATTTTCGTCAAATAATTTTGAGTGTGGTCCGTAAATTCTGTCTTGATTTGGAGGGGAAATTGATTATTTTAATTCCATAATTTTCGTTCCGGATATATTTTATTCAGGATTTTTTCCTTTCTTTTGGGAAGGATAAAAGTGGTCGTATAGAAAACAAAAAGGCAGAGCACCGTAAAAATAGCGAGACCAAAAGCTTGGAGAGGCTCATGCAGAATTTGATGGTAACCAGGTATATTTATGAAGTAAACCGGAAAGGCAATCAAAGTACCCATTCCGCCGATATTGGTGAGGAGCTCTTCCAGGAGATAAACCTTGGCCCTTTTTTTCCTTCGTTTTTGAAAAGCAATTCTATTTTTGACACTATAACTGATGATACCGATATAAATAGCCAGCAGTAGGGTGCATAAGCCTATCAAGCTGTAAATCGACTGCATCATTAAAAAAGAAATTCCTGTTGCGAGCGTAAGGGCAAAGATGTATTTGGGTTGGAGCAGTTGCTTCAATAGAACTCGCCCGATAATTCGGTAATATCTTTTGGTGATTGCTTTTTGATGGGCTTTGATGACATCCGCAAAACCGATGACACCAAACTTTTTAAATTCCAGTTGTAAGTTTTCTTCAAAACTTAAATGAGGCTGGGTTAACCAGCGTTTTTCCATCCCATTGGCCAAGTGGTCGACCAACTCGGTTTGTAAATCGTAGTATTCTACATAGTGTTGTCGGGTAAATGTGTAAAGTGCTTCTACCTCTTTTGAATCTATTTTTCGGGATTTCGTGACCTTATTATGCATTTATTTAAACAATTAAGTCAGACGGTTTTGGGATTGACAATCCACTGCAGACTGTCTATAAAGGCTCGCAATTCATCAATTTTTTTCGAGGTTTCACGTTGACCGTCTTCGGTGAGCTTATAATATTTTCGCAATCGGTGGTTGACTTGTTTTACTTCAGCCGTTAAGAGACCATCGGCTTCCAGTTTATGCAGCGCGGGATAAAGGGCACCTTCCGTGATTTGGAGTCTTCCCTTGGTCAGTGTTTTTACTTTTTGTGTTATTTCATATCCATACATCCGGTCGTGTGTTTCCAGCAACTTTAATATAATGGTGCGTAAACTACCTTTATATAACTTGGATGTGGCCATGAAAATATAAGTTTAGACAAATATATAACAAATTTACACCCCTAAGGAACTTAGGTATTATATTTTCAATGAAAGTTTATGGAGGAGTTTTAAAGTGGCTTTGCGGTTTTATTTTCAGGAATATTTTATCTTCGCCAAGATGCGAAACCTCAGAAAAATATTATGGCCTTTTGCTTGCTTGTACGGCGGCATTGTTTGGCTGCGCAATAAGTTTTTTGATTGGCGTTGGCTGACTTCTAAAAGTTATGATTTTCCGGTGCTGAGTGTAGGGAATCTCAGTGTGGGTGGAACCGGAAAAACCCCTATGATTGAATACTTGATTCGGTTGCTTAAAACAGATTACCGATTGGCCACTTTGAGCCGCGGCTATAAACGAGAAACTGCCGGATTTCGGTTGCTCACGGGTAAAGAAACGGCCCGAGAAGTGGGAGACGAGCCGCTCCAGTTTAAAGTCAAATTTCCCAATATTCGAGTGGCTGTAGAGGCTGATCGCCAAAATGGAATTGCCAGGCTTCGTCGATTAACCCCTCCTCCCGAAGTGATTTTACTTGATGATGCTTTCCAGCATCGAAAAGTCAATCCGAGTTATTCGATTTTACTGACCTCTTACGATCGCATTTATGCCGATGATTTGATGCTGCCGGCCGGGAATCTGCGGGAACCAGTCTCGGGTGCTCGACGTGCTCAAACGGTGGTGGTTACCAAGTGCCCGCCTCAATTATCTTTAGAAGAACAAAATCGGCTTAAAACAAAATTAAATTTGCGGTCCAATCAAAAACTGTTTTTTTCTTATATCGGATATGCGGAAACGGTCACTAACGGGCAACAAAAAATGCCACTGACAGCGCTAAATGATTTTTGTTTGGTTACCGGAATTGCCAAACCACAGCCTTTGGTCGATTATTTGACAGCCAAAGAATTTCGGTTTGTCCATCGGAAATTTCCCGATCATCATCATTTTTCCCAGCGTGAGATCGCTGATTTAGCAAAGCAAGAGCTCATTTTGACTACTGAAAAAGATTTTATGCGGCTGCAACATAAAATTCCGCTAAACAAATTGTTTTATATTCCTATCAAACAGCAATTTATAAACGATAAGAAAGCCTTTGATCAACTTATTTTAGAGGCGGTAGCAGCCTGTTGAAAGTCTGTTAAACTCCTACTAAACGCCCTTCCTAATTGGGGGTGTTTTCTTATATTTCTAAAAAATAACTATGCGATTGCTCATTACGGGAGCCACGGGAATGATAGGACGAAGCATAGTCAAACAGTGCCTTAAGCGTGATTATCAGGTTCACTTTTTGACTACTGATGTCGAGAAGCTCAACAATTTTCAGGGGTGTCGAGGCTTTCATTGGAATCCTCAAAAAATGGAAATCGATAAAGACTGTCTCACAGGTGTTGATAAGATTATTCATTTGGCCGGAGCTCCCATTTCTAAACGCTGGACCAAGACTTATAAAAAACAGATTGTCAAAAGCAGGGTAGACACCGCACAGCTTTTATTTGATACGCTGGTGAAAGAAAAGCATCAGGTTTCCCATTTTATTTCGGCCAGTGCCATCGGTATTTATCCAAGTTCCCCCGATCGCTTGTATGATGAGGATTCTCCAGAAGTTGCCGATGACTTTTTAGGCCGAGTGGTACAGGATTGGGAAGCCGCTGCCGATCAATTTAAAGCACTGGATATGGCAGTCGCCAAAATTAGAATTGGATTGGTTTTGTCTCAAGAAGGAGGTTTTTTAAAGGCAATTAAAACCCCTATTTCTATCTTTGCGGGCTCGTGTTTGGGGAGTGGCCAGCAGTGGCAGTCTTGGATTCACCTCAAAGATTTGGTCAGTTTATTCCTCTTTGTAGCAGAAAACAATCAAGTTGGCGTTTTTAATGCTGTGGCTCCTCATCCGGTTAAACAAAAGAAAATAATCAAGCAGGTAGCTCATCATTTGCAACGTCCTGTGTTGTTGCCGCCCATTCCGGGGGTGTTTTTGCGTATGATTTTAGGAGAAATGGCCGTCATGGTTTTATCGAGTCAACTCATTCGGAGTAAACGATTAGACGAAAAGGGCTTTTACTTTAAATATCATCACCTCAGCAATGCATTGAAGGATTTATATGGAACGCCTGCTGCTCAATGAATTTAATTACTGGCTTGACCGATTTGTGTGTTGGCCCTAAATTGGAGGGTCAGCTGCATATAGGGACTCATTAATTCCTGGTTATCAAAAAGGATGTACCATTTCCGCAGGTCTATACTGAAGGGTTCTATTTGCAATTTGAGGCTTTGCTTGTCAATAAGTTTGATACTCCCCGGAATATGGAGGCTCCTGGTCGTTCCTTTCAAAGTGAGGTTTGCGATGAATATATTTTTTCCGTCTATTGTTTTATGATCAATAATTTCAAGCAGTCCATAAGGATAATCATTGACACTAAAACCCCAGCCTTCTTTTCCCTTGACCAAACCTTTGAGGTGTGCCTGCAGCATGGGACGTTCTTTTTGTGAGGCATTGGTGACTCTCAAAGTTCCCATAATCAAGGATACTTTTGCCGTTTCTATTTGTTTTTCGGGCGTTAGGGTAATGACGCCACGTCCTATTTTAAAAACTCCCTGATAGGCGGCTCCTTGTAAACGATCAGCCTTCCAATGCACCTCATAAGCCCGGGGTTCTATTTTATATACCTTTGCATGTTTATTGATGTTTTCACGGGGTTGGGCTTCTTTAATTTGAACATAATTGTCGGGTACCTCATAGGTAGATTCGGATTTTGCTTGATTGTGTTGCTGAGTTTGTTGATTTTTACAAGCAATCAGCGTCAACAATATAAGAGCTGCCGCAAGGAGATAGGTCGAATGGAGATGCCGCATTGAAGAGTTTTTAAAGCGTTTTAATTTATATTTTCCCATAGATGGAATCGCAGAGATCTTGATACATTTTAATAACTTCTTTGCGCTTTACCTTTAGGGTGGGGGTCAGTTGGCCACCGTCGATGCTCCATTCTTCCGGGGTCAGCCGAAAATCCTTGACCTGCTCCCAATGGCCAAATTTTTTGTTGTATAGGTCAATTTCTTCCTGAATGCGGTCAATAATAACTTGGTTTTGAACAATCCCTTTAAAGGTATCGTTTTTTAGCTGGATGCCTTTGTGTTCGCACCATTTTTTTACATGTTCAAAACTGGGCTGTATCAGGGCTGCAGGCATTTTTCTTCCCTCTCCAATCACCACGATTTGCTCGATAAAAGGCGACACTTGAAGCGCACTTTCCAGTTGTTGTGGGGAGATATATTTTCCTCCGGAAGTTTTGAACAGTTGTTTCTTTCGGTCGGTTATTTTTAAAAATCCATTTTCATCCAGTTCGCCGATATCGCCGGTATAAAAATAACCATCTGCATCAAAACTGGCTTTGGTTTTTTCTTCATCTTTATAATAGCCTTTCATTACATTAGGGCCTTTGACCAATATTTCTCCGTCATTAGCGATTTTTACTTTAACGTGGTCAATTGTGGTGCCCACAGTGCCGATTTTAAATTCATCTTTGCTGTTGCCGTTGACCGCAATAACCGGGGAGGTTTCTGTCAGGCCGTATCCTTCGAGGATAAGCATATCAGCAGCGGCATATATGTGGGACAATTCCGGTCTAAGGGCTGCACTGCCTGATACGATAAGGTCTAAACGCCCGCCAACGCCTTCTTTCCATTTGGAAAGAACCAGCTTTTTGGCCAAATTGAGTTGCAGTTTATAAAACCAAGATTGTTTTTGAAAGGGTTGATAAGCTTTACCAATTTTAACGGCCCAGTGGAATATTTGACGTTTGAGCCCCTTGCTGCTGTTGCCTTTGAAGTAAAAGGCTTCATACACTTTTTCCAAAAGGCGAGGCACAGCGGTCATAAAAGTGGGCTTTACCTCTTTGATGTTATCAGCAATGGTATCAATAGACTCGGCATAATACACCGAAACGGCATAATATTGGTACAAATAAATTAACATGCGTTCAAAAACATGGCAAACCGGTAAGAAGCTCAATGCAGTTTCGGTGCCGCGCTCAAAAGGGACTTTGGGTGCGCTGTCCAATACATTGCTTGTGATGTTTTTATGGGTTAACATGACCCCTTTGGGCTTTCCGGTGGTGCCCGAAGTGTATATCAAAGTGGCCAAGTCATCGGGTTGAATGCGATCTTTAATCTGATCGACCTTTTCTTGCAGACTTTTGTCTTCTCCCATGGCTAAAATGGTTTCCCAGGATTCACAGCCTTTGAGGTTGTTAAAGCTGTAAATGCCTTTAACCTGTGTGCCTTTTTGAGCTTCTTGCGCTTTTTCTAATACCTCTTCGTCGGAAATGAAAACATAAGTCGATTGACTGTGGTTGAGGATATAATGATAAGATTCAATAGAGCTGGTGGGGTAAATGGGAACATTCTGTGCGCCAATTTGCAGTAAGGCAATGTCAAGAATGTTCCACTCACCAATATTTGAACTGGTGGCAACGGCAATTTTATCATTGGGCTGAACTCCCAATTTCAAAAGTCCGCGGCTGAGTTGGTTAGAAAGATTTACGTATTCCTGAGTAGAAATAGTATGCCACCGGCCGTCTCTTTTGGTGGACAAAGCTTTTTCTAAGGGGCAATTTTCTAATTGATAGTATAGGATGTCAAATATTCTGGAAATGTTTTTCATTGCTTGATAAAATATTGCTATGCAAATTAGCTATTTTTTAGGGATTTTAGAAGGAAAACTTAAATTTTCAGGGCAATAGCTAAAGTAAGCTAATTGCGACTGAGCACCAATATTTGCACTGTATTGCCTCCGTCAGTCGACTTCCAGACCTGTTTTTTAGACTCGTCTTTGATAATAATCCAAGCCTTGTCCAGTCTTGAAGATTGACCGGTCTTGGTTGATTTTAAAATAATATAACCCTCGTGTTTCTCCCATTTAAAAGGAGCTTTGTCAGTATAAGTGTGGTCAAAAATAGTGTAGCTGATGTCTTTATTGCCCGTCCCGTTTTTATTGAAGGTCATGGTGCCAATATTCTTAGATCCGGTTTTTTGACCGTTCTCCTTGATAATTTTATATTGGTCTATATTCCAAGTATGCACCAAGTTTGAGGTACAACCGGCCAACAGAACGATAAAGAATAGAGAGAGTAAAGGTAGTTTTATGCGCATGATGGTATAGTTTAAAATCGCTTTAAAGGTAAGTATTTTATGGGGTCGGATTCAAAATAATTAGAAATATATTTCAATCCCGGAAAATTCATGAGATTTATTTTGGGCGGATTTGAGGTGGTATGCTGAGTTTACCGAAGTGCGTCAAATCCTGCAGCTGTCCCGTACCTACGGGACTGCAAAGGGTTTGCAACGAAACCTGTATTGAGTGTCATCGAAATAAAGACGTCAAAATAAATCCAAGCAACATGAATTCTCCATAGCCCAAATTTGAGCCTTTATATTTTGTCTATTTATATTGTTAATTCCTTGATAATCTGCAAACTACTTAATTACTACTTAATTTGCGGTGAATTTTTCGGGCAATGTGCTTGCTTATTCGCAAGGACAGCGCATGTTTAGGGCAAATATTTTATGCGTGTCTCATGGCCGGCTTTTGGAGGGGAATAGTGATTGAAAAAATAATCCTCAACAGAAAAGCTGTACAACGGCTGGTTTTTAAATTTTGATTTTGACCCGATAATCCTTTAGTCTTTTGAGCAACTTTTCAGAGGAAAAATCGATTTCATTAAAGTCTTTTTGATATTGTTGTTTCATCTCTCGGCGGGTGAGTGCGCGTACAAAACGTCGAACTTCTTTTTGATGGGTTAGGATTAATCCGGGGACTTTGACGGTTTCGTCTTTTTCCGATTTGGCTACCATGGTAAAATAAGAAGAATTGCAATGCTTCTTTTTTCCGGTTTGAATGTTTTCGGCATCTACGCGAATGCCGATAACCATTGAGCTGTTACCCACATAATTGACAGCAGCTTTCAAGGTCACCAATTCCCCCACCTCGATGGGTAATAAGAAATCAACAGTATCCACGCCGGCAGTTACACAGTAGTTTTCGCTGTGTTTGGAAGCGCAGGCAAAAGCAATTTCATCCATAATCATCATGATATAGCCTCCGTGAATTTTACCGCCAAAATTGGTGTGTGAAGGCAGCATCAGTTCTGAAATTGTTACTTCTGAATCTTTGACAAGTTTGTATTTGGTTTTCATGCGTCTTTGTTTTTATCTTGAATTGAATGAGCCGTTTTAAGCCACTTATTACTGATTTTCTCTTTGGGAGAGATACCCAATTGTTCAAGTTGGTCAATATCTTTGATGAGGTTTTGCTGTCCGGTTAGTTTTTTCATCGCATCGGAGTAGGCTGTTTTTGTAGAATCAATGCGCCTGCCCACGGTATCCAAACCTTTGAGTAAACCTTGAAATTTGTGGTATAAGGAAGTCGCATGATGGGCAATTTTTTGTGCATTTTGCTGTTGTTTTTCATTGCTCCACAAAGCATCTACCGTTCGCAAAGTAGCCAGCAGGGTAGTGGGACTTACCAAAAGAATATTTTTCTGAAAAGCCGTATAAAAAAAGGAAGGATCCTCATCTTGGGCTTTGTAGAGTGCCGGTTCAATGGGGATAAACATTAAGACAAAATCGGGAGAGGCTCCTTTGAGCAGGTCTTCATACGCTTTGGCATTCAAAGATTTGATGTGGTTTTTTAAGGAATGGATATGTTGTTTCAGGTACGCCTTTTTGGAATTGCGATCTTCGGTATTGACATATTTTTCATAGGCCGTTAAAGACACTTTAGCATCGATAATCATGCGTTTGTCATTGGGCAGATGAATGACCACATCGGGATATACCTTTCGTCCTTGATCATTTGTAAAAGCTTGTTGAGAAAAATATTCCCGTCCTTCCTGTAAACCTGATTTTTCCAACACCCGAGCTAAGATTTTCTCTCCCCAATTTCCCTGTGTTTTGCTTTCTCCTTTGAGGGCTCGGGTCAGATTATGAGCTTCCCGGCTGATTTTTAAATTTTGCTCATTGAGGTGTTTGAGCTGCTCGCCCAGTGCTGCGTGACGTTTGACCGCATCGGATTGATTTTTTTCAACCTTGTTCTGAAAATCTTTGATCTTGTCTTGCAAAGGAGAAAGAATGTTCTCGAGATTGGTCTTATTGAGTGTCGTAAATTTTTCAGACTTCTTCTCCAGAATTTTATTAGCCAAGTTTTCAAATTCTTTTTCAAATTTTTTCTGCAGCTGTTCTACTTCCGTCTTTTGAAGTTTATTCTTCTCTTTCAAATGTTCCAATTCCGTGTTGCGACGAGAAAGCAGCCCGCTCAATTCCTCCTTGTCATTGCTGATTTTGTTCCGTTCACTTCGCAAGCGGGTGAGGTGTTGATCGTGGTCTGATTTAATTTGATCCAATTCTTTTTGATGCTTTTCTGCAGCTTCTGTCAATTGGTTAGTGAGGAGGTCAATTTTGACTTGGGCTTCAGCAATCTCCCGCTCTGAGTCTTTGTGGCTGTTTTGTTGGGTTAATCGGGCTGTTTTTTGACCGGCAAAATAACCTATAGCCAACATGATCAGGGCGATAAGGGTGTAAGTGATAAAACTCTCCATATATAAAATAGACTGCTGCTCGCTATTTGGAAGCGGGATTGATTTTTTTTAAAAATAATAAAAACTTTTGAAATCAGGCTGTATTTATACAGGCGGTGATTTAAGGAGGGGAAAAAGGTACATGAAAAAAAGCTGCCGTTTTTTGGCAGCTTTTAAAGCTATGGGGCTAACCAAACTTAAGCGTGATGCGTCTTCATTTTTTCCTTTCTTTTTTGCAACTGACGTTTTAAATCTGAAATGGTTTTATAAATAGCTTTCTCAAAGTTTTCCTCATTGGTGGAGATGAAAATTTCAGGTCCCGGGACATTGAGCTGTATTTCACAAATTCTACCGGTGTCGTTGGCCGTTGAATTTTCAGTCTTAAAATGAACATCGGCATTGACTATGAAATCATAGCGTTGCTTGAGTTTGTTTAATTTTTCCGTGGTAAATTCTTCGAGTCTGCTGCTCGCTTTGACGTGAACGTAATTAAAATGTATGTCCATAATGATAATATTAGGTTAGGGTTATAAATATACAAATTTTACTTTATTCAGACCCCGTATCGAAGTGTTTTTAAAAATAAATAACAATTCTAAAAATATTGACGAATTGTCGATAAACCTCTAAAAGTCCTTTTTATCAAAAGACTTCAACCCTAAAAATTAATGAAAATACTTGCAAAGTAGACTGTTTTTTAAACGATATAAGCGTTTGTGAAAAGCCGAATCGCTATAGGAACAATCAATGTTCCTGCTTAGGTTGAACTTGTGTTCTTCTGTTGAAAGCGCATAAAACCTGGTATTATCCTAAGAAACTTACAAAATAACGGGAGTCGTTTGTAAAATTTGCAGCGAATAAATTTTGTGTACTTTTGACCCTTTGCAACGGACCAAAGAAATTATGCAACGCATTCGTTATTTTTATCTGATTAAAATGCAATACCTCGGATTTCGGTATCACGGTTGGCAAAAACAACCCGGAATTAAAACGGTGGAGCGCATGGTGGAAAAAACCATTGCTTTTGTATTGCAGCGGAAAAATTTTAAAGTGCTCGCTGCCGGCAGAACCGATGCCATGGTATCGGTCAATGAAACTTATGTCGAGCTCTTTCTCGATGAAAGAGCGTTGGAAGTAGAAACTTTCCTCCCTTTGCTCAATAAATATTTACCTCAGGACATCAGGGCTTTGGAGGTTTTTGAAACCGATGCCGATTTCAATATTATCCAGCACCCCAAGAACAAGGAATATTTATATTTTTTTAGCTTTGGCGAAAAATTTCATCCGTTTTGTGCTGCCTTGATGGTAAATATTGTTGGAGATTTGAATTTGGAGCTGATGAAGAAAGCCGCAAAGTTGTTTGAAGGAAAGCACGATTTTTGGTCCTATACATTTAGACCCAAACCCCAAACCCAAACCACGGGCGAAATTATTCGTTGCGAACTTGTAGAGAATACCTTGTTTCACGCCAATTTTTTTCCGGAAAAAAGTTATATGCTTCGGGTGAAAGGCCCCGGTTTTAAAAGGCATCAGCTTCGTTTGATGATGGGAGCTTTATTTGATTTGGGAGAAGGAGAAATGGATTTAGAATTTTTTAAGCGAACGCTCCAAGGAGAAAATCGCATCAAATTGACCCGCATAGCACCAGGATCGGGTTTGGTGTTGAATGAAATGGAATTATAAACTTGTTGCGGTAATTTAATGGAAATGCTTAATTTTACGACACTATGAAAAGACTTTTACTCCTTTTTATCGCAATGCTTGTAGTGGGGTGTAAAAATTTTGAAACCCAAAAATTCTCCTCAGAACAAATTGTAAAGCAAGAACTGGCGCGTATGGATTGGGATGAATTGGATACCTATCCCAGTTTTGGTGAATGTGACGGGTTACCGACCAAAGCCGAGCGAAAACAGTGTTTTGAACAGCAATTTTCTCGGCATATCTTTAAAGTATTGAGTCAACACCAAGTTGAGTTGAAAGATTCTATCCATCAACAATTGGTTTTGACGATTGCTATTTCTGCTGAGGGAATTCCCAGCTTAGACAAGCTGACCATACCGCAAGAAGTCAAGGCACAAATCCCCGAAATTAGAACTTGGATTGAGCAGGCCATTTCCAATTTACCTAAAATATATCCCGCCGAAAAACGAGGAGTTCCTGTGGCATCCAAATTTAAATTGCCCTTGATTATCCAATCTCAATAGGGAGTCTCAGAATAGTCGACTGGAAATGCGGCTTGTCACAAAAAACAGAGAAGACCTAAAAAAAAGCTGCTTTGCAAAACAAAACAGCTTTTTATAGCTTAAAAATTGCTTACAGTTTTTTGGGGTTCTTGACCTTTTGCCGGGTCAGTGCCGTTTCCAAAACTTCGTGCATCTCTTTGACATAGTAGAATTTCAGGCCTTTAAGATATTCGGGTTTGATTTCTTCTATGTCTTTTCGATTTTCTTCACAGAGAATTATTTCTTTAATCTTTGCCCGCTTGGCAGCCAATATTTTTTCTTTGATGCCGCCCACCGGTAAGACTTTTCCACGCAGGGTAATCTCTCCGGTCATGGCCAGGTTTTTCTTGACCTTGCGCTGGGTGAAAAGAGAAACCAAGGAAGTGAGCATGGTAATTCCCGCACTGGGGCCATCTTTTGGAGTGGCTCCTTCAGGAACGTGAATGTGGACATTGTACTTTTCAAAAACCTTCTGATCAATGCCAAACTCTTTTGCATGGGCTTTGATATATTCCATTGCGATGGTGGCCGATTCTTTCATGACTTTGCCCAAGTTTCCGGTGATGCTCATTTTTCCTTTCCCGGGAGAGAGAATAGATTCAATAAATAGAATATCCCCTCCGACTTGAGTCCATGCCAGTCCGGTGACAACTCCGGCAACTTCATTTCCTTCTGACTTGTTGCGCTCCAATCGCGGAGGACCCAATATTTCACGGAGATCGTCATTAGAAATTTTGACGTTGTAATCGGTCTCCATCGCAATGTTTTTAGCAACATAGCGCACTACTTTGGCAATTTGTTTTTCCAAACCGCGCACCCCGGATTCACGGGTGTGCCCTTCAATGATTTTTTCAAATTGCTTTTTGCCGAGTTTAATGTCTTTTTTGCGGATTCCGTGCTCCTCAATTTGTTTGGGGAGCAGGTGTTTTTTGCCAATTTGCACCTTTTCTTCTATGGTATATCCGGTCATATTGATGATTTCCATTCGGTCTCTCAAAGCCGGTTGAATGGTACTTAACGTATTGGCTGTGGCAATAAACATGACCTTGGACAAATCAAAACCAACTTCCAGAAAATTGTCATGGAATTCGCTGTTTTGCTCGGGATCCAGCACTTCTAAAAGGGCAGAAGAGGGGTCACCTTGAAAACTGTTTCCCACTTTGTCAATTTCATCCAAAACAAAAACCGGATTGCTGGTTCCTGCTTTTTTTAGACTCTGAATAATGCGGCCGGGCATGGCGCCAATATAAGTCTTTCGGTGTCCTCTGATTTCGGCTTCGTCGCGTAATCCCCCTAAGGAAATACGTACGTATTCACGTCCCAAACTTTCAGCTACTGATTTTCCCAACGAGGTTTTTCCAACTCCGGGAGGTCCATAAAGACAGAGAATGGGCGATTTCATGTCATTGCGCAGTTTCAAGACCGCCAAGTATTCGATAATACGTTTTTTGACGTCCTCTAAACCATAGTGGTCCCGATCCAGAATCTTTCGGGCGCGTTTGAGGTCAAATTTGTCCTTGCTGTATTCTTCCCACGGCAAATCTAAAAACAAGTCTAAATAGTTTCGTTGGATAGAGAATTCAGCCACCTGTGGGTTCATGCGCTGCAATTTGGACAGCTCTTTTTCAAAGTGCTTTTGAACTTCTTTGCTCCATTTCTTAGATTTGGCACGCTTGCGCATTTCTTGAATCTCCCCCTCATTGGTTACTCCGCCCAACTCTTCCTGAATGGTTTTCATTTGTTGATGGAGGAAGTATTCGCGTTGCTGTTCATTGATGTCACTTTGCACTTTAGACTGAATATCGTTGCGCAGCTCCAACTTTTTGTATTCGGTGTTCATGAATTTTAAAGTCTTCAAAGCGCGTTCGTGCAGTCCATCGGTTTCCAGCAATTCCTGTTTTTCAGCCACAGAAAGATTCATGTTGGAGGAGACGAAATTGACCAAGAAAGAATTGCTTTCAATATTTTGAATGGCAAAAGAAGCCTCAGAGGGAATATTTGGACTTCCTTTAATAATTTTCAGCGCCAATTCTTTGATGTTTTCAATGACTGCCAAAAATTCCTCGTCGTCATAAGCCGGTTTGGCTTCTGCAACTTCAGAAATATTGGCTTTTATAAAAGGCTCTTCTGAAACAATTTTATTGATGGCAAATCGCTTCTTCCCTTGAATGATAACAGTCGTATTTCCATCGGGCATCTTGAGTACCCGCATAATTTTGGCCACCACACCCAACGGGTTGAGGTCTTTGGATTTTGGCTTTTCAACCTTGGCATCTTTTTGAGCCACCACGCCAATAGTTTTATTGCCGCTGTTGGCCTCGTTAATCAATTCAATCGATTTGTCGCGGCCGGCGGTAATGGGAATGACCACTCCCGGAAAAAGTACCGTATTGCGCAAAGGTAAAATAGGCAGTACCTCAGGCAGCTCTTCGCGGTTGATTTCTTCTTCATCTTCAGGCGTCATCAGCGGGATGAATTCTGCATCTTCGTCGATGTTTTCAGGTGACAAATTGTCAATGCTAAATAATTTTGAGTTACCCATAATTTTATTTTTATCAACCTTATAGAAGATTGATTGTATTCAATGTTTTGTTTTTCAGTTTGTTATAGGATGATCAATTGCTTTTTCACCCCTATAAGCATCTTGTTTAGGTCAATTCCTATGCCAAGCCGTTCTTGTGTAAAAAGATGTCAGAAGGACAAGTTTTGCGTGTCAATACTGCCGGATTCAATGTGGGTTCTCCTCAAACATTTATAAGAAAGTGATTTATAAATTGGACTAATACCAATTATACATACTAAATAGCCCAATATTTATGTCTAAATTTCAAATTTCTGCGTTAAAAAGCCTCGTCATAGCTACTGCTATGCCTACGTTTTTTGTCTTGAACTTTAAAATTTACCCTATAAATCTTTGGACTATTTAATAAATAAAATTGGATTAATTTGTAGGGCTAATTGGTATAATGCAAAGCATCAAGTTGACTGCTGCTTTAAAGAGGCCTGGTCTTCCCCGTTTTCTTCCCTTAGCGCATAAAAACCAAGGAAAACCAAGCAGATGGAGTTTTGTCGAATGCTGAAGCGATACTTACTTTAGGAAAGTATCAAAATAATCGGTTATTTTTTGCATCAGGTGAACGCGGTCTTTTCCGCGTACGTTGTGCGGATGTGCGGGATAAACAAAGTAGTCTACTTGTACGCCGTGCTGAATACACTGATGTAGAAAACGCATGGAGTGCTGCCATACCACGACAGGATCTTGTGCACCATGAATAATCATGAGTTTTCCTTGTAGGTTTTCCACCTTATTCAACAGGCTGCTTTTTTGATAACCTTTAGGATTTTGATTCGGGGTATCCATATAGCGTTCGGTGTACATCACTTCATACATTCGCCAATCGATAACCGGGCCTCCTGCTACGGCCACTTGAAAGACGCCGGGATGACGAAGCATCAAAGAAACGGTCATAAACCCGCCAAAACTCCAGCCATGTACGCCCAATCGGTCTTGGTCTACATAGGGAAGGGACTTTAAATATTTCACCCCCTCCAGTTGGTCTTTCATTTCTACGGTACCCAAATTGCGAAAAGTAGCTTGTTCAAAAGCCAGTCCGCGATTAGCACTTCCTCGCCCGTCCATGGTAAAGACGATATAACCGTGTTGGGCCATATAGGCATACCATAAATTTCCGCTTTCGGGGAAGCGATGGTGCAGCAATTGTACGCTCGGTCCGTTATACAGATACACAATCACCGGATATTTCTTTTCAGGATTGAAATCCGGTGGTAAAATCATGCGGGCATACAAAGGGGTTTTCCCATCGGCTGCTGTGATAGTTAGTTCTTTAATCTTGGGGGCTTCGTAAGCCTTTAACGGGGTTTGGGCAGTGAGTAAAACTTTTTCCCAGTCTTTGGTCGTAGAAGCCACACGGATTTTGTTGGGGATGTGGTAATTGGAAAAACGATCTATCCAATAAGTGCCGGCATCGTTGACTCGGGCATAATGCATTCCTTTGGCTTGATCCAGTTGGCGCATGGCTCCCGTTTCCCAGTTAACTGCATAAATATTGCGATCCATGGGAGACAATTTTGAAGCGGCAATAATAACTTCCTTGTTTTCGGGAATCCAACCGACAATTGAGTTGACAACCCAATCTCCGGAAGTGACCGGGTTGAGCAGTTTGCCCTTAGTGTTGTAGCGGTACAAATGCAAAAAACCATCGCGTTGGCTCCACCAAAGGAATTGATTGTCGTGTCCCGGAATAAAAGCAAGGGGCTGCATGGGATGTACATATTTGTCATCGCTCTCTTTAAGCAAGGTTTTAACCGGTTCTCCGGTTTTTACGTCATACTTAATGAGTTTTAAATGTTCCTGATCACGTTTGAAAGTGGCTACATAGAGGTATTCTTCACGAGGTCCCCAAGTTACGTTGGTCAGGTAATCATCATAAGCTTTATCGACTTTTAAAAATAGGGTTTTTCCGGATTTAGGGTGGTAAATACCCAAACTCACCTTTTGACTCTCCTGCCCGGCCATGGGATATTTAATGGTTTTGGCTTTGGCGGGAACAGTCAGCCAGTTGATGATGGGGTAATCAGACACTTTGCTTTCGTCCATTTGATAAAAAGCAATATAATTTCCTTTGGGCGAGAAAAAGACGCCTCGGTCTACCCCAAATTCTTGTCGAGAAACTATTTGTCCGCTTACGATGTCCTCGTCACTATTTTGGGTGATGGCCGTTTGATTTCCCTCGGCATCGGCGACAAATAAATTGTTTTTGACGGTATAAGCAATTTGTAATTTCTTGTCATTTATATAATGAGCTTTAGAATCTTTGGGAAGTTTTACCCATTCTTTAAACTGCCATGCTTCCTTAGTTTTTATCCCTTTATAAAAGGTGTTGCGGATGTTGAAATAGATCAATTTTTTGCTTTCCCACTGGATGGAAGGCATTTGTTGAAGAGAATCGGTTTGAAACAGCTGCTGATTGATGTCTTTTAAGGAAAATAATGTTTTTTGCTTCATGTCAGGCACGCTAACACGAACCAATCGTTGTTGATTGTCTTTTTTGACCAGTTTGGTAAAAGCATTTTCATGCGGAATCCAATGGGTTTGTTGAATGTCTTTAGGCGCCAGTTTGTTGCGGAGACCCAACACGGCCTCTTGCATAGTATACTGCTTGTTTTGTGCGGTGAGATTGCTTAACACCAGAAAAACCAGGCTGAAGAGTATCGTTTTTTTCATGAAGGAACTTTAAAATGTGTTGATATTTACAAAAGTACATAAAATTTATTCGTCGCAAATCATACCCAAAGCGATTTATAAGGGGAGCTATACATAAATATAGGATTGATTAGGGGAGGATGATATGACGCTGCTGTCTTGAAAGCACAGGTCTTTATCGGTAAAAATAATTCTTCTCCGGAAGGAGTATGCAAATAGGGGAGCAGTATCGTATCGGCAGCACGTTTACCGATGGGGAGGGGGAGGAATAATTCTTGTGATTTTGAAGAAAGCCACAAAAAAAACCGGTTAGCTAACCGGTTTTTAAATTGTGATATAAAGGAATTCAATTATTTGTTTCCTTTTTCTTTAAGCTCATTGAGTTTTTCTTCGGCTTTTTTCTTTTTTTCTTTAAGTTCTTTGACCAATTTGTCATTGCCTTCTTCCATGGCTTGTTCGATTTGTTTGGTCAAATTTTCTATTTCTTTTTGAACGTCTTCAAGGGTATTGTCAACGCTGTTGGCAGCATCTTCAGCCGCATCACCAACCGCATCTGCTGCGTCGTTGAGCGCATCACCGGTTTCGTCCATCGCGTTTTCAATAGTATTGTCTTTGCTGTCTTTCTGGCTGTTTTTACAAGACGTAGCTACCGCTACCCCCATTAAGGCAACCATTCCTAAGGTTAAAACTGATTTCTTCATAACTGTTTTTATTTAGTTTGGTTTATGGGGGCAAATTTGAATATAATATTGTTCATGTGCAAGTTTTAAGGCTTTTTATTGCGATAATGACATGATTTAATTAAAAATGCTAAAGGCGCAGCATATCCCTTAAGGAGCCTTGCTGTAAGCGGTCTAAAATTGCTGTCATAAAGGAACTGTTGGGACTTAGTTTTGAAAAATGATTTTTAACCGCTAAAGCAATTCAAAAATTTAACTTATTTTAGCAGAAACCTTAACTACATTTTTATGAACAGCCTTTTAAAGATTTTCGGAGTAGCTTTTTTGTCGGTTCTGCTGGTACAATGCAATCCGTCTGCCAAGAAAGATACTTCAGATAAAGACCCCAATCCCGAACAACGAGAATGGGTAACCAAAACATCTAACGGATATGAATACAAGTACGTTGAAAACGATCCGTCTCAAACTCGGTTTTATACTTTGGATAACGGACTTACCGTTATTTTGAGCCCTTCTCATAAAAAACCGCGTATTCAAACCTATATTGCCGTGAAGGCGGGAAGCAAGACTGACCCGGCAGATCACACCGGTTTGGCTCATTATCTGGAGCATATGTTGTTTAAAGGAACCGATAAATTTGGGTCAAAAAATTACGCTAAAGAAAAAGTGTTGTTAGATTCCATTTCTGCGCTTTATGAGCAATACAATTCAACAACCGATGAGGCTGAGCGGGAGAAGATTTATGCGAAAATAGATGAGGTTTCAGGGGAAGCCGCACACTATGCCATTGCCAATGAATATGACAAAATGATGTCTGCCATGGGGGCTTGGGGAACCAATGCTTTCACTTCTTTTGAGCAAACGGTCTATGTTGAAAATATTCCGAGCAATGTTATCGATAAATATTTAACTGTTCAGGCTGAACGCTTTAGAAATCCGGTATTTCGCCTTTTTCACACTGAGCTGGAAGCCGTTTACGAAGAGAAAAACAGAAGCCTGGACAGTGATGGCCGAAAAGTATTTTATCAGATGTTTAAAATGCTTTTCCCCCATAACAATTATGGACAACAAACTACGATTGGAACCATCCACGATTTGAAAAATCCTTCTTTGGTTGAGATTCGCAAATATTTTAATACCTATTATGTGCCCAACAATATGGGGATTATCATGGCCGGGGATTTTGATCCGGATGAAATGATTGCCAAGATTGCTGATGCTTTTGATTATATGGAGCCTAAAGAGATTCCTCCTTATACTTTTGAACCCGAAGAAGCAATTACAACTCCTAAGACTGCTGAAGTCTTTGGCCCCGAACCCGCCCGGATTATGTTGGGATATCGTTTTCCCGGCGCCGGTACACCTGATGCGCGAATGCTGACTTTGGTAGGGGAGATGCTGACCAACGGCACTGCCGGACTTATTGACCTGGATTTGGTTAAGCAACAAAAGCTGTTAAGTGCTTATGCTTTTGCGTATGTGTTGAAAGATTACAGCACTTTGCTATTGGGAGGAACCCCGATTAAAGGACAGGATCTTGATGATGTTAAAAAACTGCTCTTGCAAGAAATCGACAAGCTGAAGAAAGGGGAATTTGATCAGGGGATTATCACCTCTATTATTAATAATGAAAAACGGGAGGCTCTTGAAACCAATGAAAGCTACAGTCGTAGGGCTTCCAAATTGATGGATAATTTTACCTTGGAAACCGATTGGTTGGATCGCGTAAATTATGTGGCTTGGTTGGATACAATTTCTAAACAAGATGTAGTCGATTTTGCCAATGCGTATTTTAAAGACAATTATGCGGTGGTTTATAAGCGTCAGGGAGAAGATAAAAATGCCAAACAGGTTGAAAAACCTAATATCACTCCGGTTGATGTGAACCGTGATGCCCAATCCGATTTCCTTAAAAAGGTGGCCGATATGCCGGAAAATGAAATTGAACCCGATTGGTTAGATTATGACAAAGATCTACAACGAGCAAAAGCCGGAAAATATAAAGTATTGGCAGTCAAAAATGAAAACAATCAATTGTTCCACTTGGATTATTATTTCAAGACCGGAAGCTGGAGTAATAAACTTCTACCAATTGCAATGGATTACCTTGATTATATTGGTACGAAAGACAATACTGCCGAAGAAATTAGTCGCAAATTTTATAAGATGGCTACTACTTTTTACGGTTCGGTCAACAGCGAGTCGAGCTATGCCGTGTTAAGCGGATTGCAGGAGAACTTTAAAGAGAGTGTCAAGCTCTTTGATGAGTTGCTCAAGCATTGTGTAGCCGATCAAGAGGCCTTAGACGGGTATATCAAACGCTTGAAGAAAAGCCGCCAAAACGCTAAGGATAATAAAGAGCGCATCAAATCTGCCCTGCGCAGTTATGCTTTGTACGGCCCCGAAAATCCTTATAATAATGTGCTGTCAGCCGAAGAATTAGAAAATCTGAAAGCCCAGGATTTGGTAGATGTTATCCATAAATTGATGGATTACAATCACACCATTCTGTATTATGGTCCGAAATCGGCCGAAGAGATTGCCGCAGTTTTAGAAGAAATCCACCCAGCTCCGGAAGCCTTTACCGCCTTGCCCGAGCCGGTGGTTTTTGAACAACAAACTTATGAGGAAAGTCGGGTATTGCTGGCGCATTATGACATGGTGCAGGCGGAGATTTTTTGGGAGCTCAACGGCGATAAATACCAAGAAGAATTGGTGCCTGAGGTGCGACTTTTTAATCAATATTTTGGTAGCGGAATGCAGTCTATCGTATTCCAAACCCTGCGCGAATCCAAAGCCTTGGCTTATTCGACTTATGCCTATTTTAGCAATCCCTCTAAAAAAGATCGCTTGACCAATTTTACCGCCTATATAGGTTCTCAAGCCGATAAATTTGTAGAAGCCGTAGACGGGATGAATGCTTTGCTTACCGAATTGCCAAAATCAAAGAAAAATGTAATAAATGCCAAAAGGAGCATGAAGAAAATGTTGGCCTCACAAAGAACAACCGGTATGGGGATTATATGGAACTACCTGAATGCAAAGAGAATGGGGCGTGACTATGATATCCGAAAAAAAGTTTATAACCAGATAGATGAAATGAGCTTTGAGGATATTCAGCAATTTTTTGATAATCAGGTCAAAAACAAGCCTTATACGTATTGTATCGTTGCCGGAGAGGGAAAACTCGATCAAGAAAAGTTACACGAATTGGGAACCGTAAAAGTGGTCTCTCTCGAAGAGTTATTCGGGTATTAAAAACAATGATTTTTCTTGATAGTATAAAAACGAGCCATCAGTTGATGGCTCGTTTTTGTTAAGCGTGGAACATTTCTCTTTTCAAAAGAGCGCTGTTTTCAAACGGGGTATTCCAGTGAGAAATAAACGCATAAAAAAAAGCAGTTTCATCAGCATGAAACTGCTTTTTAAGATTAAAGAAAAGTTTTATTCAACGGTAATAGTTCCGTTCATGGTCACATAATGACCGGCAAAGGAGCAAACAAAAGGATAAACTCCGGGTTCAGAAAGCGTAAAAGTAATTGTATCAGATTCACCGGGTCCCAACATTTTGGTAGCGATGATCATTTTAGCTTTCATTTCTTCCGAAAGTTTTTCCAAATCTCCTGCTTTGGTAGCCGCCAAACCGAATTCCTTGGCACTGGAACCGGGCTTTAAAATTACCACGTCATGTGACATAGCAGAAGCTGGCAATGAACCTACATTTTTCATGGTCAACTTGATTTTTTGACCTGCTTTTGCAGTAAGTTCTGTTTTGTTGAACTGCATTTTGTCGTTTCCGGTCAAGTTGATGGTCTGTACGTTTTGCGCATCAGCTTCCTTTTGAGTAGCTTCAGCAGCAGTCGACTCATTTGAAGATTCGGCTGAAGCAGCCTCTTCTACAGTGGTCTCTGTGTTGGTAGCTTCTTTAGCATCTTTCTTTTTGTTGTTTCCGCAAGAAACCAATAATAGCGTTGCAAATGCAAGCGAGATAAACATTAATTTTTTCATAACGAGTATTGTTTTTTAATTAAATGCGCTGCAAAGTTATAGTATAGTTATTGATTTCTCGCTACTTTTTTGGGATTAGTTTTTAGGGAGAATAGTAATCCCGCAATTAAAAAACGCTACAAAAGTATTCAAAATCAACTTCCCTTTTGAATGGGATACCCCTTATCCAGCCAGTCGGCTTTGATACTGGTGGTGAGGTTGAGTAGTTTGGCATTGGTGAACCCCATTTTATTCAACACCGAAAAGGCAGGTCTGATGTTGGGGCATTTTTCAAATGGACAGCAGCCGCAGTAAATGACTATATTTTGATCCTTGGGAACGTCAGAGAGATAATCTTTCAGTTCTTTAATAGCGGCTTGATTTTCAGCGGGTCCCAAATCTATTGAGCCCTTGATCAGATTTTCAAATCCGATGGATAAAATAAGCAAGTTATCGGTTTGCCCTTGCTCAATTTTTTGCGCCAACACTTCGGGAGGCATCAATTCGTCTTTGGTCCAAGGTACCGAAGAAGCACTTGTTTGCGGAGCAGTTGCCGGAACTGTGGTTTTTGGGGCTGAAGTAGTTTTTTCTTCTGAGGATTTTTGTTTTTTGGTTTGCCCGCAGCTGACCAAAAAAGTAATGCAAATAAGAAAGAGACTAATTTTTTTCATCGGTTTATGATTTGTAGAGGCTGAGCTTGTTGAGGGCTTCCTCATTGATACACTTTAGCAGTCAAAGATAAAAAAAACAGTGCTACTTATGAGGGCAGATGGTCTGAATCTTTTATTTGTGTGGGAGCATACAGGATTTTAAATTTTGAAAAGTTTATTTTCCGGGAGTTCCGTTTAAATGAGCGCTCTATTAAAACAGATGGTGTCTATTTTTTTAGGGCATCGGGAATTTTACAGACCGGAATGGGTTCCCATTTATGTCGATTGGCGCGATGTCGGTTTAGGTAATTCTTAAAAACTTCTAATTTTCGACCGGTAAAATCTGCTTCAGTTTTTCCTTTTTCCGCCTTGTCCATCGCCCATTCCAGTTCGGAATAACTCGCACCAATTTGCTCTTCATCCGTACGGTTGTCACCAAACAATCCGTCGGTAGGTCGGGCTTCGAGGATACTTTCTTTAATTTCCAAATGGCGTGCCAGGATATAGACTTCCGTTTTTGTCAAATCGGCAAGCGGATTTAGGTCTACGCCGCCATCGCCATACTTGGTGTAAAACCCGATTCCAAAGTCTTCAATTTTATTTCCTGTTCCACATACCAAATATCCGTTTATGCCGGCAAAATAATACAGACAACTCATTCGAAGGCGTGCACGAGTATTGGCTAAACCCAAAAGCTGTTTTTCTTGTTCCTTGCCCGAAGGCAGTGTGTGAGCCATCTCATCAAAAGTAGCAGACAGGTCAATGGTTTGTGATTTGACTTGGGGAAAGTGTTGTTTGAGCCATTTCAAGTGTTCTTGGCTTCGGTTAATTTGAGATTCGCCTTGATGAATAGGCATTTCCAAAGCCAGGGTTGGTAAACCGGTTTGAGCGCAAAGCGTCGAGGAAAGTGCCGAATCTACTCCGCCGCTAATACCGATAACAAAACCTTGAAGCTTGCTTTTTTGAGCGTAATCCTTCAGCCAATTTACAAGATATTCTACTACTTTATCCTTTTGCATAAATTCGAGTATTGCTATAAATTAAATTATCTTTGCCCAAAAGTAAGTTTAAAAAATAATTTATAAAAGTTCGGTGCGTTTAAAGCGAAAGAAAGTTTATTTTATGCATAAGAAATTTATTCTCTTCATTGTTCTTGTCGGTTTGTTGACGGGCTGTCGCAACCAAAATCCACAAGAAGAAAAAATTGCCGGAATCCCTGTTTCTTTTACCATTGAGCGTTTTGACAAAAAATTTGCACGAGCTACTCCCGAAGATTTGCCGGAATTGAAAACCGAGTATCCGTTTTTGTTTCCAACGCAATTTGCCGATTCGGTTTGGATTGATAAGATGACCGACAGCCTTCAGGTAAAATTACACCAAGAAGTGGAAGATAGATTCCCTGATCTGGACACACAAAAGACAAGACTTCACGGACTTTTTCAACACCTCAAATTTTATTTTTCCGACTTTGAGGTGCCTCGTGTCATTGCGCTGACCAATAATGTAGATTATCGCCATCGGGTGATTGTGACTGATAGCCTTTTGTTGATCAGTCTCGACAATTATCTCGGTGCCGATCATCGTTTTTATTCCGGTATATATCAGTATTTGACTAAGGATTTTATCCCCACTCAAATTGTTCCTGATATTGCCAAAGCTTATGCAGAAGAATATGTGCCTCGTCCTAAAGATCGCGGTTTTTTAATCAATATGATTTATTATGGGAAAATTCGCTACCTGATGAGGCAGCTTCTACCACAACGATCAGAAGCCGATTTGATGGGCTATACCGATAAGCAATTGAAATGGGCACAAGCCAATGAACGTCATATTTGGGGCTATTTTATTGAGAATAGAATCTTGTATAAAACAGACCCGGAGTTACAAAAGGATTTCTTTAATATTGGCCCTTTTACCAAGTTTGGCCTCCAACTGGACAGTAAAAGTCCGCCTCAATTGGGGCAATGGATGGGGCTGCAAATTGTAAAACAATATGCCGAAAGGCATGAAGAAATAAAGTTGTCACAGCTTCTGATGCTGGATAACCTCAGTTTGTTTGAAAAATCAAATTATAAACCAAAGCAAAACTAATGAAAGAATCACAAATAAAAATAGACGTGGTGACCGATGTCAATCATGTTCCGGAAAGTATCAAGTGGACCGCAGATGATGGCGATGTTTCTAATCGGGAGGCAAAAGCAATGCTGTTGTCATTATGGGATCCTAAGGCAAAGGAAAGTTTCCGAATTGACTTGTGGACCAAAGATATGCCGTTGGAGGAAATGAAGGTGTTTTTTTATCAAACCCTGATGGCGATGAGCGATACCTTTTATCGAGCAACCAATGATGAAAAAATGACGGCTACCATGCGCGATTTCTGCGATTTTTATGCAGAGAAAATGAATATTAAATAATTTTTCCGGCAGCTTGAATGGAACTTCACCGAAAAACTTGGTGAATTATTGAAATCTGCGTTGCCGTTTGGCTTCAAAGATCAGTATGCCGGCAGCCACTGAAACATTCATAGAGTCAATTTGTCCCTGCATGGGAATAAGGATGTTTTGCGTGGATTGCTCTTCCCATTCGGCTTGTAATCCGTCGGCTTCTGTGCCTACCACCAAAGCTGTGGGTTGGGTGTAATCTTGATGGGTGTAGTTCTCGGCAGCCTGTAAGGAAGCACAATACAGGGCGATCTTTTTATCTTTTAAAAAACGAATGATTTCAGCAGTGCTCCCCATGCCAATTTGATTGGTAAATACGCAGCCCACGCTTGAACGAATGATATTGGGATTGTATAAATCTGTACGGGGATTGGCAAGGAGTACCGCATCGAGATTGGCTGCATCGGCAGTACGCAATAAGGCGCCTATATTTCCCGGTTTTTCGGGTGCTTCGGCCACCAAAATAAGAGGATTGTCGCGAAAGAATTCAAGCGTACTTAACGGGTGTTTTTTAGACCGGGCAAGTGCCATGATTCCTTCGGTACTGCCTCTATAGGCCAATTTGTGATATATTTTTGAGGTAATTTCTACAATTTTAGCATCCGGAATTTGAAAAGAGGCCGCTTGCCGTGTCGAGCATAAGTCGGGACAGAAGAATAATTTTTCAACGACATAATCGGCTTGTAAGGCAAGTTTGAGTTCTCGAAATCCCTCAATGACGAATAATCCTTCTTTCCTGCGCGTACGCGACTTGCGTTGAAGTTGTAGAACTTGTTTGAGCGCTTTGTTTTGCAAACTGGTGATGGACTTGTACATGACACTTTCTTTGTGGCGAAAATTAATTAAATTCTATGGATATTTCCAAGAAAGATTGAGAGTTGCGTAAAAATCGACTTTTCCTAAACATTGTCTACACTTTTCGGCCAAATTGGTAGTGCGTTTTTGGCTGACGAAGAATAAAGAAGGGATGCGGGCTTTTTTTGCCCCAATTTTTCTTTTTAAAAAGCTCCATTTTCATCAAAATAATTGACCATAAGTGCTACTACATAGTTATAGCTCCGCATGCCTTTGGGTTGGTTGTTGGCTTTGAGGTAATGTCCATAGAATAACTTGAAAACCGGCTCTAAAGGATTTTGATAACTCGCCCAAAATTGAGTCACTTCTTGATAATTCTTATACACTCCCCAGTTGATCTTTGTAGCCAGCTCCTTGGCTTTTTGTGGGTGACTTCGGTACAAATCCCCTAAACAGTATTGCAATGCAAATGTGTAACCGGCATACCTAAAATAGGGGTTGGGATGATTTACCAAATTTAAAACCGCCATAAAATTGGCTTCATTCTCCTTCGCATAGCCCAGTTGATGCCCTATTTCATGAGCTGTAATACTGGGCATGCTGAAAGCGGGCGCTCTGCTATTTACTTGCGCTTCATTAGTTAATGGATTGATATAGCCGCTAAATCCCATATAAGTTAACGGAAGACTGTAAAGCGAAGGCTTGATGCTTTCAACCCGATAATCGAGCTGTGGGAAACGTGTTGCAATTTGGTGATAACCGGCTATGGCCAACTGGCGAACTTCTTCAGGGGTAAAAGGAAATTCTACTTTCAAGCTGTCGTTTCCACTTAGTTTTTCCTGATATGAATTGGATTGTTTAATCAGCATTTGGGTGAGTTCGACAAGTTCTTCCGAAGAATAGGTATTGCCTATATGTAAACTTTGATTTAGGGGCAGCCGATAATAATTTAATCCCCAAAAAAAATGGAAGCAGAAATATAACACAGAAACAACCGACAAGGCCTGAAGCCCCCATTTTTTGGGTTGCCGAAACCGAGTTTTAAAACGCTTGTATCCCCAGCGGATGAGCAGAAGAGCAAAGACAAAGTATAACACATCACCTCCTGAAAAAGGAAGCCAACCCAATAAATACCGTTCAATAAGAGCGATAATAGGAAAAATACCATTACTGTAATACTGCTCTACTATTGCAGGGTAATGCTTTAATACCGCCACCAAACCTACCTGAATCGGTAGAAGAATGCTGAGAATGATGCTGACTTTTTGCTTCACAGTTCAAAAATACAATGGATTTCATGTTCTCGCAACTTTTGTTTTGTTTGAAACCTCGAATTTTGTTATCTTTTGTGTAATTTGCCAATTCAATCAATTCTGCCATGTCTTGGTCTTGAAAAGGGAAGTAGGGTAGAAGACAAGGAACAAATCATCGGGCTTTTTGATAGGTAACCGGTTTAAAATAAACAAGTAAAAATGGAGCTATACCCCGATTTTACCGATTATTTATACCTCGAAAAAAACTACTCCAAGCACACGATAAAAGCTTATGTCGGAGACCTTACCGCGTTTAATAAATTTAGCAGCGATAATTTCTCCTGCAAAGACCTCAAGCAAGTCAACTACAGTATCATTCGATCTTGGATTGTTCAATTGGTAGATAGTGGCCTAAGTAACCGATCGGTAAATCGAAAAATTTCTTCCTTGCAAGCATATTATAATTTCCTCTTAAAAACTAAACAGATAAAAGCTTCACCCTTGCAAAAACACAAGTCTTTGAAAACGGCCACCAAAGTGCAACTTCCGTTTTCAGAAAAAGAAATGCATGAAGCATGGACATTGCCTGTAGAAGAAGGCTTTGAGGGAATCCGAAATAAATTGATGGTTACACTTTTTTATTCCACCGGAATCCGGAGAGCAGAACTCATTGAGATTAAGATTGCCGATTTGGACCTGAAAAACCGGACTTTGAAAATAAGAGGAAAAGGGGATAAGGAACGTTTTATTCCCGTGTTGCCGACAGTACTCCATATTATAGAGAACTATATGGAAGAGCGAAGCAAGCTGACACAAATTATCGATTCAGCCTATTTGTTTTTGACTGCAAAAGGAGAAAAAGTGTATGAAATGCTTGTGTACAGGGTAGTACAGGATTATTTCTCTACGCTTTCTACCAAGCAGAAAACGAGTCCACATATTTTGCGTCATTCTTTTGCCACGCATTTGCTAAATGAAGGAGCAGATCTTAATGCGATTAAGGAATTATTGGGGCATGCCAGTTTGGCCTCCACGCAGATTTATACCCACAATGATATAGCTACTTTGCGAAAGGTGCATCACAAGGCACATCCACGCAATAAAAAAGACGATAAATAGCAGAAAAAAACCTGTTAAAAAGTGCTTTCAAAAAATAATTCGCCACATTTTTCAAAAAAACAAAAAAAAACTTTGCATATTTTATAAACGATTCTATATTTGCAAACCGTAAAAATAACGAATTGTTTGATTGGGCAATTGCCGACATAGCTCAGTTGGCTAGAGCAGCTGATTTGTAATCAGCAGGTCGTGGGTTCGAGTCCCTCTGTCGGCTCAGCGTTTAAAAGCACTTTGAAATATTAAATAGGGGAGGATACTCAAGCGGCCAACGAGGACAGACTGTAAATCTGTTGTCTTTAGACTTCGCAGGTTCGAATCCTGCTCCTCCCACCATAAAAAAAAGCTTATTTTGTAAGTTGCAACATGGAAATAATGACTATCTTTGCAACCTAAAAAATAAGAAATATTCCGTAGCGTCTTTTGAAATAGAATAGATAGGACGGAATAAGACAAAAGCTCGATGAGAATCGGGTAATGTTCATTGAAGAATTAAATAAAAATATGCGGGAGTAGCTCAGTTGGTAGAGCATCAGCCTTCCAAGCTGATTGTCGCCGGTTCGAACCCGGTCTTCCGCTCTGAGATGTTTTAAGTAGGAAACATCGGCATAACCAAAACATCATTCTGGTTTTGAAAGAAAGCAGGGTAAAAAGTTATGCTGAGCGAAGCCAAAGTAAATCTGGTCTTCTGCTCTAAGATGTTTTTGAGTAGAAAACATCGGCATAACCAAGACGTTGTTCTGATTTTAAAATAAAAACAGGGTGAAAAGTTATGCTGAGCAAAGCCGAAGCAAACCCGGTCTCTTGCTCTGAAATTCCTGCGGCTGAGTGCCTTTTCAATAAAGAGGGTGCAAGGCAGGAAGCTTTTTTCATACCCAAAAGGGATGAAGAAAATTTTGCCGACGTAGCTCAGGGGTAGAGCGCTTCCTTGGTAAGGAAGAGGTCACGAGTTCAATTCTCGTCGTTGGCTCTATCTAAAGTTTCAATTTTATAACAACTGACCTGTGTTATGGGGAAGTTGTTTAGTTTGTGGTATAAAGATTAACACTAATATATAACTAAGATTAAATAAGTAGAAATTATGGCAAAGGAAACTTATGATCGTTCCAAACCGCACCTCAACATTGGTACGCTTGGACACGTTGACCACGGAAAAACGACCTTAACCGCTGCTATTACCAAAGTATTGGCAGATAAAGGTTATTCTGAAGCAAGTGCGTATGATCAAATTGACAACGCACCAGAAGAAAAAGAACGCGGAATTACCATTAATTCCTCTCACATTGAATACGCTACGGCCAACCGTCACTATGCACACGTTGACTGTCCGGGCCACGCCGACTATGTTAAGAACATGGTGACCGGTGCTGCTCAAATGGACGGTGCTATCCTTGTTGTGGCTGCCACTGACGGTCCTATGCCACAAACTCGTGAGCACTTGCTCTTGGCTCGTCAGGTAGGAATCCCAAGTATTGTTGCTTTCTTGAACAAAGTAGACTTGGTAGATGACGAAGAGTTGTTGGAGTTGGTAGACATGGAAGTTCGTGAGCTCCTTTCTTCTTATGAATATGACGGCGACAATGCGCCGGTAATTACCGGTTCTGCTTTGGCCGCTTTGGATGGCGATGAAGCACAAGTTGCTAAAATTATGGAATTGATGGACGCAGTAGATGAATACATTCCGCTTCCTGAGCGTGATGTAGATAAAGACTTCTTGATGCCCATTGAAGATGTATTCTCTATTACCGGACGAGGTACTGTAGCTACCGGTCGTATCGAAACAGGTGTGGCCAATACTGGTGATGAGGTACAAATCTTAGGTATGGGAGCCGACTTGAAATCTACCGTTACAGGAGTTGAAATGTTCCGAAAAATTTTGGATAGAGGAGAAGCCGGTGATAATGTAGGTATCTTGTTGAGAGGTATCGATAAAAAACAAATCAGCCGAGGTATGGTGGTTTGTAAACCCGGATCCGTAACACCACATAGCAAATTTAAAGCTGAGGTTTATATCTTGAAGAAAGAAGAAGGCGGTCGCCACACTCCTTTCCACAACAGCTACCGTCCTCAGTTCTATATCAGAACAACAGACGTTACCGGTACCATCAACTTGCCTGAAGGCGTAGAAATGGTAATGCCCGGTGATAACTTGACCATTACAGTAGATCTTCTTTCTTCTGTAGCCATGAGCAAAGGTCTCCGTTTCGCCATCCGTGAAGGTGGACGTACAGTAGGAGCCGGTCAGGTAACTGAAATTATTGAGTAATCCTCTTTTGGATGCTATAAATTCAAAGGTATCTGCAGCTTTTGCAGATACCTTTGAATTATAAGTATAGAATTTAATCTATTTGAAAGCCCTAAAACGGGATCGAGATTAAATTTGAAGTTCTTTAATAAAATACGGGTTTAGCTCAGTTGGTAGAGCACTGGTCTCCAAAACCAGGTGTCGGGAGTTCGAGCCTTCCAACCCGTGCGATCAATGAAAGAAACACGTGGCGAGAAGTTTATCCTGAGCGTAATCTTTGAGCAGAAACGAAAAGATGAAGTCGAAGGGAGCCTTCCAACCCGTGCGATTAACGAAAGAAACACATGGCGAGAAGTTTACCCTGAGCGTAATCTTTGAGTAGAAACGAAAAGATGAAGTCGAAGGGAGCCTTCCAACCCGTGCGATCAACGAAAG
>CAZPGY010000024.1:0-32458 GCA_964586655.1 uncultured Flavobacteriaceae bacterium
ATTTGAGGTAAATTTCTCTCTCCTTTTTTATAAACGTTTAGGACGCTATTGATTAAAAAGTATTTTTATAGTACAGATATTTAAAAGTCATTGCGCAATCATGAGTTTTTGATGGGAATGGGGTTGGTTGTGCATAGGAATGTTTGTGTTTTTTTGTTGCAAGTTTCAATCAATCCTTTAAAATTGCTTAAATTTGCTCCTTAAATTTTAGAGGTATTATTATGAGCAAATATGATATTATGGTATTGGGAAGTGGTCCCGGAGGTTATGTTACGGCCATTCGCGCTTCTCAATTGGGTTTTAAAACCGCGATTGTCGAAAAAGAAAACTTGGGAGGAGTTTGCCTCAACTGGGGATGTATTCCGACCAAGGCACTTTTAAAAAGTGCGGAAGTTTTCAATTATTTAAAACATGCCGAAGACTATGGCCTAAAATTGGAAAATGCCGATAAAGATTTTGAAGCAGTTGTCAAACGCAGTCGAAATGTAGCGCAAGGAATGAGCAAAGGCGTTCAGTTTTTGATGAAGAAAAATAAGATTGAGGTTATTCAAGGCGAGGGCAAATTGAAAAAAGGAAAGAAAATATCGGTTAAAGGATCAGCGGGTAAAACCACTGATTACGAAGCCGATCATATTATTGTGGCTACCGGTGCTCATTCACGTGAACTGCCCAACCTGGAGCAGGATGGGAAGAAAGTCATAGGTTACCGCGAGGCCATGACTCTCGAAAAGCAACCTAAAAAAATGATTATTGTAGGATCCGGAGCTATTGGTTCTGAATTTGCTCATTTTTATAATGCCATGGGAACAGAAGTGACTTTGGTCGAATTTCAACCTCGCTTGGTTCCGGTAGAGGATGAGGAAGTGTCTAAAGCTTTTGAAAAATCCTTTAAAAAAGCGGGTATCAAAGTAATGACCAACTCTTCAGTCGAAAGCGTTGACACGTCGGGTGAAGGCGTGAAAGCCAAAGTGAAAACCAAAAAAGGGGAAGAAACCTTGACCGCTGATATTGTCCTTTCTGCCGTAGGAATTAAGAGTAATATTGAAAATATTGGCTTGGAAGAAGTGGGGATCTCAACGGAAAAAGACAAAATTAAAGTGGATGAGTTTTACCGAACCGACGTGCCCGGATATTATGCCATTGGAGACGTGGTACCCGGTCAAGCCCTGGCGCATGTGGCTTCTGCAGAAGGAATTTGCTGTGTAGAAAATATCAAAGGAATGAACCCCGAACCGATTGATTATGGAAATATTCCCGGTTGTACTTATGCTTATCCCGAAATTGCCAGTGTAGGATATACCGAAAAGCAAGCCAAGGAAGCCGGCTATGATATTAAAGTGGGTAAATTTCCGTTCTCTGCCAATGGAAAAGCCAAAGCTGCCGGCAAGAGTGACGGTTTTGTTAAAACAATTTTCGATGCCAAATATGGAGAATGGTTGGGCTGTCACATGGTTGGAAATGGGGTGACCGATATGATTGCCGAAGCCGTAGCGGCCAGAAAACTCGAAACAACCGGACATGAAATTTTAAAAACCGTACATCCTCATCCCACCATGAGTGAGGCGGTTATGGAAGCGGTTGCTGCAGCTTATGATGAAGTGATTCATATTTAAAGATCAATTCAATTCTCATAAAAAAAGCACATTCATTTTGAATGTGCTTTTTTTATGAGGCTCAACTTCGTTTTTTATCGAAACCAAAGGGTTTGTCCTCAAGCTTTTTGTGCCGGCTTAGCCGAATAATGTCCCGCTTGATTGATGGCTTCAATGATTTGATTTTCAGGGACTTCGTTTTTAAAACTTACGGTAGCTTGTGGTGCTTCCAACTGTACTTCAATTTTTTCTACTTCGGGAAGAGCGGCTAAGGCTCCTTTCACATGTGTAATGCAGTTTTCACAGCACATTCCGCTGATGTTGTATTGTTGTGTATTCATGGTGTTTTGATTTTCAACAAATATGCAAGGGATTTGCGAGATTGTCAAGTTTTTATCCACTTTTTGATAGAGACGGATTTTTTCTATTTCATCATCATAAATATGACCGATCTTGGCTGGAAGTAAGTGTTTATACAGCAATACAACATTAAATGTTTGATTATTAAAGTCAATAGGAGTATGCGAGAAATCAGTAAATATTAAAATTTACTTCGCTGACTCCTCCTTGTATTTTATAAAATCTTGAGTACAAAAATTTTATGTATTTTTGTGTTCTCTAAACTTGTTTTTTGATGAAAAAATTTGTGCTCTCCCTGATTTTAGTACTTCTCGGAACCTCCCTTTCTTTTGCCCAAAACCAACAAAATTACTCTTCTACCGAAATATACAATAAAATTGAAAAGCTTAATTTTTTAGGAACGGTTCTCTATGTGGCAGCACATCCCGATGACGAAAATACAAGTTTGATTTCTTATCTATCTAACAAAACCCATGCCCGTGTGGGGTATTTGTCTTTAACGCGCGGAGACGGCGGACAAAACTTGATTGGTCCTGAAATGCGAGAACTACTCGGATTGATCCGTACGGAAGAATTATTAGCCGCACGACGAATAGACGGCGGAATGCAGTTTTTTACCCGCGCCAATGATTTTGGATACTCTAAAACTCCTGTGGAAAGCTTTAACACGTGGGACAAGGAAAAAGTTTTGAGCGATGTTGTTTGGGTATTTCGAAAGTTTAGACCCGATGTTATTGTCAATCGGTTTGATCACCGCACCCAAGGAGATACGCATGGGCATCATACCGCTTCGGCACGGCTTAGTGTAGAGGCATTTGACTTGTCAGGAGCCGAGAAGGAATTTCCCAATCAGCTTCAATATTACAAAGCTTGGCAGCCCAAAAAACTCTATGTCAATATCTCTTGGCTGCGTTATGGGCATCCCGAAGAATGGAAAAAAACCGATAAAAGTAAATTCTTATCCATAGACTTGGGAACTTATTTGCCTTTAAAAGGTCGGTCTAATCAGGAAATATCTGCCAAGAGTCGCAGTCAACATAAGTCTCAAGGCTTTGGCGTAATGAGTGACCGCGGAAAGAAGATAGATTATTTTGAACGTATTAAAGGAGATTTCCCCAAAAATGATGATGCCCTTTTTGCCGGTATCAATACCACTTGGAGTCGCGTTGCAGGCGGAAAAGCCATAGGCGATATTCTGTATCAAGTACAAGCCGATTACAATTTTAAAAACCCGGCTGCCAGTGTTCCCGAATTGATGGAGGCCTATCAGTTGATTAAGAAGCTGAAAGATCCTTATTGGAGGCGCGTAAAGACAAAACAAATTAAAGAAATTATAGCGGCTTGCGCCGGACTGTATTTGCAGGTTTCTTCTGCCGAAGAATTTGCTACAGTCGGCGAAACAGTTGATATCAAGTTGGAAGCCATCAATCGCTCTTCGGTTGATATGCGCTTGGAAAAAATAGTGTTGAACGCTCCCAATGATTCCAAAACCTTTAAGATTAATCAGCAGTTGACTCCCAATATCGATTTTACCAAGACAGAAACCTTTAAAATTCCGGAAGCAATAAAACCTACCGATCCTTATTGGTTGCGCTTGCCTCATTCCATGGCTATGTATAAGGTGCCTCGTCAGCAATTGATTGGTCTGCCGGAAACCCCTCCGGCTTTTGTAGCTGATTTTCAGATGTATATCGATGGCGTGCCGATAAATTTTAAGCGTCCTTTGATTTATAAGACCGCAACCCCTAAACAGGGCGAGCTTAAGGAGCCTTTTGCTATTGTACCCAAAGTATCTTTGGCCATGCACAGCAAGACCTTGGTTTTTGCTGAAGAGGTACCCAAAAAGATACAAGTGGATATCAAGGCCTTCACCGATAAGGTTTCCGGGGTTTTACGATTAAAACATCCCGAAGGATGGAAAGTAACTCCTCGAGAGATCAAAGTTGAAATTGACAACAAGGGAAAAGCCAAGACCTTCACTTTTATGGTTAATCCGCCCAAGCAAAAAGCCGAAGCTTATATCCGACCTGAATTTTCGATGGGCGATAAGAAATTCTCAAAACGGGTTCATATTATTGCCTATCCTCACATTCGCACACAAGTTGCAGTGATGCCGGCACAAACCAAAGCCATCCGACTGGATATTGAAACACGCGGTAAAAATATTGCTTATATCGAAGGCTCGGGAGATAAAGTGGCGGAGAGCCTCAGGACCATAGGGTATGATGTAGATTTTATTTCGGCCAAGGATATGAGTGCAGCCGAGCTACAGACCTATGACGCCGTGATACTGGGAATTAGGGCCTACAATACCAACAAGGAATTGGTACTCAATCAAGACCTTCTTTTTGATTATGTCAAAGAAGGGGGGACGTTGATTACACAATACAACAAATCGTATAATTTAAAAACGGAAAAAGTAGCGCCTTATGCGTTGCATTTGTCCCACAACCGAGTAACTGATGAGCAGTCTCCGGTGGAATTTCTGGCCCCTGAAAGTCCGGTTTTAAACACGCCGAATAAAATCACCTTACAAGATTTTAAGGGCTGGGTTCAAGAACGCGGTTTGTATTTTCCCGATCAGTGGAGTGACAAATATACCGCTGTTTTGGGCATGCACGATCCGGGAGAAAAACAGTTGAAAAGTAGTTTATTGGTGGCCCGTTATGGAGAAGGCCATTTCGTTTATACCGGATTGAGTTTTTTTAGAGAATTACCGGCGGGAGTGGCCGGAGCTTATCGATTGTTTGCCAATTTGATAGCCTTAGGCAATGAAGATCATCAATTAAATTAAAGGGGGCACATTTTATTATTAAGATTAAGGATTATGTCTAATAAAAATACTAAAAAATATCACTGGAAGAGCAGCTATACCCTGGTGTTGGCTGCTAATGCTGTTTATATTGCTCTGTTTTACATCATCATGCAATTTTTTTCATAGATGGAACTCATAGACTGGATTGTATTGTTGGGAACCTTGGCATTCATTGTAATTTATGGAGCCGTCAAAACTCGTGGTAGCAAAAATGTGAGCGATTACCTCAAAGGCGGCAGCCGAGCCAAATGGTGGACCATCGGTCTTTCGGTGATGGCCACGCAAGCCAGTGCAATCACGTTTTTATCTACTCCCGGACAAGCCTTTAGCAGCGGAATGGGGTTTGTGCAATTTTATTTTGGCCTACCCATTGCCATGGTGATTATTTGTTCGGTATTTATTCCGATTTATCATCGGTTAAAGGTATATACGGCTTATGAATACCTCGAAGGCCGATTTGGGGTAAAAACCCGCAGTCTGACTGCGATTTTGTTTTTGATTCAACGTGGATTAGCTGCCGGGATTACCATTTTTGCCCCGGCTATTATTCTGTCGGCGGTATTGGGCTTAGACTTGATCCTCATGAATATAATTATTGGGGTTTTGGTCATTATCTACACGGTTACCGGGGGAACACGGGCGGTTAATGTAACCCAAAAACAACAAATGGCCGTGATTTTTATCGGGATGGCGATTACTTTTTTCCTGATTATTTCCTATTTGCCCGAAGACATTACCTTGACCAATGCTTTAAGTATTGCCGGTGCCAGCGATAAGATGAATATCCTCGATTTTTCCTTTAATTTTGATAATCGTTACACTTTTTGGAGCGGTATTATCGGAGGTACTTTTTTGGCTTTGTCCTATTTTGGAACCGACCAAAGTCAGGTACAGCGCTATTTATCGGGAAAATCGGTGCGAGAGAGTCAGTTGGGAATGGTGTTCAATGGTTTGCTCAAAGTGCCTATGCAGTTTTTTATCTTGTTAACCGGAGTGTTGGTGTTTGTTTTTTATCAATTTAATCCGACTCCGTTAAATTTTAATCCGATTGCACAAGAAACCGGTATGCACTCAGCACAATCCGTAGCCTATAAAAACCTTCAACAAAAGTTAAATGCCAATCAAGAAGCGCGGGCTGAGGCTTCCATGGCCTATATCAATGTGCTTCCACAGGAAAAGGAGATCATTCAAAAAAAATTGATTCACTTTAATCAGGCCAACAAAGAATTGCGCAAAAAGGCAGACCAGATTATCGCCCGGGCAGACAGCAGTGTAGAAACCAATGACAAAGATTATGTTTTTATACATTTTATCTTACACAATTTGCCGCGGGGACTGGTGGGCTTGTTGATTGCCGTAATTTTATGTGCGGCCATGTCTTCCACGGCCTCCGAACTAAATGCCTTGGCTTCTACCACGGTGGTCGATTTATACAAACGCAATCAGAAGAAGGAGCGCGCTGAAAAACACTACGTTAAAGCTTCTAAGTGGTTTACCCTACTATGGGGGATTTTAGCTTTGATTGTTGCTTGCACGGCCAATTTATTTGACAATTTGATTCAATTGGTCAACATCATCGGATCTATATTTTATGGCAATGTTTTAGGGATCTTTCTTATTGCCTTTTTTATCAAATACATTAAAGGGAAAGCGGTCTTTACGGCGGCAATTCTCACCCAAATCATTGTCATTATCGGCTGGTGGTTTGAATGGATGCCTTACCTGTGGTTAAACCTGTTTGGTTGTGCGCTGGTCATCGGTATTGGCTTGCTGCTACAGAGCTTTATGGGCGGGAAAGAAAATACCGAAATACAGCTGTAATGCCACATGTTAAGCGCGCTCATGAATAACTAAGCTAAGGTCAAAAGGATGTTTTTTGTATTTTTATAATGCTTTTTTAAAAACATACGATAGTTGGGGTGTTCCCCGCTTTATGAGTTCTGAGGAAGTTTATGAATTAGTTGGCGGGACTTTTTTAGATGATAATGGGGCACCTGTTTACAAAAATGCTTGTACTGTTAGGATTTCACGTGCTTTAAATTATAATAACCAAGAAGTCCCAGTATTTTTTAATGATGCAGGAGTTCAAAAAACGCAAAAAGGGTCAGACGGGAAAAATTATATTCTCAATGTTTCTGCTCTTTTAGCCTACATGAAAAAAGCGTATCCTTATAATGAGCCATTACATTTAGAAAATAAAACGCCGGAAGAATATATAGATGCTATTAAAGGTAAAGTTGGAATATATATTATGATTCCTAAACCAGTAGTGAGAGATGAGTTTGATGCTTCTGGTCACGCTGACTTGTTTTTTAACAATAGATGTACGTCATATTGCTATTTCCAGTATGCGCAAGAAATCTACTTTTGGGAATTAATCGGCAATATAGAAAATCATTAATCATGAGAAATTTTTGGTTTGTAAGTATTCTACTTCTGGTTTTGACGGCATGTTCTTCAACAAAAATTAAGATAGGTAATTTCACTTATAAAGTTAAAAAAGAATATTCTGTAACGGATCCAATTCACGCCAAAGATTATAAGATTAATCGAAAATCCCGAAAAGTTGCCATTGCTTTAAATACAAATGCTGTTTTTTATTACAATGGGGCATATCAGTGCAGGACTCTTATAAAGGCCACAGCTTTTGGTGATAATAATGATACAATTTACGCCAGAGGCACATATTATGTTTTTGAAAACAGACTGATTTGTGTTACAAAACATGGTCATGGTTATAAGAATAATGCACTCATATTTGCTGAATATAGACCCGATAAAAATGGGAAACTCCAATTGGTAAATTATTTAGATATACCGGAAGAAAAGATGAAGGATAAATGGTATATTGGGGAAAGAAAATGGAATTGAGAATAATATCGAAAGCCAGTGCAACAAATTTTACGGCTTCAGGACATGCCGATTTATTTGGCCTGCGCTATTGTTACTCAGGTTGTTATTTTCAATACGCCAAAGAGATCTATTTCTGGGAACTCAAAAACAATTGATGCGATGAAAGACTTGTTATTAGCATTGTCCTAAAAATGGGAAGCCTATACATCAATTGCCAACTGGCGGTAGCGGAGGCGTTTTTAGATTTTTTGGGGAAACTCTAATTTGGTAGTATTCCAACATAATCTGCACAAGAATACCTTCTTTATCTAATGAAAAAAGCCTCTCAATTGATCGCGTTCAATCAGAGGCTTTTTATCATAAACTAAAAAAGGATTACTTTTTAGTTAAAGACTTAGGACGCACTGTCATTACAGGAAGACGCAGGTTACGAATCACTTTTTCAGTTGTCGAACCCAGAAAAAGACTCGCCATTCCTCCCCGGCCGTGCGTCGCCATAATAACGGCTTCCGCTTTATCATTAGCGCGTTCAACAATGGAAGAATGTGCTGAAGAACCCTTAACCACCGTCAAACTCAACTTAACCGGCCGGTTGAGTTGATTCACAATCTCAACCGGTACATTATCCTCATAGGACGGCTCACCAACAAACTTCAACTTGTTATTGCTATTGCCTACAAAGTCTTTTAAGCGTTTAAACACGCGTTTCTTGATTTCTGCAGCAGAGTGAACCGAGAAACTATCGTCAACCGCACGAAGCATCATTCCGTCATATTTTGCTACGCCTATCATTTCAATAACAGCATTATTTTGAGCAGCAATTAAAACCGCCCAGGGCAAGGCTTCCATAGAAATTTTAGAACCATCTGTTGGCATTAAGATGGTATTAATATTAGGATAAAACCCTTTGTTGACCGACAGGACGGGTATAGCCGATAACCGGATGAGCTTTTCCGCTACACTTCCTTTATTAAAGAGCGACTCATGACGTCCTCGAGCGGCAGTCACAATGACATCATACTCTCCTTCAAGCCCTGCATCAGCAATAGCTTTCGCCGGTCGTTTTTGAGAAACCACAACAGCTTTCCCCCGGTTTTCCGGCACAATATGGGTATTCAATTCAGCCACCAGCTTTTCATCGAGTAAGCGGCGAAGTGTTTCAATATTTTCTTCGCTTTTTTCGGCTAATGCATAACGCCGAAGAGAAAGGACATGAATAAAATCGACTTGGGCATCATAATTTTTAGCCATGCGCTGAACAAAGCTATACACGGTAGATGCATTTTTAGAGAAATCAGTAGGAACAAGAATTTTTTTAATTGTCGCCATAAGTTAGGAAATTGATTATTTGGTTAATCAGGTCTAAAAAAAAATAAACCATATAGCAACAAATATATAATTTTAATTGGCCTTTCGTTTATTTTCAGGACGACTTTCGAAAATCCTTAATAGAAATGCGTTGTCATTTTACGTGCATTCCACCGTGCACGCTCAGCAACATCAGCCTCAAAACGACATAGAGCCGTTTGTATTTTCAAAACAGAAAAACTATTGGCGTAAACTTAACATTTTCACGGGTTATTTTTTTACTTTAAGCACTTTTAAAATTGCGGTGCAATGAAAACACTCCCCAAGGGGCATAAGAAACTACTTAAAGCATGGGCTTTTTACGATTGGGCCAATTCGGTTTATAGCCTGGTCATTTCATCGGCAATCTTTCCCATTTTTTATGGCACCCTGACCATCACTAAAATTGATGGGCAAATAGTGAATGATACGGTTCACTTTTTAGGGATTGATTTTGAAAACGATGCCTTAATCAGCTATGTGACCGCAGCAGCTTTCCTTACCGTTTCTGTTTTGAGCCCTTTTTTGAGTGGAATAGCAGATTATCTGGGGAATAAAAAAGCCTTTATGCGGTTTTTTAATTACTTGGGAGCAGCCTCTTGTATCGGACTTTTTTGGTTTTCCCTCGATCAATTGTGGTTGGGCTTATTGTGTTATTTCTTTGGATTGATTGGTTTTTGGGGCAGTATTGTGTTTTATAATTCGTTTTTACCCGATATTTCTTATCCCGACCAACAGGACCACATTAGCGCAAAAGGATATGCCTATGGCTATGTGGGGAGTGTGATCTTGTTGTTGATTTGTCTCGGACTCATTTTTTTTCACAAACAACTGGGCTTTGCAAGTCAAGCGTTGCCAACGCGCATTTCATTTGTACTCACCGGCGTTTGGTGGATTGCTTTTAGTCAATATACCTATTATTATTTGCCCAAGGGGAAGGGACAAGACCAAAAGCATAAACACTGGCTGTTTAACGGGTTTAAGGAATTGCAAAAAATATACGTTTACCTCAAAAAAGACCGGCGTTTAAAGCAGTATCTCTTTGCTTTTTTTATGTATAGCATGGCTGTGCAAACCATTATGCTGATTGCCACTTATTTTGGGATAGAGGAATTGAATTGGGGGAACCAAGATTCTACCACCGGGCTGATCATCAGCATCCTATTAATCCAACTAATTGCAGTGGTTGGCGCTACTCTTACCGCAAAGGCCTCAAAAAGATTTGGAAACATTAATACGCTCATCGGCATCAATATAATATGGGTGGTTATTTGTATTTATGCGTATGGGATTCATACCCCGATTCAGTTTTACTTTGCCGCTGCTTTTGTTGGTTTGGTCATGGGCGGAATTCAGTCTTTGTCGCGATCCACCTACTCCAAACTCCTGCCCAAAGAGGCTAAAGACACCGCTTCTTTTTTTAGTTTCTATGATGTGGCTGAAAAAATTGGAATCGTAATAGGCATGTTTGCCTATGGAATGATTGCCCAAATTACCGGCAGTATTCGTGATGCTATTTTGATTTTTATTCTTTTCTTTGTCTTCGGAATCATAATATTAGTGCCATTATCAAAAAAAAGAAAACCTAACTGATTTTTTTTTGTTAAGTTTGCCTTAAGGAAAATAACTTTAAAATTTACATATGAAATTAACTTACAAATCCCTGTTGTTCCTCCTGATTATAATAGGGCTGACCAGTTGTGGAGACGATGAACCCATAGGGCCTCACAACGGTCCGGAGACGGCCACCCAGTCATTTTTCAAAGTTGATATTAACGAAGAGACCTTTTTTGCCGATAATGCCGGAATGCTTACTGAAGACGGAATTACCCAAATTGTCGGTAAGAGAGATGATGGAAATTGGGTGCATATTATTCTCAATGGAGGAGGGGTAGGAAACTATATTTTAGATGGTTCTGCTAACAGTAATGCCGTATATCACATCTATGGACAAGCTCCTTATACTATGGACGGGGTGGATACCATTGGCGTAGTGACCATCACTAAATATGATGTGAATGCCGGTTTGGCTTCCGGAACCTTTTCTTTCTTTCTCAAAACTTCTGATACCACCGAAACCACGACACCGGGAGATTCGCTAAACGTTCCTACATCCATTATGGAGTGGACCGGGAATGGTTCAGGGTATACGGCCCTTGCCGCTGAAGATTCAACCAATACCGGAGATTCGACGAACGTCGATATCAATGTGCCCGCCGGAAGCTTGTTATTTTCACATGGAGAATTTGTCAATATTCCATTAAGAACTGGAATGAATCCCCCCAATAGCAACTTGGGCAATTTCCATGTCAAGCTCGATGGCGAAGTTTATGATGCTGAAAGTATTCAAGGCGAGCTCAGTACCAACAATGGTTTGGTAATCAACACCAGCAGTGATGTCAAGCGCTTTAAACTGCAAGTCGACAATCCTACTGAAACTACTTATGATATCAGTAGTGGAGCGGTGAGTTTGAGTTATACGCCCGATGTTAATGCCAATCCAAGTATTGAATATGCGGCCACTGCAGGAACACTTACCATCACCAGTATCGATCAAGCCAATAACCTGGTTTCCGGAACTTTCTCGGGAACCTTGACCGATGTGGATAACCCCGGTAATACCATTACCATGACCGAAGGCGTATTTGAAGACATTTCGGTGAATCCCAGTGATAACGGTTCGGTTTATTTTATCGATGCTAAGATTGATACCACCAACTTTGGCTCTTCCACCGTTTCAGATACCACATTAAACGGCGGATTGATCGGCGTTAGAGGAGAAGATCAGGCTACGGGCACTTCCTTACAGCTCAACATTCCCGCTAATGTAACGACCGGAAATTATGCCATCAGTGAAACCGGTGCTTTCTCAGCGGTTTATACCGATGCGGCCGGTACCGATTATATTACCGTCAACAACTCCGGAAATTTTGCCGTCAGCCAACGCAATGGCGACATCATCAGCGGATCGTTCTCCTTTAGTGTGCGAAATGCTGCCGGAGAAGTTTTCCAAGTGACACAAGGACAATTCAATATTGATTTGGGACAATAAATAGAAGAGAAGAGCTCCAAATTTCAAAAAAATCCCGAACAAAAGCGTTCGGGATTTTTTTTGATAAGGGAATCTGTTGCATTTATGACTTGAATTTGCCTGTTTTTATAATGAGCTCATTTAAACTTTCTATTATTGACTGCATCCCGAAGTTTCGGGATTACCCCATATTTTGTCTTTTCCTTACTCCATAGCTACGGCTATGCAGTGCAAAAAAGACTTCATCTGGGACAAAAATATCTATTTTTCGCTTCAATCCTAAAAGTTTAAATGACCTCAATACACGCAAAACCGCACATGAGGGACTATTTTATATTTCATTTCATATAAAATATCTGAACTTTCGCATGTTCAGTAACTTTATTGACCAGAAGAAAACGGGATAAGGTAATAAGGTTTTTGGAGAGTGTGAACTTCCTGTTACTAAGGTAATAAGGTTTTTCGTGAGTGCGTAAAACCTTATTACCTTAATAATTATTCAATTATTCCGAAAATCACCTTATTACCTTATTTTAATTCCTTGGAGAATACGCACGAATTGTCGCTTAAGTTATACGATGATAGGTTAGTTTAAGTTTTAGAAAACTCATTGATTATAGATATATTAAAGAGATGCGAGAGTTGAATAAAATATCAATACCAGATTAATTTTCAGGTCTTTTGGTGATAAGGCAGCTTCCTTCAGTCTTTGGTCGTTTTTTTTTAAAACTTCATTTGCAAACGCAAGTTAAAAACTCGGGTAGTCAAATAGTTGGGAACCGAATAGATTTGACGAGTCTGCACGTCGCGGATAAAAGTATTGGTAATGGAATTTTTTCGATCAAACATGTTAAAGACCTCTAATCCCAGCGTCAACTGTTTAAAACGGTGTAGCCAATGATCTTTGGGAACCGGATTTTCGGCATCGACAAACACATAAGAAAAACCAATATCAAAACGCTGATAATCCGGTAAACGCCCTTGGAATTGATAGGGATCGGCATAGAGGGGTGTTCCGCCGGGAAGTCCGGTATTATACACACCATTAATATACAGTCGGAGCCGCGGCATGCTGGGAACATAATCCTGAAAAAGAACACTAAACTTTAACCGTTGATCGGTGGGGCGCGAGATAAACCCGCGGTCATTGATATTGACTTCGGTTTTTAAATAGCCAATACTTACCCAGCTCTGTGTGCCTTTGACCAATTCTCCATTGAGCCGCACATCAAAACCATAAGCATAGGCCACTGCATTGTTTTTTGCTTTATATCGAATGCGGACGTTTTCAAGGGTATAGGGATTGACAGCCGTCAGGTGTTTATAGTAGGCTTCAGTAGTGAGTTTGAAAGCTTGTTCGTCAATTTTAAAACTGTAATCATTGCCCAAAACTACCTGAAGTGATTTTTGGGCTTCAACCTGTGGGCGTACCGTTCCGGTGGAATCTCTCAGTTCTTGATAAAAGGGAGGTTGGTCATAAACTCCTCCCGAAATTCGAAAAACCATATCCGTATCCCAATTGGGTTTTATGGCAAACTGTGCACGAGGACTGACCACGGTTTGTGTGGTGCTTTCAATTCCCGCTCCGCTTACAGTCCAAGTATGTGAACGCACACCGGCATTGAACCAAGCTTGACTATTTCCAATTTCGGTTTGATAACTCCATTGAATATAATTCTCAAGACGGTCAATGGTAGTATGGTTTTTAGCCCGAATGGAATAATAGGGGACAATTGCTCCTTTATAAGGTTCGTAAGGCTGCAGGTTGGGCATATCGAGTGTTGGCGGACGCAGGGAATAGCCGGCTGAATCTATGATTTGATATTCTCGAATGCGATCTCGAATGTCCTCATGAGTATATTTGAGTCCGTATTCAATTAAATGATCACCATAAGATAGCGTACCTCGATGTTGAAGAGCGGCAAATAATCCGTCTAAATCATTTCGTGCGTGATCTAACTGTGCGCCGACTCCACGGGTAAAATCTACTTTCCCCAAATTGTCGCTTCCAATTGAGGTATTGGGCTTCCCCAGGCGGTACTGCCCCAAAATATCATAGTGTTCCTGTTCTTGTGTGTTGTAAATCGAAGCGGTTAATTGGGCGGTATAGTGTTTTGAAAATTCATAAGAGGCTTTTAATGCGCCAAAGTAGGTTTCATATCGGTCTTGCTCTTTTCCTTCATAGAAAATGAATAGGGTAGTGGGATTGGAGATGGTTCCAAAGGTGGTTTCTTTTACTTTAGGTGTATAATCATAAATATTCAGGGCAATATTACCCAGGAAATCCAATTCAAATTTACTGCTAAACTGATAGGTTAAATAAGTTTGTGCATCGACAAATACAGGATTGAAATCTGTTTTAGTTTCTTTAGAATTGACCAATAAAGAGTTGTCTCGATACCTTACGCCAAGAATGCCGGTAAGTTTTTGATCTTTCGATGCTCCGCCCACATAAAGGCTTCCGCCGAGAAAGCTCAGGTCCAGTGCGCCTTCAAATTCTACCGGTCGTTTGTATTGAATGGCCAGTACGGAGGATAATTTATCGCCATATTTGGCCTGAAAGCCTCCGGCAGAAAAATCGATGCTTCTTACCAAATCCGGGTTGATAAAACTCAACCCCTCTTGTTGTCCCGATCGGATCAGCAGTGGGCGATAGACCTGAATTCCGTTTACATACACCAAGTTTTCATCATAATTGCCACCCCGAACCGAATATTGTGTGCTGAGTTCGTTATTAGAGTTGACGCCGGGCAGGGTTTTTAGTAAATTTTCAACCCCCGCATTGGCTCCGGGAATTGTGCGAACCACTCCGGGTCTGATTGTGGTGATGCCCTTGAGCTGTTTGCGCAAGCCTGTTTTGTCGGTAATGACTACGGGACTGAATTGGTTGACTTCGCTTTTAAGAACCGGATTGAATTCTTTGGTTTCCCCTTCCTTCAAATTTACGGTGATCACCATGTCTTTGAGTCCAAAATAGGAAAAAGTAACCTGCACATTGTAATTGGCCGGAATTTCTAATCGGTAAAAACCATTTTGATTAGAAACTGTTCCTCCATTGGCATAACTCACTTCTGCCGAACTTAAGGGGATCCGATTTTCATCAAACATTATGCCCTGTAAATAAGCTGATTGGCTATACCCAATAGCAGTAAAGCTTAAGGTGATGAGTATCAAGAAGAAAAAATGTTTTTTCAAGTTTATTGGGTTTAATCTTTTCTGTAGAATGTGGATTCAAAGGTTGTGCTGTTGCCTACTTCATCAACGACAATGATTTTCAATTTATTTTCCGTTTCGTCAGAAATATTATCGCGAAAATCATAACTGATGGTATTGTTTTTATGATTAAATAACATCACGATAAACTTTCCGTTTATGGTGCCGCGATAGGAAGCGACATCGGTTTCTGCATCTTCAATCTTAACCTTGAGGTAATCGAGATTGGAAACCCAGTCTTTGTTGTGAAAGTTAACCGGTGTTACCGTGGGCGGCTGATTGTCCATGGCCAGTTTAAAAGTACCGAAAGTCCGAGTTCTGGTTGTGATGCGGGTTCCGTCTTTATAAGTATTTGAATAATAGGAAGTTCCCCAAGGATAAGTGCGTGCTACATAAAGTTTAGCCCGATCTTCCTTGGCATACTTACTCGCATCAAATCCAATGGTGATGTATTTTTGAAGGGGAACGATATCGCGGTGAACTTTCACTTTATGGGGGTGGTCTACGATATTTAGATAAGTGTTTTCATATAAAGCCCCTTTGGGAATGTATACATCATGATATTTGAGATTAAAGACATTGGCCTGATTGGCATAGGCATAATAAGCCGTGGTGTCGATTTCTTTGGCCTGAATATCTTTGTGATCTATTTTATGGGCTATAATAGGCACGCGAATGAGGGTTCGATTGCCTGCATAATCCTCAAGAATAATTTTATATTTATAATTTAAACTATCTGCAATATCGATATAGCCCTTATTAGTAGTTTCCAATTGTGCATCAATCTCATTATTGGGTTGTAAAAACAGCTTTTGGATGCGTTGATCCTTGGTCTCGTAATAAGCGTAATCTATATAACGATTGATGTATCGGGTTTTGGCAAAAGAGAATTTGTTGAAGATAATTTCGAAACGATCTTCTCCGTTAAGGCAAGTTTTAATTCGGTAAACATTAAAATAGTTGGAAGTGCGATCCATATAATCTCGGGTATAAACGCCAAATCCGAGTTTTCCATACGCCTGAATGGTCGGGGTGATATAAGAGCCGTCTTTTTGTTTAATCAGGTTCAACCGTTGTCGCCTGGCTGATTTATTGACGTGAGCATTCGTTCCTTGGGGATATACATATAAACCATAAATTCGCGGTGGTCGATGATCTTCAACTTTGAGTCCAAATAACAAAGGGTTCATTGGGCGCTGCAATCCGTCGCGAATTTCAAAGTGCAAGTGTGGTCCTGCTGCGCCTCCGGATTCGCCGCTTAGGGCAATTACTTCTCCTTGTTTGACCGGTAAGGCACCTTTATCGGGATAGAGAGAAATTTCATTTTTTTCTCGAGCATACATTTTCTCACGAACGTAGGCCCTTATTTCGGGGGCAAATTCTTGTAAATGACCATAAACGGTGGTATATCCGTTGGGATGTTGTATATACAATACCTTTCCATATCCATAGGGCCTTACTTTAATACGGCTCACATATCCGTCAGCAGAAGCCATTACTGATAATCCGGTGCGCTGTTTGGTTTTAATGTCTATTCCGCTGTGAAAATGATTGTTGCGAAGTTCACCAAAATTTCCTGCCAAGTATATCGGAATTTTCATCGGATTTTTAAAATAATCTTGGGGTAGGATAGATTGTCCAAAAGCAGTATTGACCAATAAGCATAGGAGTAGGGGCAATCGAAATTTCATGAGCGGCAAACGTAATTGGTGTTTAAAAAGCAAATGGTTATGGATGATAAGGCTTCAAAAGTATGGGTTTTATTTTAATCTATTGCAATTTATGCATTTCTTGTAGATAGTGAATTAGTTTTTTCAGCGCTTTTCCGCGGTGGCTGATTTTGTTTTTTTCTTCGAGTGCCATTTCGGCAAAACTTTGGGTGTAGCCCTCAGGCATAAAAACAGGATCGTATCCAAAACCGCTGCTGCCTTTTCGTTCTCTGAGAATCTCTCCCTTACAAATTCCTGTAAAAGTCTTTTGTCGATTCCCCAGAGTTAGTGCGATAACGGTTTTAAATTGTGCTTTGCGATGAGATTGTTTGTCGAGTTCTTTCAAGAGCTTATCTACATTGTCATCATCGTTTTTTTGAGGACCTGCATAGCGGGCAGAATACACCCCCGGACGCCCGTCAAGTGCGTCTACTTCGAGTCCGGTGTCGTCGGCAAAACAATTCATTCCATAGTTTTTATGGATATAAGTTGCTTTGAGCAGTGCATTCCCCGAAATCGTTTCTGCGGTTTCCATAATTTCTTCATCACAATGAATGTCTTGTAAGGACAGCAGGTTGATGGGGACCGGCAAAAGCGGTTTTATCTCTTGTAGCTTATGTTTGTTGTGCGTGGCAAAAACGAGTTTCATTGCGGTTGAAAATTAAGAGGGTTCTACGGTAAAAAAAATTATCCGCCAACGCGTTTTACCGCAAAGCCTCGCTCTTTAAGGAGTTTCATGATTTGCGGACGATAATCCCCTTGAATGATGATTTGCTCTTTTTTCGCTGTTCCCCCCACACCAAGTTCAGTTTTGATCTCTCGAGCCAGCTGTTTAAAATCATCCTTGTTGCCGGTGTATCCATCGATAATAGTAGTGGCTTTGCCTTTGCGTTTTTCAAATTTACAAAGTAAAGGAGCCTCTTGTATCCATAAGCCTTCGGAATCTTCTTTGTTTTCTTTTGAATCTTCAGGGACTTCGTGGTCGGGAAATGCTTTTTTTAATTGATCTTTTAAATCCATGATAGTCGCTTAATTTTCTTCATCCTCTAACAATCCGATTTCTACCAAGCGTTGGCGTAAAAATTCACCAGCCGTAATGTCTTCATATTGTTTGGGGTGTTGTGGATCTATACATTCCTCCAGGCAATCTAATTTCATATCGCTTCTCGGGTGCAAAAAGAACGGAATGGAATACCGCGGTTGATCCCATTCATCACGAGGCGGATTGATTACCCGATGGATCGTGGAGCGCAGTTTGTTGTTGGTATGCCGCTCGAGCATGTCGCCCACGTTGATGACCAATTCGTCTTCATGGGGAATGGCGTCAATCCACTCGCCGTCTTTGCGCAAGACTTGCAGGCCCCCGGAAGAAGCGCCCATCAACAAGGTGATTAAATTGATATCGCCATGTTGTGCTGCACGGACGGCATCTTGGGGTTCTTCTGTGATGGGCGGATAATGAATGGGACGCAGGATGCTGTTTCCGTTACTGGCCCAATGGTCAAAATAACTCTCTTCTAACCCAATATACAAGGCCAATGCCCGCAACACATAAATACCTGTTTTCTCGAGCATTTTGTAGGCTTCCATGCCCACTTCATTAAAATGTTCAAGCTCCTCTACCTGAACGTTTTTTGGATATTCTTCGTTTAAATCGGCATCGTCATCGGGGATTTGACCAAAATGCCAAAATTCTTTTAAATCACCGGCTGAACGCCCTTTGGCATGTTCTTTTCCAAAGGAGGTGTAACCGCGCTGCCCACCGAGTTCTTCGATTTCATATTTCTTTTTTGTTGCTTCCGGTAAAGCGAAAAACGCCTTAATTTCACGATACAACTGATCGACCAACTCATCACTGAGGAAGTGATTTTTAAGAGCAACAAAGCCTATTTCTTCATAAGCTTGTCCTATTTCATTGACAAATTTTTTCTTTTTGTTTTCGTTCTCCGATAAAAAATCGGCTAAATCCACACTGGGAATTTTGTTCATTTTTCTCATGACCATTGTGTTTAGAAAGAGGTTTTAAATATAAAGAGAATTTTCGTTTTGGGCGATGCCTTTGCTTAGGATTCTTCTTGTTGCCCTGTCATCATCAGATAGGCTTTTAAAAAACTATCCAAGTCGCCATCCATTACCGCATCCACATTTCCGGTCTCTTCTTGGGTGCGCACATCTTTAATTAATTTATAAGGATGCATTACATAATTTCGGATTTGAGACCCCCATTCAATACTCTTTTTTTCTGATTCGATTTTGTCGCGAGCCGCTTGACGCTCCTGAAGCTCTATTTCATAAAGCTGTGACCGCAAGAGTTGCATGGCCTTTTCCTTGTTGTCTAACTGAGAGCGTGTTTCAGAGTTTTCAATGACAATTCCGGTGGGCTCGTGATGCAAACGCACAGCGGTTTCTACTTTATTTACATTTTGTCCGCCGGCTCCTTGTGAACGCATGGTTTCAAAATGAATGTCGGAAGGATTGATTTTGATTTCAATTTTGTCGTCAACTAAAGGATATACATAAATGGAGGCAAACGAGGTATGTCGCTTACCGTTGCTGTCAAAAGGGGAGATGCGCACCAATCGGTGGACGCCATTTTCTCCCTTGAGCCAGCCAAAAGCATATTCTCCTTGAATTTCAAGGGTAACGGTTTTGATACCGGCTACGTCTCCACCTTGATAATTGAGTTGCTTTACCTTATAACCGTGTTTTTCGGCCCACATGACATACATGCGCATCAACATAGAAGACCAGTCACAGCTTTCGGTTCCGCCGGCTCCTGCAGTAACTTGCAAAACGGCGGTTAGCTCATCACCTTCATCAGAAAGCATGTTTTTAAATTCTAATTCCTCAATTAATGCAGTGACTTTATCATAGCGTTCTTGCACATCTTCAGCCGAAGATTCTCCCGCTTGATAAAATTCATAAATAACCTCCAGGTCTTCATAAAAAGTGATGGCCTGTTCATAACTTTTTACCCAATCTTTTAAACGATTGAGTGCCTTGAGAATGTCTTCTGCTTTTTGGTGATCGTCCCAAAAATTGGGAGAGTAAGTTTTTTCTTCTTCGTTGGCAATTTCTATTTTTTTCCCATCAATGTCAAAGATACTGTTTTAGGGCGGTGAGACGTTCTTTGAGTGTTTTGAGATGATCTTCGTTTATCATGTTATAGAAATTAATGGGTTTGCTTTATTTTTGAAAGCAAAAATAGGAGATAAACCGAAGAATTAAAAGTGAAGCTGGGATTGATTTCTGTGGCAATGGAAGTTTTGCTCTTTATAAGTGTGACGGACAGACCTTGTACTGGCGACATAACTCTATCATGGGTGTTCCATCACTGAATCATTTTTAAAATCTTACGAGCTTTTGGGAAGCTTACAAAAATTGCCATGCTAATTTTTACACCATTCACACCTATAAACAAAAAAAGCCCATAAACAGTAGGTTTATAGGCTATAATGGTGGAGTCGGAGGGACTCGAACCCTCGTCCAAACAAGCAGCTCAACCGCTTTCTACACGTTTAGCTTTTACTTAGTTTTCGTCGTAAAACCGGCCAAAAGCCACCTGTTTCACGCTTAGCTTCGGTTTAAATTCACCCGGTCATCAAAGCCCTGACCAGGCTATATTTACTTTTTCGGTGCCTCAAAATCGGACGCCGTAAATCAAGGCTTCCGGGAGACATCTTGGTCACGCGTCTTACGCTGTGATTAGGGTAACCGTACTGTGATTCGGGTTACGCAGCCAAGGCGTAGTTATTCTCGCCGTTTAAAAAAGATGAAATATGAGATTTACGAGCTGTATCCCAGCGCTCGACGTGCTTACCGTTCAACTCGACCTGCTGTCAAAACCAAATCGACCCCGGTAGTTATTGTCAATGAACTATTTCAAAATTAATAAATTTTCCGCTGCAAACCTAAATCCTTTAAGGATTAGAATCTCGACAAAAGCGGGTGGCAAAGATAGAGATAAAATCATACCTTTGCGATTCTTCAGACAAAACAATCAAAAAACAGTCCAAACTTATGAAAATAGGCATTATCAAGGAACGCAAAACCCCACCCGATCGCCGCGTGGTTTTTTCTCCTCGTGAACTGATCCGGCTAAAAGAAAAATATCCGCAAGTGAGTATCGCGGTAGAGTCTTCTGATATTCGGGTGTTTTCTGACCAAGCCTATAAAGAAAAAGGCTTTACCCTTACAAAAGACCTATCGGATTGTGAGGTTTTATTAGGGGTTAAAGAAGTGCCTTTGGAGGCATTGATTCCCGATAAACAATATTTTTTCTTCTCACATACTATTAAAAAACAGCCTTATAATCGAGATTTATTGCGAGCGATTCTCAAAAAAAACATTACCCTTTATGACCACGAGACCATCACCAATACCCAGGGGCAACGCTTGGTGGGTTTTGGACGATATGCCGGTATCGTTGGGGCCTATAACGGATTTAGAGGCTGGGGATTGCGAGAAAAAACCTATGCACTGCCCAAAGTAGAAAAGCTCTCAGACTATGAAGCCGTAATTGAGGAATTGAAAAAAGTGAAACTTCCGGGGAATTTCAAAATTTTATTGACCGGTAGAGGAAAAGTGGCTAATGGGGCTCGGGAGATTTTGGAACATCTGAAGATTAAAGAAGTAGACGTAAACTCTTACCTCAAGCAAACTTTTGAGGAACCGGTGTATTGTCAAATTGATGTGTTAGACTACAACAAGCGCAAAGACGGAAAAACAATTGACGACATCGATTTTTTTAATCATCCGGAGGCTTATGAATCTGATTTTATGCGTTTTGCAACAGTAACCGATTTCTATATCGCCGGACATTTTTATGGCGATGGTGCACCTTACCTGTTTACAAGGGAGAATGCCAAGCAAGCGGATTTTAAAATCAAGTTGGTTGCAGATGTTAGTTGCGATATTGACGGCCCTGTGGCCAGCACCATACGTCCGTCAACCATTGCCGATCCTTTTTATGGCTATCATCCGCAGCACGAAAAAGAAGTAGATTTTGATGCTCCCGAAGCGGTGACGGTGATGGCCGTAGACAATTTGCCTTGTGAGCTTCCTAAAGATGCCAGCGAGGGATTTGGTGAAATGTTCCTCAACGAGGTTATTCCCGCCTTTTTTAATGGGGACAAAGATGGCATACTGGCCCGCGCCAAAATGACCGAAAATGGAAGATTAACCCCCAATTTCAAGTACCTTCAGGATTTTGTAGACGGGAAAGAGTAGGAGAGGAGAAGAAATTGAAAGAGAAGGAACCTGATTGTGTCATGCAGGCACAGTGATATTTGGGTGAATCTGATTGTGCAATAGCAGCGTGGCAATAGCGGTAATTTTTCATCTAATGCTAAACCTCTTTGTTGAAAATATTTGCCATGATTCAAGCGATGCCAGTGGTTTTCGCCTTGAACCCGCCCCTTAAAAAATCATTCGCCCAAATACAATCCAAATTTAATTTTCCAGTAAGGGAGTTGTTCTTCAAAATAGTCAAAATAGGGACGTAGGGCATCAGGATTGTCCAGTTTTTCTTTGGCATCTTGAATTTTTCTGACTTCTTCGGTTGAGATAAAACTGGAGAAATCGAGTTCTCGCCCCTGTTGGTGCATCTTGAGCAAATGTCCCATAATTGTATTTTGGGTTAATCCTCGCCGTAATGCAATTTCATCAACCGTCATATTTTCATTTACATACAGGTTGTAAGTATGTTCGTCTGAAGGTACGTCCCGTTCCTTTTGGTCTATATGTCGATTGATGATTTTTAAAATCTCTTCGGTATATTTTTCATATTTTTCGGGAGGTAAAGCGAGCGCAGCAAATTCGGTTGGCGTACGTGGTTTTTGTGAAGAAAAACACTTTAAATCGGATTCACTAAACAGATCGTTTTCGGTAAATTCTGCTTCATCGGTTAGTTTTATAGCGAGGTCTTCCAATTTGTCAAACAAAGTCTTTTTCTTTTTGTTTTTTCGAGAATAGCTTTGGTTTCCGGCTTGGGGATAATCCCCAAACTTAAACTGATGATTTGCCCATTCACTTTGGTGAGCAGATTTATAGGTTTGGATAACTTCTATAAAAGCCTCCGCATATTTATTCAATTTTGCTTTTCCGACTCCAAAAATATCTGAAAACTCCTCATGATTTTGGGGCAGGCGTCGTTCCATATCCTCCAAAGTGGCGTCACTAAAAATGACATAAGGAGGAACCTCCGCGGCTCGGGCTAAATCGAGACGCTTGAGGCGTAGCAATTCAAACAGCTCTCCGCGATTGTGTTTGGGGGCGTTTGTCTTTTTCAGTTCTTGTGCTTTTGACTGTTCAGTATGAGCCAATTGCACTTTTCGTCCTTTAAAGAGTACTTTTTTAGCCAAAGGCGTGAGTACCAAACGACCTTTTTCGTGAAACCAAATTTCTAAAACCCCTTGGTTAATGAGTTGAATGACATAATCCTGAAGCTTGCGCCAAGAGATATTTTGGGCAGCACCATAGGTTTTGAGGTGTTGATAGCCTTTGTCTAACACTTGTGCATTTTGCGCCCCGCGGAGTACATCGACTACCATATTTAAGGCTTCTTGTTCTTTTAACCGAGCCACGGCAGAACACACTTTTTGAGCGATGATGGTACCGTCAAAATAAGTAGGTGGATTTTTACAATTATCACAATTTCCACAATCTTTTTCAAGGTGTTCCCCAAAGTAGCCCAGCAACATCTTGCGCCGACAGTTGAAAGATTCGGCATATTGTTGCATGCGTTCCAATTTAGCCAATTGAAATTCGGCATGGGCACTTTCTTCGGCAAACTGTCTTAGAATGCGAATGTCGCCATAACTGTGAAATAAAATAGTATGTGCTGCTAAACCATCTCGGCCGCTGCGACCAATTTCTTGATAATAACCTTCAATGTTTTTGGGCAGGTTATAATGAATTACCCAACGCACATTACTTTTGTCTATACCCATTCCAAAAGCAATGGTTGCTACCACAATTGGGGTGCGATCGCTGGTGAAATTTTCCTGAATAGCGGTGCGTTTTTCGGCTTCCATTCCGGCGTGATAAGCTTCGGCGGTAAACCCGTTTTTTTGTAGATCTGCCGCCAGCTTTTCGGTGTTTTTCCGGCTGAGGCAGTAAATGATACCGCTTTCCTGCGGATGATTTTTTATGAAATTTAGAATTTGTCGTTTTCGGTTTTGTCCCGGTCTTACATCCAAATATAGATTTGGCCGATCAAAGGAAGCGATAAATGTTTTTGCGAGCGGAATCTGTAGTTGAACCGAAATATCTTTCCGTGTGGCTCGGTCTGCGGTGGCGGTAAGGGCAATTACCGGAACTTGTGGGAATTGGGTTTTTAGGTGTCCCAACTGTTGATAAGCCGGACGGAAGTCGTGCCCCCAAGACGAAATGCAATGGGCTTCATCTACAGCAAACAAGCTAATCTTAATGTTTTTGATGATAAAGTGAAGTTGCGACAGGCTTTCCGGGGCTACATAAAGGAGTTGAATACGGTTCTGTTCGAGGAGAGAAAGGGTGTTTCGGCGATCTTCTTCAGGTTGCGAACTGTTGTAAAAAGCGGCGGAGATTCCATTGGCTTTAAGGGCATCTACCTGATCTTTCATCAGAGAAATTAGTGGCGAGATGACAATGGCTGTTCCTTCCATGGCCAGAGCCGGCAATTGAAAACACAGCGATTTTCCTCCTCCGGTTGGCATAATGGCTAAGGTATCTTTTTGGGCCAATACATTTTGAATGATTTCTTCTTGGTTTGGTAAAAATTGCTCATAGCCAAAATGAGTTTTAAGGAGCTCCTTAAGGGAGGAATGTTGAGAGGTTTTTGTCGTATCCATAGCAATCAAAAATATATAAAATAAATGGCTAATCATAGCCTTTTATACCAATTAGACCTGCAAATTGGTATTGAGCAAAATAAATTAAGGACTATCCGACGATATGATTTGATGCGGCTAAAATCAATATTCATCCGGATAATCCTTTTATACCAATTATATTTATTAAATAGTCTAAAGATTTATGGAATAAATTTTAAAGGTCAAGGCAAAAAACGTAGGCATAGCCATAGCTATGACGTCCCGCACGTGCGGGATTAACGCAGAGATTTGAAATTTAGACATAAATATTGGGCCATTTTATATGTATAATTGGTATTAACCAAACGGTTCAATCGTTTAGGTTTTAACCGGTAAGCATTGACAAAACAGAAGTTTGATTTACGGAATTTGATTGGGTTCAGTAAAATAAATCTACTTTGACAGCATCAGTAATTCTCGACAATAGACTTCTGTAAAATAGCGTTTTTCGCCATTTTTATCTTCATAAGAACGATTGGTCAGTTTGCCTTCAATCAAAACCTGCTGGCCTTTACTGACATATTCTTCTACTATTTTGACCAAGCCTTTTTGTCTGACGACGATGTTGTGCCAATCGGTGCGTTCTACTTTCTTTTCGTCTTTGTCCTTATAGTCATCATCTGTAGCCAAGGGAAATTTTGCCAATTTGTTTCCATCTTCAAAGGTAATGATTTCTGGTTCTTTTCCCAGTCGTCCAATTAATTGTACTTTGTTTTTTAAATTGTTCATGGTTATAGGTTTTATGGTCTACTGAAGTAAACCGGTGAAACAAAAAAATTATGAATGTGTCAATCGTTTTGACCATACAAACATGAGGAGAATTGCTGTGTAGAGCCGGTTTATAAGTGTTTACTTTCGGATGTATTCGTTTGTAACCGTTTGTAAATGAATTATAAGGCATATTGAATTGGAATCGGTAGCTTTTTCGGCAGGGGATCCTCTCCACTTTTGAAAGTAATACCAATTCTAAATTAAACAGGGGTCAATTCTATTTGAGGGGGCATTAGTATTATATCGAGACTTGATTTTTAATGTCGAATAGACAATGTTTATGGTTGGAAAAATGGAGGTCCCGGTCACTTGGAATTGCCTCTCGGCGCATTATACAAAGATCTATCAAATAAAAATTTAATCTATCCTGTATAATACGTCCATTGAGGCTTTGACCAAAACACAAAAGGCAGCCGGCATCATCGTGGTGCTGGGCTTCCTCGCTGCTTTTTATCTGTCTAAGGTGATGGGGTGAGTTGATAGTTGGGCTTGGGGATGTTTGTTGCGAGAGATATCATTATGCAGGGGCTGGGAAAACTGATTCTAAAGGATTTTTTAAAAAATCCGATTTAGAAATATTTATTGTGCTTATATTGGCATCTTCTTAAAAAGCATGTCTTTGATTTCAGAATTACGAAACTTGCCATTATCCATCAACCATAACTTTATCCGTTTTATACTTTTGTTGGCGATCGTCTTTACCGGCCATCAGGTTACTGCACAGGATATTGTGCTCATGGATACTGTGAACACGCATTATAGGGAAACCTTATTAAGCACTTATAAAACCCGGATCACCCGGCAAAAGGAAGGGTTTAGGGATGAATTTGACAAACGGCGCGTCCGCAAGGAAGTGGCCGATCTTTATAAGGGGGTTGCCGAAGGGTTTATCCATCAGATCGAACAGGGCTACTTTGTGGACAACTCGGTATATCGTCAATTGCTGAACGGTATTTTGAAACGGCTTGTAAACGAGAATCCCACTTATGCCAACAGGCTAAAGAACACCAAAATCCTGCTGTCGTTTGGGACTATGCCCAATGCGTATGCCATTGGAAATGGGTTTGTCGTCATTTATATCCCGTTGATCAAAAAGCTTCAGAACAAGTACGAACTGGCCTTTGTCATCAGTCATGAGATTGCCCACAACCTGCTCGAACATCCGTTTGACGCCATAGTGGAACGGGCCAAGTTGAATACCTCAAAGGAGTTCAGGCGGAAAACAAGACGGTTGAGCCGGAAAAAATTCAACCAGTCGGCAAAGGCCAGGAATTTGTACCGTGATTTGGTTTATGGCTTTACGGAATATAGCCGCGCCAAAGAACAGCAGGCCGATTCCTTGGGGTTTGTGTTGTTCCGCAATGCCTATAGGCAGGAGGCTTATCAGGCGGTAAAATCCCTATTGCATTTGGATGGGGTCGATAAAGCACGGGACTCCTTGACAATGGATGATTTTAAGACCTTTTTCAGTACTGAAGGCCATCCTTTTCGCCAGGCGCTTATCGCCAATAATGCCCTTTCAAAATACAACTATGACCAATCCCTTAAATTTTGGAATGTCGATTCCCTTAAAACCCACCCCGATTGCCGGTACAGGGCACATACGCTAAAGGTCGGTTTTGATGTTCAGCCAGATTCACTCTATAGAGTTTCAAGTTTTTTTAAAAAAATCAAGCTTTCGAGTTGGTTCAACGATGTGTTGGGACTTTATGTGCTTAAGGATTATGGACGTTCCCTGTATCAGGGACTGGTACTCCTTAAAACCTATCCACACAATAAATTCCTCCAAAGGATAATCTATAAAAATTTAAGGAAAATCCGCTTCTCTCGGAAATCTTATCAACTCAACAAATACGTTCAACGCCTATCGCCAAGACGATCCGATAGCTATAACACTTTTTTGTATATCATCAGGCATCTCAGACGGTTCGAAATGAACGCGCTTATCCATAAATATAAAATATAATCTTATGAAACAATTACTTACCGTTGTCTTTCTCTTATTCTATATGTCCACCTATGCCCAAGTGAAGGAGCTGCGGAAACTCTCGAAGGGAAAACTGGTGGGTGCCGAAGTGATTTACAACGAATCCGCAACCAATGTGTATGGCTATTTCCTCTTATATAAGGCCGATCGGTTGAGCCGGGAAGTATATTCGATGGAGTATGTTGTATTGGACCAAAACCTCAATAAGGTCACTTCAGGGAGTTTTGTCGAGGGCATTTACAACAGCCTGGGAGAGAAGCCGACGATCAGGTTGGTTTTTGCACGGAAAATTGGCGATGAAATCATGTTTTCCTATTATGACAAAACCTTTCTCCGCCCCATATCGGTGGCAGCTATATACCTTTCGCCCTATACCAACATCCGTTACCGAAAGCTTGATTTAACAGATTTTTCTTTGAGCGATGAGTTTGTCATAAGGCATCATAAGCACTTCAACCAAAGCTATCAAAGCGGGGATGGGATTAGGCTGAAGGACTTTGTTTCCAATCAACAGCTTATACCGGTGAACAATGGTTCCTTTTTGCTTTTATCGGAATCGGACAGGAAACAGGATCCGGGGGATATCAAATCTTTTATGCTTTTTGATACCGGTTTCAACAAACTGTGGTCGGCTCAAATCAACCAAAACGAAGATAAAGATAAACGCGGAGAGTTTTCTTACAGTGCATCGGACGATAAGGTCTTGATCCTGAAGAAAGTCAGTTTGGACAATACCCCCGAAGCTTATGACACCTTCTTGATATACGACATCAATACCGGCCGATTGATTGGTCGGTTTGCCGATAAGGATCCGCATTACCGCATGGTAAATTTCCAGGTCAAGATATTGGACGATCGGATATTCTTTTACAACCGGTTGTACCGTATGAAAAATAAGCGGTACAAGGATAAAAAACAATTGGGCTATGCTCGTGTGGTCTTTGATAAAAACACCGGGAAAGAGCTGGACCGTGATTTTTTGTTGTGGAAAACTTTCAATCCCTATTTTGATATTAAAAATGAGTACGGTGATATCCGTAAGCGCGGTAAGCTGTTCCTGGAGGAGTTTGTCCCCCTGAAGAACGGACACACCCTGGCCATTGCCGAAGGCTATGAACGGAAGAACAGTAGCCGGGTTTACAATCTTTTTACCATGGAATTCGATAAGGACTTTGACCTTGTGTATTTCCACGAGATAAAGAAAAAGCCCACCAAGATTAAGAGCCTTAAATTGACCGGGAGCGAAATTTATTCCCATGGTTATTTTGCCTATGGCTTTCATCAAAAGCTGAACGATACGGAGGATTATGTCTTTTTCTATGCCGATAACAACCGGGATAACAATCTTTTTGGCCGGAGGCGGCACAATCCGCTGTGGTATTTGGGGATTATAACCTATGTCAACGGTAATTTCCATTACGATGAACTGAAACTGACGAAAGAGAAGGTCCAGATCGTTCCGGCTCGGGCCAAAAACGGCTCTATTTTACTCCAGGTCATCCACGAAAACGGGGACGTGCAAATGCGTTTGGAGCAGATTTATTATTAGAAGAGATAACTTTTATACCGTAATGATAATAATATAGACCAGCTTCAGCTCCTGGCTTTGCTGCCCTATTTAATTGTAAACATACGGTATAACAAATTAAAGGAATCAATTTTTAGTCTATAAAAATTTTCACTTTCGTATTATTTCAGACCCCCCAATAATTTGGGTTTATCAGTACATTAGTGAGGAGGTGGTAATTGACCACCCAGATGGATATTGTGTAGGCTTACCCCGAAAAATTCATCGCAAAATAATAAATTATTGAGCTCATTAAGTAAGATATTGATAACCAAGGCGTTGAATGATAAAATGATAAAATAGGATAGCTCAAATTTGGGCTATGCAGTACGCGTATTGCTTGACTTTATTTTATCATTTTTATTTCGATGACACTCAATACAGGTTTTGTTGCAAATCTGCCTAAAATAAATCGTATAATTTCCCGGGGTATGTTAGATAAAGTCGGCTGCCATTATTTTTTTAAATCTACAAGCTGACTTATTTCTCTTTTTGAAAAGGAATAGGGTCTTTTAATTCAAATTTGAATTTAAGTTTCTTTCCGTTCCGTCGTACGCTTATTCTTAGGTGTTTTCCTTTTTTTCCTTTTACAATTTCATAGAGTTCAGCCAAACTGTAGTTTCCGGCTCTTCTCCCATTGATGCTGAGGAGCCGATCTCCTTTCCGAATTCCGGCGGCATAGGAAGGGGAGTGATGTCGCACGCCAAGGATTTCATACATCGGAATAAGCTCCAATTCATATCGGGTGTTGGCAGTTACCAAAATTTGGTTAAAATGTTGGTGTTTTTTATCGGCGACAGGTATTTTATGTGGCTCCCAGGTCATGCCGATATGTTTAAATTCCAATCCACTCATGTTGGTGTGAAAAGGATCGGTGTAATTTCTATTTTTTTTGAGATAAAGCACATGATGCGGATAGTCAAAATAGCAAGTAAACCGTCGGAGGATTTCCGCACCCACAAGTCCTTTAACCACATCAGATTTTGAAATATAATTGAAGGAATTGGAAGAAGGGAGGTCAAAAATGGGATGAACAAAATGATAATTTGCCAATTGAAATTCCCGGATTCGACTGCGTATTCCATAGACATCACCCCCCAATCCGTGTCCCAAATAATCTTTGATGCTTGTTTGTTTTCCCTGAAAGTGATAACTCGAATCGGGAAAAAACAACAAAGTGCCACTATATCCGGAATCCAAGAGTAAACCCAAGGTTCTTTGCCGTTCTCGAAACCGAATTTTCCCCCAAGTATAAGGTTTTTGATTAAGCATCAGAAAATAAAGCCGTTCAAAGCGTTTTGTCTTCTGATGAAATCTTTGGTGTCTGCGGTAAACCGTGATACGCTCTCCAGTATAATTAATTTTAATCGGATGGTCTTTAAAAAAATCATAGCCTATGATCCCATGGACGGGAATACCCACATAAGGAGATAAGTTAAAATTATCATTGAAAATGACATAACAGGTCAAGCTGTCTATTTGAAGTTTGGTTCCTATTTTAAGAATGTTGCCCTCCGATTTGATCCCCATGACAGAATCGCGATCGCCAACTCCAAAGAACTGGATATCTCCCACGTTTTTCAACTTGATGTCCCGGTCCTGATGGCTAAAAAGTAGGGTTTGCCCGGCACCGGTGTCCAACAGAAAAGTCAGCTTCACGCCATTGAGTGTAACCGGAATGAAAATTTGATTATTGATCAGTTCAAAAGAGATTTTGGCCTTTTTGCCCCTTATAAAGTCCATGTGGCCTTGAGCGGTGACGATCAAGGAAAAGCAAAGGCAATAAAAAAGAAGCGCATATTTCATAATCAAATCTGTAAACTGTCATCGACCTTATTCCAAAAACTTGTCTAATAGGAAAGTGACCTTAAAAATAGGCTCCTCTTCTCGTTAAAGCCACAAATCTCTGTATTCCAATTTTGCTCAATACAGGCTAAATGCTCGCTATAGCTATGACTATGTCGGTGCCTTTTGTCTTAGCCTTTGAAATTTTAACGACAAAATATTTAGTCCCTTTCAATAATCACTTCTGTATAAAGTTATGAAAAACTTGTGACAAGTGATGGGGAATACTTTATGATGACCGCTGTAAAAAAATAAGCGCAAAGGATTGGGCGACTTAATATCAGCCTGAATTTCAAGAAAGGGGAAAACGACTTTGAATATACAGATCATGTGTTTTTCAAGGCTGATAGTAATTTAAATGACCGTTTTCTCGCTTCTAAATCGTATATAAAAGACGAAATAATAAGCTCATCGACTTTCGTTTGATTAAGAAATCCCTGTAGCCCCTTTTTTACGGTTTCGGGACTGCCTATAAAGGAATAATATCCCATTTTTTGGGCTTGGGCTTTTTCCCGCGGGGTCCAAATTCCGTCCATACGGTCAATGGGAGGGGAAAGAGGTTTTCGGGTGTTGCGGAAAATTCCCAATCGAAATAGTTGTCCGCTTGTAGCCAAGTGCTGGGCCTCTTCATCGGTGTCGGCCACAATCACATTAACTCCGGCCATGGTATAAGGTTTTTTGTGAGTCTCGGAAGGGGTAAATTTTTGGTGGTAAATCTTTAATGCATCAAATAAATAAGTGGGAGCAAAATGACTGGCAAACACATAAGGAAGCCCTAATGCTGCGGCCAGTTGTGCGCTAAAAGTGCTGGAGCCCAGCAGATAAATAGGAACTTGCGTGCCTTCTCCCGGAATGGCTCTCACCGGACTTTCGGCAGCGTGTTGGGATAAAAAGAACTGCAATTCCTGCACCTCCTTGGGAAAGTCTTGAGCAGATTCTGCCCGGTCTCTTCGCAGTGCTCGAGCGGTCAATTGATCGGTTCCCGGTGCTCGTCCCAAGCCCAAGTCAATGCGGTTAGGATATAAGGTGGCCAAGGTGCCAATTTGCTCGGCAACCACCAGAGGAGCGTGATTGGGAAGCATGATACCTCCGGAACCAATGCGAATCTTGGAGGTTCCTTGCAATAAATAACTTAAAATAACAACTGTGGCCGAGCTTAATAAGCCATCGGTATTGTGATGTTCTGAAATCCATAATCGATGATAGTCCAAACCGTCTAAGTATTGGGCAAATGAAAGGGTTTCTTCCAAAGCGGTCTTGTGGGTTTTTCCTTCCAAGGCCGGCACCAAATCCAGTACGGAAAAAGGAATTTCAGATAGGCTTTTTGATGTACTCATATTGTCTTATGCTATTTTTTATGCGTTGTCTAATGAATTCATACTTTTAAAAAACACTTCTGCTCAGCTTACCAAAAACATCGTTGCCCGAAGGAAGCTAATATTCAAACGAGTTGTGAAATTATACCAAAGTGATTTATAAATTGGTCTAAAGATTTATAGGATAAATTTCAAAGGT
>CAZPGY010000025.1:0-28133 GCA_964586655.1 uncultured Flavobacteriaceae bacterium
TCCAACAGGGCGTTTCATTGTTGGCTCTGCGAGCCCAACGAAACGCTAGTTGTTGATGGAAGTTCCTATGAATTAACTTTTAAACCCTTAAAACCATGTCTAATATAGATTTAATTATTGAGGAACGCGCCCGAAATATCGGCGATTTTTTGGTGGGGCGACTGCTCCCTTTCAGGCAAAAACGCGCAGTAGGTCCCTTTGTATTTATTGACCATATGGGCCCCAAACAATTGGCTGCCGATGAGAACCTGGATATTGGTCCACATCCTCACCTCGGTTTGTCTACCCTAACTTATTTGTTTGAAGGCAATATTATGCATCGCGACAGTATTGGCAGTGAAGTAGAAATCACGCCCGGCGCTGTCAATTGGATGACTGCCGGAAAAGGTGTAGTCCATTCAGAACGCACTCCTAACCGACTTCGCAACAAAGAGAAATCCCTTCACGGCCTTCAAATATGGGTCGCCCTCCCCAAAGAACTCGAAACAATGGATCCCGATTTTACCCATACCACCGTAGACGAGTTACCGGCTTGGGAACAGCATGGCGTGCAACTAAAACTAATCGCCGGCGAAGCCTTTGGTAGGAAGTCGCCGGTACCGGTGTACAGCAAGCTCTTCTTTATTGAAATTAAAAGTGACACCGATAAAACCTTAAATATCGGTGAGGAACTCTATGGAGAATCGGCTCTTTATATTTTGGAAGGTGCCATAAAAAGCGACGGGCATACTTATGGCCCCCGTCAGCTACTGGTAGCCAAAGACAGTCGCTTATGCGAGTTTGAAATCACTGCCGGTTCTACCGTTTATATCTTTGGTGGAGAAGCCTTTCCCGAAGAACGGTATATTGCTTGGAACTTTGTTTCCTCCAGCAAAGAACGACTCCAGCAAGCTAAAGAAGACTGGATTCATCAGCGCTTTGATAAGATTGATGGCGAAACGGGATACATCCCTTACCCGACTTCAAACAGGTGACCTCATATTCCAAGAGCATCCTCAGGTCGTCCATGGGATTTGGTATTATTTGGAAGTAATACCAAACCCATTTATGAAATAGGCCAAAGATTCGGTATTAAAAATTTGAAAGGTCAAGGCAAAAAGGATGTTTATCAGGTTTTATGTTTTTTGGGTTTGGCTGCGGGAAATAGAATGTTATTCAATATCAACCGATAGCCCGGGGAGTTGGGATGCAGTGACAATTGCGTTTTTTTATCTCCTACCCGGTGCGCGTAATCCTCCGGATCGTGTCCGCCATAAAAGGTAAAAAAGCCTTTCCCTTTGGGACCATAAATATAGCGCGCCTCCCCATTTCTTTTATTTCGCCCCATAATGGTCACGGTAGATTTGATGTTATTCGGATTAAAAGCGGTGGTTTGTCCCATAAAGCCTTTAATTAAAACGGTGTGATCTTGTGTCAACATGGTGGGAACCGGATCCCATTTGGCCGAAAAGGTTCGCAGACTAAAATAATCTAACTCTTTGGGAATTTGCCGCTGATTAGTCATGTCTATAGAGGAGAATTCATAAACCATCGGGTTGCGTTCCAGGGTGAAATTGGTGAAGGCCAAGCATTGGCTGTAATCGAGTTTGTTTTGGTATCCGGGTTCACTGGGATCGCCGTCAAACATGGGTTCACAAATATCGGTATCCTGTGCTGCCAAGGCGATATCAAAAGAATCTGTAGCGCTACACATGGCAAATAAGAATCCGCCGCCTATAACGTAATGTTTAATTTTTTGGGCTACTGCCAATTTTTCTTTTGACACCTTCTCAAATCCCAATTCGGCGGCCAACCTTTCGGCTTCTTTTTTTTCTTTAATATACCAAGGCGCTGATCGATACGCTCCATAAAACTTCCCGTATTGCCCGGTAAAATCTTCATGATGAAGATGTAACCAGTCATACAACACCAGTTTATCGTTCAATATCTCTCGGTCATAAATTTTATCAAAAGGGATTTCGGCATAGGTGAGCACCAGGGTAACGGCATCGTCCCAAGGTTTTTTATCTTTAGGGGTGTACACCGCTATTTTTGGCGCTTTTTCCAATACTACGGCCGCCATATTTTGAGAAGGGCTTTTAATTTTGTCGAGAATTTCTCGGGTTTTGGCATCACTCAACACTTCAAAAGAAACTCCGCGAATTTTGCATTCTTGCTTAATAGCCTTGGTATCGGGCATTAAAAAGGAACCTCCTCTATAATTGAGCAGCCATTTTACTTTCATTTGTTGTGCTAACACCCAATAGGTCACCCCGTACGCTTTAAGGTGATTTTTTTGCGATTTGGCATCCATGGGAATGAGCACATAGGAGGCAAATGCAAAAAAGGGAATCAGCAACAACAGGAAAAAAAGACTTAATTTTTTCATCGTCAAAAGGTAAGCTTTTCTATCTCGACGAGCAACAAATTTTAAATTTAATAAGGAATACCATCATCGTCGTCGTCATTCATGGCGCTTCCAAAGGCCTCATCTGCCGAGGGAAACTTGGTGGACATCTCCTCTTTATCGCCTTCGTTTAATTTAGAACTAAATTCATAAGGAGTATTAAAATTATCGAGGTTTTCAAAGCGTCCCAATTCCCCAATAAATTTCAATCGGAAGGAATCCAGTCCTCCGTTACGGTGTTTGGCGATAATAAATTCGGCCTGTCCTTCTGTAGGGGTGCGTTCTTCATCGTCCCACTCTTCAATTTGATAATATTCGGGACGATAAATAAAGGAAACAATATCGGCATCTTGCTCAATAGCTCCCGATTCCCTAAGGTCAGAAAGCAAGGGACGTTTGCTTCCACCCCGGGTTTCTACAGCCCTCGACAGCTGTGAAAGGGCAATCACCGGAACATTCAATTCTTTAGCCAGGGCTTTGAGGTTTCTCGAGATGGTCGATATTTCTTGTTCCCGATTGCCACTTTTATTATTCATGGCTGCAGTCATCAATTGCAAATAATCAATCATGATGAGTTTGATGCCGTATTGAGAAGCCAAGCGTCGCGATTTTGCACGCAGATCAAAAATAGACAGCGAGGGCGTGTCATCGATATACAAGGGGGCTTTTTCTAAGCTTTTGACCTTTACATTCAGCTGTTCCCATTCATGGGTAGCCAAGTTTCCGGTTCTTAATTTTTCAGAATTCAGTCCGGTTTCTGAAGAGATTAATCGGGTAATCAACTGTACCGAAGACATTTCCAAAGAGAAAAAAGCAACCGGAATTCCTTGTCCAACGGCAATATTTCTGGCCATGGAAAGGGTGAGTGCCGTTTTTCCCATTCCGGGACGCGCCGCCACAATAATCAAATCACTGGGTTGCCAACCTGAAGTCAATTTATCCAACTCATCAAAGCCGGATGGAATGCCACTCAATCCCTCTTTATTAGAAATTTCTTCAATACGCTGTTTGGCCTGAAGGACAAGGCTTTGTGCAGTTTCGGTTTCGGTTTTTATATTGCCCTGTGCCACATCATACAGCTTGGATTCGGCCATATCCAACAAATCAAAGACATCGGTAGATTCATCATAGGACTCTTTGATAATCTCATTAGAGATCTGTATCAAACTGCGCTGAATGTACTTTTGTATAATAATACGCGCATGGAATTCAATATGCGCTGAAGAAGACACTTTTTGGGTGAGTTGAACCAAGTAATATTCCCCTCCTACGGCTTCTAATTTTTTTTCTCGCTTCAATTCGCTGGAAACGGTTAATAAGTCGATAGGTTCTCCGGCTCTAAAGAGCGAAAAGATAGCTTCAAAAATATAGGCATGGGCTTCCTTATAAAAGGCATCAGCCGATAAGATGTCGACAACTTCATCAACTCCTTTTTTGTCAATCAGCATTGCGCCGAGAACAACTTCCTCTAAATCAACCGCTTGAGGAGGTAGCTTCCCTTTTTCAAGATTAATAAGGCTTCCACTCCCAGATTGACGACTATATTTTTTACTCACTTTTTCCATGCTACGAAAATAGAAAAATAATAATTGGAAAGGGCATAAAACAGACCGAGGCTCATCCACCGGTTATTAACAATCACCCTGTTGATAAGTTAAATAAATTGTTGATAACCACAAAAAAACCGAAGCTAAAACTCCGGTTTTTTTTAAGGCATTTGACGGTGAAGTGATTAAGATTTATAGACCCCCATATTGCTGTATTTTTCTGCTCGATTTTCTACCAGTTCCTCTGGGGATAAGTTTTTCAGTTCATCATATGCCCGGGAAACGACTTTTTCTAAAATCTTAAACATTTCCTCATAGTTAGAATGCGCTCCCCCTATGGGTTCTTTGACAATTTCATCAATTACCTCAAGTTTTTTGGCATCGGTAGCGGTCAGCTTCAATGCTTTGGCCGCTTGTTCTTTATGGTCCCAACTGCGCCACAAAATAGAGGAACAATTTTCGGGAGAAATCACAGAATACCATGAGTTTTCGAGCATCATCACTTTATTACCCAAGCCAATTCCTATGGCTCCTCCACTGGCTCCCTCTCCAATGACGACGGCAATAATGGGCACTTCAAGGGTTGCCATGTCCATAATGTTTTGTGCAATTGCCTGACCTTGTCCGCGCTCTTCAGCTTCCATTCCGGGATAAGCGCCCGGCGTGTCGATTAAGGCCAAAACCGGCAATCCAAATTTTTCTGCAGATTTCATCAACCGCATCGCTTTGCGATAACCTTCGGGATTGGCCATTCCGAAATTACGATATTTCCGATCCTTGGTGTTACGCCCTTTTTGGTGACCAATAATCATATAGCTTTGGCCGTTTATTTTTCCAAGTCCGCCAACCATGGCTTTATCGTCGCCATAGGCGCGGTCGCCATGCAACTCGAGAAAAGTATCGCCACACATCCCCTTGATATAATCCAAGGTATAAGGACGATTGGGATGACGCGACAATTGAACGCGTTGCCAAGGAGACAGATTTTTGTAAATATCTATTTTAATCTGTTCCATCTTCTTTTCAATTTGTTTGCAAGTATCGCTTACATCAACATTACTATCATTGCCTATTCTACATGCTTTATCATACTGTTCTTCCAACTCCTGAATAGGTTTTTCAAAATCTAAATATTCCATAATGGCATTTTACTTTCACAAGTTATCGTACAAAAGTACATAAAATTTATTCATTAAGAACCGCCGAAAAACACACAAGGTCAAAAAAATGTTCTCCCGATATTTTCTGCGTTGTGAGATGCTCTTATAGTTCACAGGAATTCAAAAACTGTTTTTCCAATATCGAGTTAAAACACTTTTTTGCTGTCTGACGGCTATCGCTTGGCTCTCCACAACAAAATAACCCCCAAAATCCCGAAGAAGATATTGGGAATCCAAACGGCCAACCAGGGGGAAAAGGTAGATTGCTCGGCAATGGTTCCGAAAATCTTATCCAAGAAAACGTATAAGAAAGCTACGGCAATCCCAATCGCCAGGTTCACGCCCATTCCTCCGCGTCTTTTCATGGCTGAAACAGACACCGCGATAAGGGTCAAAATAAAAGCCGATACCGGCACGCTCCATCGTTTATAAGCCGCCACTTTATAACGGTTAATATTGCTGGCTCCCCGGGCTTCTTGCTTTTGTATAAATTCCTTCAGCTCAAAATAATTTAAAGTCTCTGCAATATAGGACACCGGAGCCAAGGCGTCAAACTTAAAAGGCAAGACCGTATCTTTTCTGGATTGGCTCATCAAGTAATCGCGTTGAGGGCCAATGATTCTTTTTTGGTAATTCAACAAGGTATAGGTAGAATCTTCGGGATGAAAACGCAAACTGGTTGCTTTAATTCTAAAAGTCATTTTCCCGGCTTCAAAATGTTCGAGAATAAAGTTACGGGCTTTATTTTCATCGGGTTCATAATAAGCGGCATAAATCACATCGTGATCGGTAACCTGCCTGAATAGGTCTTCAGTTTGCACCACCTGATCACTGCTCAAGTATTTATACTTAAATTTGTAATAGCCCTTAGTGGCTTCGGGAGCGATATAAGTACTCAAAGCCAAAGCCCCAATACAGACCAAGGTTGCCCCAATAGTGTAAGGCCTTAAAAACCGCCAAAAAGAAACTCCGGAGCTCAGAAAGGCAATAATTTCAGTATTACTGGCCAATTTGGAGGTAAACCAAATAATTGATAAGAACAACAGAATGGGAAACAGTAAATTGGCAAAGAAGATGGTAAAATCTACATAATAAACCAGCACTTCCTTCAAGGGCACATCTTTTTCAAGAATGCTATCTATTTTCTCTGCGAGATTGGCCGTGATTCCGATAGGAATAAACAAGAGCAACATGACCCCAAAGGTGGCCATATACCGCTTAAGTATGTACCAATCTAAAATTTTCACCTCTTATAATTTACGATCGAGTTTTTCGACCATTTTTGTTTTCCAAGCTTTGAAATCACCGGCTATTATATGTTTTCGTGCTTCTCGAACCAACCACAAATAGAATCCTAAATTGTGAATGCTGGCAATTTGCCGTCCCAACATTTCCTTGACCGTAAACAAATGACGCAAATAAGCCTTGGAATATTCGGTGTCTACCCAAGTAATCCCCATTTCATCAAGGGGCGAGAAATCTTTGCGCCACTTTCTATTTTTTATATTGATGCGACCTTCTGCCGTAAACAACATTCCGTTACGTCCGTTTCGGGTGGGCATCACACAATCAAACATATCTACTCCCAAAGCAATATTTTCCAAGATATTGGCAGGAGTGCCTACTCCCATTAAATAACGAGGTTTTTCCTTGGGCAGTATATCGGTTACCGTTTCAGTGATTTCATAAATTTTCTCGGTAGGCTCTCCCACAGAAACACCACCAATGGCATAACCTTCTGTATCCTTTGAAGCAACATAGGCCGCCGATTGCTGACGCAGATCTTTATAAACTCCCCCTTGCACAATGGGAAACAAATATTGAGCATGCCCGTAAGTCAAGGGCGTTTTCTCTAAATGCGCTATACAACGATCTAGCCAGCGATGGGTGCGGAGTGTAGATTTTTTGGCATAGCTGTAATCGCACGGATAAGGAATGCACTCGTCAAAAGCCATGATGATATCGGCACCGATAATGCGTTGAATCTCCATCACTTTTTCCGGACTAAAAAAATGAGAGGAGCCATCAATATGTGATTTAAACTCAACTCCCTCTTCTTTTATCTTTCGAGTTGCCGCCAAAGAATAGACCTGAAAGCCTCCACTATCAGTCAAAATATTGCGGTCCCAATTCATAAACTGATGCAATCCCCCGGCAGCTTTTAACACCTCGAGTTCGGGACGGAGATACAGGTGATAGGTATTGCCCAAAATTATATCGGGATTAATCTCTTCGCGCAATTCTCTTTGATGGACTCCTTTGACATTGGCAATGGTACCCACCGGCATAAAAATAGGGGTTTCTACCGTTCCGTGATCGGTTTTAAAAAGTCCGGCACGGGCACGGGACTCCCGGTCTTGTGCTAAAAGCTTAAAGGCCATATCAAAATATTGATGCGGACAAAGATAGCAACTCTATGAAAAAGGACGGGGTTTTTAAATCATGAAGTTTCTCTCAGGCCTCAAATTATATTAAATTACAAGCGCATCCTGTAGATGTTCTTGAAAGTTGAGTTTAATACCAATTCAGCCAATATTTTTAGCTACATTCAACGCTCCGTATTAAAAATACGCATCACAACCATGACTATGCCAGCGTTTTTTGCCTTGGCCTTAAAGCATTTGGTCCATTTTACCCCTCAAATTGGCATCAATATTAAAGCAAATTTTAAAAAACAGCCACGCCTAATCTCCTGTGACATTCGATTCTACAAGCTGTATTAATTTTCCACCCCCACGCTGCATCTCTTAAAATCTCATTCTTGATAACCCGTGGATAATTCCGTCTCAATTTCTTTTAAAAGCTTTAATTAAGGGTTACTTTTGTAGCCATTACATCCTAATATAGCAATTATGCCAAACATCAATACCTTAAAAGACTTTGTCACCCAAGTACGCCGAGATATCCTGCGTCAGACTCATGCCGTAAATTCGGGTCATCCGGGAGGTTCCCTGGGGTGTGCCGAATTTTTTACCGCGCTTTATCAAGAGGTAATGGACTACAGCACCGATTTTACCATGGCAGGTAAAAATGAGGATTTATTTTTCTTGTCCAACGGTCATATCTCGCCTGTTTTTTACAGTGTTTTGGCACGTAGCGGCTTCTTCCCGGTCGAAGAATTGGCTACTTTTAGAAAAATCGACTCCCGTCTTCAAGGACATCCCACCACACATGAAGGCTTACCGGGAGTTCGTGTAGCTTCAGGCTCATTAGGACAAGGCCTTTCTGTGGCCTTGGGAGCTGCGCAAGCCAAGACCTTAGACAAGGACCGACATTTAATCTACAGCCTTCATGGCGACGGCGAATTGGAAGAAGGCCAAAACTGGGAAGCCATTATGTATGCCGGCGGAAAAGGTATTGACAACATTATTGCCACCGTAGATTACAACAAAAAACAAATTGACGGGTCTACAGATGACGTACTTCCTCTGGGAGATTTAAAAGCCAAATTTTTAGCTTTTGATTGGACGGTAATGGAGATTGAAAACGGCAATGACCTTGAAGCCGTTATCAATGGATTAGAAAAAGCCAAGACCCTCACCGGTAAAGGTAAACCGGTCTGTATTCTGCTGCATACCGAAATGGGGAATGGTGTTGATTTTATGATGGGCACTCATGCCTGGCACGGCAAAGCACCTAATGATGAGCAACTGGAGATTGCCTTGGCCCAAAATCCGGAAACCCTTGGAGATTATCCGTTATAATTCAACCTATACACAATGTCAAAAAATGCTTCGTCAACGGATTTTCAACACCAGTTTTTAGAATCTAAAGCAGGTAAACCTTCGAAGCAAAACAATATGGCAAATTATTTAAACGCTAAGAAAACCTATTATGAACTATAAGAATTCAGGAAATAAAGACACCCGATCAGGATTTGGAGCAGGCCTCACCGAACTGGGCAAAGCCAACGAAAATGTAGTGGCGCTTTGTGCCGATTTAACCGGTTCGTTAAAGATGAGTGATTTTAAAGCACAACATCCCGAACGTTTTTTTCAAGTTGGCGTTGCCGAAGCCAATATGATGGGCATGGCTGCCGGGATGGCCATTGGCGGAAAAATCCCCTTTGCCGGAACCTTTGCCAATTTTGCCACCGGCCGTGTGTATGATCAAATTCGACAAAGCATTGCCTATTCGGGGAAAAACGTGAAAATATGTGCTTCTCACGCCGGTTTAACCTTAGGAGAAGACGGGGCCACTCACCAAATTTTGGAAGATATCGGCTTGATGAAGATGTTGCCGGGCATGACGGTAATCAATCCTTGTGATTACAACCAAACCAAAGCCGCCACTTTGGCTATTGCAGCACATCAGGGACCGGTATATTTACGATTCGGGCGTCCAAAAGTACCTAATTTTACCGCTGAAGATCAAACCTTTGAAATTGGCAAAGCCCTATTGCTACAAGAAGGAACAGATGTTAGCATTATGGCTACCGGTCATTTGGTTTGGGAAGCTTTGTTGGCCGCCGATCAACTGAAAGAAAAAGGAATTTCTGCAGAGGTTCTCAATATCCACACCATTAAACCTATTGACCGTGAGGCTATTCTCAAGTCTGCCAAGAAGACCGGCTGTGTCGTTACTGCGGAGGAGCACAATTACCTCGGTGGACTGGGAGAAAGTGTAGCGCGTGTTTTGGCTGAAAACCTCCCTACCCCACAAGCTTTTGTCGCTACTCAAGACTGTTTTGGAGAAAGTGGCAAGCCCGATCAATTGATGGATAAATACGGTATTAATGCCAAAAGCATTCTTGCCAAAGCACAAGCCGTTATCCAGCGAAAATAAAACTATAAATCATTTTTGGTTACTGCGCTGTAACAACATAAAATCAGCCAGCACCAGAGCAGTCATAGCCTCTACAATAGGCACGGCACGCGGAACCACACAAGGATCATGACGCCCTTTGCCTTGCATTTCCGTTTTTTGACCCGAGGCTTTGATGGTTTGTTGCTTTTGCATTAAAGTGGCCACCGGTTTAAAAGCCACCCTAAAATAGATCGGCATCCCGTTAGAAATGCCGCCTTGTATGCCACCGCTAAAGTTTGTTTTTGTGGTACCATCTGCTTCAAAAATATCATTATGCCGACTCCCTTTCATTTGGGTACCGGCAAAACCACTGCCATATTCAAACCCCTTTACGGCATTGATCGACAACATGGCTTGCGCCAAACGAGCGTGCAGTTTATCAAAAACAGGTTCACCCAAGCCTATGGGGACTTTCTCGATATAACAACTGACCACTCCGCCCACGGTGTCACCTTGTTTGCGAATGGTTTTTATATAATCAATCATTTTTGCAGCCAATTCGGGATCGGGGCAACGCACCGGGTTTTGCTCAATCTCCTTAAAATTGAGCGAGCTAACCTCTTTTTTCAAATTCATTTCTCCCACACGCGAAACATAAGCGGTAATCGGAAGTTTTAAAAACTGCTTGGCAATCGCTCCGGCCACCACACGACAAGCGGTTTCACGCGCGCTCGATCGACCGCCTCCGCGATAATCCCGGATTCCGTATTTTTTATCATAGGTATAATCGGCGTGGCTGGGGCGATATACTTCTTTGATATGAGCATAATCTCGAGAGCGATGGTCTTTGTTTTTGATCACAAATCCAATGGGGGTTCCGGTAGTTTTTCCTTCAAAAATGCCGGAAAGAAATTCTACTTGATCCGATTCTTTACGCTGAGTAGTGATTTTTGACTGCCCGGGTTTGCGCCTATCCAAGTCCTGTTGAACAGCAGCGGCATCGAAGTCTATTCCGGCCGGACAACCTTCCACAATCCCGCCGATAGCCGGGCCATGTGATTCGCCAAAAGTGGTCAATTTAAAAAGTTTTCCAAAACTGTTTCCGGGCATGCGTCTATTCGGTATTGGTTTGAACGGGTCAATTTAATAAAATGCCCCCTATTCAAACCCTTGAATGAGAAATATTCTTCAAGCTGTGTTTTTTATATCATATTTGGTTTAAATTTTTCTGCAAGCATTCCAACCGCTCAGAGACTCCTCTTCTCAAACTTTATAAATGCTAAAATTTAGGTCTATTAATTGCTGTCGCTCTTGATTTACAATGGATATTTCATCGTTTTTTAGTATCTTCGTAACCTCAAAATAAAGATTTATGGAAGATACTGCGTTAAAACCCGATGACATCTCATTTGAAGAATTTAAAAACCAAGTAATTACAGATTATAAAACGGCCTTAATCAGCCGTGAATGTAGTTTGCTTGGTCGGCGGGAGGTACTGACCGGGAAGGCAAAATTCGGCATCTTTGGCGACGGGAAAGAAGTCCCTCAACTCGCCATGGCCAAGGCTTTTCAAGATGGAGATTTCAGATCGGGATATTATCGCGACCAAACCTTTATGATGGCTATCGGTCTTTTGACTGCGCAGGAATTTTTTGCAGGACTCTATGCCAATACCAATTTGGAAGAAGAGCCTATGTCGGGCGGTCGTCAAATGGGCGGTCACTTTGCCACCCACAGCCTCAATGCCGATGGGAGTTGGAAAAACTTAATGGCACAAAAAAATTCCAGTGCCGACATCTCGCCCACCGCAGGGCAAATGTCCAGACTACTGGGATTGGCACAAGCTTCAAAAGTTTATCGCGAGCTCGACGAGATCCCCAAAGCTGAAAATTTTTCTGACAAAGGAAATGAAGTCGCTTGGGGCACCATTGGAGATGCCAGTACGAGTGAAGGGATCTTCTGGGAAACTATTAATGCTGCCGGAGTACTCCAAGTACCTATGGTCGTTAGTGTTTGGGACGATGGATATGGTATTTCCGTTCCCAAAAAGCACCAAACCACCAAAGGAAGTATTTCCAAAGTCCTCCAAGGTTTTCAACGCAACGAAGAAGACCAAGGCTTTGAAATTTATACCGTAAAAGGTTGGGACTATCCCGAATTGATAAGAACCTATCAACACCTCAGCGAGTTATCGCGTAAAGAACATGTTCCCATTTTACTGCACGTTCAGGAACTCACACAGCCGCAAGGACATTCTACTTCCGGGTCTCATGAACGCTACAAAAGCGAGGAGCGCTTAAACTGGGAGCGCGAACACGATTGCATTGTTCAAATGCGCAAATGGATGGTTGAAAGCAACATTGCTACCGATGACGAACTCGACGCCTTAGAAAAAGAAGCCAAAAAGGAAGTTCGCGACAGTAAAAAAGCAGCTTGGAAAGCTTTCCTCAAAAATGAAAAAGACGACCATAAAGTTCTGCTTCAAATTTTGAAGAAGCTTACCCAAAACAGTAAAAATAAGGATATTGCCGATTTATACCAACAGCTCAAAGACCTCAAAAACGCCCATAAACACCAGTTGTTGAGTACGGCGCGACAGGCCATGATAAAAACCATTCGCGATACGCCTGAGATCAAGAGCGAACTTCAAGATTGGATTCAATCATACAAAGCCAAAATTCAACCCAATTACAGCAGTCATCTGTTTAGCGAAAGTGAACGCAGCGCACGAAACATTGCAGAGACGGCTCCCACTTACGCCGATGATGCAGCAAGTGTCGACGGGCGCATAGTGCTTCGCGACAACTTTGATAAGATTTTTGAAACCCATAAAAATACCTTGATTTTTGGAGAAGATTCGGGCAATATTGGCGATGTAAATCAAGGATTGGAAGGCCTGCAAAAAAAATATGGTGTCACTCGAGTCAGCGATACCGGAATTCGGGAAAACACTATCATCGGGCAGGGCATTGGAATGGCTTTGCGCGGCTTGCGCCCCATTGCCGAGATTCAATATTTAGACTATACGCTGTATTGCATTCAGATTTTAAGTGATGATTTGGCTACCTTGCACTACCGTACCAAAGGACGTCAAAAGGCCCCGGTCATTGTCAGAACTCGCGGTCACCGCTTAGAAGGCATTTGGCACAGTGGATCTCCTATGGGAGGGCTGCTACACTTGATGCGCGGGATCAATATTTTGGTACCTCGAAACATGACCAAAGCAGCCGGATTTTACAATACCATGCTGGAAAGTGATGAGCCGGCACTCATTGTAGAATCCCTAAACGGCTATCGCCTGAAGGAAAAAATGCCCGAGAACTTGGGAGAATTCAAAACACCTGTCGGTAAGGTTGAAATTATCAAACCCGGACAAGATATCACCCTGGTCAGTTATGGTTCTACACTCCGTATTGTAGAAAAAGCTGCCGAAGAATTGGCAGAAATCGGCATTGATGCCGAAGTGATTGACGTACAATCGCTATTGCCGTTTGACTTGGATCACGACATTGCCAAATCTCTTGAAAAAACAAGCAGATTACTCGTTATTGATGAAGATGTTCCCGGTGGAGCTTCTGCCTATATCCTTCATCAAATTTTAGAAGAACAAGACGGCTATCATCTCCTTGACAGCAAACCGCAAACCCTTACCGCCAAACAACATCGCCCGGCTTATACCACTGATGGCGATTATTTTTCAAAGCCTTCTGCCGAAGATGTATTGGAGCGGGTTTACAGCATCATGAATGAAGCCAATCCGGAACAATACCCCGATTTGTATTCTTAATATCCGGAACCTCATCATTTAGCATAATCACCACAATTTGGCCTTTCGCCGGTTGTGGTTTTTTATTGCTATCCGCTTCATTTACCATCTCAATAAAAAAATCGGAGATAAAATTTTAAGTGTTTTATATAGAAATCCATCTAAAAAAATATAAATTTGGCGAATTGCCATCAGGAGATTAGGTTAGGCTTTTAGAATTGAGGCGAAAATTGGAGTTTTCACTTCAGTTGAAGTCTTTTTCATACTGCGTAATATAGAGCTACGGAGTTCAGATAAAGACAAAACAGGGAACAAAAAGACCATTTTGCAGCCGACCATAAAAATTTAACTAAACTCCATAACCAACATAAAATGATGGCAAGCTTTAAAACATAAATTTCTATTCTATAACCTTAAAAAACATATCAAATGGTAAGCGTCATCATTTTAATCTTTATTGTGGGCTATGCAGCAATTGCCTTTGAAGGCCCTTTAAAATTAGACAAAACCGTTCCGGCCTTGATCATGGCTGCCGTAATGTGGAGCCTTCTTGCCGTAGGTTTTCACCAAGGCTGGTTTCAGGTAGTGGGACCCGAAGGAAGTGTTTTTAACTTTTTATCGGGCGGCGATTCTGCATTAAGCGGTTTTGAAAGCACCATGCTGCACCACTTTGGTAAGACGGCAGAGATTCTCATTTTCTTGGCCGGTGCCATGTCTATTGTAGAAATCATCAATATGCACAATGGCTTTGAACTGATTAAACGCTTTGTCCATACCACCAGTAAAACACGGCTATTATGGATTATCGGAACCCTTGCTTTCATTCTGTCTGCTGTTATTGACAACCTGACCACCACCATTGTTTTGGTTTCCATCATCCGCAAATTGGTGCCCACACACAAAGAACGAATTTGGTACGCTTCCCTGGTTGTGATTGCTGCCAATGCCGGAGGCGCTTGGTCGCCCATTGGAGACGTGACCACCACAATGCTATGGATTGGCGACAAGGTGAGTACCATGGGGCTTATTGAAAACATTGTGATTCCTGCCATATTCTGTTTTGTGGTTCCTTTTCTCATCGCTTCTTTTCTTCCGGTATTTAAAGGACATATCGCTAAAGACAATATTGAAGAAAAGGATTCCGAAGAATTATTGAGCAGTAAGACTATGCTGATTGTAGGTTTATGCTCTATCCTGACGGTTCCCATTACCAAGACCCTGTTTCACCTGCCTCCTTATCTCGGCATGATGCTGGCGCTGGCCATCACTTGGTTTGTTGCGGAATATATCAAACCGGTTGAGCACATGACCGAAGAGGTAAAAGAAAGATTTTCAATTTCCAATGCTTTATCCCGCATCGACTTTTCCAGTGTTTTATTCTTCCTTGGAATATTGATGGCTGTTGCCGCCATGCAGTCTATGGTATACGGTGTGATGCACGGAGATCCGGTCGGCACCTTACGTTATTTGGCAGAAAGCCTGCACGACGTATTCCCCAATCAGGACTATGTCATTATCCTGTTAGGGGTATTTTCAGCTATTGTTGACAACGTTCCTTTAGTGGCAGCCACCATGGGAATGTATGATCCGGCAATATTCCCCAAAGACTCCTTTATTTGGCACTTTATCGCCTATTCTGCCGGAACCGGGGGAAGCATGCTGATTATTGGTTCTGCCGCCGGTGTGGCCGCTATGGGAATGGAGAAAATAGATTTCATCTGGTACTTCAAAAAAGTAGCTTGGTTGGCCGCAATCGGTTTTCTGGCCGGTGCCGGTGCTTTCCTTTTTATCGAACACGTTTTGGGGGGTATCCACATCTTTTAAAAAGTAACGTTAAAAAGAATCGGACATACAATTAAAGAGTACTATATTCGTTAACCTCAAAACACCATAAAAAATGTTAAGCACTTTTCAGGCTGATAGTTTAGCACAAGCGGCCAAAAGTATAGCCCCCGCTGCTCAAGAGGAAAAGACCCTCTCTATTTTTAAGTTATTATTTGCCGGTGGCACTTTTGGCACCATTATTATTATCATTACTCTTGCCTTATTGTTTGTGGCCTTATACATTTATTTTGAGCGCATCTTTGCCATTAAGGACGCCTCCAAAACCGATAAAAACTTCATGAATCAAATTCGTGATGATGTGGCCAATGGCAATATTGAAGGCGCTAAAAGGCTTTGTACGCAAGAAGATTCACCGGTAGCTCGAATTACAGCTAAGGGAATTTCGCGTATCGGCAGCCCGCTGGAAGACATCAATCTGGCGATTGAAAATGCCGGGAAGCTGGAGGTTTACAAATTAGAAAAACGCACCAACATCGTGGCCACCGTTGCCGGCGTTGGCCCCATGTTGGGTTTTTTAGGTACGGTAGTCGGTATGGTTATTGCGTTTTATCAGCTGTCTATCAGCGGAGGGCAGGCCGAAATGGGGCAGTTGGCCTCAGGGATTTATTCGGCCTTGAACACTACGGTAGTGGGCTTGATTACCGGTATTGTAGCACAAATCTGCTACAACCACCTGGTGGCCAAAACCGATAAGGTGATTAACCAAATGGAATCTACTGCGGTTGACTTTATTGACCTTTTAAACGAACCGGCCTAATTATGGATTTTGGAAGCAGAAATAAAATCAGTACGAAATTCAGCATGTCCTCCATGACGGACATCATTTTTCTCTTATTGATTTTCTTTTTATTGACCTCATCGGCAGTTACTCCGCACGCTTTGGATCTTTTGCTCCCCAAATCGAGTGGAAAAACAACCAATGTACAAAACGTGGCGGTGAGCATTACCAATGAGCTCAAGGTCTATGTTAACAATAAACCGGTAAGTTTTAACAGCTTAGAAAGCACCTTAAACTCAAGCTTACAAGGAGTAGAAAACCCCACCATCGTATTGCGAGCCGAAAAATCGGTTCCCGTAGACAAGGTGGTTCGGGTTATGGATATTGCCAACCGGAATAAATATAAACTGATATTGGCGGTGAGTCCGAAAGAATAATTCTTTTTAGGGAGAAGTTGGAAACACACCACACTTAACAGTAGGTCAAACAATTAAAGTGTAAAATCGGAACGCAGTGATTTACCTTAAAACAAAATATGAACGGAAATCATTTATCATCACCTTGGTGATATTTGCCGTGATGTTTTTATCTTTCTTTTTGTTTGGGCTCCATTACATGTATCCGCCCAAAGAGCGCGGTATTGCGGTAAATTTTGGAACTTCAGAAGTCGGGATGGGTGATCAGCGCCCCACAGAACCGGTTAAATCTGCTCCCGTCGCTTCCTCACAACCCGAGGAATCGCAACCCAAAACTCAAGAACAGGAACAAACCTCCGACCAACAGCAAGAAGAGGTATTAACGCAGGACACCAAAGACGCCCCGGTTATTAACGACAAAAAGAAACCGGAGCAGCCTAAAGAAAAGGTAGACAAACCCGAAAAAGAGAAACAAAAACAAGTTGAAGAAACTCCGCCACAACCTGAACCTGAACCGGATCCTCAACCCGATGAGTCGACTAAAAAAGCCTTAGAAAACATTCTTAACGGTCCCAAACGAGACGGAAGCGGAACTCAGGGAGAAGGCGACGATCAGCAAGCGGGCAACAAAGGCAAAATCAACGGCGACCCCAATGCCGATTCTTATTATGGACAAGGACAAGGCACCGGCGGCGATGGCAATTATCGCCTTGGCGGTCGCGAGGCTTTGGTCAAGAAAAAGTTTGTTCAAAATTGCAATCAATCCGGTACAGTGGTAGTGGAGATTAAAGTAAATCGTCAAGGAGAAGTTGTTAAAGCGATTCCCGGCGTCAAAGGAACCACCAACACCGACCCCTGTCTTTTAAAACCCGCCAAACGCGCTGCAATGGCCACCAAATTTAATGCAGACCCCGAAGCTCCGCGCATTCAAACCGGTAAGATTATATATGAATTCAAATTATCTGACTGATCGCTGATGTCAAACTACAAAGCAACCTTGGACTGGCTTTTTAGCCAGCTTCCCCTCTACCAACGTCAAGGTAAATCGGCCTATAAAAAGGACTTGACCAATATTAAAGCTTTAGCCCATCACCTCAACAATCCGCAGCATCAGTTCAAATCTATTCATGTAGCCGGCACTAACGGAAAGGGATCGGTTTGTCATATCTTGGCTTCTATCTTTCAAGAAAACGGCTACAAAACAGGTTTGCACACTTCTCCTCACCTCAAAGATTTCAGAGAACGCATCAAAATCAACGGCCGGATGATTCCTCGCAGCTATGTTGTAGATTTTGTACAAACCCATAAGGAGTTTTTGGAAAAACAGAAACTTTCCTTTTTTGAGATGAGCGTGGGCATGGCATTTGACTATTTTGCCCACCAACGAGTAGATATTGCCATCATTGAAACCGGACTTGGCGGGCGTTTAGATTCGACCAATATCCTCGAGCCCGAGCTTTCAATCATTACCAATATCGGATTTGACCACACCAAAATTTTAGGAGATACCCTGAGTAAAATTGCCTGTGAAAAAGCCGGAATCATTAAAGCGAATACTCCGGTCGTCATTGGAAGAAAACAAAAGGAAACCACTCCGATTTTTACCCAAAAAGCAGCTTTAACCCGGTCTCCGCTTTATTTTGCCTCCGCCCATACCTATCCTGATTACACCTCAGATTTAAAAGGAGAATACCAGCGAGAAAACAAGAATACCGCATTAACGGCTGTGAAAATTATGCAGGACAAAGCCTGGTCATTAACCTCTGAAAGCATCCTAAAAGGTGTGCAACAAGCACAAAAAAACACCGGATTGCAAGGACGCTGGCAGCAATTGGCCGAATCGCCAAAAATCATCAGTGACACCGCCCACAATGCAGAAGGCTTGAGCATTGTTTTAAATCAACTTCAACAACTGCCCCATCAAAATCTTCACTTTGTCCTGGGCGTAGTCAACGACAAAGACTTGCGTAAAATTTTGCCTTTATTCCCCAAAAATGCTTTCTATTATTTTTGCAAGCCCAATGTTCCGCGGGGATTAAGTGCAAAAGAACTACAACAAACTGCCGCTTTACATCACCTGAAAGGAAAAAGTTTTAAGACGGTAAACGCCGCCCTATCTGCTGCCAAAAAGGCGGCTCAAAAAACGGATGTTATATTTGTAGGGGGGAGTACTTTTACGGTAGCTGAAATTTTATAATTTTTTAGGCAGGAATACTTTGTGGAAATCAAAATTGAATTATATTTGCACCTGTGAATTTGGGCGCGTAGCTCAGTTGGTTTAGAGCACTTGGTTTACACCCAAGGGGTCGGGGGTTCGAATCCCTCCGCGCCCACAAAAATCTAAAGAGTTTTCTTTAGATTTTTTTATTTAGAAATTAATCGGGTCATTAACTCAGTTGGTTTAGAGTGTTACCTTGACAGGGTAGAAGTCATTGGTTCGAATCCAATATGACCCACACAAAGCAAAGCCTCCGGTCGGAGGCTTTTGAAATTTTTATCACGTTTATTTACTTCCGTTCTACAGCACTGCTAACAAGCGTTCCATAGCCATTCCACGAGAACCTTTTACAAGGATGGCAGACGACTGAAAGTTCTTTTGCGCTACCGCCGTTTGCAAAGCTTTAAAATCAGTAAACTGCTCTACTCTTTGAACTTGGGTTTTGCCAAAACACTCCCCACAAACCAAAGCTTCATCCAAATCTGATGCCTCTAAGTAATTCACTATGGCTTGATGCTCTTTTAACGCCGTCTCCCCTACTTCAAACATATCTCCCAAAACAGCCACTCGCTTTTGAGCCGGAAATTTCTCAAAGTTTTCTATTGCCAAAGCCATGCTTGTCGGGTTTGCATTATAAGCATCGAGAATAATCTGATTGGTTCCTTTTTCAATAATTTGAGAACGATTATTGTCAGGTATATAATTTTCTATTGCCCGTTTAATAGCCGCTGTTTTTACTTTAAAATATTTACCTACGTTAATGGCCGCTGCTATGTTCTTTGCATTATAATCTCCGAGCAGATGGCTGTAAATTACAGTGTCATCATAGCACACCGACACATAGGGATCTGCATTTTTTAAAACCACTTGGCAATCTACATTGTCATGTTTACTAAAGGATATTGTTTGCCCTCCCTTACTCTGTTTGACTTCAAGCGGATCATCTGCGTTGACAAATATTTTTTTACCGTTGGCCTTCAAGAAATCATAGAGCTCACTTTTGCCTTTTATCACCCCTTCAAAACCGCCAAATCCTTCTAAATGAGCTTTTCCAAAGTTGGTAATATATCCATAATCCGGTCGGGCGATTTCACAAAGTGAGGCAATTTCTCGCTGATGATTGGCTCCCATTTCAACAATACCCAAAGTCGTACGCTCATTCATGTTTAAAAGCGTCAAGGGCACCCCAATGTGATTGTTGAGATTGCCTTGCGTAAATGTCACTTGATGTGTTTGCGCCAATACCGCTGCCATCAGCTCCTTGGTGGTGGTTTTACCGTTACTCCCCGTAATGGCAATAATGGGAAGGCCGAGATATTCCCTGTGATAAGCCGCTAACTTTTGCAAGGTTTTCAACACCTGATCAACTTTAATAAAGCGAGAGGTATCGGGCAGCCCTTCCTCCTCAACAACAGCATAAGCGGCTCCTTTTTCCAGGGCCTTTTGAGCAAATTCATTTCCATTAAAATTAGCGCCCTTTAATGCAAAGAACAGTTTATTCTTCAGGTTTTGGCGGGTGTCGGTAGAAACGCCTTCACTCTTTAAAAAGAGTCGATGGATATCAGAAATTTTCATTACAGTCTGCTCATAAAAAAACCCTTCGTTTCTCAAGCAAAGGGTTTTTAAGTTTATCAATAAAGTTAAATAAATCGGTGTTTTTAATCTGCGCTACGTCCTTTTTTAAAGCTCGACCCCACCCGTGACATGGCGCATCTAAAACCAATCCAGTTGGTAGCCATATCTTGAGGGAAGTAACGGCGTTGCGCCGGATCAAGCCAATAAGCATAGTCTTTCCAAGAACCGCCTTTAACTACACGTGAGGTTTTGCTGATTAAGGTAGTACGATTTCCGGTATCCATCTGCTTATTCAATTCAGAACTTCCGGTACTGTCTGTAGCCAAAGTAACTTCAGGCTGCGGAGAGTTGTACATACGTTGTGCCTCAGTCAAAGGACCTTGTTTATAGTAATATCTTGAAGACATTTTATCTCCATCTGCATAAGCACGGTTATCGCTTCTGCTATAGTTCATACGCAAGTAGGTTTGGTCCTCAGAGATGGGTTCCTTAGCAAGCGAACCCGGAAGGGATCGTGCTACAATTCTACCATTTCTCAAGGTATCATATTGCACTTCATCAGCACCGAGTACATTAACGCTTCCATCTTTATTAATTACATTTTTCATATATACATTACCGCGATAGTAATTAAAATCACTTAAATCCATATTAATTCGCGGACGATAAACATCGGCCACCCATTCGGCCACATTACCGGCCATATCATAGAGTCCAAAGTCATTAGGCGGATAACTCATCACCTCATTAGTGATATTGGCACCATCACTGGACCATCCGGCTACACCGGCATAGTCACCATAACCATGTTTAAAGTTTGCCAACTGATCTCCTTGCTTGTTTCGCTGTCTGGAAATGGTATATTGTCCTTCCCAGGGGAATTTTTTTCGACCGCGATAGTTGTTGTATTGACGGTTGGAGGACAATCCCATCGCAGCATACTCCCACTCTGCCTCGGTGGGCAAACGATAGGCCGGCAAGATGATCCCATCTTTACGCATAACATTTTTGTGAGTGGTATCTCCAAAAATCACCGTATACAGTCTTTTACTGTTTTTACCCTGTGTCAAAGAATCGCCTTCTCCATACACTTTTTTAGGAGCAGCCAAATACGTTTCAGTACTAAACTGGGTACCTTCTTCATGCTGCCAAAGCGCTCCTTCTTTCAAATAACCTTTCTCTAACAATCGCAATTCATTTACGCGATCGGTTCGCCATTGGCTAAACTCTGTGGCCTGAATCCAACTTACCCCGACTACCGGATAATTTTGATAAGCCGGATGCCTCAAGTAATTATAAACCAGCGTTTTAAAGTTCCCTAAAGGGCTGCGCCACACCAAGGTATCGGGCAATGCTCCTTTAAGAATTTGTGAATATTCTTCTTTTGAAGGTGGGAAAGTATAGCGCAACCAATCGAGGTATTGCAGATACATTCTATTGGTTACTTCGCTTTCGTCCATATAAAAGGACGCCACGGTTTGTTGAGTGGGCACATTATTCCAATCACTCATCGGATCATCAGCCACTTTACCCATGGTAAAGGTTCCGCCCGGCACAAAAACAAGTCCGGGACCGGTTTCTTGCCCTTTATAATCTACCACATAAGAAGGGCCGCCATTTTTTCCGGTCAAATCCCAGCCCGTTGCACGCGACGTTTTTTGGGCATTATTACAACTGGCTACCAAACCGGCAGCAAGCGTTATTGCCAAAAGTTTTAAAATCAGTTTAACATTCATAGTCCACTTAATAGTTTGAGTAATTTCAGGTCTGCAATATAAAATATTTAAGTCGACCTGACAAGATTTTTTTATCAGTTCTTTTTATTTCAAGTTCCTATAGTTATAAAATAAACGCTAATTTTGGGGCTTTAGTATAGGATTATTTATATATCTCATTCTTTATATAATACTAATATTTTATAAACGTTCTGAAAGTAATGAAATTACATTTTCTATTAATCTTAACAGTTTTCAGTGGTTTTGCCTTGCATGCGCAGCATCGGGATTTTAAAATAAACTGGACCTCCCAAAAGAATATTGCCGCCAAAGAAGGGCAGTCTTTTCGGGTACCGGGTTTTTCAAGCCTTCATTTTAGCTTTAACCCCAGCATGGGTAGTATCACCTACACGGCACAATGGGCGGTTAATGGACGGGTATCTTCTTATCAATTGTCCAATATTACTTATGAACGCCTTCCTAAAAAGTTGTTGAAAAACCTCAACCTTAAGGCTATTCCCACACATCCCGAGCTAAGCCTTAAAACAACCAAAGCCCGAAACAAATCCTATGCTTTTATAAGCCTCTCACCTATTGTTAACGATCGCGGGGTGTTTAAAAAGATTACCAGCTTCCGAATTAATTATCAACTGACCCACCGGCAGCGCAGCTCGGCAGTCAACAACACCCCCTCCATCACTAATTCGGTATTGGCTCAAGGTGCTTATTTTAAATTTCAAATCGATAAAAGCGGAGTTTATAAGCTCAGTAAAAGTTTTCTGAACAGTTTAGGCATGGAAACCGCCAATATCAATCCACAAAAACTTAAAATTTATGGTTTTGGAGGTGCTATGTTGCCCTTGCCCAACAGCGACACTCGATACTATGACCCCCCTGAAGTGCCCATTCAAGTAGTTGGTGGAAACGATGGCAGTTTTGACGAGGGGGATTACATCTTGTTCTATGGAGTGGCCGCCAAAGGCAACTGGAACAATGACAGTAAAACTAATCTCAACCTCTATGCCGATCACGCTTATTATTATATTACAGCAGATGGCGGAAACGGAAAGCGCATTTCCTCCTATACCCCGCCAAGCGGCAACGCCACCACCACAATCACTACTTTTAATGACAGAGACTTTTATGAAGTAGACCAATATAATATTGGAAAGGTGGGGCGTCGTTGGTTTGGTGACCGATTTGACTTTCAAAGTCAACGCACCTATGAATTCAACTTCCCCAATATCGTTCAAGGTTCTGATGTCAAGTTGGTAGTTTATGCTGCTTCTTCCTCCGAAAGCAACACCGATCTTATGGCAACTGTGAACGGCACCCCGGTAGGAGGTTTGCATTTCTTTGGCATTAATTCGGAAATCTTTGCACGCAGCGATAGGTTATCCACCACTTTTCCGGCGCAATCTGACCAGCTGCGCCTTCAGCTCACTTATCAAAACAACGGGAATCCGGCAAGTACGGCCTATCTCGACTATATCAACATTTTTGCCGAACGAGAACTCATTGCAGGAAGTAAACAATTTGAATTTACTTATAAAGAAGCAGCCACTCAATCGGGAATCGGAAAATATCATCTTGAAAACACGGCCGACATTTCTCAAATTTGGGACATCACCAATCCCTATCAAATAAGCCGCATGGTTGGTGACAACCAAAGTAATCAGATCGAGTTCAAGGCTTTGTTAGGAGAAGAACGCCACTACATTGCCATCAGCCCGTCTGATTATTACACGCCGAGTATAGCTGATCGCACCCGAGTAGACAACATCAATTTAAAGGGAACCATTTTCAAGGGCCCCAATGGCAGTTTTCAAGATGTAGACTACCTCATTATTGCTCCACAATTCCTTATAAACCAGGCCAAACGCTTAGCTCAACACCGCAGAGAAAGCTATGGACTGCGTGTGAAAGTAGTGCTGCTAAAAGACATTTACAAAGAATTCAACTCGGGTATGCCCGATATTTCGGCCATTCGAAATTTTGTGAAATATGTATATGACAATGCCTCTTCTCCGGCTAATCGCCTGCAATACCTCTGCCTTTTTGGGGATGCTTCCATAGATTATAAAAATCGCTTGGAAGACAACAACAATATCATCCCCACTTATGAAAGCCTTTACAGCTACAGCCTGCGCTACACTTCCACGGCTTCCGACGATTTTTTTGGCATGATGGGCGACAGCGAAGGCAGCATGGTTCCCAGCGATAAGCTGGATATTGCCGTAGGCCGCATTTTGGCCGATAGCCCCGAAACAGCTCAAGTACTGGTCGACAAAATCATTCAATATGACCGCAAGGAATCCTATGGCCCTTGGCGCAATAATTTTGTCTTAATTTCTGACGATGCCGATGTCTCCGGATCCGGAGGAGCGGGTTTGCAAATGGCCCTGGATGCCCTTAGCGATGATATTTTTGACCACAAACCTTTTATTAATATCAAAAAGATACACAGTGATGCTTATGAGCAGGTGTACACTTCAGGCGGACAACGTTACCCCGAAGTAAACGAAGCCATCACCAACAGTATTGAAGTAGGTGCTACGGTGGTCAACTATTTTGGTCACGGCGGCGAAAACGGATTGGCCAGCGAATATATTGTCACCCGGGAAGGCATCAAAGACTGGAAAAACCAAAACCGGATGAACGTATTTGTGACCGTGACTTGCGAGTTTACTCGATTTGACAATCCACTCCGAATTTCCCCGGGAGAATTGGCGCTGTTAAACGACAAGGGCGGTTCCTTAGCACTGGTATCTACCATCAGAACCATTCCCGTTTACACCGGAACCATCTTCAACAATCAATTGGCGCCTTTTTTATTCAATTATACCAACCAAGGCTACAGCGTAGCAGAAGCCGTGCGGCGGACCAAAAACAGCATTTCTTCGGGTGCCAGACGCGTGGTATTCTTTTTTGGCGATCCGGCCATGCAGCTTGCCTTTGCCAAACCCAAAATTGAACTGACCGGCATCAACGGGCATCCCTTAAATCAGCCACAAGACACTTTAAAAGCCTTGAGCAAAGTAAAAATATCAGGACAAGTAGTGACGTCCGGCGGCAACCTGCTCAGCAATTATACAGGCACCCTAACCGCTACCGTTTATGACAAACCAATAGAGCGGCATACGCTGGGGAATGATGGCTCTACAGACTTTAACGGCAACTTGATCATCATGGATTTTGAAACCTTGGGAAATGTAATTTTCAGGGGAAAAGCCTCTGTTGAAAACGGAAAGTTTGAGGTTGAATTTGTAGTTCCCAAAGACATTCGAATGCCGGTGGATCAAGGTCGAATTAGCTTTTATTCCAAAAAAACCGGCGTATTGGAAGACTACAGAGGCTACAACAACACCATTTTAGTAGGCGATATCAACAAAAACGCTCCCAAGGACAACAAAGGCCCAAAAATCGAGTTATATATGAACGATGAGAATTTTGTATCAGGAGGAATCACCAATGACTCGCCCATGATAGTAGCCAAACTTGAAGATGAACACGGCATCAACACCTCTGGTGGGATTGGCCATGACATCATTGCCTATATTGACGGAGACCAAACCGACCCTTATGTACTAAACGACTACTATCACTCTGAAATCGACAATTATCAAAAAGGGACGGTCAAATACAACCTGCATCAATTAGAAAAAGGACCGCACACCCTCACTTTCAAAGCTTGGGACGTTTATAACAATTCGAGTACTGCGGAAATTCAATTTGTGGTTGCTGACGATGAAAAATTAAAAATCACCCATGTTTTAAATTACCCCAACCCCTTTCATGATTACACCGAATTTTGGTTTAATCACAACCGCCCTTTTGAGCCGCTTCAGGTGCAGGTTCAGGTATTCACGGTATCCGGAAAACTGGTTTGGAGCCATCGAGAGACTATTGTCACCCAAGGATTTTTGTCGCGTGACATCAGCTGGAATGGTCGAGACCGTTTTGGAGACCTGATTGGAAAAGGGGTTTATGTGTACAAACTGAGTGTTAAATCAACCTTAACCAATCAAAAAGTAGAGAAATACGAAAAACTCGTCATCCTTTAATTGGATAAAAAATATATATTTGTCAAATATTAAAATATACCATGAAGAAAATACTGCTTTCAATTACCATACTATCTTTCTTTTTCAGTCAGTCCCTTATCGCGCAAACCGAACTCAACGGTCCCGAAGACCGAGTCATCACCACCGCACTGGATTTTTTATTAGTCCCCGGTGATGCCCGTGCTTCCGGAATGGGCGATATGGGCGTAGCCACTCCAACCAGCACTTATGCCCAGCAATGGAATGCGGCAAAATATGCTTTTGCCAAGAAAGAACAAGGGGTAGGTTTATCTTACGTCCCTTATTTACGAGAGTTGGTCAACGACATCAATGTAGGCAAGATCAATTACTACAACCGCATCAACGAGCGCAGTGCCTTTGCGGCCAGTTTGACTTACTTCAACCTCGGAGAAATTGAAGCTCGACGAAATGCACTTTCGACTCCTTTCCCCATGAAGCCCAACCAGTTTGCCGTAGATTTGAGCTATGCGCTGCGCTTGAGCGAGACCTTCTCTATGGGGGTTACCGGGCGTTATATCCGATCTGACCTCAAGCTTCAAACCGCTTTTGAAGATGCTTCTGCTGCCAACACCTTTGCCGTGGACATCTCGGGATACTACCGAAGTGAAGTGCAATCTTATGAAAACTTCGACGGACGTTGGCGTGCGGGTTTTAATATTTCCAATATCGGTACCAAAATAAAATATTCTGATGGAGGGCCGGAAAGCTTTATTCCGACAAAACTAAGCCTGGGTGGTGGTTTCGACTTTATTTTAGATCAAGACAACACCATTGGTGCTTATATCGAGTTTGACAAACTCTTGGTACCCACCCCGTTGAAGCCTAATTATATTGACGCCAACAATAACGGGCAAATTGATGCCAGCGAGAGAAACCAAGCCGAACGCGAAGCTGCTGACCAATATGACGACATCAGTGCCATTTCCGGTATTTTCAAATCTTTTGGCGATGCGCCCGGCGGAATTAAAGAAGAATTAAAAGAAGTAAAATGGGCGGTAGGAGCAGAGTATCGTTACAAAGACAGCTTTGCCTTCCGCATGGGATATTTTCATGAGAGCCCCGTTAAAGGCTACCGACAATACCTGACGCTGGGAGCCGGCTTTACCTACTCCATGGCTGAGATTAATGTATCTTACCTGTTTTCTACCTCCAAAGCCGTCAGCAATCCTTTAGAAGGAAGCCTGCGTTTTAGTCTGGCCTTTAATTTTGGTGGAACCTATAAGAATTGATAAAACGCCTCGAAATTGATTTTTCTGATGTATCTTTAAACCATGCAACAAAAGAAAGTCAGTTCTACAATAAAGATTTACGATCAATTTAAGGAGTTGCCACAAGCAATTCAAACCCTGTTTCAAGAAGCAGAAAAAGCACGAGATAAAGCCTATGCCCCCTACTCCAATTATCGAGTAGGAGCCGCTCTTCACTTGGCCTCCGGAAAAATTGTCACCGGGAATAACCAAGAAAATGCAGCTTACCCTTCCGGCCTATGTGCTGAACGTACCGCGCTTTTTTATGCCGGCGCACAGTACCCCGAAGATCCGATAACTGCCTTGGTGGTTTCTGTAAAATCAGCACACAAGACCATCGATCATCCAAGTCCTCCTTGTGGAGCCTGTCGGCAAGCCTTGGCAGAATACGAATTTAAACAGGAGCATCCCATTGCCATTTATTTTAAAGGAGAAGTTGGAAAAATCTATCAAGTCGATGCCCTGATTGATCTCTTACCACTGGCTTTCAACAACAGCTTTATGTAATCTGTCCTTTCATCGCCGTTGTTTTTTCGTTAAACAACAAACTCAGCCCAAACAAAACCAAGGGTTAACGTCGCATTATCAAATATTTCGGGTTATTATACCAATTATATTTATTAATTAGTCTAAAGATTTATAGGATAAATTTTAAAGGTCAAGGCAAAAAGCACAGGCATAGCCATAGCTATGACGAGCATTTTTAACG
>CAZPGY010000026.1:0-28102 GCA_964586655.1 uncultured Flavobacteriaceae bacterium
AGAAACGAAAAGATGAAGTCGAAGGGAGCCTTCCAACCCGTGCGATCAACGAAAGAAACACGTGGCGAGAAGTTTATCCTGAGCGTAATCTTTGAGCAGAAACGAAAAGATGAAGTCGAAGGGAGCCTTCCAACCCGTGCGATCAACGAAAGAAACACGTGGCGAGAAGTTTATCCTGAGCGTAATCTTTGAGCAGAAACGAAAAGATGAAGTCGAAGGGAGCCTTCCAACTCGTGTTCAACTGATGATATGAGAGGGATGCTTTTCTCATAAGGAGAAAGGAAAACTAACGAAACGCGCCCTCGTAATATAGACAAAGCCGCATGTAAAGAATCATGCGCAAGCCACCTAAATGACAAGCTATGGCCGGATTAAAACAATATGTCACCGAATCTTATGACGAATTAAAAAACCATGTAACCTGGCCCACTTATGCAGAAGCGCAAAAGTGGACCGTTGCTGTATTAGTGTTTTCCGTTATTTTGGCTTTGGCCATTTGGGGGGCAGATACCGTATTTAGTTCTTTGGTAGAACAATATTTTAAATGGGTTAAATCCTAAGGCGAAGTTATGAGTGAAGGTAAAGACAGTAATAAAAAATGGTATGTTGTTCGTTCCTTGGGAGGAAGAGAAAACAAGATTAAAGACCAAATTGAAAAAGTGATCTCTTACCAAGGCCTCGAAAGTCATGTGGAGCAAATTTTGGTCCCCACAGAAAAAGTCATTCAGGTTCGACAAGGAAAAAAAATCAGTAAAGAACGTGTTTTCTTTCCCGGATACATTATGATTCAGGCCGATTTGGTGGGAGAAGTTCCTCACGTAATTAAAGGAGTGAACGGCGTTATTGGATTTTTAGGAGAAACCAAAGGCGGCGATCCGGTGCCCTTGAGACAATCAGAGGTCAACCGCATGTTGGGTAAAGTTGATGAGCTCGCTGTTCAAGAAGATCAGGTAGCTATCCCTTTCACGGTTGGAGAGACCATTAAGGTAGTAGACGGACCGTTTAACGGATTTAACGGTACCATAGAAAGAGTTAATGAGGAAAAAAGGAAGTTGGAGGTTATGGTGAAGATATTTGGCCGTAAGACTCCTTTGGAACTCAGTTATATGCAAGTTGAGAAAGTTTAAATGTTACGCCAATAATCTATAGGATTATCATTAATGCTTCCAGTTAACCGATAATTCAAATTAAAATTAAAACAATGGCAAAAGAAGTAAGTAAGGTAATCAAATTACAAGTTCGTGGAGGAGCGGCCAACCCTTCACCACCAGTAGGTCCTGCTTTAGGGGCTGCCGGGGTGAATATTATGGAGTTCTGTAAGCAGTTTAATGCACGGACCCAAGACAAAGCCGGGCAAGTCTTGCCGGCGGTGATTACGGTTTACAAAGACAAGTCTTTCGACTTTGTTGTAAAAACACCTCCCGCCGCAGTACAGCTGATGAAAGCTGCTAAAATCAAGACCGGTTCAGGTGAGCCCAATATTAAAAAGAATGGAAACGTTACTTGGGATCAAGTGAAAGCAATCGCAGAGGACAAAATGCAAGATTTGAATGCATTTACCGTAGAATCTGCTATGAAAATGGTAGCCGGTACGGCTCGTTCCATGGGTATAAATGTAAAAGGTACAGCTCCTTTTTAAAATTTAAACTATTTGAAGATGGCAAAATTAACAAAAAAACAGAAGGAGCTTAAAGGAAAGTATGATGCTGAAAAGGCATATACCGTAGCTGAAGCTTCTCAGATTATAAAAGATATTTCTAATGTCAATTTCGATCCATCGGTAGATTTAGCGGTGCGCCTCAATGTTGATCCGCGTCAAGCTAATCAAATGGTAAGAGGAGTAGTTACTCTGCCCAATGGAACCGGAAAAGATGTGAAGGTTTTGGCTTTGGTTACTCCTGATAAGGAAGAGGAAGCCAAAGAAGCCGGTGCAGATTACGTAGGTCTCGACCAATACCTTGAAAAAATCAAGGGCGGATGGACAGATGTAGACGTAATCGTAACAATGCCTACCGTAATGGGAAAATTGGGTCCCTTGGGACGTATTTTAGGTCCGCGCGGATTGATGCCCAACCCCAAAACAGGAACAGTAACCATGGATATAGCCAAGGCTGTTGCTGATGTAAAGGCAGGTAAGATAGATTTTAAAGTTGAAAAAAACGGTATCGTTCATGCCGCTGTGGGGAAAGCCTCATTTAGTGCCGACCAAATTGCCGGAAACGTTCGTGAGTTGTTGACTACTTTAGTCAAGTTAAAACCACAAACCGCCAAAGGCGTTTACATCCGCAGTATTTACATGTCCAGCACCATGAGTCCCAGTGTTCAAATTGATACCAAACGTTACACCGAGCAATAAACAAGCATTATGACAAGAGAAGAAAAAGCACAAGTAATAGAAGATCTTACAGGTCGCTTACAAGAGACTGATACCCTCTATTTGGCTGATATTTCAGGATTGGATGCCTTGAGTACTTCCAAATTGCGTCGCGCTTGTTTTAAAGCCGATGTAAAATTGACGGTGGTTAAAAACACCTTGCTGGCACGTGCTATGCAGGCTATTGAAGATAAGGATTTTGGAGACCTTCCAACCGTCCTCAAAGGCAATACCTCCATCATGACAGCCGAAAAGGGAAACGCCCCTGCTAAGATCATTAAAAAATTTAGAAAGAAAGAGGAAAAACCTCTGCTTAAAGGAGCCTTCATTGATCAAGCCGTCTATATTGGCGATGAGAACTTGGAGACTCTGTCTAAGATCAAGTCTAAAGAGGAACTTATAGGCGACATTGTCGGCCTATTGCAATCTCCTGCAAACAACGTGATTTCCGGACTTAAAAACGGAGGCGGAAAATTGGCAGGAATTTTAAAAACCCTTGCTGAAAAGGAAGGTTAAATTTTGTACGCACTTTTTAATTAATATATATTTTTACACTTTTTAAAACGATAGAAAATGGCAGATTTAAAAGATTTTGCAGAACAATTGGTTAACTTAACCGTAAAAGAAGTAAACGAACTGGCCGATATTCTTAAAGAAGAATACGGAATCGAACCCGCTGCTGCGCCTGTAGCTGTTGCCGGAGGAGCCGGTGACGGAGACGGAGAAGCCGCCGAAGAAAAAACAGAATTTGACGTGGTGCTTAAAGCCGCCGGAGGTTCTAAGTTGAAAGTGGTTAAGCTCGTTAAAGAAATTACCGGCCTTGGCTTGAAAGATGCTAAAGGCTTGGTTGACGGAGCTCCCGAAACCATTAAAGAAGCTGTGCCTAAAGATGAAGGTGAATCCATCAAATCTCAATTGGAAGAAGTTGGCGCAGAGGTTGAGCTTAAATAGGCTTGACGCAAGCATATCATTTTGGTTTAGACCTCTGTACGCCATCGGCGCACCGAAGGTCTAAACCTTTTTTTGTATATTTGCATTTCTAAACTGAAAAATGCAGCTTTAGTTTAAAATCACAATGTTAAAAAAGCTTTAAAACAAGTGTGTTTTAACCTTATTTTGAGTCGCTAATATTGTGTTTATTGTAGTTTCCCCAGATAACTTTTTAAAGTGCTTTTTGTTGACGGTGCTTTAAAAATTAAACCTTACATCGATGTCAGATAAACAACAAGCCCAAAGAATTACGTTCTCCTCGGTAAAGAAACAACCTGATTATCCCGACTTTTTGGATATTCAGGTCAAGTCTTTTCAGGACTTTTTTCAACTTGAAACCAAATCTGAAAAAAGGGAAAATGAAGGGTTGTATCAAACCTTTATGGACAATTTTCCCATTACGGACACCCGTAATCAGTTTGTCCTCGAATTTTTAGACTATTTTGTAGATCCGCCCCGTTACTCTATTCAAGAATGTATCGAGCGAGGATTGACTTATAACGTGCCCCTCAAAGCACGTCTTAAATTGTATTGTACCGATCCCGAACACGAAGATTTTGAAACCATTGTTCAAGACGTTTACTTGGGAACCATTCCCTATATGACCAAAAGCGGTACCTTTGTGGTCAATGGTGCTGAACGTGTGGTGGTGTCACAATTGCACCGTTCACCGGGTGTATTTTTTGGGCAATCTTTCCACGCCAACGGAACCAAATTATACTCTGCCAGGGTTATTCCTTTTAAAGGCTCATGGATTGAGTTTGCTACCGACATCAACAGCGTGATGTATGCCTATATTGATCGTAAAAAGAAATTGCCGGTGACTACGCTCTTCCGGGCTATTGGCTTTGAACGCGATAAAGATATTCTCGAAATCTTTAATCTCGCTGAAGAAATTAAAGTATCCAAAGCCGGACTTAAACGCGTTTTGGGACGAAAATTGGCTGCCCGAGTACTCAACACCTGGTATGAAGATTTTGTAGATGAAGATACCGGAGAAGTGGTGTCTATCGAGCGTAACGAAATTATACTCGATAGGGATACTGAATTGCAAAAAGAACATATTGAAGAAATTATGGAGACCGGGTCTAAAACTATCCTGCTCCATAAAGAGGATAATTCTAACAGCGATTATGCCATTATCTATAATACGCTGCAAAAAGACCCGACCAACTCTGAAAAAGAGGCGGTTGAACACATCTATCGCCAATTGCGTAATGCTGAGCCGCCAGACGAAGAAACGGCTCGCGGCATCATCGATAAACTCTTTTTCTCTGAACAACGATACAGCCTCGGAGAAGTAGGACGTTATCGAATGAATAAAAAATTAGGCTTGGATATCCCTATGGATCAACAAGTGTTGACCAAGGAAGATATCATCACCATTATCAAGTATTTAATCGAATTGATCAACTCTAAAGCAGAAGTTGATGATATTGATCACTTGTCTAATCGTCGTGTGCGAACTGTAGGAGAGCAGTTGTCTCAGCAATTTGGAGTCGGCTTGGCTCGAATGGCCAGAACCATTCGCGAACGCATGAACGTTAGAGACAATGAGGTGTTTACCCCCATTGATTTGATTAATGCCAAGACCCTGTCTTCAGTTATTAACTCTTTCTTTGGTACCAACCAGCTCTCTCAGTTTATGGACCAAACCAATCCATTAGCTGAAATTACTCATAAACGACGACTTTCTGCGCTTGGACCGGGTGGGTTGTCACGTGAACGCGCTGGTTTTGAAGTGCGAGACGTTCACTATACCCACTATGGTCGTTTGTGCCCCATTGAAACTCCGGAAGGCCCCAATATTGGATTGATCTCTTCTTTGGCGGTATATGCCAAGGTCAACAGCATGGGCTTTATTGAAACGCCTTATCACAAAGTAGAAGACGGAAAAGTAGATTTCTCTAATGAACTATATCTCTCTGCCGAAGAGGAGGAAGATATGCTCATTGGACAGGCCAATGTACCTTTGGGAGATGACGATAAAATTGAAGGAGAAAGAACCATCGCCCGAATGGAAGGCGACTTCCCTGTGGTGAGCCCCGATGAATTAAATTATTCAGATGTGGCCCCCAATCAAATTTCATCCATCTCGGCTTCCTTGATTCCTTTCTTGGAAAATGATGATGCCAACCGTGCCTTGATGGGGTCCAACATGATGCGTCAAGCCGTACCTTTATTGCGGGTGGATGCCCCAATTGTCGGAACCGGATTGGAACGTCGCGTAGCCTCTGACTCACGTATTTTGATGAATGCCGAGGGAGATGGAACGGTAGAATATGTAGATGCCCAAAAAATCATCATCAAATATGACCGTACTGATGAAGAGCGTTTGGTCAGCTTTGATCCCGATGAGAAAGTATATGAATTAACCAAGTTTAGAAAAACCAACCAAGGAACTTCGGTTAACCTTAAACCTATTGTCCGTGTGGGCGATCGGGTAAAGAAAAACCAAGTGCTGTGTGAAGGTTATGCTACCCAAAATGGTGAGTTGGCCTTGGGTAGAAACATGAAAGTAGCCTTCATGCCTTGGAAAGGATACAACTTTGAGGATGCGATTGTAATCTCGGAAAGAGTAGTTCGAGATGACCTCTTTACCTCGATTCATATTGATGAATATTCCTTACAAGTTAGGGATACCAAACTTGGAAATGAAGAACTGACCAGTGATATTCCCAACGTTTCTGAAGAAGCGACCAAGGATTTGGACGAAAATGGAATGATTCGCGTAGGCGCCGAAGTAAAACCGGGGGATATTCTTATTGGAAAAATCACTCCGAAAGGAGAAAGCGATCCTACTCCGGAAGAAAAACTACTTCGCGCTATCTTTGGAGATAAAGCCGGCGATGTAAAAGACGCTTCCCTCAAAGCTTCTCCTTCGTTAAACGGAGTGGTGATTGACAAAAAACTCTTTTCGCGCGCCATTAAAAACAAACGTGAACGCGCCAAAGACAAAGAGAAGATTGCTAAGCTCGAGGCAGAATATGAAGAAAAATTTGAAGCCTTAAAATCGAGATTGGTAGAGAAAATATTCTCTATTGCCGGCGGAAAAACCGCCCAAGGAGTGAGAAATGATTTAGGAGAAGACATTTTGCCCAAAGGGAAAAAGTTTACCCTTAAAATGTTGAATTCTGTTGAAGATTATACCCACTTGACCAAAGGGAAGTGGACCACCAGTAAGAAGCTAAACGAGCAAATTGCTGACCTGATTCACAACTATAAGATCAAGGAAAATGAATTGCAAGGTAATTTGCGCCGCGATAAATTTACCATTACCGTAGGAGATGAATTGCCTTCAGGAATCATTAAGCTGGCCAAGGTTTATATTGCCAAAAAACGCAAGCTGAAAGTAGGGGATAAAATGGCCGGTCGTCACGGTAACAAAGGTATTGTGGCTCGTATCGTTCGCGAAGAAGACATGCCGTTCCTCGAAGACGGTACCCCGGTTGACATTGTGTTGAACCCCTTGGGGGTACCTTCCCGAATGAATATCGGTCAGATTTATGAAACCGTTTTGGGCTGGGCCGGTGAAAAGTTAAATCAGAAATATGCAACCCCCATCTTTGATGGTGCGCAATTGGATGATATTGATGAGTATACCGAGAAAGCCGGAATCCCGAGATATGGACACACCCATCTCTATGACGGAGGCACCGGAGAGCGTTTTGATCAACCCGCAACTGTTGGGGTGATTTATATGCTCAAACTCGGCCACTTGATTGATGATAAAATGCACGCACGATCTATTGGTCCCTACTCGCTCATTACGCAACAGCCTTTGGGAGGTAAAGCCCAATTTGGAGGACAGCGTTTTGGTGAGATGGAGGTATGGGCACTGGAAGCTTATGGCGCTTCGAGTACACTTCGTGAAATTTTGACCGTGAAGTCTGATGATGTTGTCGGTAGAGCCAAAACATACGAAGCAATCGTTAAAGGGGATCCCATGCCGGAACCCGGATTGCCCGAATCGTTTAATGTGTTGATGCACGAACTCAAAGGACTTGCTCTCGATATTCAATTGGAGGAATAAAAGCCCTATGTCCGGAAAATATTTACCTCCGGATAACGAAATGAATGGTAAATAAAAGTAAACTCTTTAGTACAAATTATTATGGCAGCATATCATAATAAGAATTCTCAAAAGAAATTTAATAAAATTGCAATTGGTTTGGCCTCCCCCGAAGCCATCCTTGCAGAATCCAGAGGCGAAGTCCTAAAACCCGAAACCATAAATTACCGTACCCACAAACCCGAACGTGATGGTTTGTTTTGTGAGCGTATTTTTGGGCCGGTAAAAGACTATGAATGTGCCTGTGGAAAATATAAACGCATTCGCTATAAAGGTATCGTTTGTGACCGTTGCGGGGTAGAAGTCACAGAGAAAAAAGTACGCCGCGACCGGGTAGGTCACATCAATTTGGTGGTGCCCGTAGCGCATATATGGTACTTCCGTTCTTTGCCCAATAAAATTGGTTATTTACTCGGAATTCCGTCCAAAAAACTGGACATGATTATTTATTATGAACGCTATGTAGTCGTTCAACCCGGAGAAGCCAAAGACGAAGAAGGCGAGCCTTTGAAAAAAATGGACTTCCTAACCGAAGAGGAATACCTCGACGTATTGGAAAGACTTCCAAAAGAAAATGCATATCTGGAAGATTCCGACCCCAATAAGTTTATCGCAAAAATGGGGGCAGAGTGCCTGATTGATATTTTACAGCGATTGGATTTGGACGAACTCTCTTATGAATTGAGAGATAAGGCCAATAACGAAACTTCTAAACAGCGAAAAACCGAAGCCTTAAAACGCTTGCAGGTAGTAGAGGCACTTCGTGATGCCAATTTGCGTAAAGAAAACAAACCGGAGTGGATGATCTTAAAAGCCATTCCCGTTATCCCCCCCGAATTGCGTCCCTTAGTGCCGCTTGACGGCGGGCGTTTCGCTACTTCAGACCTGAACGACCTTTATCGTCGGGTTATTATTCGAAACAACCGTTTGAAGCGCTTGGTGGAAATTAAAGCGCCGGAGGTCATTTTGCGTAATGAAAAACGTATGCTGCAGGAATCTGTGGATTCGCTATTTGACAACACCCGAAAATCTTCTGCCGTAAAAACAGACAGCAATAGACCTTTAAAATCACTTTCTGATTCCTTGAAAGGTAAACAAGGACGCTTCCGTCAAAACTTGCTCGGTAAACGAGTGGATTATTCCGGACGTTCTGTAATCGTGGTCGGCCCCGAAATGGAGTTGCACGAATGTGGATTGCCTAAAAATATGGCAGCCGAACTCTACAAGCCTTTTGTCATTAGAAAATTGATTGAACGAGGGATTGTGAAAACCGTGAAATCGGCTAAAAAAATTATTGACAAAAGAGAACCGGTTGTTTGGGACATCCTTGAAAATGTAATGAAAGGACACCCGGTATTGCTCAACCGTGCGCCTACCTTGCACCGTTTGGGAATCCAAGCCTTTCAGCCCAAGATGATTGAGGGAAAGGCAATTCAGTTACACCCCTTGGCCTGTACGGCATTTAACGCCGACTTTGATGGGGACCAAATGGCAGTACACTTGCCCTTAGGACCCGAGGCTATTTTGGAGGCACAGCTGTTGATGCTCGCCTCTCACAACATTCTTAACCCTGCCAATGGTTCTCCTATTACCGTACCGTCACAGGATATGGTCTTGGGACTTTATTATATGACAAAACCCCGAAAATCTACCAAAGATCATAAGATGAAAGGGGAAGGGCAAGTTTTTTACTCCCCCGAAGAGGTCAATATTGCCTACAACGAAAACAAAGTCGACCTCAACAGCTCTATTAAAGTACGTACCCGCGATAGGGGTGAAAATGGAGCACCTGTCACAAAAATTATTGAAACTACGGTGGGGCGTGTATTGTTCAACGAAGTAGTGCCAGAAGAAGTAGGGTATATTAACGAAGTGTTGACTAAAAAGACTTTGCGTGATATTATTGGTCGTGTTTTGAAAGCTACCAATGTGCCCCGCACCGGAAAATTCTTGAACGACATTAAAAACTTAGGATATGACCGCGCTTTCCGCGGAGGTTTGTCTTTCTCGCTTGGAGATATTATTATTCCGAAGGAAAAGGAAGGCATGGTAAAGGAAGCCAACGAAAAAGTAGAAAATATTGTAGGCAACTACAATATGGGATTGATTACCAATAACGAGCGTTACAATCAGGTTATTGACGTGTGGACGGCAACCAATGCCGATTTGACCGAATTGGCCATGAAGCGGATTACAGACGATAAACAAGGCTTTAACTCGGTGTACATGATGTTGGATTCCGGAGCTCGAGGTTCTAAAGAACAAATTCGTCAGCTTACCGGAATGCGTGGATTGATGGCCAAACCTAAAAAATCTAACGCCGGGGGTGGTGATATTATTGAAAACCCGATTCTTTCCAACTTTAAGGAAGGGCTTTCTATTTTAGAATATTTTATTTCTTGTCACGGTGCCCGTAAAGGATTGGCCGATACAGCGTTAAAAACTGCCGATGCCGGTTATTTGACCAGACGTTTGGTAGACGTGTCACAAGACGTGATTATTCGCGAGGAAGATTGTGGAACCCTGCGAGGAATAAAGATTGAAGCCTTAAAGAAAAATGATGAAGTGGTGCAAACTCTTGGTGAACGAATCATGGGACGTACCGCTCTAAATGATGTGATAGATCCGGTGAGTGATGAATTGATTGCCAAAGCCGGCGAAGAGTTGAATGAAGAATTGGTCGAGAAAATTGAAGCCTCTGCTTTGGATAGTGTTGAAGTTCGCTCGCCATTGACCTGTGAAGCCAAACGCGGAATCTGTTCCAAATGCTATGGACGTAACCTGGCTACCGATAAAGCGGTACAAAAAGGTGAAGCTGTAGGAGTAGTGGCTGCGCAATCTATTGGAGAACCCGGAACGCAGCTTACCTTGAGAACCTTCCACGTGGGCGGTATTGCCGGAAACATCTCAGAGGAAAATCAAGTAGTCGCCAAATTTGATGGTACCATAGAAATCGACGACCTCAAAACGGTTAAGGGAGAGGATGATGAAGGCAAACCGGCCGAAATCGTCATTTCTCGAACCTCAGAAGTGAAAATCATCGATTCCAAAACTGAGTTGGTCTTGAGCCAAGCAGTTATTCCTTATGGTTCTCAGTTGTTTATCAAGTCTGGTAAAAAAGTTAAAAAAGGAGATGTCATCTGCCAGTGGGATCCCTACAATGGGGTGATTATCTCAGAATTTGGCGGAGTGGTCAAATTTAAAAACTTGAAAGAAGGCGCTACTTATGAAGTAGAGACCGATGAGCAAACCGGTTTCCAAGAAAAAGTAGTGATACAGTCTAAGAAAAAACGAAGAAAGAAAGTTCCCATTTTGCGTATTGAGGATAAAAACGGAGAAGTTATCCGTTCCTACAACTTGCCGGTGGGAGCTCACTTGATGGTGGATGACGAAGAAGAGATCAAAGCCGGTAAGACTTTGGTCAAAATTCCAAGAAAATCTTCCAAAGCGGGAGATATTACCGGTGGTCTGCCACGTGTTACAGAGCTGTTTGAAGCACGTAACCCTTCCAATCCGGCTGTAGTTAGTGAGATTGATGGGGTGGTTTCTTTCGGTAAAATTAAGCGTGGAAATCAGGAGATTATCGTTGAATCTAAGTTTGGAGATATCAAGAAATACTTGGTAAAACTCTCTAACCAAATTTTGGTACAGGAAAATGATTACGTCCGTGCCGGAATGCCGTTGTCTGATGGCGCAATTACTCCTAAAGACATTCTTGATATTGAAGGACCGAGTGCGGTACAACAATACTTGGTTAATGAAGTACAAGAGGTTTACCGTCTGCAAGGTGTGAAAATTAATGACAAACACTTTGAAGTAGTAGTTCGTCAAATGATGAGAAAGGTGAAGATTCAAGATCCGGGAGATACCATCTTCTTAGAAAACCAATTGGTACACCGCAATGACTTCATCGAAGAAAATGATAATATCTACGGAATGAAGGTAGTGGAAGATGCCGGAGACAGTGAAAACCTGAAACCGGGTCAAATTGTTTCGGCACATGAATTGCGAGACGAAAATTCCATCCTTCGCCGTGAAGATAAGAAATTGGCAGAAGCACGTGACGCCGAACCGGCCACGGCAAAACCAATCTTACAGGGTATTACCAGAGCTTCTCTGCAAACCAAATCCTTTATCTCTGCGGCTTCCTTCCAGGAGACCACTAAGGTGCTTAATGAAGCAGCCGTAAGCGGTAAAGTTGATACGCTTCAAGGGCTTAAAGAAAACGTTATTGTTGGTCATAGAATCCCGGCCGGTACAGGACTGCGGGAATATGAAGACCTTATCGTGGGCTCTAAAGAAGAATTTGACGAAATGATGGAGAAAAAACAAGAAGTTAATCTCAATTAATCAAAATTAAGGAAGTTCGTATGAATCATACGGACTTCCTTTTTTATAGAGATTGCCTGATAACACTAAAAAAACGAGCATATGAGTGATCAAAATCAAAATAAGAACCAAAAAAAGCTCAATATAGAGATTGACGAAGAAACCGCTCAGGGGCAATATAGCAACCTGGCTATTGTCAATCATTCGCCTTCTGAATTTGTGGTAGACTTTGTCAATATCATGCCGGGAGCGCCTAAAAGCAAAGTACGTTCACGCATTATTTTGACGCCACAGCACGCCAAACGATTCCTCAAAGCCATGGGCGATAACATTGCACGGTATGAGAGCCAGCACGGTAAAATTAAAGAAAATGACAAACCCAATATTCCCATGAATTTTGGGCCCACCGGACAGGCTTAAAAAGCACGTGTAAATTTATTTTTACGAAAATAAACCTCAAAGACGGCCATAAAAAGCTGCTTTGAGGTTTTTTTTATGGATAAAGTTGAAGACTTAGCGAATAAAATGAAGTTTGAGGCTTACATTTGCTAAAATTTTATTTCCATGAATGTAGCATTTTACAATAAATTAAAAGAGAACAACAAAAAATGGGTTGAAAAGAAGACCAAATCCAATCCCAACTTCTTTAAGGATTTGGCCAAAGGGCAATCACCACAAGCTTTTATTTTGGGCTGTGGAGATAGTCGTGTCCCCTTAAACGACATTATTGGAGCAGATGCGGGAGAACTCTTTGTACAGCGCAATATTGCCAATATGGTCGTGCATTCTGATATCGATATGCTCAGTGTGCTGGAATATGCTGTAGCGGTCTTGAATATTCCTCATATTATCGTCTGCGGGCACTATGGATGTGGGGGCATAAAAGCTGCTATGGACAGTAAAGAAGTAGGCTTGGTCGATAACTGGCTCGGACATATCAAAGATGTGTTTCGCTTACATGAAAAGGAAATTAAAAGTATTACTGACCCCAAAGAACGCTATGACCGCTGTGTAGAACTCAATGTAAAAGAACAAGTGTACAATATGGCCACTACGACTATTGTGCAAAAAGCTTGGGAGGAAGGTCATGATTTGACCATTCACGGTTGGGTCTATAATTTGGAAACCGGCTTAATCAATGATCTGGAAGTCGATATTAATGGAAAAGATGCCATTAGCGATATCTATCGCCTAAAATTTTAAGGTCGACTGATTGGAGAGGTTTGTTCGCGATGAATAATCTTCTCGCTATCATTTCATAAGTTTATGTTCCCTTAACATGGGCTTTCTTTTTATTGCTTATTTTTGTGGCTAATAAAAAGTATATGACTTCAAAAAAACCTTTAATTTTAGTGACCAATGACGATGGGATTACGGCTCCGGGTATTCGACATCTCATCAAATTAATGAAAGAAATCGGCGAGGTGGTTGTCGTAGCGCCCGACAGCCCTCAAAGTGGTATGGGGCACGCCATTACGGTAGAAAATCATTTGTATTGCGATCCGGTAAAATTGCGTAAAAATGAATCTCATAAAGAGTACAGCTGCTCGGGAACCCCGGCAGATTGTGTAAAAATTGCCCATCGACGCATATTGCCTCGAAAGCCCGACCTGTGTGTGAGTGGCATCAACCACGGTTCCAATTCGGCCATCAATGTGATCTATTCCGGAACCATGAGCGCTGCTGTAGAAGCCGGTACCGTGGGTATTCCCGCTATTGGATTCTCTTTGTTGGACTATAGAATGGAAGCCGATTTTGAACCTACTTCTTCTTATGTCAAGACCCTCGCTAAACAAGTACTTAAAAACGGCTTGCCGGCCAATGTGGTTTTAAATGTCAATTTCCCCAAACTTCCAAAAGAGGAAATCAAAGGCATGAAAATTTGCCGGCAGTCCAAGGCCCATTGGGTTGAAAAATTTGATAAGCGAACCAATCCCCGCGGACGGGATTATTATTGGCCTGTTGGTGAATTTATAAATGATGATGTAGGGGAGGATACTGATGAAAGTGCATTGGAAAACGGCTATGTCTCTATTGTCCCTATCCAATTCGATTTGACGGCTCATGCGGTGTTGGACGAATTAAAATCCTGGAAATTAGATGCGTAAAAAAATAGCCAAAGAAATATTAATCGGATTTTTGGTCACCATTGCCTGTAACTTGGCCGGGATGTACTTTTATATCAATATCGTTTCGGATATGGGCGTGATAAAATTTTTAAAAATCAGTCTTGAAAGAGGATTCTTTACCAGCGTTGTTGGTTTGGGGGCTATTATGGATTTTTTGGCCTTTTTTGTCTTCTTGAAAAAAGGACAATACTACCGCGTACGGGGTGTTTTGTTTGCGGTGATTGCCGCTGCTATTGTTGTTTTAGGATTTCTGGTCAAAGGCTTTTTTGAAAACCTCAGCTTTTAAGAGCAAGCCGTTATCTTTGTTGAATACGATATGCTAATGCCATGAAATACTACCTTATTGCCGGTGAAGCTTCAGGTGATTTACACGCTTCTAACTTGATGAAATCCCTGAAAAAAGAAGACCCCGAAGCCGATTTTCGCTTTTGGGGAGGCGACTTGATGGCGGAGGTGGGCGGCAAACTGGTCAAACATTATCGGGAGTTGGCTTTTATGGGTTTTTTTGAGGTGGTGGCCAACTTGCGCACTATTTTTAAAAATATCAAAACTTGTAAACGCGATATTGACGAGTTCAATCCCGATGTATTGATATTTATTGATTATCCCGGATTTAATTTTCGCATTGCTAAATGGGCCAAACAACAAGGTTATCGCACTCATTATTATATCTCGCCACAGTTGTGGGCTTGGAAAGAAAACCGAATCAAAGCCGTAAAACGCGATGTGGATGAAATGTATGTCATCTTGCCGTTCGAAAAAGAATTTTATGAAGAAAAACACAATTATCCGGTACATTTTGTAGGCCATCCCTTACTCGATGCCCTTGAAAATCGACAAGCACTCAGTCGGGAAGATTTTATTGCACGGCATCACTTAAAAGACAAACCCATCATTGCTTTATTACCGGGAAGTCGGCATCAAGAAATCACCAAAATGTTGCACACCATGCTCGAGATGCCGGAGCAATTTCCGAGCTATCAATTTGTCATTGCCGGAGCACCGAGCCAAGATGCCGATTTTTACCATCCTTTTATCAAAAAAGACAATGTCGATTTGGTGATGGATGCCACCTATGACCTGCTCAGTGTGGCCCATGCAGCATTGGTGACCTCCGGAACGGCTACCCTTGAAACCGCCTTGTTTGAAGTGCCTGAAGTGGTTTGTTATAAGGGGAATTATATCTCCTATCTCATTGCCAAAAATGTGATTACCCTCAACTATATTTCACTGGTCAATCTCATCATGAATCGAGAAGTGGTTAAAGAGCTGATTCAGCAGGAATTTACGGCTGCTCATCTCAAACGAGAGCTCGAAAAGATTCTTACCGATAAAAAACGTCAACAACTGTTTGAAGATTATAAGGCTTTAAAACAGAAACTCGGCGGAGTGGGGGCCAGCGAGCAGACGGCAAAACTTATTGTACAGAAAATAAAATCTTCTTGAAGAAATCTTCCATCTTCCTATTGATAAAAGTCTACAATTTTCCCATTTTTTGAACAATAAAAAGAATGACCAACGGAATGGCCAAAAGGCCTACCATCAGGGTGTGACTTTGAAGCAATCCCGGCGCCATGATCAGGGTGATAAAATACCCTCCCATTGCACCGCCAAAATGAGCGTCATGGCCAATGTTTCCGATGCGTTTTTTCATTCCGTAAATAGAGTAGAGCAGGTAACCGATTCCAAAAAGATAAGCCGGTATCGGGATAATGAAAAACAGCCCGAGCATCATATCGGGATAGAGCAAAATGGCCGAATAGAGAATGCCCATGACCGCGCCACTGGCTCCTACGGCGGTGTACATCGGTTCTTCTTTGTGAAAAAAGAGCGAAAAAAGATTACCCAAAACAAGACTGCCCAAATAGATGATTACAAAGGACACCGTTCCCATGGTTTTGATGACCACATCGGCAAAAAAATAGAGCGTGAGCATATTGACAAACAGGTGGGTGGTGTCGACGTGTAAAAAACCTGAACTTAAAATGCGAAGCTGTTGGCCGTTTCTGATTGCACCTACCCTAAATTTAAACTTGTCAAAAAAACCTCGGTCATTGAAGCCTTTCCAGGAAATAAGTGCATTTAAACCGATAACGACAATTGTGGTTATTGATAATCCGCCCATAGCGTCTGTTTGATGAATGCCAAATATACCATATCTTTGTGGTACCGTAAAGCCAAATTAAAAGGAACCCTCCGGACCCTCCGGTTTTGTTCTTTTGTCGCTGATGGCCTGCGGAAAAAATACAAACTTGATGAAGAAATTACTTTTTTGGATTGCTTATCCGCTTTTGTGGGGAATCTCAAAGCTGCCTTATCGCCTTTTTTATGCTTTCTCCGACTTTGTGTTTCTTCTCGTTTTCTATATTATCGGTTACCGGAAAAAGGTAGTGCAACACAACCTCAAATTGGCTTTTCCCGAAAAATCCATCGGAGAAATCAAACAAATCAGAAAGAAATTTTATCACCATTTTTGTGACATTTTCCTTGAGATGATCAAAACCTTGGGCATTTCTGAACGGGAATTGAAAAAGCGTTTTGTCCTTAAAAACCCCGAGGAATTGAAGCGTTTGGAGTCCTTGGAGAAAAGCTGTGTCATCATGCTGGGGCACTACAGCAGCTATGAATGGGTCATCTCATTGCAATTGCAGGGCATGACTTATAAGGCGTATGGAATTTATAAAAAAATAAAAAATGAATATTTCGATAAACTTATTCATGATTCCCGAGGGAAATTCGGCCTTTATTTAATCGATAAAAATGAGGTGACCGATCAGATGCTTAGGGATAAAGTGTCGGGAATGCGGGCATTTTACGGAATGATTTCTGATCAATCTCCAAGGCTTAAAAAATTGAATTATTGGCTCGATTTTTTGGGACACGAAGTACCGGTTTTTGTCGGCAGTGAAAAAATGGCCAAAAAGCTCGATTTCTCGATGACTTACCTAAAGATTGAAAAAGTAAAACGCGGGTATTATGAAGCAGAGTTTGTTCCGCTTTCCGATAACCCGGGTGAAGGGGAAGGTTTTCAATTTACCGAAAAATATTTTGATCTTTTAGAAGCGCAAATTCGACAAAAACCCGAATACTATTTGTGGACGCACAGGCGGTTTAAACATGCCCGAAATTGAGCGAAATGTCAAGAAACAGAATAGCGGAGAAGTAACGCTAAAAAGATAATAGAACCCCAAAAAGTAAAACGAATGAACGATAGAGCTGCACAACTTCAGGCCTTTGAACGCCTGCTGAATATTATGGACGATTTGCGTGAAAAATGTCCTTGGGATCGCAAGCAAACCTTGGAGAGTTTGCGGCATTTGACTATTGAAGAAACTTATGAACTGGGCGATGCGATTCTTGAAGAGGATTTGGGTGAAGTGAAAAAAGAACTGGGAGACTTGTTGTTGCACATTGTTTTTTACAGTAAGATAGGCAGCGAGAAACAAGCTTTTGACATAGCCGATGTCGCCAACGGAATTTGTGACAAACTCATCGATCGGCATCCTCATATTTATGGTGATGTGGAGGTGAAAGATGAGGAGGAAGTCAAAAAGAATTGGGAGAACTTGAAATTGAAAAAAGAAGGACGAAGAAGTGTTTTACAGGGAGTTCCAAAATCTCTTCCCGCCATGGTAAAAGCCGATCGGATTCAAGAAAAAGTGGCCGGGGTGGGTTTTGACTGGGAAAACCCCGAGCAGGTTTATGAAAAAGTAGCAGAAGAACTGGGTGAATTGAAACACGAAATTCGCTGTCAAAACCGCGATAAGATTGAAGCCGAATTTGGGGATGTACTATTCTCCTTGGTCAATTATGCGCGGTTTTTAAAAGTTAACCCTGAGAATGCTTTGGAGCGTACCAATAAAAAATTCATCAAACGCTTTCAATACCTCGAAGAAAAAGCGAGGGAAAACAAGCGGTCGTTAAAAGAGATGAGCCTTGAAGAAATGGAGGTGTTTTGGGAGGAATCCAAGCAATAATTCAATTTACAAAAAAACGGGACATTATTTAATATAATGCCCCGAAATATAAATGTTGCGGACTCCCAGACTGGTCTCTCGGTATTAGGCTGAACAGGGGATGCTGAATAATTTTTTTCTCTGTCAGCATTTTTCAGAATGACAAGCGGAGGCACGGAGCGAAGAATTTGTGTTGAGCGATGATGTTCGCTTGTTCAGATTGTCCCTTTCCTGTCAGGTCGAGCGCAGTCGAGACCTCCCTGTCGTTGAACCTCTCACGCCCCCGTTCTCGATACAAAATGAAGCGTTTTTTGGTTTGGTCAAATCTTTAGACCATCTGCCATTAATGTTTGGGAGCGTACAGCCAACCGTGATCGTCTTCAGATCGGTGATACTGAATGTCTTGCAAGGCAGCTTTTAATTTTGCGCCATATTCTCCTTCCACTTCGGGCAACTCATGGTAAGCTTCTTTGTAGCCAAAACCTTTAAATTTAACTACCGTTGCCGCAGTTCCGGCACCAAAAATTTCTTTAAGCGTACCTTCTTTAACGGCATCGAGGATTTCTTGCACTTTGATTCGTCGTACTTCCACGGCGATGCCTTTATCTTTGGCCAATTGGATAAGACTTTTTCGGGTTACCCCATCGAGAATACGATCGTTGGTGGGGGCTGTAATTAGCGTGTCGTTAATACGAAAGAATACGTTCATGGTTCCGGCTTCTTCCATGTATTCATGGCTGTTGGAATCGGTCCATATAATTTGTTGATAGCCTTTTTCTTTGGCCAATTCCGTGGGGTAAAAAGAAGAACCATAATTTCCGCCGGCTTTTACAAAACCTACCCCGCCATCGGCAGAGCGGCTGAACTTGTCTTGAACCAATACCTTGAGACCGCGATCTCCATCGGCATAATAAGCCTTTACCGGACTGGTGATAATACAAACGCGATATTCGGTGGAGGGCGCAGCGGCCACTTGGTTTTCTATCCCCATGGCAAAAGGCCGAATATAAAGCGAGTAGCCATCTTTGTTAACAATCCAGTCTCGGTCTAAGTCGGTTAAGATGTTTAACGCACCAAAAAAGTAAGCTTTCGGAAATTCGGGCATACACATCCGCTTACACGATTTATTGAACCGTTCAAAATTTTGATCGGGGCGAAATAGCCACACTTTATCTTGGTCATCTTTAAAAGCTTTCATTCCTTCAAAAATACTCTGCCCGTAGTGGAAGATTTTTGAAGCGGGATCCAATTGCATCGGACCGTAAGGTTTGATTTCCGGTTTTTGCCATTCGCCATCTTTATAATCGCAAATTAACATGTGGTCGGAATAGAATTTTCCAAAACCGGGATCGTCTAAATCTATTTGGGATAATCGAGAGTGGTCTGTTTTTGTAATTAAAAAGTCATCAATAGAATACATTCAATATTGTTTTTAAGGTTGAACAAGAAACAAGGTGCCGGCTTCATAGGTGCGTCATTCATCATGCTTGCTCAAAAGTTGGAGCCCCAAGATAAAAAAAATGAACCTAAAAATTACGAAAAGAATGATAATTTTTATAAAATTTACACTAAGTTGCTGATTGTCTTAATCATTGGATTGCAAGATCTGATTTTTATTTCTGCTCGCTTTTCAATTAAAGCGTAAAACCTAACTTTGTAGGAGTGAAAAAAACAAACTATGAAACGAGAAATTTTTGTGACCCAAGACGGTTCACACAGCATAAAATTGCCCGAATGGAATGAACAATATCATTCTAAACACGGTGCTATTCAAGAAGCAGAATATGTTTTCCTCGATAAAGGATTGGCGGCGGTAACGACAGTGCATAAACAGGCTGAAATTGCGGTTTTAGAAATCGGATTCGGAACGGGGTTGAATGCATTGCTGACCGCCATTTTTGCTCTTGAAAAAAAGATAAAGATTAGCTATACCGCCTTGGAAGCCTATCCGCTTACTTGGAAAGACTGTTGCCAATTGAATTACCCCAAGCAATTGAATTACGAACGAGCCGATGCGTTGTATAAGCAGCTGCATCAGCTGGAATGGGGAAGTTTTTCAACGGTTAATCCAAGGTTCAGACTTCAAAAAAAACAACAGGATTTTAGGGATTTTAGCAAAAATAATGCGTTTAATCTGATTTATTTTGATGCCTTTGGTCCTCGAGTGCAACCTGAGTTGTGGACAGAAAGTGTTTTTGAAAACATGCACGATGCCCTTCAAAAAAATGGAGTTTTGGTTACCTATTCTGCAAAGGGAAGTGTGCGCAGAACTTTAGAAAGTATTGGTTTTAAGGTAGAAAGATTGCCCGGTCCGCCCGGAAAAAGGGAGATGTTGAGGGCAATTAAATCTTAAAAAAGAGGGACAGAAGGAAGTTCGTCATCACTTTTTATACTCTGTTATAGTTTTGAAAAATCTTCATTCACCTGTGGAGATTTGTGTATTTTTGAATTGTGGCAAATTTTTTGCACCGAATTTGACGAGTCGATTGCTAAATGTTTTTTCTTATGAGATACTTGCTAATCATCATTTCCTTATTGTGGTGCACTACTGCATTTGCCCAGCTTGATGATGCGGATGATTCTTCGGGCAAATACATAGGTCGTGAAAGCGATAAAAGCACTCATTCCATGAAAAGCGGAAAGGCTATTGGGCGGAGTTTCTCGTCCGGTCATTCCACCAATCTGTCGTTGATTGGCAAGCCTAAGGAATATTCTTTTAAGGTAGAAACGGAGCCCGACAAGGTAAATATGCTGCAAAAAAATGAATTTGTAAGAAGAACCATAGAATATACGCCCGATTATCTTAACAAAGAGGAGGGGAAGGCCAAAGAAGCCTATACAAAACCTCAGGATTTGGGGCGTTATTACACCACTTCAGATTTTGTTAAGATCAGCTGGCGCGATGCACAAGTGGTCGATGGAGATCGGGTTGATATTATTGTTAATGGTGAGGTAGTGGCACACAATGTCACCCTTTTGGGATCCTATCACAGTATTTATGTAGATCTGGACAAAAGCTTTACAAAAATCGAATTTCAAGCCCTCAACCAAGGAGCCTCAGGACCCAATACCGCCGATTTTAAGGTGGAAGCTGCCGGAGGAACTACGCTAACCCACAGCCAATGGAACTTGGCCACCGGCGTTAAAGCGCACTTGATTATTATCAGGGAGTAACCAAATTCAAGCGCAATCCACAAACGATTTTGGCATAAGAAAGCGAAAAGCGGTAGTGCGCTTCGTTTTGTTGTTGTAATTTTCTAACAGCGTTTGCTTTGGAGCGTCAATTCCACTGGTCAAAATCCAGGTCATCTAAATTTTCAAAATCAATATCCTTGTCGAAACCTGTTTTAAATTCATCATCGGCTTCGCTTTCAAATTTTTTATCGGGTGGGTTTTCGGGCATCATGCCATGAGAATACATCAAATTGGGATAAGTTTGTCCGCTTTTTTCTTCTGTGATATCGGCCAATTCTACATAGAAAGTCCACATATCCAAAAAGTCATAGACGTAGATCATTTTGGTGTTGTCTTTGGAAAACACACTGTTTAAAGTCGTTTCATTCATCACGCGAATGGATTCTTGTCCGCCGCTCATATCAAAGAGGACAATCTCTTCCCCTTGGTTCCAATCTTCATCGCTGAGGTAGAAAGAAGCCATTTCGTGTCCTTCAAATTCAAAAGCCTGAATAATGGCGTTGTGCAAATCTTCCAAGGTGCTTTCGGCTTTGATTTCAATGTCTCTAAATACATCGTCCAAGGTGTCTAAAACTATGCGAAATCTATAAATCATGAGGTTTGTTTTTGGGTTAAGGCGTAACAATCATTTTGGACTGCGACTTGCCGAGGTGCAGGACCACATAAAATTGAGCGGTAAACAGCAACAAGGCTATCAACAAGTGCAAAGGTTGTGATAAAAATGGAAAATCAAAATAATACATCGCAATTCCAATGACAATTTCTATCAAGATAAGACCCATAATGCGGTTCATATTTTGATGGCCGAGTTTCATTTTTTTGTTTCTCCACCACAGATAAGCATTGAGCACAAGAATAATAATAGAAAATTCACGGTGTACAAAAAATGCCCAGTTGGGGTCTGCCAGCCATTTTGCCGGCATATCATAGCCAAAGAGATCTACCTGGGTATCGACAAATTGCCGAACACGGGTGCCCAAGACGATTTGGAGGAAAGTGATGACAAAACTTGCCGTCATCAGTTGCTTAAAATGCTTGTCATAACGTATTTTTTTGGGCTGTTTTTGGGTTATTTTCAGCAGGTAAAGCAAATCGGCAATAATAAATATGGAGGTAATCATGTGGATGGTAATCATGAGCGGATCCAGAACGGTATAAACCACCACTGCCCCCAGCCAGGCGGCCACGCCAATAAGAAAGACAGACAGCCATGCGGTAAAGAGGATGCGTTTTTTATACTTTTTATACCTAAAAAAGGCCAAGAACGTACCGATGACAGCCATAATAAAAACACTAATCCCCGATAGCATGCCAAACAATCGATTGATGAATTCTACCCAGGTGTGATAGGCATTGAATTCGGCGTAATCGTGTTTGGTATAAATCTTCCAATTTTCGGGGGTGTAAGTGCTGCCCGAGGTAAAGTCTGATACGGCCACTTCAAGGTGCTCATTTTTGATGATGATTTGTCCTTCGTGAAATGGGTGATGCGGTTTCCAGAGCAATTGTGATTTTTCAGTAGGCGGAATCAAATGGCCAAAGCACTTGGGCCAATCCGGACACCCCATGCCACTACCGGTCATGCGCACGATGGAGCCTGCAATAATGACCATAAACACACAAAACAGAGAAATTTTTATGGTTGTTCTAAACATTGTAAATGGGTGTAATATTGTTATTTAACAGGAGCATTATTCGCGCGATGCTCCCTTTGTTTTTAATCCCATGGCTTTGCCTTTTTTTAGCATAAATTCACGGGCAGCTTCATATTCATTGGGTATTTCTCCTTCCAAAATCCCTTCTTTAATGGCCTTTTTTATAAGCCCCACCTCTCGCGAGGGTTGCAATCCAAAGGTAGCCATGATTTCTTCTCCCGAAACAGGGGGCTGAAAATTGCGAATGTGATCCCGCTCTTCGACGGTTTTTATTTTTTTGCGTACAATTTTAAAATTGTTGTGATACTTGCGATACCGCCGTGGATTTTTAGTGGTGATATCGGCTTCACAAAGCGTCATCAAATCATTGATATCGTCACCGGCATCAAAAATCAAGCGCCGCACCGCCGAATCGGTAGCATTATCTTGCGCAATGGCAATGGGGCGTGAGCTTAATAATACCAATTTTTGAACATATTTCATCTTGTTGTTCAAGGGCATTTTTAATCGCTTAAACAATTTGTAAACCATTTTGGCGCCCACAAATTCGTGACTGTGGAAAGTCCATCCAATTTTTTTGTCGAAACGCTTGGTTGGGGCTTTTCCAATATCGTGTAGCAGAGCCGCCCAGCGCAGCCATAGTTTATCGGTGGTTTTGGCAATGTTGTCTACCACCTCAAGGGTGTGCCAAAAATTATCTTTGTGGCGCTCTCCGTTGATTTCGTCAACTCCTTCCAAAGCGGTGAGTTCGGGCAATATTAATGGCAATAGGCTTGTTTTTCGTAATAATGCAAAGCCTTTAGAGGGTTTTTGAGCCAGTATGATTTTATGCAATTCCTCTACAATGCGCTCGTTGGTAATAATCTTTAATCGTTGGGCATGCTCTGTAATGGCTCGAAGGGATTGCTTTTCGATGGTAAAATCGAGTTGCGTGGCAAATCGTATGGCGCGTATCATCCGCAAAGGATCATCAGAATAAGTTTCTCCCGGATTTAAAGGGGTTTTTAACAGCTTTTGGTTCAAATGCTTAATCCCGTTAAACGGATCGAGTAATTTTCCAAACTGATCTTTGTTTAATTGCAACGCCAGTGCATTGATGGTAAAATCTCTGCGATTTTGATCGTCTTGCAAACTGCCGGGAGCCACTTTGGGATTGCGACTGTCTTTGACATAAGATTCTTTGCGGGCGCCTACAAATTCTATCTCGGCGTCAAAAGCGCGCAACATGGCGGTTCCGTAGGTTTTAAAAACCTTGACTTCGGGTTGATGGGGTAGGGATTGTGCCACTTCTTGTGCCAATTCAATACCATCGCCAATACAGACAATGTCTATATCCCGGGTTTCACGCTTCAGAAAAAAATCGCGAACAAAACCGCCAATGACAAAAGTGTCAAGATTCAATTTGTCGGCGGCTTGCGTGATGTATTCAAAAATTTGGTGGGTTAAGGCGTTAGGATAGGTTTTTCTTGTCGAAACGGGGCTTTCTTTGCTCATCAGTAGTTGTTTACTCGCGGATAATGGTAATTGTTCCGTCTGTTTCCACTTTAAGTATTCTGGACGGCGCGGCGTCCTCTTTTTCGCGCTGCAAATTTACAACATAATCCACGCCTTTTATAATTTCAGGGCTGATTTGCGCAAAATTTTTCGGATTGGGCCGGCCACTGATATTGGCAGAAGTGGAAACGATGGGAGCGCCAAATTCTCGGATTAATTTTTGACAAAAAGGATTGTGGCAAATACGAATGGCCAAGCTGTGGTCGACTCCGATTAAATTTTTGGCAATACCGACGGGGTGTTCATAAACAATAGTGGTTGGCCGTGTGCTGGTGTGAATAATTTTGACCACGGCATCCGGAATATTTTGTACATGATGCTTGAGCATGTCAAAATCTGAAACCAGGCAAATCAAAGCTTTGTTTCCGGGGCGATTTTTTAGCCGATATACTTTTTCTACCGCCGCAGCATTGGACGCATCACAACCAATACCCCAAACCGTATCGGTGGGATAAAGCAGGAGATTTCCTGCTTTTAAAGTGGCAAGCGCATGGGCAATTTCCGTTTGCATCGGTCGTTCTAAAGTTTAAATAGCGTTTGAGTTGCAAAAGTAAATCATAATTTAGAGGAATGATTTCCCTTTTTCTTTTTATTCTTGTTCTTGGAGATAAATCAGATTGACAAAGGAGACGGGCTTTAATTATCTTAATAATCACAGAATCAGCGAGCTGATCAGCTTTATATATTACAAACTCAGCAAAATCATATCCCACCTGCTGATGCCCATCAGCCTTCGGTGGAAAATAGAGAAAACCCCACCAGATACCGGCCAAGGTAGGCTTAATCTAATGTTCAATTAAAAAACGGGGGATGGTCAATTAGGATATTAGGTAATAAATTCCTAATATTGTAGTATAATTTTGTTGAATGAAGACTATCTTTCTGGAATCCCATCACCTTAAAAACCGATGTTTTGGATTTGGGCAATTCAATTATCATTTAATACAGGCTCTTGCCAAGCAGTCTCCATTAGATTATAAAATTGTCCTTCACGGAAGGTCTCCGAAAAACCTTAAACGGGAATTTGGATCAGCTTTTGACTATAAAAAATATTACTCCCTGCGTCGTTATGAAAATTTTCGAATTCGAAAAAAATATGATTTATGGCATTCTTTAAATCAAAACACTCGAATTGAGCCTTACCACAACCTTCCCTATTTGTTGACGGTTCATAATATAACCTATATTAAGGATAGAGAGAATTACATGCAACATGAGGTACATCAAAGGTTTCAGGAAAAGTTAAATCGAAGTGATGCAATCACCTACATTTCAGAATATGCAAAAGCTTCCACACATAAATTTTTTCAGCTGCCTTCAGTTCCGGAATATGTGATTTACAATGGAAATCCGATTAAGAAAATCGATATTCCCGAAAACTTCAAACCCACTGTAAATCCCGATAAACCTTTCCTGTTTAGCATAGGGGAGTTCACACGGCGGAAAAATTTTAAAGTTCTGATTAAAATGCTTCTGCATATCCCTGATTATCAATTAGTCATTGCGGGAAAGGATTCAACTCAGTACGCTTCGCAAATAAGGGATTTGGTTTCTAAAATGAAATTGGGGGATAGGGTTTTTCTTCCCGGAAAAATTTCGGAAGTAGAAAAACAGTATTTTTATAAAAATTGTCAAGCATTCGTTTTTCCTTCACTTAGGGAAGGTTTTGGTTTACCGGTTATTGAAGCTATGCGTTTTGGCAAGCCTGTATTTGCTTCCAATAACACTTCTTTGCCTGAAATAGGCGGAGATTTGACATATTATTGGAATCATTATGACCCGGAATATATGACCGAAGTTTTCTTGAGGGGGATGAAAGATTTTTTTAAAAACGAAGAAAAGAACAGAGAGGACTCTATTAAATGGGCAAAAAGGTTCAATTGGGATAAGGCAGCAAAACAGTACACAAAAGTTTATAAATCTCTATTATAAAGTTATATCATGGGTTTAATAGGTTCCATAAAAAAATCGCGACGAAAAAAACAGACCATCCGGAAGATTCTATCCAGCCCGTTAAATAACAAACCGGTTATAAACGTACATCGTGTGGATACCCGAAATGTTGGGGATTATTATTGTGCTCCACATCATTATTTCGATAAGTTAAAAAACACCTCGGTGGATATTTTTGACTATAAAAAGCCGGATTCGGAAACGAGAGCGGCATTTATAGAAAAAACTTGTGGACATTCAATTATCATAGGAGGTGGGGGATTGTTGAATCGTGGTGGATTTCGGCGCCAGATGAAGCTTTTTCAAGATCTTTCCAAAAAAGGAAAGAAGACCGTATTGTGGGGAGTGGGACACAATGAAAAACACCCTAAAACCTACGGGAAAGTAAAGGGGTATAATGTAGACGTATCTAAATTTGGTTTGGTGGGAACACGGGATTATACAAATCCCGGAGAATATGTTCCTTGTGTGAGTTGCTTGCACCCAATTTTTGACAAAACCTATAAAGAAACCCAGGAAGTGGGCGTGGTCTTTCATAAGGACACTTTGAAAAAACCCAAAATTCTTCATAAATTCAAGGACTTTCCTTCTTCCTCCAACACCACGGATTTAGAAAGTCTGATTTCATTTATCGGTGCTTCGGAAAAAATTATTACAGATAGCTACCACGTGATGTACTGGAGCATGCTTTTAGGGAAAAGAGTAGTTACCGTGCCCAATTCCTCCAAATTTTATGATTTTAAATACAGACCGGTTTTTTCTGATTTTGATAATGCACTGGAGTCCTTTTCGGATGCTGAAATCTATCCTGGATTATTAGAAGAATGTCGAGAAATTAATTTAAAGTTCGCCGATAAGGTTTTTGATTATTTGGGGATGTAATACCGATTAAAAATCATTGGTGTCCGATAAAAAAGCCCCAGAAATTGAGGTTTTTTTCGTATAGTTGAATTCACGGTTAAAATAAATTTCAGCTATGGACAAAATTAAGACTTTTTTCGGACAGTATCAGCCGATCTTCCGCCAAATGATTAATTTATTGAATAAGTAGAAAATAGACAAGCTTTCCGGATCGCTTGGCACCGATCATTATTGTAAGAAATTCAATACCTTTCAACACTTGATAACGATGATTTACGGGGTGACATCAAGCTGTAATTAATTACGTGGATTATGTTTAGGCACAGTGAGTTACGGCGATAAAATAACGCATTGTAAATTTGATTATACGCCTAAGCGAAGCACCGTTTCCGATGCTAATAAAAGAAGGGATTATAGGGTGTTTGAAAAAATCTATGATGACCTGGTAAAAACGTACCGTCCAGATTTATCGGACAGCCAAAAGTAGATTGTAATCGATAAGAAGGCCTATGCGATGAATTCGACGACGATCAGCCTTTTTCAACCGGTTTTTGAATGTGTGGGACGCAATCCTTCCAATGGAAAACGAAAAGGCGGGGTGAAAAGCCACCAAAAATTAGACTTGCAGGCTGGTATTCCGGTAAAAGTTTATCACAGTCACGCTCGTGAACATGACTCACTTTTTATTCATAACGAAAATATTGTTCATAAAAACGAGATTGCTGTTTTCGACAAAGTTTACAATAATTGCGCACTCTTCGATCAATGGAGCAAGCAGGATATTTTCTTTGTAACTCGCCTAAAAAACAACGCTAAGGAGCGTTTTATAAAAGGAAAGGATCTGCTTAAGAACCCCTTGGATGAGGTGCTCAGAGATGCCGAAATAGCCCTATCTTACAAGTATGATAAAGACAATGAAAAAGAGGCTATATTATGTTTGGTTTCTTATTATGCCCCCGAAAGAGACAAGGCTTTATACTTTTTGACCAATCTGTTCGACGAACAACCTGAAAAGATTGTCTTATTGTACAAAA
>CAZPGY010000027.1:0-23759 GCA_964586655.1 uncultured Flavobacteriaceae bacterium
AAACCTTTGAAAAAGTGTAATAATAATGGTCAACGTATTTCAGGACAAGACATTAAGATCATATGAACGCATAAACTTTAGTGAATTTTTTGGAAACTTACAATTATAAATATTCAAAAAATGAACAATTTATTTCGATAGAATTAGAATTTAATCAAATGGTTTTCATTGAATTTCAACCTAATCATCAAATAAAAATCACAGAAAAACTGATGAGTTGGAATTTTTTAACGGGTCGTTTCGAAATGTCTTTTAAAAAAGCGATACGTATCAATGGCATTGTTGCTGCGATAACTCCTATTGCAATAATAGTAACTTATTATTTGGAATTATTGGATATCTTATTTGTTTTAATCTTCTCCGGCTTATTTACTATTACTTTATTTTATATGCTGTTCTTTTTGATATCCTATCATACTCAATTAGAAAACTTTAAAACGAGAATAATGAATTTACCAGATTAAAAATCATTAGCTTAAAAATATTGATTAAATTTGGAATAAAGATCTAAGATATGGATACTCAAATTTTGAATGAGAAATTAGAATTGATTCAATGGCTTTCCTCCATCGAGGATAAATCTATCATTAAGAAACTCATTGAATTTCGTAAAAGAGAAACTAAAGATTGGTGGAATGAAATTTCAGATGCCGAAAAAGCATCTATTGAAAAAGGATTAAAACAAGCAGACAACAATGAATTAGAACCGCATTCAAAAGCTCGAAAACTTTATGAAAAATGGTTATGAAATTCATTGGACACAAAACGCCCTTGATGAATTAGCGCAAACAATTGAGTATCTACAAAAGAATTTTACCGAAAAAGAACTTTCAAAATTAGCACTAAAAATAGAGGAAACAATTCAGCTAATCCTCTCAGAATCCGGAACTTTTCCAAAAATCGGATACAAAAGATATCCGACGTGTTGTTATATTAAAATTTAACTCGATGTATTATCGAATCCAAGATAATAAAATCGAAATATTATCTTTTTTCTCTAACCGACGACCCCCCGATAAACGACGCATCTAAATACAAAACAAAACGGAAGTTGGATTCTTTTCTGCACACAAAATCCGATAACAAACGTATTGGTGTCAGGCGTGGTAAATGTCTTCGATTGAAAGTTTTTTGTATATTTGAAGTTGGTGCTTCGATTGAAATTTCAGGGTAAAACCCCAACCGAATGTCAATATACAACTCGGTTGGCGGCAAAGCCAACAAACCGTTTCACAAATAGCAATCAGATAAAAGACCAATGCCAAGAATTGAGCTGAAAACTAAAATAAACTCAACCCTTGAAATTTGTTTTGACCTGTCCCGAAATATTGACCTGCGCAAAATATCTACGGCTAAAACCAAAGAAAAAGCAGTATCAAGACGAACCACAGGGCCGATAAACTTAAACGATACTGTAACTTTGAAAGCAAAACATTTTGGCCTCACACAACACTTAACTTCTATAATTACAGAGTTTGATAGACCAAAATTATTTATTGACGAACAAAGTAAGGAGATATTCAAATCTATAATTCACGAACACAGATTTGAAGAAATAAACAACAAAGTTATAATAACAGGCATTTTTAAGTTTCAATCACCCTTTGGAATTTTAGGCAATATTTTTAATAAACTTATTTTGACACATTAGTTAAAGAAATTGATCATATTCAGAAACCAAGTGATTAAAGAATATGCAGAAACACAAAAATGGAAAATTATTTTGAATGGATAATAATATTTACAGTACAGACTACGTAAAAAAACTTTTTAACAGGATGAGCAGTTCCTATGAACGAATGAACTTTATTACTTCTTTTGGTTTTTCAATACGTTGGAGAAGACAGTTTTTAAAACCATTTAAACCAACAAATAAAAATGTAGAAATTATTGACTTGCTAACAGGAATGGGAGAAAATTGGAAGGCAACAAAAAAAAGATTGCCTAACTCTAAATTGACGGTTCTTGATTTTTCGGATGGGATGCTAAAATATGCAGAGCAGAAAAACAAAATAAAATTCAACAACAAAATAGAAATATTACGACAAGACATCTTAGACAACGAATTGGAAAGTAATTATTTTGATTTTGTAACTTGTTCATTTGGCCTTAAAACTTTTAACAAAGAACAATTGGAAATTTTGGCAATAGAAACAAAGCGAATTTTAAAAACAGGCGGGCAATTTTCATTTATAGAAATTTCAAAACCAAGCAACAAAATTCTAAAATCACTTTACGGTTTTTATCTTGGACAAATCATACCTATTTTTGGACGACTCTTACTTGGAAATCCAGAAGAATACAAAATGCTTTGGCAGTACACTAAAATATTTGAAAACGCAAAAGAAGCAAGACAAATATTCTCACAAACAGGCCTAACAACAAGTTTTTGTTCTTACTTTTATGGTTGTGCGACAGGATTTTATGGAACAAAAACAAAAGAATAAAAAAGCCCAGCCACAAATCAAGTAGACAACCCTGCCAATGAAATCTACGAGGTGTAAGCTTCCCCAAAATTAGCACAGCTTAAAATTATAAAAAATTACAACCCATTTGTTTCCTAATTAAGAAACCTATATTTTTGTACTAAACAATGAGCTCATTTAAATGGATGATTACAAATTTCAAGTGGATTTTTTAAATGAAGCGACCGAATTCTTGGACGGACTGAACGAGAAAACGCCTAAAAAGGAAATCGATAAAGCTGAAAGAATTAGACAGGAATATTTTAAACAGAAAGCTAAAAACAAATAGAGATGAAAACGAAAAGCTTGGAAGAACTTACCGATAAATATATCGGTAAAAAAGGAACAGAAGAACGCGATGATTTTGAATATGAACTTCGTCTCGATTTATTGGGTCAAGCCATCAAAGATGCCCGAAAAGAGAGACATTTAACCCAAGAACAATTGGGAAAACTGGTCGGCGTTCAAAAAGCACAAATATCTAAAATAGAAAATAGCACTACCGATGCCAGATTCGGAACCATTTTAAAGGTATTCAAGGCTTTGGAAGCTAAAGTGAAATTCAATGTAAATTTAAATAATCGTGATTTAGGCTACTAAGGAAAAGGAATGCCAAACTAAAAACAATGGAAATAACAAGTTTTAAATTAGTAGCCGATTATTAACCGAAACTTCAAGTAAAACGTAAAATGGCCGACCGCGCTGCGCAAGCCCGAGTAATGTCCTAAAACGAAAGTCCAGTTTTATTTGCACGGGAAGTTTCGGCGGGTTTTGTCGTGCCAGCGCAAAGCCACAAACTGGGATCTTCAAAATAGGCAGGCGAAATCTTCCTGTTAAAATTATAAATCTCTGCGTTAAAAATACTTGTCAAACTATTTGTAAAGAGCTAACATTGCAAAAAAATAGCACAAATGTCTTTAAAAGCTGCCCTATTTGATATGGATGGTGTAATTGTCAACACCGAACCGCTGCATCGCAAAGCTTATTTTGAAATGTTTGATCATTATGAGTTGGAGGTCTCCGAAGCGCTTTACAATACCTTCACCGGAAAAGCCACTTTGGATATTTGTCGGGAATTGGTAGCGCGTTTCGATTTGCCTTATACCCCACAGCAATTGATTGATAAAAAACGGGAGAAATTTAAACTTTTATTTGGCCAAGACCCCGAATTTGATTTGATTCCGGGGGTTCGTGAACTGCTTGACAATTACCGCAAAAACAATATCAAAATGGTGTTGGCTTCCTCGGCAAGCATGACCACAATCAATATGGTTTTTGAGCGCTTTGGATTGGCCGATTACTTTATAGATCAAATTAGTGGAGCCAATTTAAAAGCTTCAAAACCTCATCCCGAAATTTTTGAACTGGCGGCTCAAAAAACCGGAGAAGCTCGAGAAAATTGTATTGTTATTGAAGATTCTACCAATGGAATTAAAGCCGCTCATGCCGCCGGAATTTATTGCGTAGCCTACAAGAGTGAACACTCCAAAGACCAAGATTATACCTTGGCACAAAAGCTCATCTCAGACTATACCGATATTTATGCCGAAAAGGATTTTTTGTAACATGCGTACAAAGCCGGCTGAGCAATATATTTTAAGCATACTGCCGTTAAAAATTCAATACCGATAAATCTCATAAAAAATCTTTACCGCGGCATTTTTTTTACAGATTCCGTTCGATTCTGCGGTCGGGAATAAACCAAATGATTGCTACAATGGCATATATTATAATACTATACATCGGATTTAGAAAAGCCACCGCAATGGCAATAAGATAAAAGACCACCGACAGTTTTCCTTTTCTGTCTTTTCCCACAGCTTGTGCCAATTTAGAAGACTTGCCATGCACTTGAATAAGACCTTGCAACAAAATAAAATAAGCTACTGCCGATAACAATAAGAAACAGCCATATAAAACAACCGGAGTTACCGCTTGAGGATGCTGTCCCAACCAAGCGGTGCTTAAGGGTAATAATGACAGGCTAAACAACAAAAACAAATTGGCCCAAAGTACTTTCCCATTGACTTTTTCTGCCATTTGAAACAAATGATGATGGTTGTTCCAGTAGATTCCGACGTAAATAAAACTGAGAACATAACTCAAGAATGTTGGGATTAGCGGCTGCAAACTCTCGAGGTCGGTTCCTTTTGGCAGATCCAGTCCCAACACCATAATGGTGATAATAATAGCCAAAACACCATCGCTAAAAGCTTCTAAACGGGAGGTTTTCATAAAAACAAAATCTGTAAAAACTCAACAATAATCCTTTCGGTCAAAATTTAAAAATCTCGTTCCCTTCGTCTTCGTTTGTGTATTCCTTTTTTATCCCTCAGCAGCAAACTATAGAAAGCCTTGCTCTTTCATCCATTCATCATTATAAATCTTGTTGACATATCGGCTTCCGTGATCGTGAAAGAGAACCACGACCACATCATCCTTACTAAAATGTTCTTTTAGCTGAAGTAGGCCTTTAGCCGCTGCACCGGCAGAATTTCCCAAAAACATCCCTTCTTCCAAGGCCAATTTTCGGGTATAGACCGCAGCATCTTTATCAGTCACTTTGGTAAATCCTTCAATCAGGTCAAAATCTACATTTTCGGGAATAATATCCTCGCCAATTCCTTCGGTGAGATAAGGATAGATTTCGTTTTGATCAAACTCACCGGTTTCTTTATATTTTTTATAGACTGACCCATAAGTATCTATACCCCAAATTTTGATGTTCGGATTCTTTTCTTTGAGGTATTTCCCCACGCCGGAAATGGTGCCTCCGGTGCCGACTCCCACCACAAAGTGGGTGACTTTCCCATCGGTTTGTTTCCAAATTTCAGGGCCGGTTGATTCATAATGCGCCCGGCTGTTGGCCAAATTGTCGTATTGATTGACATACCAAGAATTTGGTGTTTCTTCTGCCAAACGTCGCGATGTAGAGTAATAAGATCGCGGGTCATCAGGTTCTACATCTGTAGGACAAACAATCACTTCACTGCCCACAGCACGCAGGATGTCTATTTTTTCCTTACTCTGTTTATCAGAAATGACACACACCATTTTATAGCCCTTGACAATGGCTCCCAAAGCCAAGCCCATTCCGGTATTTCCTGAAGTACCTTCAATGATGGTTCCACCGGGTTTGAGCTTACCTTCCTTTTCGGCTTCTTCAATCATTTTAATGGCCATGCGGTCTTTTACAGAATTTCCGGGGTTAAAGGTTTCATATTTAGCCAAAACCAAAGCCGGAATGTCTTTGACAATTTTATTCATTTTGACCATAGGCGTATTCCCAATGGTTCCTAATATATTTTCAGCGTAATCCATAATTTTATTTTAAAAAGCCCAAATATAAGGCGAGAAATCATCTAAATAACCTTCTATCCCCTATAAATTTACAACATTTCTTCAGTCGGTTCCAAGTGGTCTTTATGCTTCCAGTTGATGTATTTATGAATATCCGTTTCGACAAAACTCAAGCCGATGGCCAACACACTCAAATCATCAACATAGCCCACCAGTGGAATAAACTCAGGAACCAAATCGAATGGATTTAACACATAAAGCAAGATAAAAACAATGGCAGAAACGGTGAGCCAGGGCACTTTTTTATAATTCCCTTTTCGATAATCATTGAGCATGCTGAACATCTCTTTGACCACCTTCAAGTATTTTTTCATTCCGCCGGAGTTGGCAATTTTTTGTTCCACTGCTGCTTTTTCCTCAAGCAACCGAGCCACATCGGCTTCCGTGGTGTCTTTGGCGCCCTTTTTTATAAAATCCTTATCTATTTTTGACTTGCGTTTCATCTGCCTGCTTTTTTATTTGTTGTCAAGGTAATAAAAATCAAAAATCAAACCAATTCTCATGTTCATTAATATTGGTTTCAATAATTCCTTCCTTACTGTGTCAATTCTTTTAGTTCTTGAAGTTCTTTTGGGGTGAGGTTTCGGTATTTTCCCACCGGCAAATCCAGTTTGATATTAATCACGCGAATGCGTTTTAAGGCCACTACTTTAAAACCGAAATATTCACACATTCTACGAATTTGTCGATTCAATCCCTGGGTGAGCACAATATGAAACTCATGGCTTCCGGTTTTACGCACTTGACATTTTTTGGTAACCGTGTTTAAAATAGGAACCCCTGCTCCCATTTTGTTAATAAAGGCTTCGGTTACCGGGCGGTTTACTTTAACGACATATTCTTTTCCCTGATCGTTGCGAGAACGCAAGATGCGATTGACAATTTCGCCGTCATCAGTCAATAAAATCAGTCCTTCGCTCATCTTATCGAGCCTGCCGATGGGATAGATGCGTTTGTGATAATTGATATAATCTATAATATTATTTTTCTCGAGTTTTTGTGCTGTGGTACACACAATTCCTTTAGGCTTATTGAAGGCCAAATAAGTGTATGCTTCCTGTTTTGGAGTTACTAACTTGCCGTGTACTTTCACCACATCTCCGGGGTTAACTTTCACGCCTATTTCGGGCTGTTTCCCATTGAGTGTGATTTTTCCGGCTGCCAATAATCGGTCGGCCTCACGCCGAGAACAATAGCCGGCATGACTCAAGTATTTATTAATACGGATGGGCTTTTCCTGTTTCACAACTGTATCTACTTTTCCTTTAAAAATTCTAATATTGCCGAATAAACTATCGGTGATTTCAACCCGTGCCCCAGTCCTTCAGTACAGATTAAACGGGAGTTTTCCCATTGTTCTGCCATTATTTTTGAATGTGTCCAATCAACAATTTTATCTTCTTTATCGTGAATAAAAAGTGCCGGGCATTCAAAGTCCTTGACAAGTTGGGGCATAGAGAACTGCGAACGATTATAACCAAATTTTTCCTGAAACACCAATTCAAACGCTTTCATTAAATCCGCCTTCAATCCCAGTCTGTTTTGAAACTCGGTTATAATGGCCGATAGGTTTGAGGGAGCGCCCAGAAGCACCATCTTTTGCAAGCCGGGCATCCGCTTGTTGGCTTGTTGAAACAATAGTGTGCTGGCTCCAATACTGTGTCCTATAGCAAACTGGGGGTGATACTTTTCGGCCAATTCTCCGATAGCCTCTGCATAAACAGGTACGCCAAATTCTGTTCCGCTCGATCTGCCGTGTGCCGGAGCATCTAAACTTATTACCGTATAACCGGATTTTTGCAAAATATCTATCATTTTTCCCCAGCGCGTACTGTTGCTCTGCCAGCCATGAGCCAGCAAGACTTTTTGCTTTCCTCCGGACCATTTATAAACCTGTATTACACATTCCTTAACGGTGATGCTAAACTGCTCGGCCGAGGATAATACTGCTTCTTTTTCCGGAGTTATACTGCCCCCTCGCGGGGTGATAAACAATTTCAAACTTTCTCGAGCTGCCTTTTGTGGCGCAAGAATGTACAACAGATTTAAATGCTTTCCTATTAACTTTTCAAAGTATGTTTTGAATCGTCTCTTCAAAGCTTTTTATTTTTTGTCTGCGATGATTGGAGAGCATAAAACCAAAAATAGTTTTTCCTATTTCCAGCCTATCCAAAAATGCCGAATCAACGCCTCTTCCTTAATCTGTGAGGTTTTTATTTTGACTCCCATTCCTTTAGGGGCCAAAATATCTTCTTTATCAATAATGACATAAGCGTTCAACTCATCGACAAAAACCACGGCAGCTCCCACAATATTTTCAATCCGGCTAATGTTGTAATTGGCCTTAAGCGTTTTAAAACGACTGCCTTTTCCCAATCCGTGTTTGGTATGATATAAGGTATCGATAACCTCGATATTGGCAATCGTACTGGTGCTGTCAAAATCTTCCACAGGCTGAAGACGCAACATCAACTGTCCGGCAGAATTGAATATTTTAATCTCCTTACCGGCAGAGAAACCCTCTGATGTATTGACCCGCACCACCGAATCTTTTGCAAAGATGGAATCCAATTGATAGACCGGAGTGCTTGGGGTCAGGTTTCCGATACTGTTCTTGGTAATAAGGTATTGAGAATCTTTATCATTCTTTTGGCAGGCACCCAGCAAAACAGCCAGGGACAGCACAATCAATAAGCGAATCTTCATGATTGAATATTTTTTGACAAAAGTAAGCATTGTGAGGCTAATATCAATTAGACATACAAAATAGTCCTGCATTTATATTTAAATCTCAAATCTCTGCGTTAAAAACACGTACCATAACTACGGCTACGCTTGCGCCCTCGTCTGCCGACAAGGCAGGTTTTTTGCCTTGACCTTTAAAATTTAGCCTATAAATTTTTAGTCCGTTTAATAAATCAAATTGGTATTACAAAGAAGTTTAAAGCTTTCATAATTATTAAAAGCAACAGCCATTTTAAAAGACAGGGAGTGTAAAATGAATAGGTTTATCCTTATCTTTGCGTCATGAAAAAAGAGGAAGTTCAAGCATGGATAGACGCCGGCGAAATGTTGCCGCTTATGGAGGCTTTTTACACCCTTCAAGGAGAAGGCTACCACAAAGGTTCAGCGGCCTATTTCATCAGACTCGGCGGATGTGACGTAGGCTGTCACTGGTGTGATGTTAAAGAAAGTTGGGATGCCGAACAACACCCGCCAACAGCGATTGATCGCATTGTAAAACAGGCGGTTGAGGCCTGTGAAATGGTGGTCATTACCGGTGGAGAGCCCTTGATGTATCAGCTTGATCCTATTACAAAAAAACTGAGAAAACAAGGCGCGAAAACACATCTTGAAACCTCAGGAGCGCACGAACTTACCGGAGTGTGGGATTGGATTTGTCTCTCCCCCAAAAAGCGAAAGCTTCCCACTGAAAAAGTGTATCACCACGCCGATGAGCTCAAAGTTGTTATTTATAATAAACACGACTTTAAATTTGCAGAACAGCAAGCTGAAAAGGTCAATTCGGATTGTCTTTTATATTTGCAACCCGAATGGAGTGTGCGAGAAAAAATGATGCCGTTGATCGTGGATTATGTATTGAAGCATCCCCAATGGAAAGTCTCCCTACAAAGTCATAAATATTTAAACATTCCCTAATCGTCCCTTCGGGGAGGATTTCTTTTTTTAGGAACAGGCACAACCTCTTTGCCCGCCATTGTTTCTAATCAAAATGGCATGGATTACGAAATTGATGCTCAATTTGAACAAATCATCATTGGAAATAGAATCCGTAATCATAAAAAATTTGTGAAACAAAGAGACGTTACCCTAAATGTCGCCTAAAAACAAAAGTCAAACCGCTTTTGATCTCTAACTCAAAATAAGTTTCATCAAATTCGATTTCAATTCGGTTCTCTTTTCACAAAACCCAATAAAAACAAAGAGACCAAAACGAATTTTCGTATTTACATTCCTCATAACCTCACTTCATCATCGAGTTGCTAAATCGGTTTATTCCGGGGTTTTCGACAAGAATTGTTAATAACTTCTATCCAAACCCGACATCTATTTTCAAAAACCACTTCAGTTTGACTATATTTGTGAATCTTTTTTAATGTAAACTATACAAAAACATGAGTGAAGATATCAGAAAGTATTCAGCCGAGAACATTCAATCGCTTGAGGGCATGGAGCACGTGCGCAAGCGTCCTTCCATGTATATTGGCGATGTAGGTCCGCGCGGGCTGCACCATTTGGTTGATGAAGTGGTAGACAATGCTATTGACGAGGCCATGGCCGGTCACTGTGATGCCATTGATGTCACCATTCATCAAGACAATTCTATTTCTATCCAAGACAACGGCCGCGGAATCCCGGTTGACATCCATAAAAAAGAAGGAGTTTCTGCCCTTCAAGTGGTGATGACCAAAATTGGGGCAGGCGGAAAATTTGACAAAGACTCCTACAAAGTATCCGGAGGTCTTCACGGAGTTGGAGTAAGCTGTGTAAACGCACTGTCTGAAAGGCTTCACGCTACTGTATTTAAAAACGGAAAAATTTGGGAGCAAGAATACGAGCGCGGAAAACCCCTTTATCCGGTTAAAAGTACCGGAGAAACTGATATCGTCGGAACCCGGGTTACTTTTAAACCCGATCAAGAAATTTTCACCCAAGGAATTGTATACAATTACGGAACCCTTTCAAGCCGACTTCGAGAACTTGCTTACCTCAACAAAGGAATCACCATCACCATCACCGATGAGCGCGAAACAGATGAGGAAGGAAACTTTAAAGCCGAGAAATTTCATTCTGAAAGAGGGTTAAAAGAATTTGTACGATACTTGGATGAAACTCGAGAACCCCTTATTGCCGAGGTGATTTATTTTGAAGGAGAAAAGAACGATACCCCGGTGGAGGTGGCTATGATTTACAACAAATCTTATGGCGAAAACCTTCATTCCTATGTCAACAATATCAACACACACGAAGGGGGAACTCACCTTTCGGGCTTTCGCCGAGGACTGACACATACCCTTAAAAAATATGCCGACGAATCGGGGATGTTGGACAAGCTAAAATTTGACATTGCAGGTGATGATTTCCGAGAGGGCCTCACCGCTATTGTCTCTGTTAAAGTAGCCGAACCTCAATTTGAAGGACAAACCAAAACAAAATTAGGAAACCGAGAAGTATCAGCAGCCGTTTCTCAATCGGTTTCTGAAATGCTATCCATCTATTTAGAAGAGAATCCCGATGAAGCCGAAGTCATTGTAAAAAAGGTCATCTTAGCTGCACAGGCCAGACACGCTGCCAAAAAGGCTCGTGAAATGGTACAACGAAAAACTGTAATGGGCGGTGCCGGTCTCCCCGGAAAATTATCGGATTGCTCTGAACAGGACCCTGAACAATGTGAAGTATTCTTAGTAGAGGGAGATTCGGCAGGCGGAACTGCTAAACAAGGCCGCGATCGTAATTTTCAGGCCATCTTACCTTTAAGAGGGAAAATTTTAAATGTCGAAAAGGCAATTCAACACAGGGTATTTGAAAACGAAGAGATTAAAAACATTTATACCGCACTTGGGGTTACGGTAGGCACTGAAGAAGACAGCAAGGCACTCAACCTTGAAAAACTACGCTATCACAAAATTATTATCATGTGTGATGCTGATGTCGATGGAAGCCATATTGCTACCCTAATCCTCACTTTCTTCTACCGATATATGAAAGAGCTCATCGAAAACGGCTATATTTATATTGCCACTCCTCCCCTCTATCTCATCAAGCACGGGAAAACCAAACGCTATGCTTGGAGTGAAAAAGAGCGAGATGAAATCAGCAGTCAATACAAATCCAAATCCAGCATCCAACGCTACAAAGGTTTGGGAGAAATGAATGCAGAGCAGCTTTGGGACACCACCATGAACCCCGAGCATCGCATCCTGCGACAAGTGACCATTGAAAGTGGTAGTGAAGCCGACCGTATTTTTTCTATGTTGATGGGAGATGATGTTCCGCCACGTCGAGAATTTATCGAGAAGAATGCGGCTTATGCCAAAATTGACGCCTAATAGTTAAAGAGTAAACCTACTTCCTTTCATAACAACTCACCCCGGCTCTATTGTAGCCGGGGATTTTTTTGTATAAATATTTTGACTATATTTATACCTCATCATTAACCTAACCTATCCATCATGAAAATCAAATATCTCTGGAGCCTCCTTTTTCTTATGGGAAGCGCTCAACTTATAGCCCAAAGTAACATCAATCAGCTTTTAGCCTCAGGTTTGGAAGACGCTAAGCAATTTAGCGATGCCTACACCTCACCGGCTTCCTCCGGACTTATCTTTAGTTTGAGTAACGGCTGGTTCAATACCGCCAAAAGCAAAAATCTTGGAGAATTTGAAATTTCCATTATTGGGAACGCCTCTTTTGTAGGTGATGACCAAAAACACTTTCATTTCAACGAAAGCGATTACAATTTTCTTCATTTCAAAAACCCGGCACTCAATGAGCGAGACATCGCCACCATCTTTGGCCAAAACGATCCGGCAGCAGAAATGCTTATCACCTATGAAGCCCCAAACGGAACGGTAACCCAAACCGAAATCACCCTGCCACAAGGCTTGGGTTCTGTCGGCGTCAGTACCATACCCACCGCTTATTTGCAAGCCAGCGTAGGCATTTTAAAAGGCACGGAAGTCAAACTGCGTTACCTGCCCAAAATAGAACTCGAAAAAGTGTCCAGCAATTTCTATGGAGCCGGCATTCAACACGAATTAACCAGCTGGATTCCCGGAGGTGACATTTTCCCTCTACACATCGCTGCCTTAGTAGGGTACACTGCCTTCAAAGGAAGCCATGACCTCACGCCGAGCAGCCTGATTAGCGGAAGCGAGCAGAGGATAGAAACCCAAATCAATTCATGGCTTTTTGCCGCCTTAGTTTCCACCAAACTACCCGTCATCAATTTTTATGGAGGATTGGGCTATGTAACCGGAAAATCAACCACTGACCTGTTGGGGAAATACAGAATCAATGCCGGCGTTCTTAAGTCACAAACCCTTGTAGACCCTTATAGTATTACGCACAAAGCCGGGGGAATTAAAGCAAGCTTGGGTTTTAAACTAAAGCTCGCCTTTTTTAGACTAAATGCAGCTTACAGTTTCCAAAAATTCAACTCGGTCAGCCTCGGGCTTAACTTCGGAATATAAAACCCGAAAAAACAGATCCGGCGCAAAATGAACACCGAGCCGCTTTTAACAAAGTGCAATTGTTTTTTTACAACTCGCTAAAACAAAGAAAAAACAGTGCTGTTCAACACCAAAAAGAGAAGCTTTAAACCTCGCTTTACCCCGTATTCACCTTGTTAAAAATCATGCTTTACCAATAAAACGCCAAGCCTGTTACCCATTATAAACCATCTACTTACGCTCAATAAAAAACAATTAACATTTTTTGAAATCCCAAGGTCAAATTATAAGTTAAAAAAAAATTGTCAATTCATACTCGATATCCTATATTTGTCCGCTTTTAAAGCGTACCTATAACATATAATCAACTCATAGAATGCAGAATAAAGGATTAATCAGGGGATTCGCCATTTTATTTGGCCTGGTATGTATTTACCAACTTTCATTTACTTTTATCGCCGGAGAAGTCGAAGACAATGCCGTAAAATATGCTGAACAAAAAATCAGTACGGATGTTCCTAATTATGCCGATTTAAGACACCAAGCCGTAAGTCAGTACTTAGACTCGGTTGCTAATGAGCCTGTTTTTGCCGGCATCACCTACAAAGATGCCCGAGGCAAGCAACTCAACAAGGGGCTTGACTTAAAAGGTGGTATTAGCGTTATCCTTCAAATTTCGGTTAAAGGACTTTTACAAGAACTTTCCAATCACTCGACAAACCCCGCATTTCTAAAGGCCTTAAAACAAGCTGATCAAAAGATGAGAACCAGCCAAGCTCCTTATTTAGAGCTGTTTTTCCAATCTTTTGAAAAAATACCGGATGCCAAATTGGCCTCTCCCGATATTTTTGCCAATAAAGAAATGAGCGGAGCCATCACCTTTGACATGAGCAACAAGCAAGTAGAAAAGGTATTGAGAAAACGCATTGATGAAAGTATTGTTTCTGCCTTTAAAGTACTGCGTAAGCGGGTCAACCAATTTGGTGTGGCACAGCCTTCTATTCAACGACTTGGAAATACGGGTCGCATCCTTATTGAGCTTCCGGGCGCACAAGACATCGTTAGGGCTAAAAACCTACTCCAAAGCACTGCCCAGCTTGAATTCTGGCACGTCTATCAAGCTCAGGATTTTTCTCAGTTTTTTAAACGAGCCGATGCCAAATTGGCTGATTTAAAGACCCAAAACGAGGAACCTCAACCAAACCAATCTATTGAAACGGACAGCACACAAACAGTTGCTGACACCACGGCCGAAAAGGAAAACAACCTTGAAGCTTTATTGAGTAGCGATGAAGAAGAAACCGATGCTGCTATAAGTGATACCGATCATCCGTTACTGAACTTGGTTCGAGGATTTGGTGCACCACAAGGACCAGTTATTGCTCAATTTGCCTTAAAAGACACTGCAAAAGTAAACGATATCCTCCACAATCCGGCTATACGTTCTTTGTTGCCGGCCGACATGAAATATGCTCGCTTTGCCTGGGGAATTCCCGATGAGAAGACCAATATCATTGGCTTGTATGCCCTAAAAAGCAATAAAGAAAATATCGCCCCGCTAACGGGTAGCATTGTGACCGCCGCTTCACAAACTTATGACCAAATGAGCAGACCGGCAGTTTCACTCGAGATGAACCCCAAAGGAGCTAAAATTTGGGAGCAGATGACGGGAATTGCTTACAAACAAAACTCACAAATCGCCATTGTTTTAGACAATGTAGTGTATTCGGCTCCCGGAGTTACCACAGGCGCCATTGCCGGTGGAAGAAGCCAAATTACCGGAAATTTCACGGTCAACGAAGCCAAAGATTTGGCCACAGTACTCGAAGCCGGTAAATTACCTGCAGAAGCCAATATTGCCCAAATTCAAGTGGTTGGTCCTTCTCTTGGACAGGAAGCCATCAATAACGGAATTATGTCCTTTGCCATTGCCCTTGGAGTGGTATTGATTTTTATGTATTTCTACTATGGAAAAGCCGGTTTGTTTGCCGATTTTGCCATGTTGGTCAACTTGCTTTTTATATTTGGTATCTTGGCAGGTCTCGGTGCGGTACTGACCTTACCGGGAATTGCAGGGATGATTTTGACTATCGCCATATCAGTGGACGCCAACGTACTTATTTTTGAAAGAAGTAAAGAAGAGTTGCGACTGGGCAAATCCCAACCTGCAGCCATTGAAGCCGGTTTCAAACAAGCCTTAGCAGCCATTCTTGATGCGCACATCACTACTGCGGTGGCCGGTATTATTTTATTGATATTTGGTACCGGAGGCGTAAAAGGATTTGCCGTTACCTTATTAATTGGAGTCGCCACTTCTTTGTTCACCGCCATCTATATTGCACACTTGTTTGTTGACAATTATCGAACCAACAACAAGCCCCTACACTTCTCTACCCCACCCACTAAAAATCTGTTATCCAATATTAAATTTGATTTTATTGGTAAACGCAAGTTGGTGTATACCATTTCGATTATCGCTTGTACCATCAGTATTATCGCTTTCTTCACCCGAGGATTGAACCAAGGAGTCGACTTTGTCGGAGGACGTTCTTACACCGTGCGATTTGACCATAAAATAAGCCCCGAGAAAGTAGAAAAGGAACTGACCGCTACTTTCGGAAGTGCTGAAGTAAAAACCTATGGCCCTTCCAACCAATTAAAGATCACCACCAAATACAAGGTGAACGAACAAGGGGAAGAAGTAGAAAATCAAATCAAACAAATGCTGTTTCAATCCCTTCAAACCGATTTGCCACAAGGGATGACCTACCAAAAATTCAAATCCGGAGACACCCAAAAAAATTATGGAATCATGTCCTCCATTAAGGTAGGCCCCACCATTGCCGACAACATTAAAACTGCGGCACTATGGTCGGTCATTGCAGCTTTTGCCGGAATATTCCTCTATATCCTATTGCGCTTTAGAAAATGGCAATTCAGTCTTGGTGCGGTGATATCCCTAATCCACGATTCCATCATTATTATCGGTGTTTTCTCCTTGCTGCACGGCATAATGCCCTTTAGCATGGAAGTGGGACAGGATTTCATTGCCGCATTATTAACTATTATCGGATACTCGATTAACGATACCGTGGTGGTTTATGACCGAATTAGAGAGTATTTTAAAGTTCACCCAAGCTGGGGATTGTCGCGAAATATCAACGAATCCATATGCACCACCTTGGGACGTACCGTAATCACTTCTATGATTACCCTATTGGTACTTCTTTCAATTTTCTTCTTTGGTGGCGCCAGCCTGCGATCATTTATGTTTGCCCTGATTATCGGAGTGGTGGTTGGAACCTATTCCTCCGTATTTGTCGCCAGTCCTATCATGTATGAAGGAGTGCGTCGAGAAGGAGAAGACGTATTGGAAAAAGCAGCTGCCAAAAGAAAAAAAGAAGCCAAATTAAAATCAGCCATTAAGTAACCAACAACTAAATTATTAATTTCGCAAAGCTGCTCCACTAAGAGCAGCTTTTGTTTTAAAAATAAAATCTCAGGAGGTAAGATCTCGATAAATTATAGTAGATTTACCCCCACTTTAACAACCGAAATGACAAGTGACAAAGCTGGTTTTCAATCGCTTGCATTCCGGCAAGAACACCAAAAAATCATATAAATCAGCCTCATTCATAAACCATTTTGGTATAAGGGAATTAATTCTTTTGGAGCACTATGAGAATCTTAAAATACTTTATCCTACTTCTACTCATTATCCTCATTGGAGCGGCTACCTATATTGCGGTATTGGATGGCCATTTTAACCACCACAGCAGCATCACCTTTAAAGCCCCGCGTAATTTGGTATTTCAGGAAGTCAATCAGCTTAAGAATTGGAAAAACTGGTTTCTCCTTACCTCCGATCAAGGCAAAACACAATTCGCAGTTGCTAAAGATTCCCGAGAAAAAAAAGGGTTTCTCACTTGGCACAATGCTGAATTGGAGACCCATGGCCGTATTTCGACCACCGCCATCACCCCTTATTCTACATTGGAGCAACAAGCCTTTTTAAAACAAAAAATGGGCAGGATAGATTACCACATCAACTGGCATTTTTCTCAATCGGGAGACAGCACGCAGGTTGCGGTCAAGGTAAAAGGCCGTCTTAATTTTTGGGCCAAACTTTCAAGTTTATTTAAAAATCACGAGTTAGTCTTACCGGAATTACAGGCGAAAATTGACCACAGCCTCACCCAATTAAAAAAGCAGATTAAAAAAGAAATGTCTCGTTATTCTATTCATGTTTATGGCATAAGCAGAACAGAATCACAACAATATGTGTACACCACATTTGCCGCTCAAAATAAGCCGGAGTTGTTGAAAAAAAAGCGAAAAGCAGCTATCAAATCTTTAAAAAAGACCATCGAGGCTAACCAAATTCAACCAACCGGTGCTGCATTTATGATTTTTAATGAGATAAACCGGCAGCATCACACCGCCATTGTTTCAGTAGCTTTCCCTATTGAAGGGGCACAAAACGACACCACAAAGATACTTTACCATGGAAGCCTTTTGATAGGCAGCATCCCCTATCAGCGCGTGGTCAAAAGCACCTTAAAAGGAGACTATAAAAACATCCCAAAGCTGTGGGAGGCCACCGAAGCCTATATGCGGGAAAACAATTTGACGCAAGATTTGGAAGCCCATCCTTATGAAGTTTTTAAAATCACCGCAAAAGACACTGAAAACCCGGCAAATTGGATAACCCAACTCGTGGTACCTATTCAAGAACAGAAAACCCAACACGAATATCCCAAAGATCTTGGGATTTGATAAAGAGATGGCGTAACACCAAAAATACAGGAAAATTAGACACTATCTTTAGCGGTAAATGACAGCCTATCAGGTTTGCTCAATATCCGTTACAGCTCAGCATGCGCTTGTGCCTGTATCCGCCGGAAAGACAGATTTCCACCTTCACCTTTAAAATTTATAGTGCTAAATCTTTAGGCTACTTAATAAACAAAATTGGCAATCGGTGTTAAACCCTTCCTTTCAGACAGTGGAAAGTCCATGACATGGCAAAGAATCCCAGTGCAATGACTGAAAATCCAATCGCATAATTGAGGTATTTCAACAGCCCCAGCAAAACCAAAGCCAAGCCAATGATAAACATGGCCATCGAAGCCCGGGAAAAAACCGTGTTTTTATTCATCCTCATAACAAGTCTTATTACGTTATACTACAAAAGTACATAAAATTTATCTATTAAAATCTCACAAAAACACAAGGAGCTGTATTTCGAACTTTCCTAAAAAAGTTTTTAATCGACACAAAACCTAAATTCTCTGTCAACAATTTAGGCAGAGCACAAAAACAAATTGGCAATATTGATTCTTCGCTCCTTATCATGCAAATCCTAACGCCTGCAAAATAATTTCCGGACAGCGAATGGGCCGTCGGGTAGCCGCATCTAAAAACACCAATGTGGTTTCAGCTGTGGTGAGCACTTCTCCTGCTTCATTTTTAAGGGTATATTCAAAATCAATCTTAACCCCCGGTTTTTCGACCAAGGAGGTTTCGATATACAATTGATCGTCAAACAAGGCCGGCTTTTTATAATTCACCTCCAGGCGATAAACCGGCAACATAATTCCCTGTTCCTCCAAGGACTTATAGGAGATACCAAGCTCCTCAAGCCACTCAATACGAGCCATTTCAAAATATTGCGCATAATTTCCATGATGCACCACCCCCATTTGATCGGTTTCACTATAACGAACGCGAAGGCTGGAAATATGACTTTTCATTCAATTGGAAATTATATTTTTTAACATATTTTCACTTTTCTCAGGTGCTATAATATGCAAAGAAAAAACCACAATTTCAACCATAATATATTTTTTTGTTAGTCATTTTGTTCACATATTTGCTATGCAATAATGGAGCAGATTCTACAAAATGCAAGTGCTTTATTATTAATGTTTTCCGCTAATTTAAACACCTCGAATTAAAAAACACCATGAAGAAAACTGCAAAATCAGTTTGGAACAATTGCCTGACCTTTATAAAAGACAATATTTCAGATCAAGCTTATCAAACTTGGTTCAAACCGATTGAGGCAGTTAAACTCGATGGGGATATCCTAAGTATTCAAGTGCCTTCCAAATTTTTCTATGAATGGCTGGAAGAGCACTATGTCAAGCTTTTAAAGGTTTCTTTGACGCGAGAATTGGGTAAAAAAGCCAAGCTGGTTTACGTCATTAAGATGGAAAACACCTTGGGCAAGCGCAAACCTTATACAGAAAAAATCCCCAGTTCACAACGGGAAAAAGTCTCTTCTCAAGAAGTAGATGTTCCCATAAAGAACAAAAGTCCAAAGCTTAAAAATCCGTTTGTCATTCCCGGGATTCGTAACGTAAAAATCGATTCACAACTCAATCACGCTTACAGTTTTGACAATTTTTTAGAAGGTGATTCTAACCGGTTAGCCCGCTCGGCCGGAATGGCTGTTGCCAACAAACCCGGAGGCACTTCTTTTAATCCTTTGTTAATTTTTGGCGGAGTAGGATTAGGAAAAACTCATTTGGCTCATGCCATAGGGGTAGAGATTAAAGAAAAACATCCCGACAAAACCGTCCTTTATATATCGGCTGAAAAATTTACTCAGCAATATTCTGAATCTGTTCGGAAAAACAATCGCAATGATTTTATTCATTTTTATCAAATCATAGACGTTCTTATTGTTGACGACATCCAACTCTTGTCCGGGAAAGCCGGTACTCAAGATGTGTTTTTCCACATTTTCAACCACTTGCATCAAAACCGAAAACAAGTGATCATGACCAGCGACAAAGCTCCGGTTGACATGCAAGATATTGAAAAGCGTTTGCTGTCGCGTTTCAAATGGGGGCTTTCTGCCGAGCTTCAAAGTCCGGATTATGAAACTCGTATAAAAATCATTCGCAACAAACTTTATCAAGATGGGGTGGAAATGCCTGAAGAAATTATTGAGTATGTGGGCAACAACATCAAAACCAACATCCGCGAACTCGAAGGCGCAATCATTTCTCTAATCGCTCATTCTTCCTTTAACCGAAAAGAGATTTCCTTAGATTTGGCCAAAAAGATTGTCAAAAACTATGTCAAAAATACCAAACGGGAAGTTTCTATTGATTATATTCAAAAAATCGTCAGTGATTATTTTCAAATGGATGTCGCTACCCTGCAATCAAAAACCCGCAAAAGACATATTGTACAAGCCCGCCAGATTGCGATGTTCTTTTCCAAAAAACTAACCAAAGCTTCTTTGGCCAGCATTGGCTCACAAATTGGACAACGCGATCACGCCACGGTATTGCACGCTTGTAAAACGGTAAACAACCTCTCTTCTACCGACAAGCAATTCAGAAAATATGTAGAAGATCTCGACAAAAAACTGACCCTATAATGAAGACAAAAGTTTTAATGGTATGCCTGGGAAACATTTGCCGTTCCCCAATGGCTGAAGGCCTTTTAACAGCAAAAGTAGATGCCGAAAAAGTGGAAGTAGATTCTGCCGGAACCGCCAACTATCACGTGGGCGAAAAACCGGATCCACGTATGATAGCAACTGCCAAAAAGCACCAACTGGACTTGAGTACGCTGCGCGGACGTCAATTTGAATCAAAAGACTTTCATCGTTTCGATCATATTTTTGTCATGGACCAATCCAATTACAGCGATGTTTTGCAACTGGCAAAAACCGAAAGCGACAAAAAGAAAGTAGACCTCATTCTCAATCAAATTTTTCCCGGAGAAAACCAAGACGTTCCCGATCCTTATTATGGAGGTGAATCCGGTTTTGAAAAGGTCTATGACCTGTTGAATCGAGCAACCGATAAGATTGCCGAGAAATTAGCCTAAGCCCCTCATCTTTATTGCTTATTTTTATGCAATAAAAAACTTTCTTTTGCCACAAAAATCCAAATATAAGAACCCCATTCCGGGACGCTTGTTTCTCATTCCCACGGGACTTGGAGAGGCACCACTCCTGGAAACCCTCCCGCTTTTGGTACGGAAAAAAGTGGAAGAACTCGATCATTATATTGTGGAAAACGAGAAAACAGCTCGGCATTTTATCAAAAAACTGGTGCCCTCAAAATCACAACCCGCCTTACATTTTGAAGTGCTCAACAAATTCACAAAACCCGAGCAGCTTCCCTCCTTTTTGACTCCTTGTTTATCGGGGACAGACATGGGACTGATGAGTGAAGCCGGTTGCCCCGGCATTGCCGATCCGGGAGCTAAAATTGTGAGGCTGGCGCACCAAAAAAATATCAAAGTTCTTCCTTTAGTCGGCCCTTCCTCCATTACACTTGCCATGATGGCCAGTGGCTTAAACGGACAGAACTTTGCGTTTAACGGCTATTTACCCATCGACAAACACGAAAGAAAAAAAACCATCAAAAAACTCGAAAAAAAATCTTTTGAAAACCAACAGGCACAACTCTTTATTGAAACGCCTTATCGAAATGAAAAACTCTTGAAAGACTTGAAGCGTCACCTACACCCCAATACCTTATTGTGTATTGCTCGAGAAATCACCACTCCCACCGAATTTATTCAAACAAAAACCATAAAAGCTTGGAGGAATTCAAAGATTTCTCTGCATAAGAAACCTACGATTTTTGTGCTTCAGAAAATGTAAACCATTATTAGGCGTTATTTTCCTTTTTCGAATGGAACAAGAGCGCAACATCAGCATATTGATTGGCTTGAACTGCAGACAAATCATAACCGCCAAATTCTTGCATATAATGACGAATACTGGTGCCAAATGCATCGGAAGAGCCCGAGACACCGCCACTGCGCAAATATCTTTTCACCCCGCCCGGACCCGCAAGATGTGCCGCCGCCAAAATTCCTGAAGTCGTGACCTCGACCCCATCAATGGTTTTACCGACAAAATTTTTAATCTGCCGTTTTAGCACCCATTTGTTACGAGCGATATACGCATAAAAAGCCGCTTCCTGAAGCGTCGGACTATTCATGAATTTGGAGACATCATGCACGCCAATCATGACCAATGTGCTACGACCAAATTGATATTTCCCAAGATAACCAAAGCGATTGACTACATCATATTGGCCCTGTGACTCTTTAAAACCTATAGCCGCTTTAAAACCCCAAAAATCATTTTGTAATAAAGGGGTTATCCGCTGTGTAGTATCTACCGTAAACCATTCACTTTTGTCAATCATGACAAAGTCTTCTTTTACCGGCTTCACCTCTTCAACTCGGGATAACTCGTGATTCCTCTTTTTAGAAAAGCTTAAAAAGATCAAGGCCAACATTGCCGGAAGCACTGAAAATTTAACCACTTTTTTCTGCACAAAATTATTTTTCCCAAAGGTCTTGAATACGTTTATATAAAACCGCCTTTGTTTTGCGGGGCAAAATTAGACAACTTATTAAGACCTAAAAAGATTTTAAGAATATTTTATAATACGTTATTTCTCAATTACTTACAAACCTGCCTAAGCCTTGTGTCGCCTGTATTACAAGGGAAAATATCACCAAACAATAAAATTAATAAGCCAACATTTTCCCCCTCAAGAAGAGAATTGCCCCCCCTTATCAATCTACATTTTTCTTTATCATCAGAGACACGGTATCTAAAAATATTAGGCCTATCCTTGTTCTTTCTCTCTTCAATATTTTATTTTTGGGTTTTATTTTATCACGATGAAAAAATTATTGGTTTTGTGCTGTATCCTTGCTATGCTGTCCTGTAAGCAATCGGGGCAGCAAATGCACCAAACCCAAGAAAAACAAAAAGATCGGGAAGCCGCTTTGGATCAAAGTCTGCCTGATGATCCCTTTGCAGTTTATAACTTTGACAGCTTTGAACAATTATTTCTACATCAACAGGACAACCAAATACACGTCATTAACTTTTGGGGCACTTTTTGTGCGCCCTGTTTGGCAGAAATGCCCTATTTTGAAAAATTAAACAAAGAAACCGAGGTAAATGTGTTATTAGTAAGTTTAGACATGGGCTTTATGATGGACACCCGGTTAAAGCCCTACCTTAAAAAGCACCCACTCGACGCCAAACTCATTGTGTTAAACGATCCTTCGAGTAAAAAGTGGATCCCAAAAGTAAACCCCGACTGGAGCAGCAGCCTACCGGCCACTTTGATTTATAAAAATGACAAAAGTGCCTTTTTTGAACGTACTTTTGGAAGCTATGAAGAATTATTGGCAGAGGTGAAAAAATTTCAGTAACTTCACATAAAGTCTATTTGCAATGAAAACCCTATCACAAGAAGCTTGGCAAAAAGCTTTTAAAAATGATGAAAACGGACAAATTATTGATGTTCGCTCAGCCGAAGAATACCAGGAAGCGCATATCCCGGGCGCAAAACTGATTGATGTTCAGGATCCGCAAAGTTTTATGGATCAAATCAATCAACTCAATAAAACGGATTCTTATTATGTGTATTGTAATTCCGGAAACCGCGGAAACCAAGCTTGCCTGGTCATGGAATATGCCGGATTTGAAAACACCCGTAACTTAGAAGGCGGTATAGCGCTTTGGAAAGGCGAAACCGCCTAATTAACACATATTTTACCCCCCCAATAAACACCCTCCTAACGCCGCATCACTGTGAGGGTGTTTTTTTGTGTATGCTTAAGCGTGAGGTCTCATCATTTGCCTTATACCCATTCCTACCATATTGCTGCTGCCCTGTTTCTACTTAATACCAAAATGAAATATTAATTAGTCCAATATTTATGTCTAAATTCCAAATCT
>CAZPGY010000028.1:0-21223 GCA_964586655.1 uncultured Flavobacteriaceae bacterium
TGTTTTTGATGTTTACTATTCAATTTTTAGTCAACCTATTTTAGGACGGGACAGATAATTTTTGAAGCGTAACGGGTCGAGCTTTGGGATTAAACTGAATCTTTTCCTCTTTTAAAGCTTCACTTTTCGGATAATCGACAGCAATGGCTTCAAAGGTATAGGTGCCTGTTTTGTCTTGCGCTTTTAAAATCAATCCGGGAAGCCCATTGAGTTTCCAAGGACCAAAAGGAACCGGAATCTCTCGGGTAAACCACACGGTATATTTGCGCCCCCTAAATTTGCCGACCGCTCTCTGGGCTTCATATCCCTTAATGGTTTTGGTATCCTTTTTAATGCGCCATCTAATTTCCGGCACACTTTCCCGCACCCGAAAAACATGATTGAAGTGACTGTATATTAAGGCGTTTTGCGTAGCTAAAATATCCTTATTCAAATCGATTTGAATAATTTTGCGGGCGTGACCATACATGCAAACGGAGATCCTTCTTGACGAAAGAATAGTACTAGTCATATACGTTTCAGGGTATTTGCGTTTTATTTTTTTTCGGACTTTCTTTAAAAGACGTCTATGGTTTTGAGGGTTTATCTTGCGATACATCACATTTTCAGCAGGTTGATTGGCTCCGATAGAACTTTGGTAATGAACCTGATAATACAACGACTGATTCCTGCTGAATGCCAAGTTGAAAGTATCCCGTATTTTTAATTTAAAGGATTTAGTCTTTTCATAAGTCACTCGTCCCGTTGGGCTGCTTTGCTGACCAAATGCAAAAGATATCGATAACAATAACCATAAGGAAAGTAGGGAGGTAAGTTTCATCTGTAACTTTTTTTATAATACTCCTATTCTCGAACACCTTACAAAGATAGCTTTTTTTTATTTGGTCGAAAAAGCCACCTCCGAAACAAACCTACTTCACATACTTTTTAGGGATAGCATCAAAGCTCAATCTTAACGTAGCCACGAATTACACAAATCCACACGAATTGTTTTGTGAAAATTCGTGCCATTTGCAGCTTAAAATTTATAAAAACTAAAGTTGATACACTGAAAGTGCATAGTTTCGAACTGTATTTGAGACCAATAAACAAAATTCTTTACCTATAAGGGCGTTAAGGCAATGTGTTGTAAATAGGTAGCACAAAAGGATTGATTTTGAGGTAAGGAAAGGATCATAAAGGAAACAATCTTTTTACTTTACCTTTAAATACTTCACCAAGTCTAAGAAGTATTTTTTAGACCAAATCTCCAAAATCTTAGTATCCGGTATAAAACGGCTAATATCTGTTTTGGCTCGTTCTAAGTGAACATCCTCTATCCGTTGCCGAAGAAGTTGTTTAAACTCCGGTTTCGTCATGGTGTCTTTTGACCAATCCCCACTATTCTTTGCACGGATAAGAAAATGATCAAGATTCAGGGCAACTCCTTTTTGAATATACCATTCCAAATCATACCAATCTCTGCCTTTGACATTGGTTTTCCACTTGCGAAACAACAAGGCGTGCATTTTACCGGCAAACAGATCTTCAAGCGTAAAGCACTTTACATAAAACGGAGCCGGACGAAGCAGTAATTTTTCTTCGGTGTCAAAACCCAGTGGTGGATGCATATCGGCTTCCAGCTTAATCTTGATGCCTAAATTTTGATTCAATCCAATTTGAGGAGCGACTTTTTCCAAAGCCAATTCACCCCACAAGGTTTGCGATTTCAAAAAGGCCGATTCGATTGCAGATTCCTTCGATTTATGTTTTGTCCGTAATGAGATTTCCATACCCTGAGCTTTAAAAGCTTCATCGATATCTTTAAAATACCGATCAAAAGTGAAATCTGTATTCTCCTCCAATAAGGAAAAATCCAAATCTTCAGAAAACCGGGGAAGCCCATAAAATATGCGGAGCGCCGTTCCTCCATAAAACGCGGCTTCTTTGAAAAACCCTCCTCGATACAGTCCGGCCAATGTAATTTGCTGCATGATTTCCCGCAAAGCCTGCTTATAGTCATATCGGGTTTTGGGATTAAAAGTTTCTATCCAGTCTTTTATCATAAGGAGGTGATTGTTTTAATCAGAAATTTTAATGAATCCTTTTTTGGTGCATCCGTTAACCAAGACTGAATAACCCTGCTGTCCAGCTCTTTTATCTGCTCTTCTTCTATTCGTAAATCTTGTAATAAATAGGTTTGCGCATCCTTTAAACTTCGAAATAACACGCCCGGGGTTGTGATTATTTTATCACACAAAGCTTTTTCAGGAGAAGCTATTAAGGCAAACTGGTTTTTACGTAATTCTCGATACTCCACACCAAAGGCATAGTAAGGCGTGGGTGTCTTTTTATAGGCAAAATTACCCAATTCATTAGCTAATGTCTTGGCTGGTTTCAAGGTCATCGATATAATGGTATAGACGTGTTCCGGAATCAGCCCATGAAAAGACAACGCAGATTCTGCAGATACATAACTGGGGCCATAAAGTGTATTGGCTATTGCAAAAGGTTCCGGATAAATCTGCTCCGCTCCCGGCCATACATATAAGCCTTTTTTAAGGGAAATCAACTCCCCCTTCTTCAACAAATCGTGTATTTTATCATTCGGGCGTTTGTAATCCTTTAAAAGGTTTAAAAGAACCTGATGCGATATGGGATGCGCCTGATAGGGTTTTATGGCTCGTCTTAACTCCATAAAGCAAATGTAACATTTTAAATGGATAATCGGAAATAATCCGATTATATATAATTTATTTTACAATTTAAACAACTTCAATATAAGACGGCTATCTGTTTCATTTTTATCTCATGTTTCCAATGAAACTAATTGACGGTTTAAAGCAGATTTAAGTTTTCGAAAACTTCAAAAGATACGTTTTCTTTATTTTTGATAGCCACATTTCCTCAAATATATATCTGGTAGTTTATCACTATTATAAAAGTTCCAGATCCCGCAATTTTTGTCCGTATTCATCATCCGCTCCTAATTTTAAAATATCCTTTTGCAAGCCAAAAGTCCGTAAAACATTTAAATAAGAGCCCATGGCGACAGAAGCATCGCCTTTTTCAATAGAAAATAGGGTTGTTCGACTTATCCCGGCTCGTTCAGCCACTTGCTGCATCGTCAATTTACGGCGTTTTCGTGCCAGCTTAAGCTGTTCCCCCATTTGTTCTAAGAGCTGCTGATGTTTGGGTAAAATTGTCGGACTTCTTTTCATAATGTTCATTATATTATACAAATATAGCAAATATATGTGTTATAATGAACATTTAAAGAAAATACACCTTGGGCGACGTGCACATATGAACCTATAAACATAATATCAGCAAAGCAGTTTATCTTCTTACCAAAGCTCCGTCATTACTGGATTTAAATTCCAAAAAGGCCTCTTATCTGATGGTACCGATTATGGCAAAATAAATTGCTGAAGGTTATTTTCCGCGACCCATTCAGGGGGCAAAGCCATTATAATTAATACAACCCCTTAATAGTTAACTGAATACACCAGTAACAAAACAGCGATTATTTCCCGATGCAAAAATTCGCAAATATATTCCCGAGGATATCGTCAGACGTTACTTGCCCGGTGATTTCCCCGAAATAATAAAGGGCTTGGCGGATATCGATGGCCAATAAATCACCGGTCAACCCCATGTTCAAACCCTCTTGCACCTGATTGATTTCTTGCTGGGCTTTGATCAGAGAATCATAGTGCCGAGAGTTGGTGACAATGGTATCACTGTGGTGTAAAGCCCCGGTATTGACATAGTGTTGAAGCTTGTCTTTCAACGCTTCTATTCCGATTTTCTTTTTTGCGGAAATCAATTGTAAGTCTGTGCCGCTAATGGGATCAAGCGTGGCTTTCAGTGCTTCTTTTTCAGCTGTGGTCAACAAATCAATCTTATTGATCACAATCAAAAAAGGCTTGTCCGGAAAACGGTTTTTAATCTGATTGATCTCTACAATGATTTGCTTTTTGAGTTGCTCATCCAACGCTTTCGGACTGGGAATCAACAACAGGGTGATTTGTGATTTGTTAATTTTCTCATAGGTCTTTTGAATCCCCAAGCCTTCAATTTTATCGGTGGTTTCTCGAATTCCGGCCGTATCGATAAACCGAAATCCAATGCCACCAATGGCCATTTCATCTTCAATGGTATCACGCGTGGTGCCGGCAATGTCACTCACAATGGCGCGGTCTTCGTTGAGCAAGGCATTGAGCAGGGTCGATTTTCCGGCATTGGGCTCCCCGACAATCGCCACCGGAATGCCTTCTTTAATGACATTGCCCACCGCAAAGGAATCGATCAACCGATTTAGCGTTTTCTGAATGCGCATCACCAACTCTTGAAACTGATCGCGATTGGCAAACTCAACATCCTCCTCCGAAAAATCGAGCTCGAGTTCGATTAAAGAAGCAAAATTGAGCAATTCTTCTCGCAGTTTTTTAATTTCTGATGCAAATCCGCCACGCATTTGATTCATGGCCAGCCGATGCGCCGCTTCATTGTCACTGGCAATCAAATCGGCTACTGCTTCAGCCTGACTCAATCCCATTTTGCCGTTCAAAAAAGCACGCATGGTAAACTCCCCCGGTTTGGCAGCACGACAGCCTTGACGCAATAACAAATTAATGATTTCTTGCTGAATAAACGGACTGCCGTGGCAGGAAATCTCAACGGTAGGCTCGCCGGTATAAGAGCGCGTGCCGCGGAAAACCGAAACCAAACTCTCGTCAATAATGCGCTTTCCATCCACCACCTCACCCAATTGTAAGGTGTGGGACTTTTGATCGTGCAAACTGATTTTGCTTTTTGCTTTAAATACCGGTGCCACCAATTCAATGGCTTGGGGGCCGGAAACACGAATGATCGAAATAGCTCCGCTCCCCGGCGGAGTGGCCAAAGCGACAATGGTTTCGTTTAATATCAAAATACTCTTTTTAAATCAGGCGAAAGCTCTTCTTTACCCGCACAAATAACCGCTTTAAAAAAACAATCCCCAAAAACAAGAGACAAAAATAACAACAAATAGGTCAGATTGCATTAATTTTAGTAAATTGCCCCGTAATTTAACATTAAATCAACACTCATGGAAACCGTAAATGAAGGCACACAAGCCACCCCTGCCCTAAAAGAGGATCGTCAAATGTTGCTGATTATGCACCTCAGTCAATTGCTGAACCTCATCACGGGCTTTGGCGGGTTGGTTGTTCCCATCGTCCTTTGGCAGCTCAAAAAAGATGAAATTAGCCACATGGACGAACAGGGAAAAGAAGTGGTCAATTTCCAAATCAGCCTGTTTATCTATTACATCATCGCCAGTATTTTAATGATTATTCTCATCGGATTTATATTGCTACCTATCTTGCTGTTGCTCAATATTATTTTTCCGATTATCTATGGGTTGAAAGCAAAAGACGGAGTGGCTACCATCAAATATCCCATGACCATTCGTTTTATCAAATAACAACAATTCCATTTCCCAAAGACAAAAGCCGATGAACCTCTATGGAGCATCGGCTTTTGAATTGAATAACATGAAGTTTTATAGCCTGAAAATTGATTCCTTTAATACCAATTTTATTTAACAGGGCAGCGAAGCCAGAATAGTCAGGACTGAAGCTGGTCTATATTAATACCAAAATGACAAATTAATTAGTCCAATCTTTCTATGAAAATCCCAAATCTCTGCGTTAATCCCGCACGTGCGGGACGTCGTAGCTTTGGCTATGACTGTGCTTTTTGCCTTGACCTTTGAAATTTTCATCACGAAATATTAGCACAATCAATAAATCACTTTGGTATAAGAGGGCATTACGACATAAAAAGGCTAATTCAATGGTTTTTCTGTTTGAAAATAGAGGGCAATTGATCAAAATCTGCATTGATATCACCCTTCACAAAAGACTTCATAAGGTTGGCCAAGGTCTTGGGTTTCATATCGTCTCCCAACAAACGCGCAATGATAAATCCCTTTTCATCATCACCGGCCATCACCACCATTTCGTCTATCGACTGCCCCTCGCCAAGGTAGCGCAGTTCAACCAACTTGTCGGAATACTTGACTTTAAACAGCAACTTGTATGCTCCGGAGTGCAGGATAGACAGCACTTCTTCCTGCTCCATTTCAAATTGTTTTTTATTCTTGCCGTTTAAAGGAAGTGCCAAGATATTAACCCGGTGAATAGCAGATAATGCAGCTTTCGAATCTTTAGGCAGGTCGTCTATATTATTGATAAACATGTTGGTTGACACATCAATAACCACAAAATTTGAATCGTTTTGGTGCTTGACATAATACTGCTGCAAGCTGGGCTCGGTACTGCATCCCCATAGCATCAGCAACGCAAAAGCGACAAATATCTTTGAAATTATACGCATCGGTTTCTCTATTTTGTATTGACATTTTTAAGCTCATCAGCACCGGGAAAATCAAAAACCGACGATATTTTAGCAAGCTTATTCAAATCTATATCTCCTTTTATGGAAAGCAGAACAAATTGAGGATCTCCCGCTTCATGTCCTTCCAAAAACATCAATAGCCGACTCACTTTCCCCTTGCTACTGCCGGGTTTGGAGTAAAAGACAATCCGGTTGTCGTCTTTTTTTACTTTCATCAACTTTTCCAGGTCTGCCGTGTGGACAAAGTTTTGCACATCGGTCTGCATATTCGCTCCTATCGAATGATTGGCGGTAGAAAAAATTCTGATTTCTTTTAAGCTGTTGACCAAATCAATCATCTCTTGAACTTTCGGATCTTTATCCTGAATATCTACATCAGACAAGAGTTCAAACATATGATGGGTGATCACCACCTCATTTACATCTTTACGGTTCTCATATTTGTCAAAATGCTGAGCCTGCGCCAAAAAAGGGACACAGCTCATCACCATTGCTATTAATAAAGTTCTCATCTTTTTTTGTTTTTAGCATTCATATCTCGGCCTTCGTCAATAGCCTGTAAAGTATCCAAATGATTGAGATACTTGAGATTCTCTTTACTCTCTTCTGCCGCACCTCCCATGATCATAAACAGGCCTTTTGTATTTTCAATCATCTCCTCATTGCCTTGCAAATTTTCCGTTCCCTCAGAAGCAAACGGCTGAATAACCCAAAGACCCGCAATGACAGCGGCGGTAATTGCCCCGGCTTTTAACCAACGGTATGACTTGGGTTTGGGTAAATAAATATCGGCCTGTGAGGTCTTTTGTTGTTCTTGGTCAAAAAAACCAAACCAGGCCCGGTACATCTCCAAGTCCTCGGGAATATTCTCTACGCTTGTAAAATATTCACGAAGCTCAGCCTCTTCCTCCAAGCTGGTCATCCCTTCGAGGTATTTTTCCAGTAACTCATTAATGCTCTGCCCTTCCATAGCGCTGTATCTTTAACATTTTTGTTCTTAATTTTTTCCGCGCTCGCGATAAAGCCACACGAATAGCGGTCTCTTTCATATCCAAAATCTCGGCCATCTCCTTGTATTCCATCTGTTCAATGTCGCGTAGCTGTATCAGCGTTTGCTCGTGCTTAGACAAGGTCTTGAGAAGCACTTTGACAATATGAAGCTCGTCTTTGGCCTCTATCTGCTTTTGCAAAGATTGATGGTGCCCTTCATAATTATTATGAACAATACGCAAATTATTATTGCCCTTTAACTTGAGCTGGTCAATACAGTAGTTTTTGGTCATGGTGATGGCAAAAGCTTCCGGATTGTCATAGGTCTTCAATTTCTTTCGAATCTTCCACAACTTTAGAATCACTTCTTGCGTAGCATCTTCCGCAGCATCCCGAGAGACCAAATAACGCCGTGAAAGCCTGAATATTCGATCCTGAAGGGGTTGTACGAATTTTAAAAATGCTTGCTGATTCATAAGTAATGCAATATCGCCTTGTTCTATACTAATGACGATTCAAGATTTATTTTGTTACAATTTACCTCAATTTAAAAAAAATGTGCTTAGTTTTATAACATCCAAATAATAATTTTCCCTGTATAACAGACCTCTAAAATTTGAATATGCGGTCAACAATAAAACACAACAAACCGAGAACCATCGCCATCGTAGCCTTACTTTTTCTATTGCTGAGCTTTTCTGCCTGCTTTGATGATTTTGACGATGTTTTTCAGCCTCCTTCGGCCTTGAGCATCAAAAAATTTGTTTACCGCGGCATGAAAACTTTCTATCTCTACAAAAGTGAAGATCCCGTTTTAGGTAATAATTATTTTGAAAGCCGGGAAGAATTGGAGGCCTACCTCAACAACTTTAATTCTCCCGAAGAGTTTTTCTACAGCTTGCGCTCCGAACAGGATCGCTTTAGCATCATCGTTCCCGATTTTCACAAGCTGGAAAAAGCCTTAAACGGTATCCGCCTAAATAATGGAATGGAATTTGGCTTGGTCAAAATTCCAAGTACCGGACAAGTTTTTGGTTATGTGCGCTATGTACTGCCCAATTCTTCAGCAGCCACACAAGGCATAGAACGCGGAATGCTTTTTAACCGCATTGACGGCACCGAACTCTCCGCAAGTAATTATTCCGATTTGCTGGCTCCAGATTCTTATACCATTGGCTTGGCAACACTGAACAATGACACACTCACTCCCCTGCCGCAAAGCATCACACTAACCAAAACACAGCTGTCAGAAAACCCCATACACCTCCACAAAATCATAGATACCCTGGGGCACCACATCGGATACTTGATGTATAACGGTTTTATTTCTCGATTTAATAGTGAGCTCAACAGTGTTTTTGCCGATTTTAAAGCCGCAGGCGTCACCGATTTGGTCATTGATTTGCGTTATAATCCGGGAGGAAGCATCGAAACCAGTAAAGATTTGGCCAGTATGATTACCGGACAATTTGAAGGCGAATTATTTATCACCGAGGTTTTTAACAACAATTTTGAAGACCAAAAAATATACTTTGACAACAACATCCACACCGGTGCCGGCATCAACAGCCTTCAGCTCAGCAAAGTTTACATCCTTACCACGCAAAGCACAGCATCGGCCAGTGAATTGTTAATCAACGGACTGAATGCTTATATCGATGTGATTCAAATTGGAGAACGCACCGTTGGAAAGTTTCAGGGCTCCATCACGGTTTATGATTCCCCCGATTTTACGCGGGCAAATGTTCGTCCCGGCCACACTTATGCCATGCAACCCTTAATTTTAAAAACGGTAAACGCCAATGGCTTTACAGATTTTGTCGATGGCTTGGTTCCCGATATTGAACAACACGAAATTTATGCCGATCTCGGTCAGTTGGGAAATCCAAATGAAAGGCTACTGCACACGGCCATCCAACACATTATCGGTCCCCCAACAAGACCCGCCGCCCAAACTACTTTTGGTCGGTTTGAACAAATAGGAGAAAGCGGAATGAACCAACCCACTTATCAACGCATGTACTCCGAATGGACAAAATCCCTCAAATCGAACACCAAAGTTTCAATCCCATGAAAAACTATCTCCTCCTGCTGGGCGTTTTATTTCTCTTATCCGGCTGCAAGAATAAAACGGAAGCACATAAAAATTCTTCAACACCAAAAAAAACCTCCGTACAAACCCCAAAAACCCCGGCCGAAAAAGTAGCCTTTAAAGCAGCTCGTGCCCACCATGAAAAAAATTTTACTTCCCAAAAGGCAATCGCATTCACCCTGGAAGTGAAACAAAATAACGGCACAAAATTCCAAGCGAACATCAGCTTTTTAACCGATTTGAGTAAAATTAAAGTCACAAAAAATGACGGCACTACGCTCATCCACAATCAGGGGGAAAGCGCATACTTCCCCAAAGACAAAAACTACAAAAATGCCAAGCGGGATTTATGGATTTGGGCCACCATTTTCAGTCTGCCTTTTAAATTGAACGATCCTGCAAGAACTTGGAATCACAAAAGCACATAAATTTTCAAAACCCAAGAATATGAGACCATAAAAGGCGAATGGACGACAGTAATCACCAAGTCTGCGGTACAACTTTATATAGCACCGGGCACCGGATTTTTAACTGCTGCCGTATTTCCCAACACTTCGGCACTTAAAGAAACCCCTGCCGTGGTCTATGACAACTTCTTTTCCTACAGTGGCATCGCCGTGGCCAAAAACTGGATTTTTTATCATTGGTCTGCCGAAAAAGGAATTTACGGCCCTCCGCAAGGAAAGGTGACCCTTAAAAAGCTTCGTTTTTTCAACCCCCGACCAAATTTCTTTACGATTCCCGAGAAAGCCGTCTCCCTTGACTAAGCCTAAAAATATTTTTACCGAAAATCAATCCCATGAAACCGATAATCGGTATTGCGGTAAACAATTATCCGTTTATCTTTGCAGCTTATTAATAGGACGTTATGATTGAGATTACTTTACCCGATGGTAGTATAAAGAAATTTGAACACGGAACCACCCCCATGGAGGTTGCCGAAAGCATCAGTCAAGGATTGGCGCGTCAGGTGATTTCTGCCAAGTTTAATCGGCAGACCGTAGAAACCCAAACCCCTTTGCAAGAAGATGGCAGCCTGGTGCTGTACACTTGGAAAGATGAAGAGGGGAAAAAGGCATTTTGGCACAGTTCGGCCCACGTAATGGCACAGGCCTTAAAAGAACTTTACCCTCAAGTAAAACTCACCATCGGCCCTCCTATTGACCAAGGGTTTTATTATGATATTGATCCCAATGGGGAAAAGATATCTGAAAACGATTTCCCGAAAATCGAAAAGAAAATGCTGGAAATTGCCCGCGGCAAACACGATTTTAAAATGCGGAAAGTCACTAAGCAAGAAGCCTTAGATTTTTATAAACAGGAGGAAAACCCTTATAAAGTAGAACTCATTGAGAACCTGAAAGACGGAGACATTACTTTTTGTGACCACAGTACTTTTACCGATTTGTGCCGCGGCGGACATATTCCAAACACCAAAATCATCAAAGCGGTAAAATTGATGAATATTGCCGGTGCTTACTGGCGCGGTGATGAGAAAAATCCGCAGCTGACCCGTATTTACGGAATCACTTTTCCCAAACAAAAGGAACTCAAAAAACACCTCAAACTCTTAGAAGAGGCTAAAGAACGCGACCATAGAAAACTGGGGCGCGAACTCGAACTGTTCACCTTTTCTCAAAAAGTGGGACAAGGCCTGCCGCTATGGCTGCCAAAAGGCGCCGCCCTGCGCAACAGACTGGAAGATTTTCTAAAAAAAGCCCAACAAAAAGCGGGCTATGAAATGGTCGTTACACCACATATTGGCCACAAAGAACTCTATGTCACCTCCGGTCATTATGCCAAATATGGGGAAGACAGCTTTCAACCCATACAAACCCCTAATGAGGGAGAAGAATTTTTATTAAAACCCATGAACTGCCCCCATCATTGTGAAATTTATAAATCCAATGCATGGAGCTATCGCGACTTGCCCAAGCGTTTTGCTGAGTTTGGTACGGTATATCGATATGAGCAAAGTGGCGAATTGCACGGCCTGACCCGAGTGCGTGGATTTACCCAAGACGATGCCCACATTTTCTGCTTGCCCGATCAGCTGGATGAGGAATTTAAAAACGTTATCGATTTAACCCTCTATGTGTTTAATTCCCTTGGTTTTGAAAACTTTACCGCCCAAGTTTCCTTGCGAGACCCCGAGAAAAAAGAAAACTATATCGGAAGTGACGAAAACTGGGAAAAAGCAGAAAAAGCCATCATCAATGCTGCCAAAGAAAAAGGTTTGAACTATGTATTGGAAGAAGGCGAAGCAGCCTTCTACGGTCCTAAACTCGATTTTATGGTCAAAGACGCCTTGGGCAGAAGCTGGCAATTGGGAACTATTCAAGTAGATTACAACCTGCCCGAACGTTTTGAATTAACCTATAAAGGCAAGGACAATGAGCTGCATCGCCCGGTCATGATTCACCGTGCTCCTTTTGGCAGCATGGAGCGTTTTATAGCCATCTTGCTGGAGCACACCAAAGGAAATTTCCCCTTATGGCTTATGCCCGAACAGGTTATAATCTTATCTTTAAGTGAAAAATATGAGAATTATACCAAAAAAGTTTTAACTTTACTCGAAAATGACGAAATTCGCGGACTCATTGACAACCGTAGTGAAACCATCGGCAAAAAGATTAGAGAAGCCGAAGTGACCAAAACCCCATACATGTTGATTGTAGGGGAACAAGAAGAAAAAGAAGGCACGGTTTCGGTAAGAAAACACGGTGGGAAAGACTTGGGTGTGATGAGCATCGAAGAATTCTCGGCCTTGCTCAAACGTGAAATCAAGGCCACTGTCAAAGAATTTAAAGTTTAATCATAAAAACCTAAAACAATCGGTAGAAGAAGATCAAGAAAGCCTTTCCGAAAAAGAAAGCAGGACAAGCATCGTATTAACGATAAAATTAAGGCAAAGAAAGTGCGCCTGGTAGGGGATAATGTCGAAATGGACATTTACCCCATAGCTAAAGCACAGGCTATTGCCGACGAACTGGGTGTGGATTTGGTAGAGATTTCACCAAAAGCCGACCCCCCGGTAGTCAAGGCTATGGATTATAAAAAGTTCCTTTTTGAGCAAAAAAAGCGGGAAAAGGCAAGAAAAGCCAAAGCATCAAAAGTCGTGAACAAAGAAATACGCTTTGGTCCCAATACCGATGATCACGATTATGAGTTCAAAAAGAACCATGCCTTGCGTTTTTTAAAAGACGGTGCCAAGCTAAAGGCTTATGTCTTTTTTAAAGGACGTTCCATTGTCTTTAAAGACAAGGGGAAAATTTTATTATTGCGTTTGGCCCAAGATTTGGAAGACTACGGAAAAGTAGAACAGATGCCCAAATTGGAAGGCAAGCGCATGACCATGTTGATGGCTCCCAAAAAACAAAAGAAATAATACCAATTATAGAGCAAAAGCAAAATTAAAGTTTAGAAAAATGCCAAAACAAAAAACAAATTCCAGTGCCAAAAAACGTTTTAAAGTTACGGCCAACGGAAAAATCAAAAGAAAGCACGCTTTTAAAAGCCACATTTTGACCAAAAAGTCAAAGAAGCGCAAAAAAGCTTTAACCAAAAGCACCACCGTGCACAAAGCTGACAAAAACAACGTCAAGCTTCAATTGAGAATGAAGTAAGTTTATTTTATTCGGTTGAAATTAATAACTAATTAAAAACCCTGGAGCGGGCTCACAAAGTATTCCGACCAACTTGGAATCGCCTCCTACAAAAAACATTAAAAATTATGCCAAGATCAGTAAACTCAGTTGCTTCTCGCGCAAGACGCAAAAAAGTAATGAAGCACGCCAAAGGTTACTTTGGAAGACGTAAAAACGTTTGGACAGTAGCCAAAAATGCGGTAGAAAAAGGAATGCAATATTCTTATCGCGACCGCAAAACCAAAAAAAGAAATTTCCGATCCCTATGGATTATGCGTATCAACGCCGGAGCAAGACAACACGGAATGTCATACTCCAAATTCATGGGACAACTCAAAGCCAATAATATCGAACTCAACCGCAAGGTACTGGCCGATTTGGCAATGAATCACCCCAAAGCTTTTGAAGCTATAGTGAAGAAAGTAAAATAATTCAACGCTTTTGCTCTATTCTTTTAAAATCCTTCTCATTCTGAGGAGGATTTTCTATTTTTAGCCCTATGCCATTAAAAAAATATTTCTTCCTGGCTTTTGTGCTGTTCGGTTTTCCGGCTTTTTCACAAATTGAACCGGACCTCAGCCTGTTTAAAAAATTTTATAAGCTCGGAAAAAATGAAGAAATATTTGTGCCCCTGGGCAAAATCGCCTTTGCCGATACCGTAGTCGCTTTTGACCCCGGAGACCCTTGGGCACGCCCTCCGTTCCACGATCCCAAAAATATCGTCGGCGAACCCGATTATACCACTTGGCGCACCAAAGATCCAAAATATGTCTCCATTGGATGCGGCGGCTCCCTCACCATCAAGTTTACCGATAATGGATTTATAGATATCGAAGGGCCCGATCTGGTCTTCTTTGAAGTGGGGCCCTCCATCGAACCCTTTAGGCTGCAAATCTCTGTGGATGGCCAAAAATGGTATACCTTGGGCCATGTAGAAGGTGGAAAATCTACGGTGGACATCGCACAGTTTATCCGACCGGTGGATCCCCCGCGGGTGTATTATTACATTCGCATCACTGACCTTAAGTTTGTTTGTGGAGGACCTACGCCGGGTTCTGATATCGATGCTATTGGCGCCATTGGGGCGGTCATTAAACTGAGCCTGGATGCCAAAGTGCTCTTTGATACCGATAAATATTCCCTGCGTGAACAAGCCCGGAAATCTATCAAAGATTTAGCCCGAAAAATTTTGGCTATCCCCAAAGCAAAAATCGTCATCAATGGCTATACCGACAGCGATGGGGATTATGACTACAACATGATTTTGGGACAAAACAGGGCCATCAGCGTTCGACAATACCTGAAAAATCTGATTGATGAGCGCGGAGATTATACCTTTAAAATAGAATCCTTTGGAGAGAGCCAACCTTTTGAAAAAAACACCACTCCCGAAGGAAAACAACAAAACAGAAGGGTGGAAATTATTGTTTTCCCCAGCAAGGATTTTTACAAACCACCTCAAAAAAAATCGAAGTGACCCCGAATTCCAAAAGTATCGCAGGGCACTAACCTAAAAGAAATAACCTTGCAAACGCAACAGTAGAGTTTAGAAAACAAGGAGTGAGAAAAAATTACTAATACACAATGCGTTGATTGTCAGTATATTGAATCTTTATGCTGATTGATACCAAATTGACGTAAAAGTGAATTAAAAACCATGAATATAGCTGTTATAGGAACCGGAAATGTCGGAGCTGCTTTGGCTTCAGGCTGGTCAAAATGTGGGCATCAAATCTATCTCGGGGTTCGAGATCGAGATCATTTTAAAGGAAAAGAGTTGCTCGAGCTCGACCGGATTGCTGTGCATTCAATTGCACAAGCCCTTGAACGCGCTGAAGTGGTCTTGTTATCGGTGCCGCCAAAAGCCATTCCCGAAGTGGCTCCCTTTTTAAAACACACCCATCAAAAAATTCTTATTGACCCCACCAACTCCTTCCCGGAAGCCCCAAAACACTATGACAATTGTTTTGAAGCTTGGCACGATTTGACCCCGTGCCGTCATTTGATAAAAGCCTTTAACAACACCGGCTATCAAAACATGAAAAATCCAAATGGCTTAGATACTTTTGTGGCCGGAGACAGCGATAGGGCCAAAACTACCGCACGAAAACTGGCCCTTGATCTGGGATTTGCACAGGTTTATGATTTTGGAAAACGGGAAAAAGCAGGGCTGTTGGAACAGCTGGCCATTTGCTGGATCAACTTGGCTTATTTTCAAGGCATGGGACCCGATTTCGGAATTAATATCGTCAAACGCAAGGCTTGATACGCACCTATTTCTCAGCATAAAAAGCTGCCAATGTTTTATATTTATGAGTTTGATAGCGGCGTTCGATATAACGCAAGGCCACATTTTTAACTACAAAACTCAACACTCCGACAGCTAAAATAATCCACAATGCGACTTTGAGATTCCAGATAAAAAACGGGCCAAAAAACAACAAACCGGGCACGATTATTTTCGGAATCAGCACCACCATATTTTCAAGGCTAAATCCGTTTTTATTACCCGAATATAATTTCGCCTTTTGATTAAGTACAATAGGAATTTTATTATGCACCCCGGCATAGAGATTTGCCAATGACATATATCCCATATTAAACACCCCAAACACGAAAAAAAACCAATACAGCTCCCAACCCAAAAACGCATAAGGCAACGCAAGGATCAGCATAATTGCGGATCCCACAACCATCAGCGCCCATTTTGAGTTCAGGTAATCACGATAGGCTATATTTTGACTCATCAGCAGCGAGTAATAGGCACTATCCCAAGAGGGCACCAACTGCCCAAAGGTCATGGAGAAGCCGCCGGTAACCATCAGAGCCGCCATAAACTTCCAAAACAAACTATCAGCATAATAATCGAGAAACAGCATTAATCCGTATAACACAAACAAAAAACCGGTAAGTGCTGTTTTTCGCGGACGAACATTGCGTATAATCATCCGAATATCGGTTTTTAAAAACACCGTTGTGTAGCCAAATCGATTGAGCCATCCCAAGTTTACCCCGCGAATTTTCTTTGTTTTTCTCGAGGCATATCCATCCAATTTGTAGCCGGTTTTCAACATATCATAAACTGTTTTACCAAGGTATCCCGCCAAACACAACGGAATAAGAGTCAGCACAGGCCAATCGAAAAAAGCTCGAAAAACAGCTTCGGAATAAGCGTTTATCTGAAGTAATCCGGAGAGTTCCATACTGACAACTACAAGACTACCCCCAAGTGCAGCCCAAAAGAATTTCGGCTTATTTTTCAATATTATATTGAGAAAATTAAAAACATAAATCAAGCTCAACAAGGCGATTCCCCAGCCAAAAACGCCCCACGGGCTGTAACCTTGAATCAGCAAGTTAACGATAAACGGCACGAGCAATAGCAAGGAAAACAGGTTGTACACATCCAGCATATTGCGCTTTAAAACATAACGCACGATGCTTTTCTTAGCAATCGGCAGAATCATAAGCGGCTTGATCGATAGGGTCGACAAATTTTGAAAACAATACCGAATCAGTACATTAGCCAAAACCCAAAATAAAAGATAAGCATTCACTACCGCAAGCGGGTCTCGAGCGGGAAACTGCAGTTTTAAAAAATAATATCCGCCAACGCTGAAAACCAAGAACAACAGGCCAAAATACACAGCGCCAATCCAAAGCACTATGCGTATGGCCAGGTTCAGTTCAAAAGCAGGTGAGCGTTTAAACTTCTTCCAGGCCAAGCCGATGAATTGTCGCAGCTTCATTGCGCAAAATACTGTTCCAGTTCTTTCAAAGTCGCTTCACTGGTCATAAGATCATTGACCACCGCTCCTTTATCTAAAACCACTATACGCTCACAAACCTCGGTCACATGCGTTAGGTCGTGACTGGAAATCAAGACGGTCACTTGCTGTTGCTCTGTCAATTCTTTTAAAAGTTTCTTCAATCGAATTTGCGTGGTCGGATCCAAATTTGCAAAAGGCTCATCGAGGATAATAACTTCAGGATGACCGATTAAAGCGCCAACGATACCCGCTTTTTTCTGATTCCCCTTTGACAAATCCCGCAAGTATTTCTTTTGATTGAGGATTTCTCCATGAAAAAAGCTCTCAAACTGAGTGACAAATTGATCGACATCCGCTTTATTTTGTCCGCGCAACTCACCGATAAAATAAAAGTATTCTTCCGGTGTCAAATACCCGATTAAAAAACTTTCGTCAATAAACGAAGCGGTAAAAGGCTTCCAGTCTTCACGCTCACTCACTACAATATCCTTACTGCGGATTTGCCCCGTACTGGGCTGAATCAAATCCAGCAGCAAACTGAACAGTGTCGTTTTTCCGGCTCCATTGTTGCCCACCAGCCCAAAAGCTTGTCCTTTGGGAATTTCCAGCGCTTCAATGGCCAACACTTTATGTCCGTTATAAACTTTACTGAGGTTTTCAATCTTTATCATCGTCTTTCTTTTTTACAATGTGCTTATTTGAGTTTTTGCCCGCTATACTTGATAGCACTCCATTTATTTCATTGCGCTATTTGACGGCTAAACCAAATGAGCGCAGTCGTTGTATAAACCTTCTATCTTCAACCATAAAACAATCTTTTGTCTCATTTTTTCTCGTCAAAAGCCGCAATTGTTTTGTACTTGTGTTTTTGATAAGTATTTTCAATCAGGTTAAAAATTTGGTTTTTAAACGCCAGTCCGATAACCCCCGACAAGGCTAAAGCGATAACGCCGGCTTGATAGCCTATCAATTTATAAGGAACCACAAAAATGAGAATGGGGCCCAACATTTTAGGCAAAGCAATCAGCAGCTGTGTCATGTTAAATCCCTGGGTATTTCCAAAGGCCTTGGACTTGACATTGAGCTCAATCGGCACGCGATTTAACACCCCGCCATAAAGGGTGATAAAAGAGTTTAACCCTATATTGAAAAGCGCTCCCGCGACTACAAATTCATAAATTTCCCAGCCAAAATAAAGGTAAGGGGTACTTAAAATAAAAGAAATCCCTGTTGCCACTACCATCAACATCCATTTTGACTCGAGGTATTTTCGGTAAGAGATGTTTTGACTCATCAATAATTTGTAATATTCGCTGTCCCAGGAAGGCACCAGCTGTCCAAAGCTGAGTAAAAATCCACCGGTAATAAATATGGAAACAAAGGCCATAAACCAGATCATATTATCAAAAGTAGGATTGGGAAAAAACAACAACCCGTAAAACAAAAAGATAAATGAGGTCAGCACTACTTTTCGGGGACGTTTGTTGCGACGAATCATACGGATATCGTTTTTAAGAAACACCGCCAATTTTCCAAATCGGTCGAGCCAGTTCAGTTCTGAAGTGGTGACTTCCTTGGTGGTTTCAGACACTTTCTCATCGACATAAAAATCTTTTCGGACAAAGGCATAATTGCGTCTGTAGAGCAATATCACAAGAGCCATCGGAATCAAAAACCCGTATAGGTGTTCATATATAAAATTAAAAAAATATCCGGCCGCCTCCGTAACATCATAAATTCCGAAATATTGTAGTCCGCCCAAACCCACCAACACCGCCAAAACAACATAAAAAGCCGAATTGGTCTTATTGATTAAAAAATTGAGGTAGTTCACACTGAGCTCAAAACAGATGATGGCCACAAACCACAAAAGCACATGAGCGGGTGCATATCCCTGGATAAGCAGAATAAAGGTAAAGGGCACAAAGAAAAACAGGGGAAGGATATTAAAAAAGGAGAAGGTCGTTTTGCCCAAGAGATAGTGAATCATGGTTTTGCGTTTGATGGGCAGGGTCATCAAAGGCTTGACATTCATAACCGGCAGTTTTTGCACAAAAAATCGATACACCATTTCGAGCAAAAACCAGAAGATCAAATAGTTATTCACCACCTCCAAAGGGTCCTTTTTGGGGAATACTTCTTCTAAAAGAAAATAAGCCGCACCGCCCATAATAAGAAAAGAGACTATAAAATAAAGGGCTACAAAGAATAGCAATATTTTAACAATAAGGCTGCGTTGAAAGTAAGAAGAGCGGGTGAATTGCTTCCATTCCAGAGAAATAAAACGCTTAAACATGAAAAGAGATCTTTTACTTTAGACGACAAAGATGGAAAAATGTTACAAAATTTAGCTCATAAATCGGGTTGTTTTTACATTCTTATGATATAGAGCAAGCTATTCTTGCCTTTTGCATACACAAAAGAGCAAGAGCCCGACACAGTCCTTTGTCGGTACCTGTCTTTATCAGCATTTGACAGGCTGGCAAACCTATACAGAAACCTTCCCCTTGATATGTGGATGAGGATTATAGTTTTCTAAGGTAAAATCCTCATATTTAAAATCAAAAATATTCTTTACCTCCGGATTAATTTTCATGGTAGGCAGCGGTCGTGGTTCCCGAGAAATTTGCAGTTTCACCTGTTCAAAGTGATTGCTATAAATATGAGCATCTCCAAAAGTATGTACAAAATCTCCGGGTTCATAGCCACACACCTGCGCCATCATCATGGCAAACAAGGCATAAGAAGCAATGTTAAAAGGAACGCCAAGAAAGATATCGGCACTGCGCTGATAGAGTTGAAGGGATAATCTTGGTTTTCCGCCTTCCGTTTTTGCCGGCGCCACATAGAATTGAAAAAAAGCATGACAAGGCGGCAAGGCGGCTTTTCCATTTGCCACATTGTCGGCAAAGGATTGGGAAGTATCAGGCATTACCTCGGGGTTCCAAGCCGAAACCAGCATCCGGCGAGAGTTGGGATTGTTTTTTAAAGTATCAATAACCGCTTTAATTTGGTCAATGCCTTCACTGTTCCAATTGCGCCACTGATGTCCATAAACCGGCCCCAAGTCGCCATTTTCATCGGCCCATTCATTCCAAATTCTAACGCCGTGTTCTTTGAGATAATCAATATTGGTATCTCCTTTTAAGAACCATAACAATTCATAAATAATAGATTTTAGGTGAAGTTTTTTAGTGGTCACCAAAGGAAAGCCTTCACTCAAATCAAATCGCATTTGATAGCCAAAGACACTGCGTGTACCTGTTCCGGTACGATCTCCTTTGTCCACTCCGTTTTCTAAAACATGTTTTATAAGATCGTGATACTGCTTCATGGCTTATTTTTTTGCGCGTAAAACCGGATTCAACTCCTCGTCATTATACATCTTCATTTGCTTATAGGTTTTCATATACTTGTCTCCACTTTCAATAGCTGTCAACAATTGATCAATCGCCGTAGACAAATCGCGACGCTGTTCCTGAAGCACTTCCAACTTGGCCTGACAAGCCTCGCGATGGGCTTGGCTTGCATCTTTGCGATGAGCTTCTTCGGCCATATGGTATAATTTTAAAGCCAAGATCGACAAACGGTCAACGCCCCAAGCCGGACTTTCTGTATTGATGGTAGCTTCGGATTTGGGCTCAATATGCTTATATTTTTCTAAAAAATAACTGTCGATATATTCCACCGTATCGGTGCGGTCTTGATTAGAAGCATCTATCTTTCGCTTCAACGCTAAGGCAGAAGCCGGATCGATCTCCGGATCCCGAATCAAATCTTCATAATGCCACTGAACCGTATCAATCCAACATTTGCGGTACAACAAATGCTCGAGAAGCTGGGCTTCACTGTCATATGGATTTTTAAATTCCTGATCTACACGATCAATCTCGTGATACTTTTTTACAACCGCATCAAAAATTCCGTTGGCTTTATCTGAAAACATAATTATTTATTGTTTAGAAAGACAAAAATACATAAAATTTATGGAGCCTTTTTATCTTTCCTGAAATGAACGCCGATTAATTGGTTTATCCGGGTTTCATTCTCTTCTACATTACAGCTAATCGCCAATTTTATACCGTAACGATAAATTAGAGGAATCCATTTTTAGGCTATAAAAATTTTCATTCTCGTATTACACAGCTCCACAATTCTTTAAACCAATTTACAAACCACTTCGATATTATGAGCTCATTTAAATTTTCTATTATGCAAAACAATCTTTTCTTCCAAAATTTGAGCCTCTATATGTTGTCTATTTACACCATTAATTTATTGATAATCAATAGCGTCCTAAACGTTTATAAAAAAGGAGAGAGAAATTTACCTCAAAT
>CAZPGY010000029.1:0-18912 GCA_964586655.1 uncultured Flavobacteriaceae bacterium
AAAACCTTTGAAAAAGTGTAATAATAATGGTCAACGTATTTCAGGACAAGACATTCTTTTGAGTAGCAACGTTTTACGAAGAAATAAAACATTCCCCATTTTTTTTACTAAAAAAAGAAAACCCCTGTAAAAACAGGGGTTAAAGGAATGTAGTAGCGAGACCGAGACTTAATAAGCTACTTTTTAGCCACTTAAAGCATCATAAAGCATTCATTTTTAGGTAGTTTGCATTTATAGTTATTATTCATTTGGCACAAATATGACACAGGCCAAACGCTCGTATCAGTTACACAACGTGAGGTTACAACAAAAGCGGACGCATAAAAATAGGAGGGCGCGGTTTGTTTCCTATCTTTTAAAAACCCCCATCCCCTATATGGCTATGCCCAATTATTGTAACTATTAAATAAAGCTTGTCTAAGTTTATAAAAACCTGTTTTTCAGTTATTTAAGCCTTAAAAGTGTTTCAAACGCTGCTTCCTCTCTATATTATATATCTCTCTCTCTTTTTTTTATAAAAGAATAGGGAAAAGATTGTAACTTTGTAACAAACGCAACTATTGATTGACTTTCAATAAGTTACAGCGTTACAAAAACGTTACAAAACGTTACAAAGTTACAAACCTGATTTTTAGACCTGAAAAAACAGCTATAAATAGCTGTTTTATAGTGTGTTACAAAGATTTTTAGTTTTGTAACGCATAGTATCGTCAGCTACCCACACCACTTTTAACCGGCTTTATTTTTTTGCGCCACCAGGCGACCTTTTAGGCAGCCAATGAGCTCATCTTTCAGTTGACTGTTCTCTTCCTTCAACGTGGCCACTTCTTTCTCCAGCTTGGCCACACGATCATCACTACCGCCACCTTCCTTTTTATGACCACTTTTAAGCATTTCGCCCTCGCCCGTGAGGAGCCACTCAATGTTTAAGTTAGGGTATTTCTCTATTATTAACTTTAACTTATCTACACCGATACTTTTGGATATGCTATTTACATACCCGTTTGAGGAGTCTATACTCTTCTCAAATCCAGATATAGTGCAGTTTTGATCGGCTAAAAATTCTTTTATTCTATTTTTTACGTTCATAATCAGTTATTTATAAAATAATTAGAGAAAAACTCTAAAAAAAACTTTGTAAATAGAGTATTACTCTATATATTTGTACCTGTAATGAAGCACAATATACAAAAAGCAATAACTATGCCCAACAAGCCTAAACGCAATGAATTTATGAGTCTTGAAGTAATGATCACTTCCTCAATGATACAGTACCGGTGCTATATGGTGACCGGTGTCAAACTATCAACCGAGACCATTAAAAAGGTACGCCGCGGTGATCGGTCGCAAAAAACCCCTACCGGAAAATTGATTATGAACACTATAAGTGATATTAAATACTTTTTAAGCAACGAAAAACAGTAAAATGATAACCGAACTCGATTTATTCCTCCTTGGATTTCAACGCGTAAAGCAATATGTGCACGACAACTACAACACTGACCGATACCGCCGGGGTTCTATTCAAGTAGAATTTACATATAAAGGCGGCCATTTGAACAGCGGTGGTGAGCTGGAAAGTATCGACATGAGCATAGACGAAATTGTGGGGTGTGAAATACCCACTTTAAATGAATTAAAAACCCTAACCCAAGTATTAAACCCTGAAATATAAATAGTTATGACAACCACTGAAAAAGTAGAATTTTTAAAAGACCAGCTGCGCCAGCTGCACGCGCAAGGCACCACAATGACCGTAGGCAACTACCGCCGTGTAAAGAAGTATTATGAACGACGATTGGAAGTGCGCCAAAACCAACTATTTGAACCTCTAAAATCAGCGGTATGAAATATTTACTTGAAAAGACCCTATACGAACGCTTATCAGCTGAAAATGAACGTGGCCGGCAGCAGGTCAATAAATGTAACCAACGCATATCAACATTGATCATACAGCTGGAAAGTTTGCGACGCACTAAAGAGAGCTTTCAAAAAAGCATGGCGGTCAATGATCAAAAAATGCGCGAAATTGAAGCTATGCAACCCAATTATTAAACCACTTAGCATCCTACCTCCCAATGGCTGAATTCAAATACGACAAAAAACACCTTTTAGAGCAAACCAACTGTGGGCTTGATGTTATTTTGCATTACTACCCACAGGCAGAGCGCAACGGTAAATTTGAGCACTTCAAACTCAATTTTAGAGAAGAGCGCACCCCAAGTGCAAAAGTAGCTCCGCTTCAATCCAATTCTGATTGCTATTATATCAAAGATTTTGGCAGTGGAGAATCATACAGCTGCTTTGACTTGGTCATGCAGGAAGAAGGTATTGATGATTTTGGCGAAGCTTGCAAGTTTATTGCTTCAACAATGAATATTGACGGTCTCAATGTTACCTTTGGACAAGCAAAATTAGAATTTTTAGACGCCGAGCCCGGCCAAAAGCACGGCGATTACTTTTTTGACTACAAAAACGAACCAAGCGAGGAAGATTTAAGGGTATTGGGAGCCTTAGTAAAAAGTGGTGATCTTTCTCGCCTTGGTTTTCGTGCTTTAAATTCGTTTACGCAAGTAAAAAAGTACCCCAAAAACCATAAAAACGAAAAAAACCGCGGTAAAACCATTCAGATCGTTACCAAATCAACTGAACGCTACCCTATTTTTGTGTTGGAGTGTGATGGTTTTAAAAAGATTTACCAACCGCTCAATAAAGATAAAGGATTTCGTTTTCGTTACGTTGGCCAAAAGCCTGAACATTATCTTGTTGGTTTAGCGCAAATGGAGCGCGAATATAATGAAGCCCTAAAAGGTTCACTTGATGGATCCTCCGTTGCCGATAATTTTGGCGTAGTAGATGAAACCGATGAAAGTGATGAAAAAAAAGCAGACGGCGATGCGCGTTTTGATTGTGTGCTGATTGCTTCCGGTGAGCGTGATGCGCTCAATATTTCATCATTGGGTTATCCGGTGGTGTGGAAAAATAGTGAAAGCGAGCCATTGACTTATGAAAACTGGACACGGCTTACTGATATTGCCAAAAAAGTAGTCAACGTTCCAGACCTCGATAGCACCGGCGTTCAAAAAGGTATAGAATTAGCCTTGCAGCACATTGACATTTACACCCTTTGGCTGCCAAAATGGATTAAAAAGCATTCTTATCGCGGCAAGCCCTGCAACGATATGACTGATTTTTGCAAAATTATGTTCAACCGAAGCGGTGAAGGTGCATTAAGATCAATGTTTTCTAAACTGGTGAAAACCTCATTTCCCACACGATTTTGGAACAAGGTTTATAAAAGCAACGGCGATTTTAAAAAATACACCTTTAACAGCGAAGCCTGCTACCGTTTTTTGAATTACAACGGGTTCTACCGCATAAAAGAAAAGCACAGCAAAGAAGATCACACGTTCATTCGCATTAAAAATAATATTGTTGAACGCATTGATGTTGATGATATTAAAAATTATCCCGGCGATTGGGTGAGGGCTAAAATGTATCCTAATTCGCTGCTCAACTATATTCACGACACCAATAAGTTGACCGAAAAGAAACTGGCCAAAATAGAAGTTAAAAAGCCCAATACCGTTCAATATGGTGCTGATTTTCAACGGCTATTCTTTAAAAATAAAGTATGGACGGTAACCAAGGACAAGATTTTACAAACAAGCTATAAGCAGCTTGACAATGAAGTGTGGCGCGACAAAATAATTGACAAGTCGGTAAAGCTAAACAAGTCAAAAGCGTTTAAAATCACTAAGAATGATGATGTTTTTGATATTGAAATAAAAGCAAAAAACAACCACTTCCTCAATTACCTAATCAACACCAGCCGCGTGCATTGGAAGGTGTTGGGCAATGCCCCTTTTGAAGATAAAATAAGTAAAATAGACGCAAATTTATCGCCGCTGGAAAAGAAGGAAGCCCGAAAGCGTATTTTAGAAGAACGCCGCGCTTATCGCGAAGCCAATCAATTTAATATAGCCGAAGAAAATTTAAGCCCAAAGCTGGTAAGTGAACAAAAAATGCACTTGATCAACAAAATATACGCTATTGGTTATCTTTTGCACCGCTACAAGCGCGAGGATAGGCCGTGGGCAGTTTTTGCCATGGATCATAAAATTAGCGATATAAGCGAAAGTAATGGGGGGAGTGGAAAATCAATCTTATTGGCCAAGGCCATTCCGCAAATTGTCAAAGCATTTGAGCCGGTTAGTGCCAATGATCCTGAAATTTACCGCGACAAATATATGTTGGGAAATGTTACCCCGGATACTGATTACGTTATTTTTGATGATGCTGACAGCCACTTTCCCATGCGAAAGGTTTTCACCAATATTACCGGATCATTTGCCGTAAGAGCACCATACGTTCAAAATTTTTACATTCCTTTTGACAAGTCGCCTAAAATTGCCTTCACCTCTAATTTTGGAATTTGGGGCTTAGATGAGTCAACTGAACGCCGCCTGCTTTACACTTCTTTTTCTGATTACTATCATCACAATGGCGATGATCATTTTGAAACTTGGACGGCTCGAAATGATTTTGGAAAAAACCTCATTACCGATTTTGACGATGCCGAGTATAGTGATTTTGTCAACCTAATGGCCGAGTGCTTGCAGTTCTATTTGAGTTGTGAAGAAAAAATAAATCCTCCGATGGATAACATTGACAAAAGAAACGAAAAACAAACAATGGGCGATGCCTTCCTCGATTGGGCAGATGTGTACTTTAATGACAAACTGAATTTTGAAACGCCTAAAAATGCTGCGTTTGAGGATTTTAAGGAAAAAACCAAGCTTAATAAAACCACGCCACAACGTTTTAAACGATCACTAAAAAGCTGGTGCAAATACCACGGTTATGTATTCAACCCTAAAGACAAATGCGACGGCTCCGGACGTATAATGTCTCGATATAATGGTGAAACTACCGAAATGATCTACATACGTGGTGTGGGTGAAGCAGCAAGGAATAATGATGATGATGGCGACAGCTTGATTGATGATCTGCCTTATTAAACCATTGAATTATGAAAGACAAATACAGTTTTGCCGACAATTTTTCACTCTGTGAACGTCACGGTATTCGGGTTTATCCTGTTCACAACGGCCGGTATAAATACAGAGTTGACGTTGAAGAACGATTAAAGACAAGAATAAAGGTGCGGGAAGGAAGAAAATACTATCCCATCAAAGAAAATGGAAAGGAAAGAAGTGTTTACGACAAAATTAAAGAAGCCTATTCCATTTTGGCGCAAAGAATTAGAAAAAAAGAATTATTAACCAAAAAACAATAACCATGTACGAAATAATTTTACTCACATTGGCCTTCATTGGAGCCGTAACTACGGTCATTGCAACGATTGTCCTTCTCTTTATCGCCGGAGAATATCTTTTAAGGACAAGAGCGCGAAAAAAGCGAGAGCGAAAACTTGAGAAACTGAAAAATCAAAACCGAAAAAACTAAACAAACAAGCATTATGAAAACGAATGGCACTAATGAAAAGAAATTAATTGACCTGATAGACTATGATACGGGAAGAATATTAAAAAGAGGCATATCAATAAGAGAGGCTTCAAGTTTTTGCGCTAATAACCCCGGGCATTATATTTTTCAAAACTGTATTAGCGAATAATTAATTTTTAAATCACACTAATAAATGGCTGATTTGAAACCCCTTCCCATAGGTTGCTCAAAAAAGGAGCTGAAAGCAATGTTTCCAAACACCTCAAAAAGAAAATTGATGGAATGGTGCAATGAGATTCAACGCCTTCATAGGCGTGGAAGATCCGGTATGAAAAACATGATGCCCGAGGAGCTCGCTGAACTTTTCGCAGAATACACCGGAATTCCCCTTGGCTATAAAGATAAATTCATAACCGGTGAAAACTATGCCGATGTTTATTTGCGATCACAACGCCGGCTTCTGATGATTGAGTTTAAAAATGAAGGCAAATGACGCATGGTAGTTTATTTTCAGGAATAGGCGGTTTTGATTATGCCGCCCAAAAAATGGGATGGAAAAACTTCCCAACTCAATCCCCGATTTGTAGCGGAAATGATGGGTTTTCCTCCCGATTGGACGGAATTACCTTTTCAAATTGGCGAAACGAAAGCATAAAAGGATACGGCAACGCCATAGTACCTCAAGTAGCACTTAAAATATTTAAAACTATTCAGGAAATGTGTTGAAAAAACACGCCTACATTGTTATGATAACGCCGCAATTAAAATGCGGCGTTATTTTTTTGGTTAATCTCCTTGCAGTTCTGTGCATTTCGTTCATATCTGTGCCTTTTGCAACTTTCTCGCAAACTTTTAGAACTTCATAAATAGATTTGTTCTGTGTTCATTGATTTATAGGACAATATGAATAATGCAGTAGAAATTTCAGCCCCTTTAAAACGCAACATTGAACCGGGCGTTAAATATGATAATTTACTGCCCGATGTAAGTTGTGAAGCACATAACTTGGGCGATGGCAGTAATAATACTATTGAAGGTGTTGAGTTTATGGCCAATTGGATTGAAAAATACGCTTTTCAAACTACCAAACTCACTGAAAAACTGTTGCATGAAGGTAAAGTAAGCCGCGATGATCTTGGCAAAACCGCTCAAGGCATTTACAATTTTCTTTACCATCACATTCAGTACACGGCCGATGGCGAACTGCAACAGTTGCGATCACCGGCATGTGCTTGGCAACAGCGTTACCAAGGGGTTGACTGTAAGAGTTATACCATTTTTGCGATGTCAATTCTGCAAAACCTCGGTATTACCGCTGCAATAAGACAAGTAAAACAACCCGGGTTTTATCCTGAACAGTTTACTCATGTATATGTTGTTATTCCTGTAAATCAATCAGTTAAAAGCAAAATAACTGGTAAGTACCATGTTGTTGATGCAACAAAACACCACAATGTTGAAGGTGATTTTTTAGTAAAAAGAGACAGAATTATGAGCGGATTGAAATACCAAGGATTGAATGCACCGGTAGAAAGTGATAAAGCAAACCTTATTCGTAAAAATTTCGACGATTTTTCGAGAATACTTGTTGAAGATAAAAAAATGAATGAGGTCACTGTCAATGAAATGCGTGAAGAAGTCAATAAATACACTTCTAACGGTCATAATCCTGTATTTAGAATTACAAAGTCCGGGGTTGTAGTTGGATCAAAATTATTTCCTTTTATTCAAGGAAGTGTTGGGCTATCTGGAGGTTCAGGCTCCAAAATTGACTTTAGCAAATTAATTGACTCGATTGCCGGGGTGTTTAGCAATATTTTCGACACCCCAATTGACTGCTGGGGAGGCTCTGCCTATTCTGGGGATAGATTAAAGAATGATCTAACTATCCTTAAAAAGGTTGTAAGGGGCTATACTGAACAATTCAATGATGCCATAAGAAACGAAAACTATCAGGTTGCAGGATATGTATATGGTTTTTTACGTGGGAAGATAAAAGTGGCGAATAAGACTTTTAAAGCTAAAAAGGCAGAGAATGATTGGAATTCTTGTACTTCAAAAAATTTAGATACCATCATTGAGGTGTCTGAAAAGTTGAAAACCAAATTATATAATGATGTTGAAAATTATATCTCAAAATATTTCGACATCTCTAAAAAAGGAAAGCTTACATTAAGCAATTTGGGGTCGTCGTCTCCCAGTGGAGTCATTATTGATGATATGTGGGCAGGCCATGTAAGACCCGTTCAGGAAGTTACCGAATATTGGTATAAGCTTAGCCCTAAAACAAGCGACGTACCACTTCTTGATGTTGGAGATTTAGATTCTCAAATTAATAACGGTACCGGAAGTAGTGGCGAAAGCAATGGAGGTTTCGACTTAGGTAACATATTCGGAAAAGGTGGTGTTGTAAAAGTACCTGGATTTAATCCGGGTGGCGGCAAGACAGTTGTCATGACGCCGGGGCAAAAGCACGACTACAAAAACAACACTTCCAAAGCCGGAATGGGTTGGTTATTTCCCGCTCTTTTACTTGGCGGCAGTATTATGTGGATTTCTAAAAATTCACGCCCCAATAAGCCCACCCGAAAACGCCGCGCTAAAAAGGCCTTAAAAAGCAAAAAAAGCAAATAATGAGTTTCACCCGTCAACATAACACCATGTATAATACGCCCGATGCCACTCAAGGTGTTGCAGTTCCGTCTATTTCCTATCACGGAATGAATGGCATATTTGGCGATATATGGAATTTCGTCAAGGACAATGTTGTCAATATAGCCGAAGCTGTTGGTACCTACATGGGAGGGATAGTAGGCGGTTTAGTGGCGGGTTATGTGGTTAACGGAATTAAAACAGGCAATTGGAGTCCGGGCAATTACATTGGCACACAGTATCGGGAGGTGAAAACCGTTTTGCAAAAATTAATGGGTATGCACGGTGCTAAATTTGAATTGTCTCCTAAATTTCAGGCTAATATTCAAGGGAAAAAAGTGCAAGAATGGGCTGATGAAATTTTCAAACCTTGGTTGGCTTCTATTGTGGGTAATTTGCAAGGGAGCAGTGATGATGAAACCTTGAGAAGTGAAGACTATCGAAGGAAGATGAATGAAGTGTTATCTGTTCTCGCAGTATTAGAAGCTCACCTCTATTCAAAAACAAAAACGAACGGAAAATTAATAGCAATGACGGGGGATAGTGCTGTTTTTGCGAATAAAGCAAAAATAGTTGGTCTTTTCCGATCTTCAATAAAGCAGTCATACATAGAATCGCTGAAAAAACTCGGGGTAGAACCAGCAGTTGAAGTTGTTAAGGTTAAATCAAGTGATTTTACCGGAATGATGCCGCCCAATGTTGATATAAGCAGCCCTATAAAGGTCTCCTTTGAAAAGTTTGTCAACGGAGAAGAAGCTACTCTTAATGACAAAACGACTTTGCCCACACCTATTTTGGTAGATGGCAAGCCGGTTAAATTATTACCGGAAGCCGTTGATTTTCAAACGGTGGTCAAACAATCAAAAGTATATCTGAATAGCATTGAGGAATCTAAAGCTAAAGACGATAGCAAAAGCAATCAAAATATCACACAAGAAAGCAAAACCGAAAGCAAAACCGAAAGCAAAACCGAAAGCAAAACCGACAATTTCAAGTGGCTTTGGCCGGCTGTTGGTACTGCGGCGGTAAGCATTCTGGTGTCAAAAGCATTAAAATAAAAGAAAACCCGGCAACTGTAATTGATAATTAATGGATTGAAAACTAAAATCAAAGTAAGATGAAAACAAATGAAATCAATCAAAACACCTTAGGAAATGCGCTAATTATGGCAATGGGTGTGGCCGGAGGAGTCGCGTTAAGCGGTTCATTAAATTCATTAGCGAAAGAGTACATTCCCACTGGAGCCGGTGACGAAATTGGTCAAGTTGGTGTGGCTGGATTAGGAATTTTAGGAGGTGCTTACATCAAGCCCAGCAGTAAAAAAGACAAAATGGGTCAGGCTTTGCGAGCTCTATCTATTGGTGTAGCCGCTAAATCAACCTATGATTTGGTGACAAATGCAGTCAAACCATCTGTCAACGTCAAGCCTGCCGAAGATCAAACGATATTAGATAAAGCCCTTTATGGTGCTATTGGTCTGGGATGTGCTTGCCAAGGGAATACACAAAGCGGAATGAATGCTTCCTTGCCGGTTTTCCCAAAGATAGAATTCACCGAGGTGGAAGAAGATCAAGAAAATAAAGAGATTGCCTCTTTAATGGGGGAAATCGAAGAAATTGAAGCCGCCAGTTTGCTTTAATAAAATGGTCATAGTGGCCTATTGTAAATAAATCGAAGTTTAATTTTTTGAAAATTTAAAAATGAAAAATCAATTAGAAAATCTAAAAGCAGCACACGTTCTTTTTTCAGGAGCTGCAAAAGAAGATCGTTTTAGCGACGAATTGAATCGCTTAATCATAGCTGGGAAAGTCGGCTTGAAAACAGAATCACTGTATGTTGAAACCGACATTACAGGCGGTTCAGGACGTCAAAACATCATTGACGAAAACACCACAAAAGTAGATGGTATTTCTGCTTTCCGCGGAAACAAGTTGCCTAAAAATCGCGGGGTTTTGTTCAACAAAATCTCAATCGGTTACGGTGAAGGCGATGCCGCTAAAAAAGGAGATGTTGATTACGGAAAGAAACTACCGGCACAATTGAACAACGCTGTTTTTGGTGTTCGTCAGCGTGGCGTTACTATTATTGAACGTCCGGTGAGCGACTTCACCGCTGCAGGAACTGCACAAGCACCAGATGAAAAAGTACTCGAACTCGATGTGCCTTCTTTCTTGCGTGATGATGACGCTATCGAAATGTACTTTATTTTCCCTTCCGGTTCAACCGTACCGGCAGCGGCCACATCGGGCGATGCTAATCTTGCACAAGTTAAGCTATTTGGCGTAGCTACCGATCGCAAGGCGTAGTCAGCAGCAGAATTTTAGTTTAAGTTTAATCAAAACGCCTTGCTCTAATACAGGGCAGGGCGTTTTTTAATACGCTACAAATGAAAGCAGTATATAATAAAATCAAAATGACGATTAAGTCCGGCCAAACAAGTGCTGAAAAGTACGTCAATATCGACCCCGGGAAACGTGTATTTGCCTTGGCAGTTGCTAAACCGTTACCCGATCAAATTGTCGATTTAGGCTTGTTTGAAAACAGCACAGAAATACACCCGCAAATGGATGTTTCTGTTTATGACGGCAAAATTGGCTCATTTGAGCAGCGCGGTGTCCAGGTTGACTATGAAGGTGGTTCAGAAATAACCGCAAAAGCGTCAGTGAAAAACGCACCTACAAAGGATATTGATATTGAGGTGATATTCTTATCGCTACAAGAGTCGCAACAATGCTAAAAATAGGACAATGACTAACCTTAGATTTGGCAGTAAAATAATTGATCAAGATGAGTTTAATTTTTCTTTAGATGGGAAAATTGAACCCCGATTTGTTGTCACCGGCACCGGTTCCGTTAGGATTGAAGATGTGGAATTACAACCTCAAGATTCATTCATAGCTGGCGCGGTTGGAGGAGTGATGCACGGATCTATCAAGATTGAATTTATCAATGACAGTGCCGACAATAGAGTGACTTGTTTTTACTGCGAAGAAATACCGCTTAACGAAAATTGTTAGGCATTAGGCAATTAACTGAAAAATAAGGAGCAATGGATTTAAACGAAGACATAAAATGGCTAAAAGCTAAAGAAAAAAGGCGTTTTGAAATTTATGATGCCAATACTGAAATGCGAATATATAAAGGCATTTCTGCAGCCGAAATAATTGAGGAATTTGATGATTTCGACACTTTCTTTGAAATGCTAAAAGAGAAAGGGCATGAGAAAATAGCAATTCAAAAAGCGCATAAGCATGGCAACGGCCAAATTAGAGATGGCATTATGCACAAATATCAACTCATAGGCGAAGAAGCTGGGAAAAGTCAGTTAGTTGCCGGAGGGGGTAAGGCGAAAGCCGCCCCTTCATCAACTAACATACCCGCTCAAAATCCAGCCGGATTAATGGGGTCTATGGGATTGGGCTTTGCCGATGTGATGCGCATGAATACAGAGGCGGAGAACTACCGAAACGAAAAAGAAAAGGCCGATCGTTTGCAACGCAAAATTGACAAGTTAGAAGCTGAAAATAAGCAGTTGGAGCGAGATAATTTGCGTTATGAATTAGGCGTAGAGGCTAAGCCGGGAGCGGTTGAAAAATTGCTTAATATGGTCAGCCAAAACCCTGAATTAATCTCGACGGCTATACAAGCTTTAGCACAAGCTAAACAGCCTGCTACCGCTGCTCTAAATGCACCGGCAGAAAGTCAGGTTAGCAAACTTAAAGCAGCTTTAATTCAAGCCTTGCAGCAAGATAGCGTTACCGATGAGCTGGCAATGATGCTTTACCACGTTATCCGTCAATCGGCTAATAAAGAATTTATGGCGGAGTTTAAATCACTTTTAAAAAACCATTTAAAACCTGTAGAAAATGGCACAGCTTAACATAAATGCCGATAATCCGATCAGTGAGGACTTGAGGGTTGAAAAACTATCTTATTTGCAAGAAAACTTAACTGATACAGAGCTTGTAAGGCTATGTGAGATTGCAAAAAGCAAAAAGGCTCGTAACTACCTGAATAACAAATATAACCAGGTAAAGTTTCTTTTTGGATTAATATAAAAAAAAACAATATGGACATTAGCACAAATATGAAGGATGATGCACTTGACTTGTTTTCAGGTAAATACAAAACCGCTTTAATTTTGCTCGCTATTGGTATTGGCGGCTATATCATATATAAAAGCGTGAAAGGCATTTCCAAGGTTGGCGATGAGTTTTCTTTTGGAGGAAGTGGAATCGGGGATTTTAGCAATTCGAGTGTCAATGTAAATGCTGCTTCTATAACACAAGAAGGGGCTGAAATAATTGCAGCTAAATTGCTCGATGCCATGGATGGTTTTGGCACCGATGAAGAGGCTATTTTTGATGCGTTAAAAGGTAAGAACAAATCGGATTTCATAATGATTTCTAACGCATTTGGAACGCCGCGATATGATGGTGCTGGAGAATCACATTGGCCATTTGCGGAAAGAAGTCTTGTAGAATGGTTGACCCGAGAGCTAAGTAGTCAAGAACTGGCTGAATTAAAGAAATTGATGCCGAGAGTTTTTAATAAATAAGTACAAATGAAACAATTACGCCTGAAAATAGAAACCAAAAACGGCTGGCCGGTAGAAGATGTATTTTTTCTTGTTGGCGGTTTTCAAAAATCAATTTCAAACAGTTGCGGAGCTGTTGTTTTGCGCTATGAAAATGAGACCGATCGCGTGCAAATTAATTGGCCAAAACAGAAGTTGGAATACACCACTATTGGTGAGTTAATGACGCTGAAAGATAACGCCATCACCGCAGGGATGCCTATTTCAAAACAGCCTAAAAAAGAAAACAGCACGGAAAACACCGACTCGAAGTTTGAGGCTATTGTAGAGCACAATACACAGAACAAAAATAGAAATGAAGAGGCGGTAAAAGCAGCAGGAATATGGTGGCCATTGCTTTTGCTTGGAGGTTTAGGTTTATTGATTTCAACAAATAGCAAGAAATGACAAAGACAATACGCATAACAGACTCAACAGGCCTACCGTTAGTAGGGGCTTATGTTTACTATGAAGACGATGTTTCGGGTACAGACGCAAATGGTTATGTAACCATTACGGTCGATGATCCATACAGCCTTGTTCGTATTACCCACGTAAGCAGTCAAGATTTAGAGTTACCTTTTTTCGATCTTCCAAAATATTTGGCATTAGAAAATAACACCCTTGCACCTGTAATTATAGGAGGAGATAATGAAAAAAAAAAGACAAACTATCTATGGTGGGGAGCAGCGGGAGTGGCCGCGGCAATTTTAATTTTTTCAGGAAAGGAAAAACCAAAAAAAATAAATCTTTGATGGCAAGTTTTTTCAAGTACATACCATTACTGCAACAGGTTGAAGGCGGCTATCAAGCCGATCCGGACGATCCGGGCAATTACAACAGCCTCGGCCAACTTGTTGGTACTAATCACGGCATATCGGCTCGATTTTATGAGAATATTTTAGGTTATCCTCCGTCAAAATCAGATATGAAAAACCTAAGCAGCCAGGATGCTAAGTCTATTTTTCGTCAATATTTCTGGAATGCTAATAACGCCAGTAAAATTAACAGTCAAGCCGTAGCCAACACTATTGTGGATCACGAAGTCAATGCCGGTCGTGGCGTGGAATTAGCGCAAAAAGTATTACACCATTATTTTGGATTTACGAACCTGATTATTGATGGAATTGTCGGGCAAAATACGCTGAATGCAATTAACAGCATTAATCCGCGAGAATTTGTTGAAATATACAATGAGCAACGTGCAGATTATTACAGATCAATAGGTGGAAAGTTTTTAGAAGGTTGGCTTAATAGATTGACAAAGTTTGCCTATGAAAATAGTGGTGCTATTTCAATGGGTATGATTGTTTTAGCGGCCTTGGGAGTGATAGGGTTTAATTATTTAAACGCGAAGTAAATGGGATTAGGGGCAATTTACAATGACTACTATAAAAATGGCGGCGGTAATGTTCCCAACGCAGTTACATACACACCGCAAAACTTGACTGAAAATCAGCAAATTCAAGTGAAAGAAAATCTTGGTTTTTTGCTTGATACGTCATTAATAGAGAAAATTCCAAATTGGAAGAAACAACTTCAAAAAAAAATACAATTTTAAAATATAGATAAACATGGCAAATTGGAGAACAACGATTGCAAATGCAGTAAACGCAATTAAGACGAATAGTACCGAGGCATTTACGCTCATCGGCACTAAACTTAATTCGCTATACACGAAGATAGAGTCAATTATTAATGATTCAGGCCCTGTTTCCACCGCAAGCACGTGGAGTAGTTCTAAGATTTCAAATGAGCTGGATAATAAAGTCACTAAGGTAACCGGCAAGGGGCTATCGGCAAATGATTACTCGGATAGCGAAAAAAATAAATTATCCGGAATCGAAGCTGGTGCTGAAAAGAACGTGAAAGCAGATCTTTCCGAAACTAATACGAATAGTGACTCATTTGTCAAGGGAAAGGGAAACTATTACACCAAGTCGGATGTAAACTCCAAGTTAAACGGCAAAGTAGACAAAGCGGCTGGGAAGGTATTGTCTGACAATAACTACACCGATGCTGAAAAGACCAAGTTAGCGGGCTTAGAAAGTTCAAAATGGTTAGGGAGCTACAATAGTTTGGCGGCCTTACAATCGGCACACCCAACCGGAACCCCGGGGAACTACGCCGATGTTGATACCGGTGCAGGTAATGACGTCATCCGATATATATGGGACGAAAATGATAATAAATGGGTAGCCGGAGGTTCTGGAAAGCCATTGACCGCGGCGCAAATCAAGCAGATGTATGAGTCTAATCCGGACACGAATGCTTTTACCGATGCTAAGGATAGTAAATTATCCGGAATCGAAAATGGTGCAGAAAAGAACATTCAAGCGGATCTTGGAGTATCTGACGTCAATAGCGATGCTTACGTCAAAGGTAAATCTGCTTATGCCAAGAAAACATACGTCAATACGAAAACCGCAGCTGTTCAAAGTAACTTGGATAGCTATAAAAACACACAATTGGCCGCTATTGCAGTGCCGGATTGGAAAGCTGATATGCAACAACAATTAAACTTCTAAGAGCATGGCAAATTGGAGAACTGAAATACTTGATGCAGTCAATTCGATTAAGAATAATAATACGGAGGCGTTTGATTTTATAGCTGATAAACTTAATGATCTGAGTCAATCAGATTCAGATTATATAATACAGGATCAGTTCACTTGGCAATCTGGCGCCCAAAAATTTAATTTAGATTTTGAGGCACTAAAAATAGAGGATGTTTTCGTAAATATGAAAAAACTATCACCTTTGCAGTTCGATTATCAGTATAATTTCATCGAGATACTGGATACCTTACAATCCGGCGATAAAATTTTTGTGAAATATAGCACCCGAGCAAGTTTTGACGAGGCCTATGGGATTACAAAGGATAGGACAGCAGCCACTCCTGATTGGCATCGAATAGGAAGAGACATGAGCTTGCATGCTTCGCTTCCGGTGCAGTCGAAAATGAAACGCTGCATATTGAAAGATGATGGCGCGGTAAATTATTATCTTGACCCTAACGATAGTTCTAAAAAGGAAGGTGGCGGAGCTGCTGATTTGACCGGAAACGATGGTCAATTTGTGGTCAAAATTCCACGGCATTTTGAGCTGTTTGATACCTTTGGTGATCAGCTATATGCATGGATTTCTGAAAAACCCATTCCGGGTGGTTTTGAAGTGCCAGAATTCTATATATCAGCTGGCAAAGCTAATATGAATCGAAGTGCCAGTACGTTGGCTTGCGTTGTCAATAAAACGCCTAATTTCAGAGGCGGTACCAATAATTCCGCTTGGGATGGTCAACCTAATAGCGAATTAGGGAAACCGGTAACTGCTATCGATCGGATCGATTTTCACCAATACGCAAAAAACAGAGGGAGCGGTTGGAGTATGATGACCTATGAAGCACGTCGAGTAGTCAATTGGTTAATCACGATAGAATATGCAACGACTTATCATCAACGGCCAATTGACAACACACTGACGCCGGAGGGTTATAAAAAAGGCGGCCTTGGCCAAGGAGCAATTATCGACGGAATTAACTGGTCAGACTGGGGACAATACAACAATCAACATCCGATTTTTGAAATCGGGAAAACTATTCCGCTTGGCAACAACTCCGGGGAAGTTCAGGTTTCCCTAACCGATTTTCCGACAGCTGGAAAAACGAAAAACACGCCAATGCACTCTTATCGAGGAATTGAATCCTGGTGGGGAGATATATGGGAATGGACTGATGGTGTAAATATAAAGAGACAAAACAACGGTTCTTTGAGTGAAATATTCAAGGCTATTGGAAACGCACATAGCGATAATGGTTATGAGGGGTATAAAAAAATAGGTGAATTACCGCCGAGTAATGGCTATATCAAGGATATCGTTTTTGGTGAAAAAGGGGATATTCTACCTATCAATTCAGATGGTGCCTCCTCTACAACCTATTACACCGACTATTTTTACATGAATAATAACGATGGTATTAGGGGCTTGCTCTTCGGCGCGAGTGCGCATCATGGCGCGGCTGCGGGCTCGTTCTTCGTGACCTCGCGTTATTCGCCTTCGTTTGCGCTTCGGGCTCGCGGCTCCCGCCTCTGCTTTTTCCCGCGTTGACGGGAACGGGCACGGGCACGATTGCGATAACGGTTCGCGGTGCTTTTTGAAATATTGGGTTGTGCGAAAAGAGGGGCTTGCTCTTCGGCGCGAATGCGAATAATGGCGCGAATGCGGGCTCGTTCTACGTGAACTCGCGTAATTCGCCTTCGAATGCGAATCGGAATCACGGCTCCCGCCTATGCTTTTGAAAACTAAGCTTTTCGCAAACCTTGCCAACACGGCAAAAAAATACAAATGCAAGAAAAGGTTTTGGTACCGGAAGGGAAGAAGACTTTTTGAAAAAGCAGAGAAAATAATGAAACGAATTGGAAATATATTTGAAGACATCATAAGCCTTGAAAATTTGTGGCAAGCGGATGAGAATGCTCGAAAGGGAAAGCGAAGTAGTTATGGCGTCAAAAAACACGACAAAAGGCGGAAAGAAAACCTAATGAAGCTTCATAAATTGTTGAAAGAGGAATGTTGGGAAAATTCTGAATACAAGACTTTTAAAATTTTTGAGCCCAAAGAACGCCTTATTTTTCAGCTGCCCTATTTCCCTGACCGAATTGTTCACCACGCAATTATGAATAAGCTTCAAAAAATGTTTGAACAAAATTTCACGGCCGACACTTACAGTTGCATTAAAGGGCGCGGTATTCATACTTGCGCAAGAAAATTGGAAAAGGTTTTGAAGAACAACCCGAATGAGACAAAATTTTGTCTCAAAATGGACGTGAAAAAATTCTATCCTTCAATTGATCACAAAATCCTAAAAACACTATTGAGAAAGAAGATAAAAGATGAAAAGTTATTAAACCTGATCGGAAAAATAATAGATAGCTCACCAGGGCTTCCTATTGGGAACTATTTAAGTCAGTATTTTGCTAATTTCTACCTATCCTATTTCGATCATTGGTTGAAAGAAGAGAAGCGCGTAAAGTATTATTTTCGATATGCTGATGATTTGGTAATTCTAAGCGACAACAAACCTTATTTGCACCAATTACGTGTTGAAATTTCACAATATCTGAAAGAGAAACTCAATCTCAAGGTGAAAGGAAATTATCAAGTTTTTCCTGTTGCACCTCAAGGGATTGATTTTGTTGGTTATGTATTTCGCCACACGCATACACTTTTGCGCAAGAAAATTAAACAAAATTTTGGCCGAGCTGTCAGGAAAAATAATAGCAAATCGAGCATTCAATCCTACAAGGGATGGGCAATGCACTGCAATAGTAAAAACCTATTAAAAAAATTAAACGTATGAAAAGCAATAGAACATATCAACACCCCCCAGAACCTATTGAAAATCTCGGTGATGGCACTTTCTATTACAATTTCAACATTGTCAAAACAGAAGAAACAGACCTTGATGGTAATATGTACTTGAATTATGAGTATGATCAAGTACGGTGTAGTTATCCAATAAATGAGAGTAAAATTCAACAGAAATTGGATGAAGAAGGATATTCACATGAGGTAAACTTGGGTAAAAAATGAAAAACTTTAGTGAATTAAATATAAAACCAAAAACGGATCGGTTTGTCGGTGAGAAAATCCGCATGATGCGAATATTGAATCAAGAAATTATCGTGCATCGCTTTAAGATCAACAAATCGAAGTTTGAGAACACAAATTCAGGGAAATGCCTTCAACTGCAAATTGAATTTGAAGGGAAGAAATATGTGTTATTCACGGGTAGCAAAATTCTAACTGAAATGATCGAACAGGTTCCTGAAGATGAACTTCCATTCAAAACGAAAATAACAAAAGAAGGTGAGGCCTATCAATTTAACTGATTATGAAAAGTAGCATAAAAACTAAACTGGAAGAAGTCGAGCAAATCAAGATTGAAAATGTGCTCAATCTTGCCGTCAAATTAGCCCAAAAATTAGAAGCAAGCGATATTGCCGGCTTAGCCTCTGAAAATTGGGTGAACGGCCAAAATTTTGCAAAAGAAACCTACGTTCAGCAAAAAATAGCCGACTTGGTGGCCAGCTCACCGGCCGCATTAGACACACTCAATGAGCTTGCTGCAGCATTAGGTAATGATCCTAATTTCAGCGCCACGGTACTCAATCAAATAGCCGGAAAGAAAGATGACTTTACGGTGTTGCCTGTTA
>CAZPGY010000030.1:0-18420 GCA_964586655.1 uncultured Flavobacteriaceae bacterium
GAAAACCTTTGAAAAAGTGTAATAATAATGGTCAACGTATTTCAGGACAAGACAAGCATCCGTTTACAAACAGAAAAATAATACCGATAAAAAACATATTTTGACTTTGACGACAATACTAATCCTAATTATAAGTTTTTTTGCTTCGCTCGTCAGATCAACTTTAGGCTTTGGAGAATCACTCATTGCTGTCCCTTTATTTTCACTCTTTTTACCCCTTGAAGTAGCTGTTCCTCTATCAGTTTTATTGTCAATTATTATAGCTTTGATTATTGTAATTCAAGACCATAAAAAAATTCATTTCCAAAGTGCAAAATGGCTGGTAATCTATGCAATTATAGGCATTCCCATAGGTTTGTTGATTCTTATTTATGGAAACGAAACCTTCGTTAAAATTACTCTTGGACTTTTAATCATAGTATATTCGACTTATTCCCTGTTTTACAAGAAAATAAAAACGGAAACAAAAGAAAACAAAAAAACTTTGCTGTTTATCTGTGGATTCTTATCGGGCGTATTTGGTGGCGCTTATGGGCTAAACGGCCCTCCATTAGTCGTTTATGGAAATTTAAAAAATTGGACCGCAAAACATTTTCGAGCAACCTTACAAGCCTACTTTTTACCTGCAAGCCTAATCGGAGCTTTTGGATACTATGCAAAAGGACTTGTCACAACAGAAGTGAATTCTTATTTTTTGTATTCTTTGACAACGGCAATCCCTGCAATATTTTTGGGTAGATATTTAAATCACAAACTAAATGGAAGCTCGTTTTTTAAATATGTTTATTGGAGTTTAATTGTAATAGGACTAATTTTAATATTTAATTCAATGAAATGAAAACAAAACAGCCCATAATCAAGTAGGCAACCCCGCTTCTCGATAGAAACGAGCTAAACCGCTCACAGCTCTACTGAGCGCAAACGAAGTACCACTAAGCCCTTCGACTATCGCTATTAGATTTGCTCAGGATAGACCAAGCGGTTCCCGCACTTAGCTGCTGCCGTTTCCGGGGACTATCCCGTTCGTGCGGGATTCCGTCCAAAATTGGCAAGCCTACAATTATAAACGAAACTTTAGGAAGATTTCACGCTAAAAATGCTAACCTAAAAATAACCGCAGTACTCGGAATATTATTAAAAGTAAAAGAGCCCCCTACTCTATCAATTAAAAGATAAAGAAATCTGGCTGAATGATAAGCTAATCAATAGGGTGTTGAATTTAGCAAATGAATAATCATTGCAATCAGATGGGAAATTGGCGAGGTTTTTCGGGGTATCCGTTCACAATTGAAAACTCAAGACCAACAAAAGGGTTCGGGCTTGAATATAGGTTCGATAATCATAAACCCTAAATTCATTAAAAGAATTTCGATTTTTATATTTTATATCAAAGATATTTTTTGCCCTAATTTCAATTCCCCAAGGACTGTTTTTAAAATCATAATAGAGCACAGCATTAAAGATTTGAAATTTATTTTTCATACGACGTTTTTTATTTTTATACCAAGTATATGCATAATCCAGCTTAAGAATAAAACCGTCAAGAAAATTATAATCAAAATGGAGATAGGGATTAATTGCAGTAAACTGATTTTTAAAAGCATCAGATTTTGACAAGCTAAAGCTTTGGCTCACTCCTACTTCAATGTTGGGTAGTTTTTTAAAATCGGTTTCTACCGCAAGATTATACCGATAATACTGTGAATCATATCGCTCAATATTTTCATTAATTAAGCGAGAATAGTCATAAAAACGGAGCTGACCGCCAAAGCTTACGCTCCATTGATCCCAACGTTTTTGGAAGTTACCCGAAAAGCCATACGAGTTTTCAGGGAAATCTGAATATATTAGATGTCCCACTTGGTCAATCCCTTCAAGTTGGGTCACATACTGACTCGATTTAAGAACATGTCGATAGTAGAGGTTGGTGTAAAAGCTAATATCCCGGTATGTGCTAAATTGTCTATAGTTGAGATTAACATAGTGTGCCAAGCTATTTTCCAAGTTTTTATTTCCTTTAAAAAGCCGGTTAAAACTTGTCAACCTGTACCGGTTGGCATAGGAAGTAATTTCTTGAAAAACCGAATTCAAATTATAGTTCAATTCAATTTTTTCTCCATTTGAAAGCTTATATTTCGTGTAAAGTTCAGGTAGAACCCCCCCTTTTTGCGCATCAATTATAGAAGTTTCAAACTGATTGGCTTTCCATAAATAGTGATGATAAATGACCCCGGGCCTGAAAATAAACTTGCCAAGCTTAAATTTGTATTTCAATCCGATATAGGGATCTATCATTTGAAAATTGACATCATTGTCAAATCCTGCTTTTTTAAAACTATTCATTGTTCCGTCATCCAAGCGCTGATAGTCTCTGCTTTCATAGGATTGGTGTGCATAATAAACCCCGGCCACCGGGTAGAGATGGTTGGTGTTGTTAAGCACCCAGTAATGTTTATACTTTAGGGCGAATTTGTGAGTGGTTTTTTGATAATGATGCAAGAAATTGTAAGTATCCCCACTGCTGACAGCCGGAATAATCTCTCCGAAAACAGGTTGGTCAAAAAACCAATTAGACAGGCTTCGATTTCTTTTATAAATATAATTGGCTTTCCACACAGAGGTATGTTTATAAGTAGGTCTGCTATTGTATCTGAAATAATTCTTCACCACTACTTCATGCGGATTATTCGTTGCCCAAGCTGCATGTAAACGGTCTCCTAATAGAGATTTTATATCTTTATAATATTCATTATCAGAAGCATTGACCAACAGGTGATAAGCCATATCGGTTTTGGAATCAGGTTGATATCGGAGCTTAATTTTGCTGTATGAACCAAAATCCTGCTGTTGGGTCTTTCGTGCTCTAAATTCATTCAGCTTGTCCTGAACTAAGTAGGTGATATTGCTATTGCTATGCGATCTGTTTTTTTGTAGAGCTGCAATGGTATAGGCTGATAACCGAAGCTTCGGAGCTATTTGACGGGTGAAATTAAATGCGCCAAAAATTGTTTTTTGAAACAAAACATCTGTGTTGTCACTAAATCTATTCAATCCGATATTTCCGGAATAAATAGGATCATTATTCAAATTCATATACCCACCCTTAAACCGCATCAAGTCTTTAAAACCCAATGGAGATTCCCCTACATTATTAAAGCTTCCAATAAAATTAACCGTAGATTTCGGGCTGTAATAAAAAAGGGCGGGACGAATATTGTATCGATTCTCAATCCCTCCTCCTGCCTGACTTTCTCCAAAAACAAAGTGTTTCTCCCCTTTTTTTAGTTTAATATTCATAGCCATGACATTGCTATGGCTAAGTCCCTTCATAAAAGCTACTTGATGATAATCGTCAATAGCCACGACCTGATCCACAGCATCCGACGGAATATTATTGACCCCCAGTTGCACATCTCCGCTAAAAAATGGCTTGCCGTCTACCAACAGTCTGGATACGGTTTTGCCATTGACTGTCACCCTTCCTTCTTCGCTCACTTCTACCCCGGGAAGCTTCTCAAGAATATCGCGTAGTTTGCGTTCGGCTCCCGTTTTAAAGCGATTGGTATTATAAATAATAGTGTCTTCTTTAACAACAACAGCCATTTGAGATTGAATGACCACCGGCTCCATATTAACAACACCGGCCTGAAGTTTATATGATTTGGTTTTATGGGTTTGCAATTGCAAGGTATCATTAAGCTTGGCATAACCTATATGCGTGATTTCAATATGATAGGTAATTCCTTTGGCAAGTTTGAGTCGATAACGCCCCTTTTGATCGGTAATGGCAAAAGTTGTTTGTTGAGTTCCTTCTAAAGAAGTGGCAATAATGTTGGTGTTTTGAAGAGGATTTTTAGCAGTATCCTTTATCACCCCTTCCAGCGTCACCTGTTGTGCCCATAAGGAAAAACAGCCCAAAACACAGCATAAAAATAAAGATATCCTTTTAGTTTTTAACAAGACAGGCTTACTTTTTTAGGGGGTAAATAATTGAAAATAACGGTTTTGTGAAATGCGTTTTCCTCGTTCCGGTTTCTTTATTTCTTGTTTTTCCCGACTAAGTTTTACCCGCTCTGCGTAAAAGTAAAAATGATGCCGTTTTAACCCCAAAATCATACCGGGAAGCCCGGCAAAACCAAGGGGACCATATTGAAAGGGAATATCCGGGGTAAACCAAGCCACAACCTCTCCTTCTACCAGCCGATTAAGCTTAATTTTTGCAGTGGCTTTATAACATTTATAGCCGGCAATAAAGCGGTGCCCATCTCTGATTTTCCAATTTAGGCTGTCCAAACTTTTCATTACCAACCAAGTTTTACCCCTCACACTAAATTGATGGGTACGCATTCGCTGATTCAAATTAACATAAAAGACTCCCTGCGCAGCTGAAGCTGCCTTTGCTAATTCAAGGTTTGCTCCATTGTCATTTGTCATGTAAGTTGGAGAAGTAAATCGAGATTCATTTTCATTAAATTTTAAGGTATAATCAAGAAACCGCACCTGATTAGCTATATTTCTGAAGTGATTTAGCAAGTTTAATTTCTTAAGTCTGGAGCCCTCTATTTTTGCAGTATCCACCAAGTTTTCTACGGCTTTTTCTCGATAAGTAATTTGTCCCGATACATATTGGGCTTGAGCATATTGGCTCCATAAAAAAAGCCCCAATAAGAGCATGATTCGATTCATTTGATTTTTGATTTTCAGCTTCTCTTCTTCAACATACTTTTAGATATTCAACGAAATACAGACAAAAGTAATGCCAAATTTTTCATAATTAAATTATTTTAAAAAATCAATACAATCATAAAATTACACGCATGTACAAGCGAATAGTATCAAATTATCGTTACCAACAACAGATGATAGCCAACAACTGCTCAGGGAGCTGCATGGGCTGTATTTATCCTAACTGCGACAAGAGTTTTTCACCTCCTGTGGAGTGTTCTTTATTGAAATTTAAAATTGATAAAAATACCTCGGGATTTCATGCTGGAGATATTTCCGGTGTAGGGACTATTGGGGTCTTTGTCACGGATCAATTCGTCATTGATGGCAAAGACAGCTCGGATGGATGGGGTAAACTTAAAAAAGAATAAATAAAAATCAATTCCAAAACCTATTTCCCAATAATAAGTAGAAGTTTCCATTCTAAATTCTCCCGACATATTATCGGAAGGGTTGTCTTCGTTACTGGAAAGGTTAATAGAGGTAGACAATCCGGCAATGACAAAAGGTTTAAAATTGTTTATTCTCTTGGTTGAGAACTTCAACAACAAAGGAATGTGTACATAAGTTGATTTGACATCGCGCGTATTACCGGTGGGGGCATTCGGAGAGATATTGGGAAATACCAATTGACGAGAAACAAACATCACACCGGGTTCCAACCGCAAATCAAGGTAATCATTGATGCGCATATTTCCAACCAAGCCTACATTAAACCCGGCTTTTTTATTGACTTTAATATCGGGGCCGGCCTGTTTATATTCAAATTTGAAGTCATAAGTATTAAACCCCAAATAATATCCCCAAGACCAGGCTTGCTTGTCAAAATTTTCTTTATTCCTCAGCTTTTCTTTGGTAAACAGTTGGGCATGAGTAGTTTGGTAGCTCAAGAAAAGTAGTAAGACAACAAGTAATTTCTTCATAAACGGCAATTCCTATTTTGAACAGGTGTAAATAGAGGCGACTCCCATGGTTTGTGGGCTGTCCTTCACATTAGTAAACCCTGTTTTTATCAAAATATTGTTGAAAGCTTCTCCATATGGAAAAACAGAAGCGCTTTGAGACAAATATCCGTATGCTTCACGATCTTTAGAAAAAAGTTTCCCAATGGTGGGTAAAATATATCGGGTATAAATTTTATAGCCTTGTTTAAACGGCGTTTTTTGAGGAACGGCGGTTTCCAATACCACAAAAATCCCTCCCGGTTTTAAGACTCGATAGATTTCAGACAATCCTTTTTCCAGATCTTCAAAATTTCGAACCCCAAAAGCAATGCAAATGGCATCAAAATGGCTATCGGCAAACGGAAGGTCTTCCGAATCTCCAATTTGCAAGCTGATATGCTTTTCTAAGCCTTTGTCTTTTACTTTCTTACGCCCCACCTTCAGCATTCCCTCAGAAATATCGGCCCCAATAATATTGGTCAAGCCTTTCTCTGCCAAACTAATGGCCAAATCGCCGGTTCCGGTGGCAATATCCAGCACATTTTCAGGAGACTGCTTGGCGATGGTCTTGATGACTTTGCGGCGCCACGATTTGTCCAATCCCAACGAAATCACTCGATTAAGTCCGTCATATTCCCCCGAAATGGTATCAAACATTTGACTGACCTGCTGCTTTTTAGCCTGATCAGAATCTTTATACGGGGTCACTTTTTTCATCAAATTTATTTTTTGCAAATATAGGCTATTCATTAGGAATAGAACTTTGCAATATATAGTTTTACGCTCCACTGCCTCCTAATGATTTTATCTAAATTACAGATTGACTTATTTTCGGGAGATTGGGAACAATTTCTGATTCCAAGAAGATTTGTTATGACAGAATTTGTTTGAGCTATAAAATAAATCTCGACGAGGCTTACCAAGAATATTGTTGAATGGCCGACGTCACGAAAATATGACAAAAAGCACCGCCTATCGAAGTGAGATTAGGGACGTACAGTACAGTTGATGCTGTATCAAAAACAGGTTACGCAAAAAACAAAAAATACGCCTCCCCTATTCCCTGAATAACCGCTCATCTGTTTGAGGATTAAAAAAGAATGTGTAATTTTAGCCTGCTAAAAAATAGAACTTTATGTCCACTGCTAAAAAAGAACGCAAACGCATCACTGTCAAATCTTTGGTCAATATGAAAGCCGAAGGGGAAAAAATCGCTATGCTCACCGCCTATGATTATTCCATGGCAAAGATTGTAGATGACGCCGGAATAGATGTCATTTTGGTAGGAGATTCTGCCGCTAATGTGATGGCCGGCCACGAGACTACTTTACCCATTACGTTGGATCAAATGATTTATCATGCTACCTCTGTAGTTCGTGCGGTCAACCGTGCATTGGTGGTTGTCGATTTGCCTTTTGGTAGTTTTCAAAGTGACCCTCAGGAGGCCCTGAGATCTGCAATTCGAATCATGAAAGAAAGCGGAGCCTCTGCAGTAAAAATGGAAGGAGGTTATGAAGTGCAAGACTCTATCGAACGCATCTTAAAAGCCGGTATTCCGGTGATGGGGCATTTGGGCTTAACGCCGCAATCCATCAATAAATTTGGCACCTATAAAGTAAGAGCCAAAGAAGAAGAAGAAGCCGATCAGCTCATTAAAGACGCCAAAATGTTGGAAGAAATCGGATGTTTTGCCGTGGTACTGGAAAAAATTCCGGCCGCGTTAGGAAAAAGAGTGGCCGAGCATATTTCCATTCCGGTTATTGGCATTGGTGCAGGCCCCGGTGTAGACGGACAAGTGTTGGTAATTCACGATATGATTGGAATGACTAAGGAGTTTCACCCCCGATTCTTGCGCCGTTACCTCGATATGGGCAGTCAAATGACCTCCGCTTTCCAAAAATATACCGAGGATGTCAAATCCGGAGACTTTCCCAATAAAGACGAACAGTATTAAAACTTTATTGCAATAGCCATTTTAAGGGGAATTAAATCCATCTTCAAATTCCCAAAATCAGCTGCATCATAAAGATTTTTTTTTATTTCTTTCAAAGCAACCAGATCCGTTTGTTGCATCAAAGCTTTTTTTTATTTTCTTCACAAAAATTGGACTCTTGACTTCAATAATAGCTGTTTATTTGCATTATGCGTGAATATTAATCATATAAATAATTAAATTACTATTTGTTTTTAGTGAATATTATAAAATATTAACGAAATTTAAATACACATGATTTTGTACTCATTTAGAATATAGGTTTCTTTGTCCACAGTAATCAAAAAAAAATATACTATGATGAAAACAGCAGTAAAAACACTGGGCATTATTTGCCTCGCACTTGTAATGGTATCTTGTAGTAAAGATGATGACCCGGCAGACAACAATTTGTTTGTGGGTACGTATGATGGAAGTGTAAGTTTCCATGACGACAACACTGATATTTCAAACGAAAACAGTTCTGTCACAGTGGTCAAAGCCGGAAATGATTACAATTTCATTTTCAATGAAGACGGAATTCCCGCCCTCAAAGGAGTGGAATTTAAAGAAGATGGCGACCACGGCATCATCAACGTAGACTTTCAAGAAGGCATTCAGGTGATCCGTATAGATGAAGATAGTTTATTTATCATCTATTCGAAAGATGGAAAAACTTGGGGTGCTAATGCAACCCGCTAATCGCAAAGTTTTAATCTTATAAACAAAAAACTGCCTCAATTTGGGGCAGTTTTTTGTTTATCATTACAACATTATACCAAAGTAAAATATTAATCCGACAAGCTTACAACAAAGGAGAAATTAAGCCGGCTATTTTTTCCAAAAACCGGATAAACAACGGGCGATTTTTCCATTCTTTCAGCTCAATTTTTTGGGCTCCTTTTAAATCCTCATAAAAAGCAGTTCGCAAGGTTTCGGAGAATTCCCGGTCATAAACCATGGCATTTACTTCAAAGTTAAGGTCGAAGCTTCTGATATCCATATTGGCAGTCCCCACCACAGCCAATTCCCCATCCACCACCATGGTTTTGGCATGAACAAAACCTTTTTGATAGGTATAAATTTCTACCCCGGCTTTCAACAAGGTCTTAAAATAGGAATGGCTGGCCAGGTTAACCAGTTTGGAATCTGATTTTCCGGGCACCAAAAGCTTTACCTTTATATTGCTTAAGGCAGCCATACTGATAACCTCTTTCAAGCTGCCTCCGGGAATAAAATAAGGGGTGGTTATCAATATTTCTTCATTGGCCAGTCCAATAGCCTTCATCAGGGATTGCATAATCAAAGGCGTATCAGAATCCGGACCGCTGGCCACAATTTGCACCGGTTTGCCTGCCCTTTCACTTTTTGCACTCCACTCGGGAAACAGTCGCAAGCTCAATTTTAATTTTTCTCCTGAACAGTAATTCCAATCTCCAATAAAAATATATTGCAAAATACTCACCGCACGTCCTTTTATTTTGAGGTGGGTATCTCGCCAAAACAGCTTTTTATCAGCAGTATCCGCTTGGTTGATATATTTGTCGCTCACATTAATTCCTCCGACAAAACCAAGCTCTCCGTCAATGACAATAATTTTACGGTGATTTCTATAATTAAGACGGTTGGCTAAATAAATGAGCTTGATCTTATAAAAAGGATAAACCTCAATACCGGCTGCCCGCATTCGTTTTACCTGATGTTTGCGAATATTTCCACTCCCAAAATCATCATAGATAAAACGAACCTTTATTCCTTTGGCCGCTTTTTCAATGAGCAGGTCTATGATTGTCAAGCCAATAGAATCATCTTCAAAAATATAATATTCGATATGGATATGGTGCTTGGCTCCTTGGATTGCCTTTATGACTTGTGGAAATTTCTCCTCTCCATTTATCAACAAATCCACTTCATTATCGGCGGTAATGGGTGCCAAGCTCTGGTTTAGAACCAAATCGACCAAACCGTCATATTTAGGAAAGAGTTCGGATTGAGAAGAGCGGACTTTTTGTTTCAGCGCATCTATACGTTGATGAATTCTATCGCGCAAATTTTGGCCAAAAATGTTTTTGCTATACATCTTTCGCTTGCGATAATTTATGCCAATCGAAAAATAAACAATCATCCCCGCTACCGGCACAAAAATCGTTAGCAGGATATAGGCCAAGGCTTTAGTATTACTTCTGGTATCAATAATGATCCGAATACAAACAAGAATACTAAGCACCACATAAAAAACCTCAAGCCATAGTTTCCAGTCCATAGCAAAAATTAATTGTTAACAAAAATACAAATTTTATTGATGCTATAAACCATTCGAGTCCTTTGACTCATTTTTTGCATGCAGTAGCTTTTAAAAAGGATTTAGATGAATACCAAAACACCAAAAGGTCTTTTCCTTTGGGCTTTAATTTTATGACAAGGCTTTTTTAATGCGTTTGACCGCCTCTTTGATGTCTTCTTCTCCTGCGGCATAAGACAGCCTAATGCAATCGGGATTACCAAAGGCTTCGCCGGTTACCGTAGCCACATTGGCCGTTTTGAGTAGAAACATGGAGAGATCGGTAGCATTTTCAATAAGGGTTCCCTTAAAAGTTTTTCCAAAAAAGGAGGAAATATTAGGGAAGACATAAAAAGCACCTTGAGGCTCTGTGCAGTTAAAACCCTCAATTTCAGACAGCAAACGGAGAATTAATTGACGTCGTTTGGCAAATTGATTGACCATGTATTTGATTTTGTGTACCGGAGCTTCCAGCGCTGCAATGGTGGCTCGTTGAGCAATACAATTGGCTCCGCTGGTCACCTGGCCTTGATTTTTTTTACAAGCCCGAGCGATGGCTTCGGGTGCGCCCATGTATCCAATTCTCCAACCGGTCATGGCAAAGGCTTTGGACACTCCGTTAACGGTAATGGTGCGGTCATACATGTCTGCAAATTGTGCCATAGACACATGGGCTTGGTCGGTATAGTTGATGTGTTCATAAATTTCATCGCTGAGCACCACAATATCGGGGTGTTGTTGGAGCACATCAGCCAGGGCGCGTAATTCGGTTTCCGTATACACCGAACCACTGGGGTTGCAAGGCGAACTATACCACAGCATTTTAGTCTTTGGGGTAATGGCTGCTTCTAATTGCTCGGGCGTCATTTTAAAATCCTTGTCAACCGTGGTTTTGACTTCTACCGGAACGCCGCCAGCCAGTTTGATAATTTCATTATAACTCACCCAATATGGACAAGGCAAAATCACTTCGTCTCCCGGATCCAGCATAGACCAGGCCACATTGGAAAGTGCCTGCTTGGCTCCGGTAGACACCATAATCTGTGTCGGTTTATAGGTCAAATGATTGTCGCGTTTAAATTTTTTACAGATGGCCTCTTTCAAATCCCCATAACCATCTACCGGCGGATAAGCATGATAATTATCATGAATAGCTTGCACGGCAGCTTCTTTCACAAAATCAGGAACATTAAAATCGGGTTCTCCCAAACTCAAACTCACAATATCTTTCCCCTCCGCTTTGAGTTCCCGAGCTTTGGCCGCCATAGCTAATGTGGCAGAGGGTTGCAGTTTGTCAATACGTTTAGATAAAGTAATGCTCATAATATTGAATTTTTTAATTAAAGCGATACTGCAGGCTTAACGCCCATTTCTTTGAGGTGTCGGAAATGCGCCGCAATGGCTTTTCGAGTAGTTTGATATTGATGATAGGGCAAATCAAATTCTTCTGCGGTCTCCTGAATTATTTTGGCCATCTTTCGATAATGAACATGGCAAATATTTGGGTAAATATGATGTTCAATCTGATAGTTTAACCCGCCGGTAAACCAACCCATCAACCTGTTATTGGGAGAAAAATTTACCGTGGTAAACAGCTGATGAATGGCCCAAGTATTTTCCATGCTCCCATCTTGATTGGGCAAGGGCATATCTACATCTTCTACCACGTGTGCCAGCTGAAAAATCACACTTAAAATCAAGCCTGCGGTATAATGCATCACAAAAAAACCAATCAATATTTTCCACCAAGCCACTTCTATAAAAAGCATCGGAATTAGAATCCACACTGAGAGATAAACCAACTTGCCGATCACCACAGTGCTCCACTGTTTAAAGGCATTTGGCATTTTTCCATACGAAAGCTTGCGTTTCAAATAACGATGGGTTTGCCTAAAATCGGTGGTCAGTGCCCAGTTAAAAGTCAGCAACCCGTATAATAAGATAGAATAAAGGTGTTGAAATTTATGAAAACTTCGCCACTTGGCATGTTTTGAAAATCGGAGTATCCTTCCGGCCTCCAAGTCTTCATCGTGTCCCTGAATATTAGTGTAGGTGTGGTGCAATACATTGTGTTGTACTTGCCAGTTATAAACATTGCCGGCCAAAATATACATGCTGCCTCCCATTATCTTATTGATCCATTTCTTGGTAGAATAAGCACCGTGATTGCCATCGTGCATCACATTCATGCCCACTCCGGCCATTCCAATCCCCATGACTACCGTAAGCAAAAGCATCCACCACTGAGAAATATTCAGGCTGAGCACCAAAAAATATGGGGTAAGATATAAGGAAAACATGACAAAGGTCTTGCAGTAAAGCTGCCAATTGCCCTTGCGTGAAATGTCATTCTCCTTGAAATAGGAATTGATTCTTTTGTTCAGGGTTCTAAAGAATCTTTTTTTATCCCGATGGGAGAAGCGTATGCTTGTTTGTGCTGTCATTAAAAAAAAAGTATGAGGCGAAAGGTATTGATTAAAAAGTGTAAAGCTCCCCTAAAACATCATAAAAATTCAGAGAAGCTTTACAAAAATCGGTTTAATTATGTCCCACCATTTTTTGGGGATCCACCCATTCGTCAAATTCTTCTTCAGTGGTATATCCCAATTTAAGCGCTTCCTCTTTTAAGGTCGTTCCGTTTTGATGAGCCGCATTGGCAATTTCGGCTGCTTTGTAATAACCGATATGTGTATTTAAAGCCGTAACCAACATCAGGCTCTTGGTCAGGTTTTCTTCAATCTTTTCGCGATTAGGTTCAATTCCGCGTGCACATTTTTCATCAAAAGATCGGCAAGCGTCTCCAATAAGCTGAGCACTTTCCAATAAATTGGCGGCCATCATGGGTTTAAAGACGTTGAGTTCAAATTGTCCTTGTGTTCCGCCCACGGCAATGGCCACATCATTTCCCATCACTTGTGCAGCCACCATGGTCAAGGCTTCGGCTTGGGTGGGGTTCACTTTCCCCGGCATGATGGAAGATCCGGGCTCATTGACCGGAATATTAATCTCTCCGATTCCACAACGCGGACCGGAAGAAAGCATGCGGATATCATTTCCAATTTTATTCAGCGCAACGGCAATCTGTTTTAAAGCGCCATGAGTCTCAACAAAAGCATCATGGGCTGCCAAGGCTTCAAATTTATTTTTAGCAGAAACAAAGGGCAGGCCGGTCAAATCGGCAATAGTAGTCGCTACTTTTTCAGCATAACCCTTGGGTGTATTCAAGCCTGTTCCCACAGCTGTACCGCCCAGTGCCAATTCTGAAAGATGGGATAAAGTATTTTTTAAGGCTTTTAAACCGTGTTCAAGTTGAGCAGCATAACCACTAAATTCTTGCCCCAAGGTCAAAGGAGTCGCATCCATAAAGTGGGTGCGTCCGGTTTTGGTTACGCTTTTAAAATCTTCGGCTTTTTGTGCCAAGGTATCTCGCAACTGCTCCACTCCGGGAATGGTTACTTCTACCAACTTTTTATAAGCTGCAATATGCATTCCGGTAGGGAAAGTATCGTTGGAAGATTGAGACTTATTAACATCATCATTGGGTTTGAGCACGAGCTCCTCCTCTCCTATCTTTTTTCCGGCCAACTGGTGAGCGCGATGGGCAATGACTTCATTGACATTCATATTGCTTTGTGTACCCGATCCGGTTTGCCAGATTACCAAGGGAAACTGCTCGTCGTGTTGTCCATCCAAAATTTCATCACAGGCTTTGGCAATCAAATCTTTTTTATCGGCTTCCAAAACCCCCAATTCACAATTGGTGATGGCTGCCGCTTTCTTTAAATAGGCAAAGCCATAAATAATTTCTTTGGGCATAGACGCAGAAGGGCCTATTTTAAAATTGTTTCTGGAGCGTTCAGTTTGTGCTCCCCATAATTTATCGGCAGGTACCTTGACCTCGCCAATCGTGTCTTTTTCAATTCTGTATTCCATAATGTTTTTGACTTTAAAAACACAAAATTAACGAATTTATTGGCATTCCACGGGGATAATAAATTAAGTTTACCAACTCGAGGAAAAGCGACATATTTTGTATTTTTGGACTTTTAAAAATCAAGAAACCTAAAACTATGGCTAATAATAAACCGGGAAAAATTAAAGACCTTATTGAGAACAAGTTTCTCGAACAGCGCAAAGTCTTCCTTTGGGGAGCTGTTGATGACGAAAGTGCGCGCGATATCGTGAGCCAACTGTTATATCTCGATATGGAGAGCAATGATGATATCGAGTTTTTTATCAATTCTCCGGGAGGATATGTTACCTCAGGATTTTCTATTTATGACACGATGAAAGCGCTGAAAAGTGATATTTCTACTATTTGTTCAGGTTTATCGGCTTCCATGGGTTCCATTCTTTTATCCGGAGGCACTCCCGGGAAACGATACATCCAACCTCATGGCAAAGTAATGATTCACCAACCCAGTGGCGGCGCACGAGGACAGGCTTCTAATATTGAAATTCAAGCCCAAGAGATTTTGAAAACCAAAGAACTCAGTGCGAAAATATTGGCTGAAAACTGTGGGCAAGATATTGAGAAAGTCATGAAAGATTTTAATCGCGATTACTGGATGAACGCCCAAGAAAGTATAGATTATGGAATTGTAGACGGTTTGTACCAGCCCACCGCTTAATGTCAAATTCTAATCCCTCGATCTTCCGTAGACTCGAGGGATTTTCTTATCTCACAAAAAGGCTTGGTACTATCATTTGGTCTTTGTATCAATTATGCAGATGAACCTTATTTTCTAAACTCTTTAAGCCCTTGAAGGGTTGAACGGAAAAACCTTTCCACCTCTGTTCGGAACCCTTCAAGGGTTGGTTCCTACATTCTTTCACTCGCCCAAAGAACCCTTGAAGGGTTGAACGCGCAGCCTTTTTACCTCCGCTAAGAACCCTTCAAGGGTTGGTTCTCGCAAATTTTTCACCTCTACTTAGAACCCTTCAAGGGTTGGTTCTCGCAAATTTTTCACCTCTACTCAGAACCCTTCAAGGGTTGGTTCTCGCAAATTTTTCAGCGCTGCAAAGAACCCTTGAAGGGTTGGTGTTTGGTATCATCAAAAAAGATCCTCCATATCCGGTTCTATTTTATGCCAATATTTAAAATTGGCTCGATCATCAAACCAGTTTATAACCTCATCCCGTTGAATTACTGTTGGCTTATCGGACAATATACTTCTATAGGATGAAAATTCCCAATCCTTAAGCTTTTCACACAAATTAGCTCTCACCGGATTAAAATGAATATATCGTACTAATTTGCGTAAATACTGTTCCGTTTGGATGCGCTTGCGTTTAAAAGAAGACATAAACAAGCCGCCTTGTCGTTGGTTTTGTCTGTTAAAGGCTTGGGTATATCCATTAAATAAATGAGAGAATTGCTGTGAAATAAATCGGGCAATTAACGAGTCTCTTACTGACCCTTCAAGGGACTCGAATCCTTGAAGAGTTATCTCTTTTTCTTCCTTATCTCGGATATAATGATGCATAGCCTTTCTCAAAGCTTTATTTTTCTGTTCTTTCATCACGTTGAAAACAACAGATTCTTCTTTGATTCTAATTAAGAAATGAAAGTGATTAGGCATTAAGCAATACGCAAGAGTATGGGCAACAGGGGGTATATGTTGCCGGTATTTTTTGAGGAAGTAATGGTAATTTTGATGTTTTTTAAACAAACGCTCTTCTCCATGAGCACGGTTGTACACGTGATAGTAACGGTCGGGTAAAAGTGCTTCGCTTTTGTTTTTCATTTTTTAAACTCTTTACCCCCTTCAAGGGTTGATTCCTGCAATTTTTTCAACGCTACTCAGACCCCTTGAAGGGTTGAACGCGCAGCCTTTTCACCTCTGCTTAGAACCCTTCAAGGGTTGGTTCTCGCAAATTTTTCACCTCTACTCAGAACCCTTCAAGGGTTGATTTATTCTGCCGGATTATTAACCACCCCCAAAAACAAAATCGTGCCTTTGTCTTTGGCCGTAATGAGGTATACAAAAGGACGATTTACCCGCATGATAGGATCCGGATCCATCTTGATAGAAGTCGTAGTCAAACCGATTGAAGTGAAGCCAGCAGCTTCGGTACCGCTTTCATCTACTCGGATATAGGTCTTGTGTTTAATTTGAGAAATTTTGGTGGGTTGATCTTCAAACACCCTCGAAAAATCAGCTTGATTCTGAAAAGCAGGTCCCATTCCCATTTGGCTCAACTCCTCTCGCATATGATTTACGGTATAAGACGATTCCCACTTGGGCAGAAATAATTCTATTTTTTGAGTCTTTAGCTGCTTTGTCCATTCCAAAAATTGCTCATTATTCAGCTCTTTGATCACATGTTGAACCGACTGTTCTTCAGGCGGTAAAAACACATACATATTAAATTGGCCATTCCCATACGGCAGTTTAACCAACTGCATTCCGTCTACTTCAGCATAGGCATAAGGTTGATGGGCATGCATAAAAGGCACTTCATTCCCCGCTCCGTCAGGCGAAAAAAACAAATCTTCACGGGTTTGCTCGGGATCAAAAGGGTGCGCCCACTTCCCATTAAAGTATACCACATTCAGTAAAAACAACACATCATCGGGTTTTAGATTTTTAAAATCCCCGGTGATTTTTCCTCGCGTCTTTTTCTGAACCCATTCATTCATGGCTTCAGCAGTAGCGGGGCTTTCAAAGTCAGCCCGAATTAAATCGGCTTCATAAAATTCTTTTGTGCGTGCCAAAAAATCTTGTGAAGGAACTAAATCTGCTCGATACCACATTGAATTTTCAAGATCAAACGTGACTGCGGTATCCAGCTGTGGAAGTTTTTCTAATAATTCTTTGTGTTTTCTATTTAGCATTTGAATTGAAACTCCTTTCAATTGCAATGCCTCAGCCATGGCTTTTTGGGTTATTCCTTCGGCTCCATTAAATAGCATACTCAAATCTACATAAACGCTCAACGGACTGATTAACTTGTTGGCAGAAGTTGCATCGGTCGCACAGATCTTTTTAAAAAGTTTAAAAGCAAAAGTGTTTTGCGCCCGAGTCAATGGGGGAGTTTTTTGAGTCACATTTGTTTCTTTAGTTAGGTGCTCGTCTGCTTGGTTTACTTTGGGACCACAACCAATCAGTATCAAAGTAATCAGCGACAAGTAAATTGAGGGGGTTAAAAAAGAATTTCGCATAGTTTTAGTTTTAGAGACTTTTCTTCAATAGTTGTTCCAAAATCGATTTAGATTTTAAAACCTACGGGGCTAAATCTACACAAAATATTATACCTCAAGCTATAAAAAGTAAGTTGCCCCCTTTAAAATCGGTACTACACCTTGTTTTTTGTCGCATAAAAGTATCGATAAGACAACATCAAATTATAAAAGAAAGCATAAGCAACTCGCATTTGACCGCAATTACAATTACCGACAAAGCATTTTATAAAAAAATTGTGAGTTTAGGTTTAAAAATAAACATCCTGATAAAATACCCTGTAGAGCCCCTCAACCGTAATGAATCTATCGGGTTTTAAACCAACCAGTTATGCTTAAGCGTTCGCCTGCCACTACTGGTTTTACCTCGTGCTCCAACTGTTGACTTTCAAAAATCACCACTCTTCCGGGCAAGGGAGTTATGACTTTGGACTGCTCCCTTCCGTTTTTTTCGGTATACAACACCAGTTCGCCACCGTTTTTTATACGCCAGTCCTTATCGTTTAAATAGCAGACGAAAGACAATTTCCGTCGGTCATCTCCTTGAAATACGTCCAAATGACGTTTGTAAAAAGTCCCTTCAGGATAAACCGCATAATGAAATTCTCGGTGTGAAATTCCTAAGAAACAGGTTCGGTTTAGATAATCAATTAGGTGATCCATTTTTTGAAAAAACAAACGTTCTATGGGTTTTGCCTTTTCTCGGTGCAACCAAAAGATAAAATCTCCACGAATATTTCGTTTTATTTTCTCGTGGATCCTGTTTCCAATAGCTGCCTTTTTAAACCGGTCATACGCATATTTCAGCAGCAATTCCTCTCGAAGTTGAATCACTTCTGTTGCGGTAAAGAAGTTGTCTATTACGCTATAGTTATGCTTTAATAGATCGTTTATAATTTTCTCATAAACAGAAGTATATACTTCTTCATTAATAGGTTTTGTGTTTTTCATTTTCAAGACTATTTCCCGGAAAGTGAACAGGAAAAGTCACCGCATAAAAATAACACAAAATTGCTTTTGAAGCTACTTTTTTTTGTGCTTATATCTGTATTATTTAATCTGCTCAAATACCCAAACTACACAACTGACAATCCCTACTGTATAAAGAGGAAATGCGATCGTAAAGGCTTAGCTTTGTAATTTAGCTCCAAATATCAAGCTAATACCAAAATGAAATATTAATTAGTCCAATATTTATGTCTAAATTCCAAATCTCTTCGTTAATCCCGCACGTGCGGGACGTCATAGCTATGGCTATGCCTGCGTTTTTTGCCTTGACCTTTGAAATTTATCCTATAAATCTTTAGACCAATTT
>CAZPGY010000031.1:0-16147 GCA_964586655.1 uncultured Flavobacteriaceae bacterium
TGGAGAGCCTTATTATATGTTTACAGAAGTAGATTGCCCCTCCATAATAGAAGACTATAGTTTTACTGAAGACGGTGGCGGTTCTGCCGGAGGCGTAGGAATAGGAGGAGGAATATCTACCGGAGGAGGAACTGTTGGAGGTACCACCCATATTAATTATATATCTGAAGCCTATATTGCCTTTTATATGGGGCTGCCTGATAATAAACAGCAATGGCTTAGAGAACATCCCGGCGTAAAATGGGCAATAGAAGACTTCTTGGGGCAACCGATTTTCCTTGGAGGCATGGCTCGACAGGAGAGAAATGAGTTTGTGGAATGGGTAATAGACTTCATAAAAGGGGACCCCGACATACAAGCAGCTGTTGAGCACTTTTTTGAGAATAATGGCGGGTATTCAAAAGCCAATGGAGCATTTTTTATACAAGCATTTAAAACCTTGAAAAATGACGGAGATGTGGATTGGGATTATGAAGTTATTGAAGATTTGGCAGATACGCCTTGTCTGAAAAATGTCTATGATGCCTTAGGCGGGTCAGCTTCTTTTGAAGATCGTGTCAAAAATTTTGATGCCGATTTTTCCGTAGCAGATTTGATGTTTACGACAAAATCGAATTTTGGAACAGCGTTTGACGATTATAAAGAGGCCATGGCCTACACAGCGCCACCTTATGATTCCAATCTCATTAAAATCACGTTCAATACAGATCCATCAACAGATGGAAATATTTTGGATAAGCCTGATGTGTTTAAAGTGGTCTCCTTTATGCACGAGATATTGCATGCCGATATGTACCGAAAAATGTTGGATGCCGTTAAGGGCGCTGGAATAAACAGTAATAATTTGGATTGGGTAAACAATTGGAGTTATGAGGAGTTTTATCAATTTGTTGAATCTCTTGAGAATAAATATTTTGGAATTTTTGATTATTATACGAGGTTTGATTGGAATACTGATGCTCCCAGTAATGCACAGCATCAACTAATGGCCAATGATTACAGAGATGTGATCAAACAAGCCTTAACGGATTACGATCCGAACCTAACGGAAGACTAAAAAAATGCGCTTTCATGGATAGGATTAAACGAAGCTAATATTAGAGCTTGGCAACTTTTGGAGCCAGAGGAAAAGGATGCAATTAACAATAAAATCCAGGAAATCTTAACTTCAAATTCTTTTTCCAATGGATGCAATTAGTAAACTATGGCTGTTTTTAGTGGTGCTTTTTCCTTTACTGGTAAAAGGGCAGGATGCTCCTTTTCCTAAGGATACCATTTATATAATGTACTCGGCGAATAAAAAGGAAAATAGAAAAATAAAAAACTGGGAATACCAAGGTAAAAAAGGGATTTATTTTAGTATCCGAGATTGTTCTGATGAGCATAATGGAAGAAATAAATTTATTTCCCTGTTTTATCTTTATAGCAAACCTGTCGACACTATATCTATAAAGCAACTAAAGAATTACCATTTTTCGGATTTAAAAGAAATAGACCGAAAAAGAAAGGAATGGATTGATGCGAAATATAAAGGGAATAAAATTAAACCTTATAACGGTTCCCGAAATGGTGTTTTTCACACCTATTTAATTGAAGTGATAAACGATAGTCAATTTGTGATCTATCCCGTTATTTGGCGGAATGAAGGAGGTGGGTTTTGATAAAATTTCAAACTCTTTTTGCAATGGATGCAATTAATAAAATGCAGCTGCTTTTAGTAATAATTTTTCCCTTACTGGTAAAAGGGCAGGATGCTCCGTTTCCTAAAGACACAATTTATATAAAGTATTCGGCGAATAAAAAGGAAAACAGGAAAATTGTAGATTGGGAATATCAGGATAAAAAGGGAATTTATTTTAGCATAAAAGACAGTTCCCATAAAGCCTGGGCCGACTCAATTCACTTTATTTCCTTATTTTACCCTTATTCTAAGCCAACGGACACCTTACCTTTAAAACGAATAGGTGGTTACCATTTTTCAGATTTAAAAGAAATTGATGAAAAGCGCTATAACTGGATTTTTGATTATAATCGTCCACCCTTGACGAGAAATAAGGTTTTTAAAACCTATTTAATTGAAGTGATAAACGACAGTCAATTTGTGATCTATCCCGTTATTTGGCGGAATGAAGGGGCGACTCCGTGATGAAAATTCCAAATTCTTTTTCCAATGGATGTAATTAGTAAACTATGGCTGTTTTTAGTGGTGCTTTTTCCTTTTATGGCAAATGGGCAGAATGCTCCGTTTCCTAAAGATACCATTTATATAATGTACTCGGCGAATAAAAAGGAAAATAGAAAAATAAAAAACTGGGAATACCAAGGTAAAAAAGGGATTTATTTTAGTATCCGAGATTGTTCTGATGAGCATAATGGAAGAAATAAATTTATTTCCCTGTTTTATCTTTATAGCAAACCTGTCGACACTATATCTATAAAGCAACTAAAGAATTATCATTTTTCGGATTTAAAGGAAGTCATCGAAAAGCATGTAAAATGGGTAGATAAAAAATATAAGGGTATGAAATATAAACCTTATAATAGGAATAAGAATAAAGCTTTCAAAACTTTTTTAATCGAAAGAATTTCGGAAGATTGTTTTGTGAAATATCCTGTCATTTGGAGAAATGAAATGGGCGGGCCTTAATAATAACTTTTCCAATGGAAGCAATTAGCTTATTTGCAAAGTGCATATTTAGCTATACACTTCGCACAAATCTTTTTTGAGCAAAATGAGCTTTATAATGGTAAAGGAGACGCATTTCGTCACTGTTTATGGAATGCATTAGGTGCAGCAAAACTTGGAAAAAGCTTAATGAGCCAGCTTAGCAATGCTCATGAAGTTTATGATCCAGGCGAAACGCCAAGGCCACTTGAAAAAAGTATGGATCTTTACAACAACGATATTGGGCTTGATATAGGAGATAATATACTGCCTATTCCACTACTAATAGTTATGAACGTGAAAAATGCTGTTGCAAATGGAAAAACCAAGTATATATATCCAAGAGCATCTAATGGAGCGGTAATACCCAATATTTCTTATTTAATACCTACAAACCAATGAAAAAACCTGGTAGTTTAATGATTGTTTTCATATTGATGTTTTCGTGTATCCCGAAAAACGGAATATATGTATTGGTAAAAAATAGATCTCATGAGACTATTAAAAACATACAAATCTCTACATCAGATCAAAAAGCTGCTGTCAACTTAAAGACTCTAAAAGCTTCAGAGGATAAAAAGGTAATGCTTGATATGAGTCAAATAGAGGAATCAGATGGGAGTTATACCATAAAATTTACAAGAAATAACGATATTACTTATACTAAAAGCGGGGGCTATTATACAAATGGCGTCCCACTAAATCATAAAATAATATTTATAATAAAAAAGGATACTGTATTAATCGAAAGCTCCATTTTTTAAGCCTAAAAGCAATTAATAGATGTAGCAAAACGATTTGGTGGGATAATGGATTAATAGTACTAAGTGTGTATAGTTTTACAACATTGTTGATTGGATTAGCCTTAACACAAGAGAGTTTTTCTCAAAGCAAGCTTTGTGTGTGTTTTGAGAAAGGGAATAAGTATATTGAAATCGAAAAAAATGAAAATTCGACCCATACTGATTTTTCCATTGTAAAACCTGCTTATGAAACAGAAAGCGATAGAAAGAAAGCATTGAAAAAATATAGGAAAACAGCTTTTGGAAACTCACTCGGACCACCAAATTTTTATATTTCAATGAGAAAACCAGTGGAACTAAATTCAATGGAAGATATTCATTGTACAGATATTATTAGCTTGAAAGAATTTAGGTATCCTGAATTTAAAAGGCTACAAAACACAAAAGCCAATTTATTTATTTTCATTCAAAAAATTTCAGAAAATAAATTTTTAAAATGGGAGGTCGTAAAGAATGTTGTGAAGAATACGAGAGAATGATAAAGACCAACATAAAATGATGGCTGCACATTATATTGGTACGATTTCCAATTCCTTGATGCAATTTGATCCAACATTAACCCAAACACAAGCGGAAGCCTTGGCGTGGACGGGTTTAAAAGCAGGGGTAAACGCTGATGCAGATTCTGAAATAGATTCACAAACGGGTTTAGTTGTAGATCCTGTTACGGGAGCAAATGAATCTTCTATAGCATGGTACAATAAGACACAATCAGAACGTCTCAATCTAAATCAAATTCGTGAACAGTTTATACAAAACCATCCACCATGTCAATAGTTAACCATCGGTCTTTATTTATTTTGATTTTATGTGTTTTTTTAAACGCATACGGATATGCGCAAAATAAAAGCAAGTCCGATACTGTTTATATAAAACTCATAAAAGGACGGGATAAAATAAACCATAGCAAAGTTTTTAAAATGAGGGTGTTCCAAATATCAGATCCGAATTTTGAAAAAAGGATGGAATGGTATCGAAAAAAAATCGATGACTCCAATAATCCTCTTATTTTACCCTATCTTCCAAAACCCAATAAATACTTTTCCTGTTACCAAGTAAAAGAAGTAAAATATAAGAAAAAACGCTATCTTTCAAGAATTGAGTTTTATGATAGGCATCGGCTTGGAGAACTCGACCCTAATAAGCAGAATATTTATATTGTAAAAATTAAAAATGATTCAATAGCGTTATTTGAAGTGTCTTACTCTAAGCTGGTAATTGAATAGTATTCCCTGTTACCGCGCGAATCCTTTCGCGTGGTAACAGGGTGATGAACGCATCAGGCACATTGACAAATACTTGGACTCATGACCTGTTTAATAGTCAGGTTTTTTCGACCGAAACATACCAACAGAAGGTTAAGGATTTCATTTTTGATCATCACGACTGGGATGGAGAACCATTGATATTTAAGAATACTATGCAGGGTAGTTATGGTTCTCAATGGAATTCCCGCTCAAATGAATAAATTTTTCTAATTTAGCATTGTCCTAAAAATGGGAAGCCTACAGAGGAAACCATATAACTGGAGCTCAGGGGGGAGAAAATGAGAAAAACTTTCCGTCGTTAATAGAAGACAAAAATGGAATTTATATCATGATACCTAATTATCCTGGTAATAACTATTTTAGTGCGAGTGGTCATGCCGATCTTCTCGAGGATGGACGATGTGCAGGTTCCTGTTACTTTAATGCTAAAGGTGGAGTTTATTCAATTGATATTTGGGAATTAGACTAAAAAAGCTATAGCCATGAACCAAAAATATACACAAGTCTTATGGATGGTCTTTATTCCGTTTCTTACAGGATGTTGTTCCACTTCCTCCACAAGTAGCTGGGATCAACACATGAAGAAAGCCTATATAAACGATGTGAAACTGGTTTATTTTAGGGATTGTTTACAAAATGGGTTTGACAATGAGGCGATTAAGGAATTAAACCGAATTGATCGCAGTATTATGACAGATGGTGTTTTAGGTATCTCTTTATATAAAAAGTTGGACAGCCTTTCAAAACTCACTGCTCAGCGGATGATTCAGGACAGTATTAATTCTGTCGGAAGAGTAGCAGAAGGTGCGGAAGGGAAATCTGTGTATAGGAGTTGCCTAAGAGATTATAATAGTGCTTGGTTAGATTCTTTAGCCCGGAAAGAATGGAAAAAGAGAAGAAAAATGTTGTCGAAGTAGAAACAAAAACGAAGTTTATAGCATGATACCGATAATCGGAATAAATAATTTTACAGCCTCCGGTCACGCCGATTTGTTTGGCGAGCGCTATTGTTATTCAGGCTGTTATTTTCAATACGCCAAAGAAATCTATTTCTGGGGACTCAAAAACAATTGATACGATGAAATCAATACTTGGTTTAATCTTGATTTTGTGTTTGGTAAGTTGCTCAATATCAAAGTTTAAAATGGGTGACTATACATATCGCGTGAAGTACAAAAAAATAAATACGTGGGAACTCGTCCACGGGCCTAAGGGAAAATTTGAGAAACCGGGAGATTTTAGTACATTTAAGTGGATAGAAAAAGGAGATTCACTACCCATTGTATTGACAATTAAGGAGCTATATCTTAACAAAAAAAGATTGCTTGGCTGCGAAGTAAAGGCACAAAAGCTTTCCCGTATGTCAAAAACGGATACCATCTATCTAAAAGGGAAGATGTTTGCCTTAGGAGATATGTTGATTTGTGTTCAACAACGAATGAATGACTATTTGGATAATTCTGTAAGAATACAGGTTATGGAACAACAAGAAGATGGAAGTTTTAGGTTTAAAAAATACATTGAAATTCCAGCAGATGAATATCGGGAATAAAAATCCATTCCTGAGAATAACAGGGAGTAATCCCTACTGGTGCGCGATTGCATCGAGTTCAGTATTCTCGGTTTCCTTCTTGATTAAGCCCCCTGCGAAAGGGCTTCACAGGTAGATAGATTTGTGCAGTTATGAGGCATTAATGATAGGCTTGAAGAGGTATAAACATCGTAAGCAGAATCATTTTGAACATAATTTAATCGATAAAAAACCCGAAGTTTTTTAATCCTTCGGGTTTTTACGCACTAATATGACTAAGATTAACTTTACCGCAATCGGTCTACAGATTTTATGAGCTTGTCGTCCCTTTTGATGGCTTTATGAGCCATTAATAAAAAAACGATAGAAACAACAGGGACGATAAGCTCAATGCCCTTCTCCGATAGCAAGCTAACTCCAGGCAAGTTTAGCAACCAATAAGCGAGTAATCCCAGTAAGACAATATTTAAGATAATATCAAACCGAATGAAATTCATTTGGCGTTTTCTGTTTTTAAATAAAAAGATGGATATGGCTGCCAAAAAAGCAATCCCATGAAAAAATCCAAAATAGTAGGCACGGTGATAGCCCCAAAAATGCTCAGCATCAGTAGCTTGTAGTTCCGGCAACAAAAAAGGAGTGGAAAAACTGATGACTACCACGATAAACAAATAAACAGACTGAATTCGTTGGATCATAATTGATTTGTGTTGACGCAAAAATAACGTATTCTTTTTGAATGAAAAGTAGTTTTTTAAAATAAAGTTGTATTATTGCAGTTACAAATCATAACTTGCAGCGGAAACTCTATAGAAGCTCCTCTGTACCAATCCCTTTCTTATTAGAATATTTTCAGAATAAAATCGTATTAAACCTTTATTTTTTTATTTACATGTTAGAAATTTCAGAACTCAAAGCCAAAAAGCTTCCTGAATTGCAAGAGATCGCCAAATCTTTAAGTGTTCCTAAAGTTCGGAGCTTTAGAAAGTTAGACCTTATTTACCAAATATTAGACTACCAAGCAGCCAATCCTAAAGAGGCTAAAGCAGCGTTAAAAGAAAATAATATCACCGGCGGAAAGCCGGAAAAACCGGCCCCAAAATCCGCCCAAAAGTCTTCCAAAAAGACACCAAAAAAGTCTTCAAAGGATTCTTCCAAAGACTCTTCCAAAGGCAGAAAGCCACAACATGCTTCCAAGCAAAAAGCGTCGAATAAATCTGCTAAAGATTCCAAGAAAGGAAGTTCGCACAAAAAGGGAAGTGCAAATCACAAAAAAAACACTCCTAAAAAAGGCAAATCCGATTCGGCTAAGACTTCCGGTCATGCTAAGAAGAATGAAGGGCATACCAATTCCAAAGAGCACAAATCACATCACAAGAAAAACGGGAAAAACGATAAGAAACACGATAACAATAAAAATCGTTATCGGCAGCCCAACTATGAGTTTGATGCAATTATAGAAAGCGAAGGTGTTCTTGATATGATGCAGGACGGCTATGGTTTTTTGAGGTCTTCAGATTATAATTATATCACTTCTCCCGATGATATTTATGTCTCTCAATCACAAATTCGGTTGTTTGGCTTAAAAACCGGAGACACGGTTTTGGGGGAAGTACGTCCGCCAAAAGAAGGAGAAAAATATTTCCCTTTAATTAAGATTAGTAAAATTAACGGTTTGGATCCGCAAGTGGTGCGTGATCGGGTGTCTTTTGAGCATTTGACTCCGCTTTTCCCGCAAGAACGTTTTAAAATTGCAGAAAAAGACAGCACGATTTCTACTCGCATTATGGATTTGTTTTCTCCCATCGGAAAGGGGCAACGCGGGATGATTGTCTCCCAACCTAAAACGGGAAAAACCATGTTGCTTAAAGATATTGCCAATGCCATTTCTGCCAATCATCCGGAGGTATATCAAATTGTTTTATTAATTGACGAACGTCCCGAAGAGGTGACCGATATGCAGCGCAATGTGGATGGCGAAGTGGTGGCTTCTACTTTTGATAAAGAAGCTCGAGACCATGTTCGTGTGGCTGACATTGTGATTCAAAAAGCCAAGAGATTGGTAGAATGTGGGCACGATGTTGTGATTCTTTTAGACTCCATTACCCGTTTGGCTCGTGCCTACAATACGGTGCAACCGGCCAGTGGGAAAGTGCTGAGTGGCGGGGTAGATGCCAACGCCTTGCACAAGCCCAAGCGATTTTTTGGTGCAGCCCGTAATATTGAAGGCGGCGGATCCCTGTCAATTATAGCAACTGCATTAGTAGAAACCGGATCCCGTATGGATGAAGTGATTTTTGAAGAATTTAAAGGAACCGGTAATATGGAATTGCTGTTGGATCGCAATATTGCCAATCGTCGTATTTTCCCGGCCATAGATTTGACCAAATCCAGTACGAGACGTGATGACCTATTGCTCGACGAAAAAACCGTTCAACGCATGTGGGTCTTGCGCAAGTATTTGGCCGATATGAATCCGGTGGAAGCTATGGAATTCCTTCGCGATAAAGTGAAGAACACCCGCAACAATGAGGAGTTCTTGCTGTCCATGAATGGATAATGATAAAGTCCTAAGCTAAAAATACAAAAGCCTGAATTTTTTTGAAAATTCAGGCTTTTGTATTGGAGCTAAAATAAGACCTACATTATTCCCAAAATTATTTATACCAATTTTATTTATTAAATAGTCCAAAGATTTATAGGATAAATTTTAAAGTTCAAGGCAAAAAACGTAGGCATAGCAGTAGCTATGGCGTCCCGCACGTGCGGGATTAACGCAGAAATTTGAAATTTAGACATAAATATTGGGCTATTTAGTATGTATAATTGGTATTAATGACCAGGGAGCAATGCTGTTGAAAGACCAGTTTTGGAACTACATCCCCGGAATATTGGGCATCCCGTCGCGAGCAGCCGATCCAAGCTCGTCTTCATTGAGCTTTGTGGCTTTTGCAATGGCTTTGTTTAGGGTGATTACCAAATAGTCTTCGAGTTGTTCCTTATCTTCTAATAAAGTATCATCCACCTCAATATTTTTGATTTCCCGATTGCCGGTAATCGTGATTTTTAAAAGTCCGTCGCTTGATTTTTCTTGAATACTCACTGTATCCAGCCGTTTTTTAGCTTCTTCTACCTTGGCTTGAGCTTCTTTGAGTTTGCTCATCATGCCCATCATGTCAAAATCCATAATACATTGTTTTTGTGATAACCACAAAAGTACATATTTTTTTCAAAGCAAATTTTACAAATGACAATGTTTTGTGACCCTACGTTTTACCTATACACAGAAGAGATTTAGGGGGCAACAGGGGATAGAGAAAAGTCGGCTTGCCGATTACAACGGACGGACAATGGCGTAAAATGAAATCCTCTTGAATTGCTGAACGCATTAATGCAAGACCGGCAACCCTGAAGAAACCTACTTTTGCTAAAAAGATAAATTAGAATCAATATAAATGCCTGTGTTTTTTTGTAAATTTAGCACCAAATACAGCACACATGATTTTTATAGATAACGAAGGGATTAACGATCCACATACCAATTTAGCCATTGAAGAATATTGCATTCGAAACTTTACAACAGATGATTATTTGTTGTTTTATGTCAACCGACCGTCCATTATTATTGGTCGACATCAAAATACCTTAGAGGAAATTAATCAGGCTTATTGCGAAGCGCATAATATTGATGTAGTGCGGCGCATTTCCGGTGGTGGTGCAGTGTATCACGATTTTGGTTGTCTCAATTTTAGTTTCATGACCGATTATGATCGAACCAAGCTCAATAATTTTAAACAGTTTACCGCTCCCATCGTCAAGATACTGAACGACATGGGCGTTCCGGCTGCCATGAAAGGGCGCAACGATATTGAGGCCAACGGTAAGAAGATATCGGGGAATGCTCAATTTTCTTCGGTGAAACGCATGTTTAGCCATGGCACCTTGTTATTGGATACCGATTTGGGAGAAGTGTTTAATGCCTTGGAGGTGAAGATGACAAAAATCAAATCCAAAGGCCATAAATCGGCCAAGGCAAGGGTGGCTAATATTGTCGAATTTTTAGACAAAAAGATCAGCACCGAGGAATTTAGGGAAATCATCTTGAAAGGATTGATGGCCGAAACGCCCAATTTTGAAACCTATAAGCTGAATGCAGAAGACTGGAAGGCCATCGACAAGCTAAAAGCCGAAAAGTATGACAACTGGGATTGGAATTATGGCAAGTCGCCTGATTTTGATATCAAACGAACTAAAAAATTCCCTTCCGGAATTATCGATTTACGAATCAAAGTACCCCGTGGAGGTCGTATTGAAAATGTGAAAATTTATGGAGATTTCTTTGGGAAAGATCCGGTAGAAGATATTGAAAAAGCGCTTCAAGGAGTGCGTTATGACAAAAAAGATATTACCGAAGCCCTGAAAGATTTTGATCTTTACACTTATTTTGGTGAAATTGATAAGCAAGATTTTATCAACCTGATATATGGACCGGATGAGGTTTAATATCGAGAAGACAACATTTATTATAAATTCAATTCAATGTATAGAAAAACATCTGCTCGCATTCTCGGCATCATATTATTTCTGGTAGTTTTTGTGGTGTTGTGGTATATTTTAAAATTTGGCTTTGCCGGTCTTGAACACAATTATCGTTTGTTGATTGCAGTTGGGGCGGCTTGGTTGGTTTCGCCGAGTTTATCGACCTATCAAACTGAATCAGGAGAACGGTTTTTACTCAAATGGCGGTTTTTAAATAAGGAAGTGCGTTTGTAAATTGAATGACACATTTACTGATAAAAATGCGTCAAACTTGTCTTTTTTATAAGGATTTCCTCAGTGTATTTGGATCTAATCTGCTGATAATAAGCCTTGTTAAAATATGGTTTCTAAAGAAAATTTGGTGTAAATTGCTACTGTAAACTTCACTTTGAAGGTCAGTTTTATTTATTTACACCCTATGGATTCAAAAGATAAAAAAGAAATGCATCCGGAAAGCTTGATGATGAGCGCGGCCTATCTGCCCTCCCTTTCCGATGGCACCGTTAAGCCTCCCATTTTTCAGGCTTCTACCTTTGTGTTTGATACTGCCGAACAGGGCAAAGACTTTTTTGAAATCGCTTATGGTCATCGCCAAAAGCGATCGGATGAAAAAATGGGCTACATCTATAGCCGCATCAGCAATCCCAATCTTAAAATTCTTGAAGACCGTTTGCGGATATGGGATAAGGCAGATGACTGTGCAGTCTTTGCCAGTGGAATGTCGGCCATTACTACGGTTTTTCTCGAGTTTTTAAAACCCGGAGATTTATTGCTGATGAGCAGTCCGGTTTATGGGGGTACCGATCATTTTGCCAAAAATGTATTGAAAAAATATGGCGTTCGTTTGATAGAGTTCAAGCCTTGGCATTCGCAACAAGAGGTTATCAAAATGGTTGAAGACAGCGGGGCGAGCGATAAGCTGTCGCTGATATATGTAGAAACCCCGGCCAATCCGACCAATGATTTGTTTGATATTGCGATGGCAGCCCAAATAGCCCGGCATTTTTCTTCGCCCGAGAAAGCGGTTTACCTGGCGATAGACAATACCTACATGGGGCCACTTTGGCAGCGCCCGATACAACACGGTGCCGATTTGGTGCTCTATTCGGCCACCAAGCATATTGGCGGCCACAGCGATGTAATTGCCGGCGCCTGCTCGGGAAAAGCAGAATTGATGAATCGGGTGAAAGCCATGCGCACTTTTCTCGGCAATATGGCCAGTCCCTATTCCTCCTGGTTGTTGATGCGAAGTCTGGAAACCTTGAAAATACGCATGAGTGCCGAAGCTCAAAATGCAGAAAAAGTAGCCGAGTTTTTAAACCAACACCCCAAGGTGGAGAAAGTGTATTACCTCGGCAATTTGACCTCCGAAAAGGGGAAGCAATATGAAATTAAACAGCGACAATGCACCAGTAATGGTGCCATGATATCTTTTGATGTTAAAGGAGGGGAAAAATCGGCCTTTCAATTGCTCAATGCATTAAAACTCATCAAGCTGGCCGTGAGTTTAGGCGGTACCGAAAGTTTGGCCGAACACCCGGCCACCATGACCCATGTGGATGTAGACGAACAACTTAGAGCAGAATTATCGGTCACCGAAAAAATGGTACGCTTGTCGGTGGGAATAGAAAACCATGAAGATATTATTGAAGACTTGCGCCAAGCCTTAGACCAAGTGGAATGATTCGAATTTAATCTCCTCTGCAAGTTGTTTAGGACAGCAGCGTAAAACTGACGGTGTACTGTTTGGATAAAGACAGCGATAAGATTTTCCGTTTTGCCACAAATCTTCTCGATTTTTCCGGGCTTAAATCCCTTTATAAATGGATATATTTGCTTCGAAATAGAACTTCATTTAAACGACAAATTTTTTATGGCTGTAGATTTTTTCAATCCACTGAAAGACATGATGTTTGATGATCATTTTTGTTTTTTGTCCGGTCAGTTGACTTCGGAGGATATTCCGGTTTTCCCCGAGTGGTTGATGGATCATTTTGACTTGAAAGAAGAGGAGCTTCGGATGATGGAAAATACCAAGGTGAAAATGGTGCCCTATAAAGACTTGCGCTTGCCTTGTGCTCCTCACGTGAAAGCGGCCTTAGAAAAAGTGGATCAGGAGTTTCATGAAGCCTATAAAAAAGGATATGAGGGCATGGCAGCACTTGACGAAACAATCCTTTTTCAATGGGCCGGACGAATTGTGTATGGTCTGTTTTACCTCGAAATGGTAGGGGAGTGGAACCGACATCGGGAGATGAAAAAACGCTTCACCATCGATGCCATATTAAAGTATCGCATCAGCTGGTTTCACTTGATGTTGCAATCGGTTGTCGAACCCATTTCCTTTGGCGAAAAGAAACCATGGAGTATTCTTGTTTTTCCTTTAAAATATTCTGCCGATATCTTGAGTTATCGCGATGATGTCATCAATTTGTTGTTTCAGTTTGGCGTCAATGGTTTTGGCTTTATTGTTTGCTTTCAAGACAGCGGCGTCATCAAGCAGGAGCAAAGGGAAATTGTGGAAAAAATCAAAGGGCACACCCTGCATCCCATTCAATTTGAAGAACTGTATGCGCGTTTTCATTATACTGCCGATTTGCTGCAATACCGGCCGAGATTTGAAATCGAAGAACAAGGGAACGGCTCGGTGATAACGGCTCTTCCCGTAGAACAAACCGATCCGGATATCCCGCTTTTCGGATTTTGGCAAGATGATTTCTATGCCCGCTTGTTGTCCAATTATTGGCAGGTTTATGGAATTGAAAAAGGAGATATTATCCGGTTTCAAAAACCCTTTTTGAGCTTTCTTGAACATCCGCACACCAAGGATTTTGTCGATCCGGAGAGTATTGAATTGCCCTTTTAAGAAGATGTAATTCCCTGATTGTTTCCGGTTTTTTTCTCAACCGATAACAGAAAAATGCCTTGTTTTATTCACATTGTTTATATCTTCTTCATTTCCTGTTAATAAAAACTTAATGAAAGTGCTGAATAGGTGTTGCAAATTTACTTTCTTTGTTGCAAATCAAATTAACCCTAACTAATTTATTTTGCAATGAAACGATTGCCCTTATTACTATTGGTTTTATTGACCAATGTTGCCTTGGCACAAAATGTTATTGAAGGAACGATAATGGATCAACGATCCTTGCCGCTTCCCGGCGCTAACGTGAGTATTCAAGGAACAAACACCGGAACCACAACTGATTTTAACGGCCATTTCAAGCTTGAGACCGACCGGGAATCAGGTAAAATCCGCATATCTTTTGTAGGATTTAAAAGCATAAATATTCCTTTTAATTTTCAGGATAAAAATCATTTAAACTTGGGAGATATTCAACTTTCAGCCAGTCAAAACACTCTTGATCAGGTTGTTATCGTTGGTAAAGGGATTATCGATTTAATGAAAGATCGCAAGACTCCCATCGCAGTGTCCACGGTAACCCGGGAGCAAATTCAACTGCGAGCTGCCGGGAATGTTGCCTTTCCGGAAGCCATGAAAAACACCCCCTCGGTTTATGTCTCTAACCAAGCGGGAGGATTTGGGGATTCCCAAGTTTTTGTGCGTGGTTTTGATCAGCGTAATACTGCTTTCTTATTAAATGGACAACCCATTAACGGAATGGAAGATGGAAAAGTATATTGGTCCAATTGGTCCGGTCTCGCCGATATTGTCAATGCGGTGCAAGTGCAACGCGGATTGGGCTCTTCTAAATTGGCCATTTCTTCGGTAGGCGGAACCGTTAATATGGTGACCAAAACAACCGATTTGACAGAAGGCGGATATGCCAGCTTCCTCGCCGGATATGGAAGTTACTTTAAAGGAACCGTAGCTTACAATACCGGAATGGGAGAAACAGGCTGGGGCTTTTCTTTCTTGCTTAGCTATTGGCAGGCCTATGAAAAATATGCCCACGGTACCCGCGGAGCCGGTCAAAACTACTTCTTCTCGGTAGGAAAAGAATTGGGCGACCACAATTTTAACTTCCTGATTACTGGTGCTCCACAATGGCACGATCAAAACTTTTCTAAATCTAAGGAGCTCTATAAACGCTATGGAGAGAAGTATAACAATAATTACGGATTTTTAAACGGAGAATACTTAACCCTGAGACGTAATTATTATCACAAACCGGTACTGAATTTTAACTGGGATTGGGAAATTTCTGATAAAACCAGCTTGTCTACCGTACTTTATGCTTCTTTTGGTCGCGGTGGAGGAACCGGTTCTTATGGTAACGGAATCCCTTACCTCAATTATCCCAAATCGGGTAGCAATCCGATTCAAGACGGTGCTTATGTACCTTCCAGCGGCTTGATTGATTGGAACTATGTGGTTGATGTGGCCAATGCCGGTGTGGCCGGAGGATTTAGCCAAGGATATGACGGTACCCTGTTGCGTTCCTCAGTCAATAATCATCAGTGGTATGGCGGGGTTGTCAACTATCAATATGACAAAATTAAAAACCTTACCATTAATGTTGGTGGTGATATTCGTTTCTACAACGGAGTACACTTTAGACAACTGACCAATCTCCTCGGATTAAAAGGACGTATTGAAGCCTTTGGCGGGAATCCCAACCATAAAGTTACTGCTACATATCATCCCGGTCCTTGGGCCAGTTTATTTAATTATGCCGATGAAGACGAACGGGTAAATTATGACTATTCTGAATGGATCAATTATCAAGGTGGTTTTGGACAGGTAGAATGGGCTAATGACAAGTTTTCTGTCTTTGTGCAGGGCGCCATTTCCAATCAGTCCTATCAACGTGAAGACCGCGGAAACTTTAGCTATGCCAAACAGTCGGCGACTATTAATAAAACCGGGTTTGATGTTAAAGGAGGCGCCTCTTGGACTATCGCCGAAGGCAATACTATTTTTGTAAATACCGGAAAATATTCTCGCCAGCCCTTCCTCGATAATATGTTTACCAACTATAGTGATGAAACTGAATATAGAGCGGTAGACAATGAGGAGATTTTCGGTTTTGAAGCCGGTTATCGTTTTGAGATTGAAAACCTACAAATCAATTTGAACGCCTATTACACGACTTGGGAAAACCGATTTATCAGTGCAGGAGGAAGTTATGATCCCAATGGCAATTCCACCAATCCCCAATATTCCGATGTGTCTTATCTCTTTACCGACATTGCCGAGTTGCACAAAGGATTGGAACTGGATATGAAATGGCGACCCCTTACCGATATGACCATCCATGCTTATGCTACTTTGGGAAATTGGGAGTACAATGGACGCACTCCGGTTCGCGTGCGCAACAATAAAGATCAAAGTTTGATAACTGTTCTACACACTGATTTGAAAGATACAAAAGTGGGA
>CAZPGY010000032.1:0-13752 GCA_964586655.1 uncultured Flavobacteriaceae bacterium
ATGACCTTTATTCTTTACCGCAAGTGGTTTTTTGAAAATTATTTTGTTATTTTTTTTACACCCGCATAAATGACTGATGAACAGAAAGATATTGATAGAAAAAAAAATGGAAATATTTTTTTAGACTCCCCTTCCAAAAGCACTTCTTTCTATATTCGATACAAAAGTGACATTAAAAACAGACAAAATTCCAAGAGCGCCCGCGGGTCACTAACATAAAACAGGTAACTTTGTAGAGCAAGGTCGAGCCATAGAAAGGAATAATGATTTTCCCCATAAATCAGGATTTAAACGCACATTGATTTTGGGGTTTTAGTTTTTTAGCTTAATTTAGATTTCATTTTTACGATATGGATATCTCAAACACTCCTTTTTCTCACGCCGAATTGCTTCCTCAAGAAGAAATGTTGGAAGTTAAAAAAACCAAAGGCCAGCTGTTTATCGGTTTGCCCAAAGAGCGTTCTTACCAGGAAAAACGAATTTGCCTGACTCCGGATGCTGTAGCTACGCTCACCAACAACGGGCATCGGGTTTTGGTGGAGCGAGGCTGTGGGAATGATGCCAATTTCAGCGACCGGGAATATGCTGAAGCCGGGGGAGAAATCACCAGCGATTCAAAGAAAGTTTTCTCTTGTCCCATGATTTTAAAAGTGGAGCCGCCCACTCTTGAGGAATTGGACATGATTAATCCGCAGACCATTTTGATCTCTGCGCTTCAAATCAAAACTCAGAAAAAGGAATATTTTCAAACCTTGGCCAAAAAACATATTACCGCACTGGCTTTTGAATATATCAAGGACGCAGAGGGTTCATACCCTATGGTTACTGCGCTGAGTGAAATAGCCGGCACAGCATCGGTTTTAATTGCGGCAGAGCTTTTAGCCAGTCCGGGCGGAAAAGGAGCCATGTTTGGCAATATCACGGGGGTTCCTCCTTTAAACGTTGTTATTTTAGGCGCCGGCACAGTAGGCCATGTAGCCACTCGCACTGCTATTGGGCTGGGCGCTAATCCCAAAGTATTTGATCAGTCTTTAAGTCGGCTGCGACATATTCAAAATAACTTCAAAAATCCGGTTTACACCTCAACGCTACAACCCAAAAACCTGCTGAAAGCCTTAAAACGAGCCGATGTAGTTATTGGCGCCGTACGCGGAAAAGACAGAGCCCCCATTTTGGTAACCGAAAACATGATTGAACAAATGAAGCCCGGTTCCATTATTATTGATGTCAGTATTGACATGGGCGGTTGTTTTGAAACTTCTGAAATCACCAGTCACAACAGCCCCACTTTTATCAAACACGAGGTTATTCATTATGGGGTTCCCAACCTGCCTTCTCGATATCCGCGAACTTCTTCTATCTGTATGAGCAATATTTTCACGCCTTATCTCTTGCATATTGCTGAAGAAGGTGGACTTGAAAATACGCTCAGATTTGACCGCGGTCTAAGAAATGGATTGTATTTTTACCACGGAATTTTAACCCATAAATCTGTTGCAGATTGGTTTGGTTTATCCTACCGTGATATCAATTTATTAATCTTCTGAAGAGATGAAATTAGTACATCGTTTTGCTTATTATTTAGGAGGGATGAGCATTGGAATTATTTTTGTAATCTTCTTTTTAAGTGGCAAGGACGCCTCTTGTTCTTATTTTCCCAACGAAAGGGTTTTGAAAGAGATTCGTTTTAGGCAACACGAATACAGCCCTCAGGCACTGAGTTTCTTTCAACAAAATCATATTGACACCATTGTCGTGAGCAAATTGCTCCATCAAGGAAATGTGGATTTTAACGCCAGTCAAACAGATCGCGACAAACCTTGTCGAATATACATCATTAAAGGGACGCATCAGGGGCAGCATTTGCAGATTGCCGTTAAAGAATGCAAAGACAATCGGGACAAAGCCACCATCACCCAAGCAAAATTCTTTCAACCGGAAGCTTAAAATTTACGTTCAACAAATTTTAAATCGGTTTTAAATCCGTAAACCAAAATCGGGTATCCCAGCTGCGTTCATCGGTAAAACAATCTTGTTGATTGTCTTTATCAGCGGGTTGATAATCTCGCATTAGGGTTTTGCCGACTTTAAATTTGACCGGATTTTCAAATAATGGTCCGTCAAAAACAAAGCTGTGAAACTCTCCATTTTCTCCACAAGGGTCAACTCCTTTGGGCAGCGCCTTGATAAACTCTCGATCAATAACTCGACCACAAAACGAAGAATCCAGTACTCGGGCGTTTACACAAACCACCACCGCTTTATACCCCAACGCTATAAACTCTTCGATCAAGGCAGACGTATCTTTTTTCCACAGCGGGAAAACCGGATGAAGTCCCATTTTCTTATACTGTTGGTGGCGGTAATCTTTTAAATCTTCTAAAAGAATATCTCCGAAAACGCCATGGGTAAAACCTGTTTGTTTGAGTTGTTGCAAGCTTTCCTCCATGATTTGGTTATAGTCCGGCAGGGAAATTTTGGAAGGAAGTGCTTTTATCGTCAATGGGATGCCTAGGCAGTCGGCTTGTTGTTGAAGCAGGTGTTCATGGAGGCCGTGCATGGTCACCCGCTGGTTATCCCTGTTAATGGTGGTCAACAGTTTTTTCACCGGCAGTTTCCCTTCACTAATAACTTTGTGTAGCGCCAGCATGGAATCTTTACCACTACTCCAATTGAAAAAAGCTTTATTATTCATCTCCCAACAAGCTTTGAATAGCCAGGCTGTAGCCTTGAAGCCCAAATCCACAAATCATTCCTTTGGCATAAGGGGCAATAAATGATTGTTGTCGAAAGCTTTCCCGGCCAAAAATATTGGAAATATGCACTTCTACCACCGGAATTTCAATGGCTTTAACCGCATCAGCGAGGGCAATGGAAGTGTGGGTATAGGCGGCCGCATTTAAAATAACTCCATCATAGTCTCCCACCGCATCCTGCAATGCGGTGATGAGCTCTCCTTCCGCATTGGATTGCACATAAGACAAGGCCGCAGACTTGAATTGAAATTGCAAATGCCCAAAATAATCATCAAAACTCTGATAACCATAGATTTCGGGCTCTCTTTGCCCCAGCAGATTTAGGTTGGGTCCGTTGATGATCAATATTTTCATGGGTTTAAGGATTTTGTTTCCGCACAAAAATAGCAAATAAAAAAAGCGAAACCCTTAAAAGAGAGCTCCGCTTTTCATTTATATTTAGGAATTTGAATGATTTTTCATTTCAAAATTCCCTATAAAAGCGCTGACATTAGAAATGCAGGGCAAAACCAAGGTTGATTTCAAAAATACCCTTATCAGAATATTGGTCGTTCATAGACAAGTCATAACGCACTCCGGGTTCAAAGCTGAGGTGCTCGCCCAAGAAAAAGGCATACCCGGCTTGAAGTCCCAAATAAGCAGGAGACTCGCCCAATGTGTTTTCAAAATCAGAACCGGAATAATCAATTTGCACGGGAATGTTGCCCATGATGTAATATTTAGCCCCTACTTTATAGCTAAGCACATCAGAGGAAACCCTGTGATCTCCCACTTCTACACTGGTTCCTCCATAACCGAGTCCCAGTTTGAGCGCCAAATTATCAATGACAAAATAACCCACTTCGGCGCCAAAGTTATAGGTAGAGCTTCCGTCCGTACTATAGAAATGAACGCCGGTAGAAGCGTGTTTGGTTTGAGGAGCGCCAAAACCGGTATTGGCTTCAACCAACCAACTGCCCTGTGCAGTTTGACCGATGTTGTCTTGGGCATTCATTGTTGTTAATCCGAATACTGCTAATGCAGCAAAAAACAAAATCTTTTTCATCATAGTTTATTTTAGATTAATACGCGACAAACATAGGCAAGCGGTTTAATTTACCTTCATTTATTAAGAATAATTAACATGATATATTAAATATTTACTTTAATCAATTACGAAAAAATACTGAGCCCTTCTCCGAAATTCCTTTCCTATACTCAGGGGTATTAAAAAAGCGAAACCCTTAAAAAAGAGCTCCGCTTTTAAAAAATATGGTAGTCCAGTTCTTTTTAGAACATATAACCTACAGAGATTTGAATAACCGAGTTTTTGACATCTACATCCTGATCGGTATCTGCCAATTGAGTCATTCCAAGATAGTAACGGGCATCAAAAAAGATTCCGCTATCCAATTTATAGCCCAGCCCCACGGCCAAACCGGCGTCAATTGATTTGTACTGATCTTTAACATCCACATCATTACCATCAGAACTTACTTTAGCAGACATCAGGAACCCAATCTGTGGTCCTAAATGGATATTGAGGTTTTCGGTAATATAATATTTAGCCAAAATAGGAACACTGAGATAGCTCAAGTTCATTTTAGCATCAAAGCTTTGGCCAAGAATCTCTGTTGTGGTTTGGGTGCCCCGCATCGTATATAAAAGCTCGGGTTGAACGGCAAACTGATTGCCCAATTTAAACTCCGCCAATACACCAAGGTGAAATCCTACTTTCATTTCAGCCGCATCTGGGACATCGCTTCCACTAAAGGAGGCAAAGTTTGCTCCGGCCTTGACGCCAAAACCAATGTCTTGAGCATTAACATTGGTCAAACCAAAAACTGCCAATGCTGCAATAAGTAATACTTTTTTCATAATTAAATATTTATTGATTAATAATGCTCGAATATAAACAAAAAACACGTTGGCTTTAAATTTATTCAGATAATTTGCAAAAAAGGGAAGTGTTTATTCCGTATATTTAATTTTTTTCTCCATAAAATCACGGAACCGTTTCCTCAATAATAAGTACGCTTAAACAATCCGATTAATGTATTGAGGTCCAAGGTAACAATAAAGCGTATCCTTCGGTTGTAGTGGGCTCGATTGACCTCCCAACCCAGACTGGAATAAACGGGAAAAAATAATTCGAAGTAATCTTGTACCAAGCTCAAGCGCAGTCCCGAGTCGTATAAAAATTGAGCACTACTTCCCTGGTTTTTCACCAAACCCACATCTCCATAGGCATATAACCAATCGCCCAACAGGGAAATATTGGCATTTAAAGTGGTGATCCATTGATTGGCAAAGGCCGGCTGCAACCGAGATTTAAAGCCTCCCTCCGCCTCAATAAACTGCTGACTAAAAAGACCGCTGCTCTCACTCCTTCCATAATAATTATAATCAAACAGATAATCTGTAGGCCTGTCCAAAGCAAAGCTAAAGTAGTTAGAATTTCCTGCAGTATGATTATAGAGAAAAGCTCCGGCATAGATTCTAAATTCGATTTGCCGATTGCTTAAAAACAGCTTTCTATATTTAGCCGTAAGGGAAAGTTTGCTGAATTTTTTAGCTACCTGAAAATCAAAAGTCGCTCCCAAAGAACTGACTAAACCTTGATCGCTATAAGTGTACTGTGCATCAAAAACACTGTAATTGGGTTCTTCGGCCAAGTTTAAATTCTCTCCATTTTCTCGGTGCACGGTCACACTGCGCAGCGTAATATACTGTCGTTCGCGGTTGCGCAAGTCTCGATGTCGAAAAGCAAAAACAATATAAGGTGAAAATCGATAGTAAAACAAGCCTTTGTCATAAGAATATCGGTTTCCGCTAAGCCCCAAAGAAATGCGGCTCAGGTTTTTATTTCTAAACTGAAAAGTTTGCAAGAGCGACAAACTTCCAATCAGGGTTTGACTTCTGAATCCATATTCAGGGGTTATGGAATAGGAAAAAGGTTTGGGAAGAATGGCCTCATTAGAAATTTTCGGCCCCATGGTAAATCCGTCATACAGGTTATACGTAAACTCGGGCATCAAGAAAAACTGACTGTAAAACGGATCTTCCACATCAGTGAGCAACCGAAGTTGTATGGGTTTATTGAATAGTTTTCGCAAGCCCTTATAATTATTGCGTTTGTTGACTTCGGGAATTATTCCTTGATAATTCAAGGCCAGTCGCTCTACCCCTTTGGCCGGAATGCTGATTGTTGTCATGCCTTGGGTGTCTTCAATCCAATATTTAGACAATACGGCTCTGTCACGAAGTGTATATAACGAAACCGGCATACTGTTCTTCTCTTTATTCTCTATAACCACTTGCAGGCTGTCTCCTTTCCGCTCGACATTTTTGATATTAAAATCGAGTCGGACATTGGTTTTTACATATTGCTCAAAAAACCAGTCCACCTCTTTATGAGCACGATGTTTTAGCAACTCGGCAAAATCTTCTGCCTGCACGGGTTTTAATTTATATTGTCGATAAAATTGGGCTATTGTCTTGCTGAGCGTACTGTCGCCGAGAAAATCATCGAGGTATTTAAACCCCACTCCTGCTTTATACGGGTTGGCAATTTCGGCATTAAACCGAATCAGTGAATCTTTACTCAATGACAAAGCCTGATCGAGGTTTGCCCGGTTCATATTCATAAAATAAAACTGATACTGATCATTGAACGCCAAGTCGGCCAGATGAGACCATCGAATTCCTATGACTTCGCTCAATTTTCCGATAAGTTTGGTGTTGGGATAATATTGTTCTACATAATCCATCAATAATTTAATCTCAACAGCATTGATTAACCAAGCTTCCTTACGCGGATTAATCAGCAAGGTATTCCGCAGGTAATGCCGGGTGATGGTTTTCATCATTTTAATATCATATTGAAACCCATCGGGAAAAGGCCTGATAAAACTGGGCAGTTGATTGAGGCCGTATATAGGAGAACTCTTATAATCGGCTTGGGTCACCAATATTTTTTGATGAGGATAAGCGCCCAGTTGTTCTTTTAGAAAAGAGACAATTCGCCATATCGTTACGGCTTTATTTTTATCGGGTACGCCTTCATCCACAATATTGGAGACTACTGTAATATTGCTGAAATGAAACTTATCAAAAACATTTACTTTGGTCAAAGAGAGCTTTACATTGGCTTGATTTTTACCGGTTAGCCTCACTTTTTTGTAGGCCAAATTTTCACTGATTTGCTTTTGTTTCAAACCGGAATAAAGGTGGTAATCCACCGGAAGTCGAAAAAGGATCTTGACCTGCAGTTTAGGTCGGAATTGATCATTGAGGTCTTTATTGCTGTATATTTTCCATCCCTCTCGATAAACTGCCGGTGCCACCAGCCAATAGCGCAGGTTGTAGTTTCCATTTTTATCACGCCCATACCCGGTGAACTTGTCCTCCGGTATGCGCACCATATACTGCAATTGCAATTTGACGGTTTCCCCGGGTAGCAACTTTTCTTTCAGCTTTACTTTAAGGATGTCGAGATGTTTTTCGGGGCGCTCCCAGGTCATGAGTTTTCCTTGGTGGTCGCGAATAAAATCAATCTTGGTCAGGCCGCGCTCCGACAGCTTTGAAAAATGGAAACGCTTGATGTATTGCGAGGCAAAATGCTGTCCCAAGGAGGAGGTCTTACTGCGAAAAGCATTCAACCAATCGTTAAAGTACAGATACTTTAACGTATCTGCACTCACATTGCGATAACTCACGGTTTCTCGAACGGTCAAGGTGTGGGTACTCGCCGTAAAAAACACCTCAGCCTCTATTTTGATCTGTGCCGAAACTCCAGGAGCTTTCAACAAGAAAAGCAAACCCAAAAGGAATATCCCCCACAGTTTTCTACTCATTTCCTTCCTTTTATGTCCCTTTATGCAATGCTGCAATAAATGTATTTTTTGATCATTTTTAAAAATTGGGGCTCAGGTTGTATTTATCGTAGAAGTCATTGAGGATTTGAATGACTTCATCAGAAGTATCCACCAGGTGTACCAGGTCTAAATCCCCCGGGCTGATATTTTCAAATTTATCCAACAAAGTAGATTTTATCCAATCCAACAGGCCGCTCCAAAACTCAGAGCCCACCAAAACAATAGGAAACTTGGTGGTTTTACGCGTCTGTACCAAAGTGATGGCTTCAAACAATTCATCTAACGTACCAAAACCACCGGGCATGGCAATAAAACCTTGGGCATATTTGACAAACATTACTTTACGCACAAAAAAATAGTCAAAATGCAGGTTTTTATCCTGATCGATATAAGGATTGTCGTGTTGTTCAAAGGGCAAATCAATATTCAATCCCACGGAGGTTCCCCCGGCAAGATGAGCGCCTTTGTTTCCGGCTTCCATAATCCCGGGGCCGCCTCCGGTAATTACGCCATAGCCCTGTTCCACAATTTTTCCGGCTATCTCTGCGGTCATCTCATAGTATTTTTCTCCCGGCTTGGTGCGCGCCGATCCAAAAATAGAAACACAGGGACCAATACGGCTCATCGCTTCATAGCCCTGTACAAATTCACCCATAATTTTAAACAAAGCCCAACTGTCATTGGCTTTAATCTGATTCCAGCCTTTGTTCTTCAGCTGTTTTTCTCGTTCTTGATTCATTATATCTTAATTTTTATATAGAGCTCATACTTAAATAATACTTCCCGGAATACGCCCTCCGCAAAAGCAGGGCAATTTACATAAAATTATAAGAAGTCCATATACACCCGAATGGGTTTACTCATTTCGCCTGCTCTTCATATAATTGGTGAGGTCAATTTTTGAGCAAGATTAATGGATCAGCTCTTCTTTTAGAAATTTTGCTGTATGGCTTTTTTTCTTTTTAACCAGTTGTTCCGGCGTGCCTTTTGCGATAAGCTTTCCACCCTGTTTTCCGCCTTCAGGGCCAATATCAATAATATAATCGGCCAATTTAATCACCTCCATATTGTGTTCAATAATCAACACGGTGTTTCCTTTATTGGTCAATTTATCCAGCACTTTCATCAACACGCGAATATCTTCAAAATGCAAACCGGTAGTAGGCTCGTCAAGGATATAAAAAGTTTTTCCGGTAGCGCGTTTAGACAATTCGGCAGCCAGTTTCACCCGTTGAGCTTCTCCCCCTGAAAGCGTTGTGCTTTGCTGACCCAGGGTAATATATCCCAAGCCCACATCCTGAATCGCTTTCAATTTGCGATGAATTTTTGGAATATGTTCAAAAAATGCGGTCGCCTCATTAACGGTCATTTCCAAGACATCGCTAATGGATTTTCCTTTATAGCGAATCTCCAAAGTCTCTCGGTTATAGCGCTTTCCCAAACAGGTCTCGCACTCAACATGCACATCGGGCAGGAAGTTCATTTCAATAACTTTCACTCCGCCTCCTCGGCAGGTTTCACAACGCCCGCCTTTGACATTAAAACTAAATCTTCCGGGTTTATATCCTCTGATTTGTGCTTCCGGAGTTTGGGCAAAAAGTTTTCTGATCTCAGAAAAAACCTTGGTATAGGTTGCCGGATTGGAGCGCGGGGTTCGACCGATGGGCGATTGATCAATGGCAATTACTTTGTCGATGTGTTCCAGTCCTTTGATACTTTGGTAGGGTTGAACAGATTTGACGCCGTTATAATAATGGTTATTTAAAATGGGATACAAGGTTTCATTGACCAAAGTAGATTTTCCACTACCCGATACCCCGGTGACGACAATCATTTTCCCCAAAGGGAATTTGACATCTATTTTTTTCAAATTATTGCCGGAAGCCCCTTTGAGCTCGATGAATTTTCCATTGCCCTTTCGCCGTTTTTTGGGAATTTCAATTCTCTTTTTACCGCTGAGATAATCAGCGGTTAGCGTATGGCTTTTTTCTATCTTGTCAGGAGGCCCTTCACTGATGATCTTGCCGCCGTGTTTTCCGGCAAACGGGCCAATATCGATTACATAATCTGCTTCTTCAATCATATCGCGATCGTGTTCAACCACAATCACCGAATTGCCCACGTCGCGCAGGGCTTTTAAAGAATCAATAAGTTTGTGATTATCGCGTTGATGCAGCCCGATACTGGGTTCGTCTAAGATATAGAGCACGCCCACCAATTGTGATCCGATCTGGGTAGCCAGCCGAATCCGTTGGGCTTCTCCCCCGGACAAACTTTTGGATCCACGCGCCAAAGCGAGATAAGTTAGGCCTACATCAACCAAAAACTGAAGTCGGGTGCGAATCTCTTTAATGATTTCTTCGCCAATTTTCAGTTGACTTTTACTGAGTTTTTCCGGGAGTTTTTCAAACCATTCGCTGAGTTCAAGGATATCCATTTCGGCGAGCTCAAAAATATTGAGTCCGTCGATTTTAAAATACAGCGATTGTTTTTTTAGGCGACTGCCTCCACAATCGGGGCAGTCCACTTTTTTCATATATTGCTTTGCCCAGCGGCGTAGTTTTCGCGAATCGTTGTTATAATAGGTTTGTTCAATAAAATGAACCACGCCTTCATAATCAATTTTATAATTTCGCTTTACACCGAGTTCTTTAGCCGCTACTTTTAATTGCTCCTTCCCGCCATATAAGATCATAGCTAAGGCCGGTTTTGGAAGGGTTTTAATTTTATCGGTAAGTTTAAAATCAAATTTTCGGGCAATCAATTCGAGTTGTTTAAACGCCCAATTCTTTTTTTTCTTTCCATAGGGTGCTAATCCTCCATTGGCGATGGACTGGTTGGGGTTGGGGATAATTTTATCTTCTACAACCTGATAACGCGTGCCAATTCCATTGCAGCTTGGACAAGCGCCTTTGGGGGAATTGAAAGAGAAGTTATTGGGCTCGGGATTGGGATAGGAAATTCCGGTAACCGGATCCATCAAAGTACGGCTGAAAAAGCGGGGATGGTCTGCATGGTGTTCCAAAACCATCAACACATCATTTCCCTGATTCATTGCGGTATTGATGCTTTGCAGAAGTCGCTTGTCCAATTTTTGGTCGGCAGTAACCTTTAAACGGTCAATGACCACTTCAATATCATGGGTTTTGTAGCGGTCGAGCTTCATGCCCTTTTCAATCTCCCGAATCTCTCCGTCAACCCTGACCCTTAGAAATCCCTTTTTGGCAATTTGGGTAAACAATTCGCGATAATGCCCTTTTCGCGCCCGCACCACCGGCGCCAGGATGTTGATTTTTTTGTCTTTAAATTCTTTTTTGATCAGCGCTTTGATTTGATCATCGCTATAGCTGACCATCTTCTCGCCCGTCTTATAACTGTATGCCTCGCCAATACGCGCATAGAGCAAGCGCAAAAAATCATAAATCTCAGTGATTGTTCCTACCGTACTCCGGGGACTTCTGCCGGTGGTTTTTTGCTCAATGGCAATCACCGGAGAAAGGCCCTCAATTTTATCGACATCAGGGCGTTCCAGCCCTCCGAGGAATTGTCGAGCATAAGCCGAGAAGGTTTCGATATAACGGCGTTGGCCTTCGGCGTAAATGGTATCAAAAGCCAAGGAAGATTTTCCCGAACCGGAAAGCCCGGTAATTACCACCAATTGATCGCGAGGAATCTTTACCTCAATATCCTTCAGGTTGTGCGCCCGTGCGCCATATACCTCTATTTGCTCGTCAAAATATGCCATAAAAATTCAAGAAATGCAAAGATACTGAAAATGAAAATGAATCTCGTCTTGAAACTAAAAATCCATCGGCAAGTGAAGTAATACCAAAATGACAAATTAATTAGTCCAATCTTTCTATGAAAATTCCAAATCTCTGCGTTAAAAATGCTCGTCGTAGCTTTGGCTATGACTGTGCTTTTTGCCTTGACCTTTGAAATTTTCATCACGAAATATTAGCACAATTAATAAATCACTTTGGTATATACCAAAACCATGCTTATTTTAAGACTTTTTGGGTGTTCTTTTAAATTTGCATATTTTTGGAAAGCCCCCATCAGTGCAAACCGTGTTTTTATAATGCTCATTATTAATTTAAATTTGATCAAGTTGTGAAAAACTTTATTATAATACTCCTCCTTATGCTCATCGGATGCAAAAGTTCTGTTAGCAACAAAAAAGCAGACTTCTTATCAAAGGAAAACTCGGACAACTACACTAATACCCCCCACCGACAAAGCCTTCATAATTTACGATCTTATCAGGCAGAGAAAAGTAAGTTTGCGGTCTTGTATAAGGATTCAATTTATAGTCTTGCCCACTTTAAAAACAAAATAGGTTTTGCTGATCAAGAAAAATTCAAGTCAATGAAGGTTATTCGAGATTCCTCCACAATAGCACAAAAATATTCCTTAAAAAATTACAACGCACTAATCATCCTTAAATAGGGATTTTCTTTCATCCATTTGGGGTTCTCTTTTATATTTTCTCTGATTATTGGGCTAACACCCCGCCCTGCGGGCACTCCTCTTGAAAAGAGGGGAATCACTCCCCTTTCCAAGAAATGGGGTGTTCCTCTGGTGGTTCCGTCATTTCCCTTGCTAAATTACTTTTACTAACAGGTCGCTAACATAAAAAGGATAACTCACCACAGCCGGACTTTAGAGCCGATGAAAATGAGTGGGGAATTCAATATAACCAAAACACTGAAAATCAGTTCAATAATGAAATGGAAAATTATAGGAATCAATTTTTAGTCTATAAAAATTTTCATTTTCGTATTAAAATTACGAATCGTCCATTTGATCTAACGGGCTGGTCACTTTAGCCAAGTGTGTTTCAGAAACGCGGGCGTAAATTCCGGTCGTTCTGATATTGGCATGGCCGAGTAGTTTTTGAATAAACGCCATATCGGTGCCATACTCCAGTAAATGTGTGGCATAGCTGTGGCGGAGGCTGTGAATACCGACGCGTTTATGGATATTGGCTTTTCGCATGGCCGTTTTGAATACTGCCTGAGCGCTGCGTTTAGCATAAGCACCCCCATATTGACCTTCAAACAAAAAATCTTCAGGTTGGTATTTTCGGTAATAGTTTCGCAACTCTTTCAGTACCGATTGAGGCAAAGGCACGTATCGATCACGTTTACCTTTAGCACGGCGGATGAGCACTAACATGCGCTGGGTATCGATGTCTTCCATTTTGATGGCCACCACTTCGCTTACGCGCAGCCCCATGCCGTAACACAACTTTAAAACCAAGCGATGCTTTGGGTTTGTCGTGACCTTAAAAAGCTTGTTGACCTCTTTTTTGGTCAACACTTTAGGAAGTCGACGCCGTTTTTTGGGACGTGGGATATCGACAAAAAAGTTTTCTCTGTGTAGTACCTGCTCAAAGTAAAACTTCACCGCATTAAGTCGACTGTGGATTTGATTTTCAGAAAGCTTTTGCTTTTTTATGCAATACAGAATATAGCTCCGCAACTTTTCGGGCGACAGCTGTTGTACCGGATGATCCTTTAACAGGTATAACAATTGCGCAAACTCCGTGCTATATGTGCGAATGGTACTGATGCTATAGCCTTTTAGTTTAAGAAGTTCGATGTAGGTTTTAAACGGCTTTTGGTTGATGGGGTGAATTTTAGTCAACGCCCCTTTCCCTTTCACTTTCTCAGGGAGGCCAAATAATTTTCTATATTGCGTATTATCGGTGGTGTACCACGATTTTCGAGATTGGCTCCATTTGGCTTTAAGGTGTTTTTTTAGATGCTCTTTTAATTGAACATCATAGGGAAAATGAATCCAAATCACCGATTTCCCGCGATGTTCGCCAAGTTCATACTGATATTGGTTGACCTGAAAAGCCATGGCTCAAATTGGTTAATTATTTAATGAATACGAAGGTACAAAAAAATGCGCATTTTGTATAAACTTGCGCAATACTTATAAATAACTATTTTATTAATTTACACCTAATTGCGCAGCTATAACCGACTGTTATCCCGCTAACAACCTACGGTTTAACGGTTTTTAAAATTTTATTAGTGTTTTGTTTGTAATTAGGGGAAGTTTCATATATTTGGGTGTTAGCGGTAATTTTACCAAACAGAATGTTGAACATAAAAAAATCTAATCCGATG
>CAZPGY010000033.1:0-6905 GCA_964586655.1 uncultured Flavobacteriaceae bacterium
TGCACACCGATTTGGCATTGGCCGCCATAGATTTCACCGCCTCAGACTACAAAGTCGACTATCCTGACACGCACAATGAATGGCAACAGCTGGTGGAAAATCAGTATTTCATTACCCGAAAAATCAAACTTACACAAGCCCTTCAGGTCGATTATTCACAACGGAGCAGTTTTACAGTTTTTATGTGTGTTGCCGGAAAAGTTCAAATTAACACCAAAAACGGATCGGCGAGCATCGACAAGGGGGAAACTCTTCTAATTCCCGCTTCCCTACCCGCTGTAGAGCTCGTTTCAGAAAAAGCCGAACTCCTTGAAATATCCGTTTGATTTTAAACGGCACACGTGATTTTCTACTTAAAATTATCTCATTTTAAAACGGCCGACTCACACAAAACACTTATTTTTGAGGGTGGATTTTTAAATTCGTGTTGACACTTAATACCAATTTGATTTATTAAGTATTGAACTATCTCTGTATGTCTAATGCGTATAATACCCAAAAAGCCTTTCAATAAGTTTGATATTATACCCATGACTCTTAAATAAAAGAGCCCTATTTAATTTGGAATTGGCATCAATACTCAACCTCATTTATACTTCATTTTTGGTATAAGAAGCAACCCCGTCAACTTTTGTTTGCGGTAATTTTTTTTCGTTGTCAACACCATATTATCCCTTTTATTCGAAAAACTTTTAAAACAAAATCATGGACTACACTTTTTCCAAAACACTTGAAACAGATTTTGACAACGCCATCGCCAAAATCACATCCGCCCTCAAAGAGATCGGTTTTGGTATTGTTTCAGAAATAGACCTCAAAAATACGTTTAAACAAAAGCTTGACGTTGACTTCAACCCTTATAAAATTCTCGGAGCATGTAGTCCATCCTTTGCCCATCAGGCTCTTCAACTGGAGCCTAAAGTGGGGGCTATGATGCCATGCAATGTCATTGTTCGTCAAATTGCGGAAGGAACGGTTGAGGTTTCTGCCGTGGATCCGGTGGTTTCCTTAAAAGGTATTGAACATCAGGAATTGCACGAAATGCTTGCCGAAGTCAGGGAGCTTCTCAAAAAAACAATTAAAGAACTGTAACCGGCGCGCCCCTAATCAACAAACTTATCAGAACCTGATTATAAATTGAAATGGCTGCCAAACAGGAGATCAAACTCGGTTTACAAGAAAATTGGAAGCAATTTACCCTATTGGTTATTGTCAATATGTTTGTTGGCGGAATGGTGGGCATGGAACGCAGTATTTTTCCACAGTTTGCCGAACTCGAGTTTGGAATGGCTTCCAAAACTGCCATTCTTTCTTTTATTACTGCTTTCGGAATAGCCAAAGCTGCCGCCAATTACTACACCGGTAAACTTTCCAACAAATATGGACGGCGTCAATTGCTCTTGATGGGCTGGTTGATTGCGTTGCCCATTCCCTTTATGCTAATTTATGCGCCGAGTTGGTCTTGGGTCATCGCGGCCAATGTGTTATTGGGGGTCAATCAAGGACTTACTTGGAGCAGTACGGTGGTCATGAAAGTGGACTTGGTTGGCGAGAAAGACCGTGGTTTGGCCACGGGAATTAATGAGTTTTCGGGGTATTTTGCGGTAGGTATTGTCGCTTTCTTGTCGGCTTATGTTGCCAATCATTACGGCATCACCCCCTACCCTTTTTATATTGGCATTTTTCTTACGATCGTCGGATTGCTGCTGACTATCCTCTGGGTTCGAGATACTCGTGCTTTTGTCGATAAAGAGAGTGAAACCAATAAAACTGAGGAGCTGGGGAATATCTTTATGGAAACCACCTTTAAAAACAAAACCTTGAGTGCGGTTTCTCAAGCCGGTCTCATCAACAACCTCAACGACGGAATGATTTGGGGATTACTGCCCATTTTACTGGTATCCTTGCATTTTGACAATGAACACATTGGCATTATCACGGCTATTTACCCTGCCGTGTGGGGAATCGGGCAGCTTTTTACCGGAAAAATGGGGGATCATTTCGCCAAAAAAAAGATGTTGTTTTGGGGAATGCTTTTGGAAGGATTGGCTATTATCGGACTGCCTTTTACTGACAATTTTTATCTCTTGATGGGGCTATCGGCCTTACTCGGAATTGGAACGGCCTTGGTTTATCCCACTTTTCTATCTACCATTGCCGACGCAACTTCTCCTAAACAACGAGCGGAAAGCATTGGTACTTTCCGACTGTGGCGAGATTTGGGATATGCTTTTGGCGCCGTCATTGCCGGGGTTATCGCAGATTTATTGGGGGTTGAATATGCCATTTTTATTGTAGGAACCATCACCCTGCTCTCCGCTGGAATTATCAAGACGAGAATGCCGCATAAAATTAAACAGCTCAAAGCCTAAATCCTTATTGACTTATCCAAATAAGTTCCGTAACTCTGTATTCTAATTTACAGTATTATAAACCTATTCAAAGGAGAAAATATACTTGATCGTGGGGATACTTTTAAAAATGATGATGGCCGCAAGACCCATTTAGTTGATTTAGAGCTACATAACATCTTTAAACACAAAAAAAATGCGGACACGAAGGGGATGGTTTTATCTATGGTGCTGTTTGTTTTATACGGAAATGATTATTGAAATAAACTAAATAGCTGGTCGTGGTAGTGACGGCATTGCTTTGCGCGGTTTCTTGTCTTTTTGGGTCGGTAGCGGTGTAACAAAACCGGATCGTGCCAGGGTTTGGCCGGTTATCATGATTTTTTGGGGAGGTTGAGGAGGTTATTTTTTCTTTGTTGGAGCTGCATGAGGGGTTAAAGCCAAGGAAAATTAGTGGGGATTGGAAGTAAAGTAATATAACCGTTAAAACGGCTATCAACGGATACAAGAAGTTGAAGAATAGACCGAAAAAGCGATATGGCTTTGGTTCACCTACTGAGCGTATGGAAAATTTATTGTTTAATCAGTAAAATGTTGCATTTGTGCCTTGAATCCGCCAATTAAATAGGGCGGTGAAGCCAGAAACTGAAGCGGGTCTATATTAATTGTCATTACGATATTAGACCTAAATATTGAGTTCATATATATTTCATTTTCGTATTAACGCAGAGATTTGTAGTTTTAACAGAAAGATTGGTCTATTTTTAAGGTTGCTTCCGTATTACCCATTTCATGCAAACAGACTTAAAACAGACAAAACATGAAACTTCAAAAAATTCGTCATCACCTGCACCAACACCCTGAAGTCTCCGGTGAGGAGCAAGAAACGGCCCAATTTATAAAAGAAAAACTCAAAGCCCTCGGCCTCAAAAAAATTTACGATAATTTTTTTAGTCATGCTTTATTGGCCGAAATCGACAGTGGGAAGGCAGGGAAAACAATACTTTTCCGCTGTGAACTGGACGCCTTGCCCATTCAGGAAACCAATGACAATTTAGACTACAAATCGGTTAGGGACGGAATAAGTCATAAATGTGGGCACGACGGCCACATGACCATGTTGCTGGGGTTGGCAGAAAAGTTGACACAAACCCCACCTCAACAAGGGAAAATATACTTTCTCTTTCAACCTTCCGAAGAAAACGGACAAGGTGCCAAGGGAGTTTTGGCATCCAAAATATTGGCCGATAAGGACATCGATTTCGTCTTTGCCCTGCACAATGTGCCCGGGTTTCCCATGGGCAGTATTGTGTGTAAACCCGGTACTTTTACGCCTTCCGTAGAGAGTTTGGAGATTTGCTTGGACGGAAAAACCAGCCATGCCGGAATGCCGGAAAAAGGGGTGAATCCCGCTTCAGCAATTGCAAAATTGATTGGATATTATCAAAGCTTGCACCAGCCTGATCCCGATCAAGAAGATTATTTTCTGTCCACGCCCATTCTAATCGATATGGGAAAATCGGCTTATGGCACTGCTGCCGGACACGGGAAAATGGGATATACGTTTAGGGCTTATGACCACGATTTTTTCACACAACGCAAAGCCGAAATTGAAAAACAGAGTCGTACATTGATTACGGAAACCCAAGGACTTGCGAGCTGCTTGACCTGGAAAGAAGGCTTTGAAGCCAATGCAAACAATGAGGAAGCCTATAAACTGATCAAAAAAGCAGCCGCTCACAACAGCTTTAAATTTATAGAGAAAGAAAAGCCTTTCCCCTGGGGAGAAGATTTTGGTGCCTTGACTCAGCAATTTCCCGGTGCAATGTTTGGCTTGGGATCAGGAGAAAAGCAGCCCGAATTGCACAACCCCGACTTTGATTTTCCCGACGAACTGCTCAACAAAGGCATCACTATGTTTTATACACTCGCAAAAATGATCAATTTATGATTACCAATCACAGCTCTTATATCGAACTCGACAAAAAAGCTTTGGCCAATAACATCAAATTTATCGATCAACTGATTGATGATAAAACCAAACTCTCCTGTGTGGTCAAAGGCAATGCGTATGGCCATGGAATCAAACAAATGATTCCCGCTTTACAGGCACTGGGGGTCGATCATTTCTCGGTATTCAGTTCTTATGAAGCCCAACAGGCTTTTCAAGTTATTGACAAGGATTCAACAATTATGATCATGGGCGATATTTCACCTCAGCATCGGTCATGGGTGGTGGAAAATGAGATTGATTATTTTATTTACAACCCGGAAAGTGTGGTCAATTTTATTGAAGAAGCCCAAAAACAAGATCAGAAAATAAATATTCATATTGAATTGGAAACCGGGATGCACCGCCACGGATTTGAAGAAGAAAATTGGGATGATTTGATTGATACTTTAAAAGAAAACCGAGAATACATCAACCTAAAAGGAATTTGCACCCATTTTGCCGGAGCCGAGAGCAGTGCCAATTACAAGCGTATTCAAGACCAGCAAAAAGTATTTATGAAAGGGGTAAGAAAGTTTAAAAACGCAGGCTTAAAGCCCGAAAAACTGCATGTGTCCTGTAGCGCAGCCATTATTGCTTACCCCGATTGGAATTTAGATATGGTGCGAATAGGAATTTTACAGTATGGGCTGTGGCCGAGCAAGGAGAGTCAGCTGACTTATGAACTGAAATATCACACCGGCATGAATTTGAAAAGCGTACTGAGCTGGCGGTCTGCCATCATGGAAATCAAACATGTTAAACCCGGAGAGTATATTGGCTACGGCAACTCCTTTCTTGCTGAACGTCCCATGAAAATCGCCAGTGTACCGGTGGGTTACGGCTATGGTTTCAGTCGCACTTTAAGCAATACCGGTCGGGTGCTGATCAAAGGAAAGCGCCTGCCGGTGGTGGGGATGGTCAATATGAATATGATGATGATTAAAGTGTCGGATGTCGATGTAGATATTGGCGATCGTGTTACCCTGATTGGTCGTGACGGAGACCAGCAAATCCATGTCACCTATTTTGGGAATTTAAGCGATCAGCTGAATTATGAATTACTCACGCGATTGGACAAAAGTATTCCACGCGAGTTTCAGGAGGAATGAAGTTCAAGGACTTGAAGGTGGAATATAAATCTTTAGACTAGTTAACAAATATAATTGATATAAAATATTCAGGCTCTATGCGTTATGCCTTGTCAATTTCTTGAGGTATATTCAACCACAATTTTAAAATAAACCCCTTATTTCTCTCCATAATTCCCGATATTGTTGCTTCTAAAATAATGATCTATGAGTGCTTTAATTGAACAAATAGCAACCCAAGAAAGAATAGCCGATCAATTGGAAATCAACCGTGAAAATCGAACTGCTTTACTTGAAAAAGTCCGCGATTTTACCAATAAGTTTATTGATCAACTCCCCGATAAGCGCTCTTTTACAGCAGCACAACCCGATAAAGCCCCCCTCAAAATCAATAAGCATCGCCCCAAAAGCATTGAAGAAGCGCTGGCTGTTTTCCAGAAGCAGGTCAATGATAAAGGTCTGCTGGCCGCTTCAGGCGGGCATGTGGGCTACATCCCCGGCGGCGGGATTTACGCCGGAGCTTTAGGCGATTTTTTGGCGGCGGTTTCCAATGCTTATGCCGGAGTAAGTTATGCATCCCCCGGTGCAGCTGCCATAGAAAACGAGGTCATTAACTGGCTCAAAGAAATATTTGGCTTCCCCAAAAGTGCAGTGGGCAATTTGGCTTCCGGTGGCTCCATTTCCAATATGATTGCCTTAACAGCTGCCCGGGATAAACACGGGGTCAAAAACGAAAAAATTCCGCAAAGTGTCATTTATCTTAGCAAACAGGCCCATCATTGTATTCAAAAAGCCCTTCGGATTATTGGACTGGGTGACGTGGTGGTGCGTTATATCGATCTAGATAATGATTTTAAAATCAAACCCGAAGCTTTACAACAACAAATCCAAGCCGATAAAGCAGCAGGCTTGCAGCCGTTTTTAGTAGTCGCTTCGGCAGGAACTACGGATGTGGGAGCCATTGATCCGCTTGAGGAAATTGCGAGCATCACGCACCAAAACGGATTGTGGCTGCATATAGATGCGGCCTATGGCGGATTTTTTGTACTGAGCTCTCGAAAAGATAAGTTTAAAGGTATTGAAAAAGCCGACTCCCTGGTGGTCGATCCGCATAAAGGCTTGTTTTTACCTTATGGCCTGGGTGCTGTGCTAATCAAAGACGCTAAGGCTGTATTGCAATCACACACTTCTTCGGGAAACTATCTGCAGGATGCCGTTATAGATGATTTGACACAAGACCCCGCCAATGTCTCTCCCGAACTGACCAAACACTTTCGAGGAATGCGCTTGTGGCTGCCTTTGCAACTACACGGAATTCAGCCTTTTGTAGCTTGTTTAGAGGAAAAACTTTTATTGACAAAATATTTCCGACAAGAACTCCTTAAACGAGGCTTTAAAGTCGGCCCGGAACCGGATTTGTCGGTAAGTTATTTTTGGTATCCCCAAAAAGAAAATCAAAATGAATTTAACCAC
>CAZPGY010000034.1:0-5346 GCA_964586655.1 uncultured Flavobacteriaceae bacterium
CTGTTTTTGATGTTTACTATTCAATTTTTAGTCAACCTATTTTAGGACGGGACAGTATTTAAAAAACGATTTAACGTTGAATTCTTCTCCCGGTACCCATTATGCTTATTCTAATTTAGGAATGGGATTATTGGGTTATACACTAGGAAAAATAGCCGGCAAATCACTTCAAAAGCTTATTCAAGATGAGTTTGTTACATATGGTATGCACCACTCTTACACCAATTATAAAGCTGCCGGAAAAGCCTTGGTAAAAGGGCGTGATGCCGATGGAAACCTAACCCATAATTGGAATTTTGGAATCCTTTTTGGCGCCGGAGGAATTGTATCTTCTACGGCTGATTTGGCAAAATTTGCTCGGGCACAATTCAATTCTAAAAATCAGATTCTTGCTTTTACTCGCAAGCCTACTTTTACGGTTAACAAGCAACTGCAAATTGGTTTAGGCTGGCATATTCGTCGCGGAAAAGAAGGGCAAAATCTGTATTGGCACAACGGAGGCACCGGTGGGTATACCGCTTTTATGGTGGTTGATACGCAGCATAAAATTGGAGTTATCGTCTTGTCAAATGTCTCTGCTTTTAGCCCACAGCACAAAAACATCGGAAAACTGACCTTTTCTTTATTAAAAGAAACAGAAAAATAAATCAAAAAAATGAAAAGCAAAATAAGCGGAACAGACATTACACTAATAATGATATACCTGGCCGCAGGAACCATTTATTTAACCGCCGGACTGAGTAAATTAGCTCCTGAAAATATTGGTAATTTAATTGGACCAACCGATATCCATAATATTTTTGACTCCACCGCTTTCGTGATTTTTATGGAAGTTATTGCGGTATGGCAAGTCATTACAGGAGCCCTTTTATTGTCCTTTCGCTATGCTGTAGTTGGCTTAATTACAGCCATCCCTTTGGCGCTTGGCATTTTAGTATTTACTGTCATTGCCGGATTTGGGCTAACTCCCATTATTAACCTCTTTCTTTTAGTGCTTTTGATTTATGCCTATCTGCGCGAAAAAGATACCATCCGTACACTGTTAAAGCGAGATTGGAGTAGCCTCAATAATTCCGCTTCTTATAAATTGTTTCCAATCGGCCGTTACGCAAAAATAGCCTTAGGATTAATTTTTTTAACCGTACTATTCTCGTTTTTGCACAACATAGTCTTAAATATAGCAACTTCCTTGGCTTTCCTTTTTTATACAGCCAACTTGTTTCAACGAAAAAATTATCTGTTTTTGGACTATATTTTAATCGGATTGTTTCTAGTAATAAGCATGGCTATTGTAAATGTCATCTTGCTTAAAGAAATTAATGATAAACTTCCTTATGTTATATTCTTCCTGATTCCATTTGGTATTTCAGTTTACATTATCAGGTTAGTTTCGAGGTTTTTCATAAGCCGTAAACCAACCGCTTAAAAGGCTATTCTATAATGTATTTTTAAGAAAACATATTAATAACCAAAGCATTGAATAGTAAAATAGCCGAAATGAGAAAGTGCAAATTTGGGCTATGTAGCACTCGTATTGCTCGACTTTATTTTGCCGTCTTTTTTGTTGTAAATCTGCCCAAAATAAATCTCATGAAGTCTCCGGGTTAATTCTTTAAGCTGCGCTTATCGTCTATATTTTTTAGTCCTGACATAAAAATCGGCAGTATTTACTTTAATATCCTGCAATTTGATACTTTCATCGAGTTCTTGCCAGTATTTTGAAGGGTGCAAGCGCATTTTTTGTCCGGCTATCTGAACTTCAATAGGCATGTTAAAGCCTACCGATCGAGCCTCCCAGCGATAGACAACGTGTCCATGATAGCTTTTCATCTGCAAAACAGGAATATGAGAATACCTCAAATATTGATCAAAAAAAGCCTCCACGTCCATATTATCGATATGCTTACTGAAATAGTGAACAACTTCTGCAGTATTGGTGATACGATGTTTGAAAGTTAACGCAAATTTTTTCAAAATACGCCACCATTTTTGATCATCATCGACCACCGCTCTAAGCGTTTGCAGCATATTGGCTCCTTTATAATACATGTCGCCCGACCCTTGATCATTCACCCCATAATCGCCTATAATAGGGGCTTTGTTTGCTATCCTGGTTTTCCGCAATCCCCGTAAATAAGTCAAAGCTGCCTTCTTTCCCCACCGACACTCAACATACACCGCCTCTGCATAAGAAGCAAAAGCCTCATGAATCCACATATCGGCCAAATCAGCTGCAGTAATGCTATTGCCGAACCATTCGTGAGCAGACTCATGCACAATGATAAAATCCCATTTCAACCCTACTCCCGTTTGGGACAGGTCTTTTCCCAAATAACCTTTCTGATAAGCATTACCATAGCCGATAGCACTCTGATGCTCCATTCCTAAATAAGGTGTTTCTATCAATTTGTAACCATCTTCTTTGAAAGGATAGTCCCCAAATTTATCTGTAAAACAACGAAGCATGGCTTTGACCTCTTGAAATTCTTTTTTAGCTTCCTCAAGGTGATAGGGCAATACATAATAGTTCAAATCCAACTCCCTAAAGTGATCGGAAAAATGGACATAATCTCCAATATTCAACACCAAGTTATAACTATTGATAGGGTTAACCACTTTCCACGACCAGGTGACACGCTCCCGTGGTTTTTCCTTCTTACCGGTCAAACGCCCATTGGAAACATTCATCAATCCAGCCGGCGTGGTTACGTGAATCTCGGCCTCTTCGGGTTCGTCACTCTGGGTATCTTTGCAAGGATACCACAGACTGGCTCCGGTCCCTTGAACCGCCACACTAACCCAGGGTTTTCCATTTTCATCTTGGGTAAAAATAAACCCTCCGTCCCAAGGCGGATTTTTAGCAATCTTGGGGTGCCCCGAATAGTAAAATCGAAGGCTATCGGTTTCCCCTGAATCAAGTGCCTGTGGGAAGCTGATAAATACAGCATTATATTCGCGCCGGTATTTCAGTTGTTGCCCCCGAAATAAAATTGAATCGATATGCATATTTTGAAATAAATCCAATTGCATCACCGGCATTTTATGGAGCACTTGAAAAACAATCTCATTATAGCCCGAAATATATCGATCTGCTATCTGCACCTCTACCCATAAATCATATTTTAAAACGTCATAATCCGTTCGTTCCGGCCGTAAGGAGCCACGTAAAGTATCAGCACGAGTATAGGTTTGCGCCTGAGCAATTCCGAGTCCGAACCCTAAAAACAGTAGATAAATCAGATTTTTCATAAATAAAAAATAAGGATTTGCTCTTTTATATAGAAGGTTTTGCCATACATATTGCTGCATTTATCGACAATATAAAAAACTACCCCCCTGCAGAAACTGCTTGAACAATTTGCTTTTCTATCTTATCGAATATACAGATATTCTATTAAAAAACAGCTTTCAAACTTTCCTAAAGTTTGGAACTTTAGGAAAGTTAAATAAAAAAAGCCTCTTAACAGACTCCACCTAATATTTGGCTCTAATCTCTAAACAGGCTGAAACGCAGGTCTTTATCACTTTAACAAAGAGACATTACCTCGTCTCTACATTAAGATTACTCCAATCCTCATTGTTTTTAAGCAGGATTTTCAGCAATTTACAGATATTTTCATCAGTAACCTTTTTACCCTTAACGGATTTAATGACATCGCCGACTTGGTATTTTTTTCCGTTTGAAAAAACAACTATCAGTTTTCCATCATAGGCAAGTGCAACGTATTTTACGTCTTTCAAGGTCTCAAAATACGTATTTGAATCATAGTTTTTTATTTTTTTGGCATAAAGAGTCTCGTGCTTAAAATCGAGAATCCAATTATAGTTTTCAATTAAACTCAGGCCGACATAAGCTTCTTCTGTATCCATTTTTTTTATAATAGACACCATATTTTCTTCAATTGGTATTCCCGCTATAGAAATTGGTACATCTTGAAAAACCAAGCTCTTTTCAGGAATTATACTCTCCGAAGCTGATGTGAACATACTTTTACCAGACACTTTTGAATCTATATTTTTGTCTTTAAAAATATTTTTGGAAAGCACAACAAACCCATTGTATCCCGTATCAAATAAAAAATCCATTTTTCCTCCGGCAATCGTGCCGTGAAGATAAATTTTATTGTCTTTAAAAGAAGCATCAACCTTGTGATAGTCCGGAGGAATTTGGGAAGTTTCTGAAAGGATTTTTATCAGGTCGTTATTGTAATTCAACAAAACGGGTTTGGGGTCTTTTGCCTCCGCAAAGGCGTCCAAACCATATAACCCATCGTAGCTAAAAAAACCAGGAAAACACTTGCCAATTTTTGTTGTCGTCATATCATAAATGGCTATTTTTTGATTTGTAGCGTGAGAGACCTTGGTGTTTAGGCTTTTTGTCTCGTAGGCTATTGTTGTTATCAAACCACTCCCACTATACCCTTTTTGAGTAGTGTGGTTCCCTTTGGTCAAGACAGCTTTTCCGCCTATCATAGCAATATCATTCAGAATGGTTTCCGTTGCACCAGTATCGAATTTTAATTTTACTGTTTGAGCACTATCTACTTTAACATAGATATATTTCCCCTGGACAAGGCTGTCCACAGCAGAAACTTGCAAAACGACTTGTGGTTCTTCAAAAATTTTTGAAGAACCACAAGAAATTAAAAATAAAACAATTAGAGAAAAAATAATTTTATGAACTGTTCTCATTGTTAATTGAATTCAAGTATTAATTGGTTTTCCTACCCTCTTATAATCGGCTTTTCGGCAACCATCCATAATCTTGCGCAATGATTATGACACAAATTATCTAAATTATATTTTTTGTTCTAACTTAAAACAACCCATTATGAAAAAATAAAATCGGTCAAAAGATACGGAAAATCAGGGAATTAAAAGAGCTTAGCCAGCAATATATGACGAGTGCGCTTAAAACTTCTCAACGGGCTTACAACAAAATAGAGCGAGAAGAAATCAAACCGGTGGATTTGACCTCTTTTAAAGACAGTTTGGTGTTTATCAATTGCCACCAATCCGGGAAAATCAATCACATTCACAACTTTCCACAAGAACTTAAAGAACAATACGAAAACCGCATTAAATCTCTTACCGAAGAAGTGGCTTTTTTGCGTCAAATGCTGTCAAACCAGCAAGCGGAGTGATAGGAACTGCCGTTGACTTCCGGCTCTTGGCCGTAGGCGGTAAAATTGCTATTTGCTCTTAGCTGCTTGCCGTTAGCTAAAAAAACCTGACAGGTCTTTCGCGCTCCGCTTAGAGACCTGTCAGGTTTATCCACTAATTTGTCATCGTTTCAAACTTTCCTAAAGTTTGGAACTTTAGGAAAGTTAAATAAAAAAAGCCTCT
>CAZPGY010000035.1:0-5143 GCA_964586655.1 uncultured Flavobacteriaceae bacterium
CCACTCATCGGTGCTGAACTGCTGCCGCGCGGCAACGTAGGCGTCATAGTCGAAGTGAGATAGCTGAATCGGCTTGAGGGTGGACAGTATCCAGGGGCTGACGTTCTGGTCTTCAGAAAATACGTATTCGATGTCCGCAATGCACCAGACGCCGCTTACCAGCAATTTGGGGTGAGCCTTCACGGTTCCTGAGTCCACCAATACCTTCTTGATCCCCAGATTGGAAAACTGCGCCTCGTAGGCATCCGTCTTCTCATTCAGGGCCACGCTGATCTTGTCGATAACCTTGTAACGCCCCTTTTCCTTGATATTCGAGCGCACCAGTCCGGCCTCGTTGCGGTGGACATAGTGCTTGGCCAGAATCTCCTTGACCGTTTCGATCCCGGTCTGAATCGTGGCCTCGTCGTTGGTGGCGCAGTACTGGCCGAGGAGATACTCCAGCACGTATGAGGGGACGATAGCGTTGCCCTTGACCGTTTTCACCAGGTCTTTGCGCACCACCAACCCGGGGAAGTGTTCGTTGATCTTTTGGTCAAGCGTACTCATTGGCTATAACCCTCAGAAATCAAAATCGCTGGTAAAGGACCGCCGCATCAAATACCTGAGCGACTTGTATTCCTTGTAGTGGGAGGTGCCGGCGTGCTGTTCTTCCAGCTTTAAGAAGACTTCCTGGCCGTTGGCCACGTCCGCCTTGCGGCTGAGCACAAAGCGTACCTGAAGCTCCCGCTCGCGGGGATTCTCCGAGGTCAGGTCGAACGACAGTTCGTGACTGTCCGAAATCAACTCCCCTGACTGGGTATAAATTCCGGCCCGCAGGTGGCGAGGCTGTACTTTCTCGGTAACCGGTCCGGACTGATACAAGGTGACCGCCAGTTGGCCGGAAGTGATCACCGAGCTGGCCCCCCGGAGGATGTCGACCTCAACGGCGCTGACATCACTCTGGCGCTTCTTGTTAACCTTCAGGACCGGAATCACAACTTCCTGAAGGGATGCACCGCCATGTACAAACCGGCTGCCAGAGCCCTTAAGGCGAAGCCGGTTGATGGACTTGGGAACCTGCACTTCCATATCGCCATCCAGCCCAAGCTGCTCAGACGAGAAGTGATGGAACGCCGGAGAGGCGGACAGCCCCTTACCCAGCACGAACCGACGGTCCCGGTAGCGAATATCATCGCCAGAAACGGCGTCGCCCAGGAAGTCACTCTCATCCAGCTCACGGTTCTGGTAAATAAAGCCATGGTCAGCGGTGATCAGCAGGTTATTGGCGTTGGCCGCCGTGAGCTTCTTGATCAGACGAATCAGGTCATCCAGGGTTTGTTCTGCGGCTTCAAAGGCCTGCCCCTCTGAATGCATCTTGTCGCCGGTGTGATCGATGCGGTTGTGGTAGATGTACAGCACATCATTACCTTTGAGCAGCTCACGGCTGTCGTCCCGGTTGAGCTGCATAAAATCCTCCGCCTTGACGGCCTGGCCCCGCCCATCCAAGGCGGCCTGCAGGATTTTGGTACGGTTAACCGTGCCCTGTGAGCTTTGGCCATCCACCAGTACCGTGCCGGTATCGTTGTCGGCAATCGCCAGTGATTTATTGGGCAACAGCGCCGCCATACCAAGCTGGGTATAGCTGGGGAGGGTCGAGAGTGCCGGCTCAAGCTCCGCGCTGTAGCGATCTTCCTGCCGGATAAGGCCCAGCAGCTCGTCACCAATCTCGTAGCGCATGGCGTCGGAAATGATCACGCAGATCCGTTTATCCTTGCGCAGGTACGGGCGAACCCAGTGCTCGAAAAAGGCCTTTTGCTGAACGACCGGATAGGCCTCCCAGCGCGGCGCGGCGTCCACGTGGACCTGGAAGCCGTCGCCCAGCTTGAGCAGATAGTTGTTGGAATACAGGTTCTCCACCTGCTCACTGAGCTCGCCCATTAACGATGCCTGGCCGGACATACGCACATGGTAGGTAAACTTGCGGTAGAGCTGATCCAACTGATACCAGGAGCGGCTGTATCTCTGAACACCGTCGGAGAGGCTGTCCATGGTGAGACGAGACTCACCGAGCTTCTGGACAAAACGGGCCGCAAACTCAATGGCCTCATACAGGTGGCGAAACTCCCCGTACCAGTGGCCCTGGCGCCGCTGCCGTACCCACAATGCCACATCGCCGCTGGTGACCGTGCGGCCAACCACCGCCCGCACCAGGTCACTGATAATCTTCTGGTCGATTAGCCGGAAGTAGTCCAGCTCAACCAGGTCTCGGAAGTCCCGCTTACCGAGATCCTGCTCAATGCTCAGGACCTCGGCACACTCGGCAGACAGGGTTTCAAACCCCTGCTCGAACTGCCGGCTGTCTTTCCAGCGTTTGAGGAACACCAGGGCGTCGCCGGTCAGTTTGACCTCGCCATCGGTGCCCATGGCATAGCAGGACTTGAACAGCTCAATCACGAAGTCGCGCAGGCTGGGTTCACTGGCCTCGTAGCCGTAGAAACGGGTCAGTTGTTCCCAAAGGAAGCTGTCCAGACCACAGCGCTCAATCAGCCGAATGCCATCATCACGCTCTTCCGCCAGTTGCTGCAGCAGGGTTTCCACCACCGAGTCCATACGAGGCTCACTACCGGCACACACGGCCAGCATCTTCAGGCGCAGCTGGCCGGCAGTGTCGTCCGGCTTCAGCAACTTCTTCAAAGCCTCTTTGCGCTTGATCGCCTGGAAAAATTCCGCGTGGGCCTGGGCCACCTCGGCAAACTCCAGACCTAGCTCCAATTCGGACAGCCAGATGGCCACTTGATCAGTACGGAACTCGCCGTGGGCTAACTGTACGTCCAGCAACCAGTTATTCAGATCCTCGGGCTGAGAGCCCTCCTTGTACAGAAGAAACTTCTGGTCGGGTGATTCCCGCAAGATGCGCTGCTTCAGGCCATACTCATTGTTGGCGATCTCAAGTTTTTCCACATCCGGAATGGCTACTGAATCGAAGTCGCTACGGAGCTCCTGCTTGCTGTCATACCAGAACACGACCCGGTGCCGCTCGAATAATTTTGTTAACGCCTGGGAAATTCGGTTACTCATGCGGCTGCATAGTCTCCAAACAAATATTTGATGGTGGTCCAGAACTCACCGAAACGGCCGTCTGCTCCCATGGTTAAGTAGCCCGATACGAACTGGCCCAGCTCATCATGGGTCAAGCTATCATCCAAGAAAGGATCAATTGCTCCAGCTCTCAACTCATTCAACTTGGGCAGGTCGAGGCCCAGTCGGGTAATGGTTTCACGGGCGGAGAGGTCGTTCATGACAGCAGGTTTGATCAAACCATCACCTTCAAAACTAAACCGGTTTTCGCAATCCGGATCCAGCGGGGATACCAATAACCCGGAGTCAAACCAGTTGCCTTTCAGGTTACCGCAGTGGCGGGGCTCACCTTTTCTGGTCTGGTTCTGGCAGGAACACAAAAAATTTCCGTAATCCAACGGATCCACAGTCGGGTCACTCTGAGGCTTGAAGTGCTCTATGTGGGAATCGCCCTCGGCCACCCGGCGTTCACAATAGCAGCAGAGGTAACCCTGCTCCTGCATCAACGTTCCCTTTACCGAGGCTTTGAGGTCGCCGCTCAGGTCGCCATAAGTGGGCTGCCAGTCTTCATTGGCCAGATCCTTCCATTGCGTAAAAGCTTCAGGTTCATGTCGCTTCTCCACATACTTCATCGGCCAATCAGCTCCTTTCGTTTAATCAGCACCTTGGCTTTCACCAGTTCCGGGTCTTCACCAATGTCTCTTTCCAATTCAGCAATGCCTTCTCTGGCAGTATCGAGATCGCCATCATCGATTTGCCCGTAAATAGCTCGAAGAGCGCTTTCCACCTGGTTCGGGCGTGTGGTCTCAAGGCCCATCAGATCCTCAAGTACCCTATCCGCCGTCTTACCATAAGATTCACTCGGGCGAACAACCTCCAATTCTCCGAGATCTTTCATGTTCAGAAGGAACAGTTTCTCCGGTTTCACATGGGTGATTACATGTGGTGAATGTGTGGAGATAAAGAACTGACAGTTCGGGAAAACCGCCCTCAAACTGGGCACCACCAAGCGCTGCCATTTGGGATGCAGGTGCAGATCAATTTCATCGATCATCACAATCCCATCTCCCAGCAGCGGATCCTTTCGCTCCGGGTTGGCTATGGCCATGCGCCTGGCAAGGTCACCAACCATGGCCATCAAACACTTTTCGCCATCAGAGAGCTGGTTTACCGTGAGCCGCTGGCCTTTCTTCGTTACCTCCATCCGCAGCGGTTGGCGCCTTACGGTTAGGTTTTGGAAGTCCGGCATAAAAATCTCAAGGGCCCGCCGCACCGCCGTTAGCTGAGGATCCGGGAATTCGAAATCCTCCGGCTTAATCAAATCGTCCTGATACTTGCGGTTTTCGTTTTCAAGATCTTCCCGTTCCCGGAACCATTCAAAGAAAGTGCGGAAGTTTGCGCCACTGGTTAGCGACTCCTCGTAAGCAGAAAGAAGCCCGAACTGATGCTTTTCTCGGATACGCAGTGGAATATCCAACACAGCGCGATTCACCGGGTAGTAGGCAAACAAGGGAATGTTTACCTTCCCGTTATGCGCTGTGATGCCGGCCTGAATACCCTTGGCCGTTTCAGATGCAGAGATCAGAACAGACGCCAGGTCCTTTTTGCTGTACCCCTTACGCACCTTCGCCAAGTTCCAGCCGAAGTAAGTACCCTCATCAAACAGCTGAATGGTCAAATTAGCGGAGGATTCACCATTTTTGATGTCAGATTCGGCAATCGGCCTCCCAGACGCACCCGCATGCTTAATCCGGTTAGCTAACCAGGAGAGCATGATGGCCGACGCATCCAGAATGCTGGATTTACCTGTGCCGTTCATGCCGACAAACACATTAAGCTTGTCATCCAGATCCAGCGGTAGATCTTGAGCGCCACGAAAGCGCTGCAAGGTTAGTTTTTTGATATGCATGCCTGTGCTCCTAGCCAGAGAGGCCGGTAATCTTCTTTAAAGCGTCGCCAAATTTCGGATAGTTGGCCTTCACCCCGTCATCGAGATCGATTTCCACCTGCTCGGTAGCCAGGGGATAAAGTACATCCCGCTCGTAGTCATCCAACTCGGCTAGGATTTTGTTGATCTTCTCGATCT
>CAZPGY010000036.1:0-4926 GCA_964586655.1 uncultured Flavobacteriaceae bacterium
AACATTTGAAACAAAAAAGCTAAGCTGATAAATGAGGATATTATTTTACGGTGCCGGAATAATCGGACAAATTTATGCAGCCAAAATTTTTGAAAGTGGTGGAGATGCTAAATTGTTAGCACGTGGGAAGAATTATGAAAATTTAAAAAATAATGGAATCCGCCTTTACAACAGACTGACAAAAGAAGAATTAAACGTGCGCGTACCCCTGACGCAAAGTTTGGCAGAAAACGATTCCTACGATTTAATTATTGTTACTGTCCGATTGGATCAATTGGCTGAAGTAAAAAAGAATTTGAAGGTCAACAAGAATTCTCGGAACATTCTGTTTATGCTGAACAATCCGAAGGACGCTCAAACTTTAGATCAATATTTCCCTGATAAAAAAATTATTTTAGGCTTCCCGGGAGTTGGTGGAACTCGCCAAAACCATCAAATCAATTTCATTCAAATTCGAGAGCAGAAAACAACATTAGGAGATATTGACGGGAATATAGGGGCATTAACAAGCGATTTAAAAGAAATATTAGAAAAAGCCAACTTCAAAGTAAGTCTTGAAACTCAAATGAAAGCTTGGTTAATCATTCATTCAATCTTTATATCCTGTGCATCTGCTGCCATCGCTTTGGAGGATGGAAGTAGCATACAACTCGGTAAAAATAAAGAGAGCGTAAAAGAAATGATTCAAAGTATCAGGGAAGGGTTTAAAGCTTGTCAAGACTTAGATTTGCCCATTATCCCTAAAAATTTAAAAACTATTTTTCTAACAATGCCCAAATGGTTTTCAGTCATCTATTGGTCAAAAGCAATGAAAGGGAATACGGGAACTTTAGCTATCGCACCTCATGCGAATTCCGCGAGAACAGAGATGCAGCAACTTGCTGAACAAGTATTGGAAATTGTGGCAAAATCGACGGTAAAAACCCCTACTTTAAAAAGCCTTCTGATCGAATACATAAATTTAAAATAAAAGTCCCCGCCCATAGCAATTTATTGACATCAAGCGAGATAAAACGGCTTCGGTTGAAAAACCGGCTGTACCAACAGCACCTTTGGTTTTTGCTAAGGCTCAATAAAGGCGATTGGCTGACTTGAGGCGCTTAGAGATACGTTCTTTAAAACGCTCCGGAGATAACACTTTTACCTGTTCTCCAAATGAGAGGATCAATTTTTCTAATTCAAAATTAGGGATGACCTGTATGCGGACTTCCAAGCCCTGTTCTACTTCCTTGTGTTTTTGTGTCAAATGCAGGGGTTTGGTTTTGACATAAGGCGAGACTTCTTTGTTGAAAAGCAATTTCACTTCCCGTGGTTTTTCGTCGTAATGGGTTACCCCGATGATATCGTCAAAATAACCTTCCCAATCACAATCAGATTTTTGATAAGGCCGATCGGTTTCTGTTAGCTTTAAAATCCGATCCAAGGCCAAATTCCATGTTGATTTTTCTTCTTCTTCATGATAACCCAAGGCAAACCAGCGATTGTTGTATTGCTTGAGATAATAGGGATGGAAATAAAACTCAACCGGATGAGGTTCCGTAAAAGCTTGATACTTCACCTGCAACACCCGTTGGTGGTTAATGGCATTAAAGAGCGGTTTGATGTGTTGATACCCCGTATAATCGATATTAGATTCAAAACTGATAATTTTTCCGTTTTGTTCAGTTGACAAATCGAATTGATCTTCCAAAAGAGGAAGCATCTCATCGAGCCATGAAAATTGTGGCAAGCCCGAGAATCGCGAGAGAATGTGCATGGCAGCCTTTAAACTTTCCGCCTCTGCTGTATTAATCGGCTTTTTGCTGATGCTGAATTCCGGATCTTGATAGCGGTACACTTTCTTTCGGCCGATATAAAGGTCGTCTTCCAGTTCAATACCAAATCCGCTTTCACTTCTCATAAACCGAATATCATCGCGCAACTGACGGGTTTTGATCCCCTCGTTATCCGGATTGTCATAACGCAATTCCTCATTCACTTTTTCCAAGAGATCGGTAAATGTATAACTGCGCATTGGATTGCTAAAACATTTGTCCAAGACTTGGTAGCGGAGATAAGCATTTTTGGTGATGGCCATACATGATATTTTTAAACGTGCAGATTGAGTGCACAAGATAAGGCTATTTTTACGTTTTGAATGGATAGGTTATTAATTGAGGTGCAAAATAGTTGGATTTTGCTCGAATTTGATTTTATAGTGCAGATAGGGTGCAGCACACCAACATAGTTTTGCGATCAGAAAAAACAATACAATGTCAGATTTAGGAAATATTTTAATCAGATATGCTGCGGCGGAGGAGGCGTACGCTAAGCGAAATTACCGTGAGGCCGCCAATCTTTATCGCCGTTGCTATATCACTTATCAAACCGGAGAACTGCCGGTTTATATGAAAGAGGTCGAGGAAACCGGGAAGAAGGCGCTAAAGAAATATAAAATGATTTTAAAGCGGCATTTAACGGTAAAAGAGAGAAGAGAATTTGAACGGGAAGATGAGGCTTTTGGAGGCTGGGAAGAAAACTTTGGGTATTAATCATAGAGAAAGCGATATAGCGGAAATATACTATTGCGATTCTATCCCTTTTATGTTGGCAACTTTAGGTGTTCTTGAAATTAGGTATTGAAAGCACTTTTGGCAAGGGCGATTAATGACGGAACAGCCGAAGGAACACCCCGTCCGCAAGCGGACACCCCTCTTGCGAAGCGCGGAATGAACACCCCGGTTTGCAAGCAAACCACCCCTCTTGGGAAGCGGGGAATGAACACCCCGGTTTGCAAGCAAACCACCCCTCTTGGGAAGCGGGGAATTGAATGCGTCGTCCGCGGGCGGATGCTCCTCTTGAGGAGCGGGGAATAATTCCCCTCTTTTTAAGAGGGGTGCCCGAAGGGCGGGGTGTTCCCTTCCCCTCTGAGCCGCAATATATAGAACTAATCCGAGCCGAAAAAAGGGAATATTTCCGCAAGGAAATCAGGGAGTCCTGTGTGTTTAGACTGAATCTCGTATTGAAAATGCTCCTTAGTGCTGCTTACTTGACTTAATAATAGTCTGATTTATCGAGTAAAAATTATCATTCCTTCTCTATGGCGGGACATTGTGTCTCAAAGTCATCCCTTTTATGTTATACCAATGGCTCTTAAACAAGATTGGTTCCTATTTAATTTGGAGTTGGTATAATTTGGGAATGGAATTAAAAGAATTAACGCCTATACAAAAATATGTTAAGCATTTTCTTTATTTTTGGTTTTATCCCACATATAGTTTAACGATTAAGCCAGCTTCCTTGTCAGAAAATTTTGATGAAATCATTGCCGGAAAGGTATGTCCTTACTGTCATTGCGAAACCCAACTCGTGAAAGGAGATGTGGTTTATCCGCATGCGACAACCCAAGAACCCCGACCGGCCTATTTGGATAAGAAATATTACGTCTGCCGCGAAAACCGCGATCATTATGTCGGTACCTACGCCGATAACAAAACCGCACTCGGCCGATTAGCCGACGCCGAACTGCGGAAATGGAAGCACCGTGGTCACCAAGCATTTGATCCCTTGTGGAAAGACGGATTGTTCAAAACCCGCCAAGCGGCCTACGACTGGTTGGCCGAAAAGTTGAATCTCCCGGTAAAACATACCCATTTTGGGATGTTTACGGTGGAGCAGTGTCAGGAAGCGATTGGGGTTTGTGGGGTGTTGAAAGGGGAAAGGGAAAAATAATTTTTGTTGTGCAGATTGGCTGCACTTCAATATAGCATATTTGCAACAATAATTGAAAATTAAACTAAAAATTATGCTCGATCGATTTAGTGTAGAAAACTTTAAAGCTTTTAAAAATAAGGTTGAGTTAGACTTGAAACCTATGACGGTTTTAACCGGAACAAATAGCAGTGGTAAAAGTTCTTTTACGCAGGCATTGCGGATGTTTCAGCATATTGAGCAAAAGCATAAATCACAACCGTTATTTGAATTAAATTTTGATGGAACTCTTTCAATCCTCGGGGATTTTAATAGTGTTCGTCCGGATACCGAAAGAGCATTAACCTTTTCAAAACAGGTAAAGTGGTGGGGTTTAGATAATGAAATGGAAATGAAAATTTCCTTTGAATTGGATCCGGATAAGCAGATGCCCGGTGGAAGGATGGAAAAATTTGAAATAATTGATCACAGTCACGGAAAACCGGTTTCTGTATTTAATTATGTTCTAGAGGAATTTGAAAAGAAAAAGCCACCTAAAGAATGGCTTGAGGTAGTGACACCATATAATAAAGATAAGAAAAATATTAATGTATCCCATCTTCGTAAAGAGTTTGAACAACTGATAAAACAACAAGAGGAATTTATTATCAGCTTTAAGGCATTGGTAAAATTTGCAGCTGCACTTGGAAAGAAAAAAGATGAGTTTTGGAGAAAGAGTTCTCGTATGGAAATCAAGTCTTTTTTTGAGAATACAGAAACCAATGATGAATTGGATGAACATCTTAAAACCTGGCTATCTTTTACTAGGAACCCCAGGTATATTATTGGAGGAGAAATACCCTGGTGGTCTTTTGAGAGTGATATTTTTAATGAATTAGAGTCAGAGATTGATAATAGGTTTCATTATCGATTCAATGACGAGGAGAGTAACTTTAATTACCTTCAAAAATATAAACCGGACTCAACAATACTTGATTATAAATGGGAAGGAGAAAAGCTTACTGATGAGCAAGTTGAACTTGTCAAAAACCTTGAAAAAGAAAATGAAACGTGGTATAGAGGCGAAATGATTTTACCTCCTTTTGAACATTGGTCTATGAGGTTTTTTTCTGGCGAGTCCCTTAAAGAGTGGAAAGAATATCTTGAAAATGAACTCGACATAAAAAACTTAGAAATAGAAAAAGGAACAAATTATAAAATTCTGATTGATGGTTTTATCCAAAAGGGACTTGAAAA
>CAZPGY010000037.1:0-4381 GCA_964586655.1 uncultured Flavobacteriaceae bacterium
CTAAATTGAACTTTCGGTTCAATTTATCCGCCACTTCGCCAATGCGTTTCCCGTTGGCAGACATTTAAAAAACACTTCGCCAAGTATATACGACATTTTTTTTACAACCATATAAAAACACAAACAATTTGAGTTTTATTTAACTTTTTTTCATATATTTAGACATTGATTGATTTTCAGATTTTCAAGTAGAGCAACTAAAAGTCCATACAACTGATGTAATTAAGCAAAAAGTAGTTTGACTCTCGAGTAAAAACAATTTTCAATCTTTGGTCTAAAAGCAGATAATCTGCAATCAAATCTTAATGACCTAAATCTTATAGAATTTGCTTTAATCTTTTAAACCCGTTAAAATGAAGAATCTAATTTTAAGTTTAGCCCTAATTTTGAGTTTTACTTTTGCACAAGCGAAAACTGACACTCAAGTTGTAAATGATTACGTCTCATTTGAAACGACCGCATTTACAAGTCAAGAATTTGATGTAATTCCTCTGAATACTTACATCAATGCCAACGATCCCATTATAATAAAAAATGGCGGAACAACTGTCGTCATTACGGATGACACAGTTGTTATAACAGACCCCGATGGAAACGTAGTAGTTATTCCTCGTTAATTATGACAAATAATCATAGAACTTACTTGGGTAAATAAAAAATACCCAAGTAAGTTTAAAAAAAAAATGATGAAAAAAAAAGAGATATTAATCTTAATGATCCTATTGATAATTGGTAGATATGGTTTTTCCCAATCAATTACAGTTCAATACAAAAAGTTGAAAATTGACTCTACTCAAACCAGTCTGAATCAGATAGAAAATAAAGAACAAAGAAAAAAGATAAAAAAAATTCTTTTGAGACCGCGTTATTATCTTTTGAAGTATATGAATGGCACTTCTATTTATAAAGAAAATACAGATAAAATAAATAATACCGGAATATCAGACGAATTACAAGACTCTCGTATTACCATTTTGTCTCCCGATTCCAAAGGAACAGGCTTATACAAAAATTTTAAAACCAAGGAATATATTAATAGTACTACTATCTTGACCAAGCCTTTTTTAATTGTGGACACGCTACAAATACCAAATTGGGAAATCACCAGCGAAACCAAGGAAATCGGCTCTTATAAAACAAAAAAAGCCACCGCAATCATTGACGGCAAAAAAGTAATTGCTTGGTATAGTGACGAAATTCCAATTTCGGACGGTCCGGCAGATTACTATGGATTGCCGGGCTTAATATTAAGGGTAAAAGATGAAGACAACACTTACGAAGCTATTAAAATATCTACAGAAAAAGAGTTTGAGATCGTCAAGCCCACTAAAGGGAAAAAAGTAAACAGGGATGAGTTCAGAAAAATCGAAAAACAAAAAATGGAAGCCCTCAAAAAGAATCCTTCTTCATTCGGCTTTTAAACACCCCCGTCCTAATGAAATATTTTCTTTTTTTGATTATGGGTATCTCTCCTCTTTTTGCTTTATCCCAAAATGTTCTAAAAGGAATGGTAACAGATCCTTTCGGTGAACCCTTAGCAGCAGCCAATGTTCAACTAATGGATACGGTTCAAAAAAACATTATTGACTACACGATAACCGACAATCAAGGGAAGTTTAAAATACAAATTAACCAAAACGGAAAGTTCCTTTTAAAGGTCAGCTATCTCTCTTATGAAACACACACAGAAATCATTACTATAAAAGAAAACCAAACCCTAATTAAGAATGTAGAGCTGTTTCCAAAATCGGAAACCTTGGGAGAAGTCGTTATTGTTGGCGAAAAAGGAATTGCTACCCAAAAAGGTGACACCATCAGTTATAATCTTGACAAACTAACCACCGGAAACGAACAAAAACTTAAAGATGTCATCAAAAAGATTCCGGGATTATCAATTAATGATAATGGTCAGATTATCGCCAACGGTAAAAAAGTGGATGATTTTTTGATTAACGGCAAAAAAGCTTTTGGAAATAACCATAAAATAGCAACCGATAACATTGATGCTGAAATGTTGGAAGGCATCGACCTTTTAACCAATTATGAAGAGTTTGGTGCGATGAAAGATATTGAAGGGAGCGATAAAACGGCTTTAAATATTAATATCAAGAAGGAATATTTAGGTCGAATTACCGGAGATGTAGAAGCCTTTGGCGCCTATAAAAAGCAATATAAAGTTCATAGCAACCTGTTTCGTTTTGATACCAAATCTAATATTTCGGCTATTGTTGATTTAAACAACACGGGCGAACAAGTCCTTTCTATAATGGATTATATCAATATGAATATGAGCATAAAACGAGATATTCGCAATCAAACTTCCCTCAATAATTCAGGTTTCAATTCCTTTAAAATGCCTTCCTTTCTCACGGAAGAAAATGATGTTAGAAAGCGTCATTCAGAATTTGTTTCTTTTGATTTTTCTTATTACCCAAGCAAAAAAATATCATTGAACGGTTACAGTATATTTAATTTTATTAATTCGGAAGAATCCAATTTTTCGGAACTGACTTTTTTTGACAACCTAACAGGTTTAGCGCAAAATGATGCGGAAACTGCCAAAAACCGATTTTTCTTTAATCAAACGAAGTTAGATTTAGATTTTAAGCCTGATCAAAACAATCTCATTAATTACTCAGTAGTTTTCAATCCTAATAAATCCCGTAAACGTAAAAACACGTTAAACAGAGTTGCAACAGACACCACACAATATAACGAATACGGCAATTCCTTTGATTATAGTTTTGGACAACAGTTGAGTTATATTTTTCGATTGGATAAAACCAAATTACTGTCCTTTAATGCCTTTCAAGAAATACAAAAATCAGACAATGATTACGATTTAAAAAGTAACCATTTTCTTTTTGATAAAGATTTTATGGCAATGAGCCAAAACAAAACCACCAAAACAAATCAAGGTGGTTTCTTCGCTAAATATACCCAAAAATTCAATAAACAGATTCTGAGCGCCAATACAGGATTTACAGTTGATAATCGTCATTTCAGTATTGAAAACCCATTTTTGAACAACACCAAAAAAAATGAGTTGAAAACGAACTTAAAGGCCTACTTTGCCGACCTTATTCTCAAGAAAAACAAGGGTTTTTTACAATATAATCTAACGGCAAGCATCCGCAACTCTATCATCAAAAGTAAAGGACAAAAAAGCGCTTTCACTCATTTTTTACCATCAGCGAATATAAAATTTCAGATAAAACCCACACACACCATTGCCCTTAGTTATAACAGAAGTTTTGATTTTCCTTCCATAGAAAACACTAATGATTCCTATTATGTTTCTGATTTTAGAAATCTTTATATACCTTCTTTAATTGGTTTTGACCAGGTTTTTATAAAAAATAGATTTTCCTTAAACTATCTCAATGTCAACCTTTTTAGTGGTACAACATTAATCGGTTTGGCATCGCTTACCTTAGCCGATAAATCTGTAGCTACAAACAGTAATAACTTTTCAAACTACAATGAAATCCAGAATGTGCTTTCAACTAAAAGCTATCATAACTTCAATGCAAATTTAACCTTCCAGCAACGTTTAAATGGCTTTATAAATCACAATAAATTTTCCCTTACAGGAAGTTATAACCACATCAAAAGTTTTAATTTTATTGGTGGTCAATCCAATCCAAGCACAATGGATTTTTATGCTATCAATCCTTCTATTCAGAGCAATTTTGATAAAGCCTTCTTCAATTATGAAATAGGGATAAATCTTTCGTTTCAGGAATATGAATATGATTTATTAGCCTCAAAAAATAAAATAACAACCATCAGTCCCTTCATCAACTTAGACGGAAAAATAGACAAATTGAATCTGCGTTATTTTATAAAAAACACGTATGAAATATATAACACGGCAGGAATACAACGCAAATTTTATAATTTGGGTTTCAAGCTCCTTTATGATAACCCCGATTCAAAATTAAAATATTGGATCAAAGGCAATGATGTTTTGAATATTTCTCATCCGGAATTGGTAACGATAACAACGGACAATAATATGTTTGCGCGAAATGTGATTAGTCAATTAGCGGGTTATATCGGCATAGGTTTTTCCTATAAATTTTAAATATAAGCTTATCATCGTGAATATAAACGCCTGCCAACACGTGGTTTGACGCAAGCGCAAGTATTGTTTTAAAACGGAAGTCCGGTTTTTATTTGGACGCAAAAGCCGATTTTTTAATTTTATTGATTAAGTTTAAAAATGAAAAATCGGTTTTTGCTTGGTTCAGTTTTAGATGCCAAATTTCAGCTTATAAAGTTGCGCCAGCGTCAAGCCACAAACCGTTAGGTGCAATTCAACAGAGTGTCCCGTCCTAAAATAGGTTGACTAAAAATTGAATAGTAAACATCAAAAACA
>CAZPGY010000038.1:0-4003 GCA_964586655.1 uncultured Flavobacteriaceae bacterium
TTCGGTAAACTCAGCATACCCCCTCAAATCCGCCTAAAATAAATCTCATGAATTTCTCGGGACATCTCTTTATTTATTGTGATGTCAAGCTAAATTTTAAAAATACCGGCGTATGATCTGATATGTGTTTGGCGGCTTTCATATCGCCATTAAAATCTTTGTAAAAATGAACAATACCGGACGCCTCTTTCTTTACGTAAGTTGATGGATAAAAAATATTGTCATACATAGAAGCCAGGCAATCACCCTTAAAACATTCTTGCCGCAAGCTTGTTTTTTGGTCAATCAAAGCGGGGCGATACCCCATTTCTTTTAAAGGATTGAATACAGAGTGTGTATAGGGGATATTGAAATCACCAAGGAAAATCAAATGCTTGTCGGGATATTTATCAGGGAAATATTTTAAATATTTGATTTCGGTTTCCGGTTGACGTGATTTGGGAAGGGCGTGAAAACTCACCAGGGTAAACCGCTTAGCACCCACTTCAAAAGTAGCTAAAAAAGGTTCTCTTTCTATTTTATCGCGATAATTTTCATCCAACCGGGCCATACCGATATGACGAATTTTACTCCTTTTCCACAAATAAGCATAGCGCTCACTTTGATAAGGGCTGCCGGTAGTGCGAAGGCTGATGGCATAAGCCCATTCACAACTCTCACAAAGGCTATCTAAACTGTAAGCCAACCGGATGACCGCATCGGCACCACCGCTTTTGCCCACCACTTCCTGAAGAGCAATAATGTCAAAACCCACTATTTTTTTAGCCATATAATTCACTTCCTGATCGGATTTGGTGTGGCCGAAGTTTGCAATATTCCAAGTGAGCACACTGATGGATTCCGGTTGCTTTTTTTGAACTTTGACGGTATTGGCAGCACCGGACGCAGGGGCATTACCGACTGTATAGTTTTTATACCCGACTCCCTGAAAAAGTAGACCCGAAAACACGCATAAAATGAAAGATAATTTTGACATCAAAACTGGTTGTTTACTGTTTAAAGACAACTTGCACTCAAGCTAAAACACTACAAAATTATCAGGTTAAGCTTAGCTTATTTATCCTTGTAAAACGCAATTTGAACTACTGTCGAATCAGAAAACCATGGGATCAACCACTCACCGCTCCCAATCCACGCCGGTTCGATAAACCACCCCTTTGAATATGGCAACAAGGGTCTCGTCTTTTCGTACACGTACCGTATAAAATCCCAATTTCTTTTTGACGCTTTCCAGCTGAGCTTCAGCGGTAATCACATCTCCACAATCCAAAGCCTCAATATGATTGATGGAGGCTTCTATGGAAACGGATTTTTTCCCACGGGTGTTGCTGGCAAAAGCAAAAGCAGAATCGGCAAAAGAAAAGGTAATCCCTCCTTGTGCTTTTTTCATTCCATTGAGCATCTCCTCGCGAATGCACATTTTTAATTTGCAATAATCCATCGCTGTATCAAGGATTTCAATACCAAGCCACTGACTGAAGCGGTCATTATCAAGCATGATTTGGGTAATTTCAGAAGGAGTAAGCTTTGTCATTGTTTTTTGTTTTTAGATGATTTATATGTGATTGTTTCATTTTGAAAGCCCTGAATGCTTCCTGCGGTTTTCTTCATTAGTTTATGGCGTTGTCCCAAATTCCAAGAGCATCCACAGGTCGTTAACGATTTTTCAGCGTTGGCTTATTCAATTAGTTGTCCGGCTTTATTTACAACTTTATACTCCAATTCTTCAAATTCATTAAAGTGTGCTTTTCCACATTTAATCTTTAGTTGTTCACTCTCCTTCAGTTTTGCTATATCAATTTCCGGGGTTCCTGTATCCTTAGTCTCAGCAACAAAATAAACTTTCTTATCATCTTCAAATACCAAAGCCCAATCCGGATTGTAGTTTCCAATTGGCGTTGGTATTTTAAACCAATTCGGCAATTTGAAATAGAATTTTATTTGGTCGCTGGTCTCACAATCTTGAGCAAACTTGCTTTCAACGCCCGAATCCAAAGGCACAAATTCCTCATAAATGGTTTTTGAAGTATCTGTCACTTTAAATGAAAAGTCGTTTAAATAAACTTCTAACTCTTGGGCTTCAAATAAGGTCATTTCATATTCCGCTCCACTAATTTTGTGGTATTTAATGCCGTCAATCATTAAATCGTATAGCGTCCGTTTTATCGCTTTTGTGGTCAAGTCTAAAAACAGTTGGGGATTAATTAGAATATCTTCAATTCTGCCCGAATTGCTCAATATTTCTTGAATCGTAGAGCGAGTTAATTCGGTTTTACGCTGTATGTAGCCTAAAACGTCCGGAATTTTCCAAGAATAACTGTTATATGATTCCACTTTATCTCCTGCGTACATCGATTCAACGCCATCTTCTGTCATATTGATATTGACTTTTGTTGAGCGAAGGGAAGGTGCTTTTATCGCTGGTAAATCTTTAACTGCTTTTGAAGCTAAAGAGATTAAATCATCGGTTTTATAGTCAACTCGATAAGTCGTTTTCTTTTTCAGGTTTTCCCATATCTCCAAGAATTTTGGATCGGCTTCAAATCCTTTTCGGTACTTTATTGCTGTTCGCTTTCTTTTATTCTTAATTCTACCTTTAAACTCAACGCCACAATCGTCTTCAATTTCTTTTTGTAGCGTTTTTGCAAAATCATCATAAGCTTCATTCGCAATTACGGTCAAGCGATTGATGTTTTGGTCGTAGGTTCTTTCTAAGGTTCCATCATTTGTTTTCCTGACCGCTAATCGCAAACCCCTTCCAATTTCTTGGCGCTTTTTAATATCTGATTTCGTCTCATTTAAAGTGCAAATTTGAAATACATTCGGATTATCCCAACCTTCCCGAAGTGCAGAATGCGAAAATATAAAACGAAGGGAATTGTCAATATTCAACAACTTTTCTTTGTCTTTCATAATTAAACTGTAAGTATCTATAGCAGCTTGACTATTCTTCGAAGCACTTGTCTCTCTTGTATCTTTCCATCTCCCTTTTTTATCTTGAGAGAAATAACCATTATGCACTTTATTAACCGGAAACTTATCGAGTGCTGCAAATGCCGGTTTTGAAATATATTCTTGATAGATTTCTTCAAACCATTCTGCAAATTTTCCGCCTTGAGGATTGCCGGCTTCGTCATAATGTCTATAATTGGCAACTTTGTCAATGAAGAAAAGCGAAAGCACTTTTATGCCTAATTTGTTTAAGCGCTTTTCTTTCTTTAAATGTTCTTCAATGGTTTTACGAATTTGAAATTTCATTACTTCATCCGTCAAACCACCTTGACTGTCGCCTTTGTATAAAATGTTTCCGTTGGAAAGAGAAATACAATTATTTGTTGCATCTATTTCTTCAATGATGTAGCCTTCTGAATAAATTTCCCGTTCGTTGGAAAGTTGGTATAAATCGTCTCCCACCTTTACGGTTACCTTCTTCTTTTTTACGCCTCCTTTATCATTGATATTGACAAAAACCTTTGCTGTTACTTTTGTTTTAGTCGGCTTTATAGAATCTACTTGCACAAAAGCATCGTTGTAGGCATTTTCTTCCACAATGGAATCTACTTCAATTTGTTTGACCAAGCCCAAGTCGTAGGCTTTCACAGGGTTTAAACTATACGTTAAATTATATTGATTTCTGTGCGTGGCAGAATACCGAAGTGTACAAAGTCCGTTTAAATTTTCAATTGCCGAAATACGTTTTGCAGTTTCCATATTTTGTGGCTCGTCCACAATGACTATTGGATTTACAGATTGAATAAACTCAATGGGCTTTCTTCCGTTGGCTCTGTAATGGGGTTGGTTGATGATGTTTTGATCTTTTGCAAACGAATCAATATTGATCACCAAAACTTCTATGTTGTTGTTGGTTGCAAAACCTCTCAATGCAGAAACTTTAGAACTGTTGTACACCTGAAAATTAAGCGGGGTATTGTCGTACAAATTTTGAAAATGTCCCGTCCTAAAATAGGTTGACTAAAAATTGAATAGTAAACATCAAAAACAG
>CAZPGY010000039.1:0-3885 GCA_964586655.1 uncultured Flavobacteriaceae bacterium
CTTCAAAAAAGCTACTTCGGTAAGGTGAAAATGATTTACATAGACCCACCTTACAACACAGGTAATGACTCGTTTATCTATTCTGACAAATTCTCTGAAACCAAAGCCGAATACGAAAAACGGGTGGGCGACAAGGACGAAGAAGGCTATAGAACCAAAGATACCCTAAAATTCCCCTCCATTGGAGGGGTGCCGCAGGCGGGGTGGTCAAAGAACAGCAAAGAAAACGGACAATACCACAGCAATTGGTTGAATATGATGATGCCACGCTTGTATTTGGCAAAAAACCTACTCAAACAAGATGGGGTGATTTTTATCTCTATTGATGATAATGAAGTGCATAATTTGCGTTTGTTGATGAATGAGATTTTTGGGGAGGAGAATTTTGTGGCAAGTATTATTTGGGAAAGAACTTTTTCGCCAAAAAATGATGCAAAATATTATTCAGATAGTCACGATTACATAATTGCTTATGGGAAAAATATTCAAGAATTTGTGCCGGGAAGATTGGAAAGGACTAAGGAAGCAAATAAAAGATATAAGAATTATGATAATGACCCAAGAGGCCAATGGATTTCAGATAATCTTACGGTTAAAACATATTCAGAAAAGTATGACTATCCAATAACCACTCCAAACGGAACTATAATTAATCCTGCCAAAGGAAGAAGTTGGAACACCTCAAAAGAGAAATTTCAAGAATTGGTAAAGGACAATCGAATTTGGTTTGGAAAAGATGGTGGAAATGTACCTCGGTTAAAAAGATTTTTATCAGAAGTTCAAGATGGAATGGTTCCAACAACATTATGGAAACATAAAGATGTTGGACATAATCAAGAAGGACGTCAAGAATTAAAAAAACTTTTTGATAACCAAGGTTATTTTGATGGACCAAAACCAGTTAAACTTTTAAAGAGAATATTAAAAGTTGCCAATGTTAGCCATAACGACCTCATCCTCGACTTCTTCGCCGGTTCCGGTACCACCGCCCACGCCGTAATGGCCTTAAATGCAAAAGATGGCGGCAACCGAAAAAGTATTTCTGTTCAACTTCCGGAGCTCTGCAATGAAAAAAGCGAAGCTTACAAAGCCGGTTATAAAACCATTGCAGATATTAGCAAAGAGCGGATAAGACGAGCAGGAAAGAAAATTGAGGAAGAAATAAAACAACAAATGGAGGATTTACAATCTAAAATCAACAAATTAAAAGGTGAAATCCCCACTGAGGAAACAAAATCCGAAATTGAAAAGCTTCAAAGCAAAATTGAAGAATTAAAGAATCAAGATTTAGGTTTTAAAGTCCTCAAACTTTCCGACAGTAACTTTAAACAATGGCAACAAATTACAGGAAAAGACAAACAAGCTTTAGAAGAGCAAATGAAATTGTTTGTTGATCCGGTGGCAAAAAACGCCACCACCGAAGATATGGTCTATGAACTCTTGCTAAAAAGTGGTAAAGATCTAAACAGCAGTATTGAAAAAAAAGACGGTTTTTATGCCATCAATGAAACGGAGCTTATTTTGGTATTAGAAAAAGCCAATCAGGAAATCATTGATACGGTCATTGCCAGCAAGCCACAAAAGGTAATTGCTTTAGACAGGTTATTTAAAGGCAATGACCAATTGAAAACCAATACGTCTTTGCAAATGCGTGATGCAGGCATAGAATTTAAAACGATATAGCGATGCTTCAAAACATAAAAATAAAGGGATTTAAGTCTATCAAAAAATTGGATTTGAAACTAAGACCAATAAATATTTTGATAGGTTCCAATGGCGTTGGTAAATCCAATTTCATTGCTTTTTTCAAATTGGTCAATAACATTTACGAACAAAGGCTTCAACAATATTCCTTAAAAAGTGGTGTGGACAACCTGCTACATTATGGTAGAAAAAATACCAATGAAATTTTTGGTTATTTAAATTTTGGGAATAATGCTTATCAGTTTAATTTATTACCCACAGATGAAGGCTTGTTTTTTATTGGAAGAGAGGATAGCATATTAAATTATAAAACAAATTACAACAAGACCTTTTATGATGAAAATGTAAAAGAAAGCGAGATAAAAGGTTCTCAAACTCATAGAAATAAATTCCTAAGTGAACATTTAGAAAGCTACAAAATTTACCATTTTCACGATACCAGTAGTTCTGCACCTTTACGAACCAAAGCCAATATAAACGACAACAGGATTTTAAAAGAAGATGGAGGTAATCTACCGGCCTACTTGTATTATTTACAAGAAAAGCATCCAAAGAATTTCAAGAGAATTGAAAAAACCATACAATCGGTTGTTCCTTTCTTTGATAGTTTTAATCTCTCACCTGCTTTTTTAGACGAAGAAAAAATCCTATTAGAGTGGACGGAAAAAGAACACCCTGAAACTTATTTTAATGCCAATCATTTATCTGATGGTAGTTTGCGTTTTATAGCATTGGTTACCTTATTAATGCAGCCTAAACTGCCCAAGGTTATCATTATTGATGAACCTGAATTAGGTTTACATCCAATGGCGATAAATAAACTTTCAGGTTTAATTAAATCTGCGGCTGCAAAAAACTGTCAAATTATCGTTTCTACGCAATCCGTAACGCTACTAAATAATTTTGAGGCAGAAGATATTATTACAGTTGATAAAGAAGATAATCAATCCGTTTTCCAAAGATTAGATAAAGAAGGACTAAGCAATTGGATAGAAGATTATTCAATTGGTGAACTATGGACGAAAAGTATCATTAAAGGACAGCCACTATGAAAAGATTATTAATTGTAGTAGAGGGTGATACTGAAAAAGAATTTATCGATAAAGTATTAAGTCCTTACCTGTATGCAAAGGGACTACAAAGCGTAGATTGTTTTAAAATTAAACACACAAAAGGAGGTTTAACGAAATACCGGCATTTAAAAACCGATTTAATTAATTGTGTTTATGAAAACAATGTTTTGGTTTCCACATTGATTGATTTTTACGCCTTACCTAAAGATTTTCCAAAATATGAAGCGGCTAATGCCTTTGTCAATAAAGCAGAAAGATTGACATTTTTGGAACAAGCCATTGTCGAAGATTTAGAAACAGAAAAAGGTACATCTTTCCCAAATTTGTTCCCCTACATTCAGCTTCACGAATTTGAAGCCTTGGTTTTTTCTTCAATTGATTCCATTAGAGCTTTATATTCAGAAAACGATGCCAAACTCAATGAAATTGAACAGGTAATGGCAACTTACCCAAATCCGGAAGACATTAACGACAGCCCTCAAACAGCACCTTCAAAACGTCTTAAAAACAACCAATTAATTATGGGGTATAACAAGATAAATGATGGGATAATGATAATAGAGGAAACGGGTATTGACACAATATTATCGAAATGTCCACGATTTAGAAGATGGGTTGAAACATTAATAGAAAAAGTAAAAGAATGAAATTAACTTTTGATTCAAATCTACAATATCAGCAAGACGCCATAAAGTCCATAACAGACTTATTTGAAGGGCAACCATTGGAAGATTCCATAATGGAATTTAACCTAAAAGAAGAAGGGGCTTTAGACCTCATCAATGGTGTTAGTAATCGTCTTGTCTTATCGGAAGAGCAAATCCTAAAAAACCTACAAGCTGTTCAAGAACGTAACGATATTGAACAAAGTGAAAAATTGAATGGAATGCACTTTTCGGTTGAAATGGAAACAGGGACAGGGAAAACGTATGTATATCTGCGTAGCATTTATGAGCTCAACAAAGCCTATGGCTTTAAAAAATTTGTCATTGTTGTCCCCTCGGTGGCTATTCGAGAGGGCGTTTTAAAAAACTTGGAAATCACTCACGAGCATTTTGTCTTGTCCTGAAATACGTTGACCATTATTATTACACTTTTTCAAAGGTTT
>CAZPGY010000040.1:0-3487 GCA_964586655.1 uncultured Flavobacteriaceae bacterium
TGATGAAATAATAAAGGAAATTGAAGACGCCAGGAACTTTAATCGAAAAGAAATCGAATTGTGAAGCAATATCTACTCGACACGAATATTTGTATATATCTACTCAAAGGTCAGCTTAATATAAACGACAAAATCAAAAAAGTGGGTGCAGAAAATTGTTTCCTTTCTGAAATGACAATAGCCGAAATGAAATTTGGCGTTGAAAACAGCAGTAAGAAAAAGAACAACCGAGAAAAATTAGAAGGGCTTCAATCTCTCTTCGATGTCATTCCTATATTTCCTTCTCTTGATATTTATGCAAAAGAAAAGTCCCGTCTCAGGAAAAAAGGACAAATAGTAGATGATTTCGACTTATTAATTGGAGCGACCGCGATTTTTAATAATCTAACTTTAGTTACACGAAACGTAAAACATTTTGAAAGATTAAATGGAATAGATATCGAAGATTGGACTAAGGATTAATAATTGAACACGTGGATTAAAACTGCTGATTACACGTGGTTTTGCGCAAGCACGAGTAATGTTCTAAAACGGAAATTGGGTTCTTTTCTGCACGCAAAAGCCGAGATATTAGCTTTTTTTGTTAAATTTAAAAACTCAAATTCGGCTTTTGCTCGGTTCGATTTCACACGGAAAGTTTCGGCTTGTTTTGCCGTGCCAGCGCAAAGCCACAAACCGTTATCGGCAATTAAACTGCAAATCCCTAAGAAAAGAGCAACCCCAAAAAAACAAAAATTTCTATTATTTTTATCGCAAAAATGAATGACTTAGAGAAAGGCATCAAAAAACACATTTCGCCGACAGAAAAAGAATTATTTGACATTACTCGCAAATTTAAAAAGAAGGCGATTAAAAAAGGCCGATTTTTGGTACGTGCCGGCCAAGTCAGCAATGAGTTTATGTTTATCGAACAAGGGTGTCTTCGGGTATTTTGGGAAAAAGAAAACGGAAAAGAAATCACCAGTTGGTTTGCCTTCGAAAATGAATTTTTCTGTGAATTGAGTACTTACATACCACAAAAGCCTTCTAAATATGGTGTGCAAGCAATTGAGGATACTACTGTCTATTACATTAATCGAGATGAAGTCAACCAACTGTTTAAGGAGGTTCCCATTTTTGAAACCTTTTTCCGCAAATTCTGGGAAGAAATCATTACTTTTTTAGTTAACGGAATGGTTTCTTTTCAATCTGAAACTGCGGAAGAACGCTATAAAAAAATGATGAAACGACCGGAAATAATGCAGCGCATTCCGCTCAAATACTTGTCTTCCCTTTTGGGTATTACCCCAACCTCTTTGAGTCGGTTAAGAAAACAAATTTAAAAGTTGCCATTTGACAATTTTTTATGTTCATCGTTTATCTAATTTTGCTTCGTAATTAAAGATGAAAAAAGATGAACATATTTTTATTTGGGGCAACAGGACCAACAGGACAAATAACACTGGGTAATCTTTTAGAAGACGGTCACGAAGTAACTATTTTAGTTAGATCCCCTGGAAAAATTCAACGAAAACACAAACTACTTACCCTTGTTAAAGGGGATGTTTTTGATCCCAACACCTATATTGAACAAATGAGGAATCAGGATGTTGTGGTTTCTATTTTAGGCAATGGGAGTAACAATAAACCGACAACCATTTATTCTGAAGGTGGAAAGCATATTTTAACTACAATGAAGAAAGTCGGCGTCAAAAAATTAATTACCGTTACTTCGGGAGGAGTGCAAAAGGACGACCCGGTTATTCAAAAAAGTTTCTTTTATAAATATTTTGGACTTTGGTACTTACGTCACGTCTATGCCGATATGGAAAAATGGGAACAAATTCTAGAACAAAATAATGATATAGACTGGGTTTGTGTACGTCCTACTTATTTGAGAAATGGAAAGTTAACCCAAAAGTATCGGGTAAATACCACCTATTCACCCGAAAAGGGTTGGAAAATATCAAGAGCAGATCTTGCCGACTTTATTACCAAACAGGTTGATTCCGACGAATTTATTCACCAAAAGCCTGTTGTGGCTTACTAAAAATGCAATAAAGTATGTTTTTCACAGTTAAATTTATACATATTATAGCCGTTATCGTTTGGTTTGGAAGCTTTATTGTAATGGGTTTACTCAACATTTTAATGGAAAGAAAAAAAGATGTTTCAGGGTTAATCTCACTTTATCAATATGAAATTTTTATTGGTAAATTTATTATTGCGCCTTCAGCCATCATTTCCCTATTTTCAGGCATTGCATTATCAGAAGCATTTGGTTTTGGATGGCCGCTCTGGATTATTTGGGGATTAATTGTCATCTTAATTTCAGGTATTTTAGGCGGTGTTTTTATCCCGAAAATGAGCAAAAAAATAACAGATATAGCCAAACGTGAAAAAGTTGATTTCTCAGCATTAAAAAAACAAAGAAGGAAACTTACCACTTGGGAGATTGTAAATACTATTTTATTACTTTCTGCCATTTGGGCAATGGTATTTAAACCGGTATAACAAAAGGAAGACGAGTTATATTTACATAGGAACTAAATGATTTTAAACAATAAACAATGATACAGAAAATAGGCAACGAGCAAAAAGTTGGAAATTCACAAATCAAAATTTTATACCCGGGGATGGCTTTAGGTAACACCAAAGATACCGGGTTGGGAACCATTGGAAGAATAGACCACGCTAATATTCCGGGAAATGTAACCATCAAAATGCACCCACATATTAATGACGATATTCTTTCCTATTTTAGAACAGGATATGCCGAGCATATCGATTCGGAAGGCTTTCGTGCAAAAGTTTCCAGAAAGAAATTGATGTTGATGAAAGCAGGTAAAATTTTTCATCACGAAGAACATATGCCTGAACCTTTGGAAGGATTACAAATTTTTATCCGCCCTCGCATAAAAGATGACGTACCACAAGTAATTTTTAGAGATATTGACCAAGAAACGGATAGCATTAATAAATGGCGGTTGGTAGCTTCACCGGCAAAAGAAACCATTTTGCAATTTTCAAGTCAAACGTGGATTTATGACACACAACTTTCTAAAGAACAAGAAATAGCATTGCCGGACTTCCAAAAAGAAAAGCTCACAGGATTATTGTACATTTTCCAAGGAAATGTGAATATAAATGAGGGGATTCAATTGTCGAAAGGAGAATCTCTCGTTTTTAAAGGCGAGGATATTTCTATAAAAGCAATCGAAAAGGCAGAATTAGTTTTGTTCCTTATGGACGAAAATTCAGAATATTATGATGGCGGAATGTATAGCGGAAATAAAAATTAAAAGCCGATAACAAGCGGTTTGAACGCAAGAGCGGGTAAACGTCTTCGATTGAACAATTTTCACTAATTTTAGCGTGCCGGCTTCGATTAAAAGTTAGTGGTGAAAATCCGCTCCTGCGTCAAGCCGCTAAAACGTTGTGCGACATTTAAATTTATGTCCCGTCCTAAAATAGGTTGACTAAAAATTGAATAGTAAACATCAAAAAC
>CAZPGY010000041.1:0-2563 GCA_964586655.1 uncultured Flavobacteriaceae bacterium
CACCTAGTAATGTCTCCCGTCTGTACGGGATTAGGCCCTAAACAAGCAAAGGGTGGTATTTCAACAACGACTCCAACATATCTGGCGATACATCTTCAGTGTCTCCCACCTATCCTGCACATTGCTTATCCAAAGCCAATACTAAGCTATAGTAAAGGTTCACGGGGTCTTTTCGTCCCACAGCGGGTAGCCGGCATCTTCACCGACACTACAATTTCACCGAGCTCATGGCCGAGACAGTGTCCGGATCGTTGCACCATTCGTGCAGGTCGGAACTTACCCGACAAGGAATTTCGCTACCTTAGGACCGTTATAGTTACGGCCGCCGTTTACCGGGGCTTCAGTTTGCCGCTTCTCACGCTAAAAGCGTAATAACAACTCCCCTTAACCTTCCGGCACCGGGCAGGTGTCAAGCCATATACGTCATCTTTCGATTTGGCATAGCTCTGTGTTTTTGATAAACAGTCGTATGGACCTCTTCACTGCGCCCACGCTAAAAGCGTGGGGACCTTTCTCCCGAAGTTACAGGTCTATTTTGCCTAGTTCCTTAGCCATGAATCACTCGAGCACCTTGGATTTCTCATCCCGACCACCTGTGTCGGTTTGGGGTACGGGCTGTATTACTCGCTTTTCTCGGGACTCCGTGCAATGCATTATCACCGCCGCCGTAGCTTAAGTGTACTATCCCCCGTAACAAGTACGGGGTTCAACGTACCATTCCGTCGGTACGCAACATCTTAAAAAATCCGTCACTTTTAGTGTAATACAGGTAGCGGAATATTAACCGCTTGCCCATCGGCGTCCTCCCGGTTATCCAGGATGCGCCTTAGGACCCGACTAACCCCCAGCTGATTAACATGGCTGGGGAATCCTTGGTCTTTTGGTGGCAGGGTTTCTCACCCTGCTTATCGTTACTTATGCCTACATTTTCTTTTCCATACACTCCAGCAATCCTCGCAGATCACCTTCAGCGTACATGGAATGCTCCCCTACCCCTCTCCTGCTATAAGCAGAAAAAGCCACAGCTTCGGTAGTATGTTTATGCCCGATCATCATCCATGCCAAACCGCTCGACTAGTGAGCTGTTACGCACTCTTTAAATGAATGGCTGCTTCCAAGCCAACATCCTAGCTGTCTAAGCAGTTCGACCGCGTTCATTCAACTTAACATACATTTGGGGACCTTAGCTGGTGGTCCGGGTTGTTTCCCTCTCGGACATGGACCTTAGCACCCATGCCCTCACTGACCGATATCATTGTATAGCATTCGGAGTTTATCGGGAATTGGTAGGCGGTGAAGCCCCCGCATCCCATCAGTAGCTCTACCTCTATAAAACTTGATCGGCCGCTGCACCTAAATGCATTTCGGGGAGTACGAGCTATTTCCGTGTTTGATTGGCCTTTCACCCCTACCCTCAGGTCATCCCAAGACTTTTCAACGTCAACGGGTTCGGCCCTCCATTTGGTGTTACCCAAACTTCAGCCTGCCCAAGGGTAGATCACACGGTTTCGCGTCTGCTTCTGCCAACTATATCGCCCTGTGAAGGCTCGCTCTCACTACGGCTCCTCCGCTGAACGGATTAACCTTGCTGGCAACAGCAACTCGTAGGCTCATTATGCAAAAGGCACGCCGTCACCCCGTAACAAGTACAGGGCTCCGACCGCTTGTAAGCGTATGGTTTCAGGGACTATTTCACTCCCTTGTTCAGGGTTCTTTTCACCTTTCCCTCACGGTACTGGTTCACTATCGGTCTCTCAGGAGTATTTAGCCTTGACAGATGGTCCTGCCAGTTTCACACAGGGTTTCACGTGCCCCGTGATACTCAGGATAACACTATCAATAAGTCGTCTTGCCCGTACGGGGTTATCACCCTCTATGACTCGGCTTTCCTGCCGATTCCGGTTCAACTATTATCGAATATCGTGGTCCTACAACCCCATACAATCCGTAAACTGTATGGTTTGGGCTCTTCCGCGTTCGCTCGCCGCTACTAACAGAATCACTTTTGTTTTCTCTTCCTCCGACTACTTAGATGTTTCAGTTCATCGGGTTCGCCCCCCGTAATAAATACGGGGTGACATGTCTTCAACATGCCGGGTTGTCCCATTCGGATATCTGCGGATCAATTCGTATGTGCCGATCCCCGCAGCTTTTCGCAGCTTGTCACGTCCTTCTTCGCCTCTGAGAGCCTAGGCATCCACCACACGCCCTTATCAAGCTTGTGCTTTTGCTTTTTGCTCTTGTAATAATTTAATTATTTTTTCTCTCGTATCTTCTGTTTTCACAATATGTCAATGAACTTTTTCTTCAACCGCCGAAGTTTTAACGAAGGTGGTTACCCCTCACTTCTTTGGTTATTGGCCCTCCTTCGCCTAAGGCTTCGGAGAACATTGGCCATCCTTCGCTCAAGGCTTCGGATGACATTGGCCACCCTTCGCTCAAGGCTTCGGATGACATTGGTGGAGAATATCGGAGTCGAACCGATGACCTCCTGCGTGCAAGGCAGGCGCTCTAGCCAGCTGAGCTAATCCCCCATAATCCGGATACCGGTTATGAGTTATTA
>CAZPGY010000042.1:0-2010 GCA_964586655.1 uncultured Flavobacteriaceae bacterium
TCGTCCACGATCACCAATTCCGGGCAGTGCAGCGCGAATTCGTCGCGGCGGGTCTTCTGTTTGATGAAGTCGGTGGAGATCACCAGGTGCGGATGGTGCTGGTAGAGATTCGAGCCAAATGGGACGCGGCGGGATAGCCGGTTCACCGTCGACGGCAGCAACAGCTGGGCGTCGATGCCGAACTTGTGTCGCAGCTCGCTCTGCCACTGCGGCGCCAGTTGCGGCGAGCAGAGCACGACCATCCGCTGCGCGTCACCGGTGGCCAGCAGCTCCGCGGCGATCAACCCGGCCTCCACCGTTTTGCCGATACCGACCGCGTCGGCGATCAACAGCCGCACCGTGTCCTGGCGGGCCGCCATCAGCAGCGGCACTAACTGATAGTTGCGGGGGGTGACCGCCAGCCGGGCGAACGAGCGGAACGGGCCGCAGCCGGCCTGAAACGACAGGCGCAGCGCGTCTCGCAGCAGCCGGGCCCGGGTGGCGTCACCGCGGTCCTCGACGGCGGGCGGGTCGAAGGTTGCCGCTGCGAAGTCCTCGATCCCGGGCAACAGCACGGTGGTCTCGTCTTCGTGACCGCCGAGGGGACGGACCAGCAGTGCCCCATCGGGGGAGCCCGGCAGCACCAACCAGTCACGGCCGCGGGCAGTGACCAGCGCGCCGGCGGGATAGTCGAGAGCGGTCACGCGTGGTCCTTCGGGGTGCCGAAGATGTCGGTCTTCTCCGCGAAGGTCTTGAGCCAGCCCGCGTCGGCGTCCTGGTAGCCGAATCGCAGTACCAGCCAACCGGCTTCGTCTTCGAGCTTCATCCGTGCCTGCTCGTCTTTCTGGTGTTGGTGTGCGGAGTCGTGAACGGGGCCGTCGATGAAGACCGCCACGTCCATTCCGCCGGTGTGGTAGGCGAAATCGGGCCGCACGTAGTAGCCGTCGACGATCTGCTGCGCATAGTCGGGCAGCCGATAGCCGTGCTCATCGAGCAGCGTGAGGAACCTGCGCTCCAGTTCACTGTCGCAGGCTTGCTTCAGCTTTGCGAAGTGCTCGGAGCGTTCCTCCCCGCCGGCTCCGACGTCGATGGTCGCCGTAGCGAGCTGCTGCAGCAGCTCGGTGACACAGTGCCGGTCCAGGTGCTGGTGATCCCACTGGTTGGCGTACGACAGTAGGCAGTCGTAGCAGGCCTGCGCGCAGTCTTCGGTGGCGTGCGGTGCGCGTTTGTGGTCGTCGCCGGTGTCAGGGTCGAAGTGTAGAATCCTCAACGCTTTTCGGGCCACCTGGCGCAGCTGACCGTCCTCGGTGGCCAGCCTGCGCAGCACACCAGCACCACCTTCGGCGGCCTCGAAGAACAACAGCCGGGACCAGGCGTGGTCGCCGGTGTTGCTCGGTAGAGCCTCGGTGGCCAGCTCGCTGTCCTCCAGTTGGTACACGGTCTCGATACCGCGCTTGAGCGCATAGGCCGCGGCCATGCGCTGTTCGGTCGGGATCGACGGGTCCAGGTGCAGCAGCAGGGCGTTGCGGTGATCCTCGACGTGCGGGATCACCCGCTGGTAGCGCGGCGCTTCGCCGTGCACGTTTTTGGCCAGGTCCGCCTCGCTGCACCAGCGGCCGTCGACGGTGTCCAGGACGTGGCCGCGAACGTCCTTGTCCTTGCGGCGACGCAGCCCGACGTTCATCCGCCGGATGAGGGCGGTGTCACCGAAGGTCATCGTGCCCAGTTGGCTGCCGTCTGCGCTGATGGTGCTGGTGAGCTGCCCGGCACGCTCGCCATGCGGCACGAACCGGATGCTGGTGACGATCTCATGCCCGGCGCGCTGGCGCTCCTCCTCGTCGGCGCTGATTCGGTCTCGCCGGCGGGTCTTGACCGACAGCAGCCGCATCATGTTGGACATGGTGTCCAGCGACGCACTGCCGCAGTGCTGGCATAGGTCGACCGTGGTCGAGTCGTGCAGGTAGCCGCAGGCTCCACAGCGTTTGATCTCGGTGATGGAGACCCCGGTGCCGTCCTCGCGGGCGGGCAGGC
>CAZPGY010000043.1:0-1970 GCA_964586655.1 uncultured Flavobacteriaceae bacterium
GGCAACGTCATCGAATATATGGACAACCGCACCGACCGGAACGTCCTGTTTGCCGTGGACACCGGCGGCAACGTCACCACGGTAGGAACGGTCGCCGCGACGAACATCGGTAACAAGGTGACCGGCGGGTCGACCGAACCCGAGTCGCCCGCAATCGGCGACATCTGGGTCGACACGAGCGGGGCCTAACCGATGGCGATCACCGCGACAGTCCTCGACTCCGGCGCGAACGCGCAGGGCGACGGCACGTTCACGACGGGCACTGTCTCACCCGGTGATGGGCTGGTGCTCCTGTTCGCGACCGCCGGACCACAGACCGCCGACACGGCGCTCGACCCGACCTCTGTCACAGGGTTGGGGGCGACGTGGACGAAAGTTGCGGGCGCCCCCTCGTGGAACGTTGTCGGGCACGTCTATGTGGCGTCCGGAGCAACCGGCTCCGGCGCCGTAACCGTTACCTACCCGCAGGCCATCAATAACGCGACCTGGTGCGTCGTCGAATTCGGCGGCGCGTCCGGCATCGCACAACACGCGATCGACCGGGCATCCACCGTCAACCTCCCCAATCCGCCCGCAGCCACGTCCGCGACCGTCGGAATGGCGTTCGCCAACTACAACAATATCACCAGCGGCGACGGGTTCACGGAACTGTTCAACCAGAACACGACCGCCCCGGCGAACGTGATGGCCGTCGAATGGACCACCACGCCGACACAGACCGCCACCGCCTCGTCCGGCACCGGGCTATTAGAAATCGTCGCACTCGAACTAGCCGCAACCGGATCCGCGACCTCATCCACCGTGAAGGTCAACACCGCAGACGGCTGGGTCGAAGGCACACCGAAAGTGTGGGACGGCACCACCTGGGTCGAAGGTGTCGCGAAAACCTGGAACGGCTCAACCTGGCAGTAAAGGACAACACCTCATGAACGTCACCCAAGCCGAGCTCGACAAGATCGCCGCGAAAGCAGAAGAAATCCAGTCCGTCGGCGGATCACTCCTGTCCAACGCGTCCTACCTGAAAAAGTGGGTCGAAGCGCTCACCCCAGCAGACCCGCCACCGACCGACCCGCCCGCGCCGTCGCTCATCGTCGGCGCATCCGCACACCGCCTCAACGAGCCGATCGCGGACTCGATGGTGTGGGCCAACACACAGGTCGGACCCATCGGCGCATACCGCGTCTTCCACCAGCCGCTACCCGCCACCTGGACCGCATCCTCCCCACTCGCCGACCAAGGCGCACAGGAAATCATCTCCTACAAATCCGCCGACCAAGCCACCGTCACCTCGTTCGTGCAATCCATGCGGCCCGGCGACCTACTCGTCTTCCACCACGAACCCGAAGGCCCCGACTACGCCAACGGTGCCGCGTTCATCGCCGAATGGAACCAGCAACAAGCATGGGTGGAGGCCGCCGGCGGCGAGCTCGGCATGATCGCCGGCGACTACCAATACCGGCCCGGCGGCAACGCACCCGACGGGTCATACCTGCCAGACCCAGACAAGTGCGCCTTCTACGGCGTCGACACCTACTCCGCGAACCCCGCCGCCGGACAATGGGACACCATGTACGCACTCGACGAAGGCGCGGCAGGCGATAACCAGTTCTGGGGCTGGTACAACCTCGTCAAGGACCTCGGGAAGCCACTGCTCGTCACAGAGTACGGCCGAGGCACCCGAGGCTACGACCCCGACGACATCGCGAAACGACTCGACATCATGCCCCGCGACCACACGTGGCTGCTCGAGCACGGCTTCACGCACTGGATGTACTGGTTCGAAGACGGGCAGGCAGGCGTGCTGGACGAGCACGGCACCACGACCGGCGGGTGGCTCTTCACCGACCAGGACTCCCTCGACATGTGGTCCGGTTTCGCGAAGGAACACAACACCACAGCCTGACACTCCCGGCACACCACGAACGCCCCCGCCTCACCACGAGGCGGGGGCCGTTTTCGTGCGTCTACTG
>CAZPGY010000044.1:0-1872 GCA_964586655.1 uncultured Flavobacteriaceae bacterium
TGTTGGACTAAACCTACGGTAGCTTTAAATCTATATTGACTAACTTAGAGGATTATTAACCAAAAAATCTTCAGTTATGACAATTAAAAAAAAGACTCCGTAGGCTTAAGGCCCAACAAAATGACTAACCGAGCTTGTCGCGAAGTTAGTGGTTTTTCCGAACTTCTCTATCGTTATCGCCGGAATATGAGTATTCTGGGGCGTTCCGATCGAACCTACGATAATTATTCGAGGCACATTGCAGCGATAACCTTGCATTTCAATTGCTTGCCAACTGAGTTAGACCCCGAACAGGTCCAGGATTATTTATTTGAACTCCAACAACGCTCTAAAACACCCTCTGAGACTTATTTTAAACATACCGTTTATGGGTTGAGGAGCCTTTTAAAATCAGAAGGCTTGCCTTATAGCCATTTAAAACTACCTTCGGTTCCCCGGGCAAAAACCTTACCGGTGGTTTTGAGTCGCCAAGAGGTATGGCAGATGCTTACAGGGGCAAAACTATTGAAACATCGCATTTTGATTGGTTTATTGTACGGATGCGGTTTGCGTTGTATGGAAGTTCGCAATATCGAATTGCGCCACCTTGATTTTGATCGCAAGCTGCTTCACATAGAACGCAGCAAAGGCAAGAAAGACCGATACGTTCCTTTATCGAAACATCTGATCAGGGGAATAAAAGCCTACCTCGAATCCGCTAAGCCAAAGAAATATTTGTTTGAAGGGAAAGGTAATCCCGAGGGCAAGGGCTTTGATGGTCGCTATAGCCAGCGCGGGGTACAATGGGCGGTGAAATCCGTGGCAAAACGGGTTGGCATCCGCAAGAAAGTTAACGTACATATTTTCCGTCATACCTATGCCACGCACCTATTGGAGGACGGAGTTAACATCTTAACCGTTCAGAAATTACTGGGTCACGCCAATGTGCGAACCACGATGATTTATCTTCACATCTGTACCCCTCCGGAAGAAGTAGGTCATAGTCCATTGGATAAAGTGTTTACGTTATGCAGCCGAAGTGGGAAGTAAGCGATGTACTCAGACGGGCCGACTTATCCAAACTCCATCTCAATGTCCACCAAGAAAAGACGCTTCGAGCGTTGAAAAACTGCAGGACAAGTGCATTGGGCGGCCATATTGATGCTTGTGATGAATGTGGAAATATCAGTGTCAGCTATAACAGCTGCAGGAACCGACATTGCCCGAAGTGTCAAGGCCATAAACGGATAGAATGGATAGAAAACCGAGCCCGAGATTTATTGCCTTGCACGTATTATCACGTGGTGTTTACCTTGCCCAGTGAACTCAATAAACTTGCGCTGTACAAACCGAGAGAGATTTACGACAGTTTGTTCAGAGCGGCCTGGCAGACCCTGAATCAATTTGGGCAAACCAAAGGCGTACAGTTGGGTATGGTTGCCTTGCTGCATACTTGGGGGCAAAATCTGAGTCTACATCCTCATTTGCATTGCATCGTTCCGGGGGGCGGGGTAGATAAAAATGGACAATGGCAAAAACAGGTCAGGAGTGACAAATACCTGTTTTCAGTCAAGGCGATGAGCAAGGTATTCCGGGCAAAATATGTTGCCGAGCTTCGTGAGAAGAAGGTTGGCGACCAGACCTTGTTTGACAGCTTGTTTAAGAAAGATTGGGTGGTTTACGCCAAGCGTCCTTTTGGCGGTCCGGCGCAGGTAATCGAATACTTGGGTCGTTACAGCCACAAGGTGGCCATCAGCAACCATCGGATTAAGAAAGTAACGGGTACACAGATCAGTTTTGGTTATAAAGATTACCGGCAGAATGGCTGGAAAAAGGTAATGACCTTAAAGCACGAGGAGTTTATCAGGCGGTTTGTGCAACATATCCTGCCCA
>CAZPGY010000045.1:0-1475 GCA_964586655.1 uncultured Flavobacteriaceae bacterium
TGGGGGCGGCGGGGCGGGCCATGCTCGGACGCGGCGCGCCGTGGTACGAGTCGTGGCTGGCCCACCCGGACCCCGACGACCCGTTCTGGGAGCCGCTGCGGGTGAGCACCGCGTTGGAGCGGGTGCAGGTCCCGGTGCTGTTGTTCAGCGGATGGCAGGACCTGTTTTTGCCGCAGACCCTGGCGCAGTATCGCCGGTTGCGCGAGCGCGGTGTCGACGTCGGGTTGACGATCGGGCCCTGGACCCACAGTCAGATGCTCACCGCCGGGCTGCGAACCCTGTGTCAGGAGTCACTGGCCTGGCTCGACACCCACCTCGCCGGACGCGACGGCGCCGCCCGCCACCATCGGGTCCGGGTGTTTGTCACCGGCGCCGACTGGGTCGAGACCGACGACTGGCATCCCGCCGAGACCGAGCAGGTGCTCTACCTGCACACCGGGCGCCTCAGCGCGGATCCGCCGCCGGAAGGTAAGCCGCCGTTGTCATTTCGGTTCGATCCGGCGGACCCGACGCCCACCGTCGGGGGCCGGTTGCTCTCCCCCGACTCCGGCTATCACGATGACCGCCGGCTGGCCGCCCGCGACGACGTGCTCTCCTGCACCGGCGCCGTGCTCGGCCGTGATCTGGTGGTGACCGGCAGTCCGATCGTCGAACTGGTGCATACCAGCGACAACCCGCATGCCGACGTCTTCGTCCGGGTCAGCGAGGTCCACACCGACGGCCGTTCAGTCAACGTCAGCGACGGCTTTCGCCGGCTCGCCCCGGGGCGCGAGCCGGGCCCCCTGCGGCTGGAACTCGACCCGATCGCGCATCGGTTCGCCGCCGGCTCCCGCATCCGGCTGTTGATCGCCGGGGGGTCGCATCCGCGCTACGCCCGCAACCTGGGCACCGACGAGCCTCCGGTGTCGGGCACCGCGCTGCGCCCGGCCGTGCACACCGTGCAACTGGGTGCCTCTCGGCTGCGACTTCCGGTGGGCCGACCCGGCGATGCCGGTGGCCGGTAGCACCGGGTCGCCGACCACTGGATACGGTGAACCCATGAGCTCGCAGAATGACGACATCCTGCTGATCGGCACCGCCGACCGGGTCCGCACCCTGACCCTGAACCGGCCGGCGGCGCGCAACGCACTCTCCGCCGCGCTACGAGACCGCTTCTACGGCGCCCTGGCCGCCGCCGAGACCGACGACGACGTCGACGTCATCATCCTCACCGGCACCGACCCGGTGTTCTGTGCGGGCCTGGATCTCAAGGAGTTGGGCGACAGCGCCACACTGCCCGACATCTCGCCACGCTGGCCGGAGTTGAGCAAACCGGTGATCGGGGCGATCAACGGGGCGGCGGTGACCGGCGGGTTGGAGCTGGCGTTGTACTGCGACATTCTCATCGCCTCCGAGCAGGCCCGGTTCGCCGACACTCATGCCCGGGTGGGGATCCTGCCGACGTGGGGGCTCAGTGTGCGCCTGCCCCAGAAGGT
>CAZPGY010000046.1:0-1425 GCA_964586655.1 uncultured Flavobacteriaceae bacterium
TGAGCGCGAACTCCGGCGACCCGAAATTCGACGACGCCGCCTTCGGCTCGACGTGTTCGGTGCGTGTCGCCTCGAACGGCACCGGCAACGCCCGGCCGTTGACCGCGTCGGCGAGCTCGCGGGCCCGCTCGTCGGTGTATCCGGAGAGCTGAACGGCCTCGCCGGGCGTCGGTTCGCGGATGGTCGGGGCACTGACCACCGCGGTGTCGAGGGTGAACGCCACGCCGTCTCCGACGTGGGCACCGGTGTACTGCGACCATATGCGTTTGCCGTCGCGGGTGAGCACCAGGTCCACCACCGCGTCCTGGTCGCCAACATGGGCGGTGTCGGCACGGTCGATCTGCTCACCATCGAGGATCGCCGGGCCCAGAAGGTAGGCCATGGCGGCGTCGGCCGAGCAGGTCACCAACGGCAGCGCCGGATCGTCACGGCCGGCCAGGGGATCGTCGGCGTCGCAGCGGCCGGCGTGTTGTCGCAGCGCCATGAGCTGGACCAGCGGATTGGTGGCTTGGCGCACCTTTCTCTGCTCCGCTTGCCCCTGGGGCGGCGTGGTGGCTGCCGGAGCCACGGCGGGCAGCGCCTCGAGGACCGGGCGCACCGACAGTTGGCGGCGCTGTCCCAGATCGGCGAGCGTATCGGGGTCCGCGCCCGGCACGGCGACCACGATGGTGTCGGCCTCGGTGCTGACCTCGGCGTTCTTCACCCCCGCGGTCTTGAGGCGGCCGGTGAAGACCCGCTCGGCCCGGGTGAGATCGGTGGCCGAGAGGGCCGCACCGTCGGCGCTCTGCGGACTCCACGTGGTTCGGGTGCCCCCGGCCCGGTCGAACTCCGATTGCTTCTGCTGGTCACCGACGAGCAACGTCACCGTCACCGCCACCAGGTAGGCGAAGACCACCATGATCAACACGATCAGCAGGTGGCGCAGCAGCCGCCGCCGATCGGGGACGGTGGGTGTGCTCACCGGGTCAGTCCACCTCGACCGCGGTGATCGTCACCGGGGACGCCGGAGGGCCGTCGGTGGCGCCGTTGCGCACCCCGCCGGCCGCGATCGTCTCGAGCACGCCCAGGCCCGCCTCGTCGATCGTGCCGAACACCGTGTAGGCCGGGGGAAGCTGCGAATCGGCGTACACCAAGAAGAACTGGCTGCCGTTGGTGTCCGGGCCGGCATTGGCCATCGCCAGCGTGCCGCGCGGGTAGGTGACCGGGATCTGCCGGCTCGAGTCGTTCGGCGCGTACTGGTCGGTCGGGTACTCGTCGGCGAACTCGTAGCCGGGCCCTCCCCGTCCCGTTCCTTCGGGGTCGCCGCATTGCAGCACGCTCAGCCCGGGCCCGGTTGTCAGCCGGTGACAGGTGGTGTCGGCGAAGAACCACTGCCCGGCCAGGTCGACGAAGCTGTGCACCGTGCACGGCGCCTTGGCGTTATCC
>CAZPGY010000047.1:0-1404 GCA_964586655.1 uncultured Flavobacteriaceae bacterium
TGTAGCGTTCGGGAACATAGGTAACACTTGTTCGGGAACATGGGTAACACATTTATTTTATCTAAACTTTATTTTTTCCGCCATTGCCCTCACTAAATTACTGGGGCGGTGGCGGAAAAAATAAAGTTTTAGAGCCGCGACTACCAATGACGCCTAGCTACAGAAATTCGACTATTGGAATCATGCTGATTCAATACCCCAATGCGCTGATGGCAAAAATAAACATGCCATACACCATCCTCTGGCGTCGGACGTACCGCTACAGGATGACCAGCAAATGCCTCGCTAAGCTTGTAAACTCGACCCTCAAATCGCATCTGACCAACTGGATTAAGCTTGCGAACCTTGTCCCCTACGCCATATTCAATAGGCGGTAAACTCTCTGGGAAACTGCGTTTACTGGCGCAATAACGTGTCGATGGTGTGCCCATATCCAACGATTCATGAGGACGCTCATAGTTATATACACGTTGCCATCTATCAAACAAATATTGGCAATGCTTGGCCTCATCTATATGATGAAGCTTGATGACCTCATCATTAAGTGTGCGATGAAAACGCTCTTCTTTACCCTGAGTTTGCGGATGCCGCGGACGACCATTTATTACACGAATGTCTAAACGAATCAACCACGCAGTTAGCTTGGTGCAGCCACCTGGAGAATGAGCCGATACCCAGGGCGAGCCATTGTCCATCAACATCGCTTTAGGCAAGCCATAAAGGCGAAAAACGTCACTTAAACGCTGCTTAACTGTATGATGCTTTTGATCCATACACGCACTAAGACATAGGTTATAACGAGAGTGATCGTCCAGCATGGTCAACGGATAACACCACTTGCCATTGGTCATGAGAAACTCGCCCTTAAAATCCATCTGCCATAAATCGTTAGGTAGCTTTCTTTCAAATCTTTGACAAGGATTGTGCTTTTTCGATTCTTCTTCATCAATTAACTTATGACGATTCAAAATAGCGCCGATTGTGCTGGCTGAAGGAATATACGATTCATCATGTCCAAGATCCAAAAGACGTCGCCTAAGTTTACGAGGACCCCATGCAGAATGGTGTCCACGCAAATCAACTATTAAATCCTCTACCCACGATGGCGTTGGATTGTGCGGCGCACGCGGACGACGAGATTTATCAACTAATCCTTGAGAACCATCCATGCGGTAACGCTTTAACCATTTGTAGCCTGTCTTGCGAGAAATATTAAAACGCCGACAAAGCTCTGAAACATTAGCGCCTTCCTTGGACGCAAGATTAACAAATTCAAGACGTAAAGACAATAAATCACATTCCTTCCAGGTCATGTAAAATCCTTTCAAAAAAGATTTACATTTAACCTCAAAATGTGTTACCTATGTTCCCGAACAGGTGTTACCCATGTTCCCGGTCTATACA
>CAZPGY010000048.1:0-1396 GCA_964586655.1 uncultured Flavobacteriaceae bacterium
TGCATCGCGAAGATGTCGAAGGCCGGTTCCTCGAAGGGGTGGGCGGCGCGCAGTGCGGCGAGCACCTGTGCGCGCTCACGAACCGGGGCGACCACCTCCACGCGGTCCTCGGTGACCTGTTCGACGGTGCCGACCGCGCCGATCGTGGGCGACGCCCCGTCCATCGGCAGGAACTGGCCGGTGCCGGTGACACTCCAGCTGCAGTGGGTGTAGTCGCCGATGCGGCCCGCCCCGGCGGCGAAGATCGCCGCCCGCACCGCCTCGGCGTCGTCGCGGGGCACGTAGATCACCCACTTGTCGGTGTCCACAACCCCCGGGCGGGGCGCCAGGACTCCCTCGACCGTGAGCCCGAGGGCCTCCGCCAACGCGTCGGAGACCCCGGGGGCCGCCGAGTCGGCGTTGGTGTGGGCGGTGAACAACGCCCGGCCGGTGCGGATCATCCGGTGCAGCAGCGCTCCTTTGGGGGTGTCGGCGGCGACGGTGTCCACCCCGCGCAGCAGCAGCGGATGATGCGCCAGCAGCAACCCGCGCTCGGCGACATCGTCGACGACAGCCGCGGTCGCATCCACCGCGATCGTCACCGACTCCACCGGCTCGTCGGGATCCCCGCAGACCAGACCGACCGAATCCCAGTCCTGGGCCAGCCGCGGCGGGTAGGCGGCCTCCAGCACGTCGATCACGTCGGCTAACCGCACCGTCATGGCAGGTCACTCCTTCTTCTCGAACCTCTCACCGCAGCGCCCGCCCGATCGCCTCGACCAGCGCCGGCCACTGCGGGCGCACCGCCGCCCGCAGGTAGGTGTCGTCGAGCCCGACGAACGTGTCGCAGCGTCGCACCGCGATCCCGGCGGCCGCCAGGCGGGTGCGCACCGCGGTCGCGTCGGGCACCCGGAACAACACGAACGGCGCCTGCCCGTCGACCACCTCCGCGCCCACGGTCGCCAGGCCGGTGACCATCTGCGTGCGCAGCCGCGCGAGTTCGGCGGCGTCGGCGGCGGCCTCGGCCACCGCGGCCGGGGCGCTGCACGCGGCCAACGCGACAAGCTGCAGGGTGCCCACCGGCCAGTGTGCCCGCCGCGCCGCCAGCCGGGCCAGCACCGACGGCGCCCCGAGCGCGTAACCGACCCGCAGCCCGGCCAGCGCCCACGTTTTGGTCAGGCTGCGCAGCACCACCACGTCGGGCAGCGACTCACCGGCCAGCGAGCCGGCCTCGCCGCCGATGGCGTCGGCGAACGCCTCGTCGACCACCAGGATCCGGCCGGGCCGGCGCAGCGCCAGCAGTTCCTCGCGGCGATGGGCGACCGCGGTCGGGTTGGTCGGGTTGCCCACCACCACCAGGTCGGCGTCTGCGGGCACCGCGGCGGCGGCGCTGAGCGTGAACGGCGGGCCGGCCACC
>CAZPGY010000049.1:0-1392 GCA_964586655.1 uncultured Flavobacteriaceae bacterium
GGGCGCCGAGGCGTCGTCGCCGTCGTGCGGTGTGCTCGTCATCGGGCACCTTTGCTGCATCTACTCGCCGTCTCGCCCGGCCTGACGCTAGGAAGTATGTCCAGCGGGCCGGGCGAGGACAACGCCTCGATACCCCTCACCCTGATAACCAGATGTTGGCAGCCCGCCGCGCTGGTTTCGCGGCACTGCGGCGCCTCAGCCCATCTGTTCGGCGTGCCGCGTCGCGGCATCGCGCAGCAACCGCACCAGCGCCTGACTGGCCGGAGTCGGCCGTTCGTCCGCCCGCCGGATGACGACGATCCGCATCCGAGCCCATTCGGCCTCCAGGGGAACCACCGCAACCTTCGCCTCGCCCAAGCCGTGCACGGCCAGCGCCATCCTCGGCATGATGGTGATCCCGACGCCCGCGGAGACGAATTCGCGCGCGGTCTCGGTGCTCTCGGCAAAGACGACCGGCCGCAGGTCGTTGCCCGCAGACAGCCGTTCGAAGGCGCGGCTGAGGATGTAGCCGCGGTCGTGCACAATCATCGGTTCCCCGGCGAGGTCCTGACCGGTGATCGATTCTTTGTCCGCGAGCCGATGGCCTTCGGGAATGCACGCAACGAGCGGGTCGACCGATAGGCCGGACACGAGCAGTTCGGGCAACTCGTCGTCGACGAAAGCCGAGACGACGGCCAGGTCGAGTTCGCCGCGCCGAATGTATTCGCGCAGGATTCCGGATCCGCCCTCGGTCAGCTGGAACTGCATATTGGGGTATTTGACCTGGAACTGGCGAATACACTCCGGCAACAACACCCGGCACACCGTCGGCACGCCGCCCAGGTGTACGCGGCCGACCCGGACGCCACCGATGGCGCTCGCCTGCTGCCGGATCGCGTCCTCCAGCCGGAGTGCAGAACGCACATTGTCCATCAGCGTCGTCGCCGCGTCGGTGGCCCGCACGCCGTTGGGGCGGCGGATGAACAGCACTACGCCGAGATCCTCTTCGAGCCGCTGGATCTGCTGGCTCAACGACGGTTGCGAAATCCCGAGCTCATCGGCCGCACGACGCAACGAGCCGTGACGCACGGCGGCTTCGACGTAACGCAGCTGTTCGAAACGCACGGACTAGCCAACTCCTATCAGGCTGCATGGCGAATGCCACTTGCGACGAACATCCGCGGACGAACAAGATGAGCCGCATCACACTCTAGTGCAGGGATATCGCGGACTCTGCCGACGGGAAAACAACACGGCATGGACCCGCCAGCTGAGAGTGCACGGTGCTCTCTCGCCCAGAAACGGAGACCGAGCCAGACGTCTCAGGCTTCACCGTCAACACGCACGAGTTCATCACAGGCTCCATCAAGCGCAGCGAGAGGAATCGAAACTATGCGGCTCAGGTCAAGGGCA
>CAZPGY010000050.1:0-1367 GCA_964586655.1 uncultured Flavobacteriaceae bacterium
TGAGTCGGGAGAGCATCGTCAACGGGGCCCTGACGTTTTTGGACCGGGAGGGCTGGGAGGCGCTGACGATCAACGCCCTCGCCGCCCAACTGGGAACCAAGGGCCCGTCGCTGTACAACCACGTCGACAGCCTTGAGGATCTGCGCCGCACGGTGCGGATGCGCGTCGTCGACGACATCATCGGGATGCTCAACCGGGTCGGGCAGGGCCGCGAACGCGACGACGCCGTCGTGGCGATGGCCGGCGCCTACCGCAGCTACGCCCACCACCACCCGGGGCGCTACTCGGCGTTCACGCGGATGCCGCTGGCCGGTGACGACCCCGAGTTCACCGCCGCGACCCGGGCGGCGGCGGCCCCGATCATCGCGGTGCTGGCCTCCTACGGGCTCGGCGGTGAGGAGGCGTTCGGCGCCGCGCTGGAGTTCTGGTCGGCGATGCACGGGTTCGTGCTGCTGGAGATGACCGGGGCGATGCAGGGGGTCGACCCCGATGCGCTGTTCACCGACATGGTGCAGCGGCTCGCCTCCGGGATCGAACGCCGCAGCCGCTGACGGGTCTCCGGCCCGGCGAACGCGCGCCCCTGACGGCGTCGCGGCTGTGCCCTAGGCTCAAAGGTGCATCCGAACCGAAGTCGACTCGCAGGAGTTGGTACCTCATGCTCGAGGGATTCGAGCTGGATTCCGCCCCCCGACTCTCCTCGGCCACCCACCTGGCGGTGAACGCCGGCTGGGTGATCGCCGCGATCGCCGTGGCCTTCCTTCTGGGCTGGGTGATCTCCTGGCTGCTGCGGCGCTTCGGCCATGACCGCGGCATCGTCCACGACCTGGCGACGTTCACCCGATGGCCGTTTCGTGCCACGTTGATGGCGATCGCGGCGAACATCGCGCTGGCCGCCACCGTCCCCGCCGACACCGCCTGGCGCCCCCGCATCGACCATGTGCTGCACATCGTGATCATCGCCGCGGTGACCTGGCTGGTCGCCAGCCTGGTGATGGTCGCCGAGCGGCGCGCCGTGGCCCGACTGACCGTCGGCGACGACCACCTCACCGGCGGGCACCGGCGTCGGCGCCGGATCCAAACCCAGGTGATGACGCTGCGGCGGCTGGCGATCGTCATCATCATCGTGCTCGGCGCGGCCGCCGCACTGATGACCTTCCCAGGGTTCTCCCCGAGCGGCACCACGCGGTTCGCCTCCGCCGGGGTGCTCTCGGTGGTGGCCGGTCTGGCCGCCCAGACGTCCCTGGGATCGGTGTTCGCCGGCATGCAGATCTCGTTCTCCGACGCGATCCGCGTCGGCGACATCGTCGTGTTGGAGGGCGAGTACGGCCGCATCGACGAGATCACCCTGACCTACGTGGTCGTCCAGA
>CAZPGY010000051.1:0-1358 GCA_964586655.1 uncultured Flavobacteriaceae bacterium
AAACCGTCGTAGTCGAAGCTCAGGCCAATGTCGCCGGGAGCGTCGGGGGTAGTGAACCGGTCGGCTGTGGTGGCATCGTAGCGGCAGATCATGCTATCGTCGCCTGAAAGTTGGATGATTATTAGTTATTGATAGGCTTGGCTTCGTTTTGAATCAATCGAGTCTGTCCCCATTGATCCAATGTTAACCGAAGTTATTTTTTGTAAGTATAAATCCGATAAGAATTACACTTGTCGCTAAAAGCACGGAGCCGGCAAAACTAATGATCATGACTTGGAAATAGCGTAAAAAACATCTAGTAAGTTCGATCCCTACGATATCACTAACTCGGTCACCACGATATAACGATGAATAGAGGCGCCACCAAGTAGAAAAATCTTTTATTGAATCAGCTCGGCGTTCAATCCACGAAATTCCTTTACTGCCTACTAATTCTAGATAAAACTCTTTATCCTTAATGCGAATCTTCGGTAATGTCCGTCGGCCAATGCGGAATGCGGAGAAGGCGCAAAAACAGGCAATTATCATCAATCCAAACGAAACCAAGGCTATAGCTAAAAGTATTTCAGGCAACATGTCAGACTACTAAGAGCTGTATTTATCATCCGATTTTGCGCGGATATAAATTAGCATATACGTAAACATCTCTATTGTTTTTACTGCCAATGCAAGTAATAACTGCGAACAGTCCGTGATTTACATATGATTCGCATTTTGCACAATATTTCATGGCCAGGATGTGGTATAGGAGCCGTTTCCATATCCACCAGCAGGGAGGCCAGCGCCAATCCCAAGCCCGACTCCGAATCCTTGATACCCTTGCCCGCCAAAGGCGTTGCCGTCCACGATCAGGCCCTCTCCAGCGAAACCGCCAGCTTGATATCCGAACCCGTTTAGCTTGCAAACATCACTTGCATTGCTTAATTCTAGGCCTACGGAAAATCCGCCGCCCATTCCTGCAAATGACCCGATGCCAATAGTACGTTGTATCGCGGTACTAAAGCCGTTATCACCGTAACCTATAGCGAAGCTGATCTCAGTCGTACCACCGTATCCGGCCCCCCCGTTAAAGCCAAAACTCAGCGCGAGAGTCCAAAGCCCGTAAGGATCGAGGTAGCTAACCGGGTTGTTATCTACATATCGGTACAGGGCCGGTTGCCCACCCTCAAACAAAATCGGATCCTTCGCCGTCCAACGCCCCGTGTCGGGATCATAATCCCGGGCGCCGAAGCGGACCAGGCCGGTGTCGGGGTCGTAGAGGCCGCCGGCGAAGCCAAAGGGCTGGAAGCCGGGATTGGTGTCGCGGATGACTTTGCCGAAGGGGCTGTAGTCGATGCGTTGGGCGATGTCGCCGGTTT
>CAZPGY010000052.1:0-1341 GCA_964586655.1 uncultured Flavobacteriaceae bacterium
GTTGTCGGGGTTGTCGGGGTCGCCGCCGCCGGTTTCATAGAGCAGTTTTTGTGGGTGGTGGTAGCGGTTGATGCGGGGTTGGCCGTGGTCGTGTTTGGCCGGTGGGATGGTTTCGACGTCGCCGTTGGGTTTTTTGCGGGTGATCCAGCCGTCGTCGAGGAGGCGGTGGTGTGGTTTGCAGCGCAGGGTGAGCTCGTCGGCGTGGGTGCGGGGCCGGTGGGCATACGGGGTGATGTGGTGGACCTCGGTGAGGTTGGCCGGTACCGGGCAGCTCGGGTGGGTGCAGCCGCGTTCGGTGGCGTAGAGCACCAGGCGCTGCGCGGCGTTGGCCAGGCGTTTGCCGTGGTAGAGCGCCAGGGGTTTGGCCCCGTCGAACACCGCCAGATAGTGATGTGAGCGGGCGGCCACGCCGATCACGTCACTGATCGGCATCCAGGTGCCCCCGCCGGTGTGCGCCTTGGCGCCGGTGGCGGTGTCGCCGCCGGCGGCGGCTTCCAGCTCGGCGAGGGTGGTGGTGACCACGATCGAGGCGGGCAGACCGTTGTGCTCACCGAGCGTGCCCGAGGCCAGCATCGCGGTGGCCAGCGCGGCCAGCGCGTCGTGGTTGCGCTGCGCGGCGCTGCGGTGATCATCATCGATCGCCTCCTGGCCCGGGGTGCCGTCGAGCTGTGGCGTGTCGTCGTCGGGGTTGGCCATGCCCGGCGCGGCCCAGCGGGCCAGCACCGCATCCAGTGCGGCGCGCGCCTGCGGGGTGAGTTGACCTTTCAGCGAGCTCATCCCGTCACGGTCCTGTCTGCCCAGGATCAGCCCGCGACGGCGGGCCCGTTCGGCGTCGGAGAACTCGCCGTCTTCGTCGAGGCAATCGCTCAGCCGGTCGGCGAGTTGTTTGAGCTCATCGGGGCGGAACCGGGTGGCCAACTGCGCGAGATGTTCCTCGGCGTCGACCGCGGCCTGCCGGTCGACCCTGTCGGGCAGGTGATGCCAGAACGTGCGGATCACCTCCACATGCGCCGGGCTGATCGCCCCCGCCCGCTGCGCCGCCGCGGTGTGGGCCAACACCGGCTCCAGCGGCTGGCCATCGAGGGCGCGGCGCTCGACCAGGTCTTCGGTGTGGGCGATACGCCCGCGCGCCTCCGCCCCGGTGATGCGCAACCGATCAGCCAGCACCCGGGGCAGCCGGCCGCCGACCTCCTCCAGGCTCGCGTGACGCAACTCCTCGATCAGCGCATGCTCCAACGCCGGCAGCAGCCGCCGCCACCCCTCGATGTGCTCGAGCACGGCCAGCCGCTCCACCGTCGTCAACGCGTCGGTCGGCAGCGCCAACGCAGCCTTCAGACCCGC
>CAZPGY010000053.1:0-1340 GCA_964586655.1 uncultured Flavobacteriaceae bacterium
CAATACTGTCCTAAACGATTTTAATTGGTTATAAAAATAACGAATTTACTACCGTTCCCGATTGATTTACTTCATTTTTCAAAACAAAACCCCCTGTGATAAATTTTCAGATGGCGGCTCAGGCTCAATAAAAGGCTCATCAAGCCATTTTTGAAGGTCTATTTTAACAAAAAGATTCAATCTGATAAAAGCCACCAAATTAGATAAATGCCAAGGGTATTTTCCTATCGCTTTTAATGCTTTTAGGACAAGTATTGTAATTAAAGCCGTCCAGATTTGGATCATTACAGCATTTTCTGAAGTTCCTACAAAGGATTTAATGTGCAATAGTTGTTTGATTTCCCTAAAAAATATTTCTACCTGCCATCTAGCCTTGTAAAGCTCGCTTATTGTGTTTGCTGTCCAAGACTTTTGGTTGGTGATTAGTTCTATCTCTTGATTGTTTTTATCATCCCATATAGCAACCCTTCTGAGCCTTTTAGGATACTTCTTTTTCGATTGAGCACCAGTCAATTCAATAATTTCATCCTTAAGGATATGTTGATGCCTGTCCTCAGGAAGTTCATTTTCTTTGATGCTCTTGAATTGGATGTTTTCCTTGTGCCTGACCACAAAAAACACCTCGTTGCTGTCCCAAACCTTAAGCAATGAAAAATCGTTGTAAAAACGATCTGCAACCACAACACTTCCCTTTAATAACGGTATATCATAGGCGCCTTTATTGTCTGCCGTTTTTCCATTGGTGATGTTTACATAGGCCGGCAGATGCCCGTCGTAATCCAGCAATGTGTGCATTTTAACGGCCCCTTTTGCGGTCTTATACTTCGCCCAATCGAACAAGCTTAAGCACAAACTTATAGTGGTAGAATCTAATAGGAATATCTTTGATTTTATTTTGAATTTAACCCGCTTTTGATAGGCTTGCTGTCCTAATGTGTGGAGCAGTTTATAATAATAATCCCTGAAAAGCTCCCAATCACGTCTTTTGTTTTGATAGCTAACGGTAGATTTGGACGGCGCTTTTGCTACGCCCAAATGATTTAAGTTTCCCGTAGCAGAACGAAGGCCGTTGCTAATATCTCGAACGGATTGGCTTTTAGCAAATTGACAAAAAAGCATAGAAACCAAATGTGTCCAGCTATTGAAGCCCTTAGCATGTTTGTCGGTCTTCTTTTCCTTGACCAATTTATTGAAAGATGAACGGTTAAGCTTATTAATAATCTGAGAAAACAACGTTATATTTGCCATTGGAGAGAGGGGTTTTGTTTCAACCCAAATCTACTCGATTTGAGGTAAATTTCTCTCTCCTTTTTTATAAACGTTTAGGACGCTATTGATTA
>CAZPGY010000054.1:0-1334 GCA_964586655.1 uncultured Flavobacteriaceae bacterium
GTGACCTCCTTGGCGACGGGGTCGACGGCGGTGACCGTGTCGATGACGACCCGCACGTGGCGGTGCCTGCGGAAGATGGCGCGCAGCGGGCGGGCCACCTCCGAGGTCCCGATCTGGGCGGTCGCGACCTGGTAGAGCAGCGGCTGGAACTGGTGGTAGTTGTTCTTGTCGATCAACAGCACCCGCACCCCCTTGCGGGCCAGCCGCTGGGCGGTCGCCACGCCGGCGAAACCGGCGCCGACCACGATGACGTCCTGGGTGACTGGGGCAGCGTCGACTGGGCTCATAGGTGTGAGGTTAGCGCGAGCGCCGTTCCCCCGCCGGGGTGGTCAGCCCGCGGCGGCGGCGTGCCTCGCCCGGGCGACCAGGGTGGCGAACTCCTCCTCGATGCCGGCAGTGATGTCGGCCGCGTCGGCGACGTGGCGGCGGTCGGCGGTCACCGACAGACACAGATTGTTCATCCAGGTGATCGCCAGCACGCTGGGCCCCATCCCGTGGTAGAGCGGCCCGGCCGGATAGAAGCGCGGTGCCGGCAGATTGAGAAAGACGGGATCGTCGGCGACGAAACCGCTGGCGTTGGACACGATCACGTTGCACGGCCAGGAGATTCGTTCGGCCAGGCCGAACCGCTCGATCAGCCGGAACATCGCGGTCACCAGCCGCCCCGGGGCGTATTCGTTCCAGTGGCGGAACAGGTTGACCCCGCGGCGTTCTTTCACCTCCTTGACCGCGCGGGCATGGTCGGCGATGGCCCGCAGGCGTTCGACCGGATCGGCGATGTCGTCGTTGAGGCTCACCCGCAGCACGGTGGTGGTGCCGACGCCCTCGGTGATGTAGTCGGAGGTGTCGGCGTCGCGCATGGCGTAGGGCACCGCCGCCACCAGGGGCGCCTCGGGGACCGCGCCGCGGTGCTCCAGCACCCGGCGCAGGGCTGCGGCCACGCAGGACAACAGGATGTGGTTGATCGTCACCGCGAAGCAGTCGCCGACCTGACGGAGCTCGTCGAGGGGCAGGGTCGCCAGTGCGGTGGTCGAGGTTCCCGACAACGTGCAGTTGAACACCGTGCGTGGCGCTTTGACCTGCAAGTGTCGGTGCTCGCGTTCCGCGCGCACGGTGCGCACCGACCGGGCCATGAGGGCGGGCAGTCGCCGGAGCCGTCGTCCCTTGCGGTGGGCGGCGTCGGCCAGGACCGCCGCGGGGCGGTCGGCGAACGTGGAGGTCTCCGGCGGGTAGCGAGCGGGCAGGGAGCTCAGGTCGCCGGGTATCAACATGTAGCCGGTGGTCTCCATCGCCGATTCGCCGTCCACCAACATGTGGTGCACGAGGGTGATGAC
>CAZPGY010000055.1:0-1298 GCA_964586655.1 uncultured Flavobacteriaceae bacterium
GCCGCGGTATCGGGACGGGGATCCGTCGATGCGGCACAACCGCCACATCAACCGTGCAGCGGGATTCATCAGCCCGAGATCGGTGCATAACATCCGTACGTCAGCGAACATGTCCCGCCATGTTTGGAGTGAATCCGGTGTACCGAAGAACCACTCCCGGCGTGCCGACCGTGGAATGCCGAACTTGCGGAAGAACTTGCGGGGCGGCACGACCATGGACTGACCGAGCATCCGCATGACGACCGGCACGTACAGCGATAGAGCGAATCGGCTGCTCCACCACAGTTGAGGCACTCGACGCTCCAGGTACTTATGGGCAAACGAGATGTGACGCGCCTCTTCGGCGACATGGATGCCGATCATCTTCCTAATGACCGGGTGTATTGACTGATCTGCGCGCAGCGCATGCGCTTGCAGGTGGTCAAATGGGACCTCACCTGCAAGGACCCCAAAGAAGAACGAATTAGGCAACGGACCGGCGTACAGCGGCACAAGGGGTGATAGCAGCCGTAACCACCGCGGCATCCCAGGGACATCGATCCCGATCCGGTTGACGAGTTCCTGGAACATCAAGGTGTGGTTGCACTCCTCGATGGACTCGTGCAAGCAGTAGCGATACTCGGGTGAGCCATTCGGTATCCAGAATGTGTAGTGCATGAGGCCGCGCACCAAGATTCCCTCGAACTGCACGCCGACCTTGGCCATGTTGGCCTGTCGCCACATGCCCATCGCGATCTGCTTCTCCAAGGGCTGCGCACGATACCAGGGGTGGCGCCCCAACGGATCCGTGAGCGAAAGGACCCAGCGCGGGTCATCCGGCTTGACAGTGAGTTCTGGGGAGTCCCATTCGATGTCGAGATAGGGGTTGAAGTGACGGCGTACCGAACTTTCCGAGAGTGTTGCGAGCAGTTCGCCATAATCCGCGTCGTCGCCGACTTCCATGGCGTTCTTCCATCGTCTGACCAAGTACAGGACGGTGTAGAGGGCCACGGCGAGCACCAGCATTCCGGCAAGCAGCCAGATGAAGCCGATCGCAGCGGTCGCCATCAAAACCCTCTCTCATCGCCGTCGGTGGGCCCGTCGAGAACACGACTGGGCCGAAGCTTACCTTCGATATTGGCAAAACACTAAGACTCGCCGCATTGTTGTGGTGTGATTGCCGCCATCCTGCGACCGCGCGGCATCCGTTACTTTACCTGCGGACGGTGTCCGGTGCAGTTCGGCTAAGCTGCGCGCACGGCGTCGCGGCGCGGTGTTGCGGTAGCGTGTTCTGCTTATGGGGACCCAGCAGGACCTGC
>CAZPGY010000056.1:0-1224 GCA_964586655.1 uncultured Flavobacteriaceae bacterium
ATGTGGCCGTGGACCGAGGGGGCGATGGGCAACGCCCACCAGAACGCCGGGCTGTCGGTGCCGCCGGCCTGGGGCGCCAACGCCCCGGCGATCGCCCCCGTCGCCGTCGCGCTGCCCATGTCGGCCGCCGGCCCGGCGGTGACCGGCGCCTCCGGCGTGGCGTTCCGGAACCTGGCGCTGGCCAGCATGCTCGGGCGGGCCCTGGCCGGCAGCGTCAGCCCCGCCCCGGGGTCACTGGGCGGGCTCAAGAGCGGCAAGGTCGGGCAGGTCGCCAAGGAGGCCGCCGAGGCGGCGGTCGCCGAGACGGTGGCCAGCCCGGCGACGCGCAGCGGGATCGCCGCCGAACTGCGTCAGCTCGCCGCGCTACGCGACGACGGTGTGCTCACCGGCGAGGAGTTCTTGGAACAGAAGCGCCGGCTGTTGGAGTGAGCGCCGGGCTCAGCCGCGGGTGAGCAGCAGCGTGTAGTCGACGTCGGCGCGGTCGAGGATCTGTGCCCACGGGGCCTTCATCTGCGTGACCGCCTCGGCGGTGGGCACCACCCGCGGGTTGGTCACCGGGAACGTTTTGCCGTACATCTTGGCCTTCCCGCCGCCCGCGGCCTGCAGGTTCTTCAGCCAGTCGCGGTCGGGGCCGTAGACCAGCGCCACCGCCACCCCGTCGGGGGTGGAAAACATCGACACCGGGGTGCGGTAGGTCGTGCCGGATTTGCGGCCGGTGTGCTCCACGATCGACCACAGCGGCACCCAGCCGGAGATCGGTCGGAACAGCGGATTGGTGACCACCCGGTTGAATTCGGCGCGGCGCTGGGAGAACTTCACCGCTCAGCCCTTCTTGGTCAGCAACACGGCGTTGTCGAACGGCAGCCGGTCGAACAACCGGCGGGACCGCTCGCTGACGTGCTCGGCGGCCTCGGCTTTGCTGACCACCCGTGGGTCGGTGACCTCGACGGTGCGGCCGTGGCGCTGCAAGCGGCCCCCGCCGGCGGCGCGCAGGTTCTTCAACCAGTCTCGGTCCGGTCCGTAGGTCAGCAGGATCGCGACCCCATCGTCGGTGCTGAACACGTTCAACGGGGTGCGGTAGACGGTGCCGGAGCGGCGCCCGGTGTGCTCGAGGATGCCGAACCCGGGTGCGCGGCCCGCCCACAGGCGTTGGATGGGGTTGGTCACGTGGCGGTTGAACCTCGCCAGGCGTTGCGGTAGTTGCATGTCCCCATCCAACCCGCC
>CAZPGY010000057.1:0-1221 GCA_964586655.1 uncultured Flavobacteriaceae bacterium
GTTAGCCCTTCGGATCTGCCAGTCGCCACGCGGCTGCGATGAAGCCGGTATCGGCTGGCCCTGGCGGGGGTCCGGCCCTCATGACTGGCCGAAACAGCAGCAGGTGGAGGTTTCGTGGACATCGTTCTCGGGGTGTCGGTCGCCCCCTCGACGGTCCGCATGGTCTTGGTGGAAGGCGAAAGCGGTGACGGGGTCACCGTGGAGCACGACGACTTCGAGGTCGCCGCCGATACCCAGAGCGCACCGGAGCGGGTGGTATCGGCGATCCTGGGCACCCGCGAAGGTGCTCGCGAGGGTGGCTACCAGCTCAGTTCGACGGGTGTGACCTGGACCAACCCGGCCGAGGCGAACGCGCTTCGGGAGGCCTTGGTCGGTCACAAGGTCGAGAACGTGATGCTGGTGTCGGCCTTTTTGGCTGCCGCTGCGCTGGCCCAGGCGGTGGGCAGCGCGACCAGGCACGCCCGAACGGCACTGCTGTTCGTAGAGCCGGAGGCGGCCACCCTCGCGGTGGTCAGCTCCGATGACGGCTCGATCGCCGAAATCCGCCGGCAGCCGCTGTCAGCCGACGACGATCGGGCGGTCGCGGAGCTGACGGAGATGGCTGCCGGCGCGGAGAAGCTGGAGTCGCGTCCCGAGGGGCTGTTCGTGGTGGGCTCGGGCGGCGTCAACGTCGCGATGATCAAACCGGAGTTGGACAAGGCCAGCCCGCTGCCGGTCAGCGCGCCCGAGGAACCCGACATGGCGCTGGCCCGTGGGGCGGCGCTGGCCAGCGCTCATGCGCCGCTGTTCTCCTCGTCGACTCGGGCGCTGGCGTGGGCGCAGGACCCCGGTACCGGCGCGGTGTCCCCGGCGCTGGTCAGTGCGGGCTACGCCTACGTCCCGCCCGGTGACGTGGACTACAACGCCACCGCCGACAACGTGCCGCTGGCCTACAGCGCGGTCCCGGACTTCACCGACAGCGGCTACCTCCCCTCGGGGCTGCTGGACGTCGTCGACGACCCCGAACTCGTCGACTCCCGACTGCTGGACTTCAGCACGGCCGCCCAGCCGCGGGAACGTAAACCGATGCTGGTCACCGGCGGGGTGGCGGCGCTGTTCGTGATCGGGGTGCTGACGCTGGCGATCGCGCTGGCGGTGGGCATGCGCGCGGCCAACCACCACAAACCTGACGTGCGGGCCAACGTCGTCACCCCTGCTCACCCGCCGCCGAAGGCCGCTGTC
>CAZPGY010000058.1:0-1220 GCA_964586655.1 uncultured Flavobacteriaceae bacterium
GTCCAGCCCCGAAACGGTCCTCCGGAGGCGGTGAGCACGATCCGGGCGACCTCGTCGGGGCGCCCGCCGCGCAGGCACTGCGCGATCGCGGAGTGCTCGGAGTCCACCGGCACGATCTGGCCCGGCGCCGCCGCGGCGGTGACCAGCGGTCCGCCGGCGACCAGTGATTCCTTGTTGGCCAGCGCCAGGCGCGCCCCGGTGGCCAGCGCCGCCAGCGTCGGCCGCAGTCCCAACGCACCCACCAGGGCGTTGAGGACGACGTCGGCGTCGGTGTCTTCCACCAGGCGGGTGACGGCGTCGGCGCCGCTGTAGGGCACGTCACCGAGGGGCGCGGCGGCACGCTCGTCGGCGACGGCGACGTTGGCCACCCCGGTCTCGGCGCGCTGGGCGGCGAGCAACTGCGGGTTGCCACCGCCGGCGGCCAGCCCCACCACCTCGAAGCGGTCCGGGTTGGCGGCGATGACCTGCAGCGCCTGGGTGCCGATCGACCCGGTCGAGCCGAGGATCAGCACCCTGCGCCGCGTCGTTGTCACCCGTTCATTGTGCCTTGCCGGCCGGGGTGGGTGCGCCCGGATAGCTGCCGAACGACCAGAGGTTGCCCTCCGGGTCGCGCACCGCGAACTCGCGGGACCCGTAGTCGGTGTCGGCCAGCGGCATCACCACGTCGGCGTGACGGTCGCAGACCCGGCGGTACAGGGCGTCGGGATCGGCGGTGGCGATGTAGCCACCGGCGGACCCCGGCTCGCGGCACCAGAGCCGGCCGGGCCGGTGGCTGCCCATCATGATCCCGCCGACACCTTCGGGCCAGCGCAGTTCGGCGTGGGCGACGGTGCCGTCGTCGCCGTCGTAGCGGGCGGCGACGACGAAACCGAAGGTCGTGGTGTAGTAGTCGATCAGCGCGGCGGCGTCATGGGCCTGCAGGGTGAGCCAGACCGTCGGATTGGGGGGTGAGGATTGCGTGGTCATCGCACCACGGTGCCTGCGCGGTGTGGCCGCCGTCTTGAATGTTTCGGAACTCCTCGGCCAACCATCGGCGGGGGGCGATGCCGGCGAACCGGCTGAATTCGCGGGTCAGGTGCGCCTGGTCGCTGTATCCGGTGTCCAGGGCGATCGCTGCGAGGTCGACGCGGCCGGTGCGGGCGGCCGCGGCGATGCGTGTGCGCGCCCGGGTGAACCGCATCAACCCGGCGACGGTTTTCGGGCTGTGCCCCACCTCGCGG
>CAZPGY010000059.1:0-1199 GCA_964586655.1 uncultured Flavobacteriaceae bacterium
TGTTTACATACAGTCTATCGCTTAGCGGAAAGTTCTTTTACCCTCAGCCGAAATGAGCCGTAAAACTGAATATGTTCATAATCCCTGCTTTTTGAGCGCTAATATACTAAAAATATTAGGTGTGTTTGCGGAGAATCAGAAAAATAATTTATGATATTATAAATACCGACTTCAAAATTGAAAAAATTACATCAGCAACCGCCATCACAGCAGATGAAGATGAACAACCAAAAGAAAAAAATGAAGAATTAGGTAAAATTATCCCTCAATTATTAGTAAATATAAAAGCTGAGGATGATGCTTATATTGCGGACTTCGTTACGAATAATGGTAGAATACCCGACTATAAAAGAAAATTAGAGCGTTTTACTAATGCTTTTGAAAATATGTATAATGGTTCAAAAAAATTCAAAGAAATCATTAACAAAGATGGAGAAAAGAAGATAATTTTCATAGACGGGCTGGAAAATGATGTTGACTTAAACTCGTTCTCTACTGGTGAGAAGCAAATAATTTTTAGAGTTGGTAACCTTCTAAAAAACCTAGGAAGATTAGAAAATGGGATTATTTTAATTGATGAACCTGAAACCAGCCTACATCCGATATGGCAGAAAAAGTATTTAAAATTTTTAAAGCAAACATTTGATGGTTTGGATATTCAATTTATAATAGCAACACATTCACCCTATATATTGCAAGGGATAGATGATGAGACTAGCATCGTTCTAAAAGTTAGTAGAGAAGAATTAGGTGATGATTTGGAAATCGGGGAAAGAATTGGATATTATCCTAATAGTTTAAAAAATCCAAGTATAAATTTAATAAATTATCTCGCATACAATATTGTTGATGAACTTCTTCACATAGAATTGTTCGCAGCCTTAGAAATAAAAAACCACGTAGGCTACGGTGGTTTAAAGGGAATATTGGGCAACGATTCTACAATACCCTCAAAACAGTTTACTGCAACACAAAGCTTTAATCGTACAAACGTAGGAGATAATGTGATAGAGCCACTTCCAATTTTTATAAGAAATGCCATTCACCACCCAGAAGAAACTGCAAGGTCTTACAGTGAATTGGAGTTAAGAGAATCCATTGATATTATGTTAAATCTATTATAGGAAATTAATGAAAAGCACCTAACAACTAGCGTTTCGTTGGGCTCGCAGAGCCAACAATGAAACGCCCTGTTGGAC
>CAZPGY010000060.1:0-1155 GCA_964586655.1 uncultured Flavobacteriaceae bacterium
CCCCCAGGTCGGCGAAGAGCCGGCTGGTCTCCCCGCCGGCCACGATGATGCCCAGATCGATGACGCGCAACCCGGCGAACGGATAGCCGGTGGGATCCACCGTGCTCGGTAGCGCAGCATCGAGGGCCGGTGCGGCCCAGTCTATTTCAGCCGTAGTCGGCTCCGGAGCCGGGGTGCGCCAGCCGGCGCGGTGCCCGTCGACACGGAAATAACCGACCGGCGCCGCAACGGGCAGCCCCGGCGCGAGTTCGGCGCCGCTGATCGCGCCGACCGTGGTGAAATGCTCGGCGGTGAGCACCTGCGCGGGCGGCAACACCGCCGCGATCGGCACCCGGTGAGCCTGCCCGGTGGCCACCAGCTCGGCCATGGTGTGCGCGGCGAACAACTCGGCGACGAGCACCGCGATCTGCGGCCAGACGGCGAACCGAGCACCGATCCGGTCGAACTCGGGACTTTGGAACTTGACCGGCTCCCCCAGCCAGGCACGCAGGCCGTGCCATTGGCGGGGCGACATCACACAGATCCGCACGTAGCCGTCAGCGCACGCGAAGATCGGGTAGGCGTCTTGGTTTTTCGGTCGCCCCCGCCACCGCTGCGGGCCGCGTTGAGCGGCCGCGGTCTGGCCGTGGGTGCCGAACACCGGATCCAATCCGGTCGCCACCGCGTCGAAGCAGGAGAAGTCGAGGACATCGCCCACCCCGCAGTGCAACCGGTGATAGTAGGCGACCAGGGTCGCCCAGCACGCCTGCACGGCGGCTGTGGCCGAGGCGATCCCCGCCGGCGGCAGCACCGGTGTGCCGGTGGTCGGCCCCGAGCGCGACAACGCCCCGGAGAGCGCATAGAACACCGCGTCGGTCGCCTGCCACTGCGCCCGCGGACCGGTCGCGCCGAACGGGCTCACCGTGACCGCCACCAAATGCCGGTGGCGCCGGGCGAGTTCGGCGGCCGACGCCCCGTAGGCCGCCGCGCGGCCGGGCACCCCGCTGTCGATGAGGATGTCGGCGGTGGCGACGTACTCGGCGAACCGGCGCCGATCCGCCGGGTCGCGAGGATCCAGGATGACGCTGCGCTTGTTGGCGTTGTGCACCGCAAACGGGATGCTCACCCCGGCCACGGTGGGCCGCTCGGCGCGGTCGACGCTGCCGCCGGGCGGTT
>CAZPGY010000061.1:0-1128 GCA_964586655.1 uncultured Flavobacteriaceae bacterium
CAGGCCAAACTCATATTTTAAAATTCCATTTATTCGCTCTGCTACAGCATTCTCGTAAGGATCATACTTTTGTGTCGTACTCATCTCAAACCCTTTTTGCTTTGCAAAGTTGGTATAATCCGGACAACAATACTGAATTCCTCTATCGCTATGATGGATAATAGAATCGGTATTGAAGATGCAGTTTTTATGTGCCATTTCTAACGCTTCTTTAACCATGGTTACGCCCATATTATCGGCTAATTGCCAACCCATTATTTTTTTTGAATAGGCATCCGTTACTATCGCTGCATAAGCATGTCCATTATCCGTTTTGATATAGGTAATATCGCTAACAAAAACCTGTTCTGCATGAGTAATCTTCGTCGTTTTTAGTAGATTAGGAGAAGTATAGAAGAAATGTTTTGAATTCGTTGTAATATGAAAACGTTTGGTCTTTTTAACCAATAGATTATTCCTTCTTAATAACGTAAATAGTTTATCTCTTCCCATTTTAATATCATGTTTTTTAAAGAAAGGCTGGAGCTCTTTATACAGTTTTCTTCCTCCGGTTTTGGGTCTTTCTTTTCTGATTAAAGCAATCTGTTGCAAAACGATTTCCTCTATTTGAATCTGTTTCTTTTGTCGCTTTATTCGTTGGTAATACGCTTGTTTTGATATCCCGAATACTTCATACAAGTACTTTACTTTGAAAGTTTTTTCTTGTTTTTTCGTATCTCTTCGGCTAAGTATCCGGGTAACGACTTTTTTGAGAGTTCCTTTCCTGTTAATTTTTCAAATTCAGCGATGATATCTTGTTGCATTTCTTTAACCAGCTCTAACCCTTCTATCTGATCCTTTAACCGCTTATTTTCTTCTTTCAATCCCATGCTTTTTTGATTTGATGCATAACTACTTAACTTCTTTCGCCAATAAGCTATCGTACTTCTCGATATATTATACTTTTTGGAAGCGTAATTTAACGAAATTTGTCCATTGTTAATTTGCTCAATGACGAAAATCTTAAACTCATAAGATACTTTTTTACCACTCCTTTTTCGACAGGGGGTGTTTTTTTCTTTTCCCATACGTTGACTGTTTTTGATGTTTACTATTCAATTTTTAGTCAACCTATTTTAGGACGGGACA
>CAZPGY010000062.1:0-1111 GCA_964586655.1 uncultured Flavobacteriaceae bacterium
ATGGAAGGGGATGCTGGCACCGTTCCAGTGAGCGAGGACGGGGAGCAGCAGACCGCAGATACCGCAGACCCAACGATCGAGGACACCGCAGCAGCGACGACGACCGAGCCGGTCGAGCCGGATGAGGCCGATGTGGCGGGTACTGCGCCGTCGCGAGTCGGTCGGCGCACGCTGGTGGCCTGCTGTGCGTTGCTGATCGTGCTCGCGGCGGGCCTGGTGGCAGCGGGGTATCTGGGGCTGCGCGACCACGCCGCCAGTGCGGCCCTGGCGCGCGACAACGCGGAGGCTGTCGCCGCGGCGAAGCGTTGCGTACTGGCCACCCAGGCGCCGGACGGCGAGGACGTCGCCGCCGCACAACAGAAGATCCTCGACTGCGCCGCCGGCGAGTTCCGAACCCAGGCCATGCTGTATTCGGAGGTCTTCGTGCAGGCGTACCGGGCGGCGAAGGTGCATGTCGAGCTGACCGAGATGGGCGCCGCGGTGGAGCGCAACAACGAGGACGGCTCGGTCGACGTCCTGGTCGCTTTCCGCGTCAAGGTCGACAACGTCGAAACGCAGGGCAAGGAGGTCGGTTACCGGCTGCGGGCGCAGATGGTCCGCGAAGACGGTCAATTCCGGATCGCCAGACTCGACCAGGTCGCTCGATGACCGACGCCGTGACCGACGCGCCGCCGGCCCGGCCGGCGAGTTGGCGCAGCCGCGCGACCGCCCTCGGAATCGACCTGCTGCCCGGCGCGATGGTGGTGTCGACGGCGGTCCTGGCCGCGCTGAGCGTCCCGGTACGCGGGGTGTGGTGGTGGATCGCGGTGACGATCGGCGGGCTGGCGATCCTGGCGACCGCGGTGAACCGGTCGTTGCTGCCGCCGATCACCGGCTGGAGCCTGGGCCGGGCGGTCACCGGCATCGAGGTGGTGTCCCGGGGCGGCGCCGCGCCGGCCGGCCCGGTGCGGTTATTGCTGCGCGACCTGGCCCACCTGCTCGACACCGTGCCGGTCTTCGCCGGCTGGCTGTGGCCGCTACGGGACCGCCGCGGACGTACTTTCGCGGACCTGCTGGCGCGCACCGAGGTTCACCGCAGCGAGTCGCCGCAGCCGCCGCCGAATATTCGCGT
>CAZPGY010000063.1:0-1110 GCA_964586655.1 uncultured Flavobacteriaceae bacterium
ACGGCCCGATCGCGCTGATCGAGGACGATCTGCCGGTGATCGTGATCATGCCGTCACCGAAGATGGCGGTGCTGCACGCCAAGCTGCTCTCCAACATCCGGGAGATCCAGGCGCGTGGCGCGGTCACCATCGTCATCGCCGAGGAAGGCGATGAGACCGTGCGCCCGTTCGCCGACCACCTCATCGAAATCCCAGCGATCGCCACCTTGTTGCAGCCGCTGCTGTCGACGATCCCGCTGCAGGTGTTCGCCGCCGGCGTCGCCCAGGCCCGCGGCTACGACGTGGACAAGCCCAGGAATCTGGCCAAGTCGGTCACCGTCGAGTAGCCGCGCGACCCAGTTCAGGTCAACGCGTCGTAATCGCCACGCACCCAGGCGATATAGCGCTGTGCAGAGCGTTGCACCGCATCGTGGGCGCCGGTGGGGATCGCGTTGGTGAACAACCCGTAGGCGGTGTCGAACGGTATCGTCGCCAACGTCGCGGCCATGCGGGCCACCACCGCGGCCGACAGCGGGATCAAGTTGGGGTAGCTGCGCATGAACCCCACCGACGAGCGGTCCGGGTTGGGAAAGACGGTGTCGCCGGTGAGCAGCACACCCCGCCCGTCGGCACCGTCACGCCACCAGGCGACGGCATTGCCCGGGAAGTGACCGCCGACCTGAACCAGCCGCAAGGACTCGGTGAGCGTCAACGTGTCCGACCACTGCCGGATCACCGGGTCCGGGCGCAGCACCCAGGCGGCGTCGGCGGCGTTGACATACACCGGCACCGAGCCGAGTCGGTGACTCCACTCGACCTGGGCGCCGAACATGTGCGGATGACTGGCCGCGATCCCCAGCACCGGGCCGTGGGCGCGCACCACCTCGATCGCGGCGTCGTCGACGAACCCCGACGGGTCCCACAGCAGCGAACCCTCCGGCGTACAGACCACTTTGGTCATCTGGCCGATCCCCAACTTCGGGGTGGCGCCGATGGCAAGCAGCCCCGGTTCCAACTCGACGGTGTAGGTAGCAGTTCCCTCGGCGGCCAATTCCGCCAGCGTGGTCCACTGCTGTCCCTCGGCGGGCACCCACTGGCGTTCGTCGGCGCAGATCGGGCAGACCGCCGGGG
>CAZPGY010000064.1:0-1097 GCA_964586655.1 uncultured Flavobacteriaceae bacterium
CCGATCACACACCCGATGACCCCGCCGATGAGCAGCACCTTCGCCACCGACGCCGCCTCGGCGCCGGTGATCATGGCGTAGGCCACCGTCAGCGACGCCCCGATGCCCACCCAGATCGCGTAGCTGGTGCCGGTGGGCAACTCGCGCATCGCGAACGCCAACCCCACGACTGACAGCACCGAGGTGACCGCGAAGACCAGTGTCGGCACCGGGCGGGAGAACCCGTCGGAGCGGCCTAACGCGGTCGCCCACACCGCCTCCAACGCCCCGGAGAGCACGAGAATCAGCCAGGCCATCACCCACCTCCGTCGACGCCGTCTTGTCGCTGGCCGGGTACGGCGCCCCTCGTCCGGTGTCAGGTGTTGACGGGCCCGACGCTAGCAGACCGCCTCGGGCGCCCACCGCCCGTCGACCATCACCCGGCGCACCTGCAGATGCCCGTCGAGCACCACCAGGTTGGCGCGCAGCCCGCGCCGCAGACTGCCGACCCTCGACAGGCGCAGCGTGCGCGCCGGGGTGGTGGCGGTCATCTGGGTCGCGGCCGCCAACGCCGCGTCGAAACCCAACGGGGAGTGCTGCACCGCGGCACGCAGCAGCTGCGCACCGGTGGCGGTGCTGCCGGCGATGGTGGTGGTCCCGGCGATGCGGGCCACCCCGCCGGCGACGTCGACGGCCTGCCCGCCGAGGTCGTAGCGTCCGTCGGCGCAGCCGGCCGCGGCCATCGCGTCGGTCACCAGCGCCACCCGGTGCGGCCCGGCGGTGTCGATCACCCGCCGGATCAGGCCCGGGTGCACGTGCACCCCGTCGGCGATGAGCTCCACGGTGACCCGCGGGTCCTCCAGCAGCGCCAGCACCGGTCCGGGCTCGCGCTGATGCACCGGACGCATCGCGTTGAACAGGTGGGTGCCCACGGTGGCGCCCGCGTCGAGGGCCGCCCGGGTCTGGTCATAGGTCGCGTCGGTGTGCCCGAGTGCGACCACCACCTGCGCGTCGATCAACTGGCGGATCGCGGTGTGCGCGCCGGGCAGCTCCGGGGCCAGCGTCACCATCCGGATCGTGCCGTCGGCGGCGTCGAGCAGCGCGGCGATCTCGGCGGG
>CAZPGY010000065.1:0-1096 GCA_964586655.1 uncultured Flavobacteriaceae bacterium
CCGATCGTGTCGGCGGCGCGGGCCAGCACCGCCACGCAGCGCAGAAAACCCTGGTTGGGCTCGTGGTCGTAGGGCACCGGGCCGTGCCCGCGCCAGCCGTTGCGGCGCAGCGCGTCGAGTCCACGGTGATACCCGGTGCGCGCGTAGGCGTAGGCGGTGATGACCTTGTCCTCACCGAGGGCGTTCTCACCCAATACCGCCCACACCAGCGAGGCAGCCGGATGAGCGGCCGCCACGATGGCAGGATGGTCGCCAGCAGCCAACCGCGCCTCCACGTCGGTCTCGGCGGGCAGCAGGATCGGATCGGGGCGCAGAAGATCACCGGTGAGTGCCATGGTGTCCATTCTGCCGTGCCGCACCAGGGTCGTAAGCTCCTAACTAGTTTTTGACGGAGGGACAGCACCACCATGGCGAACCCCACAGGGTCCAATCGCGACGGCGAGACCACCGATCCGGTTGCGCCGTCGGAGCCCGACATGGACAGCGACGCCGTCACCGACCGGGTCGACGCGCCGGCGGATCCGCCCACCGAGATCCTGGGCAGCGGCGAGGAGCCACCCGCCGAGCAGCCGGAACGCCGGTTCACCGCCCCGGGTTTCGACGCCGGGGCCACCCAGGTGCTGCCGCCGACCGAAGACCCCGAGACCGAGGTGTTCGCCCCGCAGGCGGGCAAGGTGCCCCCGCAGGCGATCCCGCCGCGCGGCAGCAAGCTGGCCCCGCAGTTGCACAACAGCTGGGGCTGGGTGCTGGCGGTGACGTTGATCGTCCTGGCGCTGGCGGCGATCGCGGTGCTGGCCACGGTGTTGATGACCCGCGACTCCAAACCCAAGGTGGCCTCCCAGCGGGAGCTGGTCCGCGAGACCATCCACGAGTTCGACGTGGCGCTGCAGAAGGGGGACCTGACCACCCTGCGCTCCATCACGTGTGGCACCACCCGCGACAGCTACGTCAACTACGACGACGCCAAGTGGGCCGACATCCACCAGCGGGTGAAAAAGGCCGACCGCTACCCGATGGTGGCCAGCGTCGACGAGGTCGTCATCAACGGCGAGCACGCCGAGGCCAACGTCACCGCCTACATGGCCTACGCCCCCAG
>CAZPGY010000066.1:0-1093 GCA_964586655.1 uncultured Flavobacteriaceae bacterium
CGCGCACCGAGGTTCACCGCAGCGAGTCGCCGCAGCCGCCGCCGAATATTCGCGTCGTGGCGGCGGCGGTCTTCCTGGTTGCGGCCACACTCGGTGTCGCGGCCGCCGCCACCAGCTATTCGGTGGTCTACCGCCGCGAGCATGCGTCAGATGTGGCCCGGGCGCAGATCGCCCGTCAGGGACCGAAGATCGTGGCGGACATGCTGTCCTACGATCCGGAGTCGCTGGACGCCGACTTCAGCCGGGCGCAGTCGTTGGCCACCGAGAAGTACCGGGAGCAACTCGTCCCGCAGCAAGACGCCATCCGCGACTCCAAGCCCGCACCCAACTACTACCGGGTGACCGACGCCGCGGTGCTCAGCGCCACCGGGGACCGGGCGACGATGCTGCTGTTCCTGCAGGGCCAGCGCGGCGCCGCCGGCAAGGAGCGCCTGATCAGTGCCACCGTGCGGGTCATGTTCGCCGAATCGGAGGGGGACTGGCGCGTCGACGACCTCGTCGTGGTCAGCAAACCGCTGCCGGAGGAGGGGGAGGAGTGAGCCCGCGCCGGTTGATCGGACCCGCTGAGCGGCCACTGTTCGTCGAGCGCGACGTACCGCCGAGCCGGATGTTCGCCGTTGTCGCGAGTCTTGCGCTGCTGCTGGCGGTCGCCGCCGTCACGGTGTGCACGCTGGTGCTGATCTCGCACGAGACCCACCGGCGTGCGGCACTTCGAGATGTCGAGGTGCTCTCGGATGTGCAGTCGTTCATGACGGTGTTCACCTCGCCGGATCCGTTCCACGCCAACGACTATGTCGACAATGTCATGGCCCACGCCACCGGAGACTTCGCCAAGGAGTACTGGGAGCAGGCCAACAAGATCCTGGTCGCGATCGCGCGAAGTGAGCCGACCACCGGAACGGTGGTCGGCGTGGGTATTCAGCGCTGGAACGACGACGGCAGCGCCAACGTCCTGGTGGCTGTCGAGAACAGCGGTAAGTCAGCGGACGGCGAACAGGATGTCAGCGTCGCATCCCGCTGGCTGCTGACGGCTCAGAGGGAAGGGGACCAGTGGAAGATCAGCCATCTGAACCAGGTGCTGTGACCGGGGCGT
>CAZPGY010000067.1:0-1075 GCA_964586655.1 uncultured Flavobacteriaceae bacterium
GGCTGCTGGCCCTGCCCGCCCACCACATCGCCGGGATCCAGGTGCTGGTGCGCAGTCTGCTCGCCGGCACCACCCCGGTCGAGCTGAATCCGGCCGGCACGTTCGACCCCGCCCGGCTGCCCGCGGCGATCGGCACCCTCGGGTCCGGGCGCCGCTACACCGCACTGGTCGCCGCGCAACTGGCCAAGGCGCTCACCGACCCGGCGGCCACCGCCGCGCTGGCCGAGCTCGACGCGGTGCTGCTCGGCGGCGGGCCGCTACCGGCGCCGGTGCACGCCGCCGCCACCGCCGCGGGGATCACCGTGGTGCGCAGCTACGGCATGAGCGAGACCGCCGGCGGCTGCGTCTACGACGGGGTGCCGCTGGAGGGGGTGAGGCTGCGCATCGACGACGACGGCCGCATCCGCCTCGGCGGCGCCACCGTGGCCCGCGGCTACCGCAACCCGCCGCTCCCCGATCCGTTCGCCGAGGCGGGCTGGTTCGTCACCGACGATCTCGGCGCCGTCGACGCCGGGGTGCTGCGGGTGCTCGGCCGCGCCGACGAGGCGATCAGCACCGGCGGGCTCACCGTGGTGCCCCAGCCGGTGGAGGCCGCGCTGGGCACCCACCCGGCGGTGGCCGACGTCGCGGTGTTCGGGGTGCCCGACGACCGGTGGGGCCAGCGGGTGGTGGCCGCGGTGGTCGTCGCCGACGGCCACGACGCCCCCACGCTGGCGGCGCTGCGCAGCCACGTCGCACAGACCCTCGAGGTCACCGCCGCGCCGCGGGAGCTGCACCTGGTGGCCGCGTTGCCGCGACGCGGCATCGGCAAGATCGACCGTGCCGCGTTGGCCCGCCGCTGCGGCGGGTAGGGCAGACCCGCGCCGGAACGCGCCTCAGGGCAACGCGAACGGCAACTCCACGCCCTCGTGGGCCCGGCAGTGCGTGCAGGTGCGCTCGGGGTCGACCCGGTCGATCGCGGCGCGCACCAGGTCTTTGAACGGGCCGATGTTCTTGGCGAACTCGGCGAACACGTCGACGGTGCGCACCCCGGAGCCGACCTCGATCCCGGCGTCCAGATCGGTGACCAACGCGA
>CAZPGY010000068.1:0-1052 GCA_964586655.1 uncultured Flavobacteriaceae bacterium
TGACCAGTTCCTGGCCGCGCATCCGCTGCGAGATCACCTGGGTGATGCCGTCGTTGCGCATGGTCACCCCGTAGAGCGCGTCGGCGATCTCCATCGTCGGCTTCTGGTGGGTGATGACGATCAGCTGCGAGCGCGACCGCAGCATCTCGAACAGTGCCAACAGCCGGCGCAGGTTGGTGTCGTCGAGGGCGGCCTCCACCTCGTCCATGATGTAGAACGGCGACGGCCGGGCCCGGAAGATCGCCACCAGCATCGCCACGGCGGTCAGCGATTTCTCCCCGCCGGAGAGCAGCGAGAGGCGTTTGACCTTCTTGCCCGGCGGGCGGGCCTCCACCTCGATCCCGGTGGTGAGCATGTCGCCGGGGTCGGTGAGCAGCAACCGCCCCTCCCCGCCGGGGAACAGCGCGGCGAACACGTCGCGGAACTCCCGTTCCACATCGGTGTAGGCCTCGGTGAACACCTGCAGGATCTTGGCGTCGACCTCGGCGACCACGTCGAGGAGGTCCTTGCGGGCGGCCTTGACGTCTTCCAGCTGGGTGGACAGGAAGTTGTAGCGTTCCTCCAGCGCGGCGAACTCCTCCAGCGCCAGGGGGTTGACCCGGCCCAGTTCGGCGAGTTCGCGTTCCGCGCGTTTGGCGCGCCGCTCCTGGGTGGGCCGGTCGAACGGCATCGGGGCGGGCGCGCTGACCTGCTCACCGCGCTCGCGGGCCTGCTCGTACTCGGCGATCTCCAGCTCGCTGGGCGGCAGCCCCACCGCCGGGCCGTACTCGGCGATGAGGTCGTCGCCGCTCATCCCGAACTGTTCGAGCACCGACTCCTCGAGTTGCTCGATGCGCAGCGCGGCCTGCGCCTTGGCCATCTCGTCGCGGTGCAGGGACTCGGTGAGCTCGCTGATGCGGGTGTTCAACGTGGCCACCTCCTCGCGCAGCCGGCCGAGGGCGCCGGCACGCTGTTGGCGGTCGGCGGCCAACCGGTCGCGGTTGGCCGAGGCGGCGGCCGCCACCGCCGCCAGCCGCTCGGCGAGCACCCGGCCGGCGTCGGCGACCGCGGCG
>CAZPGY010000069.1:0-1042 GCA_964586655.1 uncultured Flavobacteriaceae bacterium
ACGTCGACGCCGTAGTTGGCCAGCACGTAGCCGAACTCCATGCCGATCGCCCCGGCGCCGGCGATGACGATCGAGTCGGGCAGCTCGCGGGTCAAGATCAGCTTCTCGTAGGTGACCACGTTCTCCGAGAGGCTGGTGCCCGGCACCAGTCGGGTGCTGGCCCCGGTGGCGATGATGGCGTTGTCGAAGGTGACCTCCTCGGTGCCGCCCTCGTTGAGCTCGACCGCGATGGTGCGCGCGTCGGTGAACCGGCCGTAGCCGTGGATCTCGGTGATCTTGTTCTTCTTCATCAGGTAGTGCACGCCGGAGACCCGACCGTCGGCGATCTTGCGGCTGCGGTCGAAGGCGACGCCGTAGTCGAACGTGGCCTGCCCACTGATGCCGAACATCTCGGCGTCCCTGGTGAAGATGTGGGCCAGCTCGGCGTTGCGCAGCAGCGCCTTCGACGGGATGCACCCGACGTTCAGGCAGACCCCGCCCCAGTATTTGGGCTCGACGATCGCGGTGGTCAATCCGAGTTGGGCGGCGCGGATCGCGGCGACATACCCGCCGGGGCCGGCTCCGAGGACGACGACGTCATAGTGGCTAGTCACCCGTTCACCATAAACCTCACCGGTGCAGCGCCGTCGGCGCGATCGGCGACGCCCACGGTCCGGCCGGCGGTCGGCGCGACGTTTACGGCGTCCCCCCGCCGGGTACGGGGCCATCACGCCGCGTAGCGATGCGGCGGCCCGACCGACGCTCCTGCGAGAGGCGCCCAGCAGATGAGGACGTATCCGGCGCTTCGCCGCCCCGGCGAGCCACCGACCGGTGGCCCGGGCAGCGCTGTTCGTCCGCACCGAGCCCGACAACGTCCGATGTCGCGAAACGCGGCCATCACCACCCGGTGTGGGCGCATTCCCGCCGAAAGATGCGTTACCTTACGGTGTGTGCGGATCTTCTCCGCCAGCGCAACAGTGATCGCTTCACCGCAGTAGGACGACACTCCCCCCGCACGACGAAAGACGCCAAGGATCATGTACACCCCGCCGACATCATCTTC
>CAZPGY010000070.1:0-1020 GCA_964586655.1 uncultured Flavobacteriaceae bacterium
GACATCGCCTACCAGAAGGCTTTCGACACCGAGTCGGCCGGCTACGAGATGCCGTTGATCCTCAACGTTCCGACCTTCACCATCTGCTGTGCGACCCTGCTCGACACCGGCAGCGAACAACAGAAGCGCGACCATGTCGCCGCGGCGTTGCGCGGTGAGGAGGTGTTGGTCCAACTGCTCTCCGAGCCCAGCGGTGGTTCTGATCTGGCGGGGCTCATCACCCGCGCTGAGCGCGACGGTGACGGCTGGGTGATCAGCGGTGCGAAAACCTGGAGCACCAGTGCCTTCGCCGCCGATTATGGGTTGCTGCTGGCGCGCACCGACCCGACGGTGCCCAAACACGACGGTCTGACGATGTTTTTGGTTCCGATCGACGCCCCCGGGATCACGCTGCGACGTATCGAGCAGGTCGACGGCTCCGATGAATTCTGCGAGGAATTCTTCGACGGCCTGCGAGTCGGTGCCGACGCCGTCGTCGGTGAAGTCAACAAGGGGTGGGACGTCGCCTCGCGACTGCTGTTTCACGAGCGTCGTGCGGTCGGCCAGGGCTCGGAGTACGCCAGCGGCCGCGGCCCCGAGCGCACCGAGATGTCCGCCGACGATTTCCTGACTCTGGCCGACAAGTCCGGTACCGCCGATGACCCACAGACGCGGGGGATGATCGGGCGGGTCCTGGCCCGACGTATGGTGCGCGACAGCCTGGTCGACCACGTCAGTGGTGCCATGCGCAGCGGTGACCTGCCGCCCGCGGCGGCCTCGATCATCCGGTTGTTCCACTCCGACGTGACCTTTCTGGAAGTCGACGTCGCCATGGAGGTCGCCGGCCCGCTCGGCGTCGTCGATGACGTCGACCGGGGCCTGCTCAAGGCGGGCCAGCGTTACTTATCCCGACAGACCGTGGCGCTCGGTGGCGGCAGCAACGAGATGGCCCGCAACGTCATCGCCGAACGCGTCCTGGGCCTGCCCCGCGAATACGCCGCAGACCGGGGAGTGCCCTTCAACCAGGTCCGGCACAACCGG
>CAZPGY010000071.1:0-1018 GCA_964586655.1 uncultured Flavobacteriaceae bacterium
GTCGCCGTCGTAGTAGATCGTGACCACCGAGCCGGGCAGCGCCACCCCCGACTGGGTGGGGGCCTCGCCGACCTTGGCGTTGTTGAGCAGATCCTGCAGCTGCCGGATCCGGGCCTCCTGCTGGCCCTGCTCCTCGCGGGCCGCGTGGTAGCCGCCGTTCTCGCGCAGGTCGCCCTCTTCGCGGCGGTCGTTGATCTCGGCGGCGATGACGGGACGGTTGGCGATCAACTGGTCGAGTTCGGCCTTGAGTCGATCATGTGACTCCTGGGTCAGCCAGGTCAGCTGAGTGTCCGTCATCGTGTCACGCTCCTTGTGTGTGTGTCTCCGCGACGTCGCTGTCGGCGGCTGCGTGGGTTCACCTGCCGGGACCGACGCGGCTCGCCCGTGTATTGCCGTCTCGGGACGGTTCTAACCTCGCCGGCGGGCGCCCGCGAGAAAAACCGCACTAATGCAGCAATACACGGTCCCAACAGGAACCGTGTATGGACACCAGGATAGCACCGCGGCGCGCGGTGGCGCGGGGAAAAACTCCCGCGCCGGCGGCGATGCTCAAGGACCGCGCAGGTAGCCGGGCACATCGGTGCCGCAGCCGTAGATGTCGCCGACGACGGGCCGTTTACTGGAGGTCACCCGGGTGGTCACCACCACCGTCGGCTGCGTGGAGGCCGGGATCAGCACCTCCCGGCGCCCGGTTTCGCTGCCGTCTTTGGCGCGGGCGCGCACGATGCACGCCACCGGTGTCGCCGGATCCAGCCTGGTCACGCTGATCGTGACCGCCACCGTCTGGTCGTCGAGCAACTGGTAGCCGACCATTTTCCCGGACGCCTCGGCACGGCTGAACCGCTGGTAGCCGACGACCGCGATGACCGTTCCGGCGGCGATCGCCAGCACCGTCACCGCGATCACCACCCGCCGGCGCGGGCTGCGTGCCCGGCGTTGCCGCCCGTAGCGGGCCGGCGGGGGTGTCGGGGGTAACTGTGCGGTTTCGGTCATGGTGGCAGGATCGGCTTTCACAGTG
>CAZPGY010000072.1:0-1008 GCA_964586655.1 uncultured Flavobacteriaceae bacterium
TCGGCCCGGGCAAGGGCAACGCGATGGGGCCGGCGTTCTGGGCGGAGCTGCCGCAGGTCTTCGCCGAACTGGACGCCGACCCGCAGGTGCGCGCGATCGTGCTCACCGGGTCGGGCCGCAACTTCAGCTACGGGCTGGATCTGCCCGCGATGGGCGGATCGCTGTCGGGGGTGCTCGGTGAGAGCGGCACCGGCGGGTCGGCCGCCGCCCGCATGGATTTCCACCGGATGCTGCAGCGCATGCAGGGCGCGATCAGCGCGGTCGCCGACGCCCGCACCCCGACCGTCGCCGCGGTGCAGGGCTGGTGCATCGGCGGCGGGGTGGACCTGATCTCCGCGGTCGACGTCCGCTACGCCGCCGCCGACGCGAAATTCTCGGTGCGGGAGGTGAAGCTGGCGATGGTCGCCGACGTGGGCAGCCTCGCCCGGCTGCCGCTGATCCTCACCGACGGGCATCTGCGGGAGCTGGCGCTGACCGGCAAGGACATCGACGCCGCCCGCGCGGAGAAGATCGGCCTGGTCAACGACGTCTACGACGACGCCGAGGCATGCCTGGCGGCCGCGCACGCCACCGCCGCGGAGATCGCCGCCAACCCGCCGCTGACCGTGGTCGGGATCAAAGACGTTCTCGACCAGCAGCGCATCGACCGGGTCTCGGCGAGCCTGCGCTACGTCGCCGCCTGGAACTCCGCGTTCCTGCCGTCGAAGGACCTGGTGGAGGGCATCAGCGCGGCGATGGCCAAACGCCGGCCCGAATTCACCGGCGAATAGATGGCCTGGCTGCTGCTGGCCGCCGCGATCGCGTTCGAGGTGGCGGCGACGATGTCGTTGCGCGCGTCGGAGGGATTCACCAAGTGGGGGTGGGCGTTCCCGATTGTGGTCGGCTACGCGACGTCGTTTGCGTTGTTGGCGATCGTGTTGAAGCGGGGTGTGCCGGTCGGGGTGGCCTACGGAATCTGGTCGGGGGTCGGGGTGGCCGCCACGGCGATCCTGGCACGGTTTTTCTTCA